>DIEX01000010.1 GCA_002418835.1 Spirochaetia bacterium UBA5763 | reverse complement strand
ATTCGGGGAAGTATACCCCGACAAAGGAGCGGGCGAATGAAAGCACCTCCAGGGCCTTTTCAGCACACCCCGCAGCAAGGAGATCATTGGCAATGCCGATATAGATATATGGTGATGAACCTCTCTCTTTCATCATTGCTGCAATGATTTCAGTTTCACCCCTGTCAAAGGGGGGGAATGATGCGAACTCCCTTTTCTCTTTTTCTATTTCCGTTTTCATAATTGCCTTCCTCTTTGTTTTTTAATAAACGTGTTAACCAATTGACTCCAATACTTAGCGGCCCCCGCCCCCCCGGAGGGGGCAAAGATCAGCCTTGCCCCCTCCGGGGGTGCGGGGGCTGTTCTTAATAAAATCAATGATCCAGCAATTGCATAAACACAATAACGGCTATTGCCCACCCCTTCCCCATGTCATTACCGTGAAGACGGTAATCCACTCACAACCTCCTCTTTACCTCCACACTCTCTATGTCAGCCGGCAGGCTGTTAAACTTCTCTGTTAAAAAGATAAATGCCGCGTTTAAAAGCTGCATCTCCACACAGTACTCCCTGTCTTCAGGTGAGCCTGCTTCAAAAAAGATCCCCCGGAACTCCATTGCAAAGTCTATATACCTGCGTGCTTCACTGTGATACCCGTTTACAAGGTACTTAAGGCCCCTGCGGACAAAGATGTAAGGGGTAAGGCCGGTTTCGTGAAGGAGCGCAGATATCCTTGCCACATCCGGAGTTCCGGAGGGGTTAAAGGTTTCATGAATGACTGTTTTATGGTTGGATATTGGCTTCATAAATATTTTTATGTTCTATATATAATATTTTGAATTAACTATTAATTATGACTATTATATTAGTCATAATGTCAACAATATTTTGCACAAAAACTAAATTAACTTTATTTTTTTAGTCAATACTTGATAAAGGCACTATGTACGGAGAAAAATTAAAAAAAATACGCGACTACTACGGTTACAGTCAAAGAGACCTTGCTGAGAAACTGGAAGTGCCATATTCAACTTTATCTTTCTGGGAAAGGGCGGATTACCCGTCTCTCGAAGGGATAGTTAAAATATGTGAATTCTTTAAAATTAATATCTGGGAATTCTTCATTGATGACTTTGAAGATTTTAAAAAGTTACTCCCTGATTTTATTGAACCCTCTGATGCTGCTGTTATGAAGCTGGTTAATACACGGATGGATATTGAAACACGGATTCAGGTTAAGAAGATATTTCTTGATGTTGTCAAACTGGCTCTTGCGAAGGATAAGGAGAAACTGAAGGACCTTCCGGAATATAAGGCGCTGTTTGGGGATGAGTGATTATTAAATTATTTATACTGCTTTTTCAGATTACCATTTTTTGTATAAATACCTGTCTTATCCCTGAACCTTCGTGCAGCTTCAGGATCTTTTGAAAGCTTTCTGGCAAAAGCTCTCATCTCTTTAATATATTTTTCTGTCTGCTTATCCATTAACCATTCCAATCATATTCAGAATACTTATATCAGAGCCCCATCTGTTCAATGCGGAACAAAATTGCAGTTGCAGGATCGGGCTTTGAAATTGGCCATTTTTCAGCCTCATACCTGGACACAAGAACACTCCAAAGTTCAAGTTCCCTGACCTCTTGCTCAGTGAGATTCTCCCTGTCCATAAGCTGTTCAATGCATTTAACAGCTTCGTTATATTCTTTTTCTGTTTTAATAATTTTACGGTACATTGTATATTCTATGAAGCTTTTATTTAATGAAACCTGATGCTTTTTATATAGATTCAACAGATGTCAGCCATTGATTAAAATGTCTGCACTTGTTCCTAATCACATCAAGACCTATTCTCCCGGTTATAACAGGACCATGAATAGATTTCATGTAATCTGAATAAATATCTTTAATCCTTTTTGACGGATGTGTTGCACTCCCATCATTAATCTCTTCGATATTCGGATATTTATTTATAATCTCATTAAGCGAGTAAATGGAATTACCTTTATAATGAAAAGCCCCCGCCAGTTTATCAACATCTGCGAAAAGCATTGTCTCAAATTCATGCAGCATTAAAAAAGGGATAAATCTCCTGTGCCTTATATCATCCATGAAACATTTTTCCAGAAAATCTACTCTTGAATAACAATCAAATGCTGCTAAATTTTCTTTTCCGGGAAAATCTGCCGGCAGGGCATAATAATCCATGAATGTTGTAACTGCCGCAGCACTGGAATCATTTAAAAGTTTAAGAACCTCATCCCTTATTTTTGAATAAGTTGATACTCCACCGCGAAATTTGTTACCCATTTTTGTTTTGCCTGTGGAGAGTATTACAGGAATAAAGCAGATACCTGCATAAATGTATTCTTTATAAAGAACATTCTTTATAAATCTCTCCTCAGTCTGCCCCTCTGCAAGAACAAAAACTTTTTTCATCAGGGCCTTCCCCCCATAAGGTTCTTCTCCCAGAGATCACCAAGAGCATAGTTTTCAAGCCATTCCTCCATCATCTCTGCTGAAGGTCTTTTGAATACTGACTGTCCATCATCCCTGTCAACAATAACGAGATCTTCAGGTTCAAACTGATTAACAAGCGTAACAGATTGCGTACTGATAATTACCTGAGTTTTAGAAGCAGCATACCTTATCATATCTGCAAGGACACTTATAGCGTATGGATGCAGACCAAGTTCAGGTTCATCAAGCAGTATCACTGAAGGGAACTTCTCCTCAGGCTGCATCAGCAGAGTTGCAAGACAGATAAATCTTAAAGTTCCATCCGAGAAGGAGTGTGCATTATAATATAAGTCAGTTCCTTTCTCACTCCATTCAAGCCTTATCTGGTTTTCATTTCCGGGTACCGGTCTTAATTTAAACTCATTAAAGAAAGGGGCTACCTGTTTTATTATATCAATTATATTATCAAAATAGCTTTTATAGTTGTTCATCAGATAATATAAATATGCTGCGAGGTTCGAAGCATCAGGTCTGAAAAAAGCGTTATCATTGATATCAGATAGTCCCTTAACCTTTGCAGTAAAACCAGTATCATGAAAATGATACATCTTCCAGCTTTTAATAGCAGTAATGACGTAGTCAGACATCCTTCTGTATTGTGATTTTGATGAATCGGCCTGTAGCCTGGATTCTTTATGCCCTGTGCCTATAGTTGTACAATATGGATCGGGATAATTTAAATCATGATAACATATTTTTTCCCGGGTAAAAAAAAGTTCCTGCTCAGTTGTAGGCTCGAGTGTACATTCATAAGAATTCCGGCCGAATTCAAATTTCAGATAAATACTATCTGTCGTTTTGCTCCCGTGATATAAAAATGCTTCAGAACCGCCATTTTTTATAACATGATTCTGCAAATTCATTTCAAGGATATTATGAAGGAAGTTAAACATCTGAATAAAATTGGATTTACCCGCTCCATTAGCGCCGATGAGTACATTAAGATCTCTCATCTCAAAATTGCTAAGCATACGGATGCTTTTATAGCCATGTATAGTAATTTTTGAAAGGTTACTGCTCACATTTATTTCCTGAATTGAAGATTGTATAATTTATACGAACAGAACGGTTTAGAAGTAAAATATTTTTTAAAATATTGGCATATTATTTATACTTTTTTTAATAACATTTAAGTCATTTCAAATGTATTATTATAATACAGGCATCTCCTGAATAATCTGCCCTTTAATCAACTTCCCGTTTGACTTTTTGTTTCTCTTAACACCATCACTCCCCCAGGTGCCCCATTGCTTAAAAAAGAATGCAACATCATTATTCTTTGCCTGAGTTTGAATATTATCTACCCATTCCTCTTTCATAGGTCTGGCTCTATTTCCGCTTTCACCACCAACAATTACCCAATCAATATTTTTCAGATTTAATCTTCCGAGATCTTCAAGTAATGGCTCACAAGATATGAATTTAACTGATGCTTTTAATCGTTTGATATCATCTATACGTTTTTTGTAATTTTTTGCTTCAACAGTAACTCCAATCCAGACATTTGAAGGTATTTCTCTATCCTGAAAATATTCTTTCATACGATCTGATCTTTTTGTTAAAATCTGATAACGATGTTGAGGTGTAGCTTTAATTACTTCTATTACTTTATCGATAAATGAAAATGGCACTTCCGCATGAAACAGATCGCTCATTGAACAAACAAAGATTGTATGCGATTTCTTCCAATTTAAAGGCTCATCTAAAACTTCTTTATGAAGAGTTAGCTTGAAACCGTTTTTATATTTTTTTTGCCCCATAGCATGAAGACGTTTAGACATTGTTTCAGCATAACAATTCACACAACCTTCTGATATCTTTGAGCAGCCTGTAATAGGATTCCAAGTACTATCGGTCCATTCTATTTTTGTTGTTTTCATTTAATAATCTCAATTCCATATTGAGGAATTTTATGTATATTATAAGCTTGCCTATTAAACTTCCCTATTATACTTATTTTATGATTTTCAATAAGCTCTTCAACTACTTCAACAAATAATTTCGGAAGACATCTTCTTTTCAATGTAAATTTTAAACCTGATATATTATCCTTTATTTCTTTAGATAATATTCTACATATAATCTCTTCCTTAACCTGCTTCTTTTTAAGAGTATCATTCTCATTATAAAAAAGCGTTCCTTCTTCGTAATCATCATTAATATTACAATTTGATTCTCCTGCACGAACATCCTGCTTCCAGCATACTTTTAAAAACTTTTCCATGCCTAACGTATGATGAGAACCAAAAATTAAACCGTAATAGTTTTTTCCTTTTTGAATTGTAAAATGATTTAGATAGTATTCTTTTGTTTCAGAGATTAGACTTTCAAAATAATTAGCGATTACTCTATGACACTCTTTTGGTTTTTTTTCATTATACTCAATTGATGTTGTATCGATATAATTTTTCACCACATCGATATCTTTAAAACGTTTTACGAATGATGAAGATATAAAAAAAATGAAATCAGTTTTCGGTGCATTAACAAGTTTTTCAAAAACATCGTTATTTACTTCTTTAAATCCGTATTGATCAAGAAGAATGAATTTAGCTGATGTAGAATCTTGCAATACTTTTAGTAAGGAATCATGGCCTATCAATTCCTTGAATTTATAACCTTTATAATAAATATCATTTTGATAAACACACTTTTCATGGCAGGCGTTATTTTTTTTACATGATTCAATATAATTATCAATGTTAGTATTTAATTGAGTCAATTTTTCTATATCTACTTCATTGAATGTAAAAGAAATGTTTTTATCATAAGCTTTATCGCAATATACTCTATTCTCTCCTTTGGCCTCATTCAATAATATAAGTGGAGAACCATAATTACCTTCGACATCACAACCATTGCCTGCAAAAAAATCAAAAATATGTATCCCTTTAATATAGGGATTATGTAAAAAAACAGGATACCATTCACGAAAACATTCAGCAAATATATTAAGCTTAAGCATTGTTTCTTCAGAAAATTTTTCTTTGTTTATATCTCTAGCCATATATGCTCCGATATGTTCAATTTATTATACTATTTAAATTAAAACACCCTCCCTTAGCTATAAAACTTTTATAAGATATTATATTATTATAATTATTTTGAAATAGTATTCATCAGATATCTAATTGCTTTACTCCGATCAATTGTTTTTGAATCTTTTTCTTTTATCCATTTACTTGATCCGACATGTTGTTTAAATACAAAATAAAATGAACCAGCAGATTCAATTTTGTAATTTCTTTTTTTGAAATTTCTAATGTAAATAATACTATCAATTTCTATCCAATCAGGAATATCAGCCATTATTTGAGATATATCTTTCATAAAATCTGCAGTACTATGATATCTCTTCTTATAATCTAAATTTGTTGCTTTTACTACTACTCTGATAATATTCTTAGGTATATATATAGGTAAGGATTTGATATTAAATATCTTGCCGTTTAGAATACATTTAAATACTACATTATCTTCAAATTTGATTTTTTGAAAATTATCTGTAAGAATTTTATAAGATTCTTTTTCTTTATCAGACATATAATCTTTCACAGAATAACTGATTTTACCGCCTAACAACATATAAAATATTACACCTATTTGATAAATATCAGACTCAATATAATGTCTATTCCATTTAATACATTCAGGTGTTTTAAAAAAAAGGGACATCTTTGAAGCTTTGGCACATTTATCAACATTATCAATTTTCTTAATACTGCCGAAATCACCTATTATCGGTTTTCTTTTTTCCATGAAAATATTAGAAGGCTTAATATCTCGATGCAGATAAATATCAGGAGGCGTATGAAGCTGTGTGATGCCATCAAGAATACCATGTACAATATTCAATGCTTCTTTTAATGAAATATCATTTTTTTCAATATAATCATCCAAATCACCTCCTTTTGCTACTGGCGTAATGAAATATAATGATTCTTTTGCATACAATCTTGCATCATATACTTTCAAAACATTAGGATGATCTATATTAAATAATTTTTTTGGTTCTTCAGTAATCGCAGAATCAATATCATATATAAATTTTATTGCAACATCTCTTTCAAGTATATTATCTCTTCCCAAAACGACATAGCCATTACCACCTTTTGGGCATATACTAGTTAATTCGAAATTACCCCGATCTAATATCGCTTTTCGAATATCTTCTGGTAAACTATTTATCATTCTGCTAACATCTCAAATGCAACATCATAAGCAATACCAAGATCATTGGTAGTTGGTCGTATATTTTTATCATCCTTTCTTTTTCGATCTGTTGCTCGTATTGTGGCTGAAAATACTGTTTTAATTTCTATTTCTGATATTCCAATCAACAAACCTTCTGATTTAAACGTCAAACAACCACCAGATGCTTGTCCTGAAGTTGCTCTTCCATAAATCCCAATAGCATCAATCTGGTTTTGTTTCCAAAATGCTTTCAGAGTTTTGATTATCAAACAAACTGATTCATAATTATTATCTTTAGGGATTTCAATCTTATGAAATGATTCTTGTATTCTATTATGTTGTTTCTTTGTTCCGGACAATGTTACAATTCTCAATATATTTGATGTTAAATAAATTCCCATAACATTCATAACAAACCTCATTTAGTTTTTAAGTTATTATCTAGTTGATTATCTCATTACGAAGCAAAAGCCTCCCTCAGCACACTCTGCATCAACTCCTCCGCTAAAACCTTACGTCCATTAACCTGCTTCTCCAGAACATCAACCATAGCAAGACAACTATCAACACGATCAACATTTGCCTGCTGTTCCGCGATAGGTGGAAGAGGAACAATAAACTCACTTAATTTTGTAGCATTTATATTTGATTGACCCAATGCATCAGTCTTTACTGCATTACACCATTCCCTGTGATATCCTGAATTCATTAAATTATTGATATATCTTCCATTGATATTCAAGACCATGTGAAAGCGTACAAGATAACCAGCAAAAATAGCTTGTCTGTTATTTTGAAATAAAGCTGTTTTCCCGACTAATTCCCTGCTATTGGTACGGTTGAATAATAGATCACCCTTCAACAATTTATATTTCTCAATTTCTTCGTCGCTATTAGTATATACTAATTCATCCCATATTATTTGACCATTTTGCAAATTACCCATTCTTAAAACTGGAACTATACCTGATTTATCTGACTTTGAACTTGAACCATATTGAAAACGATTAACAACTTCCCCCAACCTGCACCAAACCCACCCTTCCGGCAGTTCAAAAGGCTTTTCACTATCCTCAATCACCGGCAGAGGTTTCTCCATCTTCAGCTTACCATCAGCAATGAGTTTTGCCTTCTCCTTCTTAATAACCTCAAGCAATGCAGCAGCATCATAATCCGGATTACCTTTTATTTCCTTCCCTGATTTGTGTAGGCTGAGTGTTGTCGAAGCCCTCCATTCAGCAGTGAGCTTCCCCTCAATGGCCTCCTGGAGTATTGACTGACGGAGCTGTTTCAAATAATCAAGCTGTGTATCAAACTCGCCGACTAATTCAGTTCCGAATCCATTAGCTTTATTAAACAATTCAATAAATTTTAATTGTTCATCAATCGGCGGTACCGGAATTTCAATCTTTACAATATCTTTTACAGCAAGCGATACATTTGCTGCTCCCTTCATTAATGGAACAAGCTTTGTATCTTTAAAAAACTGCAGGTATCTGTGAAGAAAAGCCGCTGATATTATTTTGCTATCTTTAGGTATCACTGCTGCCAGTATAGTTCCCAGAGCAAATTTCCCTTCCTGATAATGAACATAATTTAATGTCTTCTTACCATGTCCTGTTGATGAAACAAGAGGTATACATACCGCTTCTGTATCAAACTGATATGTATTACAGCTTTTACGTTCAAGAGATGTCGCCACAAGCGGATATGGTCCCGCCTCTGCACTGGCAAGCCCGGTTGTACCTTTTTCTATATGGCAAAGTTCGCCGATAGTTTTCTTCGGATACCTATCCATTTCCTGGTTCCTTTTTCATTAGTTGATACAAAGTATTGCCTGTTATACTCATTTATCTTTATCTTTCTTCTTTTCCTTGATTTAATTTTCGCTGCTTGTTTATTTTCTCTTTTCAGGAGTTATTCTACACCGCTACCATTTGGGTGACATCAACAATATGGTCTTCAATCAATTCCTTCTTCATAAATTCACCCTTTAATTAATTCTTTCTTCAGCTTATCAAGCAGTTCATCACTCTTCCTGAAAGAGCTGTGCAGCAGTTCGAGGAGTTCAGTACTTGTGTATGTATGCTCCTCCTCTTTTACATGGGGATTCTTTATATCGATATTATACCCGTCAGCTTTTATCTTATCAATAGGTACTTTCCATGCAACATCACTTTCAGCCCGTTTGTACCACCAATCCTTGATCGGCTCAAACTCATTCACCTGTATTGTCTTTGTCTTTGAATATGCCTTCATCCCCTCAGGGAGCCTATGTTCATAATACCATATCTCTTTTGTGGGCGCTCCCTTTGTAAAGAAAAGAAGGTTTGTTGCCACGCTTGCATAAGGCTGAAACACCGAGTTGGGGAGCCTTATTATTGTATGAAGGTTGCATGTCGTGAGCAGGTGTTCCCTTATCCTCTGCTTCACCCCGTCACCTGTGAGCGACCCGTCAGGGAGTACTATACCTGCCCTGCCGCCATCTTTTAATAAATGTATCATAAGCACAAGGAATAGGTCAGCGGACTCCTTTGTCCTGAAGTTCTGCGGGAAGTTCTTTTCAAAGCCGCTGGACACCACTCCGCCGAACGGAGGGTTTGCAACAATCACTTCAACGCGGTCTTTCTGTTTATATTCAGTTAACGGCCTGCTGAGGGTATCATCATACCTGAGGTTAGGAACCTCTATATCATGCAGTATAAGGTTCGTTGTTGCAAGGAGAAAGGGCAAAGGTTTGTACTCCCACCCTGCAACATTCTCCTGGAGTACATCTCTCTGACTCCCCTTTTTAAGCTGCTTCTTCAAATGCTCAATTGTACATGTTAAAAAACCACCGGTTCCGCATGCAGGGTCAAGAATCTTCTCATTAAGCTTCGGGTTCACCATATCTGTTATAAACTGCGTAACTGCCCGGGGTGTATAAAACTCACCACTTTTACCCGCGCTCTGAAGCTCCTTTAATATCCCTTCATATATTTCGCCGAAGAGATGCCGCTCTTCTGCTATATTAAAATTAAGTTCGTTCAGCTTATTTAAAACTCGCCGCAGGTTTATACCTGACTTCATGTAGTTGTGGTTACCCTCAAACACGTCACGGATTACAAGGGCACGCCTGTTACCTGTACTTACGTCAAGGCTGCGAAGATCGGGGAACAGCTTTCTATCCACGAAGTTAAGAAGCTCATCGCCTGTAATCCCCTCAGCGTCACCTGCCCAGGCATCCCAGTGGTACTCCTTTGGAAGTGGTGAAACGTAGTTATCATTTATAAGCTCAAGCTCCTTCTCCTTGTCCGACAGGACTTTAAGAAAGATCATCCACCCAAGCTGTTCAATCCTCTGCGCGTCACCGTTAAGCCCTGTGTCCTCGCGCATTATGTTGCGGATTGTCTTCATCATACCGCTTATGTTAACACTCATTTAAGACGTCCTCAATGTATATATCTCTTTTTCCAGTTCCCTCACAGCCTCAAGGTATCCAGGCTTGTCACCGAACTCGTTAAGTATCTCAACCGGTGTACCTATACCGGCAAAGGGGTTTATCTTTAAAATCTTCATATCCTCTATATGCTGCACACCCTCATCAGCGTACTTGTCAAGGAGAGCTTCAAGCACTCTGCGCGCCTTATCTCCATACTTCGTGAAGTAATTACGCTTCTTAACACTGTTTGCCCTCTCGCGCCTTGTGAGCGGAGGCATGTCAAAGGCAACATGACATATAATATCAAAAAGGTCACACTCCCTGTTTACAGCCTGGAGCAGTTCATCAACAAGCACCCCCTGTTCTTCAAGCTCAGCAATTATCGCATCCTTTCTTTCAGAACTGTTCCACTTACGCAGAAATTCATCAAGTGAGCTGTACTTCT
>DIEX01000018.1:66102-434236 GCA_002418835.1 Spirochaetia bacterium UBA5763 | reverse complement strand
AAAATCTTCCCGCAGAACCGTCGCTAATCTCTTAACAACGAAATGGACATTACTGCCAGACATAAGATCATGTCAATATTAATTTCTGGCGGAATAAATATTTTTTTATTTTTTCACAAAAAAATTTTTTACGAATTTGTTTTGCGAAATCAATTGACAATGAATGAACATTCATTTATTCTGTATCCATGGCAAGAGAATCTGACAAAGAAAAAAGAGACCTCATCCTAAACGCAACGCTTAAGCTCATTACCACAAACGGTTTTGACGCTACGCCTATGTCTGCAATTGCAACTGAAGCCGGTGTTGCTGCGGGTACAATCTATCTCTACTTTAAAAACAAGGAGGAACTCATAAATGAGTTATACCTTGAAATGAAAGTGAGAATGATGAACTCCGTTACTTCAGGATATGACGTAACTCTATCAGTTGAAAATTCGATGGAGTTTATATGGAAGAACTATGTCCATCATATAATGACAAAGCCCCTTGAATTCAGATTCTGTGAACTTTTCACCAACTCCCCTCATATAAACCGCATAACAAAAGAGGAAGGGACAAGGATGCTTCAACCGGTGAAAGAATTATTTGAAAAAGGGAGAAAGGAAAAGATTATTAAAAATCTCCCGGATGAAATTGTGACAGCTCAGCTCTTTTCACCTATTCACAACCTGGTTAAACTGCATCTAAGTGAACAGTTTAATCTGACAGAAAAAGTCATCAATACAGTTTTTAAACTCTGCTGGGAGAGTATAAAAAAATAATTTTTTGCGCAGTGAATGAATGAATATTCATTTATTATATAAATAGAACACCCGGAGGTATTTAATCATGAAGTACAAAAATCTTTTTACAAAAGGAAATATAGGGAAGCTTGAAATCAAAAACAGGACTGTTATGCCTGCAATGGATTCAACTCTTGCGTCCACCACCGGTGAAGCGACTCCGGAATTAATACGTTATTTCGAGGAAAGAGCGAAGGGCGGGACCGGTCTCCTTATCACCGAGATTACAAGAATCGACAATGAAACAGGTATCGGTACGCGCAACCAGCTTGCAGCCACTGATCCGGAACATATTCTGTCTATGGAAAAGCTCGCAAACGCGGTACACAGGTATGGGGCAAAAATTTTTGTGCAGCTTCAGCACCCTGGCGCACAGGGTACACGGGACTACAACACTCCTGATGAACTTGTGTCTGCAAGCGATGTCCCATGCAAAGTGATTGGAGTAAAACCGCGGGCTCTTACAACAGAAGAAGTCAGCGTAATGGCTAAAAAATTTATCAAAGGGGCAAAGCTCGCGCAGATTGCGGGAATTGACGGAGTTGAAATTCATGGGGCACACGGCTATCTGATGAACCAGTTTTTAAGCCCTCTCACAAATCTCCGGACAGATAAATATGGAGGATCATTTGACGGCAGGATGACTTTCATTACAGAAATTGTTCAGGGAATAAAATTTATCTGCGGCCCGGATTTCCCTGTAAGTGTGCGCATTTCTGCTGATGAGTTTCTGCCGGGAGGCATAACTCTTGACGAAGGCGTGAAGATCGCGAAGCATCTGGAAAGTATCGGTGTGGATGTTATTAATGTTTCATCAGGAACTTATGACAGCGGGAATACTGTTATTGAACCCATGTCATATAAGCAGGGGTGGAGGCTATACCTTGCGCGCGCGGTTAAGGCGGCTGTTAAAATTCCGGTCATCGGAGTTGGTGTAATAAGGGAGCCGGAGTTTGCTGATAAAGCAATCGAAAGAGGTGACTGCGATTTTGTTGCTCTTGGCCGCCCTCACCTCGCTGACCCGGAATGGAGCAGGAAAGCATCAGAAGGGAGAGAGAAGGAGATACGTCACTGCATTTCATGTATGTACTGCTGGGAGGAAATTTCAGCAGGCAGAGTGGTTAAATGTGCGGTGAACCCCAGGATGGGAAGAGAGCTTGTATATGAACGCTTTAAAAATGATGGAGCCGGTAGAGCTGTCGCTGTTATCGGAGGAGGGCCTTCGGGCATGGAAGCGGCGCGCGTGCTCGCCCTGCGCGGATTTAAACCAGTGTTATATGAAAAATCTTCAGAGTTGGGCGGCCAGGTGCAGATGGCATCCGTAATCCCTCTGAAAGAGAAGGTCAGATGGCTCATAAACACTCAAAAGTATGAGCTCGAATGTCTCGGCGTTGAAATCAGACTGAACACAGCTCCATCGATTGATGATCTTAAAGTAATAAATCCCTATGCTGTTTTACTTGCCACAGGAGCAGTCCCGTCAGTACCGCCTGTCCCCGGAGCTGATAATGATAATGTATTTACCATTGATGACATTCTCAGGAACAGAGTTATACTTCAGGAGAAAAAAGTGACAGTTATAGGCTCCGGGCTGACAGGCCTTGAGACTGCGGAATTTCTCGCGGAGAATGGAAATACTGTAACAATAATCGAAAAGGAAAAGATGATCGGGCCCGGTATACACTACTCTCACCTTTTAGACATTATGCCGAGGCTGAAAAAGCATAAGGTGGAGTTTATCTCCGGATGCAGGGTGACCGGTATAAAGATAAACGGAGTTGAAATTACCACCAGAGAATCCCCGGAGAAGAAAGAGATAAATTCTGATGCTGTAGTTCTTTCAACAGGGGCGAGATCCGAGAGGAGCCTGCTTGATTCGCTGAATAACTACTTCAGCAGGGTAATAGTCATTGGAGATGCAGAGAAACCGGGGAAGATCGGCACAGCAATTTATGCCGGATTTGACCAGGCATTTTTTCTTTAACCCCTTCAGTCATTCATAGTGGTTCTATGATCAATTTATGATTTCAGGCCTGACGGGTTATCTTATATCCGTCAGGCCTTTTTTAATCGATATTTTTACTGTAATTCAGGCGGTATAAACAAGTTCTCTGTAAATCTTACCTTCCCGAAGAAAAGATTTTCCCGGAAAAGTAACCTGCATTTTTAATTCTCATCATTACATTTCTAAAAATATCAGCCATATCCTCATTTATCATATAAAGGCACGGCACAAAAATCAACGTAAGAGTTGTCGCGAAGAGAAGACCGTAAGCCATAGCCATAACTGTGGGCACAAGAGTAAGCGCATTACCACCTATACCATATACAGTCGGAAGAAGCCCGGCAACAGTTGTCACAGTAGTTAAAACTATTGCCCGCAATCTCTGTGATGCACCCTTTGCCACATCACTGAAAAGCTGTTCTTTTGTTTTCAGTTCACTCTTTGATTTATTACCGTTAATAAAATTAACCATCAGTATACTATCGTTAACAACAACCCCGCACAGACCTATTACCCCTATGACTCCCATAAAACTTAATGGAACACTATGCAGAGTAAAAGCTATCAGAACCCCGATCAAACCGAATGGTATTACACACATAACAATTAAAGGCTGAATAAATGATCTGAACTGTAATACTATCAGGAGATATATAAGAAAAAGAGCCACCATGAACGAAATTGCCATGTCTGACATCGTTTCAGTACTCTCCTTCGCTTCACCTTCAAAGAGGAGATAGGTATGCGGATATTTCTCCAGGAGCTGTGCCTGCATTCCTTTAATTGTTTTCTGTACTATGACAGGTGTTGTTTTTGAGGTATCAACATCTGCCGTAACACTAATCGTTCTGTCTCCATTGAAATGATTTATCTCCGATTCCCCATTACCTGATGTCAGTTTAGCGAATTCACTTAAACGGATAAGTCTCCCGGAACCGTTAGGGATCAGCAGGTTCATCAGATGTTTTTCGCTCCCTCTCGATTTTTCATCGAGCCTTACAACGAAATCAAGTTTGTTTTCAATGGTCTGTATGGACGTAGCGGTACTCCCGGCGTATGCGGCACGTACTGCTGTAGCCACGGTTTTAACATCTAATTCATATTGCGACATCTTTGTATAATCGAATACAAAGCGGAGCTCATTCTTCCCTTCCTTAAGGTCAGTATCTATGTCTTTAACTCCGTCAATTTCATTTAGAGCTCTCATGATCTCATTCATTACTGCTTTCGCTTCATCACTGTTTTTACTGATAACTTTTATATCAACCGGTTCTCCGGTGGGAGGGCCCGCTTTCTGCTCCATCATTACAACAGAAACATATCCCTTCAGCATATCCGCAGGAATTTTACTTCGAAGATCGTTTACTATTTCACCAGCTGTCCGTTCACGTTCATTTATCGGGACAAGCTTGACCTGTATCGTTGACCAGTATTCATGATTAGTGGAACCTCTCTCTGAATGAGTACCAATGCGGCTGTAGGTTGACACCAGCACATCTTCAGGTATATTTTTGACTATAAGTTCACGCAGGGAGAGAGTTTTCTCCTCTGTCTTTTCAAGAGAAGTTCCGGGCTCAAGAGATATATCTATATTAACATATTCATTACTGTTATCCCAGAACAGTACAAATCCTTTCAACGTTTCACCGGAGATAAAAATTGAAAACAGAAAAAGCAGTACGAATGTTACCAGCACAACATAACGATAGCTAAGAGCCTTTTTCAGCGTGCGTTCATAAAAGGCAATGAATGGCTTGAACCAGTTCTCCCTTTTATCCTCTTTCAGCTTGATATGGCTGTATGCCAGGTGATTGGGGAGCAGTGTCGTAGATTCCATGAGGCTGAAAATGAGAGCAGCCGAAACGACAAGCGGGAAAGCAAAGATAAACTTCCCCATAGTCCCCTTGATAAGAAGTATAGGGAGGAATGCCACAACTGTCGTGAGGATACTTACAACTACCGGAGTAAAAACCTCCTTAACCCCTGTTATTGCAGCCTCCATTGCAGGTATCCCGTGATTTTTCTTTTCATAAATATTTTCCGCTACAACAATAGCATCATCCACGAGCATACCGAGTACCGTAATAATTGCACCGAGAGTCATTATGTTTAAAGAAAAATCATTAACCCGCATGAAAATGATTGTAAGCAGCAGCGACACCGGAATACCCATTGCTGTCCAGAACGATGTATTTAAATCTAAAAATATAAGAAGAACAATAAAAACAAGTACGAACCCTATTACCGCATTGCTTATTACTACATTTATCAATGATTTTACTGATTCGGAATCATCAGAGATCGTCACTACCTCAAATTTATCGCCAAAGAGCTCTTTGTGCGTCTCGAGATATCTTTTGATCCCGTCAACTGTTGTGATAATGTCAGCATCCTCTTTCTTTTTTATGTTAAAAGCAACTGAGCTTCCGCCGTTTACATTTATCTTGATATCTTCATCTTCAAATCCATCTTCAACTGTTGCGATATCCCTGACTCTTACTTTCTGCTGTTCAAATCCGGTACGGACAATAACCTCACCAACGTCCACGGGATTACTGAACTGGCCTATAGTGACAATATTTTTTTCATGATAAACAGATTGTATTGTTCCTCCGGAGGACCTTACATTTCTTGACTGTATACTTTCAATAATATCATTCAATGAAACATAGTACCTGTTCATATTATCCGGGTTCACATTGATATGGATCTCTCTGTCGAGATATCCGTTCATGTCAACCTCGCTCACTCCATCAAGCCGCTTCAGCTGATTTTCAAGCTGGTCTGCTGCCGCATATAGTTCTCTCTGTGTTGCTTTATTATCTTTTATCGAAAGGCCGATCTGCAGGACTGTTTTCCGGCTGGTATTCATATCTTCAACCTGAATTTCATCAACATCTTCAGGTATATCCTCGATGTTGCTTTTAGAAATTTTTCTGAAAACCTCATCCTTCACCTTCTGTTTATTTGAAACATCCTGATCTATACTGACTATAATCACTGCTCCGCCGTCAATAGATACAGATTTATACTCTTCGAGACCGCTGATCTCCTTAAGCGTATCCTCAATGGGGACCACAGCATTAAGCTCAACATCCTGCGGACTTGCGCCCGGATAGGTAATTGAAATGAGCATTTTATCTATATCTGTGGCGGGCATAGTCTCCCGTTTAATATTAATTGCCGAAGCTATTCCTATAACAAGCGTTGTAAGCAGTATTATATTAACAACAAGTTTATCTTTTACAAAAAAACGTACTATTTTTTCCATCTATATAACCTATTTAATGAGATCCATGTAATCTATATAATAACCGATAAGCTGATATCTAAGCGCGAGGATATTGTTTCTCTCGGTTGTGATGCTGTTTTCTGTATCTATCACATACGACAGATTGAGCCTGGCCTGATTATATTTTTTCTTTTCAGTTACAAGCTTCGATTCAAGCGCTTTCACTGTTTTTTCCTTATTCTCAAGCTGATCTATTATTCCATTTGATGATTCAATAAAACTCAGAAGCTGTTTTTTATATGTATTCTCTGTTGATTTATATTCATACTCCAGGGCTTTTATCTGTATTTCAACATCCTTAAGACTGCTCTCTGCTGAATTGTTTTCGAGGTAGTACTTGAATTCAAATCCCACATTGTAATCAGTATCCTTGGCTCCGTAAGTCTGCGAACCGGAGATATCCTTTTTCGTAATCCCTGCAAGAATATTAAATTCCGGGAGAAGTTTGTTTTCATATACCCCTTTCGAGTATGCATAATTTTTCATTGTAAGATCCATAATTTTCGCGGATGTTGTATGTTTAAAACTGACATCGCTTAAACCTTCACCCGCGGCTTTACGGTAAATTTCATCAAATGCTTTCTCATCCGGAATTGTATTGCCATCGAGATAAAGGTTCATCTGGTTTTCAATATTCTTAATTGCTGTCATATATTCACGTCTCTGGTTCTCATAACTAAGCACTGATGAGACCGCGCTCTGGTAATCATCGTTATCAGCAAGGCCTGCGTTAACTTTTCTTTTCATCTGCTCTTTCAGGATGATTGAATTGCTGATTGCTTCATCAAGATTGCCGATGTTCGCTTTATACATAATCCATTGAAAATAAAGCTTCTTGTATGCATTGAGCACACTCTTATTGTTTTCCTGTAACTGATGCTTTGCTATTTCAAGCTGCATCTTCGCATCGTTCTCTGAATACCTGTCCACTTTACCGAGAAAATTGTAAAGGAGCGGCTGTGAAATCTGTATTGCCGCAGATGGCTCATAAGCCGAATAATCAGATGCCGAACTGAAATTACTGTAGTTGTTTTTATCGTAGTTATATGTACCGGTGACAGTTGTCCCTGTTGATGAAAATGTTTTACTTAAGCCCGCGTAGTAATTGTATCCCTTAACATCTCCTTTGTTATTGATGGAGGAGTATTGTTTGCTGGAATATGCACTCCCCCCGGCAGTGAGTGCTGTATCTGAGCCGGACTTTGCACTTTTTACTTTATTCTCCGCTGATAGGACTTCCATTTCATTGCTTTTAAGCTCAGGAAGAGTTTTTTCTATTGCTGCAATATAATCAATATATGATATACTCCGGCTGGTTCCGCCAATCTCATCAGAAAAAACAGCAGAAGCAGCCAGCATCATTAAAATTATAAAAGCAGGTACTCTGAATCTCATATAGTAACCTCAAATTTATTTTAAACTGTGATTACTATATATGAAACCGGAATGATGATCGACCGGACTTATAAGCCTGTACACGTCAAAGAAGAAGAATCTGTCCTAACTTGCAAGTTCAGACCTGAAACTGCTCCTGTTTCTGTACTCGGAAGGCGTGAATCCTGTTATTTTTTTAAAAACAGAATTAAATGTGGATTTTGAATTAAAGCCGGACCTGAAGGCAACAGCAATGATACTGGCATCTGAATTGTGCGGATCGTCAAGGATAGATACAGCCTCTTTTATCCTGTATTCATTTATAAATGTATAAAAATTTTTATTGAGCCTGTTATTTATTACTATTGAAAGGTGATGTGCAGGTATGCCAATCTCCTCCGCCAGATCTTTTATCGTGATATTTTCTTCAAGATACGGTTTATGATCACTCATATAATTGTTCAGCCTGGCCAGATAATCATCCTGCATACTTTCATCTATACTCTGCCTTGCATATTTCTCTGCAACCGATTCTCTCTCTGAATCATCAATTGAATGCTCCATCTCAATATTCTTTTTAAATATCTCCGGCTGGTTGATAAGGTAATATGCCGTGATAAATATAATTATTATCAGAATAACTATATTTAAAGCCATTGCGGCAGGATTTCTTGGTATAATGTTAAGATGAGAAAACCAGAATCCCACACACCAGAAAAGAAGAGCAATGAATGCCAGTGTTGTTATTCTCTTAAGCCAGTTAAGGCTCATCCTCTCTAGATCTGAATAGTAGTTTTCAATTTTATGATAGTATCTCCCCAATATTATAATAGTATAAACTATATATATTATGGAATTGACCAGGCCTATGTTTATTATTAAGAACATATATTTTTTAAAATGATGGGATCTCTCAGGAAAATCGGTGCTTGTTAAGAGTAAAACTATAAACAGGATAAGACTTACAAAATAAACGACGAAATGCGCGAGATGCCGTTTACTGAATTTCTCCAGAAGTCCTGTTACAAACAGAGTATAAAAATATATAAAAACACCAGACAGAGATATGCCAGGGATTGAGAATGCCGCAAAAACAAGTGCAGGATACTTAAAACCTGTTTTAAAAAGATAAAATGAAAAGAAGTTGGAGGAGAGTATAAATATAAAAGCTGCAAAAAATAGATTTGCCCGCCGGTTCCTGTCCATAACAAGAAGTATAAAAATAAGCAGAGTTGCCTGTGAAAATTCTGCTAATGCAAGAAAATCAAGAAACTGCCTCATCGGTTCTTCCATATCTTCCCCTGGTAAATATAAACTATTATAATATAAATTCAGTATCTATTGCTTAATTTTATTAAAACACCCTGTTTTCCTGCGGCAGGCTGACATCATGTCAACCCGGGTGGAGCCCCTTAAAAAGCCCCGGGCGCAGTATTGAGCTTGTGGAAACAGGCTTCTCTGCTGATGCGGGGCTGAATTTTGCAATAAGTTTACTGATATATAAGTATTGTCAATTATTGTTCACTAAATAAAATGAGCATAATCTATGGCCTTTGTTACACATTATATATACTGAATAAATTTATGCATAAACCGGAGGAATTAAGACATGAAAACATTATCATTTCTCGGAAGTCCGAGGAGAAACGGAAATACTGCTGCGCTGCTGGGCTCAGTGCTTAAAGGTATGGAAAGTGCAGGAAGTACAGATGGTGATTTTATTTTTCTACAGGACAAAAATATTAAACCGTGCAACGGATGTAACGCGTGTAAAAAGAAAGATGCGTCAGGCTGCGTAATTAAAGATGACATGCAGGATATTTATCCGTTAATCGCAAAATCTGATCTCATAATTCTTGCCACTCCGATATACTGGTGGAGCATCACAGCGCAGATGAAACTCCTTGTTGACAGGATATACGGAATGGACTTCACCTGTGGAAAGAAAAAAGTTGCGCTCATCATGACCTATGAAGGTGAACTCCCCAATTCAGGTCCGGAGACAACAGAGACTCTTTTCAGGGAGATCTGCGATTATATAAAAGCTGATGCAGTTGCGGTTCTGGGCGTTTGCACAGGGAAAGTTCAGGTTAAAGATAACCAGAAGGCTCTTGATGAAGCTTTTGAGCTGGGAAGGAAGCTTGCGGTGGGGTGATGTATGAAAAAGCTTTCAGTAATCCATCCCTGTTACATTCTTGACATTTAATCTGCATAAAATTCTTGTAATTTTCAGGTTAACCCGGGATGATTCCATGGTCATTAAAATAACAGAAATTATGCGGACAGAATAATATGCCCACAAGAGTTCACAGCGATCTGGTTTTTACAGTAAAAGACAGGTGCAGGGTCTGTTACACCTGCGTAAGGGAGTGCCCTGTTAAGGCCATTAAAATTATTAATGGCCAGGCTGAGGTTATTTCATCAAGGTGTATCGGGTGCGGAAACTGTACAAGGGTATGCAGCCAGAACGCGAAGATTTTTCTTGATACTACGGAGGATGCAAGGGAGGTACTTGCCGGTGACGCGATAAAAGTCGCCTGTCTCGCGCCAAGTTTCCCCGCTGAATTTGACGATATAGATGACTATAGAATTCTTGTTGGTATGATCAGAAAGCTCGGTTTTGATCATGTTATGGAAGTGGCCTTCGGAGCTGACCTGGTTGCTTATGATTACGAGAAACGCCTGGATGACCACGACCAGAGATATAAAATTTCAAGCGACTGCCCTGCCGTAGCTTACTATGTGAAACATTATTATCCCGACATGGTGCCATACCTGGCCCCCGCAGTTTCGCCCATGGTGGCAACTGTAAGGGTAGCAAGAGACATTTACGGGGCGCAGTGCAAAACTGTTTTCATCGGCCCCTGCATTGCAAAAAAATCTGAATCCCACGAAGTGGATGTTGTGCTCACCTATATTGAACTGCGGAAGCTCTTCGCTGCTTTCGATATTACTCCCGGAAATACCGGGCCCTCAGATTTTGACGGCCCCCTTGGCGGGAAAGCAGCAATATTCCCTGTAACAAGGGGGAAGCTCCACTCAATGAACAAGTCGGATGATATATCCGAAGAGAATATATTTGTAGCTTCAGGAAAGGAGAACTTCCGCGAGGCGATTAAAGAATTCAAAGAAAATCCACTCACAAGCCAGCACCTTGAGCTTCTCTGCTGCGAAGGGTGCATCATGGGTCCTGGGATGAGCAAAAGGGGGAGCCACTTTTCCAAGACTGCGAGGATCAGGAATTATGTTACTGAAAAGCTCGAAAGGCTTGACCAGGCAAAATGGGAAAAGGATTTTAATCATTATAAGAACCTCGATCTTTCACGCGTATTTACACCTGACGACAGAAGGAACCCTCACCCATCCGATGAAGAGATCGAAAAAGTTTTAAGGCAGATGGGAAAATTCTCTCCGGAGGATCAGCTTAACTGCGGAGCCTGCGGTTATGACAGCTGCAGCGAGCACGCTATGGCCATTATTACAGGACTTGCGGAGACCGAAATGTGTCTCCCCTTTACAATATCCAAACTTCACAAATCAATCACTGATCTGAACATAACAAATGAAAAACTCGCATCGGCACAGCAGTCACTTATTCAGTCCGAAAAGCTGGCCACCATGGGGCAGCTCTCAGCAGGTATCGCCCATGAGCTTAACAACCCACTGGGCATCATCACAATGTACAGCAACATACTCCTTGACGAGCACCATGGGGATGAACAGATTAAAAAAGACCTGAAGCTTATCGCTGA
This sequence comes from Spirochaetia bacterium UBA5763, assembly GCA_002418835.1. Lineage (GTDB taxonomy): Bacteria > Spirochaetota > UBA4802 > UBA4802 > UBA5550 > UBA5550. The sequence continues at coordinate 423,028 of DIEX01000018.1, read as the reverse complement.
ACAGGCTGAACGCTGCAAAAAAATTGTCGGCGGGCTACTTAATTTCGCCAGGAAAAACCAGCTTAATTACGCCACAGTGAATATTGAAGAATTCGTTAAACAGAGCATAAACTCCATTATAATTCCGGGGAATGTCAGCGTTTCATACAAATCTGAATTATCAGATAAAACTATTGATATTGATGCAGACCAGTGGATGCAGGTATTGACCAATATAGAAAAGAACGCAATAGAGGCCATGCCCCCAGATGGCGGGATTCTTAATATCATCTTACAGGGTACAGAGGATGATGTGATCTTCAGCTTTGACGATAACGGTGCCGGTATTTCTCCGGAGAATCTGGATAAGCTATTCACGCCGTTTTTTACCACCAAGCCCATAGGAAAAGGCACCGGCCTGGGTCTCTCACTTATTTACGGTATTATCAAGATGCACAGGGGGCATATATCTGTTAACTCCAACTCCGACCCGGAGAAGGGCCCCACAGGCACATCATTCAAAATTCAGATCCCCAGGAGAAAGGTGTAGATGGCTAAACTGAAGGTACTTATTGTTGATGATGAACCGGGGATATGCTCAGGCATAAGCAGAATCCTTTCAAATTTTTCAGTGAGCTTCCCTTTTCTCGAAGAGGATTTTACATTTGAGACAATGGAGACAGGCACAGGGGAGGAGGCTGTGGAGATCCTTGATGTTCAGGGGGCTGACATTGTACTGCTGGATAACAAGCTTCCGGGAATTTACGGCATAGATGTGCTTGAGTATATCAACAAAAAGCAGATGGACTGCAACGTGATGATGATCACATCTTACGCATCTCTTGACCTGGCTATTAAGGCTACAAATAACGGAGCGTATAATTTTGTGCCCAAGCCCTTCACTCCGCAGGAACTTAAAACTTCCATGGAGGGGATCACAAAAAATCTCTACCTCCGTAGAATGACCAGTAAACTCAACAACCAGGAGAAACAGATCCGCAACAAGTTTCTTGCGGTACTCTCCCACGAACTTAAACTCCCGCTCAGCGCAATTGAAGGGTACCTCAGGGTAATGAAAGACAAACTTGCCGGTGATAAAATCGAAGACTATGATGAGATGATTAACCGATCACTGGAGAGGATGAAGGGGATACGTTCACTCATCACAGACCTCCTTGACCTTACAAAGATCGAATCTGACAGACAGAACAAGGTTAAGCGGAAGATCGACATCACTGATATTGCAGCCACATCCTGCGATGTAATCAGCCCCATGGCTATACAGAAAAATGTCAGAATAACTATTGAGGCGGAGCCTAAGCAGCTCTACTTTTTCGCTGAACCTGAAACAATGGAGATAATATTCAACAACCTGATCTCAAACGCGGTTAAATACAACAGGGACAATGGCGAGGTGCGCTGTGTCATCTCCGGGCTTCCGGACTATGTAGAGATCATCGTTGCTGATACAGGGATCGGTATGCACGAGGATGACATTCCGAAACTCTTCCAGGAATTTGTGCGGATTAAAAATGAAAAGACAGTGAAGATAACCGGTTCAGGCCTGGGACTCTCCATCACAAAAAAGGTGGTTGAAGAATTTTACAACGGCACAATCTCCGTGAAGAGCGTCCCTGATGAAGGTACAACTTTCACTGTGAGGCTTCCGAAGATTGATGAAGAGATACAACATTAATAAAAAAAGAAGGGGTTGCGGCCCCTTCTTATAAGGAAGTAAGGTTGCTTTTGATACACTCTTAAGAATAGCCGGTCAAGTTGATCTGACCTTCACAGGAAAATTCCAGAAACTATTCATATTCAATATAATAATTTATCCGCAACAGACTGCTCTTTTTTTTATAATTTACTCCAAAATTTAAATTTTTTTATGTCTCTTTTAATATGAGGAATTAATTAAAAATACCTGCCGTTTAAAGCTCTGAGCATTGAATTCAATGTAAATTCAGTTGAATTTAAAGCAAAAAGCTTTGAAATCAGAGCAAATTGCATCAACTTCAATGTAAAAAGCGTTGAAATAGATACAATTCCAGTTGAAATCGACAAAAAAAGCGTTGAAACCGATACAAATTCAGTTGAATTCAATGCAAAAAGTATTGAAACTGACATAAATTCAGTTGAATTCAATGTAAATTCAATCAACTTCAATATAAAAGCATTGAAACCGCTACGGAGGCATTTGATGAGAAAAATTCTGTTATACATATTCTCAATTATTTCTGCTGCAATCATCCCTGTTTTAATCGCCCTTTCAATAATGATTACCCTTTTTTTAACCCCGGATTTTCATGTGCGCATAATTAAAAACCTGAACCTTGTTAAGACATTTATTGAAGCAAAAAATCTCGAAGTCGAGACAGATATAAAAAGGGAGATTGAAAAGAAGACCGGAATATCCGCTTTCAAACCTGAATATGACAGGGCAAAAAAGGATTACGATGAGAAGCTCCTTGCGTTCAATAAACTGAATAAAACTGATGAATATAAAAGTATAGAAAAACAGATTGATGAGCTGGACGACCTTGAGTGGGAAAAATCATCTGACTCCTTTAAAACTGAAGCTGACTTCAAGGACTTTAAAAAACATAAGATGAAGGAGCTTAAGTCTTCACTCAAAGAGATTAAAAACTATCGTGATAAAAATGAAGACGCCATAGATAAATCCGAAGATGAAATGAAGAAAGCGGAAGACATCTTCGAAGATGCCGATGACGATATGAAGGACAAAGAGAAGGATGCCCGCAAAATAATTGAAGACCGTCAGGGTGAGTTTGTCAACGAGATGTATCACGATATCTCAAAAATCGAACCTGTGCTCACGGAAAGACTCAATACACTCTTCCTTGAAAAAGAGATTAAAAATATAATCACCACTTACCTCGATTTTTTTACATCATACCCTGAGCAGAAAAACGCCGGAAATGTTTACCAGTCCAGACTCAACGTGGACTCAGGCATAATTGACACGTCAACCAATGTTAAAGTGCCGCCGTTCAGTATGAGCTTCATTGTTAAAGTTAATGACAACGGAATAGAAAAAGAGAAGAACCTTCTGAGCGAAGTCTTTGCCGAAACTGTGAAAAGCACTCCTGGACTCAAGAGCCCCTGGGTAATGTCAAAGCTCTTCACAATGTCAGACTCCTGGATTGCCGAGAAAGCGGGGAATTCAATTCTTAAAGGGACAGGAATTACATACAGCGGCGGAGTTGTCAAATCCGGCCCCATACTTCTTTCGGGGAGCAAAGGGGACATTGCTGAAAAGGTTATGATCGGTATGACTGCGGGGAAATACCTCCCCTGTGCTGCTGGTGCCGTTGCTCTGATACTCCTTCTTCTGATATTCATATTTTCCGCTGACCGCAGAAACGGCATTAAAAACATCGGCTATATTATCAAATACCCCTCAATGATCATTGCCATTGCAGGGATTGCAATGATACTGGTATCACTTGTGCCGGGGCTGCTGCTGCCGGAAATTATCAGCGACCCGGTTAAATACGCCTTTCTCGACAGAGCTGCAACAACCGCTGTGATCTATATGCTTATACCTGTTACAGGAATATTTTTTATACTTTCACTGGCCGGGAGTTTTATGGTGAAGATAGGGAAGAGATAGGAGAGCTGCGAAATTCAAGAATTTATAGCAATGTTTATTCCTAAACATAGTAATTAGTGCAAAGCTATTAGTATGCTTTTCTGTCATACCGGCTGTAGCGCAGCGCAATGCCGGTATCTCATAAAACCAATCTATGAGATTCCGGTATTTGCACGAACTGAAGAAGCAAAACCGGAATGACAAAATTTTATGATTATAATAATTTTATACATAATTAAATTTTAGAGTTTTTTATTCTTATAATGCTTTTAGGAATTATTACTGAATTTATAGATAATTTGTGTCATTTCGAACGCATGTGAGAAATCTTTATTACTGAATGAATCAGGTTTATTCAATAATTATAAATAAACTTTTACTGTTTAGATTTCTCACCCGAAGATTTGAAGAGGGTTCGAAATGACAGAATTGCAATCAGGAATCTTTGTGTTCTACTGTTTCCGCAGTTAGTTTTTTCGCAAGAGATTCTTGACATATAACGGCCGTTTATCACAGAGTAAATTTAATCCCCCTAATAATATAAGGAGCAGCAGATGGAAGAGAATTTAGTATGGCTTGATTTTGACCTTGTGAGAAATTTCATGAGGGATGTATTTATAAAGATTGGAGTTCCGGAGAAGGATGCAGAGGTTTCTGCTGACGTACTCATCGAATCGGACAAACGCGGTATAGATTCCCACGGGCTCAACAGGATGAAACCCATATACTACGATAGAATTAAAGAAGGGATACAGCTCCCTGTAACGGATTTCGAGATTGTCAGGGAGAGCCCGGCAACTGCGGTTATCGACGGCCATAACGGCATGGGACATGTAATAGGGAAACGCGCAATGACAATGGCAATGGAGAAGGCTGAAAAATTCGGCCTTGGAATGACAGCAGTGCGCAACTCCACCCATTACGGCATCGCAGGTTACTACGCCCTCATGGCTGCTGAAAAAGGTATGATAGGGATAACAGGAACAAACGCAAGGCCCTCCATTGCTCCGACATTCGGTATTGAGAATATGTTAGGCACCAATCCGCTTGTATTCGGAATACCGACAGACGAGGAGTTCCCCTTTGTACTGGACTGCGCAACATCAGTGAGCCAGCGCGGGAAGATCGAGGTTTATGCCCGCACAGGTAAAAGGATGCCCGAAGGGTGGGTTATTGACAGGAACGGTAAATCAACAACTGATCCGGTTTCGGCATTGAATGATCTCATTAAAGGCACAGCAGCACTTACTCCACTTGGCGGCATAGGGGAGGATGGAGCAGGCTTCAAGGGTTACGGATATGCAACTGTAGTTGAAATTCTCTCAGCAGCGCTGCAGGGTGGAAGCTATCTCAAGATGCTTTCAGGATTTGAAAACGGGAAGAAGGTTCCTTACAGGTTAGGGCACTTCTTCATGGCAATAAATATTTCGCACTTCACCGAAGTTGAGGAATTCAAAAAGATCTCAGGGGACATTCTGAGACAGCTCCGCAATTCTGACAAAATGCCCGGCGCTGAAAGGATCTACACAGCAGGAGAGAAAGAGCACCTTGCGTGGCTTGAAAGACAGGGTAAGGGCGTACCAGTTGGTGAAGAGCTTCAGAGGGAGATGATCCTCATGCGGGATCAGTGCGGCCTCACGCAATATAAGTTTTCATTCGAAAAATAAAACTTAATGGATCACACGGATATAATTATCATTGGCGCCGGGGCTGTCGGACTTGCCCTGGTTGCCCGCCTCTCCGTAAAATATTCTGTTGTAGTGCTGGAGATGGAGGAATCCTTCGGCAGGCACACAAGCAGCAGAAACAGCGAAACAGTACACTCCGGCATATACTACCCGCAGAATTCACTGAAGACCAAATTATCTCTTCGCGGGAATGAACTGCTCTACAGATTTATGAAGGAGAATGATATTGCCCACAACAGGTGCGGAAAGTATATCATTGCATCATCAGAAGATGAGATCCCCGAAATCGAAAGACTTTATAAAAACGGAATCGCCAACGGCGTGCCTGGTCTCCGCATGGCTGATGGCGCCGAGATAGAGAAAGCTGAACCGCAGGTCCGTGCTATCGCAGGAGTGCATGTACCAACTGCGGGGATCATGAATTCTTATGAACTGATGAAGAGGCTTGAAACTATCTCAAAGGATAACGGCGCCCTTTTCTCATACAGGTCTGAAGTATCCCGTGTTGAACAGTTCAATAAGGGATATGCGGTCACCACAACTTCCGGAGATTCAATCACGGCTGATATAGTGTTCAACTGTGCCGGTCTCTTCTCGGACAGAGTTGCTGAATCCGCAGGGATTAATATTGATTCAATGAATTACAGGCTCAGCTTATGCAAAGGGGAGTACTATAAATCTGATAACGTAAAAAAGATGAACCTCCTGATATATCCTGTTCCTTCACCTGACGGGAAATCTCTCGGAATACACAACAGGCTTTTTACTGACGGCAGTGTGACATTCGGGCCCAACGCTTATTATCTCGATGAAAACAGAGCTGATTACTCCATGAATGAAAAATTTAAAGAGGAGATCTTATACTCAGTTTCAACCTTCATGAAAACCGATGTATCTGATTTATATCCTTACGACTGCGGCATAAGGCCGAAGCTTCAGAAACCGGGGGATAAGTTCAGAGATTTCGTTATTACGAATGAAACATCATGCGGGTTGAAAAATTTTATCAATCTTATAGGTATCGAATCACCGGGGCTCACTTCATGCCTCGCAATTGCGGAGTATGCCTCGTCATTGATTGAGGATTAACCTCTACTTCAGTTTATCTTTATACTCCGAAAGTTTCACGAAACGGTAGCCCTGAGCTTTAAGTTTTATGAGGCTTCTCTTCATCGCAGGGTAGAGTCTCCTCCCCGGCTGGTTCATGTGTGCGATAATCACAGATCCCGGTTTCACCTGTGAGAGTATTCTCCGCTCGATCCTCTCCGCAGAAAATCCGGCTGCATCACCTGAAATAACTGAAAAATTCATCGGGACATGATTAAGGTCATAGCAGATCTTCACAGCTACATCATCAAAGTACGCTGTGCCAGGCCGGTAGAAGAGCGGCCTCCTCCCTGTGAGAGCCTGAATCTTTTCAGCATTAAGTTCAATTTCATCAAAGAGATCACCGGAAGTCGGTGTCCCCCTCCTCCCGTAGATTTTAGCTCCATTTACCGATGCAGGTTTATGCCTGTATCCGTGGTTTTCGATTTCAAAAAGCGGGTCACGGGAAAGTTCTACAGTGAGTTCCCTGTTCGCATCGATCCATAATGCTGTCATGAAGAGAGACGCAGGTATCTTATTTTCGCGCAGGAAATCGATAAGCTCACGATCATAACCGCTCCCCTTTCTCCCGCCGCATGCATCAAGAGTGATTACTGCAATCTTTTCGTTTGCGTCTATCCGCGTTTTAACGCCGGGGGCCCACTGGGAAAAAACTACCGGCTTGACGCCTTTATATTTTGAAGTTATAGCTTCCTTTTTTTTTATATATGCTCCGCTTACCGGACTCTCTTTTCCGTAGAGCAGGCCGCATAACAACATCACCGTAAAAAATATTAAGGCAGTTCTGAATTTCATCTTTTTCCTGTAATAATTATTTTCTCTTGGTTACGCCGCGGCCGAATCTTTCCGAAAAACCGGGCTGGGCAATATATCCCGACTTGTAAGCTCTCACATCCTCAATTGTGATAAATGAATTAGGTTCAAGCTCCTCCACGATCTCCATTACATGTTTCACTTTAGATCGCGGCACAGTGGTGTACATCAGTAAAACCTCACCTTTCAAACCACGGCCGGTTATTGTTGTTATACCATATCCCTCTTCGCGGAGGGTCAGGGGGAGTGCTGTTACTTTTTCTGTAGTGATAATCCTGAGGGACTGGTATCCGATTGAAACAAAGGATTCCAGTTTCATGCCGATAAATGTCCCTGCTGCAAAACCTGCTGCGTAAAAAATATAGCTGTAAAAACCGTTCAGGTTTTTCATCACATGCCCTATGGCAGTAATCCAGATAAGGACTTCAAAAAAACCGAGAATCGGGGCGAGGTTCCTGTATCCTCTGGACACAAGTATAATGCGGAATGTGCCGATAGACACATCCACTACCCTGGCGAGGAATATGAGGAAAAGAGTTAATATTTCAGCGCCCATGATTTTTTCCTGAAATAAAAAAAGCCGCCTTTTAGGGACGGCTTCTATGCAGGCCACGAGGGACTCGAACCCCCAACACTCGGTTTTGGAGACCGATGCTCTACCAATTGAACTAGTGACCTGTATCGATGAAAACCAGAAACAACAGGGAGGAAAAAACGTCAAGTATTTTTAGTTCACGAAAAAACAGCCGGGTATTTTATAACTTTTAAAGAGCACAGTTCAGAAATAACGGCTTCCCCCCCTTTTTTTATCTCAGTAATACTCTCCGTTCCCCTCTTCAAAGAGATACTTCTGGCTATCCTCACTTTCAGAATCAGCGTCAAAACTGCAGGGGTATTTACCGTCAAAACATGCTGTGCAGAATTTCTTTTCAGGCCTGTTCACCGCGTCAAGCATGGTTTCAATTGTGAGATAGCTGATTGAATCAACACGGAGGTATTTACATATCTCTTCAATGGTATGTGTGGCGGCAATGAGTTCGCTGCGTGTGGGTATATCTATACCATAATAGCAGGGGAATATTGTGGGTGGAGCGGATATCCTTACATGTATCTCAGCAGCACCTGCATTTCTGAACATCTTGATAATCTTCCGCATGGTGGTGCCGCGCATGATCGAATCATCCACAACGACAATACGTTTCCCTTTTACAACTGATTCCACAACATTGAATTTCAGTTTTGCCCCCAGGTCACGGATCTTCTGTGTGGGCTCAATAAAAGTTCTCCCTATATAGTGACTGCGTATCATTGCGAGCTCAAATGGTATACCCGACTCCTTCGCATAACCCAGTGCGGCGCAGTTCGATGAATCCGGGATAGGAACGACAATATCAGCCTCTGCCGGTGACTGCCTTGCAAGCATCCTCCCCAGTTCGATCCTCATATCATAGACTGAATCACCGAATATTCTGCTGTCGGGCCTTGAAAAATATATGTACTCGAAAACGCAGAGAGATTCCTCACTTTTATCAAATGGAAAAAATGATTTTACTCCGCTCTCAGAAATTTCAAGAAGTTCCCCGGGCCTGACATCCCTTTCATATTTAGCGCCGATTATATCAAAGGCGCATGTTTCTGAAGCCACAACCCATGAGCTATCAATTTTACCGAGAGCCAGGGGCCTGAACCCGTAAGGGTCTCTTACCGCGTATATTTTATCCCTGTTCATCACAAGAAGAGAGTACGCCCCCTTCACCTGCCGGAGCGACGCAATAAGCGCGGCCTGGAAGTCCCTCTCCCCAGACTTTGCCATGAGGTGAACAATAACTTCAGAATCGATGGTTGTCTGAAAAATCTGCCCCTGTTTTTCAAGCTCATGTCTTATGGAGCCGGCGTTCGTAAGGTTGCCGTTATGAGCCAGCACAATTGGCCCCAGTACTGAGGATGCCCTGAATGGCTGGGCATTGCGGAGAAATGAAGATCCTGTTGTGGAATACCTGTTATGCCCTATTGCCATTTTACCGGGGAGATTGTCAATATGCTCCTGCGAAAATACATCGTTCACCTCACCCATTCCGGCATATCTGAAGATATGCTCGCCGTCTGATGAGGCTATCCCCGCAGATTCCTGCCCCCTGTGCTGAAGGGAGTAGAGGCCGAGATAAGTAAGGTTCGCAGCAAAGGGATTGCCGTAAATGCCGAAAATTCCGCACTCCTCCCTGGGCCTGTAATTTTCTTCATCTATTAAAGATACTACTTTAGAATTCATATACCGTCCGAACTTGTGGGATTCCCCACTGTCTATAACAAAGAATCAGGTTCATAAAAATGGGGATTTATACCGCTACAAGCATTACCCGCTTACATATATGTAAACAAAATATTCCGGGAAATCACTTTATTTCTGATTATTTAACATAATAGTAAAAAGTTCAGACTATAGATATTTTCAGTGAAGATGCCCTTCAATGTCTTCACGGAAATTTACATTTCTGAACATTTTATCCGGGTCATCATAGAAGCCGATCTCATCTTCATTAACCACCCTTATATTATGCCCTTCAAAAAATCCGCTCATCCTGTAATCTTCAGCATCGATATTTCTTTTTATCGCAGCTATGCAGCTTTTGGAATAGATGGCATGAAGAGGCTGGTAATAACCGCTGATTGCCGGCACCACTATATCATAAATGTCAGGAATGTCGGCCATATACCTGATGAATTCTGTGTTGAGAAAAGGCATGTCACAGGGGAAGATGAATATCCTCTCAGCTTCAAGTTTCTGCACAGCAGTGTAAATCCCGCCGATGGGACCCAGCCCCGGTATTATATCAGGAATAACATTCAGCCCGAGAAAACTGAATTTCTCAGAATCATTTGCTATTATCACAATATCATCAAAAACAGGGGAGATCGCTTCATGAACATGCTCTATGAGAGTCTTCCCTTCGTAAGAGTAGAGGGATTTGTCGCTGCCGAATCTTCCGCTCTTACCACCTGCAATTATGGCGCACTTCAGTTTATTCTTTTCCATATCAAACCTCCATCTGCTTAAATCAGCATCCCTGAAAAATTCAAGGATTTTTCTTATTGCATAAGTTCATGTGATGAATGAATATTGCCCCGGAGTATAATTATGGCAGAACAGAAAATCATAACAATCACCGGAAGGTCAGGCTCGGGAAAAACCACCCTTATTGAACGGCTCGCCAGGGAGTATGTAGCAGAGGGGAGAAAAGTTTCTGTGATTAAAAGTATGAGGCACGACTTTGAAGTTGACCGGGAAGGGAAAGACACTCACAGGTACAGGTCAGCAGGGGTCCACTCAGCGCTTATAACAAACGGAAAGAAAATCGCGCTAATGGCTGATATTACAGATGATGAGACACCGCTCACCCTTGCAGAGAAATATTTCAGGGATCATGATATTGTTATTATTGAAGGATTCAAGGAGGGGGGTACACGGAAAGTTGAGGTTATCGGCGATTCTGAAGAGACTCCGCTATTTGAAACTGACAGCAACATTGTGATGATTGTGTCTGACAGAAATTTTTCAACAAAACTCCCACTGTTCAAACGGGATGAAATTAAAAAAATCAGGGAATACATAGACAGAATCTTTTAAATGCGTCTCCCTCCCTGCGCTGTATTGAGAGAGACGCATAGTATAGTTTAAGAGATAAAAGATTCCCCGGAAACCGTTACCTCTTAAGCTTCAGTATTGAAGGGAGATACCCCTCCGGTGCGTCAAATCCCATAAGGTTAAGAAGTGTAGCAGCGACATTCCCCAGCCCCGGGTTTTTAACGCCCGGATCGATCTCATACTCACCTTTAAATTCGGGATCATATATAATCACCGGCACGGGATTCAGAGTATGTGCAGTTTTGCTCTTAAGTTTTCCGGTAACATTGTCCCTCTGGAACTCCCCGGTTTTCGCGTCCACCTCAAACATCTCGTCAAGGTTGCCATGATCAGCTGTGATGAATGCAATACCTCCGCTCTTCTCAACTGCTTCAAGTAAACGTTTCAGGCAGATATCCACTGTTTCAGCAGCAATTATTGCAGCTTCGAGGTCACCGGTATGACCCACCATATCTCCATTAGGATAATTAAGCCTTATAAAGTCATATCCGCCTGATTCAATTGTTTCTATAACCTTATCTGTAATTTCAGCCCCCTTCATCCAGGGGCGCTCATTAAACTCAATCCTGTCTGATGGCACCTCAAAGTATGTTTCTGATGCTTCATCAAATTTCTCTGTCCTGTTCCCGTTCCAGAAATATGTGACATGACCGAACTTCTGTGTTTCAGATATGGCATACTGCCTCACTCCTGAAGCCACAAGGTATTCACTGACAGTGTTGTCAATGTGCGGGGGATTCACAAGGAACTTCCCCGGTATCTTCAGATCTCCGTCATACTGCATCATCCCCGCAAAAATCACAGCGGGGACTCTCTCCCTCTCGAAATATTTAAACTCCTTCATCTCAAAAGCTTTTGTAAGCTCAATTGCCCTGTCCCCCCTGAAATTAAAAAGTATCACGGAGTCACCGTCTTCAATTGCCCCCACAGGGCCTTTTTCATCAAAAACTGTAAATGCCGGGAGATACTGATCTATAACACCGGGATCTTCTTTTCTGAATGTCTCCAGAGCCTCCATGGCTGATCTGAAGGGCCTTGCCTTCCCCAGTACATGAGCATCCCAGCCCCGTTTTACTATGCTCCAGTCAGCCTCATACCTGTCCATGGTTGTAACCATCCGCCCGCCACCTGAAGCAATGCGGTAGTTCATCCCCTGTGATGTAAATTTTTTCAGAAATCCCTCAAGCTGATCAATATAAAGATTTGCAGAGGTTTCAGGGACATCGCGCCCGTCAAGAAGTATATGCACCATAAGTTTCTTTACACCCTCAGATGCAGCTTTCTCTATTATGCTGAAGAGATGATTTATATGCGAATGGACATTCCCGTCAGAGAGAAGCCCGATTAAGTGCATGGCACTACCCGATTTTACCGGCTTGTCAACAAGCTCCTTCCATACAGGAGTTGTGAAAACCTCCCCTGATTCAATGGCATTTGAAACAAGTTTTGCGCCCTGGTCAAAGATCCTCCCTGCACCGAGAGCATTGTGACCCACTTCGGAGTTACCCATGTCTGCATCACTGGGGAGCCCCACTGCTGTGCCGTGAGCTTTCAGTGTTGTGTACGGGCAGCTCTTAATAAGTCTGTCAAGGTTCGGAGTGCGGGCAAGGAAAAAAGCATTACCCTCATTCTCCCTCCCTATACCCATGCCGTCCATTATGACAAGGACAACAGAGCCTCTTCTCTTTATAACATTATTCTTATTTAATGGTCTCATTTTTTTCTCCGGTTATTAATTGTAAGTAATGCAAAAACAGAGTCGGTTTCAAATCAACTTTTTTTATTAAAATAAATATTCGGGGAAATCAGATACCGGCGTAAAGGGTAAAAGCAGGGTCACTCAAGGAGAAAATCAGCCAGGCCGGAGAGTTCAATAACACGCAGAATTGTCTGGTTATAATTGATCAGTTTAAAGCTTCTGTCCATACCGGCAAGTTTTCTTTTAATTCTAATCAATACCGCAAGAGCCACTGAATCGAAATGGAAAAGATTTTCGAGATCAAGGATAACATCACGCTGATCTTTCTTAACAAAATCAAGTATTCTCTCTTCAAGAATATTCATGAACTGAAGTTCTTCATTTTTGACAGTGAAAATCCTTTCAGCTTCATTATCTATTACATCAAACATGATTAACTCTTCTTCAAAACTTAATATATACTCTTTTAATGTGCATCTTTTTCAATTAACGGTATATATCAATTCCAGCTTTAGTAAATTGATTATTTTATTTCAGAAATTATGTCCATCTTTTATTATACTTAAACAACTTGATATTGCTCTTTAAAAGAGAATAAATTAAAAAAATCGAAAAAAATATTGACAATAAAAGACGTTAATTAAATTAACTATTTAATTTAATTAACCGGTTAATTTAAGCGTAGGGTATTATAATGTTAAAACATTCAAGAGAAGGCGATGAAACAAAGCTGAAAATTCTCAGAGCTGCTAAAACAGAATTCGCCAATAAGGGGTTCAACGGCGCCAGGATGAGTTCAATTGCAGCAATTGCAGGTGTCAACCAGGCCCTGCTGCACTACCATTTTGAGAGCAAGGAAAATCTCTACAGGAGTATTTTTTTTAGCACTGTTGGTGAAAGAGCCACGGAATTTTCCGAGCAATTAATAAAAGAGATAGATTCCTGGAATCCTACTACCGTTGTTAAACTTTCTGCTGCCCTGTATGTTATGGTGGGCATAAATATGGATACTCATGATGACGAACTGCACCGTATATTCGCCAGGGAGATGGCTGAAGGGCATGGGCTTCTCCATGAATTTGTTAAAAATTATATGATGCCCCGTCTTTTATTATTTGAAAGCATAATAAAAGACGGTGTAAACCAGGGAATATTCGAAATCTCCGACACAATGATGTTTTCACTTAACGTAGTGGCTTTCGTCAATGATTTTGCTCATGGTGAGGATTTCCTGAAAGACACCAGCGTTTATGATTCTCTGTACAAAAATAAAAGAGAAAAACTACATAAATTTATTACAGAGCTTTCATTCAAAGCGCTCAAACCTGCGGGGAAGGAGCTCCCTGTGCCGGTTTTTGATAACGATAAAAAAGAACGTCTTGATATAATCATAAAAGAGATGAGCGACAGCCTCAACCTCAAACAACTATAGAAAATAATCCGGAGGGATAACTTGAAAGTAAAAATTTATACACTGATATCAATAGCGGCCATTACTGTTATACTATCATCAGCCATGGCACAGGATAATGATGACATTAAATCATCAAAGCCTATCGAGATCGAGCTCGCTGACGAAGCAGCTGTGATCATCGGCGGTTACCGCATAACAATCTCTGAAGCGATAAAAAAAGCCATCGAGAGTAACCATGACATACTGTCCGGGAAATATGACGTGGCTATGACAGATACAGACTATCAGAAATTTCAGTCTAAGTATTCAGCATACTTCAATGCTGAAGGGGGGATTTCATCCACAGATTATCCCGAGGCAATGCAAAGCAAATACGGTAAAAGTGTAAGAGAGACCTATGGTTCAGCTTCGCTCGCGAAGTCATTTTCTTCAGGGACAACAGTTTCGGCTGGAGTCAAGCATACCATATCTTCATCTGACTACGGTTCAGGAGCAACAACTTATCAGAATCCTGTAGTTTTCGCAAGCATTGAACAGGAACTGCTGAAGAATGCATTCGGGTATAATGACCGGAAACAGGATGAAATACTCAGCAACGCATCAAAGATGCAGAAAGACGCTATTATCTATAATCTCTCTCTGGTTGTTGTGGGAGTTATTGTAGACTACTGGAATGTAATTGTTTACAAAACAAACATGGACAACGCAGATCTTATGCTCCGTGAAACTAAACGCGTAAGGAGAATTGTCACTGATAATGTGAGGCTTGGACTGGCTGAGCAGTTTGAACTCAACTTCTGGAATTCCCGTGTAGCATCATCTGAGGCGGCACTGGCACAGGCTGAGCAGCAGTACAGGGACGGCCTGAGGAAATTCCTCCAGGTGGTGGACATGAATGAGGAGATAACAATGCAGGAGAAAGCTATTCTCTCCAACAAACTCCCTGTAATCAACCCTGAAGAGGCAATAAAAACCGCATACGCGAAAAGGGCCGACTACCTTAACGCGCTTCGCTCTCTTGAGAACGCGAAACTTCAGCTTAAGATGTATGAAAACGAATCATTGCCGTCTCTGAAAGGGTCAGTCTCTGTATCATCAATGGACTACAATGAAAGCCTTGGTGAATCATACGGCAATACAAGCTCAGCACAATACCCGACATTTGAGGCAAAACTCGCTTTGACATACCCGCTTAATGACAGCCAGCAGAAGGTGAATGAAAGAAATTCAGGCTGGATGGTTGAACAGGCAAAGACTCAGGTCGGCAAATACCAGCGGATAGTGAAGGATGATGTTACTTCAAAGATCGAAAAAATCAGCACAAGCTATAAACTTTATCAGAAGGCTAAAGAAGCAAGAGTGCAGGCTGAAATATATTACAGTAAGATGCTGACCAACCTCAGGAGAGGCCGTTTCACAGCAGCCAATGTCAGGGATGCTCTGGATTCTCTTGTAAACAGCAGAGAACAGGAGCTTAATCTGCTGGTGGGATATAACGCATCTCTCCTCGAATTTGAGGTATCTAAAAACCAGCTCTTTGAAACATACGGCATTGATGTTGAAAAATATATACCAAAAGAGAAATGATATGCTTAAAAATAATAATACCAGGATACCCGGAATATGCTTACAATAATAAAATATCTTATTAAAGAGAAGCTGGTAGTAGCGCTTATCGTTGGCCTTATTTTCATGATAGGTATAATGTCTGCAAGTAATATGAACAGGGAGTCTTTCCCTGAAGTCAACTTTGATATGGTGAGCATAAAGACAGTCTACCCCGGGGGCTCACCTGATGAACTTGAAAGCCTCATAACAATCCCCATTGAAAAAAAACTGCGCGAAGTTGACGGCATTGACAAGGTAAGATCTTATAACATTGAGAATGTCTCTGTTATCGCAGTTTATATTGATGAAAAAGCCAGTGATAAGGCACAGGTGGTTCAGGATATAAAAGATGCAGTTGATCTCGTGGAGAATCTCCCGGCCAATGCTGAAAAACCTGTAGTGGAAGAAATTACGACAGACAAAGCAGAAATTTTCTATGCGGCGATTGTTGCAGCTAACGATGAAGTACCTTTTACCGTGCTGCGTAATGCAGGTGATAAACTGGAAGATTTTTTCTACGATTTCGACGGCGTTGCTGAAGTTGAAAAAAACGGTTTTTACGACAGAGAGTTTCTTGTGGAAGTTGATCCCGGCAAGCTGGCACAGTACAGACTCGGCATGAATAACGTAATTAATACTGTAAGCTCAAGAAACATTGACTACCCGGGAGGGCCGCTGAGAATCGGTGACGACGAATTTGTGCTGAGAACAAAAGGGCAGTATAATAATATAAATGAAATTCTTAATACAGTGATCCAGTCAAACGATGTGGGTTACTCAATCCGCGTCAAAGATATTGCAACAGTTACGAATACAGTTGATGAACCAAAGGTGCTTGAGCGGTACCAGGGTAAAAAAGCAATGGTTTTTAAGGTGCTAAAAAAAAGGAGCGCTGACGAAATAGAGCTTGCCGGTGAAATAAAAAGCAAAATGGGCACCTTCAGCAACCCCAACCCCGACCTTGTGAGCATTGAACTCTTTAATGATTCAAGCGAATACACGAAAAACTCAATTGATTCAGTCACAACAAACGCTATCTCCGGATTTATACTACTCGCACTGATACTCTTCCTAATGCTGGGTGTAAGAATGGCTACTCTTGTTACTGCCACAATCCCAATTGTATTCATGGTGGCTTTTATAGGCCTTAAAATTGCAGGTGTAACAATTAATGTTATCAGCCTTTTCGGCTTTATTATGGTTCTCGGGATGATTGTGGATTTCGGGATAGTTATCTCCGAAAACGCGCACCGGTATATGGAAATGGGGATTAAGAAGAATGAAGCAATCATCAGAGGCTCCAGCGAACTGGTCTGGCCGGTAACTGTAACTTTCCTCTGCATAGCGGCAGCATTCATGCCTCTTATGCTCCTCACAGGTCTTATGGGGAAGTTCATAAAATATATCCCTATGGTTGTAATGATCTCGCTTGCCGCATCATGGGCTATCGCAATCTTCATCATGCCGACTTTTCTGAATATATTCAGTAAAGAGAGCCACAGGGGAGAAAATTCTGATGGTTTAGTCCTTAAAGACGGGGAACACCTTGAAAAAGGTCTGTTTGGTAAAATCCAGCTTAAATACATGAAACTCCTTAAACTGGCTCTTCGTCACAGATATATTACTGTAGGAATACTGTTTGTTATGCTTATTATCTCTCTCGGCCTTGTGCCGGTTGTAGGATTTATCTTCACCCCTGGTGGAGGTTCTGAGAATATTGAGATAAAGACATACCTACCTAACAGCAAAAACCTGCAGGCAAATCTCAGAGACATGAAAGAGATTGAAAAAATAATACTTTCCCTGCCGAAAAAAGAGCTTGAGACTGTCTATTCACGTGTAGGTACAGAAGTGCCATTCGGCCTTGATCCAAAACCTGGCGATGGCACTCATAAATCGACGTTATTTCTCTACCTCACTCCTGAAAAAGACCGGGACAGGACTGCTGATGAGATTGAAGAAAAACTGCGGAAGGACTTCACTGCGGCACAGAAACAGGGTATAATCTCAGACGATCTGAAAATCAGCATCAAAGTACAGGAGAACGGCCCTCCTGTTGGTGATCCTGTAAACGTTGAGTTAAGGGGAGAGGACTTCGATACCCTGAACAAAATGGCCCAGGAATATATGACATATCTTAAAGGTATCAATGGCGTATATGATATTAAAACTGACTTTGAACCGGGAAAAACAGAGTTCAGATATAAAACTGATGAAGTCCTGGCATCACGGGCTAAAGTTTCTGTGCTGGATGTCGCGACTGCAATAAATGCGTCTTTTGAAGGATCTAAAGCAACAACCGTAAGGGATGGCGAGGATGAAATCACCATAAGGGTGCGCTTTAACGAACAGGCACGAAAAAAAATAATAAGCCTAAACGACGTAATGATCTCAAATAACCAGGGGGGCCTTATTCCTCTCGGTATGATAACAACAAAAAACCAGCAGCCCGGTTATTCACAGATAAACAGACTCGATTATAAAAGGATTATACAGGTTAAAGCAAATGTTGATACAGCAAAAACAAATTCGGTCAAGGTTAATCAAGCTTTAGCTGCAAAATTCTCTGATATCGAAAAAAGATACCCCGGCTATTTTGCATCATACGGCGGTGAGCAGGAGGAGACAGCAGAGAGCCTCGCAGAGCTTGGAGATTATTTTATAGTCGCACTTGTTGTGATCTATATAATACTCGCAATCTTTTTCAAGTCGCTGATGATCCCACTTGTTGTTATGATTGCCATTCCATTCTCTCTTATCGGTGTAATAATCGCCCTGTTTATACACCAGGAACCGCTCTGTTTCATGAGTATTCTTGCTATATTCAGCCTCGCCGGGGTCATTGTAAGCAACACTGTCACGCTTGTTGAATTCATTAATATTAAACGTGATGAAAGTCATGGGCTCCTTGATGCACTTGCAGAAGCGGCAGTACTGCGGTTAAGGCCGATCTTTCTCACAACCGGAACAACAGTCCTGGGACTCTTCCCCAGTATCTACGGCATCGGAGAGAAAAACTACATGACCGCTCCGCTGGCTCTTGCGTTCGGCTATGGACTGATCTTCGCCACGGTCATAACGCTGGTACTTGTTCCATGTTTCTACCACGTTGCGGAGGATATTAAAATCAGGTTCTCCGGTTTACTCTCAGGGTTCGGCATAACAATGAATCCGCAGCTTTACACACCTGAGACTGATAATGGTTTCACTCAGATGGAATTACCTGCCGCTGAAAAACACGAAGAAGTTAAAGAAAAAAAACCCGGGAAGAAAAAGCGGGAATAATAATTACTTAACAGTGAGGGTATCCGGCGGATACCCTCACTGAGTTTCACTCTGACAAAAACAAATCAGGCCATATTAAGGCTTGTCTCCTTCATTCTGTCTATAACATCAAGGAATGTATTCACAGGGTGAGCCCCCATGAGTTCGAACTTATCATTTATCACAATCTTCGGAACACCGGTGACATTATATTTCTGGGAAAGGGGCACAAAATTACTTGCGTCAATCATGTCAGCTTTTATACGGCTGTTCTCCATTGCAAGCCTGTGAGCAGTGGATACTGCTGCAGGACAATGAGGACATCCTAACCCGACAAAAACCTGTATATGAACATCCCTGTCCACTGCCTTGATGCGTTTCATTATATCCTCAGGAATCGGTTCTCTCTTTCCGGAAAGTTCAATTATTGATCCGAGAAAAGAGTTTATCTCATAACCCCCCGGAAGCCCGAAGAACCTGATGCCGTGATCATTCCCCTCTTTATCGAGAAGCACTATTGCAGGAATTTTATCAATCCTGTATTTAACCGACATCTCCCTGTCTGTGACAAAGTTGTACACCTTCACCTTAAGTTTATCACTTAGAGAGCCTATCTCCTCCACGAACTGACGGGTCTCCCTGCACATGGGACATTCAATCTCCTGTGTGAAATTAATTATCTGAACCTCATCCTTCATATTATTAAGTACATCTTTCAGCTGCTGCTGAATTTTAGCATCAAAAAGTGCCATATCAAACCTCCTACTCTTTATTTATCAAATATTCACAGGCCGAAAGAGCAGCTTTAGCGCCCTCCCCTCCGGCAATTATTATCTGCTTAAAAGGAACAGTGGTAACATCACCGGCAGCAAAAATCCCGTCCCTGCCTGTCCTGCACGCAGAATCCACGACTATCTCCCCGTATTTATTCATCTCAACAACGCCTTTCGCAAAACCGCTGTTAGGGTCAAGGCCGATCTCTACAAAAACTCCGTCAGTAGAAACTTCCGATATTTCATGCGAGCCTGTATTTTCGAGAACAACAGATTTCACTTTTTCATCACCTGTTATCTCCTTAACAATACTGCTGAAGATAAAACTTACATTATTAAATCCTGAGAGCTTATCCTGAAGTATCTTATCAGCTGTCAGTTTTTCGAGCAGCTGCACAACCACCACTTCGCGGGCAACAGCAGCAAGGTCAATTGCAGCTTCAATTCCTGAGTTTCCCCCTCCGACTACAACAACCTTCTTCCCTGCAAAAAGAGGAGCATCACATATAGTGCAGTAAGCTACACCTTTACCGGTGAGCCTCTGTTCGCCAGGCACACCGAGCTTCCTCCATGACTTACCTGAAGCAATGATCAGTGTCTTACCCTTCATTATCCGTCCATCTGTGAGCATCACCCTTTTGATCCCGTCATCCTCTATAGTCTCAACAGCATTACCCTCGTCATACCCGATACTGAACTGCTGCACCTGTTCCCTGAACTTTTCAACTAGCTCAACACCATTCACATACCTGTACCCCATGTAATTTTCAATTGATGAAGTTTCAGCGACCTGCCCCCCTATATGATTAACGATGACCGCGGTATCAACACCCTTCCTCATACAGTAAACTGCAGCAGTGAGGCCCGCCGGGCCTCCACCTATGATAACAACATCATAAACCTTTTCCGGATCAACAGGTCTGAAATTTTTTTCACTTAAAAAAGATATTGTGCTGAGATTAAAATCCATTATTATACCGCCAGAAAAGCATTTTAATATTTAAGATACAGTTTAAATATATTGAACTATCTCTTTTTTTCAACAGAAAATTTTTTATTTTTATATAATGGACTTTTTTGCAAAGCCCCCTATGCACCATTTTAATAAATAGAACCGCAACAGGCATAATATATATTAAAAACTTGAATTAATACCGCGTACCTTTAAAATATAATTCTGATAAAAATCAATTCAGCCGGGGATTTTCAGCGATGCAGATGATAACACGTTTCTCACTTTATGGATTTCTTAAAAATCTCGATTTTTCTGAACCGTTCCTTATACTCTTCTATCTTTCTATTGGACTGAATTATCTTCAGATTGGAGTTCTTGTATCTTTCCAGAATATCTGCGTGAACATAATGGAGATCCCCAGCGGAGCACTTGCGGATATATACGGAAGAAAAAGTTCAATGATTGTATCACTTGTAAGTTATATATTCGCATTTACCATATTTGCCTTTTCAAACTCCTACCCTCCTTTATTTGCAGCAATATTCTTTTATTCAATAGGTGAGGCATTCCGCACCGGTACACACAAGGCTATGATCTTCGACTGGCTGCGGCAGAACAACCGCATGGATGAAAAAACCAGAGTTTACGGATTCACGCGTTCATGGTCAAAATATGGAAGCGCAGTTTCAGTGATCATAGCAACTGTGATTATTATATTCTCAAAAGATTACAGGTGGATATTCATATTTTCTATTATTCCATACATAGCCGGAGTCTGGAACATTGCCTGTTACCCTGAATACCTGAACAACAAACAGAAACAGAAGATGAGTATAAAAGAAATATTTATTCATACATTCCGCAGTGTTAAAAAAGCATTCGTTGAAAAAAAAATCAGAAAGCTCATTGTGCAGAGCATGGGGTTTGAAGGGGTCTTTGATGTGACCAAAGGATATCTTCAGCCTATACTTCAGGCAGAGGCAGTTCTGCTTGCTGTTCTCTTCACACTTCACGAAAAAGAGAGCACAGCTGTTGTAGTGGGGATTGTCTATTTTATTCTTCATCTTATATCCGCTGAGGCTTCAAAGAGAGCGCATCTGTTCCAGGAGAAGTTCAATTCAGACAAAAGCGCAATCCGCTTCATGATACTGGCTGGATTTATCCTGACATTCACATCATCTGCGGGGCTATACTTCAAGTTCTTTATTGCCGCTATTGCCGCTTACATAATCTATTACCTGATTCAGAACCTGTGGCGGCCGATACTTGTTGCGCAATATGACGACCTCGCGGAGAGTTCGGAGCAGGCAACTATTCTTTCAATTGAATCACAGGCAAAAACAGTGGGTATAACGATTCTTGCTCCGGTTGCAGGCTATCTTGCTGACATATACGGAATTTCTGCTTCAATGATTCTCTTTGCGGGACTTATGCTGCTGCTGTGGATATACTCTCTCAGGAAAGAATAATAAATTTACATTGAATCGAATCAATGATGGAGACCGGAAGATGATATTTACAAACTCCTGCACTGAAAATCTGTAAATATCATTCTTCAGCGATTTTTAAATCTATACCGATTAATTTTTTAATTCGTCAAGCTTGATCAGGGACTCCACGCCTTCGATTATCTTATTCCTTGCAAACTCCGCAGTCTCTTCAACAGACAGATTGGCAAATGATTCATAGGGGATCTCATCCAGTACTTTCATATAAAGATTATGCACTCCATGATAATTCATACTGTGCTTCGGCAGCGCTTTGTTTGTTCCCGATATCGCGATGGGGAGTATAGGAATTTTCAGTTTGTGTGCAAGAATAAAGGCTCCGGGTTTGAACTTTTTAACATTGCCATCATCTGACCTTGTCCCTTCAGGAAAGAGAAAAACCGAACTCCCCTCTCTGAGCCTCTCCTCGCTAACCTTCATCATATTTTCAATGCTCTCTTTATCTCCCCGCACAAGCCTCACATACCTGTTGAGGTACATATTCCAGCCGACAAAGGGGACCCTGAAAATCTCCGCCTTTGAAACCCATTTAAAATGCCTGAAAAGATTGAAAGCCACAAGGATATCAAGCTGAGACTGATGGTTTGAGATTACCACATAAAGACTGTTTCTTTTAAATTTTTTCCTGTCTATTACATGCATCTTCCATGAAGGGGTCGTCCATGTATAGAGAGCACCCCAGAAACATGTATACTGATGCAGAATAATTTTCCTTTTATCAAATGGCAGAGTTACCAGCCATATAAAGACAGCCGGAAAAAAAAGAATCATACAGGTAACAATAATAAAAGTTAATAAGAGAGTTGAAATTGTTCTGTTCATCATTGTTTTATAGCCCCCTTTTACATCACTTCCCAGAAAAAATCGACCCACTGCTCTTTGCCCGCAAGATAGCCGTAGGTTACTTCCGCTTCTTTAACTTTTGAAACAAGGCAGATTGTATCAAACTCAACCTGCGGATACATTGAATGTATCTTTTTTATAGTATTCCCGCTGTCATAAATATCATCGCAAAGAAGAAATTTACCTTCAATTAACTCCGGCTTGATCCCGATCTGAAACCTTCTCTGTTCCTTTCCGGCGTAAGATGATATCTCTATATAAGAGATTGGAAGCTCAAGGTGCTGACTCATAAAATATGAGAGAAAGAACCCCCCCCTTAGAGGGCAGAGGATCGCCTTGTATTCCCCTCTTTTTCTCTCCACCTGCTCAAGAAGCTTATAGCTCAATTCAAGGAAGAGTTCGTATGTTACCTTATAATTATCCATTAATGAAAATCCTTACTGATTTGTTTGATTACACATACTGTTACCGCTTTTTACAGCCTGCAACAGCAGATAAATCAAAAGCTATCCATAGTATATTTTTAATCAATAAATATTTCATAATATTTCGCCTGTTCAGGCTATTATGATTTAATAAAAACAGAAACCGGTTTGCAACTAAAAATTATAGAAACAAACTCTTGACATTTCGGCTCTTATTTATAACATAAAAATATAAATATTGATTAACCAGAGGTGTTTACCGATGAAAAAATTTATCCTGCTGTTTACTGTTTCAATTTTTGTATCCGGCTGTATCAGTATGCCGGGCCAGGTTGAAGAAAAATATCTTGTTGAAAAAAATGAAAATGAATCGACTTTAATTAAACAGATAGAGCAGAAAATAATTGATAAAAACAAAGAGAAGCAGATTGTCGAGAAAAGACTCAAAGAGATTTCGAACTCTCCTGAGCAGACAGAAACTGAACTCAAGCTCCTTAAAAAAGAGAATGGCCTCCTGAAAGACCAGGTGGATTTTTATACTAAAACCAAAGATGCCGTGAACCTCGAGTCAAGACAGGTCGCACTAAAAGAAAATGAAATGGCCATATCTAAAAAGAACGCGCAATTCAATTACCAGCGTGCGGAGAAAGAGATGACAGAAGCTGAACTTGAGGTGAAAACAAATGAGCTCTCTGTTGAAATTGCACGTCTGAACTTTGAAAAATCAAAAATTGCAACCGCATACAGAGATAAACATGAACCTGCAACACCTGAAGAGAAAGGGAACTTCTTTACAAATTTTTTGAAAAAATTCAAAAAAGACGACCCGGAAGATAAGTACGGATACAAAAAATATGATGAATACTATAAAAAGCAGCATGAAACCCTTGCTAAATCAGCAGGCAAACTGAAAGAAGCAGAGACAAAATTTCAGGATGCGAAAGCAAAATATCAGGAATCAAATAAATAAATGGTAAATATCATGAAAAACAGAAACCTGATAATAGTATTATGTGCAATGCTGATTACTGCAGCCGGTGTCAATGTAAAGGCTGATGTATTTTATACAGCAAAAGAATACAGAACAGTTTACAATGAGAAGGTGGCACTTGAGATTGAGCTTAAGACTCTGAACCAGCAGTACCAGAATGAAAAAGCCAATCTCAACAAGCGGATAAAAGATCTTGAAATTGAAATAGAGTCCCTCAGAAAAGAGATCAATGCACTTAATAATAAAAATGCTTCTGAAAAAGAATCATATAATTCAAGGATTGCTGAACTCCAGAAGATGGTTGAACTGCTGAAATCAAAGGGCTCCGAAACAGAAAAAAACCTGATCGAAGCCAACAGACAGCTGCAGGAGAAATGTTCTGATGAGATAGACAGGCTGAAAGCTGACTTTGATAAAGAGAGAAACAGCCTTCTTGAAGAGATCAAATCTCTGAAAAAAAGCTACGAAGATAAAATTAACAGCCTTAAGTCTGAGATAGAAAATCTCAACAGTGAAATTGCCGACCTGAAAAAACTCACAGAGAAGCAGAGAGCCGAACTCGCCAGGATGGAGAGCCAGGCCAATGAACTGGAGAAACAGCTTGAAAACGAGATAAAAAAAGGTGACATCAGGCTGAAAAAATCTCGAAACAGACTCATCATAAATATAGATGACAGGATCAGCTTTGACTCAGGCAGGGCAACATTAAAAAAGGAAGTTCTTCCATCACTAAAAAAAATTCGTGAAATACTTGCCCAGTACCCTGAGTATAATATTATTATCGAAGGTCACACTGATGATGTTCCGATTAAAACAAAACAGTTCAGGGACAACTGGCAGCTTTCAACTGAAAGAGCACTTGCTGTACTTGATTATGTTCTGGAAGATAAAGACCTTAAGCCGGAAAGATTCTCTGCTACAGGTTGTGGCAAACACAGACCTGTTGTGCCGAATGACTCGAAGGAAAACCGCTCTCTCAACAGGAGAGTTGACATTATAGTTGTTCCATCTTTTATGCTTCAGTAGTATTATAAGCGGAGTTATATCATGATTGTAACTCCGCTTGCATTCACCAGTTCAGCCAGAGCTCTTTTTCCCTGATTGGAGTTTCATCTGTGAGTAGCGGATTATTCAACCTGAATATTTTTCTTTTATTAATAGCAGCCTTTCTTATATATTCACCGTTGTACCTGTTAAAAAGCCTCCGGAAACTCCCGTCAGAGATTGCAATACGGAGCCCCTTCTCTATTCTGGCGGCAAGCGCCGTGTTATCCTTTCTTACAAAAAAGTAAACAGGGAAAGGATAGTGCAGAGCTAAACTCCTCTCAACTTCTATATCTTTGAAATTCGCCTTTCTTGATTCTATCTCATCGAAAGCTTCATTAACACCCCGTGGGAAATAATCGAACCTGCCGGGCCGCAACATCATAAAAAGCCCTTCATAGTTTGAAGATTTTGAAACATTTACTCCGTTATGCGCCAGAATATCACTGTCGAGCCAGTCATGACCTGAACCTGCGGAAAATTGTTTCAGTTCATCAAAATTCCTTATTCTGCTGAATTTATTCCTGTCTTCAGAACGGATTATAAAAATTCTGTATCCCAGAAGGCCCTTAAGAACAGGAATCCTTACCGGAAGCAGTTTCTCTTCCCTCTGTTTCGATGTGGGAAGAGCAATCAGGTCAATACCGCTGTTATTTTTTATCATTACAATCGCGCGGCTCTGGCTCATCTGTTCACTGCTGTATTCTATTTTTAATTTCCCGTATTCACCGGAGGTTTTTTGAAGAGCCAGATCAAGAAGCCTGATCCGGTAAATATGCCTTGTATCTTTTTCAGAATGCGGGCGGGGATACTTCAGAATCAATACAGTCTCCTCCGCATTTATTCCAGCGGGGAGAAGCAGTATAATCGCTGTAAATAAACACAAATTAAATTTGGAATCCATTTAATCCCCTGACCTTTTAATCGTCAAAAGCTCATTTTAATCATATCAACTACTGAATGTAAAGTGTAAAATTAAATGCTGTTTTTGTCAGGGGAGCAGCAATTATTATGTAAATCCGTTTAAATTGACTTATCTGAATAACAAAAAAGACGATTCCGGAGAATCGTCTTTTGTATATCCGCAGTTACGCGGTATTCATTTATAATATTCAGACTTAATCAGCTGCTCCTGACCTTATCAAGGTAATCAGTAACAGTTGCCTTTAACGCGGTAATTCTCTTTTTATCTTTAATTATAATGTGAGATTTCTTCCCCTCGCCATCACCGGCGAGAAGACCGGCTTCAATAAACCTGTCAATGGCATTATTGTAATTAATAATGGAGAGAGACTCCGAACACTGTATCAGGTTAAGATGGTACATCCTTGTCCCGGTTTTACGCACCTCGGTGATAAACTCTTTTCTTGACAGACCGGAATTATCAGAATCAGACATTGCTGTGAGCACCACAAGGTAAGACTCAATATAATCCTGAATCATCCCGGCAAAAAATTTAAGTTTCTCAGCGCCATCATCATTATACGAAACACCTTTACTGTCGGCGGAGAGTATTTTCTCTTCATCGAAATGATTGATCGCGAGATCATAAACATTGCTGCCGTCATACATAAAATCAGCATAAACAAAATCCTTAATGAAAGAATCCCTTATCCTCTCGTATTCGGATATAACGCTTTCCCTAGACGCTTTATTGTCAGAAGAGGTGATTATCACTGCCAGAGCCATCATGTTAAGTGGAAGAGTCATGTGAATTATACTGTTTTTATACAGTGTTATTCTCCCCCGCTGTTCATGATCTATTACATAAAGATCATCACCATCATTATCTGTATCCCTTATACCATCCTGGCCCAGTGAAACCCTGCTGATAATCCCGTCACCCATGAATGAATTGAAAACCATATCTATAACAGGGTCGATGTTTTCATCAGACTTGATCACTTCTGAAAGTTTATAATCTGTTTTCCTTAGAAAAGTAAGGAGCATCCCCAGCCTCTCCTTAATCTTCCCCCGTGTAAATCCGCGCTCTGTTGTATTAAGGAGAGCGGCAGTTGTAACAGAAAACGGTGTCGCAATAACTGTCTCATTTATCTTTTTAACAATATAGTATCCCAGCTCAACTGTCAGATCATCCACATTGGTGATATTTTTCTCTTTCCTGAACAGTTCACGTGCTTCACTGAGCGTGAAGGGTTCATTGAAGCCCATGTAAACAGAACCGTACTTCCTCTGGATCAGCTTCCTGCTTTTTATAAAGCCTGAAGTTGATTCCTTGGTTTTCTCCTTACCTTTAATCTCTTTAAGATATGAGCTCTCTTCAAGAATTCTGTCATAATTAACAGTGAGAGGAGCAAACACAAGGTCTTTGTTATACCCTTCATCAATTGCTTCAATCAGGTATTTCAGCATACCCATCTTCGGATGAATAACTTTACCTGTTCTTGACCTTGTACCCTCAATAAAAAACTCAACTGTATAACCTTCATTCACAAGAGTTTTCAGATACTGCTTCAATACAGCCGCATACAGGTTGAGGCCTTTGAAAGTCCTCCGGACAAAAAATGCGCCGGATCTCCTGAATATCTTACCCATTGGAAAAAATGTAAGGTTTGACCCCGCGAAGATATGCGGCGGAATCATTTTATTATGATAAAAGAGACTGGATATAATAATGTAGTCCATGTGACTTTTATGACTTGGAACAAGTATAATGGGTCCCTTACTCGAAGCCTCCCTGAGACGTTTAAAATCCTCAAGATCATAATGGATATTATCAAATAACTTTTTGAAAAGATAGTCATTTGTAGCCTTAAAAAAACGTATATATATAATCGAAAAGTCAGCGGCGATCTCTCTGAAATAGCTGAATGCTTTTCTTCGGAGCTTTTTCTCAGGAGTCCCCTTATCTGTTATCTCCTGCTGGATAACATCAAGAACATTCCTGTGATAAAGGACTTTCTCCATCATCTCCTGCTGCGATTTGATCTGAGGCCCCAGGATGCTCCTCTTTTCATAGTTATATGTTTCCAGGAGTTTAGTCCTTATCTGCCTTGAGAGATGTTTAAGATCACTCCCCTGGTTATTCTCAAGCTCCTCTTTAAGGTTAACCGGATTACCGATCCTCACGAATGAAGGAGTCGCGCTCTTCCATATAGTAAGCATCCCTGAAATAAGCCCCCTGTCAACTGTTGCGTCTGAGCGCAATATGGAGCCCGGCTTCTCAGGGTTCATATTCCAGTATATAACCTGGGGGAATACATATATCGGTTTATCGCTCTTCTTCTGCATTTCAAGGAGATAGTCTATAACGTCAGTCTTGATCTGCACATATCTCCTCAGGAAGAGTTTCCTTGAAAGCATTGAAAAAGCAAGATTCCCTTCTTTCAGAGTCTGTTCTATATACTCTGAATTTCGTACAAAATGATCCCCTTCTGACCTGAAAAACCTTTTACTGAAAGTCATAAGGCTGCTGAAAAAGATAAAAATTTTCTGGTAGCTGTATGGCACAAAACCAAGGCCCAGTGTCGGGTGAGGGAGAGAACATCTCTTTAATGCGTTACCGAGAATATAGAGAGAGGTATAGGTAGTCTGCATACAGGCGTAAACAACGACCCCTTTCTCTTTGTGATCATTAAGTATCAACCTGCTCTCATCATCCAGGTTTACCCTGTTAAAGATTATACCTGTCATCATACGGAAAAAACGGAATCTCCCGCCGGTTATTATACCGCTCTTTATGTATGATGAGTATAACTCATGATTATCGCTCATAATTGCCCCATTCTTTAAATTTGATCTTCTGATGCGACAGTTTCAAAAAGATCTTCAATTCCCACCATTTCGAGAAGTTTATGTATTTTTTTATTTTCGATAATGAGCACACAGGAAATTCCGCGCTCCATGAAAAAATGCCTTATGTTAATAAGTTCCCCGAGTCCGAAGCTGTTAAGATAAGGATTGTTCCTCAGATCAAACGCTAATTTAACAGTATCCTCCATAAGAACTGATATAACCTCTTCACCAAAGAGATCTATATCATATCCCACAAGGCTGCCGTCATCACGTTTGAAAGAGATAACAGGAACATTATCAACATATTTATATACGAATTGCATTATTTGTGCTCCTGAGATTCAGCATTAAAATAATATCCTTATGGTGCAAGTATTTTTTATGAGTGAATGTCGAGGTTGTTCATTCATTTTCGTGAATAATGGTTTTAAAAATAATACATAATCTTAAAGAAAATAATTGACTTAAATATGCATAAAATTATTTTACACGTAGATTAAATCGGGGTGTAGCGCAGCCAGGTAGCGCGCTTCGTTCGGGACGAAGAAGTCGGGAGTTCGAATCTCCCCACCCCGACATTAAAAATTCAGCATATCAGATTATGGCTTACCGGTAAATTTACAGAAGAAATTCCAGCATGATTGTCTACCACAGCACATTTATTTCAGAAAAATGCAATAAAACAGCAATTATCTCCACAATCAGGAAAAAACTCCGGGAAATCGGAGGGACTATTGATATTGATGATTTTGATCTGAACCTTATTCTGGATGAAGCTATAGTAAACGCAATGGAGCATGGAAACTCATGGGACCCGGCAAAAAATGTAACTGTTAAAATTTATAATAACAGCAAAAATATTCAAATACTGATTGAAGATGAAGGTTCCGGATTTAATTATAACGATCTGGACAGCGGGGATCTCAACTGGCAGCCCGGCTCAAAACTCAATATCAGGGGACGCGGCATATACCTTCTCAAGCAGCTATGTGATATTGAGTGGATAAATCATGGCAATGTGATAAAAATAGTCCTCCCTCTCAAAGAGAGAAACTGATACTCCATTTTCAGCCGCCATAACCCCCTGCCAAATCTGTAACAGTATTTATAACTCCATTTTTATATTGATTTTTCCGATAAAAAGAAGGTATAACTATAATATCAGAGGTTCCCTGTTGATGAAATCCCGACTGAAAATATCGAGTTTAGCCTTAATCCCCCTTCTGATTACCACTTCACTGTTTGCGGCAAAAATAAATATCGATACTTCCCTCCTGAAGATGATTAATACAGATGGCGACGAAACATCATGCACCATATCATCCGACAGGAAACTTATAATATTCGCAAGAAAACCGAAAGGATTAGATACCAGCGACCTTTATTTTACTGAATATAAAGGGGGCAAATGGACCGAACCCTCACCGCTGCCGGAACTGAATAGTGACGCGGAGGATCTCTCGCCGTTTCTATCTTCTGACGGGAAAAAAATATTTTTTTCATCAAACAGGTCCGGGAGCCTTAAATCAGGCAGTTCTGCAAACCCCTCTTATGATATTTATTACTCAGACCGGAAAGAGGGCAAATGGAACAAGCCTGAACAGTTATACGGCGTTGTAAACACCATGGGGGATGAACTGCATCCTTCACTGACAAAAGACGGCGGCACTATCTATTTCACACGTGTATCTCATGGAGCTGTTTCCAGAACAACAATAGTCAAGGTGACAAAAAAAAGCGATTTCTGGGAGGATGTACAGACAGCAAAGATAACCGGGGATAATACAATCAATATTTCATCAGCAGCAAAGTCATCATATAGAGATGTATACATTCTTAGCGGTTATAAAAACGGAAACACATCTCGGAATATTTATTTCTCTTCAATATCTGCGGAGAATGGTGGAGAGATTATTGAAGAGCCGGCGTTGAACAGCGAAGGTGATGAAATATCTTTCTGCGAACTCAGCAGCACCGGGATCATCATTGCCACAAACAGCGGAGGTATTGCCGGGAGTTATGACCTCTCACTGAAAAAAATATCCAAAGCTGTTTCCGCGGCAATTAAAAAGTCTGATATAACAATAAAGACAGACCCGGGAAATTATAAAACAACTGAAGGTGTAAATGTCCGCCTGCTTTTTTTTAAATCAAAAAAACCGGGAACTGATCCAGTTAAAAGTGAAATCAAACAGCCGGACAGTAATGGAGATATCAAACTTACAGTCTCATCAGACATTAAAAGAATACTTGCAATTCCCGGTAATGCAGACATGAAGGAATTTGCCCTTGAGATATTTCCCGGGAAAACCTCAATCACACCCTCAATAACCTTTGAGCAGAAAGTTGAAAAGGAGTTTAAAATCAGGCCTGTCTACTTTGAATTCAACTCGGCAGATCTCCAGGTTGCTGATATTCCGTACATGCAGGAGCTCATTGAATACCTGAGAAAAAACAGTACCCTTAATCTGCATATTGATGGGTTTGCTGACGGTATAGGCTCATACCACGCAAACAGAAAATTAAGCCTTATCAGGGCAGAGACTGTTAAGGAGTATCTTGTAAAGAGAGGGATAAATAAAAACCGGATTAAAACAGCAGGGAATGGATTTGTTCAGGCAGAGCCAAATGATACTAACCAGTATAACCGCAGGGTGGATTTTATTATAAAATAATATTATGTTGAGACGTAGCATGCTACGTCTCAACATAAACAAATTATTTACCGAGCATACCTTTTTTAAGAGATGCCTGAGCCGGTTTTGGCCCTATAAAAATAGCGAAGAAAGCTTTTTTAATCTGAACGCCTTTTATTGTTCCGAGAGCTTTGTTGTTATGAGTTACAGTGAGTCCCTGTCCGGGGATGTAATAGTTATTGAAGGAATCCCCTTTCTGAATAGTCACACCATTATACAGATTAAGATAAGCGCTTTTATCAGCAGCAAAACCTGATTTAGCAGCACTGTCAAAACCTTCAGATACCGCATCAACAAATTTTTCTTTTGATATCATACCGGATGTTATTGAAATATAGATAGACATCGGTTCATCTGCATTAATTATTGTATTTTCATCTCCGCCTTTCATCTCCTGTGGAACTGAGAGAGCTGCATTATAGAGATGCATGCCAAATTTTGTTCTTGAACCTGAACCATTCTGAACCATTTCTTTTCCGCCAAGTTTTGCTGAAAAAAGCGGGAGAGCAAGAAGAACTGCAAGAAGAGCTGCCATTGAGCCTTTAACTATTGTAGACTTTTTCATCAGTTAAGATCCTCCTGAATAGTGGTAGTTAGTTTTACGGTTACACCATAAATAAGGAGACATTCAACTCCTGGCAATATATCAGATCCCCTCCTGAAAGACATGAAATATTTTTTTGAAGTCTCTGTATCCTGGAATAGTACCGGTTTGTTTATTGCTTTTTGAATATAATTGGCATAATATAAAATGTCAAGACTATTATCCTGCATGAATGGATAATTTAATATGATAATTAATATTGACATTTCATTTTACAGCTTTATTATCCGTGACTATAGCAATATAAACATGCAAAACACCGGTTATACGGCAGACGTTTAATTCAGCTGTAAAAACGAAGCGCTATCATATACTGAATACCGCCATATTCCGGAGATAATAAAACGAACGGGGGAATAGTAATGGAATACAGGACAATTCAATACGAAACAGTTGAAAAAGGGATAATGCAGCTCTCACTTAACAGGCCTGAAAGCTATAATGCCATAACCCACCTGATGATGGAGGAGCTTGAGGATTTCTGGCGCCAGAGACTTTATGACCTGGATACAGTTATTGTTCTGCTTAAAGGCAATGGAGAAAAAGGTTTCTGCGCGGGCCTGGACATGAAGGAGTCTATGGAGACAGCTCCTAAAATGAGCACAGAGGAGTTCTACAGGTTTCAGGCAAGACTGGCACGCATAAACCTCCACATGAGGAGAGCTCCACAGCCGATAATCACAACAGTACATGGAGCTGCCGCTGGTCAGGGATTCAGCTTTGTTCTCTCCTCAGACATAAGGATAATAAGCCCGGACGCAAAGTTCAGCGCTGCGTATATAAACATAGGACTGGGCGGAGCGGACATGGCGTGCAGCTATCTCCTGCCCAGGATGATCGGTGCAGGGAGAGCATATGAATTCATGTATACAGGGAAATTCATGACATCAGAGGAGGCATGGAATCTCGGGCTTGTTTCAAGAATCGTGGAGCGGGATAAACTTCAGGAGACAGCCATGGAGTACGCGAAGATCATGATAACAAAAAATCATATGGGGCTCCGCCTAACCAAAGAAGCGATTAACATGAACCTCGATGCAGGGGGGATGGAGCAGGCGCTGAATATGGAGGACCGCAACCAGACACTCCTTGCCATGGGCGCAGCTTTGAAAATGAATAAGATTAAGGGATAGCTGTTCTCTCGCAAAGGCGCTAAGACGCAAAGGGGTAATTTTTCAGGAATAAAAAAAGGGGTGCCTGATGACACCCCTCAATAAAATAAATCTATTTACTTGAGCATTTCTGCAGTTTTTGAAGAAGTTTCTTTTGCTTCTTTGATGATTCTGTCAATTGTCTCTTTAACAGTGGGCATATCATGGATAAGACCGCAGCACTGTCCGATGAGCTCAACACCCTTAACATCATAATCCCCTTCCTCTGTGGCTGCCTGAATTTTTCCGAAGGCTGTAGCCATGTGAGCAAGAGTCATCATTTTGTCCGGCTGTGCCAGCATGCCGAGCATAACTTTCATTAAAGGGAGATCCATTGATTTAGCAATCTGCGGGCCGACGAGCGCTGCTTTAAAAAGGTTCATGCCCCCTTTGATTGACTTCTCGGCTGATTTTGATTTAAGAACACGGCACCAGAGTCCGTCGAACCTGTTTGAATAGAGTGTATCTTCAACGCCTGCCGCAAGGTGAGCCTGCTTTGTTCTGTCATGAACAGGGCTCTCTTTTGTTGTTGCAAGCCTTGTACCCATTGCAACCGCATCTGCACCAAGAGCGAGAGCAGCTGCAAGTCCCTGGCCTGTTGCGAATCCACCTGATGCAACAATAGGAACATCAACCAGCTCTTTTATTGAAGGGATGAGGCAGAGGTTCGCGACTTTACCACCATGAGCAGCAGCTTCATAACCAGTCACCTGTAGAGCGTCAACTCCACCCTTTACAGCAGCTAACGCATGTTTTGCGCCTATAACTGTCTGGATAACTTTTCCGCCGTAGTTGTGAACCCGTTTAACGATTTCATCCGGTTTCCCAAGAGATACGTTAAGTACAGGAACCTGCATATCTATGAGAACTTCCGCGTTCTCTTTAGCGCCGGGCATAAGGAGTGTTGCGCCTGCACCGAAAGGCTTATCTGTCAGTGACCTGATCTTCTTAACAGCAGCTTCTGTCTCTTTTGTTGAAAGAGGACCTGTAGCAAGCCAGCCGATACCGCCCGCGTTACATACAGCCGCAACAAGTTCCGGAGTACTGATCCAGCTCATGCCGGGGAGTACTATGGGGTACTTGATCTTGAAGAGTTCAGTTATTCTGGTTTTCATGATATATTTACCTCTTTGTTTTTTTATTCAAATTCATTATTAAGAAATTCTATGGCCTCTTCACACCACCTGATGTGAAACAGCTCAAAGTTGATACCTGTACGGAGGTTAAGGTAACGGTACTTCCCCTTAACAGGCATATTTTTCACATCGGAGAAATAGATCTTCTCATACTCCCTGAAGAGCCGTAGTTTCTCCTCATGGAGATCCTTAAGCTGCTGCAGTTCCTTTATTAGAATATCCTTTGGCACAAGGAAGCCTACATACATTTTAACAAGCATATCCTCTTTTATCGGAGTCGGAATTGAAGGTTCCGCAATCCAGCCGATAAGATGTACTTTACCTGTATCTGTTATGTTATAGATCTTCTTATCAGGGCGATCCTTCTGCTTGACAACTTCGGATGTAACCATCCCCTCTTTTTCAAGCCTTGCAAGCTCCCTGTATATCTGCTGATGAGTTGTTTTCCAGTAGAACCCCACTGAACTGTTAAACTCCTTGGCAAGATCATACCCGCTGAGAGATTTTCCCCGCCCTATAAGTGTCGCAAGAATTGAATGGGAAAGAGCCATATTCTATTTTTTCTCCATCTGTTAAAACGCCCGGTTTTTGATTAGCACTTTTATACTATGAAATCCGTATAATATTCAACTTGTTGCATAGTGTGAATCAATAGAATATTGTCAAGAAATAATAAAAAATATTTACCGTATGTCCGGATTAATTAATTACAGAGAATAGTGGGGATTAAGATAATATTCAGCTTTTCACTTCAGAGAAAACCGCTCTTCATACTTAGGCTCACGGAGCCCAAGGTCAACCATAATGCCGTAAGTCAGGGCAAGCCTGAGGTTCCCGAAAAAAAGCTCGCTCCCTTTTATATTGTGAAACCCGCTGTCAATGCGGTTCTCCCACAGGTGTTCAGTAGCATTCATCACGTGTGAGGTTGACTGATTTTCTTTAAAGGCTCCGGCAATCCCGTTGCGTAGATTAATCATAAATGTCAGATGTTCATCAAAGAACGTCACAATGTCATCACCTGTAATTACACCGAAATGGCAGAGCCCCAGCATTTCAGGATGGATTGCCCGGACTTTTTCAAAACTCTTCATGTAATCTGCAAAACAAAAATTCGGAGGCATTGATGATGGCGTTGTGAGTATAACCCTGCTTGTGTACATTGTTCCGCAGGCTTCAGCGGCAAAACAGAATACGCACCTGCCGTCTTTCATAACAGCAGGTGAGCAGTGATCAGGGGTATGCCCCGGTGTATGGAGAAGCTTAATTCGGGAGCCATCATTGAATTCCAGCGGGAGAAAAGAGTCCGGCTCAAGCAGAATAAAAGCATCATCAGGAGCTGGTTCCATTGTTCCGACAAACCGTCCGAATGTGGAGGCTGCACCGCGCAGATGTGAAGTTCCATCCATGAGCTTTCTTTTTGTAAGTGCCGTTGTGTATATTCTGAAATCAGGATTGATTTCTCGCATCCTTTGCCACAGTGCTGAAGATCCTCCGCCGTGATCAAAGTGATAATGGCTGGGGAGCACTCCGATTAATTTTTTATGGGGGATTCCGAATCCTGTAAGGGATTGCAGTATCGCATCTGTGTTATCTGAAGTCCCAGCATCCAGGAGAAGAGCTCTCTCCCCGTCGAACAGGCAGAATACAGAAGTCAATGATGGCAGATTGAACTGCCCGGTATCGATGATGTAAAGATTTTCAATTCTGCACTCTTCCCTGATTATTGCCATGGAAGGTTCCTGACGGGAGACTATCTGCAGTTCTCGCAGATGCCGAAAAATTCCAGAGTAAAATTTTTAAATTTCTTACCTTTACTGTTTTTTATAAAATCTTCGGGATTGAAATTTTCATTAATTTCAAGGTCGCTTACAGAGCCGCATTTTTCGCATATAAAATGGGAGTGTGTTTCGCAGTTGCCGTCATACCTGTTGAATGTACTGCCGAAATCGAGTCGCTTTACCATGTTTGTTTCAACAAGTATATTCAGATTTCTATAGACATTCCCAAGGCTTAAGTCCGGAAATTCATCCTTCATCTCAAGATAAATTGTATCAGCAGTGGGGTGGCTTTTTGTGCCTCGCAGAATTTCGAGAATACGCTCCCTCTGTCTGCTCTTCCTGTATTTTGATGTATCTGTTAACATAAAACTTCCATAATAATAATCATTCTTATTATGAAAATATTGTCAATAACATTTTAGGGTCTACCGCCCATTTTACACGGCAAAGATGTTGTTCTTGATACTCACCTTACATATTGTAATTACTTCAAGTATATTCTGCTATCTGCAGGCACCCGGCATGTAGTAAACCGGATGCCTGCCTGATTAAAGGTATCAGAACGTAAGTTTTCCTGCAACGTAAACCATGTCATTATGGTCAAACTGCCCTATCTCTGTATCCTCATCACCTTCAAGAACCCACCCGCCAAGCATAAACTCGAAGTTGTCTGTAAACTTCACAAGGAATTCACCGTTGGCGTATGTAGCCTTCTCTTTAAGGTTATAGGCCCCTTTTGTTGAGATGCAGAACTTTTTGTTAAGCATGAAGTATTTCACTGTCCAGAGTATATGGTTCACATATTTATCCTGTGCAAGTGTATCTTCATAATCCATAATTCTCTTCTGGCTGAACTGAAGGTTCACGTAAAGGTCATCAAAGATAAAATCGTGGTCATCAAAACCTGCTGTGTAGTATACATAATCTTTTTCTATGGAGCCATTACCGTTTGACATAATATCAGCAAACAGCGGTGACTGTAACGGGTTTGCAGTAGGGGACTCGCTGTCATAGTAAAAATATTTCCCCCTGTCAAAGTATGCTCCTTCACCACGGAGTGTAATACCGAAAAATAAAGCTCTCTGAAAATCGAAGCCGAACATCTGTATTTTCTCGTATTCAGGAGTAACTACTATTGAATCTTGAGTTATAGGAGGCATTACTGCCATTTTAAATCTGTTAACAGGTAAATGATCATACCCGTAATAGTAGTTAGCATGCATATCTACATCAAATATCATGAGCCCTATACGCCCTGCGTAGCTATTTTCCTGGTTCTTTTTATCAGGAGTTTCAGGATCCTGAAGATCAAAAATCTGGTTTTCCTGTAATCTCTTTACTTCGTCCGTTGTAAATACTGTTGTTGCAATCTCAGATGACCGGAACTCAGGGATTACAACACCTTCGATGAAAAAATTCTCTGTAAAAAAAACAGACATTGAACCGCTGAACACACCGATCTTCCGGTCCTGAATCGGGGTAAAATAGAGGTTGGAGTAATCCTGGGGGTTGATGATATCCACAGGTTTCTGCTCATCAGCATTACCCCATGTGTATATGATGCGCCCCATCTTCAGGTTTACGCTGTCTATTATGCTGTCAAAGTAAATGTCGTGACTGATATAGGCTTCACGGAGATAGACACGCTGCGGGCCGTCGTAACTGTCATCGAGATAGTTCCGTTGAGAAACTGTTATATCATTTGCTGGATTTGCATCGATTTTATCAACTTCCTTATCCACTTTCTCCGGGCGGATTGTGTCATCTTCCGCACGGAGAATAACTTTCACTACTGTATTATTAAGACTCTCGCCAAGTTCAACGTCAGCTCTGAGGTAGTTCCTGTACACGTCACCTTCATGAACACCTGACTGGTTCCTGGCTTCAACATTTCCATTAACGGTTATTGCAGCATTAAGTGCCTGCGGTACAATAAGTACCGCGGCAGCTGCAAGTATATATATCATTCTGCTGAACTTCTTCATTCCTTTCATAGGTATCACCCTCTACTGTTCCGCCCACTGCATATTAAGGCGGTTTCTGTTAAAGTATCCCCTGTTAATGTTCTTTTCCTGAGCAAAAGATACATCTATTACTGTCTGGTGTCTTTTTTCAATATCCACAACCTGGAGGTTCATGGGTACACGGATGTTTGCGCTTATCTGTTTAATATTAGACGCGCGCATTGTTTTAACAACTCTACCTGATTTTGCATAGAACTGTACATCAACAGGAATCATTGTGGCTTTATCAATTGTTACAACATGTTTGCTGTATTTTGATGATTTGTTTTTAGGGAATCTTTCAATCATGTAACAGTCATAGTTACCTGCTTTTCTGTCAGGGAGCCTGTTATATGTGTAGTCTGAAATTCTTGAACCGCCGAGATCCTCATTGCTGAAATCTGTATCTACAAAATTCTTTTCCCGGTCTGAACCTTCAATCTGGCGCGGGCTCCCCACTGAAGGGAGAAAGAGATACTGAAGATTCTCCTGGCCTTTCCTTTCGATTGTGAGCATAGTTGTTCCTCTGTATGATGAATCTGTGAACCTGAAAATCCCGTTGGAGAGCCCGGCATTATCATAAGCAAGAAGAACCATTGAGCGGGCTTCAGATGAGCCTCCCCCTACACCCGCAAGTGTCATCTTCCCTTTAAGGACAATTCCCTGTGATGATTTGTTTGTGTCATGCACTTTCTGTGCGATCTGTTCGCCTGACATGTTATCCTGGGCGTATACAGCACCTGCTGCAATCAGCAGGGCTGCGGTTAAAGTAGAAATAAGTTTTGTTCTCATAACAGACTCCTCTGTATATTATTTATTATTAAAATATATGGCGAAACCGCATCCCCGGCCTGCCGGGATTTTAAGGAGATTTCCCCCTTACACCCCGTCTCAGGGAAACAGCTTCGCAGCATCACGCTACCTTCTGTGTTTCACCGGCAGACGGACGGTTGAACACTCTCATAGCTGCCGGTATCACTATGATGGCTGCAAAACCTGTTACAGTTACAGTGAATGCTATGAGCCCGCCGCACTGTGCGATAACAGGGAATTCAGAAAACAGCAGCACAAGGAACCCCGCCATTACTGAAGCGGCATTTGATAGAATGGCCCGTCCTGTACCTTCATAAGTTTTACGCACTGCTTTATCCACATCATTCAATTCCTGCATGGAATTACGGTACTGAGTGATGAAGTGGATCGAGTAGTCTATACCCATACCGATTGATATTGAAGCAACAAGGGCAGTTGCCGCATTAAGGGGAATATTCAGAAATCCCATGAGCCCGAAATTCATGGCAATACCTATAAGTAATGGTATCAGTGAAATCATGGTTAGCTTAATATTACGGAAGATAAGATACATCAGTATAGATACTACAACCAGTGACATGATGAGGCTCGATATCTGCCCTTTGAATACGAGGATGTTTGCCTCAATCATCAGGTCAAGAAACCCTCCGGCTGTCACTGCAACATTATTGTTTTTCCTGAAATCATCTCCGAAACTTTGCAGAGCAAAACCCCTGATTTCAGCGAGATCTGACATGCTCCCTCTTTTAATACTGAGGTGAATCCTGATTTTGTCCATATCCTTTGATATCATGTTATCTATATCTCCGGAATAGAGAAGGAGGTACTCTTTGGCCATCTGAGTTGTTTCAGGGAGTTTATAATATGCAGTGTCGCCGCCATGCATCTCCTGGTTCATCTTCTTGAGGAAATCATTTACAGATACAGTCTTGCCCACCAGCCTGTATTTAGCCTCAAGCTCTCTCTGGAAACTTTCAACTCTACTTAACACTTCAGGAGTAATTACCGCTGAGCCGTCACTGCTTTCAATGTTGATATTAAGCAGCTGAGTCCCTGAAAGTTTTGCGTTAAGTTTTTCATCAGCGTTTTTAATTTCAGAACCCTCCTGGAAAAAATCCATTGTGTTCATGCTGACCTTCACAGAGAGCATGCCCGCAAGGGAAACTGCCACAATAATCACACCGGCAATGAGCACCTTGCCCGGATGCCCGCCGAGTTTTGACTCAATAAAGAAAAGAAAACGTGAACTGAAATCCTTTGCACTCCCCTCTTTTTTAACGAAGTCCAGAGCAGGCTTTACATTTTTTCTCAGAAGAAGAAAAGCCGGGATAAGAGTTACAGTAATTACAAGAGAGTAGAAGACTCCTATGGCTGTAATTATACCGTAGTTTTTTATATGAGTCATATCAGATGTGGCGAGAGAACCGAAACCCACAACAGTTGTAAGTGCGGCCATAACTATGGCAAGCCCGCTCACCTTCATGCTGTCAATGCATGATTCATACCTGCCGCTCTCCGGGCTCATGAAGTAATGCGTCATGAAATGTATTCCGTAGGCGCTGGCAACGGCAGTAAGAACAGTGGGGATTGAGATGCTCACCATGCTCATCGGAATTCTGAGAATTGACATTGTTCCAAGAGTCCATATAACAGAGAAGATCATGGCAATAAGCGGAAAGACCACCCCCTCATATTGACGGAAGATCAGGTATAATATTATAACCATTACAAGGAGAACAAAAGGGAGGAGCCTCTTCAGGTCATCACCCATTGAGCTGCTTACCCTGTCTGTCACAACAGGCTCACCTGCCATGTAAACGTCAAGGTTTCCCTTAGGGCTTGCTTTAATTATCTTCTCAACTTCGATGTTAAACTGTTTGCGGAGATTGATGTCCACGGGATTCATCTCCACAGAGAGCACAGTTAGCCTGTCATCTGCGGAATAAAGAAGCCTGTCGTATAGAGACCAGCTCTTCACTTTGGCCTTCATTGCCTGGAGAGAAGCATCATCAGCATTATCCTGATTAATGAGTTTCTCTACGACAAATTTATCACCCTCACCCCTTATAAAATCTGTATTGTTCACAGATTTTATCTCGTCCACAGGGAATTTATAGAGCTGCAGCAGCCTGTCAACGGATGTACGCTTCATCTTTCGCGCAATCTTTTTTGAAAATTCCGCGTCCCAGAATAGTTCGTTCGTCATCTGTTCAGGGTTTACAAGCAGAGATTTAAGTGCATCTTTCCCCTGTATCTCGTAGCGGTTCACTGCATCAATAACCATACTGGCTTCATCAACTGTGAGTTTAAGCTCAGATGATATGCTTTTTGCCGGGTAGCCCCAGTTCAGCTTTTCAATTTCACCCTGGAGCCATTTTATATACTCAACAGTTTCTTTTGAATACGCGTTATCTGATTCAATACCGATAAGTATAAGCTCACTTGAGCCGAATACTTCGTTAAGCCTGTCATTTGATATCCTGTGCGGATGATCCAGCGCGAGAAAATTCTTGATGTCATTATCGAACTGGATAAACGGGATAGCAGAAGCAAATAAAAGTGTAACCAGCACACCGCAAAAAGCTGTAAGCTTCGGCCTCCTGTAGGTAATGGAAAGATAGTGAAGCAGTTTTTTATACATAGTCCCCTCTCATAAAGATTTGATTATCAAATTTATGGTATTTTTTATTTTCGTTCATAATTAATACTCCCCCTGAACATACAGCGAAGTGCAAGAGCCATGTTGTCTGCTGCCTCCTCCTGTGTTCTGCTGTACTTGATGAAATAGAAGAGATTTGCAAGAAATGTGCGGTACATAAAATCAGGAGTCAGCTCCTTAACAAGATAACCATCTTCAATCCCTTTGCTGAGGAAATCGCGCAGCTGGCTGAAAAATATCGCATTCTCCCTTACAATTTCCGCTTCAAGGTCCGGGAACTCGTTAAGAATTTCGCCATAACGGTTTATAATATTGTTCCGCAGGAGTTCCGCTATTGTTATTATAATGTTATCTATACCGGAGAGAACATCATCACTCCCCTTAATTATTTCAGATATTTTGTCCCTGATTTCAAAAATATTCTTAAAAACGATCTCACTTATAAGCTGCTCTTTTGACTCTATAATTTTATATAGAGTGCGCTTTGTTATCCCCGCATGAGAGGCGAGATCATTCATATTCCACCCCTTAATCCCGTTTCGTGAAATAAGGGCTTCAGTATTCTTAAAAATCCGTTCTTCAAGAGCTTTATTCTTTGTTTTCATTTTAGTATACCATGTAGACAACAATAGTATACCTGGTATATTTTGACAACATTAATTTAAATTTTTTATTGAATTACTAAAATTTTTTATCACTTGATATAAATCGGTTAAATTTAAATATAGAGCAGTTCCAAAAACTAAGTTTTTGAAACTGCAGAGAGCCCTGCGGGGCTTATAAAGGGGCTACCGTCCGAGCGAACACGAGGTTCGCCTGCCAGCAGCGACAGGATGTCGAAAAAGTGCTGGCCTTTGACCCTGTAAAAATCAGGTTTTTAGAACTGCCGTATAGAAAACGATAGAATGTGAGAGGAAACAGATGATCATTGATTATAAAAAAACCGCTTCGTTTGATGTGGACGCGCAAAAAGGTTTTACTCCCCTCTGCCCGGATGAGCTCCCTGTAACTGAAGGGGATAAAATCGCCCAGGCGCTTAACAGGCAGGCAAAGCTCGCATGTGTGAGAATAGGTTCAAAGGACTGGCACAATACAAAAGCTGTATGGATTGCTGATAAAGATAAACCTCAGTTTTCCCCGGTAGAGGGGGAGAATGTTGACATACGCTGGAAAGCCCACTGCATCGGCGGCACAAAGGGGGCTGAGCTTCTTGACGACCTTCCGCACCCTTCTAAATACAATTTTTTTGTGTGGAAGGGGATGGAACCGGACATGCATCCTTATGGCGCATGTTATCATGATCTTGCCGGGAAAAATTCAACAGGTGTTATTGAGTTTCTGAAACTCCGGGAGATAGATACAGTGATCGTCGGCGGGCTCGCCACAGACTACTGTGTAAAGAGAACAGCCCTTCAGCTTAAAAACACCGGATTTAATGTTGTAGTAAACCTTGAAGCATGCAGAGGGATATCCGCGCCCACAACTGTAAATGCCATAGAGGAGATGAAAAAAGCCGGAATTGCAATTATAGAAAACCCCGATGATGTAATGATGAAATAAAATAAGCGGATATCTGATGCTATGATAATAATAAGCCTTCTTGACAACGACTTCTATAAATTCACAATGATGCAGGGTGTACTGCACCAGTACCCCGATGTTGATGCAGAGTACACATTTAACTGCCGTACTGCCGGAGTAAACTTTTCAGGTATGTTAGGTGATATAGAAAAGGAGCTGGATTCTCTCTGCACACTTAGATTCTCGAAAGATGAACTGGATTACCTGAGGCAGGTACCCTTCTTTAAAAAGGACTTCATAGATTTTCTGAGCCTCATGAAACTGAACAGGGAGCATGTAAAACCGAAAAT
This sequence comes from Spirochaetia bacterium UBA5763, assembly GCA_002418835.1. Taxonomy (GTDB): domain Bacteria; phylum Spirochaetota; class UBA4802; order UBA4802; family UBA5550; genus UBA5550. The sequence goes on along the minus strand of DIEX01000018.1, from coordinate 379,194 downwards.
CACCCCCGAAGGGACCCTGAGCATTAAAGTCAAAGGGAGCTGGCTCCTCACTATACTGTTCGAAGTGCCGGTGCTTGCCATTGTGAATGAAATCTATTTCAGAAAAATGATCCCTGAGCCTGATTATGAAGGTGCCAGAAATTTTTTAGACAGTAAAATTGAAATCATCCGGGAAAACAGTGATGAATTCAGATTCGCTGACTTCGGCACAAGGAGGAGACACTCATTCAGGTGGCACGACGAGGTGATCCGCAGACTCAGGGAGAATATTGATCCGAAAAACTTTTTCGGCACATCAAATGTCTTCTTCGCCAAAAAGTACGGTTTAAAGCCTATAGGTACAATGGCACACGAATGGATCATGGCTGGACAGGCTGTGGGAGTTAAACTTCATCTGAGCCAGAAACATATGCTTCAGAAATGGACAGATGAATATCGCGGCGACCTGGGTATTGCGCTCTCCGACACCATCACAGTTGATGCCTTTCTACGCGACTTTGACTTATACTTTGCAAAACTTTATGACGGCGTGCGGCACGACAGCGGAGATGCAGTTGAGTTCGGTTACAAAATTATAAACCACTACAATAAATTAGGGATAAATCCCATCACTAAAACCATTGTTTTCAGCAACAGCCTGGATTTCAGAAAGGCGGAGATGCTCCTAAATGAATTCAGGGGGAAGATAAATGTTTCTTTCGGCATAGGGACCAATCTGACGAATGACTTCCCCGGAGTGACTCCGCTCAGTATCGTAATTAAAATGAGCAGATGCAACGGCTACCCTGTGGCAAAGATCAGTGATGATGCTGAAAAGATAATGTGTGATGATCCGGCATTTCTTGAATATCTTAAAAGTGTTTTTAAGGTAAAATAGATCTATTTATCATCCGGATATTCATAGGAGACAGACCCCCTATGATAGAGTTTTTAATGGCTGAACCTGTACTTCTCACCGATAATTAAAGCAGAGTATTTCTGCCTGAAAATATTCAAAAAAAAATGTTTATTTTTAAACCCGCAAATTTACTCTTAATGCGGAATGTGTTATTATTAAAATGATATCTTCGAACCTACGCCGGAGGGTGCTATGCGCCAGAATGATTTAACAAGAATAAAAACCGATCTGCTTGTAAACTTTATATTATGCCTGTCTGGATTCCCGATTATTATGTCTCTACTTCTACTTTTAAGTGTTAATTTAAAAAGCGGTATTGCCGGGATGAAACTGCTCTTTGCGGCGGCTTTTATACTTTTCGCAATAGTAATTATTATTTATAATATCATTACCACCAGGCTGCAGAAACTTATAGAACAGAAATCTGATGATGAAAAATCGATACAGTTCGCCAGGAAGCTCCCTCTGATTGTTACTGCTTTATTCCTTACACCTTTACTGACTGAATCAATTATTATAACTATTCTCAGTTTCTATAAAAGGATGCTGCTTACACCGTGGCAGGCAGTATTTTATCTGCTTCTGGGAATTTTTCTTTCACTGAGTCTTGCACTATTTCACTATTATAGATTTAAAATAATCCTCTATCCTGTTTCAAGCAGAGTAAATCTCAGATCCCTCTCTATGTTTGAAAAACTCCTGGCCCCGATATTAAGTTTTCTGGTTATAACTCTTCTTTTTGTGGGAATTGCGATCTACTCTATTAATGTCAAGAGAACCATAGAATTCTACAGACAGACAACCATTTCCCAGGCGGATAAAGCGGCAATATCAATTGATGATACCTTTGACAAGATACAGGTTGAGATATACTCAGCTCTGAATTTTATTACACCTGAAACAACCAGCGAGAATGAATCCTACTCACTTGCCGTAAGAATAAAAGATCATATGCAAAGTAAAAATATCGAACTGGTCTACCTCGGTAAAAATGACGGTATCATATACTCGAATTTAAATAAGAAGATGGATATCACTGATCGCGATTATTATAAAAAAGTAAGATCAGAAAAAAAGACAGTATGGTCTGATCTGGTAATAAGTAAAAATACCGGGAACATGGTAATTGTCTGTCTTGTTCCTAAAATGATTAACGGAAATATGTGGGGTGCCATCGGCACTACTGTTAATGCTGCCTCAATGAAAACTATAATTGACGGTGCAAGCACAACTGATGAGACAAAATTTTTTATTATGAACACCGAGGGTAAAATTATTTATCATCCGGAGGAGAGGCTTCTTGATAAAGTTATAGGGAAGGACCTACTGGATAAGGACGGCAAAGATTTAAACGCCTTTGTCAGAGGAGATGACAGCGAATTCCATGACTTCATAATCAACAACAAACCTCTGATGCTTCGTAAAATAAAACTGAAATCAACAGGTCATTATCTGGTTTCAACAAGTTACGAATCAGCCCTCATGAAACCGGTAAATGATATTGTTCTGCGCGTTATTCTTGGGATGCTGTTTATATACATAATAGTTTTCATAATACTATATAAAACAGGGAAGAGTTTCTCTACACCAATACGGAACACAATCAAAGTTTTTAAAAAACTTTCCTCAGGGGATCTCACAGCCAGAACCGACGACTATCTCCCCGACGAATTCGGTGATATGATTAAAAACATGAAGCAGTTCCAGGATAAGATCACAGAGGTTGTTGACTCAGCGCTTAACTCCTCCAACCAGCTTGCGGCTTCAGCAGAGGAGCTCTCCGCCACAAGTTCATCACTTGCTGACAGCGCTCAGATGCAGGCTGCTTCTGTTGAAGAGGCAACCGCTTCTCTTGAGGAGATCTCCGCATCCAATGAATCTATTGCTGACAGTGCCAAGACACAGTCTAATCACGCAAAGAACACCTACAAACTCATCGAAGAGCTGGGGGGCCTTATAAAAGCTGTTAACAACGATGCGGTGGCAACACTGAAGGTTGCCAATGACACAACAAATGAAGCATTAAAAGGCAGCGACCTTATGCAGAATACAATAACAGGGATGAACAGCATTGAAGCAAACTCAATTAAAATAGCTGAGATGGTTTCACTCATAAGCGATATTTCAGACCAGGTTAACCTCCTTGCTCTTAATGCGGCAATTGAAGCTGCCCGCGCAGGGGATCATGGACGCGGATTCGCGGTTGTTGCAGATGAAATAGGCAAACTGGCTGAACAGACAGCAGAGTCAGCAAAGAGCATTACTTCACTTGTGTCTAACGGGGTAACATCCGCCAAACAGGGGATACAGGATATTAATGACACATCACAGGCCCTTAATAACATCATCAATTTTATCAATAACACAAAAACCCTGGTACAGAAAATTGCACAGTCAACTGAAACCCAGGCAAAGGCAGGTGAAGATGTAACCACTGCCACCAAGCAGGTAATGGAGATGGCTGATAATATCTCTGATTCAACTCATGAGCAGACTATAACTCATACAGAGATATCAAAGACTATGGATCAGATTAATGAACAGACACAGCAGCAGGCTTCGGGTGCAGAGGAGATTGCCTCTTCAGCAGAGGAGATAAGCGCTCAGGCTGAAAGCATGAAGAGTCTTCTCGAATTTTTTATAACAGATACTCAGAGAGAAGCCTGATATCACTCAGGCTTCTCAACAAAATTCTTCATCTTTTTATAAATCCTTCCGGTGGTATCACCGCTGGAGTATCTCTCTGTTAATGAGTCAATAAGAGTAATATTCATACGCGCATACTTCAGGGCTTTCTCCTTTTTTCCGCTCCTGCCGGAAAGTTTAACAAGATCATGATAAATGTGAATTTTATCATAACCTGAGATTATACCGCACCTGAGAGCGCTCTCAAAAGTTTTTGCAGCCGCATCATATCTTTTCAGCGACTTTTCCATGTTACCTTTAATGATTCCAAGTATCGCGAGGTCAGGGTATCTCTTTATCATCTTATCGCAGGAGCGGAGTATATCCTCCGGATCAATCGCGATTCTGCTCCTTTTCCATATTCTGAAGAGCGACCAGAGCTCACGCGGATTTCTGCACGACGCGGTATGCGCGCTCTTTAGAACACCTGAAAAATCGGGATCTTTAAATTTCACGAAACTGAATCGCCTCGATATACCCTCTGTGACAGTACCGATTATTGATGCATCCTGAAAGCTGCAGTACCACTCGAGAAAGCTTTTCAGTTCTTCAGATTCAAATTCAGGCGCGGGCTCCCTGTATGATGCAGCTCCGCCGTTATTGAAATCATACCGCACTATTCGTGACAAAGCACTGTACCCCTGGGCGGATGAGAAATAAACTGCTGAATCAGCATAATCAAAAATTATAGTGTGTAGAGTCCGTTCGTTAACAATGGTTGCATTCATTGAACCGCAGAACTTTCTGTATCCGTAAAAATCATAGTCTCTCAGAAAACTGATCATATCATCAACTGACCGGATACCCTTTTTACCCGGAATCTTTTTAAGTCTATCCGCCCTTGCGAGATTATAGAGGCCCTCCCCCCTGCTTATCTGAAGATATTTTTTTGAAAGTTCAGAATTCCCCGTCCTGTCAGGGGAGAAAATATTGTTAATAACAAATTCGCATCCGGCACCGGAGAATGGTGTCCGGACAATCTCTCCGTTGAATATATCAAAAACCGCACCGCACTTTTCGCATGAGCTCCCCACTGTTACAATCCAACCCAGTTCATCAGGGCCTGTCTCGTGGAGAATCCTCTCAACATCATCAATACTCTCCCCCCTTTCAAGGATCTCACGGAGTTTATACCCCATGGGAAGACCTTTATTCGCCCTGTTATATGTTCCGTCGCCGTAGTTCACTGTGACAGATATACCCTTTTCATTCATACCGTGAAAAATCCCCGGAATCCCCGCAATTCCAAGATGCATGTAGCGGAGTTTCCCCGGATGATTATACTCGACAATCACAGGGAACTCACCAAGATACGCAGGCTCAAAATCAAGGTTCTGCGCGTGGAGCAATCCCCCTTTCCCTCCTGCCAGAACGGATGTGCATGCAGCGTCAAACACCACTCCGCCGAATGCAGCTGTGGCAATATCCATAAAGGATACCCCGCTCCCCCTTGAAAGGGCAGAGAGCTCCCTCCTGTATTTACGCGGAACACGTAATGCTGAATATCCCGCAACCAGAGCCATAATAAGCCCGCCGGCAGGCCTCATGTACCACGGGAGCGCGCTCATCACCTCGGCCTTGCGATCGTTATTTCTGCCGTAAAGCTGCTTTATTTCATTACGGAGCAGTACGCCATACTGCAGGCCCATGCTGTAGTATGAGCCCTTCAGCTTAAGCAGGGGATAACCGCAGGAGTACGAAAGTTCACCATCACGGAACCTTTTAACTCCCTCTTCAGAAGTTATTTTTTTTGTATATATACACGCCCTATTCATAAAAAACATAAAATCCGCCTGAACACTGTTTTACCCCTTTTCATCCCCGCCCGTTTTTCTGTCCAGAAATTATTTCCTTAAAAGAAAGTAGCTTTAATAACTACAGGCGCTAAACCTCAAATAATTTTATTGACATATACTTTCACCGGAAGAGTTTAGAATTTAATAATTTAAAGGATAATAAAGTGCATATACGCGAAATACTCGATAATAACAGAATCTCCTGCAGCTTTGAGTTCTTCCCTCCGAAGAGCGAAAAAGCTTCCGAAACCCTTTTCAGAACAATAAGCGACCTTGTTCCCCTGAAACCGGCTTATGTCAGTGTGACTTACGGAGCCGGGGGCTCATCACGGGATCTGACACATGACCTCATTGTCAAAATTCAGAAAGAGACAAATATCACCGTAGTTTCCCACCTGACTTGTGTCGGCTCAACCAGGGATGAGATCCATGCGGTTCTCTCACGCTACAGGGAAAATAAAATCAGAAATATCATGGCGCTTCGAGGGGACCCTCAGGCCGGCTCAGAAAAATTTGTCAGGACAGAAGGGGGATTCGGTTACGCTTCTGAACTTGTGGAATTTATAAAGAAGAATTTCCCTGAAATGGGGATTGGCGTGGCAGGGTACCCTGAGGGACATCCTGAGACACCAAACAGGATCATCGAGATGGATAATCTTAAAAGAAAGGTTGATGCAGGAGCTGACTACATCTGCACACAGCTTTTTTTTGACAACAGGGATTTCTACGATTTCAGGGAGAGATGCGAGATTGCAGGGATAAAAATCCCGATTATAGCGGGGATTATGCCTGTAACATCAATGAAAGGGATGTACCGCATGGCTGAACTCGCGCTGGGAACCCGCATACCGGCCAAACTGCAGAGAGCACTCCTCCGCGCAGAGGATGACAGCTATGTTGAAAAAGTCGGCATTCACTGGGCTACACAGCAGGTTCATGAGCTTATAGATAATGACGTCAGGGGGATACATTTCTATACACTGAACCAGTCAAAGGCCACAAGGGAGATTTACTCATCACTGGGGATTTCCACTTCCACATCCCTCAATAGATAACTCACACTGTCATTCCCGCGCAGGCGGGAATCCAGTAATACTTCATACGAACTCTTCATAGATACTAAACATAGATACCCGTTTTAACGGGTATAACCGAATTCAATTGATCATAATACAAAGATTTCTTCGTTCAATTGCCATATATTAAATTCTTGACATAAAGATTAGATATGTCTACTGTCGAACATGATTGAGTCTCTCTGATATATAAATAAAACAATAAAATTTTATACAATTCCAGGAGTAATATTATGAGTAATTTCGTTGAAACCATGAAGGCGAAAGCTAAAGCTGCCGGTAAAAAGCTTGTGCTCGCAGAAGGGACAGAGCCAAGAACTGTAAAAGCTGCGAGAGCCATTCTTGATGAAAAAATCGCGTCAGAAGTATTTCTCGTCGGCAACCATGATACCATAGCAAAAGTTGCTGCGGAACAGGGCGTTAAACTCGACGGGCTTTCACTTATCGATCCTGCAACATCTGACAAAAAAGCTGAATTCGCAAACGCTTTCTATGAAATGAGGAAGCACAAAGGTGTTACAGAAGAGGAAGCAGCAAAAGCAATGCTGGACAACCTCAGATGGGGCGCAATGATGGTTAAGAGAAATGTTGCAGACGCAATGGTTGCAGGCGCAGAAAACGCGACAGGTAAAGTTCTTGTTGCAGGCTTCAATATCATCGGAACAGCACCCGGCGTTAAATCAGCATCGTCATGTTTTGTTATGGATATACCTGATAAAAAATGGGGAAAAGACGGCCTCATGATCTTCGGTGACTGCGCGACAATTCCGAATCCCACTGCAGAAGAACTCGCAGAGATAGCTCTTATGTCAGCAGAATCATGCAAAACTTTCCTCAACACAGAACCGATTGTTGCATTGCTCTCTTTCTCAACAAAGGGATCAGCAAAACATGAAAACGTTGACAAGGTTGTTAAAGCCCTTGAAATCGTAAAAGCAAAAAATCCAAGCCTCATAATTGACGGGGAACTTCAGGCTGACGCAGCTCTTGTTGAAAGCGTTGGAAAGCAGAAAGCTCCAGACTCAAAAGTTCCGGGACATGCTAATGTTCTCATATTCCCTGATCTCCAGTCCGGTAACATCGGATACAAACTGGTTCAGAGGTTCGGCGGTGCTGCTGCATACGGCCCCATGCTTCAGGGTTTCGCACAGCCTATCACTGACCTTTCACGCGGATGCACATGGGAAGAGATAGTTAACACAGCTGCAATTACACTTACACAGGTTAAGTAAATACGGATATTATTAAGCAGCAGGTTGCAACCTGCTGCTCCACACTTATTCTGAATAAGGCTGTCCGGAAGGACGGCCTTTTTACATTATAGATTCATCATTATTACAAAAGAAATTCTTGACTATTCTCTGAAAAGGTGTTATCTGTTAATCAGTTCAGGAAAAACAAACAATAAAACCAAGGAGCCTCAAATCATGAATACATTTTTTAAATCCTCAGCCGTCTTATTTTTATCAGCAGTAATATTTGCCTTCACAGCATGCAGCACTTCACAGATCTCCGTAAACAAAAAAGAGCTCAAGGCAATTGATAAAATAGCTATAATGAAATTTGAAACAGCCGAAGGTGTTGACAAAAAAATCGCCAAAGATTGTGAAGAGAGTTTCAAGGGGCACTTTCTTAACATCAACAAGAAAGTTGTTGAAAGAGATAAACTGGATTCAATTTTAAAGGAAATTGAAAAAACTCAGACAGGCGCATTCAGCAACACCATAGAGATAGGTAAACTGTCCGGAGCACAGGCGCTCCTTTTCGGTGAAGTAACTGAATATAAAGAGGAAGTGAGAAGGGTCAAGTACAATGAGTATAATAAAAAGACCAAAAAGAATATAGAGAAAGAGAAGGATAAAAAGTTTTTCACATTCCAGTTGAATGTCAGACTTGTATCAACAACTACAGGTGATATTATACTCACTCTGAAAAATAAATATCCTGAAAGTTCACACGAAATGACCAGCACAACGACTATGACATCCAATCGGGAAAGAATCTTAAATCAGATGGGTGAAGATATCAAGGATGCCCTTGAGGAAAAGAAATAAAAAAACATCTTTCAGAAACTGCGGCATGACTGGAACTTCAATCATGCCGATAGCCTGAGGGTGATGCATAGGAATCAGGCGGTCTCTAAATTCTCCGACTTCTCCTCCATAATCTTTTTTAATTCAGCGGCAATATTTTTCATTCTCTCATAATTTCTGTTGAGAGACTCGGCGTTTTCTGTATTCTCCTGCACCAGGGAGTTAGTGCTTTCAACAGATTTACCTATCTCCTGCATAGCCAGGCTCTGTTCTGCGGAAGCATCCCTTATCATTTCCGACTTTTCGAAAACTTTTCTGTTGCGTAGAACCATGCCCCCTCTGATTTTTTCCTGGGCTTCAATTACCTTCATTGTTTCTCCAGCCTTCCCCTGAATGTCATTGAGGTTTACCCCCACAGATTCAATGAACTCAATAATTCTTGCGATTATTGAATCAGAAAATTCAGCGTCTTTGCGGCTTGTATCAATAAGGTCTTTTATTTTTTTCAGCTCACTGGAGGAGTTATCAGCCAGTTTCCCTATTTCATCAGCAACAACAGCAAAACNNCTCCTGCACGGGCAGCTTCAATGGCGGCATTGAGCGAGAGGAGATTTATCCTGTCGAAAAAATCATCAATAATACCTGTAATCATCTGCATATTATCTGAATTAGACAGGGTCTTCCTGTTAACCTCGTTCAGTTCAGCGGAGGATGAACGGCCCATAGAAGACATCTGTGATATGGCCATGAATCTCTTCTGAAGTTCCGCGCCGAAAACCTGGAGTGAATCTATAAGCTCTGACAGAGAATCTATACTTTCCGTCAGTTCATTAACCGAGTCATTCTGTTCCCTTGTTGCGGATTCCACACTTGCGGTACTGGAAGAGACCTCTTCAATCGAGGCAACCAGTTCTTCAATTGTCGCTGCCTCTGTCTGCATATTCATTATAATATTCGACACTGCCTGATCTGTAACACCCATGGCATCAGTAAGCTCGTTATATGATTTGCGGATTGTTTTTATAAGCTCAACAATATATTCGTTCTTCTCCCTGCTCTTCTCTGCTTCACTTTTGCTCATTCTCAGTGCAATATTAGTCGAACGCATTGTCACTATACCGAAAAGGTAAACCAGTACAAAATTTCCGGCAGCCACAATAGTCCCTATACGTACCATATACGAAAGGTGTTCAGGGGTATGAATAACCGTTGACACATCAAATCTTAAAAAATTCACAATAATAACTGAAAACAGTAAGGTTGCCACAGAGATATGTACCCACCTGTATGAAAAAGATGTGGCCAGAATAACAGTAGGGAATGCGAAATAAACAACTGTCAGCAGAGCAAGTTCAGGAGTCCTGGTGGAGAGTCCTGCAACTGCAATAACTGTCTGTACAATGGCAAAGACAGCCCCTGCTGTTCTCCCCCGCCCCTTTATGATCAATATTATTGATATAAGCGAACTGATACATGATGTTCCGCAGGTGGTGAATGATCTCAATACACCCAGCTTAGGGAGGTTGATAAAGAAAAGCAGAAACATCATTGTGAAAAAGAAAGCAGATATAAAAAAAAGAAATTTCGCAAAAGATCTGACATATGCATCTTTATCACTGTAATTATAAAAAAACTTTCTGTCCAAATAATCTGAAAGTGACATAAACACCTCTTTCTATTTATACATGTGGTTAAACCGGCGGCGTGTAATCCCGAAAATCTGAAAATACTGTATTTATATAAATTGTTACACTAAATCGCACCTGTCAATAAAGAAAACAGATGTTATACGGGAAGTGCCTGAATTTAAAAGTATTATAGATGCCCGGCCAGATAATTTCACAATTAATATAAATCAGAAAACACCATTTTATACTATATAAAAAATAAAAAACAGTAGAAATAGCTATATCGGTCTGTTATGATAAACAGTTTACGTCCGGATTTTTACAGTCAAAAAATAATCCCTGTACAATTTCCGGTTATCTCTCCATTTAATAAAAATGTTTACCTCACTGCACCGGAATCAGTTTAGACTTATGATCATGTTCCCGCATTGTTTCGTATTTCATATTTTCAAGTCCAATGCCGTTAAGAATAGACCATGCCGCAGACCGTATAGATTCAGGACTTTTCCCACCTCTATGAACTATACTGACAAGAACGCCTCCATAGGGGTCTACAATTTCAATACCGGCATAAAGTACTTTCCCGTCACCGGAGAAATCTACCCGCTTAACTACAATAACAGCTTTTGCCTTAAGCAAACGCCCCAGTTCCTGTGCTTCGCTGATCAATACGTCACCATCATATTTCTTTCCTGTCTTCAGCAGTATACCCTGTTCATCCTTTTCATCTGGAAATTTATAATAACCTGATTTAAATGCCGACATCAGTTCCTTTTTAAACAGCTTCCCCTTTTCCGTGTCAGGAAAATATGCAATAAACAATCTTTCATATTTATCAGAATCAAAACCTCTATCGGCAAGGGGGGTAATTGAAACATAAGTCCCGTGCATTGAACTCAGGGTTGCGCATCCGGAAATAAAAAAAACAAGCATCATGAAACCTGCAGAAATAATCACTTTTTTCATTGCAGCAATACCTCTATTATAATTAACAGAGTTCAGTCTGAGAAGTTACATTTATATAAAATAAACTTATCTGCTTTACAGCGACTTATAATTAAGATTTGCTGTCCCGGAGAATGGATGTTTATTTCAGTATAAATGCAGTTCAGTGATTAATACGTAAATTTTCCGGAAAATTTATCTGATTGTTTGATAGATTTGAAATTTGAAGTTATTGGGAAGATAAAAAATATGGTCAGAGACGGAATCGAACCGCCGACACGGAGATTTTCAGTCTCCTGCTCTACCGACTGAGCTACCTGACCACGTCTTGTCAAAAGACTATACATATCTAATATACAGGGTGAATATGTCAATAAAAAATTTTTTTGTGCCATTATTATTTTTTTGCATTCTTTTTTCAGAGGTATTCTACAGCGCGGATATTCACCCCCCTGATGACTGGAGCTTTTTCCATGAAAGGGGTCTCCGGCAGTTCAATGCGAAGATGTATAAAGACTCACACGACAGTATGATGAAAGCTCTGCGGAGGAACCCCCTTTCTTATGAGTCGGCCAATATCCTTGCCGAGATTTTTCTCCTTGAGAAAAACAGGCACAGAGCCATTGAGTACTATGAACTCTCTCTAAAAATTAATGACGGGCAGCCCGACGCGCACAACAGGCTTGGAGAGCTGCTTGAGTTTTTCGGGAAACATGATGATGCCTATGCCCACTTTAAAAGGGGATACGAGCTTAATAGCAGCAGCCGCAATGTAATGCTCAATTATTCGAGGTATCTGCGGAGGCGCGGAGATAAAAGTGAAGCGGACAGGATCTTCAGGCTCTGCTATAACTCAGGTCTCGATGCCGGAAAGCCGCTGCTTACAAGAGGGAAAGATATACAGAAGTTGAGACCTGTGGAGGCGGAGTCACTCTTTCAAAAAGCTCTTGAGGTTAGCCCTGCATATACTGAAGCATACCTTGCACTGGGGGATCTATACAGACAGGAGAAGTCTTACGAAAAAGCTGCCGCGATTATTGAGAAGCTTAAAATCGCCAATACAGATTATGCTCCCGCATACTTCTACCTCGGGAATATCTACTACAATAATCGTCTTAACGGGAATATAAGGAAATACTGGATTAATCTCGCAATTAAAAATATCGAAGAGGGATTAAAGCTCGATCCGGAAAACGAGGACAACCTGTTTAACCTTGCGGAGATATTCAGGCATATCGGGGAGAGGGACAGGGCTGCTGAACTGGAGAAGAGGGCTGTTGCTGTTATGAAAAAAAGGGAGCAGGCTACTGAATAACCTGCAGCCCCTCCGGTGTCTCCCTGTACTGGCAGATCTTCATTATAAGAGCATCTGAACCGGGAATGCCAGATGAACCTGTAAGTGCCGCGAGAAACTCATCTATGCGGACTGATGACTCCCTCCCCGCAAATAATTTAATATGCATCGTGTTCCCCTCTATGGTGAAGCTGTGCAGGATTTCGCTCACAAGGAACTCTTTACTAACACCGCTTTTGCCGGTTTTTGAGATCAGTATATTCCTGTCAATATTTGCCATAGCTGCGGATATCAGCTCTTCACCTGAAAGTTCAGCGCGGTACTGAACTGCAAAGGTGTTTCCCATAACAGTACCCTTCTCAGATACAGCAGAGACCTTCTCCACTTTAATGAACTTCGGGAGCCGCCTGTTGATTTCCGGAATGAATGAATTAATCTCTTCATCAGAGAGTGCCCTGTGAAGCTCAACGTCTGCAATTTCAGCCATGCTCTCAATACCCACAGGTACAGGGAACCCGGCTGAAATCTTTTCACGCTTGTTAAAGCCCTGTGTGAAAGATAGTGGAAGCCCCACCATACGGAAAGAGCGCTTGATGTTTTCAATGAAATCTATGTGAGGGATGTAACGCCCTCCGCCGGTTTTGGAAAAAACAAAACGGAGCGTCTGTGCAGTGGGGTACTTCTCCTCAAACTTCTTCATGGCAGCCTCTTTGCTCTCACAGTTCAGAGGCTCCGCATAACGCTTCTCAGGCTGTTTGTAGTTTGCTATATCCAGTTTTCTGCCGCGCATTGCTTCAACGGCCTTTTCGCTCCCTGTTTCGATCACCTGCCATGGATATACTGATTCAGGATTTCTTACATCAAGATACCCCCTCCAGTGCGGAAGAAGCTCTTCGATATTCTTCATCCAGATGTCGAAATTGAAATATTCGCTCCATGAATCGAATTTCGCACCATCGAGATATGACTGATAGATTACTCGCCCCATGCGCTCATCACTTCGGGAGATAAGCCCTTCGAGGAAAGATGATTTAACATTATGATTCTTGATTGTAACCTGACGCGGTGCGGCGCTCTTGATCTTTCGAATCACATCATAAAAATATTCCATGTCCATCTGCTTTTCATACTGGAATGGTGTATGGGGCTTCGGTACAAAGGGTGATATTGTTACATTGATATCTTTCCGGTTTCCGAGCCTGGCGATTTTTTTCAAGAGGTCAATAATTGATTCAGCTTCATCAACCTCTTCACATCCCGGGAGCCCTATCATAAAATAGAGTTTGATTGTTTTCCACCCGTTTTTGAAAACAAAGTCCACAATTTCAAGGAGGTCCTCTGTTTTCACTTTTTTATTTGAGAGACTCCGTATCTCCTCTGATGCAGATTCGACAGCAAATGTAAGTGAGCTTTTACGCACGCTGGAGATTGTCTCTATTATCGGGAGAGTATTTTTATCCACCTTAAGTGAAGGGAGGGAGAGAGATACTCCGCGTTCGGTGAGCCCGGGGAGCACATTATTCAGAAGAGTTACAAGGTGCTTGTAATCACTTGCAGATAAAGAGGTAAGAGTCACTTCATCATAACCTGTATTGTCAATCTGCCTGTATATCTCCTCCGCAACTTTTTCGCTCGAAAAAGTTCTGTAGGGCATATTGTAGTATCCAGCATGGCAGAACTTGCAGAGATTGAAGCATCCTCGTGAAAGCTCCACAACTCCCCGCTCCTGCGAAATCCTTATTGATGGGACTATGGGCTTATTTATTGAAACTGCCGCGTCGCAGTTGATGCTGCGCTTTTTTATCTTCTTCATACCGGAGATATCTGTTGAGAGCCCGTTATACCTGAATGAATAATCACCTGACACAAGGAGCCCCTGGATTTTACCGATCTCGTTAATAATATCAGATCTTTTCATCCCGGCAGTTTTACATCTTTTAAGTGTCTCAACAGTTTCAGGGAGCCCCTCCTCACCCTCGCCGATAAAAAAGAGATCAATAAAGTCAGCAACAGGGAACGGGTTCGAGGTGAACTCACCACCTGCGATAATTATAGGGTCACCATCTTTTCTTTCAGAACGGAGCAGAGGAATTCTCCCAAGGTCAAGTATATGGAGTATATTGGTGAGGCAGAGCTCATGCGCTATGTTGAATCCGATCATGTCGAGATCACATAACGGGGTGTATGTTTCGAGAGTGTAGAGCGGGATATCGCGTTTTCTCAGTTCAGCTTCAAAATCCGGAGCCACGGCAAAGACCCTCTCGCACGCAGCGCCATCGATTCTGTTTACAGCCTCGTAAAGGATACGGATTCCATTATTTGCCATCCCTATATCGTAAAGATCCGGGTACGAGAGAGCAATCCTCACATCCGCGTCTTCTTTCACTGTCATGTTGTATTCACCGCCAACATACCTGGCCGGCTTCTGTACAAGATGGAGAAAATCCCCCAGTCTTTTTTCTATTTCTTTGTTTGTCATTATTTCTTCCAGTTTATGATATTATATCATTTAAGCATGAATGATTATTTGTAATGTCATTTCGACGACCGGAAGGGAGGAGAAATCTGTCTTTTAATAATATATGGCTGATAATTTGATAATTGTTTGAAGCATAAAAACAGATTAGCTTCCAGCTCTACTACGGTCGTCTCAGTCTCTATCGCTCCTTCGAAATGACAAGTTGATATATTAATTCAATTGTTAACAGCCATATAAACAACTACTATAAATCACTAAAATGCACTTGCAAAGAACTGATTCAGCATTTCAACTTAATCACAGCTTCAGTGAGCCTTACAAACTCATCAAGCGACAACTTCTCTCCCCTCACATCGGGATCTATTCCGCATTCCCGCAAAACACTCAGTATAAAATCTCTGCTGAAATCGAGATGCGGTGATTCGGCAAGTGACTTATGCAGAGTCTTCCTCCTCCCCCAGAAAGCGGACTTTACAATGAGGTGAAACATCTCATCATCCTCAGGCTTTGTGAAAATCCTGTCACGCCGCTTAAATTCCAGGAAAGATGATTTAACATCAGGCTTAGGATAAAAGCATTCACCGTTCACATGGAACAGAACTTTTACATTAAAATAATATGTAAGTGTAACTGTAAGCGCTCCATAGTTTTCACTCCCGGGCTTTGCGATGATCCTGTCACCCATCTCCTTCTGCATCATGCCGTAAACTTCCGGGGCGCTGAACCTCTCTGCGATCCTGAACAGAATTTCCGAGGCACAGTAGTACGGAAGATTAGAGACTATTACATCAAACCTGTCATCAAGATCGCTCTTCAGAAAATCAGCGTGAATAATAGTTACCTTATCTCTCTCAGAAAAAAGATCAGTGAGATACCGGACAAAACCTGAATCTATCTCAACAGCAGTATAGGATAAACCCTTTTCAGCAAGCCCGCCTGAAATCGCGCCGAGCCCGGGCCCTATCTCCAGAACGTTTCTGCCGCCAGGAGTGCATGCCTCTACAATCCGTCTGATAATTTCATTATTAATCAGAAAATTCTGCCCCAGTTTTTTGTTCGGGGCGAGGCCGTATTCCTCAGTTATTCTATGTATATCGCTTTTATTCATCTTTTCAGAGTATCAGGTGATGCCCTAATCAATCCTTTCAACCGGTAATATATGTAAAGTAAGTTTTATAATCACCTTAAAAAAAGGGGGGGATAATTTTGCTAAAAAAATTTTTATCTATGTATTGCCAATAAAAATTATTGCTAATAATGATGAAAATAAATATCTTGTATACAGATATTTCCACCTGATAAAATTATCCCGGTTTTGTATATTTGAACACTGATAATTAGAATAAACAGGAAGCATAGCTGAAGCACAGGAGAAAGTCTTTAATGAAAAAGTTTATCGGAATCAGCATCAGAAATAAAATCATCTATGGAACAGTTGGTACTATTATAATAGTTGCGGCAACAGGAACCATACTTTCCATGATGGATATAAAAGAGGTGGCGCGGGAAGGCCTTGTTCAGCATATCAGGGCTGTACGTGCAATGGGTGAAACAGTTCTTGAACAGACATCCAAAAACTGGGAAAAAAACCTCTTTGACATGAACCAGGTTAAACGGAATATTGACAATAAAGACTACTCCATAATACCAATTGTTTCCGCTTTCAATGCAATTAAAAAAACCGGGGAAAGCACAATATTTGAATTCAGAACACCGGTAATGAACCCCCGTAACCCTGCCAACAAGCCCTCTGAGCGGGACCTTGAAATACTCAATAAACTTAAGAATGAGAAACTGAAAGAATTCTATTTCATAGACAGAAAATCAGATAAACTTGTGTATTATCAGCCTTTATTAATGAATGACCATTGCGTCAAGTGCCACGGTGACCCGGCTCTTTCAGAAACTTACTGGGGAAACAGGGAGGGTATCGATCTCACCGGCAAAAAAATGGAAGGACTTAAACCCGGAGATTTTTACGGAGCCATGGTTCTTGTTTATGATATCAATGCTCTCTCACCTGAACTTATGAAGGATCTTATTATCAACAACATTGTATACTTTATACTTTTTCTTACAGGTATAATTATCATAATATTTATTATTACGAAATCTCTGAGCCCACTTGATGAGATTGCATCAGCTCTTGAGCATATTAAAGAGGGTGAAGGTGACCTTACTCATAAAATCGAAATAAGAAGCCATGATGAAGTCGGTTATGTAGCAGGACTCTTCAACCAGTTCCTTGAGCAGCTCAGTTCTATAATACGGACAATAATTGCTTCATCAGCACATATAGCCCATTCATCTATAGAAATGACAAACGCAAGCGGATCACTGGCCAGCGTTGCCCAGGATCAGGCAGCTTCAATCGAAGAGACGTCATCTGCGATGGAGGAGATAAAAGCTACAATTGATTCTGTATTTGAAACAACAAAAGCCCAGGCTTCAAAAGCCGGTGACAACAGAAAGCTGATGGAATTCCTCTCTGAATCGATAAACAGTATAAACAAGACTGCGCAGAGCGCAAGCAGCATGGCGGATGATACTTATAAATATGCCATTGACGGAGAGCAAGTTCTCGGACAGACAGTTGAGGGGATGAAAGAGATAAATGAAAGCTCAAGCAAAATCAAGGATATAGTTACAATCATCAACGATATATCAGACAGGATAAACCTCCTCTCGCTGAACGCCAGCATAGAAGCAGCAAGAGCCGGAGAGCACGGCAAGGGCTTCGCTGTTGTTGCGGAGGAGATCGCAAAACTCGCTGAACAGACAGCTGGCAGCACTGGTGAAATTAACAGGCTGATCCAGGAATCGAATAACAGGGTGGAGATGGGATCAAGCCTTGTGGCAAAAACTGCCGAATCTCTGCGCCTGATAATCACCAACGTAAAAACCACAGCTGAGCTTATGGAGCAGATTGCCAGATCCTCTGTTGAGCTTGACGAGACAAGCAAAAAAGCGGCAAATAACGCGGGGAATGTGAACCGCATGTCAGAGGAGATATCCTCAATGATGCAGGAGCAGAGCATAAGCAGCAACGAAATACTGAAAGCAATAGATAGGATTAATGCAGTTACGCAGAGTGTTGCCAGCGGTTCGGAGGAGCTTGCTGCAAGTTCGGAAGAGCTTTCATCTCAGTCTGAACTGCTGAATAATCTTGTAAGCAAGTTTAAGATAGAGTAGATTAGAAAGGATTAAGCACAAACAGCAGATATGGTGGATACAATATCTGCTGTTTGTATCTGCTATTTGCCGAAAATGCCGCCTGTGTCACCCCCAACCCAACAGCCATTTGCGCATGCCGGGAAGTACTGTTTAGGAAGTTTTTTGAATTCATCTGATGCGCTGATATCTTTTCCCTCCCATCCTTCAGGTTCAGCAATGGTCCCATTCCATGTACCTTTCATGCGTATAAGTCCCATGACATAGATATTTTCTCCTGCCGTGTAAATGCTTCTAAATTTATTATGGGAGTAAACAGCAACATATACTCCATCCCCGGATCCGGAATAATGATTTGCAATGGGGAGTTTTTTTCTCATCCAGCCGGCGATAGCGTGGTTTACAACAATTTTCCCGTCGGTCCATATAAAAACACTATCAGGAAGTGTTTCGATTTTTTCATCTGCAGTTTCACTATTCCCGGGCTCATTCTCCTGATTGCCGGAAGTCAGTTTTGAAGAAATTGATTCAGTAAATTCCATCAGATCAGGGATGCTGAAATATGTCTCTCCATTTATAACTACAACCGGCATGCTTATAGAGCCGCCTTTAAACTTACCTGAATCCCGGAGAGTACTCCACATCTTTGCGTTATTACTTTTATCAGATGTCGAGTATTCAGTATAAGCTATGTTATTTTTTTTAAGATATTCAATTGTATAAGCGCATCTGCGGCAACCCGGTTTTGTAAAAATAGTCAGCTGAGGCAAAGTGTCCGCATAAAGAGTGAATGATAATGTAACCAAGGCAACGGATATAAAAAAACGTTTCATACGTCCTCCCGATTAATATTAATCAGTAATTACTGCTGCTTAAGATTCAGATAAAGCTTTAAATCGGGAATGTCAAATATAAAAGATAAATTTTATTTTCATTACAATGGGATTAAAGCAGACAGATCAGATTATAGAAATAATTTCTGAAATCTTTTTATTTCTGCAGCAACGTCAGGTTTTGTAATAACTGCTGATATTGCGCAGACCATGTCAGCCCCTGCTGCAATTACCTCCGGAGCGTTTGAAAGATCTATCCCGCCGATTGCTACAACCGGGATTTTACAGACACTCTTTACATCAGCAATAAGTTTAAGCCCTGCAGGAATGCCTGCATCCTTCTTTGTTGATGTGGAGAATATGGGGCTCACACCGAGGTAATCAGCACCTTCACGCTCCGCCTTAACTGCTTCATCTACAGAATGTACAGTGATCCCGATAATCTTATCAGCACCGAGAATTTTTCTGGCTGCATCATAGGGCATGTCGCTCTGACCCAGGTGAACACCATCAGCATTTACTGCAAGTGCTATGTCAATTCGATCATTCACTATAAATTTTGTCACAGTGCCGCGGCAGATCTCCGCGAGACGGAGCGCTTCGTCGTAAAGCGCCCCGGTATCTCCTGATTTTTCACGATACTGCACAATATCTACACAGGCAGAAACCGCGCCCCGCACATCAGGAAGATTACCCGCGAGGGAAAGGCCTGAATCTGTTATAAAGTAGTAGCCGCGCACTTCTCCACCTTCTGCATTGCTTCAATTTTTGCTTTATCAAGGAGATAAACTTCATCAAAAAGTTTACCTGTAAATGTTCCGGGGCCTGCACCGTTTTTAACTGCAAGCTCTGCTGCAACTTCAAAACAGCATAGCCCTGCCGCAGCGGCCTCAATGAGGTTGCCGGGTACTGCTCCTGCGAATGTACCTATAACAGATGCAGCCATACACCCTGTCCCAACAACACGCCCCATGACCTCATGCCCGTTTTTCACCGATAAACAGTTCACTCCGTCAGAGATAATATCCTCTTTACCTGTAACCACCACAACACATTCCCTCGCTTCTGCAAGCTTCGCCGCAATAGATTTAAGATCGCTCTCAACCTCGCCGGAATCAACTCCCTTTGTGTTCACCTGCTCGCCTGCAATACGTGCGATCTCTGATGCGTTCCCCTTGATTATACTTATCCTCGTTTCATTAAGAAGTTTAAAACACATATCATCCCGGAGTTTTGTCGCCCCTGCTCCGCAGACGTCCAGTACAATGGGGATACTTTTAGCATTAGCAGCAAGTGCCGCTTTCTTCATGCTGTCGATAAATTCAGGTGTAAGTGTTCCGATGTTCAGAACAAGGGCTGACGCCAGTGATGCCATGTCAGCAACCTCTTCGATAGCATGAGCCATGACAGGTGAAGCGCCGAAGGATTTGACCACCTGCGCACAGTCGAAAATCGTAACCCAGTTTGTAAGATGATGAACAAGGGGCTGCTTTTCGCGCACCTGTTCAAGGCAGGAATATACATTCATTTGAATCACCTCAATAGATTTGATTGAGGGTAAAAGTTCAGACTGAAAACAGAGAGATTTACTTGAAACTCCCTTCGCCGGCATTATCCGGATCAGGTTCAATGGGTATAATCTCAGGCTCTATTCAGGAACCACCCCAGCGGGGATAGGTTTACGCGGAGAAAGGATGAGAGTCAAGTGAAAAAAATCCTGACAGGTTCACCGATGGATATTGGTCTTATAATGCCAAAAACTGAATAGTTAGACAGACTACCAATTATCATCAAACGAATCACTAATTCCATTAAACGAATGGCATATTTGATTAAACGAACGCCAGGTTTCGTTATATTTACTGAACACTTAACTATATCTGTATATGATTATATTATTTAAATGCGAAATTTTGCTGTATTTATTGAATACTTCATCTGTATATGTTCAACATTTGCCTGTATATCTGAACATTGTATCTGTATATGTGCATAATTCTTTTATATAATATGCATCTTTTCCGGTTGGATTGCAGCCTGAGTCATTATGCTGCTTTAATAAAATGAATTACGGGTTCAATAAACAAATTTAAACATTCTTAATTCTATTCTGCAATATATTATAGACGTTCTCTCTTTTACCTGTCATGAGAAAATAAACAGTCTTTTCACTTTCCTCGATGAGATAACATATCCTATATTCCACTTTGTTAAGTTTAAAATGATATGAGTATATACCGCAAAGATTCCCTGATAGAATATCAGCTTTGTCGGGCTGTTCAAGAATTCTGTCAATAAGTGTATCCCGGATATGTGCTATAACCGGTTTATCAAGTTTCTTCAGATCTTTTTTAAAACCCGGATGATATTCATCCCTATACATCAAAAACCTCTTTACGGGTGAGAGATTTTACTTTTCCGTTTTTGATTTCGCTCTTTCTTTTGGCAAGCTCATTACCTTCTTTGCTCAAAATAAGAGAAAGTTCTTCAAGACTTTTTTTATCGAGATGCTTTATCGTACTTGCCAGTGATTCCACGGTTACTTTAACTTCAGGCATAATTTACCTCTTAAGAAATATTGTTGAACAGTTATTACTGATTTAATAAATAAAAAAACCGGTTTTTAATCAAGCAATTTCCGGTAAATTTTAAATTCTGGTGTTATCATGGATGTTCAAATTATCTACTATCCCTGAACTCACTGGGACTCATCCCTGTAAACTTCCTGAAGACCCTGTTGAATGTCCGCAGGTTCTCAAAACCTGTCTCTATTGCAACCCGGCTTACAGTTTTATCAGTTTCACTGAGGAGCTTCTTCGCCTCCTCCACCCGCAGGCTATTAATATAATCAGGGAGTGTCTGCCCCGTATGCTGGTTGAAGTTACGGCTGAATATATCGGGGTTCATGCCGATTGTAGATGCAATTAAATCGCGGTTTATATCATTACGGAAGTTCTCTTTTATGAAGGAGCATACTGAATCTATTCTGCTTTTAATCTCATCTGTCACAGCGGGTTTTTTGGCATCGGTTTGAACTTTCAGTTTAAGCTTAGCATAAAGCTCTTCATTCTTTCTCCGGAGGTCATTACGCATAACACTGAGCTGTATCTGGTTTTTTATGCGGAGGAGAAGTTCGTCAGGATTAAATGGCTTGATAACATAATCAACAGCTCCAAGCTCAAGCCCCCTGTGTTTCACCAGGTCATCGCTCCTTGCGGTCAGGAATATCACAGGTATGTCTTTATATTTTTCATTCTGCTCCAGCCGGCTTAACAGTTCACTCCCGTCCATTACAGGCATCATCATGTCTGAGAGTATAAGGTCAACAGGCGCCTCTTTCTCAAGGATATCAAGGGCCTCAGCACCGTCAGATGCCGTGTACACAGAGTAATTTTCCTCAAGCAGTCCCCTCAGGAAAAAACGCATATCAGTGTTATCTTCAACAACGAGAATTGAAGGTTTATCCTCACCTGCCCGGTTGTCATCATTTGAAACAGCGGAATGCATTGCGCTGTTTTTAATTACCCCCCGCATAAATGGAAGTTCATTTCTGTCAGAGGAATTTTCAGCAAACACAACATCCCCTCTTTCATGCAGATGTTCCGCTCCTGCCGGAATACTTACGGTAAATTCAGCCCCATGATCATCAGGATAATCTTTAACATACCTGCTCCTGACCGAAACTGTTCCTCCATGAAGTTCAGCAATCTCCTTAACAATAGAGAGTCCGATACCTGTACCTTCGTGCTGCCGTGACAGTGTCGCTTCAGCCTGGCTGAACCTGTCGAATATTGTACATATCTTATCAGAAGGGATTCCGGGTCCGTTGTCGCTGAACTTTAAGAGTATCTCATCACCACTCTTCGTGAGACTTATGTCGATACTCCCCCCTTCACCCGTAAATTTCAGTGAGTTTGAAAAAAAATTTGATATAATGCCTGAAAATTTAGCCCGGTCAACATATGCCATTACCGGTTCAACAGGGATTGAGCAGTTCAGCGAGAGCCCGTTATACTCCGCCACAGATTCCATCTCCGCGCAATAGAGTTTCAATGCTCTCCCCAGGTCAGTTTCCGAAACATTAAGTTTCATCTTACCTGCTGTTATGCGGGAGAGATCAAGGAGATCATTTATCAGCGAGAGAAGGTTCCGGCTGTTCCTCTGAATCATCTCAAGGTTTTCCCTGCATAGCGGCCTGCCGTTAATCGCATCCTCAACAGGCGCGAGGATCAGGGTAAGGGGTGTACGGAGCTCATGGGAGATATTGTCAAGGAACCTGCTCTTCGCGAGGTTTGCAGCTTCAGCCTCCTCTTTCATTAATTTCAGTTCCCCGGTTGCGGAATCAACCTTTCTCTGAAGCTGGTAGTTCCACCACCATATAACAGCAACACCGCCGATAATTATCAATATAACTGCTATTGTGCCGACATACCCCCAGGGTATCCTGTACTTGATATTCCCCCCGGCCCATGTCTTCCCTATTACAAGCCTTTCCGCGTCAGAAATTTTATTGAAGCCTTCAGATATTTTTTCAGTCAGATATTTATTATCAGCTGCAACAGCTGCCGGGATACCGTAACTGAGAACCGGCTCTGATGACTGAATAAGATTTTTCCACTCTCCGCGCCTGATGAGCAGGTTATTCGTTTCCGCCTCCTCCCCGAGAAAAACATTTATCTCTCCGCGGCTGAAAGCATCTATAAGATCAGCGGCGTCACCTTTTACCAGTAATGAAATATCAAAATCAATATCTCCAAGTTTCATCGCTGCCATGGAGGTAATACCTGCCCTGTACGGCTGCAGGTCCCGCAAAGTTTCCACAGGAGATATATTCTTGCTGCGGTAAATATAAATGTCGGTACTGTATATATCATGGATCAGGTTGAACTTTTTTAATGCATAGGATGAAACAGGATACCCCATAATTACATCAATGCTGCCATTCAGAAGCTCCTTCTCTGCCTCCTCCTTTGTTGTTATAATATATTTTACAGCAATACCTGTTTTTTCAGACCAGAGTTTCCATAATTCAACATAAGCACCGGCAGGAAGTGATGCGGCGGTTTTATATTCAAGGGGGGCTTTATCTGTTATTCCGGCAACAGTGACAGACTCAATGTTTTGTGCCGACAGAGGTTTTAATAAACCCGCTGTGACAAGAATAATAGAAAAGATAAACGATGTGATAAAGCCTTTATATTTCATTGTGCTTTTACTGCATAGCCCCGGTTATCCGGCTTTAACTGCCTCATCAGAAAAAAAGCTATCAGTACACTTATACTTTTATCAATCAGGTTAACAGGGAGTCTTACAATAAACGAGCTTGTGAAGAGTTTATATCCCGCGTTCATAATAGTAATAATATTAAGATCAAGCTTGGCCCCGGTGATACCGCCAAACACAAAAAATGCGACTATTGCACCGGTCAGAGAGGTAATAACAGAGAGCAGTATGATACTGATAAGAATGCTTTTTATACCGGCGAAACCGTATCTCTTTGCAATCAATCCGGCTGTAAGACCGATAATCGCGTTAACTATGCTGAAGGGTATATTCACCGGATTGTGAATAACACCCAGGATAAGATTTGAAACAAAACCTGTAACGGCACCCATAAAAGGCCCAAGAATCACACCGGTAAAGATTGACCCGGTGCTGTCAAGAAAGAGGGGATGTTTAATATATATTTTGATTATATCAGAAATAAAATACCCTGATATGTTTAATACCAGGCCTGCTATGAAGACAAATAAAAAGAACCGGTTTTTCATAATACTCCCCGCAAAACAGTAATGCCATCAGCCCGCCTGAATGAAAAGCAAATAACACGATATAAGAGTTTAATAAAAAAAGTTTCTGATTTAATATTGATAAGACTGCCGCATAAAATCAATTTCATTAATACAAGTTTTTATCCCTTGTCAATTTTATTTTAATTAACATCAACAAGCATCTCTCTGAACTTTTTCCCGTTCTCAGAATAATGTTTAGCACTTGCCTCAAGTATTTTAATATCGATCTCAGTAACCTCACGTACAATCTTTGCGGGAGATCCCATGACCACTGTGCCGTCAGGAATAACCATCTTCGCTTTCACAAGGGAATTTGCCCCCACAAGACAATTTTTGCCAATCACAACATCATCGAGCACTACTGCGTTGATCCCGATGAGAGAGTAATCCCCCACAGTGCACCCGTGAAGCATCGCCTTGTGCCCCACAGTTACTCCACGTCCGATAATAAGCTTGTTCCACGCCTCGGCATGGAGAACGCAACCGTCCTGGATGTTTGACTCATCCCCGATAATTATCGGCCCTGTATCCCCTCGTATAACCGCATTAAACCATACTGACACATTATCTCCAATCTCCACATCCCCTATAACATGTGCACCATTTGCAACATAATAATTTTCACTCTTAAACTTAACTCTTTTATCACCAAGATTATAGATCATGTCAGCCTCCATAGATTTTGCATTAAAGAATGTAAGATCATTGTCATTCCGGTTTTGACACTGTCAAATACCGGAATCTTAAGGATACTAATAGTATTCTGCATTTCAGAATTGATTGCTATTCTCAAGATGCCGGTATTATCTCCGATAAACCGGCATGACATACTGTGTACTTAAATAATCACAAATCACTATAATATTCATGTATTTCAATAGATCAATAAAATGATAAAGTCAATCATGAAATGTTGTTGCCACTCTAAACATATATTATATTTATTAAAAAATTATCAGGGCCGCTTATGAAAAGAAAAACTAAATTGACTAAGCTCGACATACTGAGTGAAATCTACAGCAAGGCAGGTAATAACAGATTTATTACCATGGATGAACTTGAGACAGAAACAGGCCTCAGCGGAAATGAGATCAGGGCAATGGCTGAAGATCTGAAAGAGGAAATACTCATTGTGGAACACCCCGAAGGATTTCAGATTTCAGATAACGGGATGCACTTCTGCAAAACCCGCTGGGCATGAAAAAATAATATAAAGAGGTAAAAAGATGCCCGTTGAATGGCTCTCCGAAGAAAAATGCAAAAAGATGCTGCCTGCGCAGACTTATGGAAGACTCGCAACAGTTGGAAAGGACGGGAAACCGTACATAACACCGGTCAACTATGTTTACTTGAATGACTCCATATATTTTCATACAGGATTTAAAGGGAGAAAGCTGGACAACATAGCGGCAAGTACATCTGTATGCTTTGAGATCAGCGCGCCGGGCAATCTCTATATTTCAGAGAGGGCCTGCGGATTTGCAATGAGGTTCTGGTGTATACTTGTGGAGGGTAAGGCAGAATCGACCTCCTCGCCGGAGGAGAAGGCCGATGTACTTGACGCATTGATGAAAAAATACGCGGCCAGATATGAATACAGCGATCCTACTGATGAGGAGATATCAAGAGTTAATATTATTAAGATCAATGTTGAGAGTATCAGCGGGAAACTGTCGCTTGATCCGCAACCCTGATTAGAGTTTGCATAGGATGTCTCCGGTTGAACCTGGAACTAAAAATTAATTAGGGAACGCCCGCTGCTCCTTTTCAGGAGCAGGCAGGATTCCGGCTAACTTTTAAAATTAGTAATGCATGAAAATTTATTTAATTGCTTTACCCATGTTAGCCGCTTTGCACATTAATGCCCGGGTGAGAAAACCACCTTTTCCTTCCGGATTTATTTTTCCGCTTCTTAATAATCTTGTCCCATTCCCTGTTCTAATTGAACAGCACTCAATCATCATCATCCTGTATTCTTAAACTGATGGTACCTATATCAATGATCTCCCCTTCAGCCAGAGTTATTGTTTTAGGGTTTAATGATGAATCTTCATAAATTCCGATGCTGGTTTCTCCCGTGGCAACAACATAAAATGTTCCAGCCGGAAGATTATTTATAGTAAAATCGGCTGGAGTCCCTGCTGTCCCTGGAATTTCACAGGAGTGTAATACACCGTCTCCCGCATGTTCTAAGTCATACATTATGTTGACTCTGGCCCCTTCAGTTTCAAAATTAAACTCTTTTGGATCGACTTTTCCTGTAACTTTTGCTGTGCCCATTTTGCTGACATTAAATTCACCCTGGTAGTCAATATCATCTTCATGCCCATCTGCGGCAAACTCGCTAAATAAAGTCAGATTTCCATTAGATGTAGTAATTATTCCATTATAAAGATCTTCAGTCAATAGATCAACACCCTCACCCTCAAATTTCGTACTTATTGTACTGCCGCTTATTGTGGCATCTATCGCAACCTTACCATCTGTACCGTTCTCATAAAAATTTCCATCGTCATCTTTATCCAGATACATTATCCCGGTTAAGTCATTTCCGGTCTGCTTAAATTTAATAATAATTTTACAGCCATATGTTTCTTCTTTATCATAAATCCAGCCCTTGTAATCTCCCGTAAGATTTGTACTGGTTGAATTGTCTGAGTCCTTTCCTCCAAAGCATGAAAAAATCGAAATAGCAGTAAAAAAGATAAAAAATAAAACAGATACTCTTTTCATATACTCCTCCTATAATTAATTTAATCCGGTTCATAAACTTCTGATAGTTCAGTATTAAAATTTTTATAAAGCTAAAACTTCTTTCATTAATAAAAGAGATTAGAGGCCAAACCGGTTGAGATCCTCGTATTCATACCACTTAATTATTTTATCAGACATATCTGATATTCTTTGTGCAAAACCCGGATTGAAATAAAGAGGGAACAACGCCATAAGAGCCAGGGAGAGAGGCGCGAATAGCATAGACGCGAAAAGCCGGTTTAAGATATTTCCTGTGGTACGATTTCGTGTCGGGAGAATCGGTATAAGTTGAAGGATCGATACAAAAAGAATTCCCATACCGAACATTTTGTTGCTTTTGACGAAGAGAGAATTTAGTTTGCCAATGACCTTATTAAGGTTAATCTCCTCAGTAGTTTCATGCTTAGCTGCTTCTTCGTTCATTTCATTTCTCCTTTTTTAGAATTATGAATAAAATCCGGATAAAGTTATACTACATCTCCACTCTGTATCTATTTAAGCATAAGCCAGTTGAGATAAAATGAATTAAAAATGCTTAAACAGATGTAACCGGCATTAAAGACTTTTAATTGACTGGCTGGTTTTATTGTCAGCAGCCGTAACTACTAAATTATTTTTTAAATAGAGCGTTTAACTCGAGTGGTTTATATACTAAAGAATATACTTCAGGCAAGACATCTGCTGGATGGACAAAATTTGACCAGGAAAATATATGGACATTAGCCTACATCCTGCAAATGTCCATATTATATAATAAAGCTGAAGATGTATTAATGAGAGTAGTATTATTTCTAATTGCGCAGTACAGTGTTTTCCCTGTATTCGACGGGGCTCATGGATGTATACTTTTTGAAGGCACGGTTGAACGTCCTGATATTGTCAAAACCGACATCAAGCGAAATGCGGGTGACAGTATCATCCGTTTCCGTGAGCCTGCGTACAGCTTCTTTTATACGAATTTCATGAATATATTCATTCAATATTCTGCCAGTGTGCTGGTTAAACAAACGGCCGAATGTGTCGGGTTTCATTCCGATATTCTCTGCAAGATCTTCACGAGACAATTCATACATATAATTTTCCCTGATGAAATCACATATTGTATCAATCTTTGCCGCGTTTTCTCCGGTAACGCTCCTCTTATTGGCGGATTTCAGTTTATCCATGATGGTGTTATAGTTTCGCATTGTGGAGTTGCGAAGTCTCTTCAGATCAACCTGGTTCCTTATACGCAATAGAAGTTCTCCGGAGTTGAACGGCTTCGTAACATAATCAGTTGCTCCAAGGTCAAGGCCTTCGGCCTTCATAAAATTGTCAGCGCGCGCTGTCAGGAATATTACAGGGAGGCTGTCAAATCTTTCATCACTCCTGATGCGGCGGAGGAGCTCGTGGCCATCCATTCCCGGCATCATGATATCGGAAAGAACAAGGTCGATCTCCTCTTTTTCCTCAAGAACCCTCAGCGCGCTGTTTCCGTCTGCTGCTTCGTATACAACATATCTCCCGTGGAGAATATTCACAAGCATCCTGCGGAGATCAGCGTTGTCCTCAACAATAAGTATTGCGGAGGCGCCATCTTCAGAAACCTCCGGGGACGGCTCATCAACCGGCCTGCGGACAGGATCTATTCCACGAACATGCGGCAGCCGCGCAATCTCTTTAATCGCATTATCAGTGAAGGTAACATCTGCTCTGCCGGCGAAGTGTTCTCTCCCGGCCGGGAACTTCACTGTAAAAACTGTTCCATGGGCTTCAGGATATTCCGCTGAATACCAGCTCTCCACTGATACTTCACCATCGTGGAGCATCACAAGTTCTTTCACTATAGACAGCCCGATTCCCGTACCCTCATAATGCCGGGCTGAACTTGTATCTGCCTGGGTGAAACGGTCAAATATTGTGGCAAGCTTATCCGCAGGAATACCGCACCCTGTGTCACTGAACACAAGTACAGCTCTGCCACTTTCATTTTTAACCGATACATCTATCCTTCCGCCTGCCGCAGTAAACTTCAATGAGTTTGAAAAGAAATTTGATATTACATGCTGCATTTTCTCTCTGTCAATAAATGTAATGACAGGCACTCCGGCTGAACAGGTGAGTTCAATTCCCCTATGCTTTGCCGTGTATTCAATTTCCCCGCAGAATTTTTTTACCAGTCCCGAGAGATCAGTTTCTGACACAGTAAGCGTCATTTTACCTGCTGTTATGCGTGAGACATCAAGGAGATCGTTTATGAGCGACAGGAGGTTCAGGCTGTTTCTGTTTATCATCTCGAGGGTTTCCCTGTTCAGATCTTTGCCCGAAAGTGCATCCTCCACAGGCGCAAGTAATAGAGTGAGAGGGGTGCGCAGCTCGTGAGAAATGTTGGCAAAGAAATCAGTTTTTACCCGGTCCATCTCGCGGAGCTTTTCATTCGCTGCTGCAAGCTCATGCGTGCGTTCGGATACCCTCTGCTCTAAAGTTTCCGTAGCCTCCTTCTGTATGCGGAGGGCTTCGCTCTGCGCGCACTCCTTCTCCTGCTTCATTATGTTTATCCGGTCCGCTAGTGCAAATGAGAGGAGCACTGTCTCGAGTACAGTGGCAAGAGAAAAATAGTTATCTGTAAAACTGTTAGATTGTATAAAGCCATAATTCTTTAAAATTATAATTATACTTCCCGACAGTAGAATCGTCCATGAAATTAATAATATTCTCGCAGGTCTGCTGACAATTGATAAACGTGTTGACAATAAGATAATTAGTATAGAACCGATAATAACTAAAGCATTCTGGATAACAACAGAAAAAAATCCAAATCCCGTAAATGGCAGTATTAAATTCAGAATTGACAGGAAGATAATGATGATAAAAATATTGTGGATCAGCGGTTGAACTTTTCCGGTATTTAAAAAATTGATTACAAAAAGCACAGCGGTTATGGCAGCAATTGTCTCAGATACAGGAAAACCAATTCTGGTAATAACAGGGGATGTTATCCCTAAAAATTCTCTTCCTGCACCACTGTATAAAAGATTATAAATCAGCATCGAGAATATATAAAAACTATAAAAAAAATAGCTCCTGTCTCTTATGGATATATATAAAAAAAGGTTATAAAGGATCATCACAATCAGGATGCCGACAAATCCGCCCATGATATAGATTTCATTTTTCTCGTGTTTTAAATACCTGTCGATAATCCACATTTTAAGAGGGAGCTGAATAGTGTAATCGGATTTCACCTGGATATAAACAGTCTGGCTCTTATCAAAAAATGGAATATCGAACAGGAAGCTCCGGCTTACATTTTCTTCTGATTCAGCGGAAATATTATTACCTTTGCTTACCTGTAAAAATGAATTATCTTTATTAAGATAATAAAATTTAACTTCATCAAGCAGATGCCATGATAATTCCAGTCTGTATTTATCGTACACTCCGGCATTTTTGAATGATAAACGGAGCCAGTATGCTGATCTGGTGAAACCGAAATTCGGCACATCCCATTCGCTCCGGAACCATTTATTCTGCATTTCCGGTTTTATCACATCATCAATGGTGAGGTTACCGGCAGGGTCCTCCAGTATCTCCATGTAACGGCCAAGATTTATTGATTGTGTATTTTCATCAATAATTACGGGTGTGAGTGCATTGAGATTTTCTACAGGGATAAATATTACAAATAACATTATAAATATGTAGAGCCATGTATAATGCGGACTGGCTTTGAGTGGAGGTTTTATAAATCTGGTTAAAGATATTCTATAAATCCTTATGTTATCTTCCAGTGACATTTTACCTCCATCTATCTCACAGCAATAATTATAAGATATGAAAAAGGATTGGCCGGAATGCTGATTACTGCATGTAACGAAATGATTGTGAATTTTCATTTCGAATGCATGTATATGTTTCAACTATCTCTTCGACCCTCAAAACCAGCCAGTGAGCATACCGGATTTTTCAGTAACTATAGCACGTCCTGAGCCTTCTAAATGGCTTTTCCGAAATGAAACTTTAATATGCTGACTCAATCAAAAATATCTATAAACTGAGGGTGCCCAAACCGTACAAATTCTATATTTTTTTGTGTTTAATTTTACATAACTTACCCGGCAAAATCAATAAGTTTTTGCATTAAAATTGCATTAATTCTCTATTAAACATGCTTTCAAAGAGCATTTATTTAATAAAAATGTTCTTCTCAATACCAGCTTGAAGATCTCATCCTCCTCTGTCGCGATATAATAGTTTGTAAGAATTCTCTGTAACACTTTACCTTCCGGATTTTCTTTATATATATTGAGAGGTACAATATGAAAAAGGAAGATGTTACAGTGAATGCAATTGAAAATGAAGATATAAGTCCGCTCTTTAACGGAATTCCAATACAGCTTGAAACTAAAGATGAATGGAGAAAAGTCCGTTACTCATGCTCAGGTGCGGGGAGGATTCCTGCGAACTTTGACACCTGGCACCTGACCTATATGAGGAACGATTAAATATAAAGAGGGTGGAAGATTATTTAATAGATGAGTATAATCTTTCACCCCTTCTGAAAACCTCAACACCTCTCCCGAAAAGAGAGGTGAATATATTTTTCTCAAGAGCTTCTTCAATATCACCTTTAAAAAAGCATTCACCGTTATCAATGATAAATATTTTTTTAAAAAGAGGTGTGATCTCCTCAACATGGTGTGTCACATATATCACTGAATGTTCCCGCTCTTTTGTGAGAGATGAGAGCGATTCAAGGAACTCCTCACGGGCTATAATATCAAGCCCGGTTGCCGGCTCATCAAGAATCAGGAGATCAGGATCATTAATAAGTGCCCGCAGCATAAGTATCTTCTGTTTCTCCCCGTCAGAGAGATGACCGATTACATCATGCTCCCTGCCGCCCAGTCCCACTCTTTGTATAAGATCAGCAGCCTTACCGTATTCAGTCGATGAAGGTTTCCGGTACAATCCGATTGAGGCGTAGAGCCCGCTCACCACAGCATCTATTACGCGCTCATTGCTGCTGAACATCTCCCGCACAACAGAGCTTATGTATCCGATACGTTTGCGCAGTTCCCGTATGTCGGAACCAAAGTGTCCCTTTCCAAACCTGGTAACCGTTCCTTCTGAAGGAAAATTGTACCCTGTTATTATTTCAAGAAGCTTCGTTTTGCCTGAACCGTTTCTGCCGAATAACACCCAGATGTCTCCATCTTCAACATGCCAGTCGATTTTATTCAGTATCCGCCTTCTGCTTCCGTATATATCAAGTGAAATGTTTTCGAGTTTTATCATGATATATTCTATCAAAAATTACTTACGTTTTTTCCAGTATCCCGGTTTTCTATTAAGGAGCATTACAGCAATAATGTAGAGAACTTCTTCATGAACCATATATATAATACCATAAGGAAACTGTTTGATAAGAAATCTTCTTGTTGATAATGATATCTTCTGCCAGGACTCGGGGTATTCTTTGATTATTTCAATTCCTGTCTGTATCTCTTTTAAAAATGCGATTCCTAACCCATAACTTCGTTCTTCATAATAATCTACTGCGGCATTTAATTCAGATATAGCTTTCGGATGAAACTCCACCTTCATTTAGTAATCCTTTTACGAATACCATTCATAACCTCATCAGAAGATACAGTTTTAACATTACCTTTCCTGATGTCCTGTGCACGTTTTTCTGATTCTTTTGCCCATAGTTCTTCAATTTTTTTATCAATTGCAGGATTAAGGCTTTTTATAAGAATATCAATTAACTCAGCACGTTGTCTCACAGGAAGTGAAATCACTTCATTTATTATTTCGTTCTTCATGTTACCCCCTGTTATTATATAGTTAAATTAAATATCGCCCATTAATCAGGTCAACCCTTTATTTTAACCCGAGAATTATCTATCTCCCTCCGGGGAAACTGCTCTAAGTATATAAAAGATGATAATCTATCGGCTGGGGGCATACGCACAATTAAAATTCTCTATCGGGGATGAGCCGTGTCGGAAGTGAGCATATTTTACATTAACATGAAACAACTCCAATTCCAAAAAAAATCTTGACAGAACCTCACTTTAAATAACGTATGTTATTTAATACTTGTAATTAATTCCGGAGTTGAAATGCCTCCAAAAACGATTTTTTTAAGAGAAGATGTTATTAACGCCGCATTTGAGCTGGCAAAAAAAAGCGGATTCCGTGACTTCACAGCCCGCCGCGTTGCGGAGGAACTGAATTCATCCACAGCTCCTGTTTATTCATGCTTTAAAAATATGGAACAGCTGCGGGAAGAGGTGCTTTTGCGTGGCGAAAAGCTTGCCCTTGAATATAGTTTGAAGCCGTATACCAAAAGCGTATTTCTTAACATGGGTACAGGA
Organism: Spirochaetia bacterium UBA5763; assembly: GCA_002418835.1. Classification (GTDB taxonomy): domain Bacteria; phylum Spirochaetota; class UBA4802; order UBA4802; family UBA5550; genus UBA5550. Next base: position 345,448 of record DIEX01000018.1, on the reverse strand, counting down.
TTTGTGCTCTTCGCGCAGGAGAACAGAGAGCTGTTCAGGGCACTAATCCTCGAAAGCCCTGACACAAAGAATCTGCTTACACAGTTCATGAAGGCGCTTTATGCTGAACTTGTCAGGGACGAACTCCTTTCACAACTGCCGGAGAATTACAGGAAAGAGGTGCTCCGCAGAATGAGTATTTTTTCTCACGGCCTTGCGTCACTTATATGCGTGGGGATTCATGATGATGTGAGCAAAAATGAAGCCATAAGCATCATGTATAACATGGGGAAAGATGTAATCGACATGGCGCTCATGAAGGCCGGAATTAAAAAGAGTTTTACTGCGTGACGGAGAGTCTGCAGAAATAATAAACTACCAGGAAGGAAAAAGATGAAAACAAGAATCACAGAAATGTTCGGGATTAAATATCCCATTATATGCGGAGCCATGTACCTTGTTGGCGAGCCTAAACTTACAGCTGCAATTTCAAACGCAGGTGGAATGGGTAACCTCACAGCGGGGAACTACAAATCAGGCGACGAACTGAGAAACGCAATCCGCGAGACCAAGAAGCTCACAGACAAACCGTTCATGGTGGGAGTTACAATTCTCCCTTCATTCCACATAACAATGGATGATCACAGGAGAAATCTTGAAATAATTGCCGAAGAGAAAGTTGCCGGTATCGAAGTTTCGGGCACACCTATCGACAAGCTCGGAGTACAATATGTTGAAATGCTGAAGAAAGCGGGAGTAAAGATGTTTCACAAAGTCGGGTGCCTCAAACATGCCGAGCATGCTGAGGAGGCAGGCTATGACGGAATATACGCGGCAGGTATAGAAGAAGGGGGACACCCTCTGAAAGATGATGTCACTACAATGGTTCTCACTCCTAAAATAGCAGAAAAACTTTCTATTCCGGTTGTAACTACAGGGGGTATTGCTGACGGAAAATCCATGGCAGCGGCTCTTGCTCTTGGCGCAGAGGGTGTAATGATGGCAACACGTTTCATGGCTACACATGAATGCCAGGTACACCAGAATATAAAAGATGAAATTATTAAACGTCAGGAGTATGACACAACACTTATCTGTAAATCGATCAACCTCCAGGGGCGCGCGATAAAAAACAAATGCGCAGAGGATATTCTTGAAGCCGAGAAAAAAGGAGCGAACATAATGGAACTTGCGCCGCTCATCACAGGTGAAAGATGCCGCACAGCATGGGAAACCGGTGATGTTGATGTAGCACCTATGATGATGGGCCAGTCACTTGGAAGAATTTACGACATAAAGAGCTGCAAAGAAGTCATCGAAGGGATGGCGAAAGAGGCGCAGGAACAGATTGCAAAAATAAGCAGATTTTTCTAAAAGAAACTATCTAAAGGAAGCAGCTATGAATAATCCCGTATTAGATCCGCGTGATTTAAGATATGTACTTTTCGAAATACTGAATATCGATTCACTGACTCAGTTCGAAAAGTTCGCGTCATTTGATCACGATACATTTGAGGCGACTTTAGACTTAATAGAAAATATTGCCGTAAAAGAATGCTACCCGCATTTTGCGGACGCTGACAGGATCGGCTGTTCATGGGACCAGGCAACAGGAAACGTCACTCTCCCTGATGCTGTAAAAAAACCGCTGAAAGCTTATTACGATGCGGAATTTATCGGTATAGTTGAATCACCGGAGATCGGCGGTATGGGTATGCCGCAAACCCTTGGGGCTGCATGCGGAGAGTTCATAAGCGCAGCGCACCAGCCTCTCCTTATGTGGGGAGCCCTTGCTCACGGTTCAATGATGCTTATATCAAATTTCGGTTCAGATGAACTCAGGAAAACATATATCCCGAAGATGATGGCAGGTGAATGGGGGGGCACAATGTGCCTTACTGAAACACAGGCGGGGTCTGACGTAGGCCGCCTCACCGCAAGAGCTGTAAAGCAGCCTGACGGCACATACCGCATAACAGGTCAGAAGATATTCATCTCTGCCGGGGAGAATGATTTTTATTCAAACATGGTTCATCCTGTTCTTGCAAGGATTGAAGGGGACCCGGAGGGGACTAAAGGGATATCTATATTTATCGTGCCGAAATTTTTACCTGACGCGAAGGGCAATCCCGGAAAACGGAATGACCTCAAATGCACAGGGATTGAGCACAAGATGGGGATTAAAGGGTGCGTTACATGCTCCATGAGTTTCGGAGATAATGGCGAATGCGTGGGCTTTCTTCTGGGTAAAGAACGTGAAGGGATGAAGATCATGTTCCAGATGATGAATGATTTCAGGATGGGGACCGCTGTTCAGGCGCAGGGTGTTTCATCTGCGGCATATCTCCACGCTGCGTCATATTCAAAGGGGAGACTCCAGGGATCTGCATTAAAGGACATGAACAATCCATCCGCGCCTATGGTTCCGATCATCGAGCATCCGGACGTTCAGAGAATGCTACTCTGGATAAAATCATATGTGGACGCGCAGAGGATGCTGATTTACAACATGTACTACAACATGGACCTGGGTACAGTACTTCAAGGTGAAGAAGCAAAAGAAGCACGTGCCATTGTTGACTTCCTTGTGCCTGTGTGCAAAGCGGGGTGCAGCGACAGGAACGTGCTAATCACATCTGAAGCAATGCAGATGTTCGGCGGATACGGGTTCTGCTGCGACTACCCCATTGAGCAGATGATGAGGAACTCCAAGATCCTCTGCCTGTTTGAAGGTGCAAACGGGATCCAGGGAATGGACCTTGTCATGCGGAAGCTCCTGATGAATCCGGGTCAGTATAATTATAGTGTATTTAAAAAGCGGATCAATGAATCAGTTGAATTGGCACGGAAAAACGGAATTCCGGCGGAATACATTGACCCGGTAATTAAAGGGCTTGCAAGGCTTGATGAATATGTTGAAAAGATGAAAGGGATGGCTGCCGGAATGAAATTTCACCAGATACTTTCCGGGGCAACTCCTTTCAGAAAAGCTATATATATGCTCGCAATAGCATGGATGCATGTATGGAGCCTTGCTGTATCTTATCCTAAAATGAAGGCTATTGCCGGAGACAGGAAAGGTGCGGAACTTAAAGCTTTAATTGCTGACAACCGTGAGGCTGCATTCTACTACAGCCGGGTGTTGACGTCGCGCTTCTTTATCAGGGAGGAGTTCCCTCAGTTCTTCGGAATGATGGACGCGCTCTTCTCCGATGAGTGGCCTGCGCTTGAAGCTTTTGCGGAGGCATTTCCGGGGACTGTGGAGATGTAGTAATAAAATCCATATTCAGCTATACAGACAAAGCCCGGTACTCCCGGGCTTGTTTATTGTGGATTGAACTGACGAAATGCTTTTATTTAAGAGGAATAGCCGGCAGGTTCTTCAAACCCTCCTGAAGTCCCTTCCCGGTGAACCTGCTGAAGATTGAGGGATCAAGCGAGTAGAATAATCCAAGGCATCCGATAAGAATAATCACAGCAAGCCATTTGGTGTAGATACCCGCAGTTCTTTTAATAAGGATATATGAAAAGTACCCCATTACCACAGGCCCTGCAAGCTTTATATCAACTGCCGGGATATTCGGAATATACTTCACCGCAAATTTTGCAATATTGAAATTAAATTTCCCGATTATAAGAACAACCTCAGCAACAAGTACTGCAAGCATACCCCAGCTTGCCCATATAGTTGATACACCCTGAACCCTGTAGACTTCGTAAACAACAGCGGGGAATAGCGCTATTACAACAATAAGCGGTTTATTAAAATAAATTCCTGCGGCTGCTCCTGCCAGCATGATTAGTGTTGATATAATGCAGATTAATGCGGCGTGTTCAGTACTCCTTGCCATGAAAATCCCCCATTCCTTAAATTAAGTGCAGATGATGCAGTAGCTATACAGGATTATTCACGGCAAGTCAAATCAAAAACTGAAGGGAGTTCTGTCAGTGAGTCCAGTTGAGTACTGTTATTTCACTGCCGATTTTTTTTACTATAGCAGCTTTCATCTCTTCACGATGCGGGCACGGAAAACCTATAGGGTTCCCCTTTGTAATACATGACGCAAGCGCAATGATCTCCGCTCCCCTATCCACCATGAGGCTGGCTCTCTGCACAGCTCTTTTACCAGGACACCCGCCGCACGAGACAAAACCGATTATCTCAACAGGGCCGGACTCCTCGAATGCAAGAGAACCCTTTGCAGCGGCCTTAAAATCAGTGCTCCCGGGACAGATATCCTCTGTCTGCTGACACCTTATTATTCCGACTTTTTTCATATTGTATAACCTCAATTATTTTTATTTCGTGTATCCCCACAGAGGGTCATGTCCGAATCTCTTATGCCAGAATTCATCGGGCGTGTCTGTGGGGGATATTTTATCTGAAAACTCAGAGTCAAATTTAATTCTGTAGTTTGAGCAGTAGATCATAACAGTTTTGTAAGCCCGTATTATCCGGTCAGTCATCTCTTTGCTCTCTTCATAGTTGTCTCTGCACCTGTCGGGGTGCCATTTAAAAAGGAGCTCCCTGTATTTTTTGTTGATCTCATTTATGCTTGTTTCATCTTCCAGTTCAAAGAGCTTTACCGCCTCCAGCAGCAGTTCAGACATCTTCTTTCCCATAAATCAGTTCACCTCTTCACCCCTTTGATAACAACGAAACTCCCCTCACCGTAACCTTTCCTCACAATTGCCCCGGAAGGTTGCTCCTCCATAAACACTGTCTGGTTAAACTCAAAATCTGAAAAACCGGAATTTTCGAGATGGCCGGTGAGTTCAGGCACAGAGTAGAAAGTCGCCTCCCTGTAGAACCTGCTGCGCTCCTTTTTCTCTATATACCTCTTCCCCAATTCACTTTCTGAATCAACAACCCCGATTATAATTGAACCGCCGGGCTTCAATACCCTGAATGCTTCATTAAACGCGGCGCTTACATCATCAAAAAAGCATACTGACGTCACCATAAGTACAAAATCAAAAACTTCATCTTTAAACGGGAGAGCTTCGGCTACGGCAAGCGAAACATCAATGCCGCTGCGCTTTGCTTTTACTGCCATTTCGAACGAAGGATCTACTCCGATATTTATACCGAAAGGTATTGCGAACTTTCCGGTACCCACGCCAACATCAAGGCCGCGTTTATCAGTGGGATAAACTCTCTCACTGCCTCAAGCTCTAGTTCATAAACAGAGCTGTTATCTGTGAACCACTTATCGTAGTCATCGCTGTAGTTTTCGAAAGGGGCAATTCGCGCCATGATCTATTTCAGTATCTCCATTATCCGGGTCACTTTATCATCTTTGACTTTGTAGCAGGTCTTTACTCCGGACTTATACGGATAAAGCGCTCCGGCTTTTTTCAGAATACCGAGATGCTGGGAGATTGTTGACTGCGGAAGGTTAAGAATCTCTGTCAGTTCAGTGACACAGCACTCATCTGAGAGGAGCATATCGATTAACTTCAATCTCACAGGGTGAGCTATTGCCTTCAGAAACTCACTCTCTTTTTCATAATTTATCTTTTTCATTTAACACATCCGCCAAATTATCTATATATCGCGATAATACGATATTCAGGTCAAGAAAAATTTTTATTGCGTGAAAAAAGATATTACTTTCATTGAGATAACAGACCTGCTGCCGGTCTGAATATTTCTTTCAAATAAGGATTATAAATGCGGATAATATTTCTCGGGACAAACGGCTGGTTTGAAACTGCCACAGGGAACACTCTCTGTGTGCTTATTAAGACATCGCAGTGCGATATTGTTTTAGACGCGGGGAGCGGTTTCTTCAGGCTGGATAAATATATCGATGACACAAAACCTCTTTACCTGCTGCTGAGCCATTTTCATCTTGATCATATTTCAGGGCTTCACGGACTATCTAAAATCAAGTGCGAAAAGGGACTCACCATCATCGGGCAGGAGGGGACCCGAAGCGTCATTAATACCCTCGTGAACAGGCCATTCACTGTGCCGCTCGATAAACTTTCGTACAATACAAAAATCATCGAGCTCCCTGCTTCTTCCGGAGCCCTCCCCTTTGGCCTGGAATACCTCCCGATGCTTCACTCAGATCCATGCCTGGGATACCGCATAACAGCAGACGATAAATCAGTTGCCTTCTGCACAGATACAGGTTACTGCGAAAACGCTGTGAAGCTTGCGAAGGGAGCAGATCTCATCATAACAGAATGTGCATTCAAACCGGGGGAGTCCAATCCGGAATGGCCGCACCTTAATCCTGAAACTGCTGCAAGGATTGCCCTTGAGTCGGGAGCAAAACGCCTGGCTCTTGCCCACTTTGACGCTGCAAGGTATATCACCATGGAAGAGCGGTCTGATGCTGAAAAAACCGCACGGGAGATATTCCCAGAATCGTTCGCAGCAGCAGATCTCATGGAACTGGGGATCTGAAAATCTATTTAATAAGATCCAGTATCAGCGCTGCTTCATCACACTCGACAAAGCCGCACTTGCGGTATACTCTCTCCCCCTCCCTTGTGGAATTGAGAAAAAGCCTGGATATTTTCTGATCAGCTGAATATGAGATAATGTATTCCATGAGAGCGGTTCCTATACCCTCCATCCTCCTTTCAGGAACAACATAGAAATTCAGGATATGCCCCTGGGTACGTTTAAGACTCCAGGGGGCCGGGGGCAATTCATACAGGAGTATCCCCGCACAGCACACAGCTTTACCTGATGAAGAGCCGAGAACTGGTATGTATGTTTTATCTTCTATATTCAGCGCGAAATATTTTTCTGCAGCGGTTCTGAGTTCGTTTTCAGTAGATGTGCGGCAGCCGAACCGGAGTTCAGATAGAAAAGCCAGGCGCATATCTGTGAGGATATTCAGATCACGTAAACCTCCAATCCGGAAATCTGTTTCAGCCGCCGCTTTCATATCAGAGAGACTCACTCCTGTTTAAAACATGCAGGTGTGTTTTATTATCCCTCACTGTTATTTCATTAAAACTTTTTGAATAACGCGGAGTATCAGCATCAGGGCTCTCTGTTTTAATCACAACCCGCAGCCTGTTGTAGCCGGAGGAATTCCGCTCCTCCAGTCCGTCACGCACCACTGCTTTAAGATCCGCAGGCGATACAGAATTACTTTCAGCAATGTAAATAAGCAGCTTCCCCCCTATGAGAATTCGTAAAGAGAGCGTAATCCCGGAGGGGAGCCTGAAATTTCTGCTCTGATCAATTCTGTTAAACACAGAATCTTCGCATCCACACCCCAGCACATCGATTGCAAATCTCTTAATAACTTCGTTTTCCATTTTTGCTCACCTCTTTTATATTTATATTTTTACGTACTTAGTCTCACGCAGGATGCAATATTACGGAAAACTCCGATCTATTTTTTAAATTCTGTGTCAGTACAGATTTTTCTTTCTGACCGTTTAAGGCTGCACTGGTTACCGTTAAATTCACTCCGTATAAAAAAAGCCTGATCTTAAAGATCAGGCTTTTCAACCAGTTTTTTTAAAATTTCATCAGGAGGATTGTCATACAAGCCGTCATAAAGTTTACGCCTTGCGTCCCTTATTTTATCAAGCCTGTAAATATTTCTCAGGTCCGCTTCTTTAAAATCTATGAACTCAGCAAGTTCTCTCCTGTAGTAGTCTGTCTCTTTTTTTAATCTTATCCTGTCAAGTCTCACCAGGTTTTCCTTTTCAAACCTGTCTTTTGCCTCTGCGGAGATTTCAATTACATCACTGCCGCCGTGGGTTTTCGCAAAGCTGTTCTTTTTGATCTCATGGCGGCCCATCTCCGTTCTGCTGCCGTTATTTCCGGTAATTATTGAGCTTGGGAAATGAATAGCGTTCATCAATGTGCCTCCTTCTACAGTTTTATGTCGCATTAACTCAGCTGCCTTTACTTCTATTAAGGAATTATGTCTCTGCAATAATTCCCGCAGCCTCTCATTATATTATTCGGAATTATTCTTAATAAAATAAGTAAAATATTTTAAAAAATTCTAAAATATCAAAAAAAATTTATGTCTCTTTATATAAAGGACCCTGCTAAACGGTCAGCAATCTGTAAGCTTTTGATATATTCCCATACAGGTTATCTTAATTACATGATAATAACATTTCTTGACAAAAACTGTTCACATTAGTATAATCTTAAAATCTTAATAGCGCTTTTATTCTTCAACCTGGAGTCTTGAAATGACTGCAATATCAGATAACATAAAAATAAAGCCTGTTCTTGAAGATTTAAAAAATAGACTTAGAGAATTGTTTGCTGATGACTTAGTACAAATCATCATATTTGGTTCTTATATAAACGGTAATTATAACAATGAATCCGATCTTGATGTATTTGTTATAATTACTAACGAGGATACTGCTGCTTTTGAAGATATTTTACTCGATGTAACTGTTGATCTATCATTATGTTATGATATTGTTATAACTGCTTTTTTAGAAAGCCGAAGTAACTTTATTAAATATAAAAGTATAAAACCCTTTTATTCTGAAATTCAGAATAATGGTATAGATATCTATGCAGCCTGAGATTCGTGATCTTTCCAGATACAGGATGGAGAAATCAAGAGCGGACCTTGCTGCTGCTGAGATTCTATGCGACCGGGGGCTTTATGACCAGTCCTTAAACAGATCATATTATGCCATATTCCACTCTGTTCGTTCCCTTCTCGCTCTTGACCAGTTTGATTCCAGAAAACATTCCGGAATAATTGCTTATTTTAACCGTAATTACGTGTCAAGTGGTGTCCTTGATAAAGAGTATTCAAAAATATTAATGGGCGCAGAAAAATTACGAAATAAAAGTGATTATGATGATTTTTATATTGTATCAAAATCTGATGTGGAAAAGCAGATTGCTAATGCAAAGACCTTTATTTCCGCAATTGAATCCCTGATTTCATATAGAAACGGATGAACAGGTGATTCCATAATATCGTCCTCGCTTTTTAAGCCCCCTATTAGTGAAAACTCAAAAGGGGGTTGAAAATCAATAAAAGTTGACTAAAAAAACCGGCAATCAGATAAAAGTTTATAATCATACAATCTGCGATTAAATAAAAAAATAAGGTAAAAACATGAAAGTAACAGACAACGTTTATGCATATATATGGAACGGTGTTTTTGAAAATAACTGCAACAGCTTCTACTTCGGTGAGCCCTTTAACATGCTCTTTGATCCGGGGCTTAAAAATTACACTGATACGCTACTTAAACTTATGGAGCAGGACGGAGTTGATATTGAGACAATAAGCTTTGTAATAAACACACACAGTCACCCGGATCACTTTGACGGAAGTGTTAATTTTACAAAATACGGAATTCCTGCGGGGATGCATAAAGAGGAGATTAAGTTTCTCAACGAGACCGGGCCTCTCTTTTACCAGATGATGGGGATGCAGTTCCCGGAGATTAAATTTGAAATCGAGATGGAGGAGGGATACCTGGACATAGGTGAACACAAACTTGAGGTTTACAAAACACCGGGTCACTCCCCTGCATCGAGCTGCATATACTGGAGAGAGAAGAAGGTTCTTGTATGTGGAGACCTTATCTTCAATAACAGCTTTGGAAGATTCGATTTTCCTGGCGGCAGCGCCGCGCAGCTCAAGGAGAGCATAATGCGAATATCGGAACTTGATATTGAATATCTCCTCCCCGGCCACATGGATATAGTTGCAGGGAAGGAGAATGTGCAGAAAAATTTTGAGGCTGTTCAGCAGTATTTTAATTTATTTTAAAATCCAAAAAAATTGCATTTTGCAGTACAGCAAGGGGTTGCAACCCCTTGCTGTATATGAATGTCACGGCACATACCTCTTTACAAGCGGAATCCTCCTGCCTATACCGAAAGCCTTTGAAGTAACTTTAAGTCCCGGCGCAGCCTGGAATCTCTTGTATTCATTCATATTAATAAGCTTAAGAACATGATCCACAGTTTCCCTGTCATATCCGCGTGAGACAATTTCATCTGCGGACATCCTCTGTTCAACATAAAGTTCAATAATGCCGTCAAGTATATCGTACGGCGGGAGCGAGTCCTGGTCCTTCTGCCCGGGACGCAGTTCAGCGGATGGAGCTTTTTTAATTATTGCGCGAGGGATGATCGCCCTCCCTGCATCACTGTTTATCCGTTCGGAGATTTCATAAACAAGAGTTTTCGGCACATCGGAGATTACGGCAAGTCCTCCGCACATATCGCCGTACATGGTGCAGTACCCTGTGGCGCACTCAGATTTGTTTCCAGTAGTCAGCAGGAGAGCATTGTACTTGTTGCTCACAGACATAAGTAAAACACCGCGAATACGCGCCTGGACATTCTCCTCAGTAACATCCTCCTTCATTCCGTGAAACATTACATCAAGATCAGTCTTAAACTGATCAAAAAGATGTTTAATTGCAATGGTCTCAATCCTCATCCCGAGATTATCTGCGAGAAAATATGAATCATCAACACTGCCTGATGATGAATACATTGAAGGCATCGTGATGCCGGTCACTTTCTCCGCCCCGATGGCCTGGCAGGCCAGTGCAGCAGTGAGTGCTGAATCTATACCACCGCTTAAACCAAGCACTGCTTTTTTAAAACCGGATTTATACATATAATCCCTGATTCCAAGGACTAAAGCTCGTCGTATATCATCAATGTCATCAACATCAGCATCCGGACTCTTTCTATAATCTGTATCAGCAATCAGAAGATCCTCATCAAAGCCCTTCGCGTGGGCGTAAATCCCTCCATCCTTATTAATACAGAATGAGTTCCCGTCAAATATGAGTGAATCATTCGCGCCCGCCTGATTGACATAAATAACAGAGACTCCGTTTTTCTTCGCCAGAGCTGATAGCATCTCCATCCGTACCTGACGTTTACCTTTAACATAAGGTGAAGCAGAAATATTAATTATAAGCTCCGCCCCCCTGTCAGCAAGCTGTTTCACAGGATCAGAATGATATCTCCTCTGGTCCATAAAACGGCTGTTATCATTTCCGAGGGCTGCCCATATATCTTCGCAGATTGTAATCCCTGTTTTTATTCCATTTAATTCAAAGACTGCTGACTCCTTTGCAGGGGAGAAATATCTGTACTCATCAAATACGTCATAACCGGGTAGCAGTGTTTTATTCTGCCTGAAAATTATCTCTCCATCTTTTATCACAACAGCGGAGTTGAAGAGCATGGGTGGATTCTCCCTGTCATAATCAACGCAACCGATAACAATTGCCGCTTTTTTACCGCGTGAGAAATTACGGATTTCAGAAACAGAATGAAGGTTGTCATCCACAAGCTTGCTGCTTTCAAGCAGGTCCATTGGCGGATACCCGATTGTGGAAAGCTCCGGGAAAACAACAAGGTCTGCGCCGGCATCCTCCCCTCTCTCTATATAATCTGTTATTTTTTTTCTGTTCCCCTCAATATCTGCCACTACAGGATTTATCTGCGCCATTGCTATTTTCATTAATATATTCCTTATCCTTCCCGTTCTATTATAGCAGTTTATGGAATGATTACTGCCCTTAATTTCATTCCCGCGAAGGCGGGAATCTATTCCTTTAAAAAAATGGATTCCGGCTCATCGCTGTCGCTACGGCCGGTATGACTATGTGTTAATCATTTCGGAAATGCTATATAGTGCTATTTTATGTCGTTTTAAAAAATCTCAAATAATTTTTAATCATGGAAACTACACTAAAACATCGCAATTTACCGAGTCAAGGCATTTGCCGATACTCCTCTCCGGATTTTTTTAAATATATGTAAACTATCGCCACTAATATTGCATTAATGTTATTTGATAGTTTAAAAAAATCCACCTCTATTTACTCTGGCTGAAAAATATAAATATGGATTCAATTATGCGTGAATATGATAACATTACTATCGAAGAGATTATTGAAAAAGAATTAATTACTACTTATTTTCAGCCTCTGATCTCCTTTAAAAGAAAACAGATTCTGGGGTTTGAAGCACTTAGCAGAGGAGTAAATCCTGGTGATAAATCTTTAATTAATCCACAGATCCTTATAAGAGAAGCTGAAAAGTATGGATTGATTCTTGACCTCGACAGGCTCTTCAGGAAAAAGGCCCTTGAAAACTTTGCATTATACTACCGTAAAAACCCCAACAGTGTTCTCTCTATCAATCTAGAAAGCAATGCAATTCAGGAGGGTCTCGGTTCCGGCAACCTGCTTAAGGCAGTTGAAAAACAGAAAATCGCACCCTCCTCAATAATTATTGAAATTCTTGAATCAGAAGTTGATGACATTACTGTCCTCAAAAAATTTGTTAATGAATACAGAGAATTGGGTTTCATGATTGCTCTTGATGATTTCGGCGCCGGATTCTCAAACTGGGACAGGATTGTGAGCCTCAGACCGGATCTTATCAAACTCGACAGATCTATAATAGATGGAATTGAGAACGATTTTTATAAACAGGAAGTTGCGAGATCCATAACCAGGCTTGCGCATAACACCGGTTCAATGGTGATTGCCGAAGGTATTGAAACAGAAGAGGAATCTTTGAAAGTACTGGAACTAAACGCAGACATGCTTCAGGGGTATCTTTTCGGAATGCCCTCAGAGATGACTTCTCTTAATACCGGCTTCATATCAGAAACGATAAATACTATATCATCAAGATATATTATAAGCAGAAACGACAGGCATTTGAAAGAAGAAAATGAAATCCGGCACTTCAAACAGATTATTGACAGAGTTACAAACGCACTGGTTAAAGGTGAACTCTATCTCCCGGAGGAAACGCTTAAGTCCATGATAAAAAATGACCGGACAATTGAATGTGCCTACATACTTAATGATTCCGGAGTACAGACCAGTGAAACAGTGATAAACACCCGGATCAAAAACAGCCGCAGCAAAATTTTCCAGCCGGATGACCCCGGAAGTGACCAGTCCAATAAAGATTATTTTTATTCACTCCTGAACGGCCATGATAAATATATTACAGACCCTTACATATCCACTGCAACCGGGAGCCTCTGCATAACAATATCCAAAAAATATATCGATCCGGAGGGTAGAAGCAGGATTCTCTGCGTGGATATTAAAAAATGACTGTTATTCCGGAAATCTAAAACTTGACAATTTTAAACCCTTTAATTAATGGTTAAAAGTTAAAAACAGTTTCAGAGGAAGGAGAATTTTAATGGTCCCGGTTAAGAGATACAAAGATTTAACCCCGGCTGAACTCGATAAACTCTTCAACAGGTTTGGAGAGGACTTCAGCTCAATTATGATCAACACCGTTGTCCCCATCGTTAATGACGTTAAGGAGAACAGGGATGATGCAGTAAAGAAATACACCCATAAATTCGACGGCGTTAAACTCAGTTCAGTTACAGCAACTGAAAAAGAGATTGCACAGGGCCATAAAAATACTCCGAAACATGTCCTTGCCGCTTTCATGGAAGCAAGGCAGAATATTGAAGAATTCCACAGAAGACAGCTAAGGGAGAATTCCATATACACCAGGCCGGACGGCACAATTCTCGGCACTACATATCAGGCAATTGAAAGCGCGGGGATATATGTTCCAGGGGGGAAAGCTTCTTATCCCTCTTCAGTTCTTATGGGAGTTATTCCGGCACAGATTGCCGGTGTAAAAAACATCACAGTCATTACTCCCCCGAACAAAGACGGGAAGATACCGGATGTAATACTTGCGATATGCAAAGAGCTTGGCGTTACAAGCATAATAAAATCAGGCGGAGCGCAGGGTATTGCTCTGGCTGCTTACGGTTCAGACTCTGTAAAAAAATCTGAGATAATCGTGGGCCCCGGAAATATTTTTGTAACTGCCGCAAAGACATATCTCTTCAGCATGGGTATAATTCAGATAGATTCAATGGCAGGACCAAGCGAAGTGCTTATAATCTCTGATGATAAATCAGACCCTAAGTGGGTTGCATGGGACTTCCTCTCACAGGCCGAGCACGAGGAGAGAGCCCTCGCGGTACTTGTAACAACTTCAAAGAAACTGGCATCAGATGTTAATAAGCATATAAAAGAGGATATAGATTCCGGACGCGGAAGACATGAGATAAAGAAGACATCTGTTAAAAACGGAATTATTATACTTGTAGATTCAATAGAAGAGGCCATTGACTTCAGCAACAAATACGGCCCTGAACACATGGAGTTCATGGTGGACAATCCGCTGGAGTACATTGACAGCATCAGGAACGTCGGCTCACTCTTCCTCGGAAGATACGCCCCTGTTGCAGTTGGCGACTACTATTCAGGGACAAACCACATACTCCCCACGGGGGGCGCGGCGAGGTTCTCATGCGGCACATCGGTGGAGACTTTTATGAGAAGAACAACGTTTCAGCTTCTGAATAAGGAATCGCTGAAAAAGGCACAGGGACCTGTGAATCTTATGTCTGAATACGAAGGGTTTGATGATAAACACGGCGGTTCAGTTAACGTCAGATTTGAGAAATAACTAAGATTTAACGGAGTAAATGAATGACTAAAAAAGCCTGGTTTATACTTGAAGACGGAACAGAGTTTGAAGGCAAAATGTTCGGTTATGACAGTGAAACAATGGGAGAGGCTGTTTTCAATACATCAATGAGCGGCTACCAGGAGGTCCTCACGGATCCATCCTACTGCGGACAGATAGTGACCATGACATACCCCATGATTGGTAACTACGGGGTGAATAGAGAGGACATGGAATCCGACATGATACAGGTTGCCGGTTTCGTGGTGAAAGAATACAGTAAAACATACTCCAACTTCCGGGCAACGGGATCGCTTGGTGATTTTCTTAAAGACGGAAGGATTGCGGCAATAGAAGGGATAGATACAAGGATGCTGACCCGCCACCTCCGCGACAAAGGGGCCATGAGAGCGGGGATATTCCTTGATAAAAAAGGTGCTGTTGACAGGCTGAAGAGCCACCCCTCAATGAACGGACTTGACCTTGCTTCAAAAGTAACATGCGAAGAGAAATATTTTTTCGGAGACAAAGTTGCAGGTAATCCTGACATCGCCGTGTACGATTTCGGAGTGAAGAGAAACATTCTCAGACTGCTGAAAGCATCGGGATTCAACGTAACAGTTTATCCGGCGAAAACTCCTCTTAAAGATGTTGTTGCTGATGGTGCAAAAGGGGTGTTCCTTTCAAACGGCCCCGGGGATCCGGATGCTGTTGATTACGCAAAAGTTCTTGTTAAAGATATAGCGAAAGAGGAGATCCCCTGCTTCGGGATATGTCTGGGACACCAGATCCTGGGGCTTGGCCTCGGCGGTAAAACCTACAAGCTGAAATTCGGCCATCGCGGTGGGAACCAGCCTGTGATGAATCTCCCCACAGAAAAAGTGGAGATCACTTCACAGAATCACGGATTCGCGGTTGATATGGATTCACTGAAGGGGAACAGCGATATTGAGATTACACATGTTAATCTGAATGACAAAACTGTTGAAGGTCTACGCCACAAGAGGCTCCCGATATTCTCGGTTCAGTATCACCCTGAAGCATGTCCGGGTCCCAATGACTCACAATATCTCTTTGATCAGTTCAGGAAAATGATTTCTTAATATCGGGATTATTCCCTGTCCCAGTTATCAGCTTCATAGGCGAGCCTGTTAAGGCTCGCTTTCAGTTTTTTGCTCCTCTTATCCTTCGGCGGAAAATTATCATGTATATATTTCTCCATGGCTTTTACAGCGCGCTCAAGCGTGGTGTCACCATCCATATCATTAAAATAGCTCATAATGAGCTCTCTTCCCGGATTGGAGAGTTTATGCTCTATAAGATTTTCCACTGCGTCAAAAAGAGCGTCTTTGAATTCTTCTTTACTCAAATTACGATCCTCTGGAAAAATAAGATTATATTATTTTAAGCATGTCTACAATATTTTCATAATAAAAACCGCAGAAAGTTAGTTGATTATTATTCTCCTGACAGTATTATTTTATTCATACTTTTTCGAACGTATGTGAGAAATCTCTTATAATAATATACAATGACCTGGTTTAAATGATTAGTTCTTTGCTGAAATTGACTTTAGATTACCTCCGCTTTTTAAACAGATACAGGAAAGTTTGTTGATTATTGTAATCATCTCAATATTATTGCAGGAAGAGAAATTATCAGATCAGGAAAACACCGTTGAAAAAAAATATATTCATTGTATGCGCAATCTGGGCGGCAATAACAGCCTCATCATTTTTCTGGAACTACAGAAACGCGCTTTCTGAACAGCGGAGTCTCGCATTCCAGACCGCAAGGAGCTGTTTCCAGCAGATTGTCCTTTTCCGTTCCTGGAATGCTGCACATGGAGCAGTATTTGTCCCTGTGACAAAATACAGTCAGCCGAACCCTTATCTGCAGGTACCCTTGCGGGATATTAAAGTGAATAAGGCTCTTACTCTGACCCAGGTTAATCCGGCCTATATGACGCGTCAGTTATCAGAAATTGCTTTAATAAGAGACGGAATAAAATTCCATATAACAAGTCTTAAGCCTATAAGGCCCGGAAACAGGGCAACTCCCATTGAAGAGGCTGCTCTGAAAAACTTCGAAAAAGGGAGCACTGAGGAGGGTGCTATAATAAATAACGGCGAGGGGAAGGCCTTTTTCTATATGGCGGCACTCAGGACTGAAGCATCATGCCTGAAATGTCACGCTGTTCAGGGATACAGGGAGGGTGATATCAGAGGAGGCATCAGCGTTATACTTCCATATATCCCCAGAATTCCTCTTCTTATGATCTCCGCAGTTCACCTCTTTATGCTTTCGGCAGGTCTCCTTGGCCTGGTGCTTGCAGGATTCAAGCTCTCCGATGCTTATGCTGTTATACGGAGACAGGCGGTATTTGACGCGCTCACCGGAATTCCAAACAGACACAGTTTTTCAGAAAGGATACTTACAGAATACAACAGGAGCCTGCGGGACAGCTACCCGCTCTCTATAATTATGGGCGACATAGACAACTTTAAACTTTACAACGATACATACGGGCATGCAGCCGGAGATGAATGCCTGAGAAGTGTGGCAAAATCTATTGAAAAATCATTAAAAAGACCCGGTGATTTCTGCGCCAGATATGGAGGTGAGGAGTTTATAATTATTCTCCCCGCAACTGATCAGAGTGGAGCAGTAAAAATTGCTGATGAAATCAGAGACAATATTTTTAACCTGAAAATTCCGCATGAAAAGTCTATCCCTGCACAGCTCGTTACAATAAGTCTCGGTGTGGCGACAAAGAACACCGGGGAGATTATCGCACATGACGGGCTTTTAAAGATGGCGGATGACGCTCTGTATATTGCAAAAGAGAAAGGGCGCAACAGGGTGGAACATTACACTGAATGCCGGGGATAGCTCCCCCCGACTATTTTCTACCGTGTGATAGAGTGAACTGAATCACCGAATACTGACTGCTCCCCTCCATTCCTGACAGAAGATACAGCAGATTTAAAAAGCTTCACTGCTGCAATGCCGGGAATTTCTTTCAGGCAGGGGAATATTGCTCTCCTTTTAATGCTGACGAAAGAGCCGGTTAATGATGTTACACATAGTTTTCCATGCTGCCTTACCGAAATTTCATCACCATCACGAAGTATAACATCTCCGCTGCCGGGCCATGTCACCCACAGAGTACCCCTGACACAGTTAAGTTTAATTTCCCCTCTACTGAAAGAAACAAGGCCCCCCTTTTCAATATGCATTTTCATCTCTTCTGCTTCCATTTTAAACATATGGTTGTTCCTCCATTTCAGAAAATCACGGCTGGTGCTCCTGCTGTGATTTTTAAAAAAATATAATAAAATGATTTCAATTTACAGCAGCAGTTATAGCTTTTCATCCGACTACAAAGTCTTTTTAAAGTTCACTGTGTCCTTTTATTTTAGTAAAACTGTGTCTTTATTTTTTTTCACCGGTATATAAACCTTCCATAAAAGAGGTCGGGATATGAAAATCACAAGGTATGAACAGGTAGCTGAAAAAATACTGAACCTTATTGAGCACGGCGTTCTGAAGGAGGGTGACAGGATACCATCCATGAGGCAGCTTTCTGTTGAACTCGGCGTCAGCGTAAATACCGTGAAAGAGGCATACTGGACACTTGAAAAACAGAACCATATAGAGGCTGTGCCCCAATCGGGATTCTACGTTAAAAAAATAGCCAGAGAATTTGAATCTTCTCTTCTTGACCCTGCTCTCATGGACCCCCAGCAGGTAGGCCTCTGCCAGATTTACGGCGCTTTCCAGTACTCAGGGAAATACAGCCCGGAATTGAATCTTGGACTGTCGAACATGCACCCCGATTTCTGGCCTGTTGAAAAGCTCGGGAAGTATATGCAGGAGGCGCTCCGCTATCATAACCATGACTCCTTCAGCTATGTAATGTCACCGGGATACCTGGAACTCCGTAAGCAGATTGCGCGCATCAGTCTGTCAGGGGGGATGGAACTGAATCCCGATGAAATAATAATTACAAACGGCTGCCATGAAGCGATATTCCTCACACTTATGACTGTATGCAAACCGGGAGACACTGTTGTTTATGAAAGCCCCATCTACTTCAGTTCACTGCAGCTCCTTCAGCGTCTGAACCTGAAGCTTATCGAAATCCCCGCGTCATCAAATGAAGGGATGAATCTTGACACCCTGAAGTTTGTCCTGGACAATCATCCCGTTAAAGCCGTGTTTACTATACCGAACTTTAATAATCCTCTTGGTTTTGTTATGCCTGACGAAAAGAAAAGAGAGATGGTACAGCTTCTTGCAAAATATAAAGTGACTCTCATTGAGGATGATATATACGGCGACCTCTTTTATGAGACAAGGCCATCAGCATGTAAAAGCCACGATAAAACCGGGAATGTCATTCTCTGCTCCTCAATTACAAAGACCGTGGCGCCGGGGCTCCGCATAGGGTGGGTTGTGCCGGGTAAAGATTACTACGAAGAGATAACCCGCCTGAAAACTCTGCTTAACATCTCAACTGCCGGGATAAACCAGATCGCCGCTGCACGGTTTCTTAAGGAGGGGGGGTATGACCGGCACATGAGAAACTTCAGGAGCACACTTGAGAGCCAGGTTACAGAGGTAAGAAACTGCATACTTGAGAATTTTCCGGATGAAACTGAAGTTACGGAACCTACAGGAGGTTCACTGCTCTGGGTGACATTGCCGGAATGGATCGACTCTCTTGAGATATATCATGAAGCCCTGAAAAAAAATATACTTATTGCCCCGGGATGTCTGTTTTCTATAAGAGAGAAGTACTCCAACTGCATGAGAATTAATGCCGGCTACTGGAATGAGAAAATCAGGAAAGCTATTGTTTACCTGGGGAAACTCTGCAGAGAATATAATTCAGGAAAGAGCGGAACAATACTCTCTGATGAATGCCTGAAAGTTGCGGCTGAGTAAAATCTTTCTGTTGACTATTTTTAACTGAAAGATTAAATTATAATAAATGATGAAATGATTATCACCCGGAGATCCCTTTAATGAAAATTCTCAGATGGTTTATCTCAGCAGCAATAAGTTCAGGAATATTCTCCGTTCTTTTCGTCGTTGTTGATGCCGGTACACTCATCTCCGCCTTACTCGGCGGCGCGGCATTCGCTGGAGGAGCTCTGCTCTTTTCTCCTGAAAAAATTGACCCCGCTTTTGCAGCGGCAGCAAAGGATTATGGAATTGATCCGAAGCACATCAGGGAGATCATCTCAGGCGGTAAAAAAAAGATTAAACTTATGAAGGGGTTTACTGATACGATAGAAGATGCGGAAATTAAAACCGGCATAATTAAAGTCTCTGCAACAGCGGAAAGTATATTTCAGAATTTTCAGAAAGACCCGAAAGACATTAAGGCAGCGCGGCAGTTCATCACATACTACATGGATGCAGTAATAAATATTTTAAAACAATACGAGTCACTCCCTGATAGTTCAGCAGGCAAAAAAGAGTTCAGGAAAAAGGTCATAGAACTGCTTAACACAGCAAATACAAGTTTCGAAAAACAGCTCGCCAGGCTTTATGAAGATGATTATCTCAACCTTGCCAGTGAAATGAGCGTGCTTGAAAAAACCTTAAAATCTGAAGGTATGATGTAACTTGATCACTTTATTTCTCAGTAAGCAGCATAACCTCAACACGCTTCAGCCTATTATCATATTCACGTTCAGACTCATCCGGGAGCCGTGACAGGGGTTCCCCTGAACCGACTCCATTCGTTCTGATCCTGTTAGGATCCATACCGTAGCTTGTGACAAAAATCTTTTTCACCGCCTCTGCTCTTACCCGTGAAAGTTCGGAATTTGCTGACATATCACCTTTTAACCCTGAATGCCCTTTGACCAGTATTCTGAAGTTAGGATAGTGCCTTATGCTTTCAACAATCTCCTTAACCTGCTCCTGTCCGCCATCATCGATCAGTGATGTACCGCTCCTGAAAGTTACAGGACGTATCTTCAGGCTCCCCACAACAGACAGACTGAGCCATTCACTGTCAGGTATCTGCGCAAACCGTCTGTTCAGGGACTGATCCGAAGCTGCACCTTCTCCGATCTGCTGAGCTCCACCTCCGTAAAGAGATGCAATAAAAGCTGAATTGATTATAGTATAGGGGTCACTATCGATGAGGGGATTCGCCGAAAAATCTTTATTGGCAATCAGTATCTTCAGTGTTGAATTTATCGCGTCAACAATCTCCGGCTGTTTATGCTGGCCCTTTGTTGTTATTCCGAACCAGGATGTATTTTCAGCGTAGTTTATCCACTTCACTCCTTTCAGCATATACTCAACTCTCTTTTCAGGAATTGAAAGATGCGCGGTAATATCCTGCTTTAGACGCGCGGGTGAAGAACAGTAATAGTTCATTGTCTCAAAATATTTTTTCAGGAAAAGGAAAACCAGTTCCGGTTTCTGTTTGGCGAAGTTACGGTTAACAAGGAGTATATCAACAATAAGATTTTCAATATCCTCCGAGCCGATGAGTTTAACAACTCCGGGATCAGATAAAGCCTCTGTCACATGGGGCTCCCAGAGCGCTGCGCAGTCCACTCCCCTCTTCATTAATTTTTCATAACCCTCTTCCGCTCCGTTTACTTCAACACGCCACTTTTTATCTCCTGATGTAAAAAGCGGAATATCGAAGTGTGAAGATATGGCCTTAAGCAGATGTTCACTTGGGGAGGCCGGTGTGAAGGCGATGGTAAACTTCTGTTTTATTTTAAGAGCTTCAATATTCTGAACGGAATCCTTCCATGCTACAATCGCATCACCACCTTTGGACTCATCAAGAACAGCAATAACTGCACCGGGGTATTTCACACTTTTGCCATTCAGCAGGTATGAGTCAACAGTGCACACCGCGAAATCAATCTCGCCATCTTTAAGCATCTTCATCCGTTCAGGGTAGTCAGCCTTGTCATCTATAACTTTTATCCTGTATCCCTCGTCCCTCATCATTGTTCCGAAAACCGGAGACTTGAAATAGAAGTAGCCGATCCAGCTGTCCAGGGCAATGGATATCTCCCCTTTAAGGCCTTTAGCGTCGCTTGTGCTGAATGTGATCTCCTTAACAGCTTCTGTCTTCTGAAAAAAAATATATACTCCCCCCACAATAACCCCTGAGAGAATAATTAGTCCAAGTATACGTTTGATTTCCTGCATATTAAAAATCCGTTACAGTAAAATTTTCAGTTTCGGCAAGCACGCTCTCAAGGCCCTGTGAAAGCTCCTCGAAATTCTCCGCGGCCTTGTAGTATATCCGCCCCGGCTGGTTAAGGGCGTGGCCTGTGCCGATCTTCAGTCCGATAGTATGAATCGCAATTGGTGTCTCCTTTAGTATAAGGTCAACTGCATGTCCCATTTTATTACCATCAGTAGCCTGCCCGTCAGTCAGAATAATCAGGCTGTACTCTCCATAACCCATCTGTTTTTTTGCCTGAAGTCCCAGCTTCTGATATGCTATATCTATGCAGCTGCCAAGAGGAGTACTCCCCCCCGCCCTGATCTTATTCACTTCTTCAATAATCTTATTTTTTGATGAACCAAGTGGGGCACGCTCGTGGAATCCGTTTGCGTCAAATGACGTCAGACCGATATTAGATTTGTCAGGTATAATCTTTATGAACCTGATGAATGCCTTTTTCGCAATCTCAATTTTTTCACCGGCCATACTTCCTGAACCGTCGAATATTATATAATAATTCTTTGTCCCCGCATTTTTGAGGTCAATTTCAACTTCATCCTTTATTGAAGGTGGGGGCCATGTTGACTCAGCAACAGTTCCCGGTAAAGAACCATTTTCAGGAGAATATACCTTTGCTCCCTTATCCTTTTCTCCGCAAGAGGCAACAGTTAAGAGAAAAACTGAAAGAATGAAATTAATTAGATGTTTCATAGATTCCTCCGGTTACTGCAAGGGGCGGAAAACCTGCTCCTCCGCCTCAACCTGGAGCACCTTGAACTGTACCCTCATATTCTGGTGCCATTCATTTTCATTCTGCGGCACACTGAATTTCGGAGCATCAATTCCATGACCGATTATATTAAACTGCGAAGTGTCAAGTGTTATACCTTTTGATGAGGCATACTTAACGATCTCAGTTCTTGCGGAGTCAGCCCTGCTGTAACTGAGATTTTTTGCAGCCTGCCTTATCTTCTTCAGAACAAGTTCGTCAGAGCCCTCCTTCTGCTTACGGAGAAATCCCATTGGATCAGTGTGACCCTCTATGGTTATTAACGCCCCTCCATAAGT
This sequence comes from Spirochaetia bacterium UBA5763, assembly GCA_002418835.1. Lineage (GTDB taxonomy): Bacteria > Spirochaetota > UBA4802 > UBA4802 > UBA5550 > UBA5550. Next base: position 322,712 of record DIEX01000018.1, on the reverse strand, counting down.
TGAAGCAAAATCTATAACACGGTCAAATTCCTGTTTATATTGTGACACAGGAAATGAATTCTGGTTAGGCTTAAAAATTATCTCAAATGAGAAGAGAGCCTCACCGCTTCCGCTGAGCCTCTCAGCCACCTGAGAAGCTTTCCCTGCATCAAACCTGGTCACTTTTACATCAGAGGCATATCTCAAGCCCTCCCTGAGTTCGTTGTAATCCCATCCGGCAAAAGAAATTTCTGAAGTTTTTCCAAGGAGGCCCAGAACCATCAACGACTCCTGTATCTCTGAAGCGAGTTTCCTGTAATTTCGCGGGAAATTACTGTCAGAGAAAAAGCGTACATTACCCGCATAACCGGCCATATTCGCATCAGTATACATCCCGCGCATATCCTCAACAGCACCCGCGTCATCAAGCAGCAGTTTTCCGCTCACTGAAAGCAGGGTCTTAGTCTCCGCTGAATCCTTTTTATTTATAAGATCACGGACCTGTTCCTCAGCTTTTAGAAGTGACTTAACAAATCCTTTAACCTTCTCTTTATTCTTTTCAAAGTAATCCCTGCGTACTGCATAAATATCACTGATGATTCTGTCAGCCGTCTTTGTAGAGAGCAGAATCTTTGACCCCTTAACCGAATCTTCGGCGCCTGTGCCCACAGTTCCCTGCGAAGTCAGGGCCAGCGCATCAGGTATAATTACAAAAGCTGCATCCATATCACCGCCGGAAAATTTTGACATAGGGGTGTCACCCTTTGCGCCCACAAGATCCTTTGTCCATACTACAGATACCTCTGTTGGTTTAACCTGCGCATCTTTCAGAAGTTTAAGCATATAATCAACATGCGGCCCGCCCCGCTGAATCGCAATTCTTTTACCCTTCAGATCTTTGACGCTTCTGATCCCGCTTTTGACAACCAGGGCATCACCACCAGCTGACCATGAATGCTGAAAAATAAGAACAGGCTGCGCAGCTGCGCTTGTACCGAGTTTATCAATAGCCATGTTCAGCATACCCATTGTTCCCCTGAGAAATACAATATCACCTTTCAGATACATATCCACCTGTCTGTTAAAATCGTCCTCTCTGAACAGATCGATTGACAGACCCGCTTCATCAAAAAGAGATCCTTTTACAGTCTTCGAGTTTTTCCCGTTAGCATGGATAGTAATAATATCCGCGCCCCATGCGATAAGAGGAACTTTCAGAGCATCACCCCCTTTAAGTTCACCAACTTCAGGATCAGTTTCCCCTTCCGGTGCCTTCTTTTTACAACTTGTGAAAGGGAGTACAATAAGTGTAATGGCTGTACAGAGTAATAGAAGCCTGATCTTTTTATTCATAGGATTACACCTTCATATAGTTAAAATACTTTAAAAAATTATGCGTCATGTCATTTCGAACCCTCTTCAATTCTTCGGGTGAGAAATCTATTTTTTAGACTTAAACAGGTTTATAAAAATGATTACTATATAGCACAGATTTCTCTCATACGTTTAAAATAACTGGTAAATTTTCTACACCTTCCGTCTTTCAATATCAGTAAGGCTCTGAAACGAATCGGGATGCTGAAGATTAAAATCTGTTACATGAGTCCTCTGCCGAGGATCAAAACCCTCTCTCCTTACCTTACCTACAAGCATACCGAAATTTGCGGTCTCCTTTGCTTTAGTTGTTGCAGCTCTGTACTTCAGTTCATAGTCCGCAACAATTTTAGCGCCACGCTGAACATCAACTCCACGCCCGTCAGTATAATACTGCGAAAGAACAATAATCCGTGTTCCGAGATATACAGCCTCCTCAAGGTCGTGCGTCACAAAGAGAATCGTCATATCAGACCTTTCCCATATCTCAAGGATGAATACCTGCATTGCTTCACGCATTCCGGGGTCGAGCGCACCGAAGGGCTCATCCATGAGCAGAATTTTCGGCCTCATAATGAGCGCCTGTGCAATAGCAACACGCTGCTGCATTCCGCCCGATAGTTCATGGGGATATTTATCCTGGTGTTCCTCAAGTCCCATCCTTTGCAGAAACTCAACTGCTTCATCCCTGATGCCCCTGAGTTTTCTCCCGGATTTAAGAAGCCCCAGCTCCAGCTTCTTCCCAAGCATCACATTTTCTATCACGGAAATGTGAGGATAGAGAGAATACTTCTGATAAACAACACCGCGCCTGGTATCCGCAAAACCTATGGGCTCACCGTTAAAATGAATGAGCCCTGAATCCGGAAGCTCCTGCCCCAGAATAAGCCGCAGCAGAGTAGACTTTCCACATCCGCTTGGCCCAACCACTGTGCAGAACTCTCCCTCGCTTATGCAGAAATCTATATCATCAAGCACAACCCTTCCGCCGTACTCCTTGTAGACATTTTCAATATATAGAATATTATCTGTTTTCTTTGTCATCTCAGCGGCCTCTCACCCCTTGCTCTTTATATACCAGGAGTATTTCCGGGCCACGAACTTCTTCAGAGACCAGTCTATGGCAAACCCCAGAAATGTGATAAGAAACACGTAAGGTATGATTATATCCATTGCAAGATACCGCCTTACGAGGAATATGCGGTATCCGAGTCCGCTGTCAGATACAATAGCCTCAGCAGCAATGAGGAACAGCCATGCTGCACCAAAGGAGAGACGCGTTGTGTCAATAAGCCTCGGGATAACCTGCGGCATAATAATACCATAAGTCGTCTGGAACTGACTTGCCCCGATAGTCAGCGACTTCGTAATCTGCTCCACCGGGATCTTCTTCACTGTAAGATAAATATCCCTGCAGATAAGCGGGAATGTTCCGATAAATATCAGCATAATCTTTGCAAACTCATCAACCCCTAATGTAATAAAAATGATCGGCAGGATGGAGAGTGGGGGAATTATTGAGATAAAAGTAATAAACACAGAAGAGAGAGCTTCCACACCGGGGAAGAGCCCCATGTTAAGCCCGATGATAAGACCAAGCAGAGATGCTGCAATCATACCGATAAAAATCCGTTTCATACTGGATAAAGTATCAGTGAGCATAAGTCTCTCCCCTGTACGGGGATCGATCTCGAATGCCATCATATAAACAGCCTCACCCATCTGGCTGAAGGTGGGGAGAATTTTATCCCCCGGATTCTCCGCGTGCCTGATCTGTGATGCGGTAAAGTAGATTGCAATAGAAAGAATAAAAGGGAGTGCCGTCAATAAAAACTTCAATTTCCCTGACGGCCTTGCTGCAAATCCGAAAAACTTCGGATGCCTGAGTTCTGATGATATACGGTCACTCATTTCAAAGTTTACCGTCCGCAGCCATCTGTATATATTTATCATCAAAACGGAGCTTCACATTTTTTTTGTCGCCAAGCACAGTTCCGTCAGGGAACTCGATCCCCACATAGTCAGCGCTTGCAGCAGCTTTTCCGAAGAGCCCCTTGTCAAAGCTGAATTTACGGACATAGTCCATGGTTTTCTTCAGTTTATCATCTTTTGTAAATTTTGCAGCATCCGCAGCTTTGTAGAACATTGCTGTTGTTTTAAGCTGCGCGATAAACTCGTCGTAAGTTGCTCCTGAATTTGCAGCCATATATTCAACAGCAGCCTTCATCTTCTCTTTATCCTCAAGGGCCTGCATGGTTTCAAACCATGCTCCTGTGAGAGCTTTCTTCAGTTCATCCGGAGCCTTTGAATGCACCACCATAAGATCAAGAATTTCACCCGGAATCTTTGATGAATCAAAGATCATTGACGCGCCCGGAGTCTTCACAGCATTCATAAGAATCGGATTCCATGTGACAGCTGCTGCATCTTTCTGTGTTTTAAATATTGCCCCGATTTCGGCATCGCTTGTATTAATGAGAGTCATCTCCTTCTCCTGCATGCTGTTCATGTCAAGTGCTCTTGATAGAAGATAGTGAGAAACAGACAGCTGCACCAGCATAACCTTTTTACCTTTAAGATCCTTCAGACTCTTCCCTACCCTGGTTATTATCCCGTCATTCCCGTTTGAATAGTCCCCCACTATGATCACACTGGAATCAATTCCACCCACTGCGGGGATTGTGAGCGCGTCCATATTTGTCATGGCACACCCCTGGAACTTGCCTGCCGTAAAAAGGTTGATAGATTCAATATAATCGTTAATCCGCTCCAGCTTTATGGTGATGTTGTATTTATCCCCCCATTTCTTTAAAATACCGGCGTGGTCAGCATACTCCCAGGGCTCCCACCCTGTGTAGTGAGACCATGCTATACGGTATTCCTTCTTCTGCTGTCCGCATGATAGTGACAAAAAGACCATCGATAATAGTATAACTGCGATAATTAACTTCTTCATTGTTCCCCCTGTAATGGATTAAAATTGAGATGATTTAATATATGAAAAAAAAATACTATAGTCAAATTTTAGAGCATAGAATTTTCTGCTTAATTGTTGACGTTTTACCCGGTTAACCATCACTTATTATAAGGAGAGCCTGAATGGAAAATCCCCGTAAATACGGAATCCCCCCCTACAGAACAGCAGTTGTTCATGGCGGCCCCGGAGCACAGGGCGGAGTTGCTGACATTGCTTTGAAGCTGTCAGAATATACAGGCATACTTGAACCGATACAGACAGAGTGCAGCGTTGATGGTGAAATTGATGAGCTTTACAGGCTTATTAAAAATTGGGGAGAGCCCCCTGTTGTTCTCATAGGGCATTCCTGGGGAGCATGGCTCTCGCTGCTAACTGCCGCGCGTTATCCTGAAGCTGTTTCAAAGCTTATACTTGTTGCAAGCGCCCCTTTTGAAGATCATTACGCTGCCGCAATTCATAAACGCAGAATTGAACGTCTAAGCCCGAAGGAAAAGATTGAATTCAGTTCATTAATGCAGAGTCTCACAGCATCCCGTTCCGGTGAGGATAAATTCTTATCAAAACGCCTGCATAAACTTTTTTTAAAATCTGACTTTTATGAAACAGGTGGTGAAGGTGAGGATTATGGAAATAATATAGAGATGAATTCCAGGGTATTCAATTCTGTCTGGAGTAAAGCAGCGGAATTACGGAGCAGCGGAGCCCTTCTGAAAACAGCTTCTCTTCTGAAATGCCCTGTCCTGGCCATACATGGAGATCACGATCCCCATCCATCAGAGGGGGTGGAGATCCCCCTTGCACGGGTTATAAAAGATTTCAGGTTTATACTTCTTGAAAAGTGCGGACACTACCCCTGGCTGGAAAAACATGCTTCAAAAAAATTCTATGAGATCCTGAAAACGGAAATTCTGTAAAGACGTATGACAATACGTCTTTACAATATCCTTATGCCTCACCCTTAAGCGCCCTGTCTGTATCAGTCATAAGGTCTACAGCGTTTTCATAAATCTCATGAGCCGCTGCTGACATATCCTTGAGTTCACCCACCATTTCGTTGAGAATTTCTATCAGGTGCTCAATTGCCTGCGAAGTGGACTCAACAGCAACCTTCTGCTCATCTGTTGCTGTTCCGATCTTCTTGGCAAGTGAGATATTGTCCTTCATCTGTGATATTATGATCTTTATATACTTCTCTTCAATAAATATCGATTCCTGTAGCGTCTGTACCTTGCTGGAGCTGGCCTTCATGTGATTGATCATCTCCCGCATCATCTCGGCTGTTTTCTGGATAACAGCAACACCATCAACAGTATTTTTCGCGCTCACAGAAAGGACTTTCTCAATCTCCTTGATGCTCTCCTGTGTCTGGAACGCCAGTTTCCCGATCTCATCAGCAACAACAGCAAAACCGCGGCCCGCCTCTCCGGCCCTGGCTGCCTCAATAGAAGCATTGAGAGACAGGAGATTAATCTTATCCGCTATGTCAACAATCAGGTTAACAGTCTCTCCAATCTTGCCACTCTGATCCTTTATGGCAATTACAGTTTTTTCAACCTCCATAAGCTCATCATTGGCAGTTGTGCTTTTATCAGAGACAGACTGAATGTCACTATAAGTCTCCTCAAGATTTTTCTTTGTCTCAACCTGTATATTCTTAAACTCATCGATGATGGATTCCATCTTAACGTTTCCTTCAAGCTGTGTAACAGACTCAAAGGCAATCTGCTCAGCGGAGCCCGCGAGCTCCTCCATTGTGGCTGACATCTCGGCAAAACTTGCAGACTGAGTCTCCATCTTCTGGTTAAATCCGCTTATAAGCTCATTCTGAGCGTTTACTTTCTGGAAGAGGATGTTCATCTTGTCTTTGATTAAGGCTGTCATGGATAGCTGCGCTTCAGCATTCTTCTTGAGCTGTTCAGTCTGCACCTCCATTCTCTCTTCATACTTTATTATATCAGGTATGTTTCTGTATGTTATGAGAAAAATCACAATAACAGTGAGCATCACAAATACTTCCCTGTAAACTATAAGACCGGATGTAATGGGAACTCCGTTTATATGGCTCTGAAAATAAAGCTCTGCTCCATTTCTGTATGCAAGGTAGATAAAAAGAATCCAGTTTGCCATTGCATAAAAACTGAAGAATTTAAAAAGCCTCGGCTGGTAATAAAGATAGAGCATTGCGGCAAAAGCAACCACACCCATTGTTGAATTTGTTGACTGCACAGCGTAAGTCCATCCCCCCTGAATCATGTAATTATACTTAACCGCAAGAGGCGCTGACACGCTTATAAAACCGAGAATCCAGGGAACTATAATAATTTTTATCCCCCTGCTCTTTTTGTAATAAACATAAAAAGCCAGAGCAAGAGCTGTCCCATTGACAACGATCCCCGGAACAATCTCCTTTGCTGCTAATCCCGCTATTGTCTGAAGAGTAACTGAACTTGCGAAGAGTATCGAGTATGCAATTATATAAAAAAATGCCCCTCTTCTTTCCAGATGCTGACGCGCTGTGAGTTCTATTTTCATTGCTTTCCCCCTTAAGGCCATGAAACCACTATTTTTAATATCGGCTGAAATGTTTTATATATTAAACTACTTGCATAATAATTATAAAAATAAAGCAATTTAGAAAAAACTTAAATTGACATTTACACGCATCTGCTTTACAATTAAATTCAGATAGAACGGGAGCTTTAAAAAACCCTTTTAAAGTGCGCGCAGGATTAAAATTTCAATTTTGACCTGAAAATATCGTTTTACAAAAATACAGGTAAAAATACTTTAGCAACCTCATACAAATAAAAAGGACCTGAAATGATAGATAAAAAATTTGAAACAATAAAAATATACTCTGATATGAAAACGAAGATATCAGGAAATTCACTCACTGTTCTTGAAAAAAGATATCTTGCCCGTAATGAAAGAGGAGACATAATCGAAACTGCTGAAGGGCTTTTTTCAAGAGTGGCACGCTTTGTTGCTTCCGCTGATTCTCTTTACGGAACATCTGATGAAGAAATTAATGAAACCGCCACAAAGTTCTATGAGATGATGGCGGGGATGATGTTTATTCCCAACAGCCCGACACTGATGAACGCAGGGCGACCCCTGGGACAGCTTTCAGCCTGTTTTGTGCTCCCTGTTGAAGATTCTATGGAAGGGATTTTCGATTCACTGAAGCACATGGCTCTCATTCATAAGAGCGGCGGCGGCACCGGCTTCTCTTTTTCAAAACTGAGACCGAAAAACGACATGGTAAGCAGCACCGCAGGCGTATCAAGCGGGCCCGTATCATTCATGAATATATTCAATGCTGCAACGGAAACAGTAAAGCAGGGGGGGACGCGACGTGGAGCCAACATGGCTATACTGAATATTGATCACCCGGACATCATGGATTTTATACAGGCAAAAGCTGATCTCTCAATGCTGACGAACTTTAATATCTCTGTTGCTCTCACAGATGATTTCATGAAAGCTGCAAAAAACGGAGAGGATTACGATCTCATTAATCCAAGGTCAGGGGAGAAATGCGGGAAACTCAATGCACGCATGGTTTACGATTTAATCATCGAGATGGCATGGAAAAACGGCGAACCGGGAATAATCTTCATAGACAGAATTAATGAATTCAACCCGCTGAAAAAGATCGGACTTATTGAAAGCACAAATCCCTGCGGTGAACAGCCCCTCCTCCCTTATGAATCATGTAATCTCGGTTCAATAAACCTTAACTCAATAGTTAAGGGTGAAGGGAGCAGCGCGGAGATCAACTTCAAACTTCTGCGCGAACTTACGCATCAGGCAGTTCACTTCCTGGATAACGTAATCGACATGAACTCATACCCGCTCAAAGAGATCGAGAAGAAGACAAAGATGAACAGGAAGATAGGCCTGGGTATAATGGGTTATGCAGATATGCTTATTAAACTCGGAATTCCCTATGACTCGGAAGAGGCCCTCTCTGTTGCAGGATCTGTAATGTCAGCAATCCAGAATGAGTCAAAAATCAAATCAGCAGAACTTGCCGAAAAGCGCGGAGCATTCCCCTCATTCGAAAAATCAGAATACGCGGTAACAGATGGGAAGCCCCTGCGTAACGCCACAACAACAACTATCGCTCCCACAGGTACAATCAGCATCATTGCTGACTCATCAAGCGGCATTGAACCGATCTTCGCACTGGCGTACGTCCGGAATGTAATGGATAACAACAGGCTCATAGAAAGTAATCCGGCATTTGAAGACGCAGTGAATAACCTGGGCGAAGGTTACGATAAACAGTATATAATGGACGCTGTTGCTGAACATGGCTCAGCCAGGGATGTCGAAGAGCTGCCGGAGGATATAAAAAGAATTTTTGCCACAGCACATGACATTTCACCGGAATGGCATATAAGGACACAGGGGATCTTCCAGAAATATGTTGATAATGCGGTATCCAAAACAGTGAACTTCTCCGGCTCAGCAACAAAAGAGGATATAAGGAAGGTCTATGACCTTGCGTATGAGCTTAACTGCAAAGGTGTAACAGTTTACAGGGACGGCTCCCGCGACAACCAGGTACTTCAAAAACCTGCAGCAGAGCAGAAGGTTCAGCCTGAGGTGATAGAAGAGCAGGTGGAGATATTCAGAGCCATCGCACCGCGGCCACGGCATGAAATAACATGGGGAGCAACAAGGAAGATGAACACAGGATGCGGTTCTCTCTATGTAACTATAAACGAAGACTCTCATGGAATCTTTGAAGTATTCGCGGCAATGGGAAAGGGGGGCGGTTGTGCTGCAAGCCAGACTGAGGCAATCGGAAGGTTAATCTCCCTTGCACTGAGATCCGGCGTAGAGAGGGAGCAGATCGTCAAACAGCTTAAAGGTGTAAGATGCCCGAATCAGGCATGGGAGAAAGGCGGAAGAATCTACTCCTGCTCAGACGCAATAGCTAAAGCAATTGAAAGATACTCAGGAATTGAAAATGCGAAAATAGAAAATACATTCCAAGATGCCGCAAAAATAATTGCTGAAACAAACGGTAAGGGCCATGACAATGTTGTAACAGGGGTCTGCCCTGACTGCCACGGACCGCTGGAATTTGAGTCAGGTTGCTCGGTATGCAGGGTCTGCGGCTTTTCAAGATGCGGCTGATGCCGCATCCTGTCAGTTGACTTTTATAACCTCAATACCTTTCTTCTTTTTCAAAGGTTCAATACTCTGCACTTTCACTGCTTTATTTAATACCGGGCTTGAAAAACTCAGTTCCATGCTTACACCGAGTCCCGGAGCAACAATTTTAATTTTCCTGAAAAAATAACTTTTATCTTTACGTATCATAGACTTAAGATAGATTTCAGCTTTGTTCTTGCTGTCTTTATGTATCAGGAGAATTTTTTCAGGAATCCCGTTTTTCAGATAAATATTCTCAAAGTAATCACTGTTTTCAAGAATAAGATAATAAGCATTCCCCTCCTCTTTGAGAAGTCTGCTCACATTGTACCCTTTGATGAGCGGAATGCCCCCTGTGAAAAGAGTCTGTATAAAACTATAATCAGCTTTGAAGCCTGAATAGTTATACAAATTGATTTTATTAACATCATCAACAACCAGTTTGTTTTCAGCAGGATAGTAGAAATAGAGCTTGTCCGCCTCCCTGTATACGTCAATAACAGGGCTCCTGAATATAAAATCCTTCAATGACACGAAGTAATAACCCTTCCTGTCATAAACAGCCCGTCCCTCGACCTTAAACTTTTTTCCGGATGTCTCCCCGTCAGCAGTAAATGATGAATTGATTGTATCAGGTGCTGCCGCGTTGATTTCATCCAGCACCTTAATCAGTTCCGATGACTTAGCCTTATCCCCCTCAATGAGATCTTTTTCCTGTGAAGAGTCCGGTTGAGTTGCTGCACAGGATAATATTAAAAAAGAAAGAACTGTTAGAGTTCCCGCTGAAATTATTCTTTTAATTGCTGCCATTTCCATCTGCTCCCCTGATCTTTTTCAGTTTATCCTCAACTGCTGCATTCTTTTCAAACTTTAATGCCTTCTCATAATAAGTCTTTGCCCGCGCCGGATTACCTAATTTTATATATGTATCGCCGATGTGATCATACACAACAAAATCCGGCGTCTCTGCCTCTTCCAGTTTCTCTTCAGCAAGTAGGAGATATTTCAGTGCTGATTCATATTCCCCTTTCCTGTAATATATCCACCCCAAAGAATCAAGGTATGCGCCGTTTTCAGGCTCATACTCCAGCGCTTTAGATACAAGTGAGAAAGCCTCATCGAGGTTGCTGTTCTTTTCAGCGTAAATATAACCGAGATAATTGTATGCCCTTGCGCTTGAAGGATTATGCTTTATCGCATCCCGTAGATTAATGATCGCTTTGTCTGCTTCACCAAGCTTTTCATTGGCAACTGCCATGTAAAAATGGTAGGTCTCTTCATTACCCTTTTTAGAAATAGCAAGTCCTATACTCTTCCGGGCATCTTTATACTTCTCCTCCCAGATATTCACAAGTCCCATAAAAAAATAGGGGGATGGATTTTCCGGGTCAATCTCCGAAGCTTTCCTGAAATAGTCGAAAGCACGGCTGTACTTCTTCTGTGTACCGTAAAGATATCCGATGTGCACCAGTATATCGGTCTCCTTTGAATGAGCATAGAACCTGTTGTAGTAACTTATGGCCATTGAATAATTTTTATTCTCTTCATGAGTACGCGCGAGATAGTAATAAATGTCATTGTTCTCACTCTTAATTTCCATGGCCATGTAGAACATCTTCTCTGCCGCATTAAAGATGAAATTCCTGAAACAGGCTGTACCAGCTGCTACAAGAGCTTTATATGCTTCATCCCTGTTGTCGCCGCGCGCCTTGATCTTTGCAAGGGCGATATAAGGGCTCACCATGTCGTTCCGGTATTTCATCACAGCGGGAATAATGCTCTCAGCCCTGCTGTCATCACCGGTAAGTTCAGCGTAAAGCCCGGCTGAAGCCAGCCCTTCAAAAGACTTCAGATTTCTGATGCGGGCAAAGTGTTCCAGGGCCCTGTCATCGCTGTTGATATAATAGACATTCCCCAGAATAAACTCCATGTTAGGTTCACGGGGTGTGTTCTTCAGATAGAGAGCTGCATACTTTTCAGCATCATTAAGGTTATAATAACCCATGGCGGAAAGGGCCAGCATATAGATGGTATTCATGTTGTTGCTGTTCAGTTCATAAGCTTTACGGAAATACTGAAATCCTTTCCTGTAGTCATTTTTCGAATACATAATATATCCGGCATTATAATAGGAGTTCTCCAGATAATACGGCAGGACATCCCTGCTCCTTGATATTTCAATTATCTTCTCAAATTCGCTTAGTGATTTTTCGGTATTGTTGAGATACTTGAAGTAATGAATACCGAGCATATACAGAGCCGCAGGATCATCAGGTACAGACTGGATATACTTCTCAAGCAGTTCTGATGCATCAACAGGTTTATTCCTCACCATCAGAATTGAATAAAGTCTGCTGTACGGCGGAAAAAAGTCTTTTTCAGACATTATCGAGAGTCTGGCGTATTCCTCAGACTTCTCTGTCTCACCTTTCATATGATAAAGCTCCGCCAGCTGATAATAGACTCTGCCTTTTGAATCCTCGTCAGCAACTGCATTGTTCATCTTCTCAATCGCCAGTTCTATATACTTCTTACGTTCATCAGCTTTATCTGATCCGGCAGCAAGATTCTTATAATAAAGCCCCTCGCTGTAGAAACTCCATCCTGAGGCAACCTTCTCCTGCTTCTCAGGCACGGTTTTTATGCTCTCACCCTTTACCGCGTCAGTAGAACTGCACTGAATCAGAAAGAGCGGCAAAAGGAAAATGAGATGTATTTTTTTCATTACTGTATTATTTACCCCTTTTTGATAATCGAGACAGATTAACCCTGTTTAACAATATGTCAAATATAATTGACAGATAGATAAATTGTATAAAAAACAGGGTATTCATCAATAAATATACCCCATAGCACTCCATTCTTTCACTAATAATTGATTGAAATAATAAAATAATGTGTTATATTTATTTGCAAAACCTATGAACCCGGAAAATAACTTAAATTTAAAAATCCTTGTCCTTGATGATGATCCTGTAGCGCGGGAGTATATCAAGATGAGCCTTCCGGGCAGTTCAATTATACTCACAGCTACAGTGAAGGAATTTCTTGAGACTCTGCCGTCATTCAGGCCTGATGTATTTCTCCTCGACGTAAACCTTCCTGACGGAAACGGGCTCAATCTATGTCGCGAGATTAAAAAAAGTCAGGAATTCAGGGAATCTTTTTTTGTAATACTCACATCAATGACAGATAATAAAACAATCGAAGAGGCTTATAACGCCGGAGCTGACGATTATTTCCGTAAACCCTTTGTACAGTATGAGCTGCTGTCAAAACTGAAAATATTTGATAACGTAAAGTCTGTGCGCGAAAACCTCCGCATTGCGTACCAGTCACAGCTTGATCAGAATATACAGCTCCTCAGGCTGAGCGATTTTATTAAAAACTCCCTGAATAATCACGACGCGGACACAACCCTTACCGGTGCGGAGTTAATATCAGATATAATTGAAGTTGGTTATATCGAAATTGCTAAAGTAAGAAACAGCATTCCTCTCAGCATAACACAAAAAGTTAAAGCAAAAAATTTTGCATTCATTCCGTTCAAGGAACTGCTTAAGCAGGACTATCTCTTCAGGAGTACCGAACATAATATTAAATATTTCAAAGGCAAACGGGGGGAGAGCGATATCTACTCCGCAATGCTCTCTGTAAAATTTAAAAACTCAATATTCGGTTATATACTGCTGGAAAAGTCCACCCTTTTCAGCCACAACGAGAAGGAGCTGATTTCACTCTATGTCGATTACATAAATCTTCTCAATGATAATATCTCTTTCCGTAATGAACTTAAAAACATCAATGACTCCTACAGGAAGGAGATCAATATAATCCGCAAGCTTGAGGTGTCAAAGCTTCCGGACTTCAGCGTAATAGAGGGATATGATACAGCTTCCTCCTTCATGCCTGCTCAGGAACTTTCAGGGGATTTCTTTGACGGATTCTTTCTTGATGAGGACACATACCAGATTGTTTTATGTGATATTTCAGGCCACGGGATTTCGTCTTCATATGTGGGGAACCAGGTGAGGACACTCTTCAGGGAAAAATCCGCCCCCGGGAAAAAACCTTCGGACATCGCGAAGGAGGTAAATGAAGTTCTCTTCGCAGAACTTTCAGAATTCCGGTTCTACTGTACAGCACAGATTGTGCAGATATACTTTGACACAGATACAATTCTATTTCTTTCCGCCGGGCATCCTAAAGGAATAATCAGCCGGGACTCATGCAAAGATATAAAACTCACAGGTAACCAGAGCCCGGTCATTGGACTGTTCAGCGATGAGATATACAGGGAGGAGATAATCAGGCTGTCAGCAGGGGATTTGCTGCTTCTTTATACTGACGGTATAATTGAAGAGCATTCAACAGACTACCAGGAGATGTACGGAGTAAACAGGCTCATCGAAAGTCTCAGCGGTACAGAGAGTTTCAGTTCTTCAGAGTTACTGCATCATGCGCTGGGAAACCTATACGAATTCAACGGATACAGGCCGCAGAACGACGACATCACCCTGATCTGTATTAAAAAAATTTAAGCATTTTTTTTGAAGGCCGCAAGCCGGAAATCCTCGATTACTTCAGCCGCAAAGTCCCTGATTTTTATAATTGCGCCGTAACCTGTCATATCACGGAAATTAGCAAAAACCCTCTTCCTGCGATCCTCTTCAATAAAAAGTTTCCTGAACTGTATGGGATAGTTCCACTGCTCGTTTTTTACCTGCATCAGGCTATCGCAGAATTCAATCACCTCGTGGAGCATAAAAGCGCCCTCCTTCAGATAATCGTTCCTGTCCTTTTCTATCTCAATATCCTTTACTCCGGGCCTGTTCATCATAAGTATATGATCAGCTATCCTGCCGGGCTGTCTCTCTCCGCGCTGAACAGCAAGGTAAGCAAGCCTCTCTTCAATGCTGTTTACCATATTTTTAATTGAACCGTCATTTGCAAGTAACCAGAAGATCGGGAAAAGATCAAGAGTGAGGTAAGAAAGCGCGCCGTAAAAATGAGATATCTCCATGTCGCAACGGGGATGAAATAAAATCGAGGGATATTTTTTAATCCTTGCTGTGTTCTCCTCAATGATTCTGCTGACCTCTTTCGAGAAAGAATTCTCTTTATCCTTCTTTCTTTTATCGTAACGTTCTTTCAGCTGTTCGAAGTTTGATATCTCGGCAAGTATGAACCCTTCCATATTCATCCTGCTCCTGATTGCGTGGGAGAGCCGCTGGTCAAATGCCTCTGCATCAAACCATGTGCGGTTATGTTTTTCTGAGTACTCCTTATACCTCTCCCTCAGTTTACGGACAAGTTCATCTATCTCATCTTTTTTTAAAGGCATGTTCACCCGCTCCCCCGGTTTTCAGAAGGCCGATTATCAGCTCACATTGAGACAGATGTCAAGAATATTATAGAGACAAAAGAATCCATAGCCGGAGTCTACCTGCGGGCTTCTCCCGCTTCATCCCTGCTGAGTATCTCATGGCACACTATGCAGCAGCCGGAGCATAAAACAAGAATCAGAATATACCCTATAAATCTGTTAATCCCTATCTGCCCGATGATCACCCAGTTGAACCAGATACCAATCCCCAGGCCGACAGCAATAAATGCAGCATAAGCTGCTATTACAGCATAACGCTGAAATCCGGAAAGAGTATTACGCAATGAACCTGACATAGCTTCCCCTGGCGATACTGTAATTATCTGCCCTGCCCGGATAATTAAATCCGGAATTACCCGCACCGCAATTTATTATATTCTGGTCAATCACATTTCAGCAGAGGGGATAGTCAAGATAAAATCTGATGAAATCCGACTCTAAAATGTTACACTTAATAAGTATCAATACTCTTGACTTATCAGCAGAGAATATATAATTTTATATAATTATCGGAGGTATTCATGACACCGCTTATATGGCTTGCTGTGGGTGTAATCCTGATGGCTGTGGAAATAGTTGCTCCAGGCTTCATTATATTCTGGTTCGGACTGGGGGCAGCTCTTACAGCGCTTCTCAGCTTTACAGGTATAATTGAATCTGAGGCGATTCAGTGGCTCATTTTCTTTGCTTCATCAATTCTCTTTTTAGCTCTGTGGTTCGGTGTGCTTAAAAAAAAGTTCCATCCCGATACCGAAGACGATCAGCGTGACCCCACACTCTTTAAACTACGGGGGAAATGCATCTCCCGTATTGAACCGGGGAAACCGGGAGAGGTTGAATTATACGAGACATACCACGGACTCACCAGGTGGAAGGCTGAATCATCCGGTGTAATAGAAATTAATGATGAAATCCAGGTCCTTGAGGCCAGCGGAATAAAACTTATAGTTAAAAAAGGTGAAGGGAGGTAGTAATGAATTATTTTGTACTGGCAGTTGCAATACTCGCGGTATTTCTCATTCTTAAAGGGGTGCGCATTGTCCCCCAGGCTGAAAACTGGCTTGTTGAGCGTTTCGGTAAATATGCAAAAACTCTTAATCCCGGGCTTAATCTTATAAATCCCATATTCTCCCGTGTTTCACAAAAAATTGATATAAGGGAGCAGGTAATGGATCTTCCGCCGCAGGGTATAATATCCGAGGATAATGCCTCTGTTAAAGTTGACGGAGTTGTGTTCTATAAGATACTTGATCCGTATAAAGCTTACTACGGAATCGAGAACCTTCAGCTTGCAATAAGCAACCTGGCACTCACAAGTCTCCGTTCAATCATGGGTAAGATGTCATTAGACCAGTCTCTCTCCTCACGGGACAAGATCAATATGGAGCTCCTTCATATACTTGATCAGGCAACAGACTCCTGGGGTGCAAAAATTACCCGTGTTGAAATTAAAGACATAGTACCGCCGGAAGATCTTCTGAAAGCTATGACACTCCAGATGAAAGCGGAGAGGGAGCGCCGGGCCACTGTACTTGAAGCAGAAGCTCAGAGAGAAGCCCAGGAGAAGAAGGCGGAAGGATTCAAGCGTGCGCAGATTCTTGAAGCAGAGGCGAGGAAAGAATCTGCCCTCCGTGATGCTGAAGCCAGGGAGAGACTGGCGCAGGCCGAGGCAAACGCAATTGAGTCAGTTGCAACTTCATTAAAATCAACAGGGGGGGATCCCCTGATATATCTTCTCGGTCAGGAGTATGTTAAGGGCCTTATGAAAATCAGTGATTCCCAGTCAAGCAAAGTTGTGATTCTCCCTTCAGACTTTATGGATACAGTGAGAAATATTTTTAAAGGGAAAAATTGATAAAAAAACTTCAGGATAAATAAAAAAAAATTGACATGAATCAGGATATTACTTTTATTCTTTGCAACCGAAGCGGAAAATCTATATGAAAAAACTTATACAGACATCACTTTTAGCTTTAAACCTCGTGAACATCGTGGTCGTGGTCGTCTGTGCAGATACATACAGGTTTGCGCCATAGGGTAATAGCAATAATACAATAAAAGCAAAGCCCCTGCCGGTGCAAACCGGCAGGGGCTTTTTTTATTTCAAAAAAAATAAAGGAGCCTGATATGAAGATGAATGGAGCACAAATTATCATTAAGTCCCTTCTGGAACAGGGAATTAAAGCAGTCACAGGGATTCCAGGAAGCGCTAATCTCCCTATATACAGCGAAATGTCCCGAAGCGGCATAACCCATATACTGGCGCGTCATGAGCAGGGGGCCGGCTTTATCGCACAGGGTATGGCGAGATCAACAGGTAAACCGGCAGTTGTTATGGCTACATCCGGTCCCGGCGTCATGAACCTCCTTACGGCAATAGCTGATGCAAACCTGGACTCAGTCCCGATTATCGCAATAACAGGGCAGGTTGCTCTCCCCCTGATAGGAACAGACGCGTTTCAGGAGGTTAATACATACGGCCTCACCTTCCCCATTGCAAAGCACTCATATCTTGTTAAAAATACCGCTGAACTCCCCCGTGTTATGGCAGAGGCTTTCCGTGTTGCTGTTTCCGGAAGACCGGGACCTGTTGTTATCGATGTGCCGAAAGATATACAGATTCAGGAAATTGAATTTGAGGCTGAAAGTAATTATACCTCCCCGAAAATGCCTGAACCTGATATCAGGTCGATAATTGACGCTGCAAAAATGATTAACAGGGCCCGTAAACCTGTAATTTATGCAGGGGGCGGAGTTATTGCTTCAGGAGCCTTTAACGAACTTGAAGAACTTGCCCTAACGGGTAACATACCTGTGGCCGTATCACTCATGGGGCTCAGCGCTATGAGACATGACAGCGATCTCTACCTGGGACTGCTGGGGATGCACGGAAATCTGAGCACAAACCTACTGGTAAATGATGCTGATCTTATTATATGTATCGGCGCCAGGTTCGGAGACAGGACAACAGGGAAGCTCGCCGGGTTTGCCGGTAAAAGTTCTCTTATACATATCGATATTGACCCTTCGGAGATCAACAAGATAAGGAAAAGCAGAATACCGATAAGCGGAGATGCTAAGTCTATACTGACTCATATGCTCCCCCATATTGAACGCAAAGAAAGAAGGGAATGGCTCACAACAGTAAACATGGTTAAAGCAGGAAACGACAGGTCCCCCGCGTATCTCCCGAACCACCCTGTGAGCATAATAAAAAAAATTGCGGCAGCAGCTTCACCTGACGCAATCATTACAACAGATGTTGGCCAGCACCAGATGTGGGTAGCACGGAACTATCCGTTTGCAAGAGGTAGAAGCTTCCTCACATCAGGGGGACTGGGTACAATGGGTTTCGGCCTTCCTGCTGCAATCGGCGCTGCGTATGCAAATCCTGACAAAGAGGTTATCTGCTTTACCGGAGATGGCTCCATACTGATGAATATTCAGGAACTTGCAACTCTCTCCGATCTTAATCTCAATCTGAAAATTGTACTCATGAACAACGGACAGCTTGGACTTGTGCGGCAGCAGCAGGAACTTTTCTATGACAAAAATTATTTCGCAACGAAGTTCAGCTCTTATACTGATTTCACCGGAATTGCACACCACTTCGGTATACGAAGTGTCAGCATCGAGGCAGGGATGCACGGTTCTTTCAGGCCTGAAGATTATCTTAATGAAAAGGGGCCGATACTTCTGAATATGCATATTGATACTGAATACAATGTCTACCCCATGGTACCACCCGGTGAGGCTAATATAACAATGCTGAAAGAGGCCGCCTGCGAGTAGCTTAATGCTCTTTTATCAGGATCCAGTGTGTTGAAAATTTTCCCCTTAAGCATAGGAACCCTGCATCATACTGCATGTTCATTAATCTCCTCCGGAAATTTCTGAACATGCAGTCAGCAAAACATTTTGATTTTAACACTCAAAATTGAATTATTAGTTGCATTAATAAACAATCGAATTATTATAATAAAAAATTGTTTAATTGCTGTTTTAGAGTTATTATTGTTAAAGAATTAACGGGGAAATGATGTTTATGCGTGGCGATAAGAAAAATGTAATAAAAAAAATCCTTGTAGCTGAAGAGCTTTCAGAGAATATTTCACTCCCGGCAGACACAGGGATTACCATTACAGTAACAGGGAATGTTGAAAAAACTATAGATTCAATTATCCTTGAATCTGAGAACACCACGCTGCTTTGCCTTATAGTCATACCTATAAACAGGTATGAAACAGTTTACAGGCATATGAATCTTATTGATTATTCAAAAATTTTCTACCAGATGCTTCTCGTCGGCGATGACAGCTCGCTTCCTGATCATAATCTTGATCGCCTGTATCATATCAGCGATTTCATCGATGAAAAAACATCTCAATCAAAAATCCGTTTTATAATAGAGAAATCTTTTTCAATAATAGAAAAGCATTTTCAGAATGAGCAGAAAAAAAACTGGTACTACGCAAAACTTATCGACGCACAGAGAGACCAGGAGGATCTCATCAATATCGGTAAGTCACTCTCCGGTGAGAAAGACATGGAGAAACTCCTGCGTCTTATTCTGTATCTCAGCAAAAAAATAACCGGGGCCGACGGCGGCAGTATATATCTTGTTGAAGAGGATGAAAACAGCAGGAAAAGACTTAGGTTCAAATACTCTCACACTTTCTCAAGGGAGATCCCTCTTGAGGAATTTGTCATGGAGATGAACAACAAATCGATATCAGGATATGTGGCTGTAACAGGTGAGGTACTTAATCTGCCGAACGCATACATGATTGATGCACTTGCTCCATATTCATTCAATCCATATTTTGACAGACAGCACAGCTACATAAGCCGCTCCATGCTTGTTGTCCCGATGAAAAATCACCTTGACCAGATAATTGGCGTCATCCAGCTGATTAACAGCAAAGAGGATCTATCCGGGATCAGAAAATATGAAAATGAAGCTTTTGAGATAAAACTCGAAACAGAAGCGGACTTTGATCGCTATGTGGTAACTTTTGATGATCGCTATAATTCACTGCTTGAGGCAATAGCCGGACAGGCAGCTATTGCAATTGAAAACAACAGGCTTATAAACCAGATACAGATGCAGTTCGAAGAATTTGTCAAAGCGTCGGTAACCGCAATAGAATCACGGGACCCTGCAACATCCGGTCACTCTTTCCGGGTCGCACTTATATGCAAAGAGATGGCCATGGCTGTAAACAGTGTTGATAAAGGATATCTCGGTAAATATAAATTCACTGAAACAGATATAAAAGAACTGGAATTTGCCGCGCTCCTCCATGATTTCGGCAAGGTTTACATAGACCTGAACATATTTAAAAAAGCAAAAAAACTCTATCCCAAGGATCTTGAAAATCTGAAACTCCGTCTCGACTATCTCTATCGCTATATTGAGCTTAAATTTTTCGCGAAAGAGATGGATATAATAAGAGAAAGCCTGGCATCCAACAGACCTTCCAATGAAACTCTGTCAGCAACTCATGAGGAAAAGATAAAAAAACTCACCCGCGTAACAGAGATGAAAGAACAGCTCATCAGGCTCAATGAACCGACTATAACCGACCTCGACCCTGATTCTGTTCTGTCCGGAATACTTGACGAGATCGCAGATATTGAATGCACCGATATTACCGGGAACAGCCTCGACATACTCACTGACCTTGACAGGATAAACCTCAGGATAAAGAGAGGGAGCCTCAACGAGCAGGAACGTATTGAGATTGAAAGCCATGTAATTGAGACATATAAGTTTGTAAGTAAAATCCCATGGCCCCCGGAATACAAAAACATTCCGGAGATTGCACTCCGCCATCATGAAAAACTGGACGGGACCGGATACCCTGACAGGCTTAATGGACGTGAAGCAACATCTCTTCAATCGAGAATGATGGCCATAGCAGACATCTACGATGCCCTCACTGCACAGGACAGGCCGTATAAAAAATCAGTTCCACTTGATAAAGTTCTCATAATATTAAAGGAGGAGGCAGACCGGAATAAACTTGATCCGGATCTTGTTAATCTTTTTATAGATACAAAACTCTATGAACGGATTCCGGCAGCAGTCCAGAGTATTTAATCAGAAACTTCCGCAGAACTTTTCCACTGTAATTTTTCTGCAGAACGAGGATAAAGATTAATGAAAAATAAAATTCTCTCCCTTACTTTAATATTCCTTTTTCTTCCCGGTGCACTGATTTCCGGCTCAGATGGATATGGTGATACTGTTACACAGGATAATTACGCTCCATCCTATTCTTCTGACAAAACAGGCCTTGATGTAGGGGGTGTCCTCGGTATTCCAAGCGGATTATTCATGAGATACTGGTTCACCGACCGATTCGGGATACAGGCCATATCAGGATTCAGTCTCGACTATGAACCGCTCTTCGGAATAGATATGACGTACCAGCCATTCAGCATGTTTCATGCCGCCACATGGAATCTGTATTTCACTATAGGGGCCGGATTCATGGTATCTTTTGTTGATAATGATCCCGAATATATTACACGCTTCCCACTCGGTTTAACCATGCCTCTTGATCACTATCCGGTGCTTTTTACTATATATGGCGCGCCGGCAATAGTACTTAATGAACCGCTTCATACCGAGGTTCAATGGGGTATTGCTGTTACATACAGTTTTTCACGTGGAGAAGATCTTTATGAAAAAAGACAGCATGCCGTGAAACAGAGCCAGATGCTTAAGGGTGAAATAACTGATTTAAAAAGCGGTCTTGATGAAACCAGAGGCCGGCTGTCACAGACTGAAAGAGATCTCGAACAGACAAGGGGAAAATTAAGTAATACTGAAAATGAATTAAATACTATAAAAACTGAACTCAGCACCACTAAAAATGAAATCTCACATCTCCAGAATTCCCTCTCCAGTACAAAAGGTGAACTTGAAACTGCTCTGACATCGCTTGATAATGTTAAAATCAGGCTTGACGGAGCAAAAGAAGAACTGAATCAAGCACGGCAGAAGCTTAATGAAAAAGACAGACAGCTTCAGCAAAATCAGTCCGACCTGAATAAAGCAAAAGAGATCATTAAAACAGCACTTGAAGGGAAAGAAAGAGAGGAAGAAGAGAACAAGATTAAAGCGAAACAGCTCCAGCTTGATAAAGAATTCAAGCGTCTTACTGAAGAAAAAATTTCACTTGAAAAAGGAAATGAACAGGAATCCAGGACACGTTCTCTCTGGAAAGAAAAATGTACCGCACGAAGAGGCGTAATCAATAGTGACGGTGAATGTATCTGCAGAGTAGGTGAAACATGGAATTCAGGAAAAAATGCCTGTGTATGCATAAAAGGTTATTTTCTGAATAATAAAACCGATGCATGCGAACCGTGCAAAATAATAAATTTTTCAGGTGCATGTATCTCCGGATGCGGCGAGGATGAAAAAAAGGTTACACTGAAAGAGGGCCCTCATGAATTTGTATGTGTAAAAAGGTGCCGAGGAAAAAATGAAATATGGCTTAAAAACAGTAAAAAATGCGCCTGCGATGAAGGTTATGATTATGACAGCGCGGGCCGATGCGTACCGCGCCGTTAGTAAACAAGTGGAGGCTTAATAAATGAATTATTCCAGAAGAAGCTGGCTGGCTCTGATTATATCAGTATTATCATGTATATTTCTAATCACAATACTTTCAGTGTTCGCCGGAAATACTTCAATAGGTGAATTAATACTTGGCTATCAGAGCGCCGGACATTATCCGTTCACTCTTCAGAATCTTATGAACATATTTCTTTTCATTGGCCTTGGTCAGATATGGGTCAGATGGCTAAGCAGTTATGAGGAGAATGTTTTTCTTAAAATGTCCGGATTCCTTCCTGAAGACGAGAATATAACATTCGGAAAAGACAGTGAGATCGATGCCATCAGATCCAACGTCAACAATGTTACTGTACGTGCTGATGCATTTCTTCCGGATCTTATAAATACATGCGCCATACAGTATCTCAACTCTCACTCAGTCAGTGATACACTCTCTGTTCTTAACAGTATACTGGATCTACAGATACACAGACTTGAATTGAAGTATTCCTTTCTCAAATATATAATATGGGCTATACCAACCTTCGGATTCATCGGTACAGTTGTTGGAATTTCCGCTGCCCTGAGTAAACTGGACATTATAAAATTCATGGGCGCACACATGGATAAAGTTACTCAGTTCAGATCCCTTACGTATGATCTTGGTTTTGCTTTCGGTACAACAATCATTGCTCTTATTCACACCGCCATTCTGGTTTTTCTGATCCATCTAGTGCAGAAGCATGAAGAAGAAGCGCTTAACAACAGTGCCAGGTATGTCCTGAATAATTTCATCAACAGACTTTCACTAAAGAAAGACCGGTCTCCGGAGATTTAATCGATGAGAAAATTTGACAGGAATTACAATATATTCAATCTGTCCATGCTGGATGTAATGACCGGTGCACTTGGTGCTGTCATGGTGATAATGGTAGTTCTTCTCACACAGAAAATCGGGACAGAGAGTGAATCATGCCAGGATCTTAAATCTGAACTTATGACTACTACGTCTGAACTTGTAATGACAAAAGATGAACTTATTAAAACACAGGATGAGCTGAAAAAAGAAAAGCCGGACAGAAATACAACATTTGAAAAAATTGTTTCAGTAGCTTCACAGATCCGCAATAATATAAATGAAATTAATACCACTCTTGAATCGATAAAAAAAGTTAAACTCGATTTTACCCTTTCGCCCCAGGAGAAAGGTGTAATGGCATTTAAGATTCCTAAATCCGTGGTAATGGTTGTGGATTTATCAGGAAGTATGGCTTCTGACAGAAATGAAGATCACGAAGACCGCATCTCACAGGTGAAAGCTGCAATTAAAATGTATATTGCATCGATGGATCAGGATTATAAAATTGATATAGTTTTCTTCCCGGGTTTCAGAGAAAATATAGACTCAGATGCTTGTAAAGGATTTATAATAAAACCTGAGATTGATCCAAAATGCTTCTCGTACGAAAGAAGGGATGAAGCTTATGACAATGATAATCTGGTTTGTTTCAAATACGGTTTTTTCGAAGGTGAACTGAAACCTCTCTTAACTGATGATGACAAATACTATTTTTACAGAAAAATATCTTGTATGAAAGCTTATCATGACACTCCCACGAAAGAAGCTATTGAATTTGTCCTTAGTTCAAAAAGATATACGGCTGCCGAAGGGATAATTCTTTTCAGTGATGGAGAGCCTGATGTGCTCAGAAAAAAAATACTGACACTGGATCAGTTTCTCTCAAATATCAGAAAAATGAACAATACAGATAAAAAAATATTCACTGTTGGTATAGGGCAGGAATTCCGCAACAACTCAAACACAACTGCCGTGAAATTTCTTCGGGAGCTTGCCGCAGGTAACAACGGCTTTTTTCTCGGTTTCTGAGAATCAATCTCCTGCTACCTGTACCTGTTGATTATAAATTCATCAGTGAGAATAATTATCATAGGCAGCTCAATGAGTGCTGCCATTCCCCTGAAGAATGTCATTGCCATATCCCCTCCGGATAGGGCAAAATCAGCAGTAATTCTGCTGAAAATGAATGCAACTGAATAGGCAAAATGAATATCCATAAAAAAAAGCTGTATCTTTCTGCTCAGGTCTCTCCTGCTGAAGAGCGCAACAATCTGAAAGCTTAAAAAAACAGCAAGGGTAATTCCAGCCGTAACAGCCGGAATTTTACCAAGCATAAAATTCAGAACAAACATCAGGTATATGATCTCAATATAGTAAAGTGTCGCAATATAAGGGATTATCCTTCCGGACTTTCCCCTGAAATAATCCAGGTTAATCATGGTTCCTCACTGATCTAATTATTGTTTGCATTATGAAAAAAGTCTATAATAAAATTATTGTCAGCATATTACATAAAGTTACAGTGACTTAAAAATAAGGAGAGCAAATGAGCGAAAATACTATATACGTCACAGTCCCGGAAGAATATGATCTTGAGAGAATCGACCGGTTTCTTGCCTCATCTCTGGAATCACAGATTTCACGGAGCTTAATCCAGAGACTGATAAAGGTTGATCATATTCTTGTTAATGGTAAATCGACCAGGGCAAACTACAAAGTGAAAACAGATGATGAGATATCTATCTCTTTCCCGGAAGAGGATGTCAGGCTCCCCTACCCCGAGGATATTCCGCTTAACATAATTTATGAAGATGATTCAATCGCAGTGATAAACAAACAGCCCGGTCTTGTTGTTCACCAGGGCCCCGGTAATTATGAGAGCACACTGGTAAACGCACTGCTTTTTCATATAAAAAAGCTCTCTACAGCGGGAGATGAATTCAGGCCAGGAATTGTCCACAGACTCGACCGAGACACCGCAGGGCTCATGGTGATTGCCAAGACAGACGAGGCTTATGCAAGCCTTGTAGAGCAGTTCTCTTCACGAAAAATTGACAAGCGTTATGCGGCAATAGTCATAGGGAAACCGGTTAAGGATCATGCTGTAATTGAAAAGCCCATTGCTCGCCATAAAAAATACAGGCAGAAGATGAGCATAACAGAGGACGGACGGGAAGCCGTCACTGAATATACAATCTCGAAGCTCTGGCACACACCCGTGGGAACCTTCACTATGCTTGAAGTTAGAATCTATACAGGGAGGACTCATCAGATCAGAGTCCACCTCTCATCAATGGGGAACCCTGTAATAGGCGACCAGATATATTCAAAAAAGTGGGAGAAACACAGAGTGCCCTATCTTCTACTGGCATCAACACACCTTGCATTCACACATCCGGTCAGCGGAGAGAGGATGGAATTTTCGCTGGATATCCCTCAGCACATGAAGGACTTTATTGAAAAACTTGAGCAGCGCGTGGATCAGTAGTTGATCCCCACTGCTCCCCTTACTTTAGTTAGTACTTTCATAGCCTCAATTCTTGTTTTATCAGCACCCTTCCTTAAAATCCTGCGCACCTCTTCATGATCATTTTCATACATCTTCCGTTTCTCTCTGTAGGGACGGAAGTATTCAATAATAACTTCAAGGAGCTCCTTCTTGAACTGGCCATAGCCTGTTCCACCTTTGAGGTAGCGCTCTCTTGCGTCAGCAAGCTGAGATTCATCCGCGAAGAGTTTATACAGGGAAAAAACGTTGCACGTATTAGGGTCTTTCGGATCTTCGACCGGTGTTGAATCCGTTACAATCTTCATCACCTTTTTTTTCAGAGACCCTTCGCTTTCGAATATCTCCAGCGCATTGCCGTAGCTCTTCGACATCTTCTGACCGTCAACACCGGGGATAACAGCAAGATCCTCTGATATCTGCGGCTCAGGGAGCACAAATATCTCTCCGAAGGTATTATTGAACCTCTCCGCTATATCCCGTGTAATCTCAAGATGCTGCTTCTGGTCCTTACCCACTGGAACAATGTCTGCATTAAAAAGCAGAATATCAGCTGCCATAAGAACCGGATATGTAAAAAGACCTGCAGTCGGGATTAGTCCGCGGGCTGTTTTGTCTTTGTAGCTGTGGCTCCTTTCAAGGAGTCCCATTGATGTATGGCAGGAGAGGATCCATGAAAGTTCAACAACTTCAGGAATTTCGGACTGCACCCAGAAATGGCATTTATCAGGATCGAGTCCAAGGGCAAGAAAATCTATCGCTGCCTCAATTGTATTTTTCCTCAGCTCAGCCCCGTCATGAAGACTTGTCATCGCGTGGTAGTTCACCAGAAAACAGAAAAGATCATTCTTATCCTGACTTTCTATCATCGGTTTCATCATACCGAAATAGTTCCCTATATGAAGATTGCCCGAAGGCTGTATTCCCGAAAGTACTCTTGCCATAAATATCACCCGGATAAATAATTATTTAAATTATAACAAAAGACGAAATGATTAATTCTCTGCCATTTCGAAGGAATGTGAGAAATTCCGGATTAAGCGCAAAAACAGATTTCTCAATCGCTGGCGCTTATTCGAAATGACCAGCCGAGGTTTTAATAATATCGTAAAATGCTATTATCAAAAAATCTCAGTAAAAACATGTGTCAATAATAAAATTTTCCTTTACTTATCAATATTATTTTGAATATATCAACTAAAGCCAGTTTATTTTTTTATAAGGAGAATAATATGAAACAGAACGTCGGAAGCGCAGATAAGTTCATAAGGTTCATGGTTGGAACTTCATTTTTATTGAATATCATAATTCTTGAGCCAGGTCCTGTGGGCACAGTAATACTTCTGGTGCTTGGTCTTGCAATGTGGGTCTCAGCATACATCGGATACTGCCCGGCTTATGTCCCCATGGGTATTTGCACATGTGATTCACCTGACTGTGAATGCGGTCAGAAGGCGGAATAATAATTATCAAATAAAAGCAAGGGGTTGCAACCCCTTGCTTTTATTTGATGTTACTGATATATAAAATTTCAATTACAGCATTCCCCCCTGTGCCCCCCGCAGAAATCACCAACCTCCACCTGAATAGTAGTATGACCTATCCCGAACCTATGCAGAAGCATATCATTGACACCCTGTATCACTGAGTCTGATATCCCGGAAAAATATTCCTCCATCCTTATATGGCAGGAGAGAAAAACCTCTCTCGAATTGATAGACCAGACATGAAGACCGTGAATACTCTCAACACCCTCCACGCTCAGAATCTCCCTGTATATCTCATCAGAATCAAGATGACCCGGAACCCCCTGAAGAAAAATGCGAAACGACTCTTTCAGTATACTCATTGCGCTCCAGATAATCATAACCGCGATGAAAAAGCTTATTACTATATCTATCCAGTAATTTGAAGTAAAATAGATAAGAACAGCAGCAAAAATAACAGCAACAGACGAAACTGCATCAAACAACAGATGCAGAAAAGCAGCCCTGATATTAATACTATGACCACCGCCCCTCAGAACAAAAATCGAAATGAGATTCCCCAGAAGTCCTATAACCGCCACAGGGAGCATAATTGAAAAATCCACTGTTGCAGGATTCAGAAACCTCTCTACTGACTCATAAAAAATATATATCCCTATTACAACAAGAGTCAGTGCATTGATAAGAGCAGCAAGCACTTCAAATCTTTTAAAACCGAAAGTATAAGCTCCGCTCTTCTCCCGCCCTGAAATTTTCTCCCCCGCGTAACCTAAGCACAGAGCAAGAACATCTGAAAAATTATGCCCTGCATCAGATATAAGGGCTAAACTCCCGGAGATAATACCCCCGATATACTCCGCAGCTGTTATTATCATATTGAAAATAATTACAAGAAGAAGTCTCCCCCCGCTCCCGAAATCCCTGTGATCATGGTGATGTACACCGGAAATTAACTGCGTCCCGTCAGGTTGCTCATGCCCGTGATTATGATCATGCTGATGATTATGACTGCAATTATCATGTGCGCCCATATATTATACCTCTGCTTCCAGAATATGCTCCATGCCGAGCTTTAAGATTAAATCAATATGTTCATCATCCAGTGAATAAAATGAATTTTTCCCCTCTCTCCTGACCCTGACAACCCGCGCCTGTTTCAGAATCCGGAGCTGATGCGACACTGCTGACTGGCTCATGTTAATCCGCTCCGCAAGATCTGTAACGCTTATATTACCCGGCTGAAGAACTGTCAGTATCCTGAGCCTGGCCGGATCTCCGAAAATTTTAAAAAACTCAGCAAGCTCATAAAAAGCTTCATCCTTGAATGGTTTTATTTTTTCAGAGGGCATTTTGTCTCCTTTTAATTGAGCATATGAACCATTGTTCATGTGTTCAATTGTTTTGTCAACAGCTAAACCCCTTTTTTTCTTGACTCCCTCTATAACATAAAGAAAATCCTCAGAATGATAAAAAACAATCTTCCCCTGACACTTCTGATTCTGCTGCCGATGCTGCTTCTGCCATTCTCAATTTATCTCCAATCAGAGGGGAAAATTGCTGTGGTTAAAAGCAGGTATGACAACATTGAACTTGTGCTCTCCAACTACAACATTCAGTATGATCTGATAGAGTTCAGGGAACTTTCGAATAAAGATGTTTTCTCAAAATACAGTTCAATCTTTTTCCCTTCAGGAATCGAGTCAAACTACGAAGATAATCTTGATATAAACTGGCAGGGTAAGGAGATTACATCAGTAAAACTTGCAAAAAATTTCTTTGAACTGGATGAAAAAGAATTCGGTAAAAACCTCCGGGATTATATTAAAAGAGGGGGCTCTGCCTATTTTTCAGGTTATTCATACAAGCAGATGGCAGCCGGTTATAATAATTTTGAATTTTTTTATGATTTCCCGTACATGGGTATACCTGGACGGATAGAGGCGGATGTCAGGGGCGATCTCGCAATGTTCAGTATGAAGAGAAAAGCCTATCTCTATATGGAATATCCCGGGTGGGTTGCTCTCAAACATGTTGATAACGCAGAGATTCTATCTGAATCAGGATTCAGCACACCAAAAGGTGATAAATCGGGCCCCATCAGTGTGCTTATAAAAGACGGTTACGGGGAGATCATATATACAAGTTATTACAGCACTGCATACAGCGAATTTAAACGCTTTAATATCTACAGGATAGCCGGAAACACTGTACTTAAAAAAGCTGTTGAACTTGCAAGGTCACACTCCCAGGATGTGAGAAACAGAATAACAGACGCTTTTTTCGGCGGTGAAACATCGAGAAGGTACTACTTCAATCTCGAAGTCGGCACAAACACCTTCTATTTTCTTTCAGACGGCTCTCCATTCATGTACGAAATTTATGACAGCGCCAACAGGCTCATTATATCCAGGGAGATTTATGAAAAAGAACAGAGTTATACGCTGAAATCATCGAAAGATGATTACTGTTTTATCGAAGTTTTCCCCGGGGGAAGTGAGAGATGGAAGATGTTTGCCATAGTTTCAGCCAGGGGAGCTGAAATTTCACCGCAAATTGTTAAAATCGGAAAATATATCCTCTACGCAATCGGGATACTCTTTCTTGCCGCTTTTATTAAAGTGCTTATTTCAAGGTTAAAATAATAATCTGCGCCCATTTTTTTATTTACAGATTCTGTTTTACTTTTTTTCATACAATATACTTGTAGTAAAATTCAAAAAGATCCGGCAATTAAATCCTTACATGTAAAAAAAGGGGTATTTATAAATGGGTAAAATTATATCCGTTTCCAATCAGAAGGGTGGAGTTGGTAAAACTACCACCACAGTCAACGTGGCTGCTTTTCTTGCTGAAAAGGGGAAGAGAGTCCTGATTATAGATATAGATCCCCAGGGTAACGCCGGTTTCGGCATAGGGATTAATGCTGAGGAGATGGGGACAACCCTGTATGAAGTCCTTATTGACGAGATCCCCATTGAAGAGGCCATTTTCAAAACCGAAATTGAAGGACTTTCAATAATCCCTTCAAATATTCACCTTTCAGGAGCACAGGTTGACCTCCTTGATACTGAAGAGAAAGAATTTATTCTGAAGAAAAAACTGGGAGCCATAAAAAATCATTACGATTATATATTCATTGACTGTCCGCCATCACTGGGGATTCTGACACTTAACAGCCTTGTGGCTGCGGATTCAGTGCTCATACCCCTGCAATGCGAATATTATGCCCTTGAAGGTATCAACCAGCTGCTCCGCATCATTGTGATGGTGCAGGAGAATCTTAACAAAGCGCTTAAAATTGAGGGAGTTGTTCTCACCATGTACGATCCAAGGACAAACCTGTCACAGCAGGTTGTCTCTGATGTAAGGGAATATTTTCAGAACAAGGTATTTAACTCAATAATTCCGAGAAACGTAAAACTTTCAGAAGCCCCTTCATTCGGGAAACCGATAGGGCTTTACGATAAAACCTGCCCGGGGAGCGTATCTTACGAAAAACTGGCAGAAGAGGTACTAAATAATGACTAAAAAGGCTTTAGGCAAAGGGCTGGGCGCCATAATATCCACATCTCCAACTCCTGCCGCTGAGATTGAAAACATAGTAGTGGAAGATAAAAACAGGATAAGGGAGATCGAACTTAGCAGAATCCTGCCGAATCCTGACCAGCCCCGCACAGTTTTTGACGAAACTGAAATCGAAGGTCTTGCTGAATCGATAAAGGCTGTTGGCCTTATAATGCCTATCATTGTGCGTGAAAATGCCGGACAGTTCATCATAGTAGCAGGTGAGCGGAGATACAGGGCATGCAAGCTCAATGAGATGAAAAAGATCAAGGCCATAGTGATAGAAGCTGACGAAGAGCAGAACTTCACCATGGCTCTCATTGAAAACATTCAGAGAGCGGACCTCAACCCCATAGAGGAGGCCAGGGCATATAAACTCCTTATAGACAGATTTAAACTTAAGCAGCAGGATGTAGCAAAGAGAGTGGGGAAAGAGCGTACCACAATAACAAATTCACTCCGTCTGCTGAATCTCCCTGAAGATGTACAGAACGGGCTTATTGACAGAAAAATAACCCAGGGCCACGCCAAAGTTCTCCTCTCCATTGAAGATCACCGTAAACTTATGAATGTCTATAACCAGGTAGTGGAAAACGGAATCTCCGTCCGCGCGCTGGAATCGATGCTCAACGGAACAAAGGAAACTGTTTCTGCAGGTAACGACAGCAGCCAGAGGGCTGTTCAGCCTAAGAGCTCGCAGATAAAAAAGATGGAAGATGACCTCATTTCAAAGTTAGGGACAAAGGTTGAGATAAAGCACAGCAACGGAAAGGGGCGTATTGAAATAAGCTACTACTCGCTGGATGATTTTGAAAGGATAGTTGAAAAGATTAAATAGTTTCAGTTCTCATCAATATCAATCTTTTCAACTTTATCAGCCTCAACGTCCAGTATTACTATTGAAGATTCGTCATGTCTGTAAACTGCACCGGGATTTATAATTCTACACTCGTTTGATATGTAATTTTCAAAATAATGGGTATGCCCTTTTATAATATAATTATATTTCCCCGATGCCACAGCCTGTCTATATAACGGGACATTGTTCCCATGGAATACCATAAACTTTTTGCCGCCATATTCAAACTCCGCTGTATCCTCAACAGGACGAAGTCCCAGCACTGAAGCTTTCCAGTTTATTACATCCTTATCTATCTGGTCACCATTACCGAGGACAATATAGCAGTCAAATTCAACAAGATACTCAAGCATCCTTGGAGAGGTGATATCACCTGCATGTACAAGTGTCTTTATCCCCCTCTCCCTGAAGATAGCTAGTGCCTTCTCGAATGAATCTATATCGTTATGAGTATCTGCCAATATCCCGAGAAACATAATATTAACCCAGCTTCGACCCTATAGGAATATTATCATCAACAAAAATAACAACCGGTTTGTCTTTACTGCTCTTCTTCGCAGCAAGCAGCATACCGTTTGATTCAATGCCGAAGATTTTTGCAGGCTTAAGGTTCGCCACAAGCAGTATCTTTTTACCTTTTACATCCTCAGGCGAATAAGCCTGCGCAATCCCAGCCACAATAAATCTTTCGTCAAGACCCGAATTAACCTTAAGATAAAGAAGTTTGTCTGAACCTTCAACTTTCGAAGCTTCAATAATTTCGGAAACCCTGATATCAACTCTGGTGAAATCTGTAATTTCAATGAGACCTGCTGCTTCCTTCTCTTTTTTTACTTCCTTTGCAGGTTCAGCTTTTACTTCAGATTTCGGCTTCTCCATCTTCGGGAAAAGAATTCCGGGATCACCGATAGTTGTTCCTCCCTTCAGGTTATTTAAACCGGTTAGCGCTTTAATATCTGCGGATATTTCACTCATATTAAGTGCTGAAACTATCTTAGGAGAAATAGTAATAAGTACAGGTGAGAGCAGAACCGCTACGCTGTATATAGCCTCAAGAAGATTTCGCATAACAGATGCAAGCTCTTCTTTTTTTTCCTCTTTTGCAAGCTGCCACGGCTTATGCTCATCAACATATTTATTGAGAGACCTGATGAATTCCCAGAGTTTTTCAATTCCGATGCTTGTCTGAAATTTTGACGCATTCTCAATATATGCCGCAGCAGATTTTTCGAAAGCAGCAAGCATCTCATCTCTTCCCGGATTCACTTTCCCGAAATCAGGAATTTTACCTTCAAAAAATTTACCTGCCATATTAAATGTGCGGTTAACAAGGTTTCCCAGGTCGTTGGCCAGATCATAGTTTATTCTGTCAATGACAACGTCCTCATTGAATCTCGCATCAAGACCGAATGTCATCTCTCTGAGAAAGAAATACCTTATCTGGTCATTGCCGTATTTACTGACAAGATCATGGGGAGTTACAACATTCCCCAGGCTCTTTGACATCTTGGCATCATCCATGTTCCAGTAGCCGTGGACGTTAAGACTAACATATGGCTCAATACCTGCGGCTTTAAGCATAGTGGGCCAGAAAATACCATGCGGTTTCACAATATCCTTTGCTGTTATATGCTGAACAGATGGCCAGAATTTTTTAAACTTGGGATCATCGGGATAACCTATTGCGCTTACATAATTAATAAGTGCGTCACACCAGACATAAGCTACAAATTTATCATCAAAAGGAAGAGGAATTCCCCATGTCAGTCTCGTGGCCGGGCGCGAAATACACAGGTCCTCCAGGGCATCTCCCTTAAGCATTGAAAGCACTTCATTTTTATATCTCTCGGGTCGTATAAAATCAGGGTTCTTATTTATGTGTTCAATAAGCCAATCCTGATATTTACTCATTTTAAAAAAATAATTTTTCTCTTCAATGAATTGCGGAGCTTTATTATGTTCCGGGCATTTGCCATCCACGATTTCCTTGTCAGTAAGGAACCTCTCGCACCCGACACAGTAATTACCGCCATAACTTCCAAAATAAATATCACCATTATCATAAATTTTCTGAAGTATTATCTGGACAACTTTTTTATGCCGTGGTTCAGTAGTTCTTATAAAGTCTGAATATTCAATCCCTATATCATCCCAGGCAGACCTGAACTTTCCGCTGATTCTGTCCGCATATTCCTGCGGTGTTGTATTATTCGCTGAAGCCGCAGCAAAAATCTTATCACCATGCTCATCAGTTCCTGTAAGGAAATACGAATCGTTCCCGGTGAGGGTATTAAGCCTTGTCATAAAATCCGCAAGAATTGTTGTATAAGCGTGCCCTATATGCGGTTCAGCATTAACATAGTAAATCGGTGTAGTTACGTAAAAAGTCCTGTCCATCTTTTGCCCTCTAAAATAAAAACAATCATTATGTAAATCTGCTGAAACTATTTTCCGGCTTCATCATCCACCCTAAAAATATCTTCAACAACTTCATCTCTGATTTTATACTTCCCGTTTTTCTGAATCATATCCCTGTTCTTTATTTCAAGAAATCTGTCTCCATCTTTTATTGTAACAGACTCTTTAAGTGTATTAACAGAAATAACAGTATATGATTTATCACCTGCGGTGATCACAGCTTCAAGATCAGGGAGTCCTTCGTTAAGTTCCCTGTATGTATTATACTCATACCCGAGACAACAGAGAAGCCTTCCGCACATCCCTGATATCTTCATTGAGTTAAGATTAAGGCTCTGCTCCTTTGCCATTTTAATCGAAACAGGTTCAAACTCCTCCCTCTGATAAAGGCAGCACATCTGCTTACCGCAGGGGCCATACCCCCCCACAAGACGGGACTCGTCACGCACACCAATCTGCCTCATCTCGATCCTTGTTCTGAAAACAGAAGCAAGCTCGCGCACAAGCTCCCTGAAGTCTATCCTGTTATCAGCCACAAAATAAAATATAATCTTTGTTTTATCAAAAAGACATTTAACAGAAACAAGCTTCATATCAAGTTTCTTTGACCTTGCTTTCTCCTTGCATACAGTAAAAGCCCTGTTTTCAATAGCTTCAAGATCAGGAACTTTTTTAAGATCCTCATCTGTAGCCCTTCTGATAATTTTTCCATTCACAGTTATTTCAGGATTTTTCTGGTAGCTCTTAATCTTCACCACCTTACCCATATCAATACCGTGTTCAATCTCAACAATACAGTCAGAGTTCTGCCTGAAAAAAAACTCGTTTGTATCAACAAAATATATCTGATAGCTATTCCTTAATTTAACAGCTGATACTTCCATACAACTCCTCAAAAAAATATTATAAAAGCCATGAAAAATCGGGGTCAGGAAAACCCCTCGAATTAATCTCTGAAACCGAGTATAGCATCCCTTTTAGTATACTATTAACATTAAGATTATTTTTCAGCCCCTTTTTTATAGCAAGCAGTATTTTAACCGCTTTTTCAGCCTCACCTTCATCAAGAGCTATATCATCAGGGTACATCACAACCTCCCCTGTAATATGAGAACGCACCATAAAACTATAGAGATTAATAAGTACAGTAATAACAAATGCCGGTCCTGCTGTTCCGGAAAAATCAAATGCTTTACCCGCTGTACCTCTCCCCCTCAGGATACCCTTAATCTCCTTTGCGGCTGCTATAATTCCGGCAAAAATCTTATCATCATACAAGCGCAGCGCAACATCAGCTGATCCTCCGCAGATTGATGATATCATAGAAGAATTCTCCCCGTCAGGGAACCTCTCTTCAACTATATCATTAATATCTGACACCGAAAGCGGATTAAAGTTAATCTCAATACACCTGGAAACGATAGTCGGGAGAATACCGGATTTACTCTCAGCTATTAAAATGATATGAGAATCTGAACCGGGTTCCTCAACAGTTTTCAGAAGGGCATTCTGACCCGATTCTGAAATAGTCTCAACTCCATCAACAATTACAACATATCTGCCGTTAATCGAACTCCTGGTAAGCCTGTCAATCATCCAGCGAACAGATCCCTGCTGACTTTTGTCGCTCGCCCCCACGGGGATCTTACCCTTGTCATCCCTTTCCAGCACAAGAAAATCAGGATACGACCCGGCTTTCATCTGCACGCATGAATGACATTTTCCGCAGGGTGAATCTTTTTCTTTACAGAAAACAGAAGCGGCAAATATATCTGCAATAAGCCTTTTCCCTATACCCTGCTGACCTGTAAAAAGAAGCGCATGTGGTATTAAGCCGCTCTCTTTTAAACGGGATAGATATTTTAACTGGTTCTGATGACCCTTTATTTTGTGAAAACTCATATATCGGTTCAGCCGTAGTCCGGAAATTTTTTAAAATTTAAAAAGCAGGATAAATGGAATCATTTATAATTAGACAGAAAAATCTGGAGAATGCTGCTGTAATTTTAGATAAATATATAATGCAAAGCTATACCCTCAGGCATTATCACTTAATAGACTAGATCAAAAATCAGCCCCCGGATCTCCTCTATCTGTTTCATCAGTTCAAAAGCATCACTGGAGCGTGTTATCATTGCAGAAAGCTTTACCAGACCTTCATCTATCTGTTTTACAATAGTTTTCTCAGCTCTGCCGAGTCTTTTTTCCCTTCCTGACAGTTCAAGTTTCTGCGTCTGGAATCCCTCGTTAAGAATCATTTTCAGAATATCGCGTACAAGGAGTTTATATTTTTCCAGTTCATACAGGGACTGCATATCAAGAAATCTCTTCTCCTGTTCCATCAGATCCCCGATCAGTTCATCCATATCAACCCGTACGTCAGAAATTATCCTGCTCTCAAGTTCAGATGAAAATTTAGAAGAAGAAGTGCTCCCTATTCCCCCCTTTTTTGCCGGTTTTCTGTCGGCCCTTGTCTGCTGTTTAAGTCCTGTGCGCGGAATCTCTATCACGGGTTACTCCTCTATCTTTTTATTGATAACGCAGTTCCCCTCGAATTTCACGCCCTCTTCCATTATGAGGCTTGGAGTAATAACATTACCTCTGACATCTCCGGTAGAGAGGAGTATTACCCTTTCAGTGGCATATATATTTCCTGAAACCCGGCCGCCTACGACCACAAGTCTTGCTTTAATATCAGTGACAGCATCACCGGACTGCCCCACAAGGACCTTGCCGTGCGTATCAATAGTACCCTGGAATTTACCATCAATCCGGAGCAGACCGTTTATTTTGAATTCACCTTTAAATTCTGAACCTGCGCCAATAATACTGTTTACTATATTATCTTCATCAATTCTATTTAATCTTGGCATCTCTTCTACTCATTCTATTATATAAAAGGCATATTTCACATTACAGGCAGCATTTCAAGCAATTTTTATAACGCCCGGAACGCAGCATGCATACCATTAACGGGAAAAATTTTTATTAAACTCCCTGTTTATTAAAAGTTGACAAATTACTGATTCAGATAAATCAATATCTTCATCAATATTTTAAATAAAATCTTAAATCATTCACAGGAATTATTCCATCATTGAAACTGCTGATGAATTGTCGTTTGATGCTGCATTTTAAATGTTCAGAATAGAAATCATACCAGTTTCAATAATTTCAGGAGATAAATTTATGAAAAAAAATCTTATAATTATATTATTGCTTCTACCGGCACTTTCATGCTCAACTGCTTTTTTTCTGAAAGATAAGGTAGCAATAGATGAACTTCTTGCCCAAAAAGAAAAAATTGATTCAACAGATAATCCTGCTGAATCTTTTCTTCTTAAAAATTCACTTAACCAGAAGATCCTTGTAATTGAAAATCTGAAAGTCAAAGATATTATTACATCGACAAATGTTGACTACGATTTCTGCGTACTTTCAGAAATCCAGACAGAGAAAGGGCTCGTAGAAATTTATATTTATACAAAGAATGTCAGAAGAATTTCTCAGCTGAAAAAAGGGGAATCTGTAATAAACGTCAAAGGCGCCTTTTACAGATTTTTTTCAATGCTTGATAATTACTATACAAAGATAGAAATAACAAATTCAATAATTGAAATAGAATAATTCGAGTAACGATATTTTCATACAATATTTATTGGCTTTTGCTGTGGAGCACTATACATTCTAATTATATTGAAAATTAATTACTCTCTGAAACTCTTTTTTTAGAATATAAAGGGAACTAAACTTATCTCAGGATAATATCCCGATAAGCAAAATTTAATTTTCCTAACCGGTTCAGGTACCATGGAATTAAAAAAGAAAATAATAATATCATCAACAATAACTATCTCAATAATAATCCTTGTTCTTGCAGGCCTGTTTTTTACATACCAGTATGCAAAAATTTCATACGACAGAAAAGAACACGGAAATGTTCAATCCGGGGTAGTCATCACTCGAACTGCAGAAGGAGTACCTCTCATTACCGGGCAATCAAAAGAGGATATCTTCTTTGCTCTTGGTTATATACACGCACAGGATCGCCTGAATCTTATGGAATACCAGAGGGCTCTCGCTACAGGCACAGTAAGCCATTTTATTGCAAATCCTGAAAGTGAGCTTTTAGACAGGCTGGCCTCAATAATAGGGTTCACAAAAAAAGCTGATATTTTATATGACAAACTGGATGATGAATTAAAAACTCAGATCAGCAAATATGCTGATGGAGTAAATCAAATTCGTCATACCCGCCACATTGTTAAGACAGGAAAAAATGACTGGATACCATCTGACATATTAGCCATCCTGATAATGAAGGAGTGGGCTGAAGCTTACCTTGCTAACGCAGAGCTTCTTTTTACATTTAACGAATCAAAAAAAAATGAAATCTCAAAATTGTTCCCTTCATCAGATATGTTTTATTATTACAGGGAAGATGATTCACAATATTTATATATACTACAACGTGTAAAAAACCTCATTGAAACATATATCGGACATTTTAATACCGGTTTCGCGGCACATATCCAATCATCCATGAATTCATCCGATGACAGAAATTTTTCCGCTTTCAGCTATACCGCAGATTATAATATATACCCCGGATGGTACCCTGTTAATTTTAAAATCGGGGATAAACTTATATCAGCCATTACCTACAGCGGGCTGCCATTCATATTCTCATTCAGAAATGATACTTCTTTTTTCACACACTTCAATATAAACGCTGACAGCCAGGATTTTATTCTTTTTAATACAAGAAAAAACAATGATACATATCAATACAACTACCGGGGAGCATGGAAAGAATTCCAGCCCGAACGGATTCCGGAAGGATCTGACAGATCTCTACATACGCTGAGATGGGTAACAGAAAAGGGGCCGATTCTCAGTGATCTGATAAATTCTGAAAAGCAGAGTGACCAGATACTATGTATCAACTCTGTTCATCCAGGCCCCAACTATCTGAAAATTCTTGCAACCGCTCCTTTTGAAAATGATATTTCTAAACTCAGAAACCTTTTACTTTCATCAGATGCTTCATTAAAGGGATTCCTGTTAAAGACAGATAAAGATTCTTTTAAAATATTTTCCGGATTCACAACAACACCTGATCCCGGCAGGAATATAATTTCTGACGGTTCGCTTGTTTATAAACCCGATCATGTTCGAATCACCAGCTCAAAAACAATTAACGCCATCGATTACATAGGG
Source organism: Spirochaetia bacterium UBA5763 (assembly GCA_002418835.1). Classification (GTDB taxonomy): domain Bacteria; phylum Spirochaetota; class UBA4802; order UBA4802; family UBA5550; genus UBA5550. The sequence goes on along the minus strand of DIEX01000018.1, from coordinate 283,347 downwards.
TCCGATATTACCACTAACAAAGACCTCCCGGCAATAAGACCTGGAATACTTATAACAAATCAGATAAAACTAAATAAATTAATTTCACTGCTGCCCCCACGCAAAATTTATAATGAAAACTACATGCAGGAGCTAATAGCAAATACTCAATCCGGCGCTGCGGAATTATTTACCCCTGTTTTTAATCAGATTCTGTCATCAGCACCCCTCACATCTGCAAAGATGACAAAAATTTATTTTACTGAGTGGGATTTTACCACCCGTCAGAAACTCCAGGCTCCTGCAATATTTTATACTACTCTGACATTTATGATTGATAAAACTTTCAGAGATAAATTCAGGAATGATACAGACAGTCTGCTTAAAAATTCACATTTATTATATGATGACTTTTACCAGATACTATCCAAAAATCTCGGTACAATATTTGATAACACAGAAACCGAGCAGATAGAAACCAGGGAAACAATTTTCGATCAGGCTTTTCTGAGCTCAATGAGATACCTGAACAGGAAAAGCGGGCCATTGATGGAAAACTGGTCATGGGGTAAGCTGAACCGGAACTATTACAGAATACCTAACATTACCAGCACTTTCTATTCACGTTTATTCATGCCTGATGAAATAGCTGCAAATGGCGCGCCTGATTCACTTTACTGTACTGTTTTCAGTAGCGACTTCAAATCTGTCTCAGCGACGTGCCTTACAGGTATAATGGCTGACGATAAATTCTCTTTCAGAATGAACTACACATACTCTTCATCAATTTTTTCAGACTTCTTTTACGGAAAACATTATAGAGTCAGATACACAAATACAGGCAATAATGAAGCTTCATATAAAACAGAGATAACCCCGTTTTAGTAAATCAGCATAATTATAAAACAAATAGAAAAGGCTGCCCTTTCGGGACAGCCTTTTCTATTTGCTGTGAAAAGTATATTAATACATTCCCGGCATTCCGCCCATTCCGCCGCCGCCTGGCATAGCCGGCATTTTTTCTTCTTCTTTATCAGTAATAAGAACCTCTGTGGTACAGAGCATACCAGCTACTGATGCTGCATTCTGAAGTGCAGAACGAACTACCTTGGCAGGGTCAATTACTCCTGCTTCAATCATATCAACCCATGTAAGTGTATATGCGTTGAAACCGATTCCCGGTTTTTCATCTTTAGCTTTTTCAACAACAACTGATCCTTCAAGACCGGCGTTGGAAGCAATCTGCTTCATTGGAGCTTCGATAGCTTTTGAAATAATCTGAGCACCAATCTTTTCGTCGCCTGAAAGTTTTGCAGCTGCTTCTTTAACAGCTTTCTGTGCGTGGATCAGAGTAAGACCGCCGCCCGGTACTATACCCTCTTCAACAGCTGATCTTGTTGCAGAGAGAGCATCCTCTACCCTTGCTTTCTTTTCTTTAAGTTCAACTTCTGTAGCAGCGCCCACATTGATTACAGCAACTCCGCCTGCAAGTTTAGCTTTTCTTTCCTGAAGTTTTTCAATATCGTATTCAGATGTAGACTCTTCAATCTGCTTCTGAATTTGTACGATTCTTCCCTGAACTTCACTCTGTGCGCCTGCACCTTCGATAATTGTTGTGTTTTCTTTATCAACAATAATCTTCTTTGCTCTACCAAGCATATCAATTGTTGTATTTTCAAGTCTCATACCGAGATCTTCAGAAACAACCTGCCCTTTTGTAAGAATAGCAATATCCTCGAGCATAGCTTTACGTCTGTCGCCAAAGCCCGGAGCTTTAACAGCAACGCAGCTGATTGTCTTTCTGAGAGTGTTAACAACTATAGTAGCAAGAGCTTCCCCTTCAACTTCTTCAGAAATTATCAGAAGCGGCCTTCCTGCCTGAGCAACTTTTTCCAGAACAGGGAGAAGATCTTTCATTGTAGAAATCTTTTTATCATGGATGAGGATAAAAGCGTCTTCAAGAACTGCCTGCATTGATTCAGGATCATTCGCCATGTATGGAGAAATGTATCCTCTGTCAAACTGCATACCCTCAACAACATCAAGTGTAGTTTCGATAGATTTTGCTTCTTCAACAGTGATAACGCCGTCTTTGCCGACTTTATCCATGGCGTCAGCTATGAGGTTACCGATCTCCATATCGTTATTAGCGGAGATTGCAGCAACCTGAGCAATTTCTTTCTTATCTTTAATTTCTCTTGAAATAGATGCAACATAATTAACTGCAGCTTCAACTGCCTTGTCTATACCCCTTTTAAGATCCATGGGGTTAGCGCCAGCTGTAACATTTTTCAAGCTTTCCTTGTAAATTGCAGCGGCAAGAATTGTAGCAGTAGTAGTACCGTCACCGGCAACATCATTTGTTTTGATGGCAACTTCTTTTACCATCTGTGCGCCCATGTTTTCAAAAGAATCTTCAAGTTCGATCTCTCTTGCTACAGTAACACCATCTTTTGTTACAGTGGGAGCTCCGAATTTTTTATCAATTGCAACATTACGACCCCTGGGTCCCAGTGTCACCTGAACTGCATCCGCAAGCTTAACAACGCCCTCAAGCACTGCTCTTCTTGCTTCATCATTGTACTTCAATATTTTAGCCATTGTTATCCCCTTTTGATAAAATAAAATTGAAACTCTTAGTCGATTACAGCAAGAACATCATGCTCGCTGAGAATAAGATATTCTTTGTCTTCGTATTTCAGCTCAGATCCTGCATATTTGCCGAACAGCACTTTATCGCCGACTTTTACTCTCATTGGAACGAGATCTTTACCATCAAGTCGCCCGTCCCCTGCAGCGACAACTTTACCCCGCTGAGGTTTTTCCTTCGCTGTATCAGGCACATAAAGAGATCCTACTTTTGCAACGTCCTCTTCAAGTAATTCGACAAGAATTCTGTCTCCAATAGGTTTAATAGCCACATTAGCCTCCTTTAATAATTTATTAATAGGTTTACTGTTATACTTTTTAATATTTGTTAGCACTCAATCTAACGAGTGCTAACAACTCAAATGTATAAATTACCATATTATTTTCAAGTGAAATTTTAAGATTTTTGCAATAATAACAAAAAAATATGGGGAAAATCCTGAAGAAATATAATGAATTAAAGAAATATTTGTATCAGAGATTAATATAATCCGACTTTCCACCTCTTTTCTCAAGAAGCCTGCACTCTTCTATAATCATCCCCTTATCTACTGCTTTGCACATATCATAAACAGTCAACGCCGCAACAGCAGCGGAGGTAAGAGCCTCCATTTCAGCCCCGGTTTTTCCTTCGAGCCTGATCTCCGAGAAAATTGTGACACCTGATTTTTCAATATCCAGCTTAACCTGAACATCAGCATAATGTATCTGAAGAGGATGACACATTGGAATCAGATCAGAGGTTCTTTTAGCAGCCATTATACCTGCTATTCTTGCCACTTCAAAAGGGTCCCCTTTTGGAAGAAGCTCATTTTGTATAGCATTTATGGTCTCCTGATTCATCCTGACAAAACAGTGAGCTTTTGCTGTTCTCTCAGTAATGGCCTTCCCTGAAACATTGACCATTACTGCCTTTGTATCATTGTTATAATGTGAAAAATCACTCATATCTTAAGCTGCTTCACCCTTGAGTTTTTTTAATAACCACTTAATAACGCCCGCAACAACATAAAGAAGTGTTACAACAAAAATTGCCCAGGTCTTAAAGAAAATCAGAAGCAGAATTATGACTGCAACTGTAATAATTCTTGCTGTCATACCCTTCTTCCATATATCAGAAAAAAGCTTTGTAAAGTCAACGGCTGATACCATCAGAAATGCAATGAAAATAAAAAACGGCAGATACCAATACATTGATATTTCAAAACTTACCTCACCGAAAAAAGGAAGCGTTGTATGCATAAGAGAGGGGACTATACCTGCCACTATGCCAGCAGGAGGTGAAGGGAGGCCTATAAAACCCGGCATACTCTCTGTGCAGTTAAAACGTGCAAGCCTGTAAACAGCGCAAATCGGAAATATTGCTGCAATGAGCATCCCGATATTAATTAATCCGCAGATTTCCGGCATCTGATAAAAAAATGCCTGATAAGCAAGAACACCGGGAGCAATACCGTACGCAACAGCATCTGCAAGTGAATCCAGCTGCATTCCGATTTCACTTTCAACATCAAGCGCCCGGGCAATGGCCCCGTCAGAGGCATCAAAGATGCTGCCGATAAATATCAATACACCGGCAACAGTAAGTACCTGATAGTTATTAATTGATGGATCATAGCTTGCTGAGAAAAGAATTGAAAGGAATCCCATTACCATGTTACCCATGGTAAAAATATTCGGAATAATTGATTTTTTTCTACCCATGATTTGTCCTTTATTTCCAGCGTTAAAAAAATTTAAAAGTATAACACACCCTGTGTCAAGTGAAATACTCATACAGGGGTATAGTAAGAGACAGTTAACAGGCTTTAAATAATTATCTTAAAAATCATGTTTCAGGCTTCTTTTTGATTCAGCCCTTTCAACCGCAAGATCAATAAGCCTGTCAAGAAGCTCTTTATAAACTATCCCTGTGTGTTCCCACAATTTGGGATACATGCTGATGCTTGTAAACCCGGGTATTGTGTTTATTTCATTAAGAAAAATTTTTCCGGTCTCTTTATCAAGAAAGAAATCGATCCTTGCCATCCCGGCACATTCCAGCACTGAATAAGCTTCAACAGCTGTATTCTGTATTTTTTTAACAGTTTCCGTGTCCAGTTCAGCCGGAATAATCAGTTGAGCTCCATCCGCATCGATGTATTTAGCCTCATAAGAATAAAATTCATGATTCGGACGAATCTCCCCCGGAATTGACGCTTCAGGCACCTCATTCCCGAGTATTGCAATTTCAATCTCACGGGCGTTAATCCCTCTCTCCACAAGTATTTTATTATCCCAGAGAAAAGCTTCATTTACTGCACTTTCGATTTCCGGTATACTTTTCACTTTGGTAATGCCAACAGAAGAACCGGCATTTGAAGGCTTCACAAAACATGGAAAACCTATATTATCACATATAGAAGAAATTATAAAATCTCTTTTATTGAGCCAGTGGAGCTTTGTAACTTTAATCCATGGCACAACAGGTATGCCCGCATCACGAAGAAGCCTCTTTGCAATATCTTTATCCATCCCTATAGCTGAACCGGCAACACCCGCCCCCACATAAGGAACAAGCGAAAGGTCAAGGAGCCCCTGTAAAGTTCCGTCTTCGCAGAATGTACCATGAACAACGGGGAAGATCATATCCGCAGAAACCTCTTTTCCGGTATCGGCATTGTGAAAATAGATTCTGCCATCTCTCTCATAATGATTTACAAAGCACTCATTCTTTTTTTCAAGCCTGAGCACCGGGCCGAAACTGTCATCGCTGACAACTTCAGGTTTATCCTGAAGATACCATCTGCCGTCATAATCAATACCGATTACAATTACATTATACCTGTCTCTGTCAAGATGAGTAAAAACAGATGCAGCTGAACAGCGGGAAACCTCATGCTCCCCTGAACGTCCGCCGAAAAGAATTCCCACAGTAATCATTATTACTCTGCGTCAACAAAAGTTTTGTGTAGGATCTTGAGTGCAAGCTCAGCGTATATCGAATCAATAACACAGGAAATTCCGATTTCTGATGTTGAGATCATCTCGATGTTAATATTCTGATCCGAGAAAACTCCGAAAATTTTACCAGCAACACCATAGGATGAGAGCATGCCAACACCCACAGCTGAAACTATTGCAATGTTTTCTTTCGAATCAACAGAAGTCCCGCCAAACTCTTTGTTTAGCTCTGTGCATATCTCCATTGTTTTTTTAAGGTCCTCTTTCTTTACAGTAAAAGAAATTGAGGCCCTGTTGTCTTGTCCCGTAGACTGAACAATCATATTTACATATATCTTTTCTTTACCGAGTTCATTAAACAGCCTTGCTGATATCCCCGGTTTGTCAGGTATCTCTCTTATTGTAACTTTAGCTTCATCCTGCTTGGATGTTATTCCGCTAATAATAAATTTCTCCATCATCTCCTCCACGGGCATAACTATTGTACCCTCGTCATAAGAAAAACTGGATCGCACATGGACCCTGATATTAAACTTCTTTGCAAATTCCACAGATCTCGAATGGAGCACTCCGGCTCCAAGGCGTGCAAGTTCAAGCATCTCGTCATAGCTGATCTCTTTCAATTTTCTTGTGGAAGATACAATCCTTGGATCAGCGGTGTAGACTCCGTCAACATCAGTATATATTTCACAGTCACGTGTCTTCAGTACAGCAGCAAGAGCAACAGCAGTGGTGTCAGAGCCCCCTCTACCCAGTGTGGTTATATTATCATCCTCATCAATACCCTGAAATCCTGCGATAATTACAACCTTATTGTCACTCAGTGATTTGAATATCCTGTCAGTTGAAATCCCCGCGATTTTTGCATTGGAAAAATTCCCGTCAGTCATCATCTTTATCTGCGATCCGGTATAGGATACAGCATCAATATTGATCTCATGCAGAGCCATTGCAAGGAGAGCGCATGAAACCTGCTCACCCGTTGATAGGAGCATATCCATTTCACGCTTTGATGGATTCTGTGTAACCTGCTTTGCAAGCCCAATCAGATCATCCGTAGTTTTACCCATTGCAGAAACAACAACCACCACAGAGAATCCCTTCTCCCTGTACGACCTGATTCTTTCAGCAACTGCCTTTATTCTTTCAGGAGATTTAACCGAAGTCCCCCCGTATTTTTGTACGATTATTTTACTGCTATCCATTGTATTTCCTGTATAACTATAATTATCAAAAACCTGCATTCGTTCCCGCTATAATATTAACCGGATTCCCACTGTTTAAAATAATAAATTCAGAGACTAAAAATAATTTTCCATAATTAGTTGTAGTTGCGGGATTATATTCACAATAATAAAATTTATAACTTCCTGGCGTCATATCGGGAAAAAACACAGATGCTCCACTTGAAGAAAAACCTATATATGGAGGTATTTTAAGCCCATAAGATTTATCGCCATGAACCTCATCTTCATACGTATCCCAAGCAGCTTCATACAGATCAACCGTGAGTCCTGTTGCTTTGGTATTCCAATCATTTTTGTATTTCTCATATTTTAGATAATAATCTAAAACTGCATCTATATATGCACCAGGATAAGATGGGGGTAGTGGTAAATCAGAATTCCCAACCGTTGTTCTAAGGCTAACACCTGTTGCAGAAATTCCATATTCCGATATATCATCCGTACTAGGAATAGCAACTACATATCTATTCCCTGCTCCAGGAGAAACACTTATCGAGCCAGTTTGCCCCTCAACATAACTCCTCGCCACACCATGCAGATTTCGTCCAATATCAGTCTCCCCTGCCCTTACATCCCTTAGCCAGTCTGAAGGACCATAATAATGACAGACCTTATATACCCCATCTTCATAGTAATCGTATTCATACTTCTTGATGAAATTCTTTATTACAAGCCGTATCTCAAGAACTGTTTCATCATTCTCCCTGTTGTATGTCATACCACCAACAATCGGTATAACCATAGGGAAAACCCGTATTATTTCACTCTGCTCAAGCCTCAAACTGTCCCAGTATGAATTAACCATCAATTGGTTGACATCAAGCCCGTTTCTTGTATTCTCGTGGAAAATTACAGTTGAATCTTTTTCATAAACAAAGCCACTACCCGTTGACTGGTAAACCTTGGCATTATCAAAAACCATTTTCCGTATATAAAACTGAACTGAATCATAATAACCATCACCGGGATCATCCGTTTTAAGCTCAATCCCTTCTCCATTAAAAAAAGGATGCGTATTATCTCCGATAGGTATCTCGAGAACCTGTCTGTAGTTACTGATCTTTTTACCGCTTAATCTTATTTCAGCTATATCGAGCATCAAAGTAGTTGGTTTAACATCATTTGTACCGGCAGTAACCTCATCCACAGAATCATCCTGAAAGGGCGAAGCATTTACACCCTGTGAATCCATTGATGCAAAATTTGAAACGCCACCTGTTTCAAAAGTACCTTTAAGCCTAATCGTAAGCCTGTTAGTTGACATCTCCGTAAAAACCGGATCTTTCCCGCAACTTAAAGAGGATAATATAATTATAAGTAAAAGCAGATATATCTTTCTGAAATTCATCAGCACACCATTACAAGTTTAAATTAAAATAAAGCGAAATTCCGGCATTGAAAAAATGCCCGTTTTGAGTAGCGCCTTTCAGATGCTCTTCATATACACAAAGGTAATCAAGCCTTAGCGCGATGTTTGCGATCTTCCCTGCGGGAAATGAAATCTCTGTACCAGCCATAAACATCGGGTCCCACTGATTTATATCATCAGGTTCAACACGGACTTTGCACAGACCAGCCCCTGCCTTCAACTGGAATCTTATCGGAAGATCAATGGGAATGAGCCAGAGAAGATTTGTATAAACAGGAATAAGCCTCATTTCGGCTACACCCTCTGAATCATAATACTGGTAAGATGATTCGAGTCCGATCTTTAATGGCGCATAAGGTAAATTGTATCTGAAAAACCCCCCTCCACCAAGATTAGGATCAAGATGTTCATTGGTCTCAAATAATGGAGTTATCGGCCCGTACCACAAGCCTATCTGAGGTTTTGAAAAATATTTCTTTCTTGAGCTTGCTGCCGAAAGTTCAGAGCATAATGAAACGCACAGCAGAAATACGGATAAAACAGTTAAATGTTTTCTCATTGTCAGGATTAACCGGGATTAATAATTTTTTGATATATTTATTCACGACTTCATAATGTCAATAATTAAAATCACTGACAAATCTGCGCAAATAAAGGAGTGAATTACATCACACGTTAAATATACCATTTAAGACTGAAAATGTTTCATATTTTATTTAACATTCAGAAAGCTGATTCATATTGATCCAATGGGGGCTCATATGTAATCTCGTTAAGATACAATCCATAGGGGGGAGCTGTAAAACCGCCGTAAGACCTATCCCGCCTCTCCAGAATTTCAAGAATAAACGCCGGCTCCCTTTTTTCACGGTACATCTGCACTATAGTACCAACTATTATCCTTATCATATTATGCAGAAAAGCATTTGCTCTCAACCTGATTCTTATTACATCATCGGATTCAGTAACATCTATGGACTCAACTTTCCTTATTGTTCCATTATCTGAAGAGATCTTTTTACAGAAAGAGCAGAAATCCTTCTCCCCTATAAGATAAGAGGATGCTTCTCTTATATATTCTATATCAAAGGGATGATTAATCCACATAGCCCTGTTTCGAACAAACGGAGTTCTCATAGGGGATCTGTATATAAGATAAATATACTCCCGTTTAACAGCTGAAAATCTTGAATGAAAATCATAAGGCACGTGGTAAGCGTTCTTAACTGAAACATCACGTGACATTATGCCGTTGAGGTTTGCGCAGAGTTTTTCAAGGGAGATATCAATATCAGCATCAAAGTGGGCAACCTGTCCCAGTGCATGAACACCGGCATCAGTGCGCCCTGATGCCGTGACCCTGACATCTTTTTTGGCAAGAATCTTTACAGCCTTCTCAAGTTCATCCTGAATTGTACGGCCCCCCGCCTGTATCTGCCATCCATTAAATTCAGTGCCGTCATATTGCAGTAACAGTGCATAGCGGCTCAAGAATTCTTCTCCGCTTCCCACTGTGCAAGCGATTCATTTATCTTGTCATACAAATCTCTTGTTTTATCCAGGAGATCACTGGGGGTCGCTTTCGATGACTTCCCTGCCCCGAAAAGTCTGCTTAAATATTTTTTACATGTATTAAAATGCTCTATCTTCTTATCAACATCCTTTTCACGTGAACCGAACTTTAAAGTAAGAACTGCCATTACATATAAAATCCCTTCATAACCCCAGTTTTTGTCAGCGTCAGGCCCCATATTCCCTGCTGCATCTGCCGGCTCATTTCCGTTCTGAAGAAGCTCAATAACCTGCAGATAATATTCATGGGCTTTTTTATAGAAAAAGAGAGACATTTTTTTATAAGGGAGATCCGGGTATTCATTCGCAAGATCAGAAAAGAGCCACGCCCCTCGTAAAGATGAAACAGCTTTTTTAAAAGTCGGTGCGACATTTTTCCGTCTTACATTATAACAGTCAACTGCGAGCATATATGAAGCAGCGCCAAGCATCAGGTTTCTGTCTGCTTTAAAATCGAGTTCACCGAAGAATTTATTTACTGCATTCATTCTTACAGGCCTCATTTCCTGAAGTTTGCTGATCTCTGCATCTGTTACTTCGCTGAAATCCTTCGGATAAGCTGTAAACAGGCAGTTCGGACATACATTAAGCAAATACACAAGAGGATATATCTTACCAAATTTCTTGCTTTCCTTATAAACTCTCCTCAACTCATCAGTGAGCTTTTCAACAATGAGCCGTCCGCCTCCGGTGAACATCTCCTCCCTGAAAAATTCATTTCTGCAAACAGGGCATAGAGTTGCATTTTTCTGCCTGAATGAAATCTTTTTTGAATCGTCCATCCGGTGCTCCAGAGGTATTATTTTAAAAAATTATGCCTGATCCCATGATCAGGTTTTCCCTTTAGAAATACTAATATCCATGATATATAAATCGATACAATTATTTTTTTAGGTAGTAATCAAAAAAGATATATATCTATATAATTATAAACAGGGCATTTAAAAAGTATTTATTACCATAAATACAAGATTTTCTGGTTAAGAACCCTTTTTTATATGTCGAAATATAAATGAATACAAATATCGATTTTGCGAGGCACACAATGAAAAAAGCAGGCCGGCTATTCCAGATACTCATGATAATCCTGCTCGCAGGAACAGCTGCTTATCCTATATCTATTGCTGAAAGATCAAGCAAAGACTACTATTATACAACAAGAATTCTACGCGAACTGAAACCGATGATTGCCAACTTCAGGAATGATTCCAACCAGAAATCGATGGAATCCATTACAAAAAACTATGAGGCTGCAAGTCTTCAGCATTACGGGCAGAATTTTGACGAATCAGCTGCAAAATTCTATAATTTAAAAATTGAAATAATGAATATGATGGAGGAACTTTCAGCATTATACCTGCAGAGAACTGATGAACTCCTTAAATCGACTATCGAAGACAACAAGTCTATTGAGATATTTCTTGAACTGGACAGAAGAAACGGGTATGCGTCATATTTCAATAAGCCCTTCGATCCATTAAAAGATGTTATGCCCTATGATGAAAAATTTTCAGCAAAAGATTATCATTTTTATTTTGATGCTTCCAAGATAGAAAGATACCTTAAAAACGGATTTTACCACTATCATGAAGCTAAACGTGTTCATGATGGAGAGGATATAAAATTTATCAAGAGCCGTAAAAAAATCAAAACAGAAAATCTGGACTATGTAATTCAAAAATATATGAACGTAATTATCAAATGCCGAATCGGAAAAGAGAGTGCTCTTGAAATATACAGAGTAAAAAACCAGCATAATGCGGGCAATATCCTAGATAAATATCAGATAAGAAAGGATCAGCTGACTCCCATATTCGATGACAGAATCCCTGAAAAATTCAAAGTAGATGCTGTTGATAATGTGAAGCTGCTTTATAATGTAGAACTCATGAGACGGAAAAAAACAATGGATAAACTGGGATTAAAAGATTCATGAAATAGAAATTACTCCAGGATCAAAAAAGCTTCAGAATTTTCTGAAGCTTTTTTATGATTATATCAAAATGTGATATTTAATCTATTTCTCTTTTTTCTTGGCGTCTTTTTTTGTATCGGCTTTCGGCTCAACAACTTTTGCTTTTCTTTCAACAAGTTCAACAACAGCCATTTCCGCAGCATCACCATCTCTTCTACCGAGAAGATACATTCTTGTATAACCGCCCTTTCTATCTTTAAATCTCGGCGCTATATCATCGAAAAGTTTTTTTACAATATCTTTGTTTTTAATTACTCTGAAAACCTCTTTCTTGTTATGAAGTTTCTTTTCAGGTTCAGAATCCGGGATAACTATATTTTTCTTTGCTTTTGTTATGAGCTTTTCAGAAACAATTTTCAGTTCCTTCCCTTTCTCTTTTGTTGTAATGATTCTTTCATGATCAAAGAGGGAAGTGACCATATTTTCAAACATGGCTTTTCTGTGTGCGTGACTTCTGCCAAGTATCCTTACTTTATTCTTGTGTCTCATTTATTAACCTCATTTAATCCTTCAATCCAAGGCTTAAATGATAAGCCTCAAGTTTTGATTTTATCTCTTTCAGTACCATATCACTGAAATGTTTAGACTTCCTGACCTCATCTTCAGTCCGTTTGACGAGTTCTTCAAGTGTTGATACATCAACACTTTTCAGTGTGTTATATGCCCTGACAGAAAATTCAATATCATCGATAGATTTTGATAAAAGAACCTTCATTTTTTCGATTCCTTCATCAACTACTTCAATTTCCTCTTCATGCTCCTCTTCAAAGTTAATGAAGATAGACATGTGATCCTTGATTATTTTTGCAGCCTGAGCAAGTGTATCATCCGGTGTAATGGAACCATCTGTCCAGATTTCCAGAATAAGCTTATCATAGTCAGTTCTCTGAGATACACGTGTATCTTCAACCTTTACATTGACCTTAACCACCGGTGAAAAAGCTGAGTCTATCGGAATAACCCCTACAGTCTCAGTATTAACCTTGTTAATCTCGGATGGAACATAGCCCCTTCCTCTCTCTATCTGCACTTCCATATCGATTTTTGCAGAATCATTAAGAGTTACAATTTTGAGGTCTTTATTCATTACCTCAATATCAGGATCTATATTAAAGTCAGCGCCAGTAAGTTCTCCAGAGCCCTGTTTGACTATATGTAAAACTTTAGGAATCTCGCCTTCATACTTAAATCTCAGTTTCTTGAGGCTAAGTATCATCCTGGTTACGTCTTCATAAACACCGGGAATTGTGGAAAACTCATGAGGCACACCTTCTATCTTAATGGCTGTAATTGCAGCCCCTTCGATAGATGAGAGTAACACTCTTCTAAGTGAATTTCCAACCGTTAAACCGTAACCTCTTTCAAATGGTTCTGCAATAAATCTTCCGTAGTTCGGCTGCAATTCATCATGTTCAAATGAAATTTTACTTGGTCGTTTAAAGCCCTTCAGGAGATTTTTTGGGGCCATCTTTTCCTCCAGCTCAATATTAAAAAAACAACTTGTAAACCTGAATCAGTGAAATCACTATTTTGAATAGAGCTCAACTACAAGCTGCTCATTAAATCCTTCTTTGACATCAGTCCTTACCGGTATACGGCTGACTTTAGCTGTTTTTGCATCATAGTCAGCATCTATCCATTCGGGTTTGGAATCAATCGCTTTTGAGAGCTTTATAGAATCTTCAAGTACTGTATTTGTTTTAAAGTTTTCTCTTATTTCAATCTGATGCCCTTCTCTTACTATAAAAGAGGGTATATCAACAACTCTGCCATTAACAGTAATATGCTGATGCTGAATAAGCTGTCTTGCCTGAGATCTTGATGAGGCAAAACCTGTTCTGTATACTACATTATCGAGCCTTCTTTCAAGAAGCGAAAGCATATTATCGCCTGTAACACCTTTCATTCTGTTAGCTTCTTCGAAATTAAGCCTGAAAGCCTTCTCAAGGAGTCCATATGTTCTCTTGATTTTCTGCTTCTCCCTTAACTGAACAGCATAGTCAGACATTTTTGTTCTTCTCTTTTTGGGAGGTCCTGGAGGATATTTTTTATCACCCTTTAATGGACATTTATCTGTGAGGCATCTCTGCCCTTTAAGCATAAGTGGAGTCATCTCCCTTCTGCATAGTTTACATCTTGGTCCTGTATATTTAGCCATAATTAGAACACTCCATCAAACTCTTCTGCGTTTTTTAGGTCTGCAACCGTTGTGAGGAACAGGAGTCACATCCTTTATCTTGCTTATGTTAAGTCCGCTCTGAAAAAGAGATCTCACTGCTGCTTCCCTTCCGATTCCGGGGCCTTTTACATATACTTCAATTGACTGAAGACCCGATGTTTCAATTGCACTCTCAGCAGCTGTTTTAGCAGCCATCTGAGCTGCAAATGGAGTAGATTTTCTTGAACCCTTAAAACCCTCTCCGCCTGCTGTTGCCCATGAAATAACATTACCCTGCATATCAGTAAGAGTTACTATAGTATTATTATATGTAGCCTGAATAAAAGCTTTCCCAACAGGAATATTCTTTTTCTCTTTCTTTTTAACTTTTTTCTGTTTCACGAAAAATACCCCTTATTTCTTTTTCTTGCTTCCGACAGAAGCCTTGCGATTACCTTTTCTGGTTCTTGCATTGTTCTTGGTGTTCTGTCCTCTAACAGGTAATCCTCTTCTATGTCTGATCCCCCTGTAGCATCCTATATCCATCAAGCGTTTTATATTTAAAGATATCTCCGTTCTGAGATCTCCTTCAACTTTCAGATTCAGGTCTATAAATTTTCTGATATTTGCAATTTCATCATCAGTAAGATCCTTTATTCGTGTATCAGGGTTTATTCCAGCTTCACTTACGATTTTTTTGGATGTTGTCATTCCTATTCCGTAGATGTATGTAAGCCCGATCTCGACTCTTTTATCGTTTGGTAAATCTACACCTGCTATCCTTGCCATAGAATATAATCCTCTTAACTATCAATTAATGTTTACTAATTTTTCTAATCTTCTGTCGCTGTTTATGCCTTGGATTTGTGCATATAACCCGGACAACACCATGTCTTTTAATAACTTTGCATTCACTGCAAACTTTCTTTACTGATACATTAACCTTCATAACTTATACCTCTTATCGAACAAAAAGCCATATATTAATAACATCAACTTAATGTCAACTTTATTATACTAAGTTCACTCATTTTGATCTATATGTAATTCTTCCTCTATTCAAATCATAGGGTGATAATTCTACTGTTACTTTATCACCTGGAAGAATCCTTATATAATGCATTCTCATTTTACCGGAAATATGTGCCAGGACTACATGCCCGTTTGCCAGCTTTACCCTGAACATCGCATTGGGTAACGGTTCAACCACAACTCCCTCAACTTCAATTGGTTCTTCTTTAGCCATAAACCTCTCTCAAATATATTAAAATCTTCCCTGGATTTTCTTCTTGGAACCGAGAAAGCCGTCATAATGCCTCATCAGAAGCTGAGACTCAATCTGTTTCAAAGTATCTAATGCTACACCGACAATAATCAGAAGTGATGTCCCGCCGAACAGATAAGCCATATCCATTGGTACCTGCTCCGGCCATATTCTTATTATAAAATCAGGGACTATAGAGATCAGAGCCAGAAATATTGAACCTGATAAAGTAATCCTGTTTAAAACTCCCATCAGATAATCAGATGTATTAAGGCCAGGTCTTATGCCAGGAATAAAACCGCCGTATTTTTTAAGATTATCAGCAATTTCAACAGGGTTAAAACGTAACTGTGTATAGAAAAAACAGAAAAATATAACAAGTGCGCAGTAAAGAACTATATAAGGTATTTGTCCCGGTGTTAGCCAATACTGTAGTTTATTAAGATAAACATTGCTGCTTACGCCGACCATTCTGACCATCTGTGATGGAAATACAATAATTGCTGAAGCAAAAATGATAGGGATAACCCCTGCAGCATTTACCCGTAAAGGAATATACTGAGCAGTTCTCTGCATTGCAGCACCACCCATCATTCTTTTGCCATATTGAACAGGAATTCTTCTAGTTCCAAGAGTAAGAAGAATACATGCTGCGACAACAAGAAAAAAGAGACCTAATAATATTATACCAACAATAGGTTCTCCTGTATCACCAATCTTTTTCATTGTAGCATAAAACGATTGGGGAAGCCTTACAACAATACCGGCCATAATGATAAGTGAAATTCCATTTCCTATACCGCGTTCAGTAATCTGCTCACCGAACCACATTAGAACCATGGTTCCCGTGACTATTGCAAGTACCGCCATTATTGTAAAGCCAATACCGGAACCTTCCGGAACAACTGATGTGCCATCTGCCGTTCTCATAGATTTCATCCAGAAAACAAGCCCTAAACCCTGTATTGTACAAAGAAGAACCGTTCCATATTTTGTATACTGGCTAAGCTTCTTCTGCCCTTCTGCACCTTCTTTTGACAGCTCCATGAGATATGGGAAAACTGTTTTAAGAAGGTCTATAATAATTGAAGATGAAATATATGGCATAATACCGAGAGCAAAGATAGTAAATCTCTTTAAAGCTCCCCCTGCAAAGAGGTCAAAAAAATCAAGTACACCTGAATTTTCAGCTTCTACAAAATAATCCTTTAATGCTTCAACGTTGATACCGGGTATTGGAATATGGGCTCCAATTCTGTAAACAATTAACATAAAAAGGGTAAATAATACCCTTTTTCTTAAATCAGGAATTTTGAAGATATTTACAACAGCACTTGACATTAATTTTCCTTATCCCTATCTATTTAGATTCGTTTGAAAGAACTGCTTCGCCGCCCGCTTTTTTAATCTTCTCAATTGCTGAAGCTGAAAATGCATCAGCTGTAATTTTTTTACCTTTGCTGATTTCCCCGTTACCGAGAATTTTCACAGGTTCGCAAACTGAATCTATAAGACCGGATTTAACAAGCACTTCCGGAGTAATTTCTGAAGCATCAATTTTATCAAGTTGTGATACATTAACAATCTGATAATAAACTTTAAAAATATTATTGAATCCACGTTTTGGAATCCTTCTCTGAAGAGGCATCTGGCCACCCTCAAACCAGGCGCGATGTTTTGCACCGGATCTCGCCATCTGACCTTTGTGTCCTTTACATGACGTTTTACCATGTCCTGATGAAGGTCCAATACCTACCCTTTTCTTTCTTTTAATTGATGCAGGTTTTTTTAATGTATAAAGTTCCATAGTTTTTCTCTTCTTCTACTTTATTTCAGTTACTTCCACGAGATGTTTGACTTTATCAATCATCCCCCTGATTACAAGGTTATCATCGTGTTCCCTTGTGGCATTAATCTTTCTAAGCCCAAGAGCTCTCAATGTGTCTCTCTGATTCGGCTTAGTTGAGATTGCGCTTCTTACCTGCTTTACTAATATTTTCTTCTGCATAAACATTACTCCCAAAGTTTTGAAATCTGTACTTCCCGGGCTTCAGCAGTTTCTTTTAAGCTGCGAAGCTGAAGAAGACCATCAAGTGTCGCTTTTACTATGTTAATCGGATTTCTTGAACCCTGAGATTTTGTTAATATATCAGATATCCCGGCTTTCTCAATCACCGCTCTTACAGACGCTCCGGCAATTATTCCAGTACCTGGAGCAGCAGGTTTCATGATAACCTTTGCTGATTTAAACTGGCCTATCACTTCATGCGGAATAGTATTTTTGTTGATGTTTATTTTATAAACATTCTTCTTTGCATCTTCTTTGCTTTTATCAATTGCATCAGGGACATCATTTGCCTTACCAAAACCAACACCTACATGACCATCTGAATCACCTACAACCGAAAGAGCGTTAAAAGAAAATCTTCTACCACCTTTTACAACCTTGGCAACCCTGTTTATAATTACTACCTTATCAGATAGTTCGATACCGTCAATTTTTGTTCTTTTTCTTTTGATTTTCATATTCACTCCTAGAACTCAAGACCGTTTTCACGAGCTGCATCGGCAAATGCCTTGATTTTCCCATGATAAAGATAACCGTTTCTGTCGAAAACAACAGCTTTTATACCCTGGCCGGCTGCTTTTTCTGCTACCAGTTTACCAAGTTTTTTTGCTGCTTCAATGTTTCCGCGATTTTTTACATCAGTAAACTCTTTAGAAAGAGTAGATAATGCAACAAGTGTATGTCCTTTTTTATCATCTATTATCTGAGCATAGAAGTTCTGGTTGCTCCTTGATATACAAAGACGCAAAACTTCAGTATTTCTTCTTACTTTATTTTTTATTCTTAGTCTTCTACGTTCGAACTGTTTCTTCTTTAATGATAACTTATCCATTATTTTTTACCTGTCTTTCCTGCTTTTTTCCTGACGTTTTCATTCTTATATCTGATACCCTTGCCTTTATATGGTTCCGGGGCTCGCAGTTTTCGGATATTAGCCGCCACCTGGCCGACAAGTTCTTTGTTAAAACCTTTAACTTTAAACTTGGTCGCCTCTGTTACTTCAAGTGTTATCCCCTCAGGAGCTGGAAAAAGTATAGTATGTGAATACCCAAGCTGAAACTGGATGTCTTTCCCCTGCTGTAAAGCTCTGTAACCGACACCCACTATCTCAAGCTCTTTTATAAAACCGTTTGATACGCCAACAACCATGTTGTTTATAAGAGTTCTAAAGAGTCCATGATAGGCACGCTGCTGTTTATTATTTTCATCTTCAATGAAAACATTTAAATTTTTTTCTTCATGCTTTACAATTACTCCGTCAAGCAGGGCTAATCTGTTTTCACCCAGGGGTCCCTTAACGGTAATATTTTTCCCGTCAATGCTAACTGTAACATTTCCGGGTATTTCAATCGGTTTTTTCCCTATTCTCGACATTTCAAACCACTCTTCCTACTATGATATTTCGCAAATTACTTCGCCGCCGACATTGAGCTTTTTCGCGGCTTTATTAGTTATAACACCTTTAGGTGTTGAAAGAATCCAGATACCTATGTTATTATAAACCGGCCTGAGCTCTTCAGCTTTGCTGTAAACTCTTCTACCTGGTTTACTGATTCTCTTCAGATCAAGGATTGCGGGCTGATTTTCTTCGCAATATTTAAGATAAATTCTGAGAACTTTCTGTTTATTATCTTCAATTATTTTGTAGTTTTTTACAAAACCTTCATCTTTCAATATTTTTGCAATAGCAACTTTAATTTTAGATGAAGGGATATCAACCTTCAGATGTTCTGCTTTAACAGCATTCCTTATTCTTGTCAGCATATCAGCGATTGGATCACTAGTTGCGCTCATCTTTATCAACTCTCCACTTAATTTTCTACCATGATGATTTAGTTACACCGGGGATCTCACCCTCACTGGCAAGCTTCCTGAAGCATATCCTGCACATATCAAACCTTCTCAAATAACCTCTAGGTCTGCCGCAAATCGCGCATCTGTTGTGTTGTCTAACAGAGAATTTTTTTTCACTGTTATGCTTAGCTATCATGCTTGTTTTTGCCATAAATGATTACCCCTGTTCCTTAAAAGGCATTTTAAACTCTTTGAGGAGAGCAAATGCCTCTTCTTTTGTCTTGGCTGTAGTTACTATTGTTATATTAATTCCGTGAATTTTTTCTGTTTTATCAAAATTGATCTCCGGAAAAATAATCTGTTCCATTATTGAAAAGTTATAATTCCCGTTAGTATCAAAAGATTTGCCGGAAAGACCCTTGAAGTCTCTTACCCTTGGAAGTGCTATATTGATAAGTCTTTCAAGAAATTCATACATTTTGTCACCGCGAAGAGTTACTCTCGCTCCGACATCATATCCTTCCCTGATTTTAAAGTTAGCAATTGATTTTCTCGCTACAGTCTTTACAGCTTTCTGGCCTGTAATAAGTCCAAGCTCCTGAAGAACTGAATTAAGAAGATTCGGATTAGAGTGAGCTTCACCCATACCGACATTCAGTACTATCTTTTCAATTTTAGGAACCTGCATAACTGTTGTATATTTAAACAGATTTACCAGGTTCTGTTTATATTGCTTATTATATTCTTCTCTTAATCTTACATGCATAATTGCTACCCTTATTTATCTAAACTTTTGCCGCATGCTTTACATACTCGAAACTTGCTCTTATCCTTAATTTCAATACCTATTCTGCTCCCTTTTTTGCACTTGTCGCAGAAATACATAACATTAGAAATATGAAGAGGAAATTCAATACTTACTACTCTACCCTGTGGATTATCCTGTGAAGGTTTGAGATATTTGTTTCTCTTATTAATCCCTTCAACAATAATTCGCGAATTTTCACGATCTATTTTCAGAACTTTTCCGCGCTTACCTTTACTGATCCCGTTTTTTATAACAACGTTATCATTTACTTTAATTTTCGGTTTTATATTTTCACTTTGACTGGTATTCATCTTTAAACCTCATTATAGAACTTCAGGAGCAAGTGAAACAATCTTCAAAAAGTTCTTATCTCTAAGCTCCCTTGCCACAGGCCCGAAAATCCTTGATCCTTTCGGCTCCCCTTTTGCATCTATTATTGCAACCGCATTGTCATCAAACCTGATATATGAACCGTCTTTTCTTCTTACAGGCTTCTTTGTCCTTACAACAACTGCCTTAAGAACAGATTTGTTGTGAACTTTTTTACCGGTTGAATCTTTAAGTCCATATGAAGGCTGTGAGTCTTTTACTGCAACAACAATCACATCACCAACTGATGCATATCTTCTTTTTGAACCACCAAGAACTTTTATGCACTGAACTTTTTTCACTCCGCTGTTATCAGCTACTTCAAGTATGGTCTGTACCTGAATCATGACTCACCTCTACTTCACTTTCTCAATGATTTCTACTAATCTGTATCTTTTATCTTTTGATAATGGTCTTGATTCTTCAATCTTTACCGTGTCACCGATAGAACAATCGTTTCTTTCGTCATGACTTTTAACTTTCTTAGTTCTTTTTACAGACTTTTTATAAAGTGTATGCATTACGAGATTTTCAATTTCGACAACAATAGTCTTGTCCATCTTGTTGCTTACAACTTTTCCAATCAGCTGTTTCCTGTTAGATTTCATAGTATATAAATCCCCTTATCCTCTCGGTTTCCTGATACCCAGATCAAACTCTCTTTTCAGAGTGAGAATTCTGGCTACATGTTTCTTCAAGTTCTTTATCTTCTTCGGATTATCTACCTTGCTGGTAACAGCCCTGAATCTTTCCTTTCTAAGTTCAACCTTGGTATCAGAAAGACTTTTATTCAGTTCATCCATTGTCAATTCTTCAAGTTTACCTTTCATCTTACGCCTCTAATATTGATTACACGAATGCTATCCGATTTTTTCAACTGAAACTACTTTTGTTTTAAGTGGAAGCTTCTTTGCAGCATTTTCAAGAGCTTCTTTTGCAAGAGTCTCATCAATACCTGCAATTTCAAAAAGAATTCGTCCGGGGAATATCCTTGCTACAAATCCTTCAGGATTACCTTTTCCTTTACCCATTCTTGTTTCAGCAGCTTTTTTTGTAAAGGGAAAATCAGGAAATATTCTTATCCAGAGCTTTCCACCCCTCTTTACTTTCCTGTTTATTGCAACCCTGGCAGCTTCAATCTGTCTGCTGGTAATTTTTCCTGATTCAAGAGCTTTAAGCCCGTATTCACCGAATGCTACAGTAGCTCCTCTCTGGGCTAGACCGTTCATGCGGCCCCTCATTACTTTTCTATGCTTTACTCTTTTTGGCATTAACATAAGAATTCACCTGTTCCGTAACTGATTATCTGGTTTTTCTTTTTACAGAGTATTTATCTTCTTCGTCTTCCTGGTCTTTAGAAAGAACATCGCCGTTATATAACCAGACTTTTACACCTATAAGACCGAAAGCTGTCAGGGCTTCTGCGAAGCCGTAATCAATATCAGCTCTCAATGTATGTAGAGGAATACGGCCTTCTTTAAAAGACTCTGTCCTCGCCATCTCCGCGTTGTTAAGCCTGCCTGAAACCATTATCTTTATACCAAGAGAACCGCTTCTCATAGCATTGGTAATAGCCTGTTTAACAGCTCTCCTGTAAGGGAATCTTCCCTCAATCTGAGAGGCAATCTGCTCAGCTATAAGCTTGGAATTCTTTTCAGGTTTTTTTACTTCAATAATATTGATATATACTGTTTTTGAAGCAATCTTCTGAAGCTGACCTTTCAGTTCTTCAATGTCTGCACCTTTTTTGCCGATAAGAACTCCGGGTCTGGAGGCATTAATATTAACATTTACTCTGTCAGGAAATCTTTCAATAGTAACTTTAGCTATTCCAGCGCTTTTCTTTTCCTTGGCAATAAATTTTTTTATTTTCAGATCTTCATGAAGATTTTTTGCATATTCTTTCTTCTCATCATACCAGACTGAATCCCATGTACGATTTATACCTACTCTGATCCCTATTGGATTTACCTTCTGACCCATCTTATTATTCCTTGTATGCTTTAATTTTCATCAGATAATATAATAGTTACATTACTGGTTCTTTTCCTGATTCTGCCCGCTCTTCCTCTTGCTCTCGCGTGGAACCTTTTCATTGTGGGGCCTTCATCAACAGCAATTTTTTTGATAAAAAGAGCATCTTCGATAATATCAGGATTCTGGTATTTAGCATTGGCACCCGCTGAATAAAGGGTCTTAAGAACGATCCCGGCACCTTTCTGTGGCATATTTTTCAGAATATCAATTGCTTCAGGAAGTGAGTAACCTTTTATTTCATTGGTTACGAGTCTGACTTTTGATGCTGACACTCTGTTCTGTTTTGATTTTGCAGATGATTCCATTTTCAGTCCTCTTTACCTTTTCTTCTTAGCCACTTTATCATCTTTACTTGTATGGCCCCTGTATGTCCTTGTCGGAGAAAATTCACCTAATTTATGGCCTATCATGTTTTCAGATACATAAACAGGTATAAAAGTTTTGCCATTATGCACCATTAATGTATGTCCAATCATCTCAGGAAATATGGTTGATCTTCTTGACCATGTTTTAAGAGCCTTTTTATTACTGGTCGAGTTCATCTCTTCAATTTTTTTAAACAGTTTTGGATCTACATATGGTCCTTTTTTAATTGATCTTGCCATATCAGCCTTTCCTTCTCTTGATTATATAATTGTCACTGTATTTATGCTTCTTCCTGGTCTTGTAACCTTTAGTCGGCTGGCCTGTAGGTGATACAGGGTGACGTCCACCGGAAGATTTACCTTCACCACCACCGAGTGGGTGGTCAACAGGGTTCATAGCAACCCCTCTTACTTTTGGTCTTTTGTTCATCCATCGTGAACGACCTGCTTTACCGATAGTTACATTTATATGATCCTTGTTACCAACAATTCCGATTGTTGAGTAGCATTCACTGTGAATCTTTCTGATTTCACCGGAAGGGAGTTTAACAAGGCAGTAATCTTCTTCTTTTGCTGTAAGTACAGCAGCAGTACCGGCTGACCTGACAAGCTGTCCGCCTTTTCCTCTGTGTAGTTCAATGTTATAGATACTTGAACCGAGAGGTATATTTTTTAGCGGCAGCGCATTGCCGGCTTTGATTTCAACTTTTTCACCTGATTCAATCCTGTCGCCCACTTTTACAGATTCAGGAGCGATAATATATCTCTTATCACCATCAAGATATGATATAAGAGCGATATTTGCGGATCTGTTAGGATCATATTCTATTGAAACAACTTTACCTGGTATGCCGTATTTGTTTCTTTTAAAATCTATAAGCCTGAGTTTTCTTTTGTGACCGCCACCTCTTCTTCTGACAGTGATCTGTCCCTTGAAACCTCTTCCTGAATCACCTGTTTTACCTTTTGTGAGAGGTTTAAACGGCTTATCTTCAGTTAGCTCAGCTTTGTCGAGAACTGTCTTATATCTTAAAGTTGGTGTTACAGGCCTGAATTTTTTTATTCCCATAGCGATATCCTTTTATAACAATCCTGATTATTGACCTTCAAATATTTCGATTTTATCACCGGCTTTGAGCGTAATGATCGCTTTTTTCCAGGCTGATCTTTTACCCATTCTGTATCGGAGTCTACGATTCTTTCCTCTGACGTTAACGATGTTAACCTTTTCGGGCATAACACCGAAAATTTCCTTAACAGCAGTTTTAACTGTCAGCTTATTAGCACTGATAGCAACCTTGAAAACGTACTTATTATCTTCCATCATCCCGGTTGATTTTTCTGATATTACAGGTTTGATTATAATGTCATTGGAATTCATCTTACTTAGCCCTAGCATATTTTTCATTAATCTGGTTTACAGCGCTTTCTGTAAGAATCACTTCTTTAGAGAAGAAGATATCCCTTCCTGAAAGTCTTTTAACATTATTATACTTAAACCAGGATATATTCCTTATTGCTCTCTTAAGCATTGAATCATCACCGTCAGATTTTCCTGAGATAAGAAGACCTTTTGTTATAGAGAGAGCCTTACCTATATTTGCTATCTCTTTTGTTTTACCTTCAACACTGAAGTCCTCAACAACTTTAACAGCACCACTTTTTGCTTTAAGAGAAAATATTGAAACAAAAGCCGCAGCTTTGATCTGCTTTGGAAGTTTTATAGAATAATCCCTGGGCTGAGGTGCGAATATTGTACCACCACCTCTCCATATTGGAGATCTTGATGAACCCGCACGTGCACGTCCGGTACCCTTCTGTTTCCATGGTTTCGCTCCGCCCCCTCTGACTTCAGCTCTCTCTTTTGCTGAGTGAGTCCCCTGCCTGAGGTTTGCGTTTGCAGCCTTTATATATTCATATATAACAACATCGTTTACTTCCGCGCCGAATACTGCGTCAGAAAGTTCAACCTGTCCGACTACCTTGCCATCGATTGAATACTTATCTATCTTCATTTCAAACCGCCTATTTCACTGTTACTTTTATCAAAGAATTTTTTCTTCCCGGTATGGCGCCCGAAATCAGTACGATGTTTTTATCTTCAAGTATTTTAACAATTTTCAGATTTTTAATAGTAACCTTATCATTACCCATACGTCCCGGCATCTTTTTACCTTTCCATACTTCAGCCGGATAAGTATGCGCGCCTATTGAACCCGGAGCCCTGTGGAAGTTTGAACCGTGAGTTGTTCGACCACCACCGAATCCATATCTTTTCATAACACCGGCAAAGCCGCGTCCTTTAGTTGTGCCGGTAACATCAACAATGTCATTTTCCTGAAAGATTGTACATTTAATTTCACTTCCAACTTCAAGAGCCGGATCAAAATTTTCTACCTCCGCGAAGTGTCTCTTCGGAGCTATATTCTTTTTCTTCAAATCTTCTGCAATAGGTTTTGTAAGCCTGAACTCTTTCTGATCACCGAATCCGAGTTTCAGAGCCTCATAACCGTCAACTTCTTTGGTTTTTTTCTGCACAACCACACATGGTACCATCTCGCATGCTGTAACAGGAACAACAGTCCCGTCTTCCTTCACATACTGAGTCATGCCGATTTTTTTTCCGTATAGTGCCTTTTTCATCACATTAACCTATATATACTTCATAATAAATTCATAACTATAGCCGAAACTGATTCCGGTATTTAATTTTTCTTGCAGGTTTTTTGAGTTTTTATCTTATCAGGACTTAATATCTACAGATACGCCAGCAGGAAGTTCGAGCTTCATTAATGCTTCAACCGTATCGGAGTTCGGATCAATAATATCAATTAACCTTTTGTGAGTCCTAATTTCAAACTGCTCCCTTGACTTCTTATTAACGTGGGGAGATCTTAACACGCAAAATTTTTCAATCTTTGTCGGTAGAGGAATAGGACCTGCAATTTTTGCACCGCTCCTGTTAGTTGTAGTAACTATCTTTTCCGCCGACTGATCCAGAAGTTTCGCATCATATGATCTCAGCTTTACCCTGATTCGCTGCCCTGTTAGCTTTGCCACTTTTATTCACCTTGCTTATACTTAGATAATAATCGCCAGGCACGAACCTGACGATTATTGATATATTCAGTTGTAATATTATTCTATAACCTTAACAACAACGCCGGCACCAACTGTTCTTCCACCTTCACGGATTGCGAACCTGAGCTCTTCTTCCATTGCTATAGGAGTGATAAGCTCAACTGTGATATCGATGTCATCACCAGGCATAACCATCTCTACTCCCTGAGGAAGAGCGATTGTACCTGTAACGTCAGTAGTTCTGAAATAGAACTGAGGGCGATAGT
Source organism: Spirochaetia bacterium UBA5763 (assembly GCA_002418835.1). Lineage (GTDB taxonomy): Bacteria > Spirochaetota > UBA4802 > UBA4802 > UBA5550 > UBA5550. Next base: position 257,403 of record DIEX01000018.1, on the reverse strand, counting down.
TTCCGAAGAATGGAGTATGCCTTCCACCTTCTTCTTTTTTCAGGATGTAAACACGACCCTGGAATTTTTTATGAGGTTTAATTGAACCCGGCTTAGCAAGAACCTGGCCCCTTTCAACATCCTCTTTAGCAACTCCTCTAAGGAGACATCCAACGTTGTCACCAGCCTGACCTTCATCAAGAATCTTTCTGAACATCTCAACACCGGTACAAACAGATGTTTTTGTTTCAACAAAACCTATGATTTCAACGCTTTCACCGGTTTTAACCATACCTCTCTCAATCCTGCCTGTTACAACAGTACCACGGCCTGTGATTGAAAAAACGTCTTCTATCGGCATAAGGAAAGGTTTATCAATCGCCCTCTCCGGCTGTGGAACATAAGAATCAAGAGCTTCTCCAAGTTTAATTACAGTCTGGAACCACTCATCATCTTTATTGCCCGCATCAGCAGCTTCAAGAGCTCTGAGCGCTGATCCTGGAATTACAGGTACATCATCACCCGGGAAATCGTTTTTAGAAAGAAGCTCTCTAATCTCCATCTCAACAAGTTCAACCATTTCTGCTCTGTCTGACTTATCAAGCATATCTACTTTATTAAGGAAAACAACCATATAAGGTACGTTAACCTGGTGAGCAAGAAGAACGTGCTCCCTTGTCTGAGGCATAGCACCGTCAGTAGCAGCAACTACAAGGATTGCAGCATCCATCTGCGCAGCACCTGTAATCATGTTCTTGATATAGTCAGCGTGACCCGGACAGTCAACGTGAGCATAGTGCCTGTTTGGTGTCTCATACTCCTGGTGAGAAGTAGCAATTGTTATACCTCTCTGTTTTTCCTCAGGTGCATTATCTATTTCGTCAAAGTTAATTGCTTTACCTGTTCCATACGCTGCATGGAAAACTTTTGTAATAGCAGCAGTCAGTGTAGTTTTACCGTGGTCAATATGTCCGATTGTACCTACGTTAACATGTGGCTTGGTTCTTGTAAATTTTTCCTTAGCCATTGGAAATCTCCTTACTTATTTAATTTTTTCACATTATTTCTTTTTTATTATAAAACACGCAATTACAAATAATTGCAATGTAACTACATAATTGTGCCGGTACTCATTCTACAAGCGAGTTTTTGAAATAAAAAAAAAACTCGATATTCTGTCAAGTAAAATAAGCCAAATTTGCCTGTTATTCAAAAAAATAATTAACAGAGCTATCGGTTTCAATAAAAATGTCAGGTTTTTGTAAAAACTATTAAAATTTCACCGCTCAGACACTCTCTGAAACAATAATATTTTTGTAAAACAAAAAATAAATTAATTCAAAATATTCCGCTAATCCTGCCAAGAATTCTATTCATAACAGCTTCCGGAACCAGATCGTAGTGAGAAAACTGCAGGGTATGAGTCGCCCGCCCCTGGCTCATCGAACGTACTGCCGTAGCATAACCGAAAGCTTCTGACAGTGGAATACGTGCATCGATTACCTTCAGCTCCCCCCTGTAGTCAATATTCTCCATTTTTCCGCGTCTCTGGCTTATATCATTAATTATGTCACCGGTGTATTCTTCAGGTGAAACTACTTCAAGTTTCATAATGGGCTCCATGAGGAAAGGTTTGGCTTTCCTGGCTCCGTCTTTCATCGCCATATTTGCGGCAATCCTGTAGGCCATACTGGTTGATTTAATCTCATTGTATTTCGCGTCCAGTAGTGTAACTTCCACATCATCAAGCTTATATCCTGCAATAACTCCCCCCTGAAGGGAATCATTAAGGCCTGCTTCAATATCTTTGATGAATATTCCCGGAATGGTATCTTTGGACACTTTATTATGAAAAATAAAGCCTTTTCCGGAGCCTGCGGGAGCAAGACTGATTTTAACGTGCCCGTAATTATCCTTACCGGCAATCTGCCTCTCATAAGTATGTTCTTCGACTGCTTCGCCGGTAATAGTCTCCTTATATGTAACCTGCGGCTTACCTACATTCGCAGGGATATTAAATTCCCTGAGAAGCCTGTCCACAATTATATCAAGATGAAGTTCCCCCATACCGGATATTATCAGCTGACCTGTATCCTCATTTATGCTGGATCTGAAAGTGGGGTCCTCCTCTGAAAGCCTTGAAAGAGCAGAGTTAAGTTTCTCCTGGTCCGCTTTTGATTTCAGCTCTATAGCAATAGAGATAACAGGTTCCGGAAATATCATTTTTTCAAGTAAAACAGGGGTATCCTGCAGGGTTACAGTGTCACCGGTTCTTGCGCTCTTAAGCCCCACTGCTGCTATTATATCACCTGTATAGACCTCATCTATCTCCTCCCTGTGATTTGCATGCATCCTGAGGAAACGGCTGATTCTCTCCTTTTTATTAACGGATACATTAATTATCTGCTCTCCGCTTTTTACTGATCCGGAGTAGACACGCATATATGTCAATTTACCGACGTGAGGATCTGTCATTATTTTAAAAACAAGTGCGCAAAAAGGCTCTTTGTCGTCAGCTTCACGTGTAAGCATGATTTCATGGTCATTTACATCATGCCCCTGCACTGCAGGTATATCTTTTGGTGAAGGGAGATAATCAACTACGGCATCCAGCAGCGGCTGAACCCCTTTATTGCGAAGAGCCGAACCGCAGAAGACAGGAAAAATCTTTGCGCTGATTGTAGCTCTTCTTATGGCCTGCTTTATTTCACCTTCATCGGGAGTTTTCCCTTCAAGGAACATCTCCATGATATTTTCATCACAGTCTGCAAGTTTTTCAATTATATGTTCACGTCTTAACTCCGCCTCATCTTTCAGATCTTCAGATATCTCAACTTCACGAAAATCCTTCCCTGAAGGATCGTCCCAAAGAAGCATCTTCATGGAAAGTAGATCAATAACTCCTATAAATGAAGATTCAACACCAACCGGCATCTGCAAAGGAAGAGGTTCTGCAAAGAGCTTCTCCTTTATCATCCGGAGGCACATTTCGTAATCAGCACCAACCCTGTCCAGTTTATTTACAAAACATATCCTGGGTACATGGTAACGGTCAGCCTGGCGCCATACAGTTTCAGACTGGGGCTCCACTCCTGCAACTCCATCAAAAACCGCAATTGCCGAGTCAAGCACACGCAGACTCCTTTCAACTTCAATTGTAAAGTCAACATGCCCCGGTGTATCAATAATATTAATAACAGTATTTTTCCACATGCAGGTCGTTGCAGCGGCGGTTATAGTTATCCCCCTCTCCTTCTCCTGAATCATCCAGTCCATTTCGGCAGTACCTTCATGTACTTCACCCATTTTATGGGTCTTCCCTGTATAGAAAAGAATCCTCTCTGTGAGAGTGGTTTTACCCGCATCGATGTGGGCCATGATTCCGATATTTCTTGTTCTGCTTATCGGGAGTTTACGAGCCATATTTTACCTGTGATTATTGTGAATATATTTATAAACAGCAAATACCAGGTTATGCCTGGTATTTGTCATGATATAAGATCAGTTTATTTACTAGAATTTAAAATGTGCGAAAGCTTTGTTTGCTTCTGCCATTTTATGTGTATCTTCTTTCTTCTTAATCGAAGACCCTGAATTATTAAATGCATCCATAAGTTCACCAGCGAGCCTCTGGTACATAGTCTTTTCGGATCTGCCTCTTGAATAATTAATTATCCATCTGATTCCAAGAGCCTGACGTCTTTCAGGTCTGATCTCAATCGGTACCTGATATGTTGCTCCACCAACCCTTCTTGATTTAACTTCAACAAGGGGCTTCACGTTTTCAAGTGCCTGAACAAATACTTCAATCGAATCTTTCTGGGTTTTCTGACCAATGATTTCCATGGCTTTGTAGAAATTTGCTTCAGAAACACCTTTTTTCCCGTCATACATCATACAGCTTATGAATTTAGACACAAGTTTGCTGTTGAATTTAGGATCTGGAAGTACTTCTCTTTTAACTGGTCTCCGTCTGCGCATATATTATCCTCTTAACAATTTCTCTTAAATAGTGTAATTAAGCCTTCGGCCTTTTTGTACCGTATTTTGAACGGGCTTTTCTTCTATCATTTACACCAAGAGAATCAAGTGTTCCCCTGATTATGTGATACCTTACACCGGGAAGGTCCTTTACCCTGCCGCCCCTGATGAGAACAGCTGAGTGCTCCTGAAGATTGTGGCCTATTCCTGGTATATATGCTGTTACTTCGATTCCATTTGTAAGCCTTACCCTTGCAACTTTCCTGAGGGCTGAGTTAGGCTTTTTAGGTGTAAAAGTCATTACCCTTGTACAGACTCCTCTTTTTTGAGGGCATGATGTCAATGCTGGAGATTTAGACTTTTTCAGCTTTTTCTCTCTACCATTCCTTATCAACTGGTTAATTGTTGGCATTTCAACTCCTATTAAATCTACTATAAATTAAATGATAATTTCAAAAACAAATATCAGCTCCGATTTTGAGTTATCCTCAATTCGGAGCATATTTTGTCAAGAAATTAATAAAAGCTGCCTATTTTTCAGCACTGTCAAGGTCAGCTATGCTCAGTTCCGGTTTTTCCTGAATGCCTTCAGCATCTATTGCTTCAGGTGCAACTCCATCGAGGTCGCCCGGTTCATTCTGATATACACTTATATTGTTATATATCCTTACACCTGTTCCGGCAGGAATCAGATGGCCAATAATAACGTTCTCTTTGAGTCCTCTCAGGTAGTCAACCTTACCTTTTATGGCAGCATCAGTGAGAACTCTGGTTGTCTCCTGGAAAGACGCCGCAGATATAAAGGATTCAGTATTAAGAGCCGCCTTAGTGATACCCATCAGCACAGGGATAGCAGTAGCCGGCTTTCCACCCTCATTAAGAACTCTATCGTTCTCTTCTATAAAATTAAACTTGTCTATAACCTGCTCAATAACGAAGTTTGAGTCACCCTGATCTGTTACCCTTACCTTCCTGAGCATCTGCCTGACAATCGTTTCTATATGCTTATCGTTTATGGCAACACCCTGAAGCCTGTAAACTTCCTGAACTTCGTTTACAAGGAATTTCTGGAGTTCCCGTGGTCCTTTAATTCTTAAAATTTCATGCGGATCTACAGGACCGTCATCTATTTTTTCACCCTTTGTGATCCAGTCTTTATCCTGAACACGGAGGAACTTCGAAACAGGTATTGAGTACTCTTTCTGTGATCCATCTTCAGCAGTGATTATAATCTTACGCTTGTTCTTCGCTGTATCACCAATTGTAACAGTTCCGTCAATGGCTGTAAGAGTAGCCGCGTCCTTCGGAGTTCTAGCTTCAAAAAGTTCCGCAACCCTGGGGAGACCACCTGTGATATCCTTTGTCTTCTCTGCCCCTCTCGGGATCTTGGCAAGAACCACACCGGCATTTACTGTTGCACCGTGTTCAACCATGAGGTTTGCACCTTTAGGAAGAAGATATGTTGTCGGTTCATTGCTTATACCAAAAATATTAACCCTCGGCTGAAGCTTCTCGGTTTTATACTCAACAATTACCCTTTTCTTAACATTTGAAACAGGATCAATCTCTTCAATCAAGCTCTTGTTGAGTTCAACGTCTACGAATTCAACACGGCCTGTTATCTCTGTAAGAATAGGCTCAAACCACGGGTCGAATGACGCTATTATTTCATTCGCTGCATACGGTTTCGGGACTACTCTGAATAAGCCGTTCTTTTTGTCAAAATCAAGTTCAGCTATAACTTCTGTTCCAACATTCACTGGTATTGAATATGGATCACCGAGTATATAAGCCTTCTTTTTGTCTATTTTGAGGATACCGGTATTGCTCGCCCTGTACTCCTCTTCGCCGGCAACCTTTGCAAAAACCTTGCCAGCATAGATCTTTTCGCCGTCATTCATCAGAAGTTCCGCTTTAGACTTAAGTTCTGTTTCGGAGATTATCCTCTGAACAATAATATATCCTCTTCTGACAGTGATTATCTTCTCTTCTTCGGTCTGAATCATCTTTGAGGTAATCTCTTTGATGAAAATTGGATAATTGAATTTTATTTCACTCTCTTCAACCGACCTTGAAGCAATACCACCGATGTGAAAAGTTCGCATTGTAAGCTGTGTTCCCGGCTGTCCAATTGACTGGGCCGCGATAATACCGACAGCTTCACCTATTTCCACAGGTCTTGAAGTAGCAAGGTTTCTTCCGTAACACTTGGCGCATACACCGTGTTTGGACTCACATGTGAGCACTGAACGGATTTCAATAGAATCTATCTCTATTACATCTATAAGATCAGCAATCACCTCATCGATGACATCATCAGCTTTGGCGAGAATCTCACCTGTTACCGGATTTATCAGATCATAAAGGAGTGTCCTTCCGAGAACCCTTGCTCCGAGAGATTCTATTACAGTATCCCCCTCTTTAATCGGATAGATATCTATACCGACGGTTGTTCCGCAATCTTCACTTGTAATTACAACATCCTGCGCGATGTCAACAAGACGCCTTGTAAGGTAACCTGCATCCGCAGTTTTAAGAGCTGTATCAGCTAAGCCTTTACGGGCTCCGTTTGTAGAGATAAAGTATTCGAGAACTGTAAGCCCCTCTTTAAAGTTTGCACGAATCGGGACCTCGATAATCTCACCGCTCGGCTTAGCCATGAGCCCCCTCATACCTGCAAGCTGACGAATCTGCTGTCTGCTCCCCCTGGCGCCTGATTTGGCCATAATCCATATCGGGTTGTGACCGTCCATGTTGGTTTCCAGTTCATTAAACATTACATTGGCTATTTTTTCATTAGCCTCTGTCCAGAGGTTGATAACCCTGTTATAACGCTCTTCATCTGTAATGAAACCGTTACGGTATTCATTTTCGATGCTCTCAACTTTTTTATCTTCTTCAGCTATAATAGCTTTCTTGGTGTCCGGAACAATAATATCAGATATTGAAATTGTCGGACTGAAATTTGTGGCATATTTATATCCCGTCTCTTTTATATCATCAAGCATTTTAACCGTGATATTCGGGCCGTAATTTCTGAAAACATCAGCAATTATTTTTGAGAGAGCTTTATCAGTAACAACATTATTAACAAAAGGGTAGCCTTCAGGGAGAAGCCTGTTGAATATAAGTCTCCCCGCAGTTGTTGAGACAAAATCAGCCCCCATGAGGTAATTAATTCTTGTTCTGTACCTTATCTGTTTATGCTCAATTGATCTTATTACATCGTTAAAATCATCAAAATATTTATCCTCACCGTCGCTACCGAGGATCATATCTGTGAGATAATAGATACCGAGAACTATATCCTGTGAAGGTGTAGCTGTCGGGTGTCCGTTAGCTGGAGAAAGAAGGTTATTTGTAGAAAGCATAAGTGTCCAGCACTCAAGCTGCGCCCTTGGAGAGAGCGGCACGTGAACCGCCATCTGGTCGCCGTCAAAGTCAGCATTGTACGCATGACATACCAGCGGATGGAGCTTAATAGCTTTACCTTCAACAAGTGTTGGTTCAAATGCCTGGATACCGAGCCTGTGAAGAGTCGGGGCACGGTTCAGGAGTACAGGGTGTTCCTTTATTACTTCTTCGAGTACTTCCCATACTTCATCGCGCTCATTCTCAACCATCTTCTTGGCTGATTTTATATTCTGGACAAAATCTTTATCCACAAGTCTTTTCATAATAAAGGGTTTAAAGAGCTCAATAGCCATTTTCTTGGGGAGACCGCACTGATGAATCTTAAGTTCAGGTCCCACAACGATTACTGAACGTCCGGAGTAGTCCACCCTTTTGCCGAGCAGGTTCTGCCTGAAACGCCCCTGCTTTCCTTTAAGCATATCACTGAGAGACTTCAGAGGCCTGTTGCCTTTACCTTTAACAGCACGTTTCCTTCTGCTGTTGTCAAAGAGTGCATCAACTGCTTCCTGAAGCATTCTCTTCTCATTTCTGACAATGATTTCAGGAGCGCGGAGCATGAGAAGACGCTTAAGTCTGTTATTTCTGTTTATAACCCTTCTGTACAGGTCGTTGAGGTCAGATGTGGCAAAACGGCCGCCATCCAGCTGAACCATAGGACGCAGTTCAGGAGGAATTACCGGGACCACATCAAGTATCATCCAGTCAGGTTTGTTCCCTGATTCTTTGAAAGCTTCAATTATCTCAAGTCTTTTGATAAGTTTCTTGTCAATTTTTGCATCTTTGGCAGATTTCATGTCGATCTCTGCGCGAAGGGCTCTGGACGCCTCATCCAGATCAATATTTACAAGCATATCTTTGATAGCTTCAGCACCCATTGATGCTATAAATGTGTCACCATATTTTTCGTAGTGATCATAGTATGCATCTTCATCAATTATATCACCGCGTTTAACATCATCCGCTTCAGCATCACCCGGATCAATTACGATATATTTTTCATAATAGAGAACAGATTTAAGATTATTTACAGTTATATCAAGGAGAAGACCCATCCTTGAAGGAACTGACCTGTAATACCATATATGGGCAACAGGGGCCGCAAGTTCAATATGTCCACCCCTCTCCCTTCTTACTTTGTAGTGTGTAACTTCAACACCGCATCTGTCGCACACAACGCCTTTATATCTTATCGATTTGAATTTTCCGCAATAGCATTCCCACTCTTTTGTGGTACCGAATGTTCTTTCACAGAAAAGACCGTCCCGTTCCGGCTTCAGAGTCCTGTAGTTGATTGTTTCAGGCTTTTTAACCTCGCCGTAAGACCAGTCCCTGATCATATCAGGTGAAGCAAGCTTAATCTGAATAGAACTGAAATCGTTAAAGTCCCTCATGATTTATCCTTAAACAGTAAATTTAATATATGCACCATGCACCCTTTTCCCGGGCACACCAATTAATCAGTGTAATCTTCGTTTTCAAGAGTCTCGATATGAATCTTTCTCTTCGGTTTGCTGAATCCTTCGCTCCATTCAGAGAGGCTTATCTCGTTTCCGTTGTCATCATAGATCCTTACGTCAAGAGCAAGACCGCGAAGTTCCTGTATGAGAACGTTAAATGATTCAGGTATACCCGGTGAGGTAGTATTGATACCTTTGACTATAGCTTCATAGATTCTTGCCCTTCCGAGCATATCATCTGATTTAACAGTTAAAAGCTCCTGCAGAGTATAGGCTGCTCCATAAGCTTCGAGCGCCCAGACCTCCATCTCTCCAAGCCGCTGTCCGCCGAACTGCGCTTTTCCTCCAAGAGGCTGCTGAGTAACCAGAGAGTACGGGCCTGTAGACCTTGCGTGAATCTTGTCATCAACCATGTGCGCAAGCTTCAGCATGTATACATAACCCACCATAACCTCCCCTTCAAAAGGCTGGCCGTTTCTTCCGTCATAAAGTACAGATTTTGAAGTTTCAGGGAGACCCGCTTTTTTCAGACTCTCCTTGATGTCCTCCTCTGTTGCACCGTCAAAGATCGGTGTTTCCATAAGAACATTAAGTTCATGAGCTGCCCAGCCAAGTTCAGTTTCAAGAAGCTGACCAAGGTTCATCCTTGAAGGAACACCAAGCGGATTAAGAACGATATCAACCGGTGTTCCATCTGGCAGATATGGCATATCCTGAGCCGGAGATATTTTCGAAACAACACCTTTGTTGCCGTGGCGTCCCGCTATTTTATCTCCGACAGATATCTTTCTTTTATCTGCGATATATACTTTTACAAGTTCTTCAACTCCGGGAGCAAGTTCATCACCGTTTTCCCTTGAGAATCTTTTAACATCTACAACAATACCCTCGACACCGTTCGGCACCCTGAGCGATGTATCCCTTACCTCACGGGCTTTCTCCCCGAAAATTGAATAGAGGAGTTTATATTCCGGAGTAAGATCCTGCTCTCCCTTTGGGGTAACCTTACCGACAAGTATATCGTCCGGCTGAACAAACGCGCCGACCCTTACAACGCCATCAGCATCGAGATCCCTGAATGCCTTGTCATTTAGGTTCGGGATATCACGGGTAATCATTTCACGGCCGAGTTTTGTCTCCCTTGCGTCTACTTCAAACTGCTCTACATGAACGGATGTATAAACATCTTCAATAATAAGTCTCTCGGAAAGAAGAATTGAATCCTCGAAGTTATACCCCATCCACGGCATAAATGCCACAAGGATATTCTTACCCAGTGCGAGTCTTCCATTGTCAGTTGCAGGGCCATCAGCAAGTACGTCACCCGCCTTAACTTTCTGCCCACCTTTTACTATAGGCTTCTGATTAAAACATGTTCCCTGGTTTGTTCTCTTGAACTTCTGAAGAGGATATTCGTCCACCTCACCATTGGATGTCTTAATTCTGACAACACTGCCATCGGAGAAGATAACTTCACCGCCGCGTTTTGCTATTACAAGAACACCGGAATCATAGGCAGCAGCAGCCTCCATACCTGTACCAACGAGCGGAGCCTCTTCTGTAAGTAGAGGAACAGCCTGACGCTGCATGTTGGACCCCATAAGCGCCCTGTTAGCATCATCATGCTCAAGGAACGGGATGAGACAGGTTGAAACCGAGAATACCTGATCAGGAGCAACGTCCATGTACTGGATCTCTTTCGGTTTCTTGTAAGGGAAGTTGCCTCTGTTACGACAGGGGATAAGAGCTTTTATAAAATTTCCTTTATCATCAAGCTCGGCATTCGCCTGGGCGATTGAATAATTATCTTCTATATTCGCAGTAAGATATTCAATCTTATCTGTTACAACCCCTTTCTCAACATATCTGTAAGGAGTTTCAAGAAAACCATAATCATTGATTCTTCCGAATGTACTGAGTGAAACAATAAGGCCGATGTTCGGGCCCTCAGGAGTTTCAATAGGGCACATCCTTCCATAATGAGAAGGGTGAACGTCCCTTACTTCAAAACCCGCTCTTTCGCGGGAAAGACCGCCAGGTCCGAGAGCGTTAAGACGCCTCTTGTGAGTAAGTTCCGCGAGAGGATTTGTCTGATCCATAAACTGTGAGAGCTGGCTGGAACCGAAGAATTCATTTATAACCGCTGTTATAGGCTTAATGCTTATAAGAGCCTGTGGAGTTATAACATCGAGATCCTGAATTGTCATTCTCTCTTTTATAACACGCTCCATTCTCTGGAAACCGACCTTGATCTGGTTCATGATAAGCTCACCAACTGATCTTACCCTTCTGTTACCAAGGTGATCTATATCGTCTACAATTGTGTAGACATATTTCTTCTCTTTCTTATTCCCTTTGCTTCCGGTGTACTCATATTCATACCCGTCAGCTTCAGCTATAAGATAAAGAATATATTTTATAGTGTGGATAATATCATCCTTTGAAAGAGTCTCACTGTCAGTATCAAATCCGAATTTGCTGTTAATCTTGTAACGGCCCACGGAACTGAGGCTGTAGCTTCTTGGATTGAAGAACAGCCTGTCAAGTTCAGATTTTGCGTTATCAAGGTTAGTAGGTTCCCCCGGCCTCATTATTGCATGAAGTGCAAGGAGTGCGATTTCGGACGCAGAATAATCATGATCCGCTTCCACCCGGAGATTCTTTTTAATAAATTCAGGCTCAGTCTGTAGAGTTGCACAGAGGTACGCATCCTCTTTGTTGTTCGGGAAGTCAATAAGTTCGACGTCGGCTACCTTCTCCTCTTTCAGCCTGTCAATAATATCAATGTTGATCCTTTCAGATGCCTCGATGATCACTTCGCCGGAAGATTTACTGATTACGTCAGAAGCAACGCGCCTCCCGTTAAGAGCTTCATAATCCTCTTCACCCTTAAGTTTCTGTTTGGATATATTGTAGAAAAGTTTTACTATCTCTTCATTTGTCTCGCAGCCAAGGGCTTTTATAAGGAGAGTAACAGGAAACTTCTTTTTCCTGTCAATACGGCCAACTATGTAGCCTTTGCTGTCCATTTCAAACTCAAGCCAGGAACCCCTGTCAGGGATTACCCTTGAATTGTAGATACGCTCATCCTCCTCATAGAAGAAGAAAATACCCGGGGATCTGTGGAGCTGGTTTACTACGACCCTCTCCGCTCCATTAATTATAAAAGTACCCCTTTCGGTCATGAGAGGGATGTCTCCCATATAAACAGACTGTTCCCTTACCTCCATACTGTCCTTTCGTATAAGCCTTATAGTGGATTTAAGAGGCGCGGCAAAGGTTACGTCCCTCTCCTTGCATTCATACTCGGAGTATTTCGGATCACCTATTTCGTAGGTTACAAATTCAAGCACCACATCATCATGCGGGCTCTCTATAGGAAATATCTCTTCAAATACGGCCTGAAGTCCCTGGGGCTTCTTTTTGGAAGTTTTGGACTGCAGAAACCATTCATAGGAAGTTAACTGGATTTCAATCAGATTTGGCAGGTCAATTTTAGATTTGATTCTACCGAAATTTACGACTTTTTTGGACTCTTGCATCTATATAAACCTTAACCTTTATTTTATTTAAGGATATAAAATTTCATTGATAAAGTAATCACTGTGGACATATGAAAAAACATAATTTTAAAATAAGAGTAAAAATAAATCAGCATAATTAACACCAATAGGTTTGACCCAACAGATCAAACCTATTGATGGAAAGTACAAAATTGAAGGACAGTCTTCTGTTATTCAAAATAATCTATTGTTTATAAATTACTTTACGTCAACAGTTGCGCCAGCATCAACGAGCTGCTTTTTGATTGCTTCAGCTTCAGTTTTGGAAACTTTTTCCTTAACTGCTTTTCCGCCCGCTTCAACAAGCTCTTTTGCCTCTTTAAGTCCAAGACCTGTTATCTCACGAACAACTTTGATAACGCCGACTTTCTGATCGCCGAAACCTGTGAGGATAACATCAAACTCTGTCTGCTCTTCAACTTCAGCAGCAGCAGGGCCGGCAGCAGCAACAGCAACAGGTGCAGCTGCAGATATGCCGAATTTGTCTTCCATTGCTTTTACAAGTTCAGCAGCTTCAACAAGTGTAAGACTTCCGATAGCATCGAGAAGTTCTTCAATACTTAATTTTGCCATTTTTTACTCCTTTATACTTAGTGAATTACTTCAAGTTAATGCGGTCTTTATGCCGCAAAAACCTATAAAGGGCCAGGCATTGATCCGTAAATTCGCTAACGCTTATATATGGAACTAAACCTAAACCACTTATATATTAATAATTAAACTTAATTAATTATTTTTTGCCTCTGCTACAGCTTTTATCCCTCTTGCCAGTGATGCCATAACCTGGTTCATCCCTGTTGCAATGTATCTTGCAGGTCCGTTTATCATAGACATTGTCTGTGAAAGGAGAACCTCTTTTGACGGGAGATCTGCTATTCTTTTAATCTGGTCTTTGCCGTATACTGTGTTTTCCAGGATACCTGCAAAGTATGAGAATTTATCATTCTTCTCAGCGAATTCCTTGAGGACTTTCGCAACCTCTCCAACCTGTTCACCAGCGAATGCAACGCCGATTGGTCCTTTGAGGTGCTCGTCTATATTTTTATATCCTGACTCCTCAAGAGCTCTTCTGAAAAGATTATTTTTTACAACTTTATATTTAGCACCCTTTTCAGCAAGCTGACGCCTGAGCACTGCAATATCATTTACCTTAACACCTGAATAATCAGTAAGGATAACATTCCCTTTTTCCTGAAGTCTGGCTTTAAGTTCAGCAACTTCATCTACTTTATATTGCTTTACCATTATCTTTCGATCCCCTTGTGATTGATTTTTATACCAGGACCCATTGTTGAACTTATATAAACGGATTTGATATAGTTACCTTTTGCGTCTGAAGGTTTATCTTTCATAATCTGGTTATAAAAAGCTTTTATATTAGAAGAGATCGCTTCGTCATCGAAAGATACTTTTCCGATGAGTATATGAACAACGCCTGTTTTATCAGCACGGTATTCAATACGGCCGCCTTTGAGTTCTTTTATAATCTCTTTAACGTTATCAGTAACAGTACCTGATTTCGGCTTCGGCATAAGGCCTTTTCTTCCGAGTGTCGCACCGAGCTTACCAACCTCTTTCATCATGTCAGGAGTTGCAACTACGGCCTGGAAGTCAATCCAGCCCTCTTTAATCTTCTCTATTACATCTTCAGCTCCAACATAATCAGCGCCGGCTTCAAGAGCTTCTTTCTGCTTGTCACCTTTACATATTACGAGAACCTTTTTTGTTTTACCTGTACCTGCGGGGAGAACTGCAGATCCCCTGATGTTCTGCATACTTTTGTGTACTATTTTAATAGACATATCAATAGACTCGTCAAATCCAGCCCATTTCAGCTCTTTCATAAGCTTAATAGCTTCCTCAACGCCGTGAAGGACTGTTTTATCCACCTTCGCGCGCGCCTCAGTAATTTTTTTTCCTCTTTTCATTCCTTATACCTCGTTTAGCATTGCCGGTTGTTATCAGTCAACAACCTCAACTCCCATGGACCTGGCAGTTCCGCCGATAATGTTTGCAGCAGCATTTATATCATTGGCATTAAGGTCAGGCATCTTGATTTGAGCTATCTCTTCAAGCTGCTTCCTTGTTATTTTGCCAGCCTTGGTCTTATTCGGTTCACTTGAGCCTTTTGCAAGTTTAAGATGTTTTTTAATAAGTACAGACGCCGGTGGAGTCTTTGTAATGAAAGTATATGACCTGTCTTCATAAACAGTTATAACAACAGGAATTATTGTTCCCATGTGTTCTTTTGTTCTTTCATTAAAATTTTTGCAGAAATCCATTATATTGACGCCTGCCTGACCTAGTGCAGGTCCTACAGGAGGAGCAGGGTTAGCCTGTCCGCCGGTTATCTGCAGCTTAATCATCTTCATTACTTTTTTCTTTTTCGGTGCCATTTCTCTATCCTATATCGATAACTCAAAATTATTGTTCGTGAAACAGGGTCTCACTCCAGCAATGAACCTGTGCTTATAAAAAATTCAATGCTGTGCTAACGGGATTGTTTAGAGGTAAACCCTCTACCCGCACTATATAAAACTTAAAAAATTATATCTTCCCTACCTGAAGGAAATCAAGATCAACCGGGGTGCCTCTTCCGAAGATTTCAACTCTCACCTTAAGACGCCCTTTGTCCGGATAAACCTCTTCTACTATACCTGTAAAATTACTGAATGGTCCGTCTGTTACTTTTACATGCTCTCCAATAACAAAATCTACTGTTATCGAGGCTTTCTCTCCGGTCTTCTGCTCTCCGCCAAGTGAATCGAAAAGTGATGCCACTTCATTATCACTTAAAGGTTTAGGCTTATTCGAGCCATAAGCTCCCACAAAATTTGTTACTCCCGGAACACCTTTTACGACACTCCAGGTATGGTCATTAAGTTCCATTCTTACAAGAACATACCCCGGGAAAACCTTCCTTGACTTGGTCTTCTTCTGGCCGTCCTTGACCTCCTGCACCTCAACAGTGGGGATCTTTACATCTATAATCTCCTCAGTGAGACCAAGATTCTCTACTTTTTTTTCAAGTGTTGCCTTTACCTTATTCTCATGACCGGAATAAGTATGAATTATATACCATCTTTTTGCCATAGTTAATTCATCACCACCCTGATAAGGGCCATAAGTCCTGTGTCAATCAGCCATAAAAATATGGAAAAAACAACAAGGGCAACCACAACCACCACAGTAAAGCTGGTAACCTCCTCCCTGTCGGGCCAGGTTACTTTGCGCAACTCCTCCCTCGAGTCCTTGAAAAATTGTATCCAATTTTTTATCTTAGCAACCAATGGGGGTAACTCTAAGCCTTAGTTTCTTTATGAACAGTATGTCTTCTGTCAAATTTGCAGTATTTTTTTACTTCAAGCTTTCCAGACTGCCCTTTTTTATTCTTTGTAAAAGAATAATTCTTATTCTTGCACTCCTGACATATCAGTAATACCACGTCTCGCATATAAATACCCCACACTTATATATAGTAAACCAAGAGCAAGCTAATATTTGCCCCTATCCAGTCAAGCATTTTTAATGCAAGACAGGGAAAAGATTTCATTTAAAAACATAATTAGCCTACGACCAGAATCGAACTGGTGACCTTTTGCTTACCATGCAAATGCTCTACCGACTGAGCTACGTAGGCGTTTAGATGCAATTTAAGGGAAAAATCAGGATAAAATCATAGAAAGTGCTGTTTCTATGTCAACAATTAATTTTACAGTTTGAGGCTGATTTTGTGCCAAACCTGAAATAATTTATGAATGCGGCCGGAAAATTTCCCCTACCCCCAGTGAGCAGATCATAGCAGTACCTGAGTAAAATATATTTATAAGATGATAATGTCAAGCCGTAATAAACATTTCTTTTTTATTTAATTTTAATCTTTGAAGAAAGACTATATAATTATCCTCTGTAATTATTCAGGTTTTCTCCATAGAAAATACCTGACAGAGATTTTATTTCAGATAAACCCTGTTTCTCTTTTTTAACATTTTTTTGAATTCAACAGTATTACTCTCTATATTCCCCTCATCAGTAATTTTATCCGAATAAAGTGCAGAGAGGCGATAAACTCCTGCATAAAAATTTCCCGATTCCGGAGGGCCAGATGAACCGGGGGCCAGAAAATAATATCGATGACACAAAACTGACAAAATCTTCTATTTTTTCAGAAATAATGCACAAAAACAACAGAAGAATGCTTAAAGCTTTTCTATCTATTATGGTTATAGCCAACATATCTGTGACCTTAATAAAAATTACAGGTAAGGGCTCACAATATCTGACATATTCAACTATTGCTGTGGAGATTGCTGTTATTTCGGGGATACTCATTGTTTCCGAACTTCTGATTAGAAAACGGCCCGGAACAATTTTTTCAGGATATATTACTCTCACTTCAATTTTTGTCTGTCTCATGATTTTTCAGACAGCTTTTTTCGGAGCGCCTGAGCTTTTTGCCGCAAACTATATTGCTCTGACCCTCAGTATCTTCTATTTCAATCCATGGTTATGTATTTACAGCGTCATACTGGTAGTGTCTGCCCAGACAGCTTCTTTTATATACAGGCCGGAGCTTATCCCCGGAGGCCCTGCAAGTAATCTTATAGTCCGGTATATTGTTTACTGCATGGTGGGTCTTGGAGCAACTACAGGGGCTTCTGCTGCGCGTCATCTGCTGAAACTCACTGTTGCAAAGCATAATGAATCACTGGAAAATGTTAACTCACTGAAAGAGATGGCAAGATCAGTGATCAATTCAATCATGCTGATGAAAAAGCATGCCTCAGAGCAGGAGAAGATCTCCACCAGTATGAATGATATCTCCGAAAATCAAGCTGCGGCTCTTAAGCAGATAACGGTATCACTGGACACTCTTGCAAATGACGCTGACGCAGTGAGCACCACTTCACGTTCTCTTTGCGAAGAGATGGATATAACAGTAGAAGCCATAAATGATCTGAAAATGGTTAACGATTCATTGCAGAGCGATTCTATTCAGGTACAGAAATCACTTGTCGAAGTACTCTCCTTTTCTGAGAAATCTTTTTCCCAGATTGAGACAACAAAAGAGAGGTTTTCCACAGTACAGAAAAAAAGCCGGGAAATGTCGAACTTTATACAGCTTATCAATGATATTGCTGACAATGTAAATCTTCTTTCCTTAAATGCTTCAATTGAAGCAGCACGGGCCGGAACTGCAGGGAGAGGTTTTGCCATAGTTGCTGAACAGATTTCCAAACTTGCAGATGGAACCACAAGAAATTCGAAGGAGATTGAAAGAATAATCAATGAAAGCACCAAACTTATCGATGAAAGCTCAATGTTTATAGGGGATTCATCATCTCTCACAGATAAACTGCACGAGTCTATTCGTTTAATAAAGGAACAGATTGATGTGGCAGTTGATAAAATCGGTGATATTGACATCACAATAAAAACAATAAGGAATCTCAATGACAGGGTTCATAATTTCAGCAAATCTATTGAATCATCCACAACTGAACAGCGGAGAGCAACTGAGGAATCGAGCCACACAACATCGGATATTGCTGTTCAGGCCGGGGAAATTGTAAATATTTCAAGAAAGATAAATGAATCCACCAGGATACTCAATGAAATTGCTGAAGGGCTGCGAGGGATGACGGGGGAGATTATTGTTTAATTTTTTTATGGTTTCCGAAAAAATATTTGACAGACCAGGGAGTCAGCTATATTTGCTACATTAATTGAATTAAAACCTATGAAAAACTTGATGAAAAATACTGCAAACGCAGCTTTCGCGCTCACAGAACCGAAGTCTTTTTGCTTTGGTTATTTTTATTTTTACTTTTATGGTAACTATATAGTAGTGTGACGCGAGTTTTATCCAGGTATATATAAAAAGACCCTTTGATGAAACTCAAAGGGTCTTTTTTTTTAGGTAAATCTGCTTCGATAAAGGGAGTTTAAACAAATGAAGAATCTTAAACTTGTAAAATCAGAAGATTCAGCCAGAAAAAGCACAATTAAGGTCGGTAATTGCGAAATAGGAAAGGATTTCATAATAATTGCAGGCCCATGCAGTGTTGAAAGCGAAGAGCAGACTATGCTCACAGCTGAAGCTGTTAAACAGGGGAACGGCAATATGCTCCGGGGAGGGGCCTTTAAACCGAGAACCTCACCTTATGACTTCCAGGGTCTTGGACTCAAAGGGCTTAAAATACTTGAAAAGGCTAAACTTAAGACCGGGCTCCCCATAGTAACTGAGGTTATCGACCCCCGTGACGTTTCATGGGTTTGCGAGTATGCCGATATTCTTCAGATCGGTGCGAGAAATATGCAGAACTTCTCTCTTCTTAAAGAGGTGGGAAAATCGAAGAAGCCTGTTCTTCTTAAGAGGGGGATGTACTCAACGCTCAGGGAATGGCTGAACTGCGCCGAATATATTCTTGCCGAGGGGAATCCCGACGTAATACTCTGCGAGAGGGGCATAAGGACTTTTGAAACTTATACAAGGAATACACTGGATTTAAGCATAGTGCCTGCAATCAAAGAGCTTACACATCTTCCTGTAATGGTTGACCCCTCTCACGGTACAGGAAAGCTTAGCCTTATTGAGCCCATGAGCCTTGCTGCCGTTGCAGCAGGTGCGGACGGTCTTCTGTTAGAAGTCCATATTAATCCGAAAGAGGCTCTCAGTGACGCGGACCAGCAGCTTACACCTGAACAGTTTGTGAATCTCACAGCAAAGGTTCTGAAGCTTAAAAAATTTATGGATGAATCAATATACCCGTTGGACGGCCTGGAGGGTTAATTTGAGGGAGATTAAGATCACTCTTGAAAACAGAATTTCAACTGTTTATGCAGGGGAGAGTTTATCTGCAATCAGACAGTTTACAAGTCCGGATAACAGTGTGATTGTCACGGACGGAAACATACTCAGACATTATACGGATATGTTTGATGATTTCCCTGTAATTGAAATCGGCACAGGGGAGGAGATCAAGAATCTCTCCACTATTGAAAATATCATGCGGAAGATGATTGAACTCAGGTGTACGCGGAATACTTTTCTTGTGGGGATAGGCGGAGGGGTTGTATCTGATATTGCAGGATTTGCTGCTTCAATTTTCATGCGGGGAGTCCGTTTCGGCTTTGTTTCGACATCGCTTCTTTCGCAGGTTGATGCAAGTGTTGGAGGCAAGAACGGAGTTAATATCGGCATGACAAAAAATATGGCAGGTGTTTTTTCACAGCCGGAGTTTGTAATCTGTGATCACAGGATGCTTGGCACTCTCCCTCGCGAAGAGTATATTAACGGAATAGCTGAACTTGTTAAAACAGCATGTCTGGATAATAACGGACTTTATGAATTTGTTCATTCTAACAAAGAAAAAATTCTCTCAATGGAGATGGAAACTGTTTCTGAAGCTGTATACAGATGTGTCAGATATAAAGCTTCTGTTGTTGAAGCTGATGAAAAGGAGAACGATCTGCGCAGAGTTCTTAACCTGGGGCATACTGTCGGCCATGCGATTGAAAAGATTAAAGGTATGAAGCACGGATTCGCGATTGCCGCAGGTATGGGTATTGCTCTTGATATCTCTGTAATGAATGGACATGCAGACAAAAATTATGCTGATGAAGTTAAATCTCTGCTGGAATTTTTCGGGCTTCCGTGCGGGATTAAGGGAATTATCGATAAAGATGAGATACCGGATATAATGGATGCAATAGAATCTGACAAAAAGAGGGAATCAGATAGCGTGAATTTTATTTTACTCAAGAAAACCGGAGAGCCTTTTACCAAAGCAATGGGTTTCAATGAACTTTCAGATATAATAAACGGTGCCTTATCAGCAGATGGAGGTTTCAGATGATTTGCGTAAGTATTGCTGATGTTACAGCAGATGAAGCATGCAGGATAATCAGGGAACATGAAATTTCCGAAGTGCGTCTTGACAGGATTGATTTCGTAGAAACTGATATTGAACAGATTTTCACTTCCGGGAAAACTGTGGCAACATTCAGGCCTGTTGATGGAATAGATGATGATAAAAGAAAAGACATACTGAAGGCTGCGATTAAACATGGCGCATCTTATGTTGATATCGAAGTTGAAAGCAATGATACATATAAAAATGAGATCAAGGAAGCTGCTTTATCAGAAGGATGCAGGACAATAGTATCATATCATGATTATATAAAAACACCTGTTATGCGTGAGCTTGAGCAGCTTATTTACTGGTGTTTTGAAGGGGGGGCTGACATCGCGAAGATCGCGTGCCAGGTCAACAGCATGGGCGACGCTGCAAGACTTCTCTCTCTGTACGCCATAGGTAAGCCCGTTATTTCCATAGGCATGGGAGAGGTAGGCAGGATAACCCGTATAGCGGCCCCCCTTCTCGGAGCGCCTTTCACTTACGCGTCCCTTGATGCTGCAAGGGAGACTGCACCAGGCCAGATCGACTCGGCAACTTTAAAACAGATTATTGATATGATAAGGAACTCATAGTGAGCGCGGCTGACAACATTCTACTGGGCGTTGCAGGGAAACCGGTACTTCACAGCAGAAGTCCGCTGATGTTCAGGGAGATATTCCGTAACTCGGGATTAAACGGAGCCTATGTAAGGTGTGCCGTAAAAAACGCGGCAGATGCTGTTCGACTTTTTAATGAACTTGGTTTTAACGGGATGAATATAACTGCTCCATTTAAAGAGAGTGTTATCCCTTTTTTGAATAAAGTATCAGGTGATGCAAGGTCTATCGGCGCTGTAAATACTATTATTAACAGCGGAGGATTACTCACCGGTTATAACACTGATCACTACGGAGTTACCGAACCTCTTGAAAGGAGAGCGGGGCATCTTGCAGGGCGAAAATGCCTGGTTATGGGCGCAGGCGGAGCCGGTATTGCCGCAGCTTACGGCCTGAAACAGAAAGGTGCCGAAGTTATTATATTAAATAAATTTGAAGAACAGGGGAAATCTGCGGCTTCAAGAACAGGATCTGATTTTAAAAAACTTGAACTACTTCCAGATGAGATTGGTGGCGCAGATATTATAATAAATACCATACCTTATGAAATAGGTGAGCTGGATATTTCCGGAATCAGAAGTAACGCGCTTTTTTTTGACGCAGGATATAAAAAATCACATTACAAAGATACAGTACAGAAAGCAGGCGCAGCATTTATCAATGGTGAAGAGTGGCTTATTCACCAGGGGATTCATGCATGCAGATACTTTCTCGGCTTTCTTCCGGATAGAGAGATACTTTCTTCAGTGTTTGAACGATCCGTTTTAAAGAAAAGCATTATTGCGCTCACAGGCTTCATGGCATCAGGGAAGAGCAGCACAGGCCGGATGCTGGCTGACAAACTTGGATATGAATTTGCAGACACTGACGAAATTATTGAACAGAAAGAGTCAATGAGTATCTCCGGCATTTTTAAAAATTATGGAGAAGAGAAATTCAGGGAGATTGAATCTGATGTGCTTCTTTCTTTTAAAGGAAAGAGTAACATCGTGATCTCCTGCGGCGGCGGTGCTGTACTTAAAGAAAAAAACAGAGAGTTCCTGACAGAGGAGACTCTCCCTTTCTGGCTTTATACATCGATGGAAGAGACACTGAAGCGGGGGAATGACGGGACCCGGCCTCTACTCATAAATATGGAAAGCCCGGAGCAGCTGACACAGCTTTTTGAAATGCGCAAGCACCTCTACGCTTCGTTATACGGAACCCTTATACTCTCCGAGGATTCCCCTGAACAGATTATGGAGTTAATAAATGAAGAAATACATTTATCCCTCTGATTTAAAAGGGAGCATCAGTGCCCCTGCATCAAAGAGCGCAATGCAGCGCAGCATAGCGGCGGCACTCCTTGCGGATGGCGAAAGCCTCCTTGTGAACCCGACATTCTGTGATGATTCTCTATCAGCAATGCGCGTTGCTGAAGGGCTTGGCGCAAAAATAAAGCGGAAATCCGATTGTGTAATAATCAACGGCGGCCTGAAACCTGTTGCTGATAAATTAAATTGCGGTGAATCAGGCCTCTGCATAAGGATGTTCACCCCTATTGCAGCTCTTACGGGTAAAGAACTTACACTGACAGGGGAAAAGTCCCTTGCTGAAAGACCTGTATCAGCCATAGAAGAACCTTTACGGGAACTGGGCGCTGTTATATCTTCCAGCAGCGGTAAACTCCCTATTAAGGTTTCCGGCAGACTTATGGGGGGCAAAACAGAAATAGACGGCAGCATGAGTTCCCAGTTCCTCACAGGGTTACTCATGGCACTTCCATTATGTGAAAATGACTCGCTGCTTAAAGTCAGAAACCTGAAAAGCAGAGAGTATATTGATCTTACAATTAATATACTGAAAAAATTCTCTGTTGAAATTGATAACAGGGGATACAGTGAATTCATGGTAAAAGGGAACCAGAAGTTTATACCCGGAATAGTTGACATCGAAGGGGACTGGAGCGGAGCGGCTTTTCTCCTCTGCGCAGGTGCCATTGCAGGTGATATTACTGTCACCGGGATCAGCATTGATTCAGCTCAACCGGACAGGGGGATTGTCACGGCACTCCGTAAAGCTGGAGCAGATATAGTAATCTCCTCCAATGCAATTAAAATTAAAAAAAGTCCGCTTAACGGATTTGAGTTTGATGCTTCAGAATGTCCGGATCTCTTCCCTCCTCTTGCAGCACTTGCGGTTTACTGTAATGGTGAAACAGTAATTCATGGTGCAGAAAGACTCAAGCACAAGGAGAGCGACAGAGGTATGACTATTAAAACAGAATTGGAAAAACTCGGTGTTGTTGTAGATCTTCACCATGACTGCATGATGATAAAGGGTGCGCAGGTTCATGGAGCGGATGTTGAATCACACGGTGATCACAGAATCGCAATGATGTGCGCAATCGCTGCACTTGGAGCAGACTCACCTGTTGCTATAAACGGCGCAGAATGTGTAAACAAGTCGTACAATGAATTTTTTGACCACATAATAAAGCTGGGGGTAAAGGTTAAATGAACAGCTTTGGAACGCTATTCAGAGTATCTCTTTTCGGAGAATCCCACGGCCCGGCTATAGGAGTGTCAATAGACGGAATTCCCGCCGGGATTGAATTCTCTGAAGCGGACATGGAAAAGGATATCGCCAGAAGAAAGCCCGGAGCTCAGGGAACAACACCGAGAGTTGAGGCGGATTCACCGGAAATTTTAAGTGGTGTATTTAACGGCCGTACAACAGGCGCACCAATGACCATAATTTTCAGGAACAGCAATACACGTTCAGGGGATTATGAATCATTAAGGTCACATCCGCGCCCCGGTCATGCAGACTTTACTGCAATGAAAAAATATCATGGATTCAATGACTATAGGGGAGGCGGACATTTTTCCGGGAGAGTCACCCTTGCTATTGTCGCCGCAGGATCTATTGCGAAAAAAATTACCCCGCTGCAGGAGATATCATCAGAGATCCTGGAGATAGGGGGCAATAAGGATTACGCCTCTATTCTTGATGAAGCTGTTAAAAACGGTGATTCACTGGGGGGAATTATACAGGTAAAGATTTCAGGTCTCCCCTGCGGGCTTGGAGAGCCTTTCTTCAACTCTTATGAATCAGTACTGAGCCATATAATTTTTTCTATTCCGGCAGTTAAGGGTATAGAGTTCGGAGCCGGTTTTTCCTCCTCAAAAATGAAAGGGAGTGAAAACAATGACTTAATAATCTCACCCGACGGAAAAACTGCGACAAACAATGCAGGGGGAATCAATGGCGGGATAACAAACGGCAATGAAATAATATTCAGAGTTGCCGTTAAGCCGACACCAAGCATCAGTCAGCAGCAGCATACATTGAATTTTTCAAGGGGTTCGACTGAACCCCTTGAAATACGCGGGAGGCATGATGCATGTATTGCCATCCGCACACCGGTAGTATTTGAAGCATGCGCTGCCATTGTTTCTGCAGACATGTATCTTATAAATAAAGCATATATTTAAATGGAGCATAGATATGAAACTTGAAGAGATAAGAAACACAATAGACCAGATCGATTCCAAGATTCTCAAACTTCTTAATGACAGGATGGAGCAGGCACTGCTTGCCAATAAATTTAAAACAAGTATTGAAGACCCTGCGCGGGAAAAGGAGATTATTGAGAAAATCAAGCATACACCGAACCTCCTGCTTGAACCGTCGTTTACGGAATCGATGTATAAACTTGTTATTTCATGGAGCAAAGAACTCCAGTCAAGAAATTACCAGGTAATAGGATTCCAGGGGGAGCATGGTGCATACAGCGAAGAGTCGGCCAGGAGATGGAACCGGGATCTTCTGACTATCCCGTGCACAACTTTCAACGGTGTTTTTGAAGGTGTACACTCGGGAATGTTTGATTATGGCATAGTTCCGGTTGAAAACACTCTCGGTGGAATAGTGGGGCCGGTAAATGAACTTCTCATCAATACTGAACTTCACATCGTCGGAGCAGTTGACATGCCGATACATCACAGCCTTATGATGCTGCCGGGAACAGACCACAGGGAGATTCGTGAGGTATACTCACACTCACAGGCACTCTCCCAATGCAGAAATTTTCTTTTCCGTAATAATCTCATCCCGGTTCCTTTCTATGACACAGCAGGAGCTGCGATGATGCTTACAGAGAAGAAGCCTCGCGCCACTGCATGCATTGCCGGTAAACTTGCCGCTGAACTTTATAACCTCGAAATTCTCAAGGAGAATGTTGAAGACTCAGATATTAACAGAACAAGATTTCTCATTCTTGCTAAAGATAACAGAGAGAGTGCGGGGAATAAATGTTCTATTACTTTTACAACCGAGCACAAATCTGGAACTCTTTTCAGCACTCTTGAAATCTTCGCGAAAAGCGGGATCAACCTCACAAGGATTGAATCAATCCCCACTGAACCGGGGCATTATTCATTCTTCCTTGATTTTGATGGATCTGACAAAGACCCTGCAATTCAGGAGGCTCTTAAACTTGCGGACGAAGCTACATCCGGCCTTAAACTCTTAGGGTGCTACTGTGAAAGATTTATAACTGAAGATATGATGAAAGGAGAAATTTAATGAAAATATTTATTATCGGGGCGGGGAAGATGGGGAGCTGGCTTGTTGAGGAGCTTTGCTTTGACCACGATGTAGCAGTATTTGATATTGATCCCCGCAACATGAAGCATTTCATAAATATTAAACGTTTTATGAAACTGGAGGAGGTAAGTGAATTCAATCCTGACCTGCTGATTAACTGCGTCAACCTTCACATTACAGAGGAGGTTTTTGACCAGGTACTCCCCCTGATTTCTGATAAATGCATAATTGCAGATATAGCTTCAGTAAAAAACGGCCTTGCAGATTACTATAAAAAATCAGGAAGGAGGTTTGTTTCAACTCATCCTATGTTCGGACCGACTTTCGGAAACGTCCGCAACCTCAGCAATGAAAATGCGATTATAATCAAAGAATCAGACACCGAAGGAAAACAAATTTTCCAGGATCTCTTTGAAAGGGTAAAACTCAATATATATGAATACACATTTGAAGAACACGACAGCATAACAGCTTATTCACTATCAACCCCCTTCGCATCATCTCTTGTATTCGCTGCATGCATGAAAAAGATTGACGCACCGGGAACAACATTCAGAAGACATCTGGAGATTGCAAGGGGAGTCCTTTCGGAGGATGATTACCTTGTTGCAGAAATTCTTTTCAATCCTTACACGCTTAAACAGATTGAAAGCATAAACCAGCAGCTTTCTTATCTTACCCATATTATTAAAGACAGGGATCATGATGAGATGGTAAAATTCCTGGGAAAACTGAGGGAGAACATTAAGTAACGCAAAAGGCCCATGTATTGCAGCAGTAGAGANNTCTCTACTGCTGCAATACATGGGCCCATGCCAATGCTTTATTTTTTATTCCACAGAAAAAGAAGATATATTATCACCGCTTAATGAATCCTTTATCCTGTTCATCTCGCCTTTACTTCTTATATCTTCAACTCTTACCTTGAAAAACTCTCCATCCTGTACAATCTTTACGGGTTTATCTGTTATTCCTTCAATTCGTGACTTAAGACTTTCGGCATTTTTTCTTGAATAGAAAGCGCCGGCCTGAAGTTTTATATCACCTGAATCCGCGTAATCATAAGAACTGCCGCTCCTGACCTTTCGTGCCGGGTACTCCTCATCAGATACAGGTTCAACATATTTTGGACTGTAATCATTCTCAGCTACCGCCTTCTTGTCACCCATCCGGATAATATTAATGCCGACACTGGCCTCTCCGCTCCTGACCATATCGAGCTCACGGGCAGCGCCATAAGATACATCAAGTATCCTGTTTCCCTTGTAGGGGCCGCGATCATTGACTTTCAGCCTGACAGTCTTGCCATTATCAAGATTTCTCACTTCAACTATTGTGCCGAAAGGGAGAGTTTTGTGAGCCGCTGTCATATTATTCATATCGAATTTTTCTCCTGACGCAGTAGCCCTGCCGTGAAATTCACGGCCATACCAGGATGCTACCCCCTTCTGATAAAAGCTGTCGCCTGCTGACCGTGTATCAGAATATCCGGCACTTTCATTGTCATTATTATTTTTGCCATAAACATCCGAATCCCTGTATGATGTCCCTTTGGCATTATTATATCCCTCGCCGGAATTATTCTGCCTGTCATAATCTTTTTTGATTCTGGCAATATTATTATCATATTCTTTTCCGGACGGGTTCTCTCTTCCCGCAGAAGAGACTTTACGATTTTCCCTGTAAGGTGGAATTTCATCATCATTAACGCTTCCGCCATTATCAAACGCATCAAATTCTTCTGTTTCGAAGCTCCCTTTGTAATCATTCCCTCTTGTCTGGGCTTTCCCCGGAGTACACCCCGGGAGAATCATGAAAAGAAAAATTGCTATAAGAGAGATCGCGGTTCCTTTCAGCGCTTTTTTCATTTATAGTACCTCCGAATATACAAACACCTGTTTATTATATCGGATTAATTGTTTTTCTGCTTTATCCTAATTTTAATTTTATGTCGCAAAAATCCTTGACCTCTGCATATAATCGCTTAAATAAACATTTGTATACCTGAATCTCTCAGAATACCTGTTACTCCAGAAAATTAATAACGAGGAATAAATGAAAATCGTATCGAGTAAACCCACAATAACCAGAAAAGAGCTTGAGGGTGTTCTTGACTGCATGATACATGATGAGCTTACCACAGGGAGCACAGTTAAAAATTTTGAATCTGTTCTTTCTGACATTACAGGTATTAAATACCCCCTTGCCGTTAATTCGCTGGTATCAAGCTATATACTGATATTTAAAGCTCTTGAGATTCATGCAGATGACGAAGTTATTCTTCCTGCTTTTTTCAGCAGTGCACCTCTGAGCGCTATTCTTCTGACAGGGGGGAAGCCGGTTCTTGTTGATTCAGAGGATGGTTCATTATTCCCCTCAGGCGCTGCCATTAAAGAAAAGATTACAGACAAAACTAAAGCTGTTATTGCGGGGGATATGCTGGGCTTCCATTTTGATACAGAAGAACTGAAAGATATTAACGTGCCACTTATCATAGATATTTCTCATTCTATCGGAACAGAATTTAATGAGAAACCGGCAGGTTCGGCAGCTTCTTTTACAGTTGCATCTTTCGCACCGTCAATGATAATCACAACAGGTAACGGCGGAGTGGTGCTGACAAATAACTCCAAATATTTTTCATCAATGAGAGACCTCAGGGGGGGTAACAGCGAAGGGATAAACTTCGACTTCACCATGACTGATCTCCAGGGGGCCATGGGACTTTCACAGTCTGCGAAGCTGAAGGATTTCATCAGACGGAGAAGAGAGATTGCATTGAAATATTATGAATCTGCCCGCATAACATCACACAAACCGCTGCTGCCATACAGCGAATCAGCAGGATACCAGACCTTCCCGCTGATATTCGATGCACCTTCAGACAGGGTGGAAAAATACTGGAAGAAAAACGGCATAGAGCTTGATAGAGTTGTTCCCCATCCGAACCATGAACTCCTGGGCTTCAAGGGCTTTGACTATCCCAATGCTGACAGGCTGTCAAAAAAACTCTTTTCTCTCCCGATTTATCCGACTCTCACCAAAAAGGAGATCGACAAAATTTCTAAATCACTCGGAGCTTTTATTTAAACGTAACCAATTAAAAAAAATCATTCATATTATAAATATTAAAAAACTATAAAGGAGAGGAGATAAGTAGATATAAATTAATTGCATCCCCTTTTCATTTATTATTTTATAACACTTAACGAATTATTTAAGTCCTGTCATTTCGAACGCACGTGAGAAATCTCAAATTCAGGGTAAAACAGATTTCTTCTATTTTAATAGTTAATTGTTATAGTAAACTTTAACGGAGAAAAAAATGTACGTACTGACAATAGAAGATCATTTTGCCTCAGCTCATCAGCTTAGAGGCTACAAAGGTAAATGCGAAAACATTCATGGGCACAACTGGAAGGTTGTTATGAACGTAAAAGGTGACAGGCTCAATGAAATTGGTTTACTTATAGACTTTCATGATCTGAAAGCGATATTAAAAAAGATCTGCAATGATCTTGATCACAAGAATGTAAATGAAGTTGAACCCTTTGATAAAATAAATCCCAGTTCAGAGAATATAGCAAACTATATCGCAAAGCGGGCACAGGAGGAGCTTGACAGAACCGGCCAGAAACTTGCTGTGGATTCTATCACTGTGTGGGAATCTGATACATCAAGATGTACTTTCTACCCCTGAACCTTTTTCAAAGCAAGCAGCTCCCGTATCTTGTTTTTAAGCTCATCAAGATTTGACGATTTTGTCAGGTAGGCATCCGCAGTCCATGTCATAAAATTGCTTTTGTAATTCGAATAGGCTGTATAGATAATTACAGGGAGCTTTTTCTCCATGGTAATTATCTTACCCAGAGTCTCAATGCCGTCCATTTCCGGCATCCTTATATCCATTATTACAAGATCAAAGGCCCCCTTCCTGACAAACTCCATGGCTTCCTTGCCGTTTATAGCTTTTTCAACATCATAACCTGACTCTTCAAGATCCTCAGCGTAAAGTTCTCTCAGGTTCTCCTCATCTTCAACAATTAAAATCTTCGGCATAGTTTTAACCCGGATTATTTTTTTTTATAATAAGCAATTACTCGGTAATTAACAAGTTTTTATCAGATATTTTCTTCAATATTTATAACTTTTTGTTCTGAGGCCGGAAGAGGTATTTTAATCACAAACTCAGCTCCCCCCTCCTCTCTGTTGAAAGCCCATATTTTCCCCCTGTGGTCTTTTATAATCTTTTTAACATTGGCAAGCCCAAGGCCTACCCCTGTAATTTTTGTGGTAAAAAAAGGCTCAAAAATCACATCGGGATTATCAGCAGCTATTCCGGTTCCTGTATCAATAAACCTCACAAAGATGTAGGCCTCGTCACTCTCGGTCAGTATATGAATTGAGCCCCCTGCGGGTGTTGCATCAATGGCATTCTGAAAAAGATTCAGCAGCACCTGTTTCATCTGGTTAAAATCAGATTTTACATTGGGGAGAGTCTCATCAAGGTCCATCTTCACTTTGATGTTTTTCTCAAGAAGAACATTTTTCAGAAGCCTGAATGTATCCCTGATTATATGGTTTATATCATTGAACTCCTTGATATATTTCGAAGGCTTTGTGAAGTCCATTACATTTGAGAGAATTTTTTCAAGGCGTTCCGACTCTTTCAATATAATATCTGCGGACTTGGAAATCTTTTTTAAATCCGGACTCCCTTCGGAGGAATGCTTAAGTATCCTCTTCGCATAACCGCCCATAGTAACAAGAGGATTCCGTATCTCGTGAGCAATATGTGAAGCTATCCGCCCCACTGCCGCCATCTTTTCAGATTCAACTATGGCATCCTGCCTCTCTTCAAGCTTTTTCATCTCCTTCTTTACTTCGATGAGGTTGAGATAATTCTCAATAAGAAATGCCGCCTGAAAAGAAAATATTGAAAGGAGGTCTATACTCTGTGATGAAATCCCTGTCATGTTGTATTTATTATCAGCAACAATAATCCCAATCACCTTGTTAAAAGAGATCATAGGCATAACAACAAATTCATCGACTTCCATAAATTTTCGTATATCATCATCAAGCCTGTTATCATTCCAGGCGTTTTTTACATATACACGCTCCTTGTTCTTCAGGGCCCAGGTAAAAACGTTATTATCATTTAAACTTGAACTGTAATTCTGTACTTTTTTCAGAAGATTCCCGCGTTTTATCTCGATGGGATACTGTACAGTGAGATCAGTATCTGTTGACGAAAGGGAATTCCATATCTCAATAGCCTCATCAAAGGAATCCGGTCCCACTGCCATCTTCCCTTCAAGTATTTCATCATTAACCATGAACAGCATAGCCCTGTTAAATCCGAGTCCGGAGCCTGATGTAACACCAACAAGTATATTGTAGAATGTAGTTTCGGTCTCCGCTTCCTCTCCCATTGTCTCTGAAAGATGAGTCAGTATAGAGGCGTGATAATCCTTACTGAAGCGATCAGTGATATCATCAATTATTATTACTACCTGCGGTTCACCATTCACTGTCATGTACGATATCTTGAGATCCGAGATAATAGATTTTCTGTGTATCGACATCAGGTGAACATTTTTAAGAACGACCGAGTCGCTTCCTCTCTCCTTCATCACCTGGCTGATACCCATTTTAAGCCTGGTGTTGACAAAATAGAAAAGCGAATTGAGCCCTTTACCTATAACTCTGTCCGCCTCAACATTAAACTTTTTACAGAAACCTTCATTGGCATAGATGACATTCTCATCTCTGTCTATAACTACGAAGTGGGAATTAATAGAACATATAATATGGCTGTAGATCTCATGAAATTTTTTAAGTTCATCACTCTGGGATGTGACAATGGAATCAAACTGTTTCCCCACTGTCAGGAGCTCCCGCAGCACCAGTGATATTTTATCAGAGACAACGATATCTGACTCATTCAGAACGAATTTTCCTTTCTTGAATTCATTTATAATCTGGCGAAGATTTCTCAGGTTATTCCAGAGAAAAAAACCGACCCTGTAGTAATAAAAATAGAGCCTGGTTACAAAATAGATCAGCATACCTGCCACGAGAAAAATATATGTGGTTTTATCAATATCCTCCCTGAAAGCAAGGAGTCCTAACACATATAGAGCAAGTATCAGGTTCGGTATAAATATTTTAACGATCCAGTAGGCTACATTTCTTAAATTCTGATTTTTAATTTTAATCATTTTTTTATTGCCAATTATCTCCGGTGTACGACAAACATGGAAATGAAATCTGGAAAACATTACCATACTATTTTATAAATAATAACTAATAAAAGCTCAATCATCAATAAACAATTCATAAAATATACCATAATAAACGGAATCAGGAGAATTATGAAGCTCGTTATAGCAACAGGAAACAGAAACAAAATTATTGAAATAAAAAACAAACTCCCGGATGAACAACACCTTGAGATTATTCCGTTATCAGATTTCAAAAACATACCGGAGATCATTGAAGATGCCGATACATTCACAGGGAATGCAATCAAAAAAGCGCGTGTTATACGGGATTTCACAGGGCTCCCGTCTATGGCGGATGATTCAGGCCTTGTAATCGATGCCTTAAACGGTGAACCGGGAGTATTTTCGGCAAGATATGGAGGAGAGGGCCTGACTGATCGTGACAGGTATCTCCTGGTTCTTGACAAAATGAAAGGAGTCCCTGACTACGAAAGGGGCGCCCGATTTGTCTGCTCTATAGCCATAGCGCTGCCTGACAGCAGGGAATTTTTTTCTGAAGGTTTTTGCGATGGGAGAATTGCACTTGTGCCTTGCGGAGAGAACGGTTTCGGATACGACCCGATATTTTATCTTCCTGAATACGGAAGAACTATGGCTGAACTGACCCTGGATATAAAAAACAGGATAAGCCACAGAGGCAAAGCCCTTGACCATGCTTCAGTTATAATTAAAGAACTGGCTGGCAGATAAAAAAATGACCCCGGCAAAATCTGAAAAAATACTGAAAGAACTGAGTGAGTTTTACGGAGATGTTAAAGCTGACCTGGATTTCAGCAATATCTATGAATTGACAGTTGCAGTTGTTCTATCTGCACAGACAACTGACAAACAGGTTAACTCAGTAACGGGAGAACTTTTTGCAAAATATCCCGGCTTCAGCAGCCTGGCCGGAGCCCGCATATCAGACGTGGAAAAAATAATTAAGAGCACCGGATTCTATCACTCAAAGGCAAAAAATATTGTAATGCTTGCAGGGATGGTAACCTCAACATTTAACGGTGAGCTGCCACGCAGTATGGAGAGTCTCTTAAAGCTCCCCGGAGTAGGGAGAAAATCCGCCAATGTAATACTGTCAATGGGATTCGGCATCCCGGGGCTTGCGGTAGATACTCATGTGGGAAGGATCGCCAGAAGGCTTGGCTACACAGAAAGCGATACCCCTGACAAAACAGAAAAGGATCTGTGCGGCATTATCCCCTCTGAGAAGTGGCGAGACACTCACCTGCTTTTTATCAGGCATGGAAGAGTTATCTGCAAAGCAAGAAACCCGGAATGCGGGAGATGTCCCGTAAAGGGGCACTGTGTTTATTTTAGAGAGCTTAACGCTTCCTGATCTTCTCCGCGTATTCACTGAACCTGTCAACTACATCGAGATCGTGAATGTCCTTCTTATCACTTCCGGCAGGATCGAGTTTTGTTAACTGTTTTAGAGATTCATAGGCCTTCTCAGAAATTTTTCTGTCAGGGTCTGTAAGCCTGCTGATTAGAAAACTGATTGAGTCATAATCATGAACATAACCCAGGACATCAATTATCCATCTTCTTATTACAAGATCTCCTGATTTATAGATAGAAAAAAAGTCTTCGCTGTTTTCTGAATAATAAAGAGCGAAATACTTTTTAAAAAATATTCCTGCAGATAAAAAATCAGGATTAACAGCAGATTGATGAACTGCATACCCTGAAACAACTTTATAGTTCAGAATAATTCTTTTTCTGTAAAGATGTCTGAATATTTTTTCTGCATCTCTGGCTCCGGACATTACTATAAAACTTTCCCACTTATCACCTGAGAAAGAAATCTCTAACCCCGCTTTTTCTGAATAGCGGATAAGATTTGCCACATCATTACTTGTTCCCTGCTCTTCAATAGATTTTTCATAAGAATAGAATACACGGTTAAACCCGTATTTTAAAAGTGTTTCAGCGGTATTTGAATGTATCCTTCGTACGGAATCTGAAAAAAAGAAAATGATAAAATAAACAGATACAAGAGCAATGAAGGTAGCAACTCCGGCTAATGCAGAAGTTACTACTGTATAAAAAACTTTCAGAGTTTCTTTTGAGTAACCGTAGAGAAGTATAAAATAGAAAATCATAAATTTAAAAAGCTTAATAAATGACACTCCAATGCCCGGATCAAAGAGTCTATAGAGCAGTTTATCTGTATAAAAATATATAATTGCCGCAGCAATAAAAACAGGTATTGATATCCCCGGCCTTATTTTAAGTCTCAGTACAACAAACAGAATGAGAGCATAAATTACTGTATTCGAATATCGTCCATCCATGAGCTTCAGTACAGTTTCAACAGGCCACCCCGGGCTCTGTACATAATTGATGAGTGTAAAAATAACGGTCATCAGGTAGATAAACAGAAAGGGGAATATCCTGAGCACCATAAAAAGATAGAAAGCCCCCATTCTTCCGTAATCTTTCTTATACAATTCACGAAGATCTCCGGCGTCAAGTTGTGAAAAATTAAATACTATATAGCAGGAGAGAACCATTATATAAACCCTGACAATAACCGAAACTCCGCCCCAGTCATAAAGCATATTAAAACCGAGATTGACCGAGTAAAGGAGTACAAGAAGGAGAAGAAAATGATATATCTTTTTAAGCTGTTCTCTTATTATCTGCATATAATCTCATTTAATTATTATTATCAGACCGGAAAATGCCGGTTGACACTGCTGGATTCAGTTTCTCATATTATATCTATAATTCAATAACAAATTCTCTCCTGACGGAGTTTATATGAGGTTTAAGGATCACAATTACGCTGAGTTCTACGATATACAGCAGGCTGAAGCGGGATATCCGGGCAGACTCCTCCCGCCTGTCATTGAAACAGTTGAAGGATACGGCTCAATAATTGATATAGGAGCAGGTACAGGATTCTTCACTCTGCCTCTCCTTGAGGCAGGACACAGAGTAACTGTTGTTGAACCGGCTTCTGAGATGTCAGCTCTTATATTGAAGAAATGCCCTGCTGAGAAGAGAAAGATGCTCACCATAATAAATAATGACTGGGAAAACTGGAGCGGCGGCATGCATGATGCCTCGATATGCGTACACTCCCTCTACCCGATGAAAAATCGAATAAAAGCTATAGAGCTTATGTACCGGTATTCATCCCGGAGAGTTCTTATTGTCCGGGAACCCTCTGAAATGGTTACTCTTTCAGGGGAGACAAGAATAAAACTCGGCATAAGACTTAACCGTGATTTTAATGATGAAATAAAATCAGTATTGAATAACCTGGGGGCTGATTTTACCATAAAAAAAATAGTCGAGGAACGCCCTCACAGAATTGAGAACCTGAAACAGGAAGCTGAATCACTGACCTACCAGCTTCAGCTGGATGATTCTTTTAAAGATGAAATTGAAAAAATTATCAAAGAGTTATGTACCGCTGATTCTTCAGGATTATATTTTAACGCAATTTATAGTGACAATATCTTTATTTTCTGATTAAATTACTGCTGTTTTATTATTAAAGGAAAATAAATGAGATGTTGACCGGGGATATAATTCCTGTTATATTAATTATGAATCCGGGCATGTTATACTTGAACTGAAGGGATTACAGGAGAATTCAAATGACCTCTAATGAAATAATAAACAGATCCGAACTGGAAGAGAGGCTTGATAAAGACTTCTCTCTTTTCGCAGAACTGACTGATCTTTTTTTTGATGACTCACTCTCTCTTCTAAAAAAAATAGAGGATTCTATAAAGCGTAAAGACGCTGACTCATTGAGAAAAACCGCGCATACCCTTAAAGGGGCTGTTGCGAATTTTTCTGCGCCCAGGGCTTATGACGCTGCCTTTGAACTGGAAACTGCAGGCAGAGAAAACCTCCTTGAAAATGCTGATGTAAAATTCGATCACCTGAAAAAGGAGATTGATAATTTATCAAATGAAATGAAATCTATTCTGAAACAGGGCTCCTTCTAAAATTCCAGGAGAAATTATGAGTAAACCGGAAGAATTAACTGAATTCGCGGTGGAGTTGTGCAGAAGCGCAGGCGCCATTCTCCTTTCCGGATTCAGATCCAAAAGTACAAAGATTAGCTACAAAAGCCGTACTGATATGGTGACAAATATTGACAGGGAATCAGAGGATTTCATCGTTTCTGAAATCAAAAGAGCCTTCCCTGATCACTCCATTGTTGCTGAAGAGGGGAACAGAAAGGATGCATCAGGCGGTTACACATGGTACATTGATCCCCTTGACGCCACAAATAACTATGCTCACGGTATCCCTTTTTTCTGCGTTTCAATCGGGGTATACTCTTTAAAGGAAAACCGTGTAGTCAGCGGCGCTGTTTATGATCCTCTTCATGATGAAATGTTTCACTCATTTTACAAAGGGGGCTCGTTCTGTAATGGAGAGAAGATTCTCGTTTCCAACATATCTGATATTGGTATAGCATTACTCGCAACAGGGTTCCCGTACGCAAAAGAGGACATGGAGAAGAACAACCTGAAACAGCTCAATGTATTTCTCCCGAAAATTCAATGCATCAGGAGACTGGGCTCTGCCGCCCTTGACCTCTGCTATCTTGCTGCAGGGAGGACCGACGGTTACTGGGAGCCCATGCTCCACCCCTGGGACACGGCAGCAGGAAGCCTCATTGTCACTGAAGCCGGAGGCCGTGTCACTAAATATAACGGTGAGCCCTTTGACCCGGAGTTTCCCGAAATTCTTGCCTCAAACGGAATTCTGCATGACAGAATGATCGGGATAATTCATACTGCTTAATATACAGGCATCCTAAAACATGGAAATAAATTCTGAAGTTCAGTTTTACACTGTTACAGAGATCAACAGGCATATTAAATTCGAGCTTGAAGAGAACCCGCATTTCAACAATATCTGGATCAAGGGTGAAATATACAATCTCACCTACCATTCTTCCGGGCATATCTACTTTACCCTGAAGGATGACGGAGCTGTGATTTCTGCGGTTTTTTTCCGTTATGCGAATAAAAACCTGAAGTTCAAACTCGAAGAGGGTATGAGCGTACTTGTCTTCGGCGGGCTCACGGTATTTGAAAAACGGGGAAGTTACCAGTTCAATGTACTCTCCGCCCGCCCTGAGGGCGCAGGTGAACTGCAGAAGAGAATAGAACAGCTCAAAAAGAAACTTGCTGAAGAGGGGATTTTCGAACCTGGCCGGAAAAGGCAGCTTCCGTTTCTCCCGAAACGGATAGGAGTGGCAACATCACCCACAGGCGCTGCCGTGCGTGATATAATAAAGGTCGCGCTTAGAAGATTTCCAAATATTGAAATTATTATTGCACCTGCAAAGGTTCAGGGTGATGATGCTCCTCTTTCAATAGCCAGGGCAATAGCCGAACTGAACAGGCCGGAACTTGCTGTGGATGTCATAATCGCAGGAAGAGGGGGCGGCTCCTTTGAAGATCTCTTTGCTTTTAATGAAGAGATTGTTGTCAGGGCCTTCTTCAACTCCAGGGTCCCCATTATATCCGCAGTGGGCCACCAGATCGATCACCCGTTATGCGATGATGCAGCTGACGTTGCCGCGCCCACACCGTCAGCTGCTGCGGAACTGGCGGTTCCACAGAAAAAAGATCTTTCTGATGAAATTGCTTATCTCCACAACCGGATATCCACTGCATTGCTGAACTCATATACCAGAGATAAAACCCGGCTTAGAAATGTTGTTTCAAAAAAAGTATTCAGGGATCCCTATGAAATTGTAAACTTCAGAGGTATGCTTCTGAATGAAATGGAAAACAGAATTGCGTTCTCTATGAAACATATAATATCCGGTAAAAAGGAGGAATTCCTGAGCCTCCCTGACATTACTCATATAGAAAAAAACCTTGTACGGAAACTGCGGCACAGATTTGAGATGCAGGTTCAGGCAATTCATAATCTCTCACCCCTTGCTGTTATGGGTAGAGGTTACTCAATCGTTACTGACAAAGATAATAAAATAATAAAAAGTGTGGAAAATATTAATGAAGGTGATACACTGCGTATAAGGTTAAGCGACGGCCGTATTAATGCGGATGTTACCTCTGTCATGAAGGAGAAGTAATGGAAAAGCCGAAAAAAAGCGAAACAAAAAAAACCTTTGAAGATGCTCTCGCTGAACTTGAAGAGATAGCTGAAAAACTCGAAGACGGCACCCTTGGCCTCGATGATTCAATTAAGGAATTTGAAAAAGGGATAAAACTCGCCAGGTTATGCCAGGAAAAACTTGAAGAAGCTGAAAGAAAAATCGAGATACTCCAGAAAGGTGAGAACGGCGAAGTGGCCTCAAAAAAAGTTGCTGTAAAGAAAGATACAGGTGAAATAGATGATGAAGAGGAACTTCAGGGTTCTCTGATATAGGGGGGGGGGATGAAAAAATTTGCTGTTTTCATACTTGTTGCCATAACTGCTGCAGGATGTTCGAAAAAAGAAGGGATCACTTTCTGTGAAGGTGTTGATACTGAGGGGAAAGGTGTAAACTGCGGCAAGATTTTCACAACAGGAGATCTCACAGGTGTTATAACAAACAAAACGCCTTTTGAAGCTGATTCACTTATGGTAAAAATAATAAAGATTGACGGTGACAAAAAAAAGGTTGAAAAGACCTTTATCGTTGAAGCCGGACGGGAAAAAACCAGCGCCAATACAACTCTCCAGTTTTATAACAGCGGAAAATATCTTGTTGAAGCAGTTAAAGGTGATGAAAAAATTGCTGAGGGGACTCTTGAAGTCAGGGATACCTACTGACCGGTATCCCCTGTATCCACTGCTTTCTTTTTATCCTCCCTGTATACTACAATCACAAGAAGAAAAGCCCCTGTAACAATTACCATATCAGCGACATTAAAGGTAGGCCATCTATAGACTCCGTCAACTCCCACAGAGATAAAATCCACAACACCTATCCTCCCCGGAATAAGCCTGTCTATAATATTACCAAGCGCTCCGGCTATTATGAGTCCCATTGCCATACGAAAAAGTCCCGGCATTGCTTTTTCATAGAAATAGTATGCCACCATAAGGAGAAGAACCGCAACTGATACCACAAGAAAAAAATTCTTGTATCCCTGGAGTATACCGAATACACCCCCCTGGTTAAAGGTGAGGTCAAACCTGAGAAACCCTCCGAAAAAATCCACTGTGTTGTAATACCCCAGGTTCGCAAGGGCAAGGTGCTTTGTGTATAAATCGGCTGCAAGTGCAACCGCAATTGTTACTGCCGGCATAATATGCTTTTTCATTTAATCGTCCCTGTATTAAAGATTCTTAACAACTGCTGTGCATCGTCCGCAGAGTTCAGGATGCTCCGGGTCGCTCCCCAGTTCATCGTAGAAGTTCCAGCACCTGACGCACTTTTTGCCGCTGCTCTTAACTGAGGATACGGCTGCCACATCATACTGCGTAAGCCCGGCATCAGAATCAGCAAGTTTAACTTTCGCGACCTGCATGAATCTTCTGAGCTCCTCACCCATTGACGCGAGAAGTTTTTTCAGAGATTCATCTTTTACAAACAGAGTAATCTCCGCTTCAAGAGAAGCCTTGATTAACTTTTCTTTTCTGAGATCTTCAAGTGATTTCAGTACATCCTTTTTAATCTCCGCAACCTGGTTCATCCTGTCATGAACTTCAGGGTTGTTATATTTATCACTGAGCTTATAGTATCTCTCCATATGAATAGAACCTTTATTCCCCATGAACTCCCATATCTCTTCCGTAGTGAATGCGAGCACAGGAGCGATGAGCCTCACAAGTGAATTGTATATCTCACTCAGTACAGTGAGGTTTGCACTCCTCAGCTTTGAATTCTTAGCCTCAACATAAAGTATGTCTTTTGATATATCAAAATATATGGAAGAGAGTTCAACAGCGCAGAAGTTCAATATCTTCCTGTAAACAAGGTGAAACTCAAATTTTTCGTAATGCTTTATCACGCTCTCTGAGAGTGAATAGAGCTTATGGAGAATCCACTTATCTATATCTGTAAGATCATCGTATGGTACCGCATCTTTTGCATCAAAGTCAGCGATATTACCGATTACATACTTCAGAGTATTTCTGATCCTCCTGTATGAATCGGCAACCTGATTCATCATCACCATACCGATACGCACGTCATTCCTGTAATCCTCTGAGGATACCCACATGCGGAGAATGTCAGCTCCGAACTGATCTATAATCTTCTGCGGCGGAATTACATTTCCCATGGACTTACTCATAGCTTTTCCATTCTCATCCAGAACAAATCCGTGTGTGAGCACAGTATTAAAGGGCGCCCGTCCTCTAAGCGCAAGAGCAGGCCAGAGTGATGACTGGAACCACCCCCTGTGCTGGTCGCTCCCTTCAAGGTACATATCCGCAGGCCACCTGTGATCCGGCCACTTTTCAAGAACCGCAAAATGTGAAACACCTGAGTCGAACCATACGTCAAGTATATCAAATTCTTTAATAAGATTTCCTGATCCGCATGTGCATTTAGTCCCTGCTGGAACAAGTTCTTTTATATCTTTTGTGTACCATGCATCAAGTCCCTCTTTACGTGAAATATCTGCAAAGTGCTGAACAGACTCTGCTGTCATAAGATTTTTCCCGCAGTCTCCGCACCTGAATGAAGGGATAGGAACCCCCCATGATCTCTGTCGGGAGAGGCACCAGTCAGGCCTTGTCTCAACCATACCCCTGAATCTCGACTCACCCCATGACGGGACCCACTCTGTTTCATCAACTGACTTAAGCCCTTTCTTCCGAAGATCCCCATGCTCCATGCCGAAGAACCACTGCTCGGTTGCCCTGTATATCAGCGGTTTTTTACATCGCC
Source organism: Spirochaetia bacterium UBA5763 (assembly GCA_002418835.1). Classification (GTDB taxonomy): domain Bacteria; phylum Spirochaetota; class UBA4802; order UBA4802; family UBA5550; genus UBA5550. The sequence continues at coordinate 216,787 of DIEX01000018.1, read as the reverse complement.
AGCAGTGCGGGTATGAGTGTTCAATCTTTCCGCTCTGGATAAGGACTTTCTTATCATCCAGCATCTTTACAATTTCAGGATTCGCCTTGAATACATGTACACCTTTCATTTCAGGATAGTCAGAGGTAAATTTCCCCTCGTCATCAACAGGACAGTAGACTTCAAGACCGTTCTGCAAACCGGTAATATAGTCATCATGACCATGACCAGGTGCTGTATGTACAACTCCTGTTCCCTGCTCAAGTGTAACGTGACTTCCGAAAACAACTTTTGATTCCCTGTCTATAAAGGGATGCCTCACATGGAGGGCTTTAATCTCTGCCTGGCTGACAGGAATAGATTCTTCATGCTTAAGCCCGGTGATCTCTTCGAACTGCGCAAGAAGCCCCTTCGCAAGTATATACCAGTCGCTGCCGAACCTGTATGATGAATATTCGAAATCAGGATGAAAACATACACCGAGATTTGCAGGGAGTGTCCATGGAGTTGTTGTCCATATAACAACATATGTACTGTTTTTATCTCCGCCGAAAGCAACTGTTGAAGGATCTGCTTTGAACTTCACATAGATCGATTCTGAAGTATGCATGTCATATTCAACTTCCGCCTCAGCCAGTGCTGTTACGCAAGTGGGGCACCAGTAGATCGGTTTTTTGTTTTTATATATATATCCTTTTTCAAGGATCTTCCCGAAAGTTTCAACTATTGTAGCTTCATAATCAGCAGACATAGTCTTGTAGGGATTTTCATAATCACCGAAGACTCCGAGCCTTTTGAACTCCTCCATCTGTATGTTTACAAACTCATCAGCATAGTTTCTGCACTTTTCCCTGATTTCAACTTTCGGCATCTCTTTCGCCTTGTCGCCGATTTTTTTTGTTACATTCAGTTCAATAGGGAGTCCATGACAGTCCCAGCCCGGTACATAAGGGGATTTAAAACCCAGCATTGTTTTATGCTTAATAATAATATCTTTCAAAATCTTGTTAAGAGCGTGACCAAGGTGCAGGTGTCCGTTTGCATAAGGGGGGCCGTCATGAAGAATATAGAGTTCTGCCCCTTTCCGTGATTCCAGGATTTTATTGTAGATCTTCTCATCATCCCATTTTTTTGCTATGGCCGGTTCCTTCTGCGGGAGGTTTGCTCTCATCGGGAAATCGGTTGCGGGAAGGTTAACTGTCTTTGAATAATCCATTGTTTCCTCTTTCTGCTCTTAACTGATTTGTCTTGTCTGCTATTAAAAATAAATTAAAAACTTGAACCGGTGCCCGTTTTTGTCAATATTTTTTTCTGACACTCCATTAAGAGAATTAATTCCTTGACTCGCCGGGCGGGAAAGTGATAATTTTTATATTCAATGAAAAGTTATTCTTGCGAAACTTCGTTTCGCGATCGCAGGAGCCCCTGCGGGGGGCTTTTAAGGGGTTACACCCCTTAACCCCGTTTCACTTAATGAGATTCGTAAAATGTTTAATATCTAAAAACAGAGTTAACACATTCTTTGAAATTTTAATATGATAAGATTATATTTATTTAAAACTAACAAAACCGGGGAATAGTATGAAATATCCACGATTCATTTCAAGGCCGTCGGCCATTTTAGTTTCTCTCGCATTTATCTTTACAGTATCATGCCAGCTTGATGTTCCCATGAAAGAGATGGTTACGGCAAAAACAACAATTGAAAGTGCAAAAGCTGTTGATGCCGGAAAGTACAGTCCGGAGGAGCTGAAAAAAGCTGAAGAACTTCTTCTACAAAGCCATGCACTCCTCTCTGAAAAAAAAGATAAAGAGGCAAAGAAGACAGCAGAGGATTCCATTGCCGCTGCCCTTGCAGCGGAGAATAAAGCTCTACCTTCTTATGCTGATGCACACATAGAAGCTGCTGAAGCAGAGTACCAGGAAGCGGACAAAGCCTTTGCAGAGAGATTCTCACCTGAAAAATTTGCAAAGGCGGGGACTCTCACAACAGAGGCTAAACAGAATTTCGAAAACCGTGACTTCAGAAAATCCGCTGATCTTGCAGACCAGGCTCTTGCAATGTCAGTTGAAGCAAAAAATGAAGCTCTCATGAACTCCTCTGTTATCCAGAACCAGATCAATACTCTTGAAACAAAATATAATAATCTGAAAAAAGATAAATTCAGCAGCGCAGCCAACGAAAATCTCACAAAAGCCGGAACATCCCTCACTGCTGCCAGGGCAGGTCTTGCGAATAAAGATTTTAAATCCACAATGACCGAAATCCGGAATGCTGAAATTGAACTGGATGCTGCGAACCTGATTATAACAAAAAAAGGTATGTATGCGAAAATAGAGAAGCTGCGGGGAGACCTGAACTCATCCGCCAGAGAAGCGGCATCGGGAGATGTAAAATCTGATCTCGACAAAGCTCTTCTTGCGCTGAATGCCGCAGAGACTTCGCTTGAACAGAATTATATTGAAGACGCGGATATGAGGATAAAAGAAGCTGAATCTCTTATTAGCGGTGCTACCGCGAAAATGAAAGAAAAAAATGCACTTGCCGCCATAGCTAAAGCTGAGAAACTCCTGGCCCAGGCTAAAGAAAAAGATTCCGCAAACACCCATTCAGAAAATCTGGGGAAAGCCGGGAAGTTAATCGATGACGGGAAAGCCAGCATAAAAAATAAAAAATATAATGAAGGGATAAGCAACGCAGAAGAGGCCGAAACACTCATTGCGGCAGTACTGAACTCCATTTCATCCGAAGCTGCTGAAGCAAGGCTCAAAGCATCAGCAGATGAACAGAAAGAGGAAGTTTTAAAGGAAGATTCCTCCACGGAAGAGACAGAGGTGAAAGAGGAGGTTAAGCCTGCGGGTAACGTATACACAGTTCAATGGAGAAAGAAAAACACTGACTGCCTCTGGAGAATAGCACAGAAAGTATATAAGGACGCGGCATACTGGCCTGCTATATATATTGCCAACAGGGACCAGATAAAAGATCCGGACCTCATCTTTCCGGGGCAGAAGTTTATCATACCTCCAAAGCCTCAGAAGCGGCCATCCTATAAAAAAATAGTGGAAGAGGAAAAGGCCAAAGAACAGGAGAAAGAAAAAGCAGTTAGCGAAGATAAACCTGCCGATAAAGAGAGCAAGGAACCTGTCGAAAATAAATGAAATTCAGACTTACATTAATACTTCTTCTTTTAGTCAATGTCCCTCTTTCAGCGAGGGACATTGATTTAGATGCCATATACCTGAAACCGGAATCGAGAATTTATACTGATATTATATCAGCAAAGGAAAAAATCTACACCGGTATTTCATCCCTTTTCATTGACAGCAGCGTTATCTTTTCTGTATGGAGTGGAGGTGATGAGATCCTGTATATTAAGGAATTCAGAGGGATCAATATTATCTACCTCTACTCAAAGGGTACCCTGGAGAAAAGAGAAATCGGGAGATTTCCCGGAACTGTTACTGCTGCTGTAAATAACTCACGGGGAAATCTCGTCACGTTTAAATCTATTTTTTATAACGACGAGGCTGAAGCTGAATCACGGAACATCCATATTGACCTTGTCACAGGAAAAATATGTGAGGAGAAATCGGGATCACTGTTTCTCGATTTTTCAGCCCATCCATCCACAAGGGAGATTATCAAACAGGGGAGAGACGGAATTTTCAGGCGTGACCCCTTCACCGGTTCATCATCAAAGCTGGTTTCATCAGGGGAATATTCTGACATGCAGTGCCAGGGGCAGCCTGTGATCGCTCACATCTCACCGGACGGGAAAAGCCGGCTCCTTGTCTGCGGAAGCGGAGGCAGCTACAGCGCGAGGTTACTGCGCGCGGGGAACAGAAGTGATATTATCGGCATTTCTTCCGCCGGAGACATCCGGTGGATAAACAATAACAGATTTGTTTACAGGTCAGGGGGAGCCGGAGATTATTCTGTCCGGATCTATGATACAAACAAAGGGAGTTCATTCCAGCTTATATCAGGGACCATGAATCCTGACATAAATTTTTCTGAAAGAGCGGGACTTATAACATGTCTTGATAACCAGATAATCAATATATTTACATCAGACTTAAGCAGCAGAATCGAAACAGGAATTGAAGGAGAGGAGACTTCATTCTCCCCGGACGGTAGAAAATTAATCTCCATCTACCGTGGAAAACTATATGTAACAAGCCTTACAATGCTTGAGAAATACCAGATAGAGATAAGAAGAAACGCAGCAACACTCCTTGAGCTTTACAGAAAGGCAGAGAAATCAAAAAGCGACTGGGAAAATGCATTTACCCCGGAATATTTAGATAAAAAAATTACACAGTATCAGAAGTTTCTCAATAGCGGCAGTAAATGATAATCCTGTTACGTAGAGTCAGATTTTTTTTGAAAAGATATATATTCCGGCTGAATAACGGTATTCCATATACTGGTGCTGTTAATCCTGAGGATGATTTTTTTATTCCGCCTTCAGAAATTTTTCCATACAAGACTAAATGGAAGCTGAACCTTTTTCTTTTCATTACAACACTCTGCACAACAACTTTGTTTGCTCCCTCTTCAGGTGAAACAATTGGTGAAGCCCTGATAAACGGCCTCCCCTATTCGCTGACTTTAATGACAATACTTTCGATACATGAATTCGGCCATTACTTTGCAGCATTAAAATCCGGCGTAAGCGCTACTCTCCCATACTTCATCCCTTTCCCTTCATTGATAGGCACAATGGGCGCTGTGATTAAAACAAAATCACCGATACCTCACAGACGCGCCCTCTTCTATATAGGGATCATGGGCCCACTCCCCGGTTTTTTCGCAAGCCTCATTGCGGTGATTGCCGGAGTTTCGATGTCAGAAGTTATACCGGTACCGCTCACCGGAGGATTAATAATTCAGCTCGGAAATTCCATTCTTTTCTCTCTTATAGTTTATATCTTTCATGGCAGCATTCCGGGAGGGCACGATCTTTTTCTGCATCCTGTAGCCTGGGCAGGATGGATTGGCTTCTTCATCACAAGTCTTAATCTCATGCCCATTGGGCAGTTAGACGGAGGACATGTGCTCTATTCTCTTATCGGGAGGAAGCAGACTTATGCCGGATGGCTTGCTCTTGCTGTTCTTGTCGCGCTTACTTTTATCTGGCCCGGCTGGGGATTATGGGTGGTAATCACGCTTCTGATACTGATGGTGGCACATCCCCCTGTCAGGGAGATATCCCCGCTCTCATTTAAAGAGAAAACAGCGGGATGGTTCTGCATGGCGGTGTTTATTCTTACGTTTATACCTGTGCCTGTTCAGTTGATATAGCAGCTTCACCATTTACTTCAAGGTAATACCTGAAGTTCTTCATTATCTTAAAGGCACAGATTATATCAGCTCCGGTCCAGACAACGCAGACGTGAATAAATGAAACAAGATTTATATCTGTCCCTGCGATTGAAAAAACATCAGTTACCCTGAACATAAAGACCCCGTAAATAAGAAACGCAGCCGTCATCCCGAAAATAACAGAGATCATTGCAGTAGCTTTTAATTTCGTGCCGTATTTTGCAAGGCACGCGTAAATCAGAAATATTATAAGCAGCAGAATTATAAAACTCATACAGTGTTCCTTTAAGATTAGTCACCGGAAACAGGTCCCCGGTTCATGAGTAATAAACTTTATCCGTTACATTATAAGTGATTCTCCCATTATTTATGTCAATTTTAAAAAAGGATAACGCTCCGTTTTATACATCAGTATAATTTTTTAAATTCAGCCTGTTATCTGTGAAAGTAATCTTTAAGTATCTCCGTTTATAGCAGTTAACGATTTAATTAGTCCTCAATATCATCTCCGCGCAGGCGGAGATGATATTATTTTAAAATATTGAATGCTATTAACAATGGATTAGCTGTCAGCTCTTCCTGCGGTCGCCCACAGTCTTCCCGCGAATGCGGTGGACTACCGCATGAATAGTCGGAAGCTAATCCCGTACTACCAGTTTTATGAGATTCAGGCACTTCGTTATCACTACGGCCGGAATGACGAGGTCCTGATTATTTAGTGAAATGTCATAAATGAAAAGATGCCTTAATAATTTAAAAAAACTTGAAAGATTCATGAGGTTTATTTTTATATTATTAAAATATAAGAAACGGGTTTATAGATCATACAATAAACAGGTTAAACTCTAATCTTACATTTAACTGAATTATAGTGCTATATGAAACCATATAGCACCAAATAACCAGACGGAGATAGTAATGAAGAAAATAATTATCATTGGAGCAGCGCTGATTTCACTGCTTATAATTACATCATGCAAGCTAACACAGGTAACTGATCCGGTTGCTGCTATAAATGAAGACAATGAGGAATTTCTCAAAGCTGATAACAAGGGGGGTGAGGTGTTCAGAGTACTTCTGACATCTGATGAATACAAAGTTGTGCAGGTGAAAAATGACAAGACGATTCTAAGAACCCCTGATGAAGGCGGGGACAAATACATGTCTAACGAAATTGATAAGCTCAACATTATTGATGAAGCAAGAACCGGACTCATTACAGTGTGGCTCTACCCCGACTCAGGTAAGATAATGAAAATCAGGTCACAACAGCCCACCTATTTTAAAGAAGTGGATGCATTGCTTAATGATGACATCATGCGATGGAACTTTACTTTCCCGAAAAAAGTTGTTGAACCCACAAAATTTGATATTTCATACAGAGTAGTACTCAGCAAAAAGAAAGCAGACGATGAAATAATAAAAGCAGTACAGGACAGGCTGAAAGAAGGAAATTAAAACCATTCTCTCCCCTGTTTTAACGGGGGAGATACTGAGGGGACGATTATAATAAAGTCGTATTAATAATAAATCTCACAGAGTTTTCATCAAGCATCAGCTTCTTTGAAATTGCTTCAGGCTCCCACCCTTTACCGGAGAGTTCGCGGACAGTTTTGATTATATTATCATTAAGGTTCTTCCCGGGCATAGCTCCTTTAACATCAGCTTTAACCTGTTTTAATATCGGGTTGTTATTATCAACAGCCTGGATGAAATCAGAGAACTCCTTCATCTTCCGGTCGGTCTGACTGAACATATCCTGAAGCCTGCTGTCAGTCACATCTATCTCTTTACGGATAGTTTCAACCTTCTGGAACATCGCGTGAATCTGCTTAATTCTCTCTTCCATATGGTCGGAGAGCCCGTCAAGCTCACTGAGCCTGTCGCGCAGGTCACGCATATCATTCTCCTTGGTACGGAGAATAATTGTCTCCTCCTCAACACGCTTGAGGTTAAGCCCTATCTTTTCAACACGCTTGTCCGAACGATCTATAATTTTTTCGAAAGCCTTAATCCTGCTGTCTATAGTCTGGATAATAAGGTCTGATTTATTCACTGCGTCAAGGTTCCTCGAAATGATATCCTCATACTCACGGAGCTCATTGATCCTTCTTTCAACAGCAGAATACGCGTCAGAGAGAGAATCGATCCTTGAATTAACTGCGTCAACTTTAGAAATGCTTTCCAGAAGCCTGTCGGTCTTATCGAGCACATGGTCATTGACTTCCATGAGGTTTCGCACTTCACCCTCAATATCAGCAAGCTTCTCTTTCTTCGCGTAGTAGGTTCTGATCTCTTTATCAGCAGTCTTTTTAAGCTCCTTAATCTGATCAATATCAGCGACAAATTTTTCAAGTTCTTTTGATTCTTTCTGCGCATCTTCAAGTGTCCGGTTAAGCTGTGAAACCGCTGTATCCACTTTTTTCATAAGCTGATCGGTCTTGCCGAAGATATCATTATTCTGTTCGTACTTAATGATCTCCTCCTTAATATCACTGAGCCTTCTGGAGAGTCCTCCCTCTTCATCCTTAATCCTACCCATCAGTGTATTAAGCCGCAGTTCGATGGACTGGTATTCTGAATCAATAGAATCGAGTTTACCTTCAGCTGTTTCAATGATCCTTGTTTCAAGCTCAACAAACCTGTCTTCGAATTCCTCGATCTTCTTCCTGATACCCTCAGCTTCGCGTCTTGCAGCCTGAACGATTTCATCCTTCTTGGAAACCGCGTGGATACTGAGATTGTCAAGCTCTGTCCTGACCTTCTCCACTTCATTTTCAAAAGTGCCGATAAGTTTCGATTTTGATTCATCAATGTTTGTCTCAACATTTTTAATCTTCTGGTTGAGTTTATCTATGTTGTCGTTAATATCAGTTTTAAGCTCCTTCGATTTCTGCTTGAATTCATCAAAGAAGGTGTTCTCCATGTACGCAAATGTGTCTCTCATATTCTGAATCTGCGTGCCCAGTGTATCAGCATTTTCAACAACCTTTACAAGAGGATTAATTCTGATCTTGAAGTTCTCGTAAAGCACCTCGCTTGAATCATTGACCCTCTTCTCCATTTCGTTAACACTGCGGGTAAATTCCTCTGAAAGCTGAAACATCCTCTCCTTGGAGGATACAACAAGCTCATTCTCTCTCCTCTCAAGATCGCTTTTCAGATTATCAGCATGAAGGTAGAACTCTTCGGAGATCTCACGGGAACGCTCCCTGAGTTTATCCTCAAATGTATTTGTTATGTGCCCCATCTGGCTGTTTATATTATCAACATTTTCTGAAAGGTAGGTTACCTTTTTAGCAATATCGCCAAAGTTTTCTTTTGCGGATGCGATAAACTGTATCTGTTTGTTAAGGTCTTTTGCAGCACCTGAAATTATCTTTATATCCTCATCAACCTTTTTCAAATTGGTTTTTTCGACATCCAGCCCCTTAAGCCTGTTTTCAATCTCAACAATTGATTCAGCCATATTCTTGGCCAGGGCATTGGATTTTTTAATCAGAATGTCGATCTCTATGGTGGCATCCTGAAACTTCCTGTTCTCCTTTTCGCTCATCTTTTTGAAATCATCAAAAACCCTTGAGGAATATCTTCTGAGTTTTGCCATACGGAGGTTGGCCTGATCAAACCTCCTGAAGATGACAAGCATCAGGAAACAGGCAGCAACAGTAATTAGGTTTATTATCATCCCGGAATCCCTGCGTTATAAAAGTATAATATGACATAATTATTCTAAAGAATTAATGCTTTTCTGTCAATACATATTTTATGTCGCATTAATATATGCAGATTTTTACGCCGGCCCCCTTAAATGCTCACTTCTACCTACATTTATTCTTCCGACCCCCAGCCGATTAGCCCGGAGTGCTGAATGAACTTATTCCGGCTTCCCCCCGAGGGGGATTAATAAATTCCTGTTCATATTTATACTTTCTCAATGCTAAAGCAGTATAAACATGTTAAAAAAATACAAAATGAGTTAAACAGCCCCCTCTGGGGGCGGCAGGAAAGGATTTCTCGGGAAAAAAATTCATTCCGCCGGGGGCTCCGCCGATTTTATTGTCCGTAAAAAAGAAGCGGGTAGAAGCAAGCCTTCAATGGGAGGGAAATAGAGCTTAAATAGAAGTCTATTTAACCCCTCTGAAAATGAAGCTGCTGCTGCCGATCTTTATTTCATCCCAGTCATGGAGTAGCCTTGGGCGGAGGAGTTTTCTGCCGTTTAAATAAGTCCCCCTGTCAGATATCAGGTCGTAGAGAAAATATCCCCCCTCTACCCTCCTGATCCTTGCGTGTCTGTTTGAAACACCCATCTCCTCAAGGTGAATTGTATTATCTCTGCCGGACCCGATTGTTACTTCAGGTTTAACAATGGCAATCTTTTCACCTATGCTCTGACCCTCTTTCTGGTGGAGCCAGACCTGTGAATACATTACATCAGGGGTTTCACGGGGAGCTTCTCCGTCAAAACTATCCTCCTCCAGGAGAGATTCAGCCGGAATATTCTCCCCGTATACATAATCAGAGCTGTAACCCTTATCCTCATCTCTGCTGCTGAGACGCGAATAACGCTCCCTGCTCCTTTTAAAGAAAACTACGAGGAGGATAAAAAGCACAGCCAGAAGCCCCATTACCATAATGGAGATAATAATATATGACCCATCCGGGAAATCGAGCCTGAACATCTGCTTTTCTGTGGTGAATGATGCAGTATCCCTGTCCTTCAACTCACCATATTTAAGACGAACCTCAAGGTCGTGCTTTGAGCTGTCCCTTTTAACGATGGAGAGATAGTTGATTTCATAAGTATTTCTGATCCTTGAAAGAATTGTACGGTAAAGCCCTGCGACATCACGTGCTCCGTCAGCAATAAGCACTCCCCCTGTGAGTTTTGCAATCCTTCCGATTTCACCTCTGTTCTTTGCAGGAGCTGAAGTGATAAAATAAACAGGCACCCCCGCATCCCCTGAGAACCTGATTACATCATCGGGCCTTACACTGCTCCCTTCATCTTTCCCGTCTGTAAAAACAACAACTCCTTTACGTACAGTTTTAGTCCTGCTGACAAGTTCTATTGCATCATAAATCGCGTCATAAAGCATAGTGCGTGTGCCGTGACGCTCCACGCTTTTAATGCCATTCATAAGTTCAAGCCTGTTGGAAGTGAAGCTGTTCAGGAGAACCACTTTATCATTAAACCTGTAAAGCGCGATCCTGTCCTGATCTCCTGCTGAACTGACTATACCTTTTGCATCCTTTTTGATCCTTTCGAGAAAGGGCGCGCTTAGGCTTTTACTTGAATCTATTGCAAATGCAAGGTGAAGATTATCTGTGGAGGATGAAATATTCTTCACTTTTACATAATTCACCATATAGCCGTCTTCATAAACCTGGATATTACCCTCATCAAGGCCGGGAATCCCGCGCCCTTCGGGGTCAACTGCAGATATATTCACCTTTATCCGGGGAAAATCTGTTTTGGCATCTATGCTGTTTATGCTTATGAACGGGCCTGCTGATCCCGGGGTCAGAGCCCCCGTCAGGAAAAAACCAGATAATAGTATTTTGTATAATTGCTTTTTCATTGTACCGTTTAGATTCAGATCAATTTTTATAATTATCGGCAGGTTGGAGGGGATTGGCAAATAAAAAATGAATAGCGATATTTTCACCACACGCTGCGCTGGAGGCACGGAGGTTCAGGTTATCTTTTTTCTCTCGCAAAGGCGCTAAGACGCAGAGAATAGAAGAGTTTTAACACAGATGAAGAAGAAGATATTGAGGGGAGTTTTTGAGTTAAAAGAACTGCTTTAAAATATAATTTTTCGTAACCGGAATTGAACGATCCCCCACCTGCAAGCAGGCACCCCCTTTGGAAGGGGGTTTTCCCTTAATCCTCCCTTTCCAAGGGAGGTGGCCGCCAGGCCGGAGGGATCGTTCAGTGAAACTTAATCAATAGTTTCATCAGCACCGGAAATAAATTAACATAATTTTCTTTTCCTATTCCTTTCTTTGCGTCTCTGCGGCTTCGCGCGAAAATCTTTTTTCTTTCGCAAAGACGCGAAGTGAGGGGGATTTAATAGTAGAAGACATTAAAGTGATATAAATAATAGTGAGATAAGAAGAGTAAGTGATTAGCGATAGTATGATATAGATAAGACTTTATGGAAAGGGAATATTTTTCGATGTATATAAAACAGAAAGGGAACCTTGCGGTTCCCTTTCTTTATAATTTAACTGTTAACAGAAATTATATGCTTGTTGTAAGACCCCATGCAACTTCCTGTACATCTTCTGCTTTACCTGCAACATCAAGACCCATATTGTCATCACCAGCTATAACATAGCCGAATTCTGCGAAAAGAGTTGTTTTTGGTGCAACTTCATAAGCAACTTTAAGGTCAACTTCATGACCGAGGAAGTTATCGCCAGCAGTATTGTCTTTATTTGTTGTTACATAAGCATACTGTGCAAGGCATGAAAATTTACCGAATGCTGCATCAACATTAATACCATAGATATTGAGACCGAGCATTGTTGCACCCAGATCAAATGGCTGGTTTCCGCCGTTTGCTGCAACGCCTGCTGCATCAAGTATAAAGAGCCTTCCATCTGGTGCACCATAGAATGAATCCATCATAGCTACATGGGCTGTAATTTCATCATCAGCTTTGTCATCACCTGAATAGAGTGTGTAGAAGAGGCTGATTTTAATCCCTTCTGCAGGTTTGATGCCCAGAGCTGCATCAAAAGCATAAGTTTTAACATCAAAGTCAGTTGTTGTTAATGAAACTGCACCATCACCTTCTTCAGTCTCCTTAACCTTACCTTTTGAATAATCAAAAGCGAGGTCAAGTGTTACCATTCCGAAATCTCCATTAGCGGCTATAGCATAGTTAGCAAGTTTTCCGTCATGGAAAAATGATTCTTCATCATATTTTGAAGCTGTCAGACCATCAGGAGCAGTTTCCCACTGGTCATCATTGATATCTTTACCGACTTTTGTGTAAACATAGGCCGGTGTGATTGTTATTGCGCCAGCTTTTACAGGAATCTGTACTGCATAGCTTTCAATATCATCCTGTGTTTTAACGCCAGCTGCTGTTTTTGTTACGTAGTTATATTCCTGACTCTTGATGTAAGAAAGCTGAACTTTCCCCATGCCGAAATCATATGCTGCATCAAACATCGCAAAGTCGTTATCTATAACAAGCGGAAGAAAATATGCATTGAGACCTGCTGTGAAAGTCAGGTTCGGAACGAGCATATTATTGACTTCCATATATGCCCATTTCACTTCAACAACCTGGTTATCTGTGCCGTTATCTGCACCGGCTGCTGTTGCTTCTTTACCATAATCCTGGTCAATTTCAAACCTTACAACACCTTTAACATTATCATTACCAAGTGTGAACATCGGTCTTACCCTGATATGAGTATAATCATACTCAAGGTCATCCTGTGAGCCTGATACTCCATAAGCTATACCGAAAAATCCGTATTTGAAATCCGGTCCCTTAGGAGCATCCTGTGCAAAGGCGCTGCCTGCGAAGAGAAGCGCCATAAGAACTACCATGAACTTCTTCATTGTGCTCTCCTGATTTTTTAATTTTTTCAAATGGCAATATATAGTTCAATTACCATTATTTTATATATCTTGTAAAAGCTGTAAATTTTAATGTCAAGAAGTAATTTCAGGGGGAAAGTTACAAATTTATTAAATAAAGGACGGGGAATTGTCACTATCAGAGACAAAAAAAAGGGGAAACCATATTTACATTTAATTTAAATTGTTTAAATATAAACGGAGGCCACATGGCCCCCGCTATAATAATTCTGATAAAATCTATCAGCAATTAGATGCTGGTTTTGAGACCCCATGCGAACTGCTGTGCATTTTCAGCTTTACCATTAACATCAAGACCCATATTATCATCACCTGCAAAGATATAGCCGTATTCAGCGAAGAGCTGTGTTGCAGGAGCAACATCAACAGAAACTTTAAGGTCAACTTCCTGTCCGAGGAAATTATCACCTGCAGCATTGTCTTTAGCTGTTGTTACATAGGCATACTGTGCCATAAGACCGAGTTTACCGAATGTTGCGTCAGCTTTAAGGCCATAGATATTGAGGCCAAGCGCTGCGTTTCCTTTATTAAACGGGTTGTATCCGCCGTTATTAGAGATGCCACCCTGATCAAGAAGGAAGAGTCTTCCATCAGGAGCAGAGTAGAATGTATCCATTGTAGCAATATGTGATGTTACTTCATCATCTGCCTTGTCATCACCTGAATAGAGTGTGTAGAAGAGGCTGATTTTGATACCTTCAGCAGGTTTTACACCAACAATTGCATCAAAAGCATAAGTTTTAATGTCATATTTTGCTGTTGTGTAATCTACAACAGCAGCACCTTCAGTTGTTTTCTTAACTTTACCTTTTGAATAATCGAAAGCCGCATCAAATGTAACCATGCCGAAATCGCTGTTAAGAGCTATTGCATAGTTGGAGAGGTTTCCATCATGATAAAATGATTCACTATTAAAAGTTGCTGTATCAGAGGCATCTCCAAGTGTTGCCCACATATCATCATTGATATCTTTTCCAACTTTTGTGTACATATAAGCAGGTGTAATTTTTATCATACCAGCTTTTACAGGGATCTGAACTGCATAGCTTTCAGTGTCATCTATGGTTTTTGTGCCATCAGATGCTTTAGTTATATAATCATATTCCTGGTGTTTGATATAAGCAAGCTGAACTTTACCCATGCCAAAATCATAAGCTGCATTAAACATTGCAAAGTCGTTATCCACAACAAGTGGGATAAGATATGCATTAAGACCTGCTGTGAAAGTAAGGTTATCAACAAGCATGTTGTTGACTTCCATGTATGCCCATTTTACTTCAACAACCATGTTGTCTGTGCCATTATCTGCACCGGCTGCTGTTGCTTCTTTACCATAATCCTGGTCAATTTCAAGCCTTACAACACCTTTAACATTCTCGTTACCAAGTGTAAACATCGGTCTTACTCTGACATGTGTGTAATCATACTCAAGGTCATCCTGTGAGCCTGATACTCCATAAGCCATACCAAAAAAGTTGTACTTGAAATCCGGTCCCTTCGGTGCATCCTGTGCGAATGCACTGCCTGCGAAGAGAAGCGCCATAAGAACTACTAAAAACTTCTTCATTGTGCTCTCCTAAACATTTAATTAAAATTTTAAGGTTAATTCATTTTAGTTAACCTTATTGTAATATACATAAATTCCATTTTTCGTATGTCAAGCAGGAATTCCAAAAAAACCGAGCAAAATAACCCGATTGGTCTGAACAGTTTCTTTATATAAACTCTAAAACGCTAATTTTTGTTAAGTATTTTACATAAGACTCTTCAGGCTGTACGAAGCTGTTATAATCTGAATTTTACACAAACCGGCAGAGTTTTCTTCGTATTGGCTTCGGGAAGGCTTCGTGTTGGCTTCGTTATAAAAAACCCGGAAAAGAGAAGCACCTGCTGCCCGAAATTTTACTTTCTCTTCTAAAAATTCCCTCCAGCCTTTCTATCCCGAACCCTCTCCCCCTTTTTTAAATCTTTTTCCTTTCTCTGCGCCTTTGCGAGAAAAAATTTTCAAATTCCCACATCAGCAGACGTATTCACACCAGTAATACTTGACAATACCCCGGAATAAATTAATACTTAAGGTGAAAGGATGATTAAAGATATGTCTTCAAAATTCACAGATGAAGAACTTGAACAGATCGGCAGCTACCTGGCTGAAAAATACCCTGTGCTTAAAAGCGCACAGGATATCTACAGGTACAGCGACATAAAAATCGACATCTACGAGCGCATTGTCCGCGTTGAAGAGGAGCTGAAGCATCAGAGGGAACTTATACATGAAGTTCTGAAAATGATGGATAAGCGCTTTGAAGAGATGCAGGCAAACATGGATAAGCGTTTTGAACAGGTAGACAGGCGTTTTGAAGATATGCGTACTGACATGAACTCCAGGTTCGAGCAGGTTGACAAACGCTTCGAAGAGATGCGTACTGATACCAATACCCGTTTTCAGGAAATGCGTACTGACATGGACAAACGTTTTGACCAGATGGATAAACGTTTCAACATGATGATGTGGTTCATGGGCATCGGCTTTACTCTTGTGACAACCATAATATCAGGGGTATTTGTCCTGCTGAAATAGGCAGGCCCCCTCCGCAGTATTTTTCTTGACTTTCATTTCACTTAATATGATCTTTTTTATACAAAAGATCCACAGGAGACCATAAATTAATGCATAAATTATACCTCAGGGGGATTCTCCTCCTTGCAGCGGTTTCACTCATCACCTCATGTGCCAAAACTCCCGAAAGGGTTATCTCTCCATCTGTTAAAGCGGCTGTTGTGCAGGGTGAAGATAAAAGCTGGTCAATATTTTTTACCGGGGGGATCAAGAACGAGAATGATTCAACTGCCTTTATAAATATAGAGGGTGATATTTTACTGGTTAACGATTCTGGAGATGAACTTATATCCATACCCTTTAAAATTCCGGCAATACTCCCTTTTGAAACAGGAGTTATCAAAGAAAAAATCGATATAAAAGGTGAAAAGGCTGAGAAGCTTTTCAGCATGCTTGCTGTATCACCGGATAAATTAGGGGCACCTGACGAGCCGGGGAACAGGTTTCTTGATGATAAAAATGTAAAACTGGATTCCATAAAATTTGAGAAAAAAGATATTGTGAAACTCCTTGGCGAAAAGGTTAAATAATGGAAAATATAAACGACAGCAATCTTTATAAAGCCTTCATAATTGTACCACTTGTAATCGCTCTTTTTACCGGAGGAGTTTCGCTTTACTCGAAGCTCTCTATTGAGCCTGCTGCTGCTACGCTCATCTCCTCAGCTGAAACGATGAAGCAGGGGTATGTTATGCTCCGTGAACCTCAGCTTTTCGCGGGATACAGGTACTGGGACTCTGACGGCACAGCAGTCAAAAATACAATCAGGTATTTTGATTTCATGATCAACAGCGGCGGGGAGATTAAAGCGGAGGAAAAGGTTTACCTTGAGCTTCTTCTGGACAGGAGAAAAGGGGGATCAATGCTTGGGCTTAAAACTGCAGTATTCATGCTCATTATATCATCAATGGGGGGAGCTATGCTCTTCCTTGAAAACAGGAAAAAAGATACTGAAAAGGGGAGCTGATTCCTTGAAATTTCTATTTTTCATCAAAGATACCGTTAAAAAAACAACAGGAGTTATTCTTTTTGTTTCCGGAGTTCTTCTGCTTCTTATATCCATTTTCGGTTTTATAACTGACTACAGCATGAACAAGGCTGAAGGTGTTGCAACAGCTATTATTTTTATGGGCCTTGCTCTCTGCCTGATTATTCCGGGGGTTGCTCTCTTCAGAAGCGGGCAGAGGCATACTCAATATGAGGAGCGGCTGAAGCAGATAACTTCTCTTATAAAAGCATACAGGCGGATAAGCGTTGCAGAGATAAGCCGGAACCTCGGTATTGGTGAAATGGATGCGCGCGAGCTTCTGAATAGAGCTATAAGCCTCGACATGATCAAAGGCTACATGGACCGCAACACAGATGAATTCTTTATGGAAGGGGCACCTTCAGAAGCAAAAAAAATTCACACCTGTCCCAACTGCGGTGCCGCCATTGAACAGATCCTCCACGAAGGGGAGACCGGAAAGTGCAGCGCCTGCGGAAGCATCTTCCGGTAAAAAATCTGCGTCTCTGCATAAAAATTTTTACTCTTGACCTTTCCGCAATCTCCTGTTAATATCCAGATATCAGGAATAATTAATGAAAAAAAGAATTCTACTTATTGATGATGAAGCTCAGATCCGCGACTTCATGAAAAAAATCCTTACCAGGGCGGGTTATGTCGTATTTACCGCCCAGGACGGGCTCGAGGCCATTGAAAAGCTCGAGTCCCTTTATGTTGACCTCATTGTTCTCGATATGTATATGCCTCACATGAACGGCCTTGATGTTCTGCGCCATATAAGAAAAAGCAATATCACCAGTAAGCCTGTGCTCATGGTGTCAGGGAACCACGACGCCGACCTCCGCATTGAGAGCTATAAACTCGGGGCTTATGACTTCATCACCAAACCGGAGCAGACAGAGGTTATGCTCAAGAGGATTGAAAACGGGCTGAAGATAGGTGAGATCCTCGATTTTAATGAGTTCATGAAGATCGAACTCTTTATGGCCCGGAAGCTGCAAAAATATATTTATCCTGACCCGGATTATATTTCGGACGATGTGGATATTCACTGCTGGTCTCAACCCCTTTCTGACATCGGTGGCGACCTTTATGATTATATCCATTTCCGGAATGACAGCATCATGTTCTTTGTTGCGGACGTTTCAGGACACAGCATATCCGCGTCGATGTTTACTGCCATTGTAAAGATGGTTTTCCGAAATGCAGTTAAGGAGACTGAGGACCCCGGGAAGATTATGACTATTGTTAACCAGGAACTTGCGGCAAACCTCCCTGTTGAATCTTTTGTCACAATGTTCTGCGGAATTATTGAGAGCGCCACAGGTAATCTGAAATACGCCAATGCGGGTCACCCGAACCCCTATATAATTAACTCTTCAGGATATAAATCACTGCCCGGGAGTGACCCGTTTCTCGGACCCATTAAAGACGTGGTTTACCCTACTTATGATGCATTTATGGAGAAGGGGGACTCCCTCTTTATCTTCACCGACGGGCTTGAAGATGTAATTGATGACAATTACCACAAAATTGAACTGAATGAATTCCTTAAAACACTCACAGAAAAACCTGTAACAGGGAGAGAATCATTTCTTGAATTCACATCTGTAATTTCAGAACAGAAATATATCCGCTCGGATGACTGCACAATAATGGTTATCAGGAAAAAATGACCGCAAAAATCCTTGTTGTTTCAGATACGCACGGCAGGAGAGAGACTCTTCAGCGCTGCATAGATATCTCCGCTCCCTTTGATATTATTATTCACTGCGGTGACGGCGTTAAGGATTTAAGGAGTGCGGATATCCCCGGGAACTGCGTTGTTCTTGCTGTTGCGGGCAACACGGATATTTATTCTTCTCCGGATGAGGAGAGTTCCCTTATTGAAAATATTGAGGGGAAAAAAGTGCTGATTACACACGGGCATCTGTTTAATGTCAAATCAGGGATATTTTCTCTTGCAAAATTTGCTGACGAGATTGCGGCAGATATTGTGTTCTTCGGGCATACTCATCAGAGCTTTCTAAGTAATAATAATCCCGTACTTTTTAATCCGGGGGATCTCTCCACCGGGAGTTACGGGATTATTACAATCGGAGACGATAAAGAATGGATATTTGAACAGAAACGCATCGTATAATGATGCGGGCCTTTACTGGTTCTTCTGTTTCTTAAGTGTCAGTTCACCGAGTTTTTCCTGCAGTTCCGGATCTTTCTGAACCTTATCATAAAATTCCTTGTACTGCTCATAGGTGTAACCGTATTTTGATGACACCGCTCCTACCCTTGCAGGATCAATTTCGGGATCAGGCAGTTCCATTTCGCTCTCAATCTTTGCGTAATCCTCTATGGTCATTACTTTGTTTTTACTGCCACATCCGGCTGAAAGTGAGAGTACAAGAGCAGCCATAATCAGAAAATTCCAGAAACGCATAGTTTCTCCTCCACAGGTTGGATTTCAATTTTATAATATGCACATAAAAATAACATGTCAAGAATAAATCATGAAAGCTTTTTATAAACTCCCCCAAGCCAGTCATTCATATTGTTTTTATACCATTTAGAGAAAGGCCTGTCGCAATTACCGCCGGGCATATTTGTCAGCAGTTCTGCTCCGGACATATCAGCAATTATTCTGCATGAAGGGCTGAATGTTGTTGTCCTGCCTGCGGATTTGAATATCTGCCCCTGTGTCACAGTTGCCCTGTTCCCAGGAAGCTCAACAGGGCCGTAATCAAGGCCTATAAAAGAAGGGAGCTTATCTCCGAAAAGGAGATGTTTAAAATAAAGTCTTCGGGTCTTCCCGTAGGGTTTGACTTTTACCCTGAGACCTTCATCAATTGCCATGCGGAGAACATCCTCCCTGGTTCCTGTTCTGAACCATGCTGATTTCCGGTTGAATATAATATTATCAAAGTTGCCGAAATAATCGTTAAAAATACCTGTCTCATCAAGGAGATAGTTCAGGGATTCACGGCCGAATCCGTGATCGCCGAATACACGAAGAAGTACTGCCCTGTAGACATTTTCAAAAATTGAAGCGCCCTCCGAATCAGCATTGTATCTGTAGTCCCACTCTTTCAGAATTTTTCCGTTTGCTGTGTCTGAAATCAGAGGTGCAAGGAGTTTCATGAACCTTTCAGCTTGCAGAGAGTAAAGGTCGTAATGTATCTCCTGCATATATTCTGTATCCAGTTTCTTTCTCTTTTTCAGAAGATATTCAATCCTTTCAGCGCGGTATGGCGCCATGGGGAGGTTTATCGGCTCTGACTTGCCAAGATGGTTCAGATCCTGGTTTGCTGTAACTATAATCCCTTCAGGGGGATTATACAGGAAGGGGAGAGATGTTTTAGGGACAAAGCCCCTGCTGTTATACTTACTCTCCCATCCCGGCAGAGGAATAAGGCCGCTGACACCCCTGGGCCGGGCAAAGAGCCTGCCGCTCATCTGGTATCCTATGTTCCCTGAACTGTCCGCCATGAGAAAGTTGAATGAAGCGGCATCGAGATTACGGTAATGCTTCATCGCCTCACGGACAGTTTTTGACTTCATCACATTATGTATTACGTTCAGCTCCTGCGCGCCGCAGCCCCTCTGTGCAGACCATGACCGCACAAGATAAAATCCCGGCTCAAGGGGATCCCCCTCAAGTATGCCGTGCTCATTTTCGTAGAAATCAACTTTTATCTCTTCGCCCTTCTTTGTTTTAATGACTTCGCGCCTGACATCAAATGGTATCCACCTGCTTCCGCGCCTGTACATGCCGTCCCTGCACTCTTCTATCCTGAAATCCAGCATATCCATAAAAGTATATGTTGGCGAAAAAGAGAGAGTCCTGTTTCTACCCACTACAATACTCGGAGTGCCGGGAAGGGCAAAGCCGATATATGTATCGCGGGGGAGCCTTATCACAATCTCATGCCATATTGCGGGCATCCTGTTTACTTCAAGATGAGGATCACCGCATAACAGAGGCTTTCCTGTTCTTGTGTGCATACCGTCCACTACCCAGTTATTGCTGCCGGTAAACCTGGGCACAGCAGAGAGCCACCTCAACGCTTCAGGTACAATAGGTGGAGCCAGTTTAACTTTCTTCAAAAGATCTTTATCGATCTCCTCTTTCAGGTAAGGGAAGAGTTCTTTTATCTTTTTCTCATCAATATCATTCTGTACCATCTGTACAATGAGCTTCTCCATATTCCCCTGGGCGTCCGCAAGCCCGAAGTATGCAAAGACCTTGGCAAGCAGCATTGTATCTTTCAGCGTCCATGGCTCAGGCCTGTATTTGAGCAGCCTGAATTCAGGCAGATGAGAAGTACTTTCGAGGTAAAGGTTAATCCCCTCAACATAGCACTGAGCGCATTCAAGCACTTCCGGTTCAATTCGTCTCGCCTGTTCATCCATATCAGGATAGAGATTTAGTGAACGTATATATTTATCTGCTTCTATAAGCGCCGTGTCTGCGGCAAGTTTTTCAGCAGCTTTACCCTCAAGTATCACACGCGTAAGCATCATCTGAAGCTGTCTGTCATTGGCATGCACCCACCCAAGTGCAAACGCGCTGTCGCGGGATGTAGCTGCTGTTATCTCCGGCACACCATATATGTTCCGCAGGATTTCGATGCTGCCGTCTTTCCCTTTCAGCAGAACAGGTTTATCTTTAAGTATCATTCAGTGTCTCCTTTAAGATCAGTAATCTCTCTCTTGAGCAGGTCTCTTTTTGTAATATCATTCTGTATCATGGGGTAGATGCAGAGATTTGACATCTGGTAGCAGAAGGCTATAATAAAAATATAAATCCCCCCCCGTTTTGACTCACTGAGTATTCTCTGCCCCGCTATTCTCCTGAAGAGAGGTGTATTAACAGCAGTCCCCCTGAGAGTAAAATCCGCAAAGGGTATCCCCCCTTTATCAGGCTCACCGGTATCTGACAGCGAGAGAGGTTTTGCAGTAACAACAGCTCCCGTATCTGTAAATATATGTCTGTGATACACCTCATGGAGCTTTTTCCCGAAAGCATAGAAGACACTTCCCCCTTTATAGATAAGTGTCTCCACATGATCCATGGAGGAAATTTTTTTAAGCATTATCTTTTTTACTTCATCGTCGGAAATTTTTAATGTAGGGTTGTGGTTGCGGAATGTAAAAAAAGTATCAAGGAGTGATTCCAGCTCCCTGATCTCTTCACGAAAATAATCAGGTGTAAAAAGAGCCCCCTCCCTCTGCACTCCGTTCTTTTCAAGGAGAAGAGGGCTTCCGTCTAATATCTGAAGAAGAAGATCTTTGAAATAGTGGACAGCACCCTCAAGATATACGATAAAGTTTTTCTTAAAGGAGTCCGCAGCATCCCTGTTTACACGATCAGCAAGTTTCCACTGCTCTTCAACAGATTTTGTTATCAGGTTCTGTCCGTTTTCATCAATATTCACAAGCCTTGAAACAGTATCAAACCACTGAAGATCCCTGTTCAGCTTTTCAAGTCTCTTTTTTCTCTTTGATTCAGGGTCTTTGCCGAAGGCTTTCAGCTTTTCAGGACTACAGTCCCATATTTCGCTGCTCACCGCAGCGGGTTTTATATCGTAATAATCGCGAATCTCTGTAATGGCAAAGGGCCTCTGGAAAACAAGTGCCTCCAGCGACATATTTATAAATTCTGTCAGAGAGTAAATATCGTACCGTTTGCGCAGCTCCGCTGCAAGGAGGCTGTCATTCTCACCGGGAATGGTTACAAAGGATCGCATTGCCCCCATATAATCATAAATCTCCTTCTCCTTGCGATAGTTGCTGTTCTCTTTCCTCACAGCGGTACCCTTATCGTCATTCTCGGAAATCTCCTCTTTCAGCAGATCAGGCTGTTCCCTTAGAAGATTTTCAGTAAATGCAAGGAGGTTTTCTCTCTGCTTCAATTCAATTTTCAGGAATGCATAATGGTTCATGGTAAAGGCGCGGAGTTCTCTTTCGAATCCCCACTGCTCCATCCATTTTATCCTGTGAGACTGCACAGCTGTGAATGGAGTAATGGACATCCAGCGCCTGAGCATCTTAAGGTAATTGTATTCTACAGGACTATCTATATCTTCACTTTTAAGAATAGCATCGAGGAATAACGGAAGCCTCGCAAGGAGTGTTTCCTGATAGGTATGGATTAACGAAAGTATCTCCATGAATTTCTTGGCAGGAATAAGGCGTTTGTTAAATCCGAAACCGAACCAGTTATTTCTCTCTACAAGTCTCCTCTTCTTAAAAAGCCTGAACCTTCTGTATTTAATATAAATATCATCTATGTAGAGAGAAGTTTCCGTGGGGCCGTTTACGAAGGGTCTTCTTGTATCAGGGATATCCGCGTAGGAGTCGCTCTTTTTCTCCCCACGGGGATTTGGTTTAACGATGCGGCTTTTTTCTTTAATCATATCAGGATTTTCAGGTGCACTGGCGGCATCATCCATGTCCAGCATCTCTCTATCGGGAAGCTTCCGGAGAAGTCTGATTATTGAGTTATATTTCTCTTCAGGGGAAATATCCTTATCACGCATAATCGCGTTGAGCCTGTCCCGCTCCTGCTGGGATATTTCTTTTACTGTCATGAGGCTTCTGGCCTGTCTTTCAAGGCGCTTTCTGTTCTCTTCGATGCTCATATCCCGGGCCTGTTTATCTTTTCCATCATTTCCGCCTGCCGCATCACTTTATCCGGAACGAATAGCTACGGCCACAAAATGATTATCGACAGAAAAAAAAATTAGTCAAGAAAAAGTGGAATAACTTTGTTAAAACGGGGATGATAAGATCAGAAAACAAATCCGATATTAAAATATCCGGAGTAATCTCTCTCCCCGGCTTTTCTGAATAACCCTGCCTGCATAGGGCCGAATGGTGTTCTGTAGCCTAAAGAGAACCCGTAACCGGCATCAGTATCTCTGTACCTATAAAGTTCATTAATATCATCAACAACTTTCCCCTCGTTCCATTTCACAGTTATAAAAAAATCATTAAAAGGCTCATACTGGATGTCAAGGTAGTAAACCCATCCATGCCTGCCGGTTTTTTCCATAAGCTCATACCCGTTCAGAGGAAATATCCAGTCTTCGTACCTCTGATATCCGCCCATTGCAAACCAGTACGATGGAGGCGCCACATCTTCGGTTAAAGAACTTGCGGAAAAACCTGACTGGAAAGCGAACCGCCTTCCGAGAGGTATAGCTATTCTTGTGACAACCATATTGCGCTCGAACTTTTCAGAACCGGACATCCTGTCATAATATGAAAAATCAGTAGTCACATAATCAGCCTGTGCACGCAGGTAAAAACCTTTTCGGGGAAATGTATAATCATCCAGGGTATCGATTTTCATCATTGCATAAAAAGAAAAAATATCAAATTCATATTTGCTCCTGCTGCCTGGATCAATAATTTCACCGTCAATAAAATAGAACTCCTTGCGTATTCCAAACGAGAGTAGTATCCAGTTCGAATAGAAGGTATTCAGACTTATAGTGGTTGCCTGGTGCCAGAAATCATAAACCTCCCGCAGCTTCCCTTCTGAGTAGTAATTGAAATCCAGATTATACACAAATGAATTCAGTTCAATCCAGACTCCGGGATCAATGGGTGTATATACCAGGTATGACCCTTCGAATCTGCTGTAATCGCCGAACCTCCCCTTCAGGATCAATTCACTGTTTTTCAGCCCCGCATTATTGAACTGAAACCCCAGAAGTGCAGCTGCATTTACATCAGTATCGTAAGCAACACCAAAGTAAAGGTGGCTCTCCGGCCTCTCAATAAAATAAATATGCAGGGAATTGATTCCGTTTTCACTTTCGAGATCATACCTGATCCTTTCAAAAAAGCTGAGGCCATAGATTGCATTTATCCCTTTATCGATTTTATCAGGAGTCACGGTATCACCGGGTTCTATGTCAAGGTACTGTTTAACAATGCTTTTGGAGACCCTTTCAAGTCCGTGCAGATATATCCTGTGCGCGGTTATCTCTCCCCCTCTCTCCTTTTCCGTATTACCGCTTTTGCCAACATTAAATGCCTTCAACTGTTCAGAAAGTTTAACCAGCTTATCCATCTGGAGCTGTGTTGCATTTTCACCCCTCTTCAGGATTTCATCAGTTCTGCCGAAATCTTGAGCCCCCATATCATTTACATCGGGGATTATCAGTATATCGCATAACTTCCTCTGCTCCATGGTCTTTCTCTCCCCCAGGAAGCTTATAGACTGTTCCATTATTTTCGGAAGTGAATCAAGGTCATCCTTTTTATAAAGCCTGCCGCTGACATCAATCCCTATAATTATGTCAGCCCCCATGTCCCTGACCTCTTTTACAGGGAAGTTATTCACAACACCGCCATCGAGGAAAACTCTGTCATCAATCTCGACAGGATTAAAGACCGAAGGTATTGCCATGCTTGCCCGGAGTGACTCGGAGATGTTTCCCTTATCAAAAACAACGCCCTCACCCTTTTCAAAATCAGTGGCAACGCAGAGAAAAGGTACAGGGAGTTTATGAAAATCCTTAACATGCTGATACTCCCATGTGAGACGGGAGAGAAAGAGCCCTATCCTCTGCCCATTGACAAATCCCCTGGGTACTGATATCCCCTCAGAGCTTATGTCAAAAGTAAAAGGGTATTCCTTAAAATAAAGCTTCTGTCGAAGACTTTCATTTTTTCTGTCAGACCTGTTCTGAAAATAGTAATACCAGTTTGTATCACGGGCTATCTTCTCCAGTTCATCAACACTGTATCCCATGGCATATAGAGCTGCCACGGTGCTCCCCATGCTTGTACCACCTATGTAATCCACAGGGATATTCAGCTCTTCAAGGGTTCTAAGTACCGGTATATGGGCAAACCCCTTGGCCCCCCCTCCGCTAAGGACAACGCCAATTTTCGGCCGTTTGCCCGGTTCTGCTCCATACAGAGAATAATTACCGGAAAACAAAAAGAGGAGCGATGCGCCAAGTAGAGCAGATAACAGAATTTTTCTCATCACAAATTAAAAACCTTCACTCCAGGAGATACAGAAATTTTAAGAACAGTGTTCTTTATAATATGTTACATCAGCATTTACCATATCAACCTGAATTCATTAAATTACCGGTTTTTAATCATAATTCTTCCATTTTTCTCCCGAAATACCGATAAATACCTGAGGAACTTTTGCTTTACTGCCGGGTTCTGGAAGGAATCAAATCCAATCCCGATGATAAAAACATGACATGAAATTCATCAATAAAAAAGTTCCCATGGAGAAATGATAATGAAAAAAATACTATATATTCTTTTGTTACTGGCACCATCTGTTTTAGCAGCCGCTGACGCCAGGGTTGAAAGGTGGAACTCCCGTATAGAAAGGATTTCAAAATATATGGATGAGGCTGCAAAGATACCGGCTTCTGATCCTTCATCAGTAAGACTCTTTAGCGATGAGATAAAATCCGCAAAGGAATTTTTATCTATACTTGGTAAATACAGCAGCGGCAGCGGATCAGTAAAATCCGAGAACAAAAAATTTACGGTTGAAGAGATTGAAGCATTAACATCCGAAATCGCAAACCCTGTCATAACTATATACTATGCGGCTGAGTTGATCCGCAGCGGAGGGAACCCTGAAATAAAATCAGTTGTCTGTGATGGAATAAACAGATTCGCCGCATCGAAAGGTATGGCTGCTCTGAAAAAAGAGAGCCGTGAAACGGCGATTCTTGCAGAGAGATATATTCTGGCGAAATATCTGTCGGAATACGAAAAATCCAGGCAGATGGCTTACAAAGAAATACTCGGCATAACTGAATATGAGCTGAGCCGCACAGGGTATAACTCAAATCGTGTTGATCTATGCGGTATTATTTTCAAAGCTTCAGAGAAAGTCACCGCATCCTCTTTGAACCGGGAAACTGCATTCAATGAAGCATACCTCATTTCTCTGCCTGAATGGCAGACCATTGAACGGAATACAGATTCCATAAATATTGAAATTAATGCTGCCGCGTCATTCGCTGAAAAACAGGGGAGAACGGTTACACCTGAGGACAGAATTAAGGGGATATCCCATCTTGAAAGAATAACATTTCAGCCGGTTCGTGCGTCCCTGGTGGATATGTGCAGCAATACCGAAAAGTCACCCTCAACAGGGTACAACAATCCTGTATACGAAATACCTGATTTTAAAGGGATTATTACCGCACTTGATGACATCGACCGCTACAGAAAAGCTGTTTCAGCTTCAACTCCCGCAGGGGACCTCTCCGGTTTTATAAACAGGGTTAAACACAACAACCGAGGGATTGCGGAAAGATATATAAAGCAGTACGAAAATCTATTCAAAAGAGAAAAGCTGCGGATAGCGGGATTGAAAAGTAAAAGCAGCGGAACACTTGTGTATAATGAAGAGATATTCAATGCTGCGGAAAAACATTTCGGGGAGATCAGGGAAAAACTTACAGCCTATGCCGAACTTTCAAGTGATTATGCCGAATCTCTTTTAACTGTTCATAAATATGACCCGGTTTTATATATTGAACATTACACTGCTAAAACAGAAAAAAATATAGAGTATCTATCATTCATTGAAAGGCTTACTGCTGAGGCATCAGCAGCAGGTAGTACCTCAGATACCGCAACAAACAACCTATATCGAGGGATATCTAAAGAGCTGTTCACAATGATGAAAAATTTATATACTCCCGAAGCTGTTCCATCTGATATACGTAACACAATGACAAAAGATCATATCAGGGCACATACCGGAATCAATACGAATCTGAGAGTAAAGGGTACCGCGCTTACATCCTCAGCGAGAAAAAATTTTGAAGCTTTTAATACAGCATATTCTGAAGCATTAAAAAAACAGAAAAATGAAGCAATCACATCAGAAATAAGTATCGGACAGGATGAGGTTGACCGCCTGATGTCCTGTGCAGTCCGGTATTCTGAGGCAGCAGCTTCTCTTCGCTACACTGCAAACGCACTGAAAAATTACTCGGACAAATACAACAGCATAACAGACGAAATACGCGAGAGCAAAGATCTGTCTCAGTATCTTGAAAAGATAAACAGCGGGAGCATTATACCCCTTGTTAATGAATTTTCACCTGAAAAAATCGACAGTGAAATGAAACTGCGGGATATGCTTTTACGTGAAGGCACAGAATCATTAAGCGGAGCCGTTTCACTGATGCAATACTATAAAAGACGCGGTTTAACTCTCAAATACAACTATACCGCTGAAGATATCAAAGCGATAAAAGAAAAATTCAGCAGTATCCCTGAAACTGCAGTGGCCTCATGGAAGATGAACGGAAAGAACTACAGGCTTGTAGATACAAACAGCACTGAAAACCTTCAGAAAATGATTACCAGAAAAGCATGGCACGCCGGTACAACTAATGAAGCAGGGGGACTAAAAGAAAAATTTTCTCCGGATGGAAAGATCAATTTTTCATTATCTCTTCCGGACGGATGGAAACGCACAGTTAAACAGGACGACAGTGGAGCAGCGCTATCGCTGATTTTTCAGAGCCCTGACCTGCTTGGAAAGATTTTTCTGCGTGCGGTGAAATATGATACTGACAGCATCCAGGCATACGCTGATGATTTAAATAAAAATGAAAATTTTACACCTGTATCAAAAGAATGGGGGAAACTTAACGGAACAGAGTACCTGCTGACAGTCTCAAAAAACAGCTACAGCAGTATTATGGAATCATATATACTCCATAAAGAGGGCTACATTATTCAGATATCAGGTATTGCGGATAAAAAAAAGCACGTTGTAATGAACAGAAGCCTGAAGAATATTTTCAACAGCCTTGAGATCTGAGTTCCTCCTGAGTCAGAAAAGGATCAAAGAGGCTGCACACGCCCCAGTTACCTTTTATACTCTCTTCAGTAAGAGATTTTTTTATTATACCAACAAAAATATCTCTCGGCATTTCGAAGGCTCCCAGGCTCTCAAGATGATCTGTGTGAACCTGGCAGTCAATTATATCAAATCCGTTTCTGCGAAGATTGACGGCAAGAGTAATGAACGCGGCCTTGGACGCGTTGCTCTCCCTTGAGAACATCGATTCACCGAAAAAAGTCCTCCCTAACGAAACGCCGTAAAGTCCCCCGGCAAGGGTCTCGCCTTTCCAAGCCTCGATCGAATGGGCATAACCCATTTCATGCAGCTTAACATACGCCTCGACCATATCATCAGTAATCCATGTACCCTGTTCATGCTTTCTCGGCATGCTGCATGCTGTTATCACGTCTCTGAATGCCCTGTCGAATGTTATGCGGAAAACTCCCCTTTCAAGAACCTGCCTCATGCTGCGTGAAACTTTTATCTCACCGGGATAGATAACAAACCTCGGGTCAGGGGACCACCATACAATGGGGCTGTCATCAGAAAACCAGGGGAATATCCCGCGGCTGTAGGCTTCAAGGAGCCTTTCAGGCGTAAGGTCGCCCCCCACCGCAAGTATGCCGCTTGGTTCGGCATAATGCACGGGTGGAAACAGTATCTTATCTGTGAGGTAGAATACAGGCATGAAGCTATTCCGGGATATTGATCACCACATCTCCCTCTGAAATATCAGCAACTGCGTGTCCTCCATCGGTGAGCCTGCCGAAGAGAACTTCATCAACAAAGAATTTTTTCAGTTTATCCTGAACAAGGCGTCCAATCTCACGCGCCCCGAACTCACGGGAATACCCTTTTTCAGCAAGCCACTTTCTGCATTCAGGAGTCACATCCAGAATTACATTCTTATCAGCAAGCTGCACGGCAAATTTATTAATCTCTTTGTCCACTATATCGAGGATTATATCTTCATCCAGATCATTGAATGTAACAATAGAATCGAGCCTGTTACGGAATTCGGGAGAGAATATTCTCTCTATGGCGCTGTCAATTGCATCCTCTTTCACATGCCTTTCGTCAAAGCCCACCTGTTTTTTGCCGATTTCACGGGCACCGGCATTGGATGTCATGATGATAATTACATTTCTGAAGTCAGCTTTTTTACCTGTATTATCTGTAAGAGTCGCGTAATCCATCACCTGAAGAAGTGTGTTGAATATATCCTGATGCGCCTTCTCTATCTCATCAAGAAGGAGCACTGAATATGGTGTTTTCCTTATAGATTCGGTGAGGAGTCCCCCCTCATCATAGCCCACATATCCGGGAGGCGCCCCGATTAGACGCGCCACAGTATGCCTCTCCTGGTACTCGCTCATGTCGAACCTGTGAAGCTCTACACCAAGACTGAACGCAAGCTGCCTCGCCAGTTCAGTCTTACCAACTCCGGTAGGGCCGACAAACAGAAGCGATGCGATAGGCTTGTCCGGGTTTCCGAAACCCGCCCTGCTCCTTTTGATGGCGTCAACAACAAGATCAATAGCTTTCTCCTGGCCGAAAATCTCCTTCTTGAGATCAAGAGAGAGATCCTTCAGCCTGTGTTTCTCTGAAGAGGAGACACTTCTTTCCGGGAGCTTCGCAATCCGCGCAACGACTCTCTCAACATCCTCGTGTGTTATCTCAAGCACCCCCCCTTCGGATGCCCTGTATATTTTCGCGTATGACCCGGCTTCATCAATAACATCAATAGCCTTGTCAGGGAGATGGCGGTCATTAATATATTTAGCGGAGAGTTCCGCAGCCGCTTTCAGAGCTTCATCTGTATATGATACAGAATGGTACTCCTCATAACGCTCCTTAATCCCCTGGAGAATTTTTACAGTATCTTCAATTGTCGGCTCAGGTATCTCAATCTTCTGGAATCTCCTTGAGAGGGCCCTGTCCTTGTCAAAATACTTCTTGTACTCTTCATAAGTTGTGGAGCCTATACATTTTATACTCCCTGCCGAAAGAACAGGCTTCAGCATGTTTGACGCATCCATAGAACCTCCGGACACGGCCCCTGCCCCTACTACTGTATGTATCTCATCAATAAATAGAATCACATCCTTCATCTTCTTAAGTTCAGAGATAACCCGTTTCATCCGCTCCTCAAAATCGCCACGGAACTTTGTACCTGCAAGAAGGGACCCCATATCAAGAGAATATATCTTCAGCCCCTTAAGGCTCTCAGGGACATCACCATCAGCGATACGCTGCGCGAGACCCTCTGTTATAGCTGTTTTGCCTACGCCAGGATCACCGACATGCACAGGATTATTTTTATTCCTCCGGCAGAGTACCTGTATTGTTCTTTCAAGTATATCCTCCCTGCCGATAAGGGGATCTATCTCGCCGTTAAGTGCTTTCTCTGTAAGTTCGGTTGTATAAGCTTCAATGATTTTAGTATTAGTTTTATCAGGCTCATCCTCCCTGAGATCATCATCATCAAGCCCATCTTCGTAAGGCTCTTCAGGAAAAACCGAAACCCCGTGTGATATATACTTAAGAAGCTCATACCTGGTGATACCCTCAAGGTTCAGGAAGTAAGCGGCAAAGGATTCCTCCTCGTCAAGTATTGAAACAAGAACATCGCCGAGATCCAGCATATTCTTCTGGGCCGAAGCTGTGTGCCAGATGGCCCTCTCCATCACATTCTGAAAACCGGCGGACTGCCGCGGCTCCTCAACATCTGATTCTTCTATCTTCGAAGAAAAATAATCCTCAATGTTCTTCCTGAGGCTGTGAATGTCACCGCCGCTCCCCTCTATTATTTTTTTACCCTCCTCAAAATTAAGGGAGGCATAAAGAATATGCTCCGGGGTCAGGTATTCATGCCTTTTATTTTTTGCCTCGCTGAACGCTGCCATGAGGACATCGTTTAATACGGGATTCAGTTCCATAATCAGTCCTTTTTTTTATTCATGCTTTTTCGTATGTACACCTTAACGGATACTGTTTCTCTTTGGCCAGGAGATGCACTTCCTCAACCTTTGTTATTGCAATATCGTATGTATACATCCCGCAGAGACCTGCGCCCTTTTTATGAACATCAAGCATAACCTGCGTTGCTTTCGCCGCAGGCATGTGAAAAACTTTCATGAGAATCTCCACCACAAAATCCATGGTAGTATAATTATCATTATGAAGGATAACGCGGTACAGGTCCGGTTCCTTCACCTTCTTCCTTGATTCAAGTTTGACACCGCCGTCGTAATTATCACCTGAACCCGCAGCCATTGCTGCACCTCCATAATCTGAATATAAATACACTTCAGCAGAATTTCAAAGAATATGATACTTCTTATAATAATAAGATTTATGAGCCTATAAAATGATAAAAGATTTTTATCTGTTCACCTAAAAAACTTTTATCTTGCCGTACCTGGCAATTGCCTTAATCAGAAAAAACCCGAAGGTAGGAAGATCCTCCCCTTTTATCAGGTATATCCTTTTTATTATAAAGGCACAGGCATACTGCTTCATGTCAAGACTTTTGACGATTCTGAAAATAGTGCTGAAGTTCTGTTCAAAAAACACAATGAAAACTCTTGTTAGAAATTCATCAACATCATCCTTTACTTCAGGGAAAAACCTGCTGAAAGGGACCTTTTTATCGTTATAAAGAAAAACCTCTGTGAACTTTTTTATACCGAAATCCATACCGAGAAGATAATAAACAAGGGACATGCACATATCAATATTCTGATTCATTGAAAGAGACTGCGGGAGCGCCTTGTAAACCTGGTAAAGGGAAGCCACAAGGGTTCTGATACCATCCTCATCCTTATCCAGCGCGGTAATCCTCTCGTTATTAAAAGCATCTGTTATAATAGAGTCTATCCTTGCTCCGTACTGCTTGCCGAAGGGAGTCATCAGAAGTTTATCAGAAAACTTTATGCTGCTCTCGTCATTCCTGATGTTCTCTACTGTTCTTGCTTCCATGGCCTCTTCGGCTTCAACCTGCCGCGCCTTGAGCCTTGCATTGGCTATCTCCTGAAAAGCATTAAGCACAGCCTTCATGTTGTTATGTATCAGGAAGAGAGAGAGACGCTCCGCCCTTGTGACAAGGTTCAGGTTTCTCTTTGACGAGTCGTCCTCGTTGAAAAAATATTTCATATAAGTTCTGTCATCCCACCAGTCTGTCCTGTTCAGAATTGTGAGGTATGCGTCATGCAGGGACGCGGCAACATATCCATGCTGGGCTTTATGGGACACTGTTATATTCCCCGAGCTTAAATCCCTGTATGTCTTTACGTGCCCATGCAGTTCATTTATGGGGATAGACATAGTGGTATTGCTTTTATTCATGTTCATGTTATACTGCTGCACCTGATGATTCAGTCTGTTTTCCAGAAGGGTGCGCAGACTTATATACGATGAAATTCCTCCGGGATTGTTGGGATCTGAAAAAATATTGGATATAAATTCACCTTCAAGATCACGCTTCCCTTTCTGGGCAATTGTATATATTCGCGAAAGAGCCTGGATTTCAAGGAGGAGATCAATAATCATATTGCTCTGGGTACTGTTGAGACTGTAATTGAAATTAATGATACCTGAAAGTTTCCCCTCTGTAATGACCTCAGCATAATCTGTAAGCTTATTGAAAATACGGCTTATAGTATTATAATCCATAAATGGGGTGATACTTTTCAGCTTATTAGTAACTTCCTTGCTGATTACAAATTCGTCCATCAGAAATCCCCGTTAATTCATAAACGTATACATTTAAAATAGTAAAAAGTTCGATTATTTAATACTGAATGTATTATCATTGATCGCAATTTTTTATCAAGCACTTCACGCAGAATATATCTTTTTATTCTTTTAGCTGATAAAAACATGAATTTTGCCCTATTTAAGAGTTAATATTTAATTAATACAGAAAAAATTTGCATTTTTTTGAATTATTTAGCATATTAAAATTTAATTGATTATCTTTAAATTAATAGACTTGTTGTGAAACTATGTCCCGCACACGCGGGGAGGCCCCTGCGGGGGGCTTCCAGGGGGCTCCACCCCTTGACCCCATTTTAAAAAAAACAGATTTCCAATAAGTCTATTTTTACAGCATTGATATTACAGTTTCTGGAGATCGGGAGTCCGCAAAAATGATCAATATACTCATTGTAGAAGACGATAAACCATCGGGGCTGATCCTTAAAAAACTTCTGCTCAAATCAGGATACAATGTCCTTGATTCAGTGAGCACAGGGGAAGAGGCTATCAACGCAATAGACAGTCATAAGATAGATCTGATTCTTATGGACATATCTCTCCCCGGCTCCATAGACGGAATTGAAGCTGCTGAGAGAATATATAAAGAACATAAAATACCGTTCATCTATATAACCGCAGGGACTGACGGCACCACTTTTGAAAGGGCCAAGAGATCCATGCCCCTGAATTATATTGTAAAACCTTTTAATACCCAGATTCTCAGTTCCGCTATTGAGATAGCCCTTTATAAATTTGAAATGGAAAAGAAGCTCAGGGAGAGCGAAGCGCGTAAAAAGAAAATACTGGAAGTGATACCTGATATATTTTTTGAAACGAAAAGAGATGGTTCTGCCCGAACAGAGTCCGATTCAGAAACGATGAATAAAGTCTGGAGTGTAGAGATAGCTGAGAAGGCGAAACCTGAAATTGCAAAAGCCTTTGAAACTGATTCCCTTGTAAAATATGAATTTAAGCGTGATACAGAAGAAGGAGAAAAATTCTATGAATCCAGAATAACCTCCCTGGGTGAGGATTCTGCTCTTGTTATCACTCGAGATATCACTGATTTTAAAAAGCAGGAGGCCCATGCAGCCGGACAGCTTCATCAGCTTGAAGATATGGTGAAAGAAAGGACCGGGGAACTGCAGAAGCTGAACAGATCTCTTGTATACGAAATAGATAAAAGAAGCCTCGTTGAATCTGAGATCAAACTTTTTGTAGATGTTATTGAACAGAGCCCCAGATGCGTTGTTTTATTTGAAAAAAACGGAATTGTAAAATACGCCAACAAAGCATTCTCTGAAATATCAGGCTATTCAAAGAGTGAATTAACAGGAATAAATGTTATGAAAACTCCAAATCCCATTCTTCCTGAAGATTCACTGCTGAAACATATAAAGGGTGTAAAGACCTGGACTGGAGAAATTTATAATACAACAAAGAACGGTGCACTATACTACCTCGATATTACAATATCAAAAATTAAATCCAGTGAGGGGAAGACCACATACGTTGCTGTCACAGGTGATGACATAACTGCAAGGAAGAGGGATGAAATCGAACTGGACAGAATGAAAACCAGCCTCAAGGGATCAGCATCAGACGCCATAGATAAAGAGATGGACTGGCAGTCATGGAAGGAGAAGATGCTGAACAGAAACATCTCCAGAACAGACAAATCGATATTCAGCAACATCAATAACAGCTTTACTCAGGGTGCAGGATTCGGTACTCTCATAACATTCATGGAGATGATGGCAAAATCTTCAGAGGAGACTGACGATAAAAGAATTGTTGACGGCCAGCTTTTTAACGAAGCCATGAAGAATGTAAAGATCGCCCAGGATGCATTTAAAATTTTTGCAGGGATCGACTGGATCATATCCAACACTTTCGAACTTGAGCTTAAGACAGTGGGGGATCTCTACACTCTGCTTAAAGGTGTAATAAGTAAAAACATGAAATTTGCACCCATCAACAAAAACAGGATAATAATCAACGAACTTCCCCGGGGAATGAGGAATAAAAAGATCAGGATCAATACTCAGTACCTCTCTGAAGCTGTTTCAGAAATGATCATCAATGCTCTGAAGTTCTCAAGAAACGGGACAAATGTACTTGTTATGCTCTATTCTCAGAACACGAATGTACGGATCTCTGTAATAAACGAACCTCTTAAAACAAGCGATGGTATACTTGGTATACCGCCGGAATATGAAAAGGTAATATTCGAGCCTTTTTACAGGATATCTAAACTTGTTTTTGAAAGATATAACACCCTTGATTTCGGTATAGGCCTTACTTTTGTTGAAAAAATAGTGACACGTCATGGAGGAGAGATTTTTGCGGAAAATATCCTTGATTATTCTGATGTAAAAAAAGATCCTATAACAAAAGTAAATCTTATGATGTCATTCCCGCTTGCAAGGGATTAGAGGAGGAACCATGCCTTATGTTAACGTAAAAGTCGCCGGGCCGCTTACAAAGGAGCAGAAATCGGCGCTTGCAGATAAAATAACATCAGCCCTTGAAGAAGTTGCGGGTAAACACCCTAAATCAACTTATGTTGTATTTGAGGAGATTGAGAGAGAGAACTGGGCTGCCGGCGGCAAACTTCTCACGGAGATATAGCGATGCTCCTCACTGTAAAAAATTTAAACAAAAGCTACAGGATCGCAGGGAGCAGAATCGGTATCATCAAGGGCCTCTCCATGGAGATAGACTACGGTAAAATCGTTGCAATTACAGGACGTTCCGGATGCGGCAAGACCTCGTTTCTTAATATAATGACAGGGATAACAAAACCTGACAGCGGCGAAATACATTTCAACGGGAAGAAGCTTCATCTCCGTTCCGACTTCCTTATGTCAACAGTACGTAACAGGGAGATCGGCCAGATTTTCCAGACATTCAGGCTCCTCGATGATGAAACTGTTATGTCCAACATTCTGATGCCCGCAAGGATCAGGGGGAGAGCGGGGAGGGAGGTAAAATCCTATGCCTGCGATATACTTGATAAAGCAGGGATACTGGAATATAAAGATACACGCGCAGGGCTTCTCTCCGGCGGACAGAAGCAGCGTGTGGCAATCGCCCGCGCCATGGTCAACAGGCCGTCGCTGATACTCGCAGACGAACCCACAGCAAACCTTGACGCAGAAACTTCAATGGACATATTCATCCTCCTGGAGGAACTGAAGAAAGAGGGGAAATCAATCATTATAGTGACTCACAGCGAATATATGCTGAGGATTGCAGACCACTCCTACAAAATGGAAAACGGTGCACTGACTGAACTATCCCTTAACAACAGGAACTCAAAGAAAGAAGTCTCAAAACGTAAAAAAAATGTTAACGATAAATATATACCATGATAAATAAAATCTACCTTATAATAAAAGAGCTTGGCGGAGGGAAGTTCATATCCTTCGTTGTATTCTGTGTGATCCTTCTCTCTGTTGTTTCGATTTTATCATTCTCAATTCTCTCTGATAATTTCAATAATTATATAAACAGGAACTTTGCTTCGTCTATCCCGCCTGATGAAATTAAAGTTAAACCGGGGGAGAGCAAAAGCATATTCCTTTTTTCAACAGGGAGCGGGAAAGAGATCAACGCTTCAACTATAAAAAGGCTCAACTCAATCAACGGCGTTGCCAAAGTAGACCCGGTAATGGCAGTGACAGTTCCATCTTCCGCCACCATCTACTTCTTCTCTTTCCAGTACAGAACAGACCTTATCTGCGCAGGTGCCAGTTATAAATTTGTCGAGAGCGATCTCAAAAATAAAGAGATGAAAGACGCATGGATTAAAGGAACCCATGAAAAAGGGATACCTGTACTTGTGCCGAAAGCCCTCATTGATTCATATAACAACGGTTTGGCTGCGGCAAACGGGCTGCCGGAAATAATTCCGGATAGATTATCAGGCCTCAAATTCAAACTCTCTTTTGGAAAATCAAGCGTAGCATCTTACGAAGGCGCGTTCGATTCCTCATCGGTTGTCTCAGGATATACAGACAAAGTTAATATAACCGGTCTCGTAATACCGCTTAAAGCAGCCCAGGATATTAATAAAAAATTCGGGAAAACAGACAGATATATGTTCGCCCTTGTAAAAGTAAAGGACCATAAAAATATCGAGCATGTAAAATCACAGATAAAAAAAATGGGCTATGTCATAGAAACCGGCGAAAGCCTCTCTGCCGAGATAATCAAACTTAAAACAACAGTAAATGCTTTTATCCTCATAATGATGACGCTTGTATCAACACTTGCTGCTGTTACAGTGGCGCTCTGTTCGGTTACAGCAGTATGGGGGAGGATCGATTACTACAGGATACTCCGCACACTTGGGGCATCAAAGTTTTTTATCGCTCTTACTATACTGATTAAATTCGCGGTAATGGGATTCCTTGCATCAGTTGCAGGTATTTATACTGTAAATATAATGAAAGGTTATGCTGCGGCAGCAATTACAATCCCCGGGGTTAAACTGATGCTTGATATCAGCAGAAATTACATGGTGTTCATTTTAACAGCAGGTACAGTGATACCGGTATTATCTTCACTGCCGGCCATTATCAGAATGTTTGCAGTAAAGCTTGATAAAAATTAAAAAAATCCGGCGATTGCCGGATTTTTTATGATGCCTGGTGTCTGATAAAATCAGCCTGCTGAAATAGCATCAGCGGGGCATACGCTTTCGCATGAACCGCAGTCAATACATGTATCGGGATCAATCTGATGAACATCACCCTTTTCGTGTATCGCTTCTACCGGGCACTCTGCTGCGCAAGCGCCGCAGTTTGTACATGCGTCTTTATCAATTTTATATGCCATCTTTTCCTCCAGATGAGAATTATTATTCCTTCAATAGAGTTCAGCCAAATGCTAAAATTCTTAATCTCAGGAGCAGACAACCTATTTCAAATGTTGAAAAAAATGTCAAGATTTTATGCATTTTTATAAAAATTCAGGATAAAAAGTACCGGAATATCTGATTAATATAAAATATGAGGGTCAGAGCCTCGTAATCTACCAGACCCAGCCCGCAGTGATACCGATTGAGTATCCGTTATCAATGTAGTATGATGCAGGGATATCTATGAAAGCAGGGCCTATGCTGAAACCGAGATTTGCAAGAATTTTAGGCCTGAAGCTGTCTGATTCAATTCCGGAGGTTTCGGCATCAACAGTTATTGTTCCTTTCTGGCCATCATAAAGTGTTCCTGTATTATTTATGATTACATCCCCTGCACTGGATAGTCTAAAATCTGTTCTGCTTAAAAAAACATAATCAAAACCACCCCCTACACCTACATTAAGAAACCAGAATAATCTTACAGATGTATATATTTCTACAGGGATAATATTACCCTTTGTATCAAGCTCAAAATTTACTGAAGGGTCAATCGTATAAGAAACTGGCGTTCCGCTAACTGTTCCAGTTTCATTTATTTCATCCAGTTTATTATAAAACTCCAGTGAATTGTCAGTATGAATAAAACCTACACCAATTGAAATCCCTCTCCAGAGAAGAGCCCTTGCAAGAATCGATTTTTCTTTTATTAATGAATAATTAACATTCCCACCTATAATATTGGCATTATGCTCAATCTTAAAATCGCCCTGTTCTACATTTGTGTTAAGTTTTCCAAACAGAAACGATACATATAAACCCTTAAGTAGAAAATCCATATTAATACCGGCCTGAACAACAAGGGGAGTCAAACCAACACCAGCATAAACATCCCCCTCATCCATCTCATCCTGAATATCTTTAAAAAAATCAGGCTCACTGTTGGGCGCCTGAACTGACACCATGCTCCCCACAGATATCGCATATAAACCATAATTCTGGTACCCTCTCAATGTAGATGCATGTGAGGCATAAGTATTCGCATTACCGAAACCGCGGGTAAGATTCGGGACATAAGAGTATTTTTCTACTTTAGGTAAAACCTGTGAGATTACATCTGCTCTCAATGCAGTATCAATTGGACCACCATTATCAAAATTTACGTCAACAGTCAAAGCCGCAAAAGCTGTTGAAATAGATACAATTAATATAATGGCAACAATAAATGATATATATAAACTTCTCTTCATACTCAAACCCCGGTATAAACTCAGATATTTTAATCTAACTGAATAAAAACCCTTTATCAAGAACTTTTTGAAAAGGGACGGCTCCCCCTGAACATTATCGGCAGCATGTTTATTATCCTGAAGGGAATAGAGGGTTAAAGGGGGGTCAGAGCCCCTCTAACCTATCAGTTACAGCGGCCTATAAAGGCAAGCGCGTATAAAGAGGGTCAGAGCATACCTCTGCCTGATACAGGGTAACCAATATCAGACTCGAATCAGGCTCTGACCCCTGCCATAACAATTCGTAATAAAAAAGGGACCTTGTTCTGCTAAAGTCCCTTTTCCGGAATTTCGGGGTCAGAGCCCTTTCCCCCACAAAAAAACTAACCGATTACAACCTCGCCACCTTTTATATCAATCTTCATAGTTCCGCTCTCCTTTAAATCCCCTGAAAGAAGTTTCATTGAAAGTGGATTAAGGATGTGCGCCTGGATTGCCCGTTTAAGCGGCCTGGCTCCAAACTGCGGATCATACCCTTCTTTAACAAGAAAATCAAGAAAACGCTGAGTCATCTCAAGGGATATGCCCCGTTCCTTAAGGCGCACTGCAACATTCGCAAGCTGGTTCTTCACAATTGAAGCGATATTCTCCCTGGTAAGAGGATTGAATATTATTGTTTCATCAATTCTGTTCAGAAACTCAGGCTTGAAGTACATCTTCAGCTCCTGTTCAACTCCTGCAAACCTGTCAGCTTCAGGTATCGAGGTGTCGCTTATATATGATGTGCCGATATTCGAAGTCATGATAATGAGAGTGTTCTTGAAATCCACAACACGACCTTTGGAATCAGTGAGCCGCCCCTCATCAAGTATCTGGAGAAAGATGTTGTACACATCATGGTGAGCCTTCTCAATCTCGTCGAAGAGAATTACACTGTAGGGTCTGCGTCGCACAGCTTCTGTGAGCTGGCCCCCCTCCTCATACCCCACGTATCCAGGAGGTGCACCGATAAGACGAGCAACAGCATGCTTCTCCATGTACTCTGACATGTCAATGCGAACAATGGCCTTCTCGTCATTAAATAGAAACTCAGCCACAGCCTTTGCTGTCTCTGTTTTCCCAACACCAGTAGGCCCCAGGAAGATGAATGTCCCCATAGGCCTGTCCGGATCCTGTATTCCGGAGCGGGATCTGCGTACTGCATTGGATATGGCTTCAATAGCCCTGTGCTGGCCGATAACACGCTTCTCAAGAAGCTTCTCCATATGGAGGAGCTTCTCTTTTTCACCTTCAAGCATGCGGGAAACAGGTATGCCGGTCCATCGCGACACAACAGCAGCTATCTCCTGATCTGTCACCTCCTCTTTCAGGAGCGAGGTTTCACCCTGAATTTCACGGGCATTTTTATTAAGTTCCTCAATCTGCTTTTCAAGTTCAACAATCTTGCCGTAGCGGATCTCCGCAACGCGGTTCAGATTCCCCTCTCTCTCGGCACGCTGCTCCTCAACGCGATACTGCTCAATGGCTTCTTTCACGTTGCTGATCTTTTTGATTATCTCCTTCTCCTGCTGCCACTGGGCAACGAGAATACTTTTACGCTCATTGAGTTCCGCAAGCTCCTTCATTATCTTTTCGAGCCGCTCTTTCGATGCCGTGTCCTTCTCTTTTTTCAGAGCCTCACTCTCAATCATCAGCTGCCTTCTTCGTCTTTCGATCTCATCAATCTCAAGAGGCATTGAATCGATCTCCATTTTTATAATCGACGCAGCTTCATCTACAAGGTCTATTGCCTTATCAGGAAGAAAACGTGCTGTTATATATCTGTCGGAGAGCACGGCCGCAGCAACACAGGCGGAGTCCGATATCCGCACGCCGTGGTGAACCTCGTACTTCTCCTTCAAACCCCGGAGAATCGCAATGGTATCCTCAACTGAGGGCTCTGTTGTGTAGACAG
This sequence comes from Spirochaetia bacterium UBA5763, assembly GCA_002418835.1. Lineage (GTDB taxonomy): Bacteria > Spirochaetota > UBA4802 > UBA4802 > UBA5550 > UBA5550. Next base: position 175,570 of record DIEX01000018.1, on the reverse strand, counting down.
GCTGAAATCTCCTCTCAAGGGCCTTGTCCTTTTCAATATATTTCTGATATTCATTTAATGTCGTTGCACCGATAGTACGCATCTCTCCCCGTGCAAGAGCAGGCTTCAGCATATTCGACGCATCCATCCCCCCTTCTGCCGCCCCTGCTCCTATGAGAGTGTGAAGCTCATCAATGAAGAGAATAATCTCACCGGCTGACTCCTCCACCTCCTCTATTACAGCCTTAAGCCGCTCCTCAAACTCGCCGCGGAATTTTGCACCCGCAATAATTGCGCCCATGTCAAGTGCGATGAGCCTCTTGTTCTTCAGGTTTTCAGGGACGTCGCCTGCAACCATCCTCTGCGCAAGGCCCTCAACTATTGCTGTTTTACCAACGCCGGGCTCACCTATGAGCACGGGATTGTTCTTTGTACGGCGCGTGAGCACCTGCATAACGCGACGAATCTCTTCGTCACGCCCTATTACAGGGTCGAGCTTGTTGAGCCGCGCGTAGTTTGTAAGATCCCGGCTGTAGCGGGTCAGAGCATTATACTTATCCTCGGCGTTTTCATCATCAGCCTTCTTGCTTCCGCGAAGATCCATGAGCACGCGAAGTATATTTTCACGGTTAAAACCGTATGAATTCAGGATATGCTTTGCCCTGGCAGAGTCCACCTCCGACAGAGCTATGACAAGATGTTCTGTGCTGAGGAACTGGTCCCCAAGTTTTACGGCATGATTCCATGCTCCGTTGAGTACATCTCTCCCCTTTGTGGAGAGCGAACCTCCACCGGGCCCGCCCCCTACCTGCCTGGGCATACTTTTAATATACTGATCAAGCTCAGTTTTTATGTCGCGGCAGGACGCACCGAGTTTTTCAGCAATTGCTGTAAATATCCCGCCATCCTGATCAATTAGCGCCTTGAGTATATGCTCAGGGTTAATCTCAGGGCTGTTGTTTTCTGTAGCAATATTCTGGGCGCTATTAATAACATCCTGCGCCCTCAGTGTCAGACGATCCATTCTCATAAATGTATCTCTCCTCAACATATAAATTAAGGGGTTTTGCTGTAGATAAAAAGGTCAGTGTTATGAAGATTCTATATTTTTTAAAGTTAGTGTCAATATAAAAAGAAAAGTTACACCAGACCTTACTTTTCAATGATAAACTGATGTATTTCAGGCTCGGACCCGAATCCGGGCTCTGACCCCAGATTTTTAAAAATATACCGCAAGCCGTTTTATGTAAGCCTCTTCATATAAAAGGAAGCGCTCAACACATTTTTCAAAAGTATCTCCGAGATTATAGAAAAATTCATGAACAGTTATCTTTACCGGCGAATCATGCCCTTTCAAAAGATAACAATTAATGAAACCGATATCATTTTTTCTCGGATTATTAGAGAGCCCCTTCCGCACCGGGTTGTACCCTATATACCATAGAAGCCACAACAGGTAATCCTCCGGATTGTCAGATTCTTCAATAATTGTTGACCCGTATCTCTCGTTCCAGAAAGGGCCGGTCTCCCCCCTGCCGCGATTATACTTTTCGGCAATTCTTGCCTTTATATACTGCATTATACGGGAAATTTCCTCCGCATCTTCCGCGGTTTGAATAATCAGATGAATATGATTTGATACAGTTTCGGCTGCGATTAAATCAAATTTATACTTTTCCTGACACATCTGTACAGATTCGATGAAATATCTCCTGCAATAAGCGCTTTTGAGTAGGTCTCTCTTCCCGTTCCCGTGGCATCTTGAAGCAGTGATAAGTAGCACCCTGAACAATTTTTCTCAATGGTCGCGACATATTCCCTCCGTATATATGCGGTTTATATTTATACGTTTCTCAGGAGGTGATTTTTGAAAAAAAAACGGGGTCAGAGCAAAAAATTCAAAAATTTTAATTTCTGCGTGAAAAAAGGGTCAGAGCCTATTTTCAAAGCCGCATGCTCTGACCCCATTTCCCCATTAATCAGAAAACGCCGGGTGGGAGAGTCCGGCGTTTTGAGTGGTACTGCGATGTTGGCTCAAGCTGCTATTTAAGAAGCTGCAATACTGTCTGCGACTTGGCGTTAGCCTGCGCAAGCATTGATGTTGCGGCCTGTGTAAGTATCTGATACCTTGTGAAAGATGACATCTGTTCAGCCATGTCTGTATCACGGATACGGCTTTCAGAAGCCTGAACATTTTCATAAGCGTTCATGAGACCCTTAGCTGAATGTTCGAGCCTGTTATAGTATGCTCCAAGGTCAGCTCTCTGTTTAGAGATGATTCTCAGCGCTTCGTCAGCAAGACCGATCAGTGAATTCGCCTTTCCGGGAGTTGAAAGGGATATAAAAGTAAGAACGGTCGGGTTACGAAGCCCAAGAGCAGCAGTTGTCATTGTCTCAATGAAAACCCTCTCTCTCTGGTGCATGTTGGGACCCATATGGAACCACATTGATGCTGTAGGGTGAAGCCTTGCGAATGAACCTGTGAGAAGCTTCATCTTATTAAATTCAGCCTGGGATGCAATCCTGTCGATTTCATCAACAAGTTCTGAAACCTCAACCTGAATCAGCTGTCTGTCCTCATCTGTGTAGGTACCGTTAGCAGCCTGAACTGCAAGCACCCTGATCCTCTGAAGAATGTCGTGTGTTTCGTTGAGATAACCTTCTGTTGTCTGAATCAGAGACATACCGTCCTCAGTATTTCTCTCAGCCTGTCTTAAACCCTGTATCTGCGATCTCATTTTTTCAGAAACTGCAAGACCTGATGCGTCGTCACCAGCTTTGTTAATACGCATACCTGAAGAGAGTTTTTCGATGTCCTTTGTGAGACTCCAGTCATGGAACTTTAATGTTCTATGGGAGAAAATAGCAGCTACGTTGTGATTTATAATCATTTCATTCCTCCTTGAATTTAAATGCAATCATCCTTGATCGCACTCTAAATTGCCCGTTTCATACTAAACGTCGGCTAAAAGATTTTCAAGCAGGAAGACAATCACAACCGTTTACAGCCACTTATAATGATTTAAATTATAATGTATTAAAAAATCGCCCATTTATTATTCATTTGGCATTTTTTTAATTTTTTAAAAAAAATATTTGTACAGGCATGTTATAAAAAATAATGATCGATTTATAGATGAATTATTGCAAAAAAAGATTGTTTTAAGAGTCAGAGCATTCTACATCAAAGAATAAAGTACCGGGTCAGAGCCTGATTCTTTAAGTATTGGAATACAATAAAACGTAGTATAGAACCCCGGTATCCGTGGGCAGAGCTTCAATATAACTAATAAGGGCATTAAATGGGAAAATACGGCGGAAAATCATTCGGAAGCAGAAAAGAGGGGGGAAGCAGCCTCCCCTCTTTCAGACCGGAAAAAAATAAATTCAGCATAAAAAGCAACAGGTTTAATCTAAAGCCCGATTTCAATTCGGCAAGGCTGAATGGTGTTCTGAATGCCATAATAGAAATTTTTAAAAGCATCTTATCCGGGCTGCCGGAATTCGCAAGAAATTACAGGACAACAATAATCGGTCTTATAACAGGTATGATCATTGCTTTTATCATCATACTTATCATAGATTTCAATAAAGTTCAGAATCTGGCCACTTTTCAGCCCGATATAACAACCCGGATCTACGACAAAAACGACATTCTTATTTCTGAACTTTTCAAGGAAAAGCGGGAGATTGTCCCTTTTGAAAAAATGCCGAAACATCTTGTAAACGCCTTTGTTTCTATTGAGGATAATGAATTCTATGACCACTGGGGAGTTAATCCCCGCGGTATAGTACGGGCTTTTTTTGTGAATATCTTTGCCGGGGGAATAAAACAGGGGGGGAGTACAATAACGCAGCAACTCGCGAAGATACTCCTTACGTCCAGAGAGAGGAGCTTTTACCGTAAGGCAAAAGAAGCCTGCATAGCACTGATGATAGAAGCTAAATACTCCAAGGATGAAATTCTCAAGCTTTACCTCAACCAGATATTTTTAGGCCACGGTGCATACGGCGTTCAATCAGCGGCAAAACTTTATTTTCAGAAGGATGTATGGGATCTGAACCTCGCGGAGAGCGCGCTCATAGCCACACTTCCGTCAGCGCCGAACCTCCTCTCCCCTATAAAATACCCGAAAACATCTATTGCGCGCCATAAGATTGTTCTCGGCAAGATGGTGGAGATGGGGTACATAACAGTTGATGAAGCTGAAAAAGCTTTTATAAATTTCTGGCCCGATTACCTGTACAAAATCGGAGATATTCCTCCGACAATAACGACATTCAGTTCCAGGGTGGATAAAGCTCCCTGGTTTACAGAATATATACGCCGCGAGCTTGTAAAAAAATATGGCGAGGAGATGGTCTTTTCCGAAGGACTATCAGTTTACACAACACTTGATGTGAACAAGCAGATGGCAGGGCAGAAAATTCTCAAAGCAGCGCTCGACAGGCAGAGCTCAGTATCAGGGAACCTGACTTTCAAAAATGACGATTACCTTACAAATAATTTTTCTGATGAGGTTGCTCTCCTCTCATATATAACAAACTTTAAAGATATTGCAAAGAAAGGTTCAGCGGAAACTGCGAAACTTAATTCACACCTCAGGGCTGATGTTATCGAAGAACTTGAAGCATTGAATTTCCTTGCGGGACTTAGCACAGTATCAGAATTCATCGATAAATACAAAACAACGTACAGTGACGACAGGGAGCAGCAGAGAGTAGAGGGATGCATTATTTCTATAAATCAGCAGAATGGTTATATAGAAGCAATGATCGGCGGAGGGGAGTTCTCATCCATAAATCAGCTTAACAGAACTATGCAGTCAAAACGCCAGCCCGGTTCATCCATAAAACCGCTGTTATATACTGCTGCTATTGAATCAGGAAAGTTTACTGCGGCAACAAGCGTACTGGATTCACCAATAGTTTACCTCGACACAGAGGGGGGTGACTGGCTCCCTGAGAACTACGAAGGGGAATATTACGGATTTGTGCGCCTGCGCAGGGCTCTTGAAAAATCGATCAATGTCATATCAATCAGAATTGCTGACACTATCGGTATTGACATGGTTATGAACTACTACGCGAAACTTCTCAAGATGAATGACAATGAAAAGAAAGCACGTATTCCAAGAAACCTCTCCATTGCCCTCGGCTCCATTGAAGTAAGCCCCTTTGAACTGACAAGAGCTTACGCGATCCTTGCTAACGGCGGACGCGATGTTATTCCATTCGCAATCAGAAATATTAAAAACAGAAAAGGTGAGATCTTAGAAAACAAAGAAGCAGAAATAAACAGCATTCTTGAAGAGAAACGTCAGAAAGGGACTATCCAGATAGTGAAACCGGAGACTGCCCAGGTAATCATTAGCATGATGCGGAGTGTAATAACTTCAGGAACTGCAAGAGCTGCATCAATCGGGCGCCCTGTGGCAGGAAAAACAGGCACAACCAACAACTGGAAAGATGCCTGGTTTATAGGTTTTTCCGCAAACATTACTACGGGCCTCTGGATCGGCTATGACAAGCTGGGCCTCTCACTCGGGGTAGGCCAGGCTGCCGCAGGGATCGCAGCCCCTGTCTGGGGTGATTATATGCGTGAAGCCCTGAGGAATGATCCTGTTATGGACTTCCCGGTATATGCTCCGCTTGTAACAATGAAAGTTTGTGCTAATTCAGGATTACTCCCCGGTCCTAAGTGCGCTTCAACCATTGACGAAGTCTTTGCTCCGGCATTTGTACCAACAAGGGAATGTGATATTTGCTCAGAAATGAAGTCAGTCCTCCCCATGGCAACAACAACTCCGGATGAGAATATCGTCCAGGGGCAGAAAAAAACTATAATGAAAAATATTAAAGAAGGGAAGAAAGATTCCATAATTAACAGTATAGGGAATGAACTTCTACAGTAAATAATAGCAGAGAGGCATTTATGAACAGATTTGAAATTAAACGTGAAGATTCACTTTTACTGATGATAGACATTCAGGAACGGCTTTTTGTCGCAATGAAAGAGAGCATACAGGAGATGCTGAAGAGAAACTCCGCAATACTCCTGAAAACTGCAGGGGAATTAAATATCCCCGTAATAGTAACTGAACAGTACAGAAAAGGTCTCGGCTCAACTCTCCCTGAGCTCTCTTCATTATGCACCGGCTCACCCAATCTCGAAAAACTTTTCTTCAACTGCATGAAGGATGAAGCAATAAAAGATGAAATTATAAAAAGCGGGAAAAAAACCGTAATATTAACAGGGATCGAATCCCATATTTGCGTATTCCAGACGGCTCTGACCCTTATTCAAATGAATTATAATGTAGTAATTGCTTCAGATGGAGTAGCTTCACGCCGTAAACATGACTGGAAAACTGCGTTGAAAGCTCTCTCAAAAGCAGGTGCTGTTGTGTATCCGACAGAGACCATAGCTTTTATGCTTATCGAAAAAGCAGGCACATCTGAATTCAAAGCACTCTCTCCGCTATTTAAATAACGCGAGAGGGGGCTCTGACCCCGTTTTTTACGTTATAAAAATCCCGTAACAAAACTGATGACAGATATTCATAGTCAATTCAGGTGTTAATTATGAATAAAACTGAAAGAAATGAAGATAGAGAGCTTACTTTTGCAATGATAGGGTTTTTTCTGATTTTTTTTCTTATTGTTGTGATGAGCAAATGGGTGCTGCCTGAGTTCGGTCTTGGAACCTGAATGACTCCTTTTCTCTCAGTTGAGAGTGAAAACGAACAGGCCAAAATAAAGATTCTCCCCGAAGGGCAGGAAAAATTTTTAATGAACAAATAGAATATACCCCTTTAGTCAGGCATATTTTCCCAGAGAATTTTTCTCCCGTCAAAAACAGGCCCGTCAACACAGGCTCTTTTATAACCGTCAACAGTATCCACTGTGCATCCGACACAGAGACCTACTCCGCATCCGAAGTAGTTCTCCACTGACACTTCCACCGGGCTGTTTTTATGCGTAAGGGATGTTGTTTTCTTCATCATCGGATCAGGGCCGCAGCAGTAGACTCTGTCATAGCCTTCAGCCGAAATCTTATCTTTCATAACATCAGTGGCAAAACCCTTTACTCCGGCAGAACCGTCATCTGTTGTTATAATAAACTCATCAGCAAGCTTTTCATACATTTCAGGGTAAAACAGATATGACGCGCTTCTTGAACAGTATATATATGTTATCCTGTTGCCTCTTTTTTTTAGTTCTTTCATGAGATAAAAGAGAGGAGCATTACCCACACCGCCCCCTGCAAGAAGAAGGTTCTTATTCTCCTCCATTGTGAAGCCGTTACCTGTGGGCCCCACAACATTTATCTCACCTGGTTCCATTCGGCTCAGCAATTCTGTCCCTTTCCCTATGACGCGGATAATAATTGTTGCAGTATCACCTTCAGCATCGAAAATCGAGAACGGCCTGCGAAGAAGAGGATCTGTACCTTCAGAAGTCTTAATATTTATAAACTGCCCCGGGAAAAAAGAAGCTCCCGGAATCTTTATCTTCATCATAAAGTGTTCATCAGCAACCTGTTCGGGACTGTTGAGGAGTATTGCCATATTATTCTGTATCTCCATGTAATTTTAGATATAACTTGAATACAACTTCATTGTCCGGTTTTCATCCCTTATACTTCAGGGATAATTTTACTCAGCTTAATGAAACTTCAGCTAAGCTGATATATTCAGGACCTGTTTTATCAAGCTTTGATTCAAAGAGCACAAGCCTGTTAAAAACCGATTCCCCGTATACTCTCTCTTTATTATTCTTTATAAAATCTTTCAACCCCGAAGGAACATCTTTACCTCTTCTCACTCTTGCAACTGTAAGATGAGGTGTAAACCCCCTGGTCTCTTTATCAAATCCGAAAGACGCGCAGAACTTTTCAACCATTGAAAACAACCCGGACATTTTCTTCATATCGCACTCAATACCTGCCCATATAACTGAAGGCGCAGCAAGAGAAGGGAAACAGCCTATCCCGCTTAAAGTATACTCAATGCTTCCTGAACCTTCAAGTGAACTGAAGGATTCCACCATCCTTGATATGTTCTCCTCAGCAACATCACCGAGGAATTTCATGGTTATATGCAAATTTATAGTGCTCACAGTTTTCAGGATGCCGGCATATTTTTCCAGATCACTGAATATACTGCCGGTAAAGTCTTTAACCGCACAGTCATCAAGAGGAAGAGCTATAAAGAGCCTTCTGTTATTCACCACTGTCCTATTCAATAATCCTGGGGACAACAATATGCCCGTTTTTAAATGCAGGGGCCATCTTTTCAATTTCAGAAGTGTCAATGGACTTCTGCACAACGTCCTCCCTGAATACATTAGAGAGTTCCACTATATGGTCAGCAGGTTTGACGCCTGAGGTGTCCAGTTCATTTATCTTTTCAACATACTCAATAATATCATTGAGCTGTCTTGAAAACTCCTCTCTCTCCCCGCTGCTCAGTTCAAGCCGCGCAAGCTTTGCTACTTTCTGAATATCATTTTCATTTATCTTCATCTTCCGTAAAACTCCCGGTTTTATCAATTCTCTATTATCAATTCTTTACAATGTTCAATTACTCATCCGTATAATCAAAACGGGTTATATCAAAATCAATTATTTTTTTCATGTTAAAATATTTTATCGTTATATATATTTTCACACCTTTTCTGTGGGGGATAACAGGAAAAAATCTGTAAAAAAGCACTTTGTCGCCAGGTGCTATAAAATCAGATCTGTATTCAACTGTTTCAGTATCATAATCTATCTCATCTATAAGTTCATCTTCTGAGAGGAGCCTCCGGTTCTGCATCATTTTATTAATATTTACCGCAAACCTTTTCTCCGCATAATCCGGATCTTTTATATAGTCATATAACTCAGGTTCATGATCTTCATTATCATAACGGAGCACAATCTTTTCTATAACCAGGGGCCTGTTCCAGGTATTTGAAACTATAAAATGAAAGCACGGTTCAAGAGGCATGCCGCTGCCGCTCCCCCTGTAAACATCGGCATCATAAATTTTCTGGCGGAGTTTGCTGTTGAGATTTTCAACATATATATCGCAGTAGACAGTTCTTATAAGTCCTGCCCTGTTCCCAACAATATCAACATCTCCTCTTTCAGAGGCTCTATATCCCCCTTTCCCCGCTGACGAACAGGATAAAAGCAGAGAGAGAAAGAGTAAGTATATAAAGGCAGTATATCGCATTTGACCCCTCATTGTTACAGTGAAATGGCTCTAAGATTATGCAATTACAATTTTTACAGAATCCGGGTATATTTCCGGCTGAATAGAAAGGGCGGCAGTTATATGACACCATGAGATTTTTTTCACGGAGAGAATTAAACGACTCCTGAGTGCAGAGGTGTTAATCTTTATCAGGCAAATCCGGGTCAGGAGTTTTTGGCAGCAGCAGTGGATATAATACCTTTAATAAGATCTTCTATGTTAAACGGCTTTGCCATAAAGAGATCAATAAAACTGCTGTACCTTTTGAAATCACCGATTGACCAGCCGGACAGCAGTATTATCAGCGTATCCTCGCTTATCTCCTTGATCCTTGCGGCAAGTTCAATACCGGTCATCCCTGCGACATCATAATCAGTGATCACAATGTCATAATTTTTCTTTTTAAATTCCTCAAAAGCGTCAGTCCCGTTGTCAGTGATGTATACAGTATTACCCATCCTTTCGAATAGATTACCGAGAATAAGCTGAAGAGCATTCTCGTCTTCAACAATCATTATGTTTCTCTCTTCAATAGCGTAGTCCTTATCGCCTCCATTGCTTGCGCCCTTTTCAATAACCATCTTCGGAGGGAGTATTATCTTGATTGAATAGAGATCAACTGATTCCTCTTCAAGAATCCTCAGATTATGTTTTTCAGCGGCATTACGTATTTCTGAGGGGGAGAGGCCATTCAGCATAAAGGGTACTATGTTGGAGGTATCAGCAGCTCCCCCTTTCCTGACCGAGACAGTTATATAATGATATGAATTTTTCTTAAGCTCAATTTCAATCTTTCCTTTCTTTTCAGCATAGGATGAAACCTTGAGGATAGCCCAGATAAGAAGCTCACGGAAAAAGAAAGTATCGGTTCTAAGAATTATATCAGAAACATTTTCAGGATCAATCTGAAGATTTTTCCTCCTCTTCTCCTCATCAACCTTAAAATGAATCCTTACAAACTCAATTGCGTCACTCAGTATGGATTCAAAGGATTCCTCCCTTTCGTCTCCATTATCGCTTCTTTCGTTGATAAAGCCCTTAATCCTGCGGAGCTGGTCCACAACTTCATGAACGTATTTCTCTATCTGCTTAAGCCCCTGGCGAACTGAATCCTTTTCTGTTATTATCTGAAGCAGCTGTGCCTGATTTAGAATTACATTGATTGTATTATTAATTGAATGGATAAAACCATTCCCTATATCGCTGATAAGGTTGAGTCTCTTTGCTGCGCTTAACCTCTCCTTCAGTTCCCTTATCCTGGTGATGTCCTCCATCATAAGGTCAATGGCAGCAAGCTCCTTGTCACGGGTTACTGGGTATATAATCACATTAACAACTTTTTCATCCCCGCTTTTACTCTTTACCTTTATTTCTCCAATCCGTTTAAAGGGAATATTCCCTTTCAGTATCTCTATTATATTATTTTTTATCCGTTCAGCATCATATTTAAAAATACTTCCTATTACACACCATTCATCTTTTGACATATCCTCAAGGCTGAAACCGAGAGTACCCTCAAAAGAACGGCTGCACCTCACAATTTTCAGATCCCTGTTAAACCTGATAAGGGGGAGAGGAGAAAACTCATAATGAACAGTATTACTGTCTGCTTCTGTTGTGCTGAAATGGTTAGTATGGCCACTCTGCGCCTCATCCTCCAGAACCTTTATGAAAACAAGAACAGAAGTAATAATTGACTTGTTAACTACCGGCTGCATCATGAGATCTACAGGTATTCCGGCCCCCTCGGCTGTTTTAACCTCTACGGTACAGGTTGAAAAGGCTCCATTAAGAGAGTTAACAAATGTCTGAGCCACAATTTTTTTATGCTCACTATTAAAAACATTGGGCCAGTCGAATTTACGCTCTTCAGAATCGATTCCGAAGAGGTCTAAAAACGGTGTGTTTACATATTCGAGGATGCTTTTTGATGTTATGATGCAGGCAGGGTATATAAGATGATCCAGTATACCTCTGTCAAAAAAAACGGGAGATTTGCTTTCTCCCGTTCTGTTTTTATAGTTCTGCGTCATTATTTTTAACCTGTACCCTAATAAAGCGTTCTCAGGTTTACCAGTGTCTTTTGACCCTTTTTAATTTCAACTTCTTTTTCGATTTCATCGATATTTCCACCTGCTCCGGAAAGAGTAAATCTTGCATTGTATTTTCCGGGTCTGATAGACATCCTCCCCAGCTGAAAATTCGCCGGGAGCGTGTGCCAGCAGCGCAAATCAGGCTTCATCTGTGAAAATAAGGCCATCCCTGTTCCTGCACCCACCGCAGTCCCTATGAGGCCCGCAAACTGGCCAAGCTGTTTGCTCTGCTCAGCTATTTTTTTAGCTGCAATACCAGCGGCTATTGATGCCACGGCTTTAGTTGCAATAGAAACTGCAACCCGTTTATACAGTCTGCCGTAATCATCCTCCAGGTTTTTTACCGCAGTTTCCTCAATATCTTCAAGTTTGACAGTTGAGATACTCTCGCCCCCTGCAGATACACGAACCCTGTTTACCCGGTTTGATCTCTTCTCAAACTTTGGTATAGGATTCTCGGCATTTTTCAATGTGACAAGAACTGCGGCAACAGTAACCCCGGCAGTGAGATTTCCGGTATTAATGGTTACCCTGATTATCGGTTCCATCGCCGGGTCTTTAAGCAGCGATCCGCGGCTCTGTTTAACAGCGCTTCTTCCTGCCTGAAAAATTGTAATCAGCTCACCATTGTTTTCGCTTTCATTATATGATTTCCGGAATTTCTTTCTCCACTCGGCATAATCCTCGTCATTACCGAGTCTTTTAGCTAAGCGCAGAAGATCATCCTTAACCATATCCAGTTCCGGGTTCAGAGCATAAATCTGCTTATATTCGATATAGGCAAATTCAACATCCTTCTCATCGTTATTCATATCGCCAATTATTTCAAAAGCAATGGCAGTGAGATACTTGGCCATAATATTCTGCTTATAACGGGCTTCACCGTTTTCGCTTTTTATTTTGGAGAGTTCATTATTGACAGCCGAAAACTCAACGCGGGCCTCTTCATATTTTTCCATCATAAGGAAATTTATCCCGAGGTATACATGAACGAGAACCTTTTCAAAATCCTCACCCCTGTAGTTGGAACTTCTGTCATTTGTAAGGAAGGATGTGGCCTCCTGTGTGACACTTACGGGAATTATTTTTGCCAGTTTTCCTGCCGGAAGAAGCACCTTGTTGCTGGTTTCAAAATCCCCCGCAGTATGCAGCATAAGACCGCACTCCATCATGAAGAGGAGCTGATCCTTCCCGCCTTTATTCACATCAGGGAGGAGCATTCTTGCCGCATCCATGTACTCCCCTTTGTAGAATTTTTCTTCAGGAGCCTTCATTGCCTCGTAGTAATCCCTACCTCCTGCACAGGAGATAAGGGTTATCGAAGCAAACAGTACTGTTATTAAAAGATTAATTTTTTTCATTATTCTCTCCGTTAATCAGCGGAGATTAGAAGCTGATATTCGTTGTCTTGGAGGATTTAAGGAACTCCTGCTCATCCTGCCATTCAAGTACTCTTGTCTTAAGATTATACAGGGTAAGAGTAACTTTCAGATACTGTATCTCTTTGCCGCTGACATATCTTTTATTCTCCCTGATATCCCCTGTAAGATAAAAATTCGGTGACTTCATCTCTCCAACAGGAATTGCGCTGTCTGCATCAATCAGGCCTGTCTGCCCTTTTTCAATTTCTTTTATTGTTTCAGCATCAAGAGTATCATCAATAAACTTAATTCTCTTCTGGATCAGTTTTGTACGGATCTCATCCATGAGCATCCCTGTGTCTATATGCTCGGATGTTCTGTTCTGGAATTTTTTTACCTGTATAAATGCCGGTTTTTTCCACTCCTCTTTAAGAAAAGTATATAGAGAACCTACCATTTTTTCACTTGTAGATTTGATCTCCTTAGGGCCCCATTCCCTCGAACCTTCGGCCTTGTTTACATCCTGATACTGTGTTCCGCCGCCGCAGCCCACCAGAAATAGAAATAAAAATACAGCAATAATTCTCTTCATAAATACCCCCAGTTATAATAATATTCAATATTATGCTTTTCCCTGACAATTATACCTATGTCAGGAGCAGTAAATCTGAAAAATACGGCTTTATCTGTTACATAAACTAATGCCTTATTTTTCTTTTCCCTTTAATTTTACAGGAATTAGACTGTTTTTATATAATAATCAATACAACTGTGATATGTCAATTATTATAATTTGTAGAGGTTCATTTATTGGGACTTTGAAAGAAAATCTTCTATCACTTTTTCCACTTCTCCGGAAGCCTGCACTGTTTCATAATTTTTTATTACTGATATATATTCATATTTTTCAAGGGAGTGCTTATACAGCAGATCATAATAATCCAGCAGAAGTATCTCTATAAACTCATCAATTCTTCCGGAATTATAATGTTCAATAAGCATATCCGCTTTTTTGCTGCCGAGCTTCCGTCTCAGCGAGTTAACTATCTGAACAATCCTTTCATGTTCCTGAAAAGAATTATATTCATCCCGGATTATACTGACTCTTCTATTCAGTGGTGTGTCTATGTAGATAAAGTGCCCCCCTCTCATCTGGGCAAATATATTAGCAGGTATGTGGAGATTCCCGACTTTTATCGATTCTCCTTCAATTATCACATAACGCTCATTCTCAAGTTCATCAATGTTATGGAGAAGCAGCGTTTCAAAAAACTTCTGTGTCCTCTGCTTAAGACCGATGCCGCCGAAAACCGAACTTCTGTGACCTGCCAATCCTTCTATATCAATGGAGTTTTTTAAAACCTTTATTATCTCTGTCTTACCTGCGCCTGTAAGCCCCTGAAGTATGAATATTTCAGGTTTAATATTCACTGACAGCATACGTTCACAAACATACCTTCTGTATGCCTTGTATCCCTCTCTAATCCTGTATACTCCAATACCGAGAGAATCAATCAGAGCAGCAACCGAACCGGACCTCATCCCCCCCCTTGCACAGTAGATGACAATATCTCTCCCTTTAACCTCTGAAAGCCTGTTTATAATCTCCCCGATTCTTTTCCCCCCTATTTCAGTTCCTTTAAGAACAGCAGTATCCCTCCCTGCCATTTTGTAGAGAGTCCCCACCTCTTTCCGCTCATCATTATCAAAAATCGGAAGATTAACTGCCCCAATAATATGATCTTCTTCAAACTCACCGGGTGATCTTACATCAACATACAGGGGATTTTCTAATGTGAGTGATTCTTCAAATGATATTTCTTTCATGATAAAACTGATAATCCGGATTTATTTTTCTGACATTCTGACGCTTACTTTTCCGCTGCTCACCAGTTCCCGCGCACCCTTAATAATAATATTCATATAATTTCTCATTACTGGAGAGAAGAGGAGCGGATGGAAATCTCTCCTGGAGAGGGTTCTTTCAATTAATGCGGTACCGTCAAAGCCATAGACTCTCAGGGAACTGTCTTTCACAAGAAGTGTTTCTATAAAATCAGCGGGCACAGAGTATAGTCCGATAACCTCGCCATCTGTAAAACTGTATTCATCAAGGGGGAGTGAATTCTTCATTAAATAAACATGCTGGAACTCTCTGTGATGATAGTCTTCAGTCTTCTCCTCAAACCTCATATATCCCAGGTCTATGAGCTCGGAGTCCAGGGGAGATATACCTATCTCCTCCATTGCCTCTTTCTGAATCTTGTTTGTTGTCAGCCCGAAGGGGACATGCCCACCCACAGTTATATCAAGGCAATCGGGATAAAGGGCTTTGTTCTTTGCTCTGTGCTGAAAAAGAATTTCTGTCGAACCTGAAATATCTCGTACAATCCAGAGATGGACTCCCTCATGGGGGATCCCTTTCTTGTACGATTCGCTTCTGGTTACGCTTCTACCTGCGGGTTTACCGGTTTTCCAGTCCCACTCCTCCAGCAATTCCATACTTGTAATTTTAACAGTCATAAATCAGACACCATGCTGTTCATGCAATATTATACCCCTTTTTTTATCAATCTAAAATACCAAAAAGCCGATAATTAAGAATAATGGAATACCAGAAAGTTATAATTTAAAATATATCCGGGAAACTTAAGAGATGACTGAAAAAAACAGAAAAAAACTCAGGAAATGGATCTTCCCTGCAGGGATTTTTATACTCCTTTTCCTTACTGAAACAATAATTGGCTCAGGAGCCGCACTGGCATACCTTTACCTTGACGGTAAAAAAGGGATTGAGCGGATTGAAAAATATACGGTAAACTATTCCATGACTATGGCTGAGGCCTTCGCGCGGGTCGCTGAGCTGAGCTATAAAACAAAAAATTATTCGTCACTTAAAACACTTTTTCATGAAAAAATTGAAGAGAACACCATTGATGAAGCTTTCTTTATCCTTGGCGACGGAAAACTCATTGTCCATTCAAACACAACTACTGAAAAGAATCTGATGGGCAATATTGCCAATGATGAAATGTCTTACAACCTTGAGATGATCCTGCAGCCTGTAACGAAAAGAAACACGGAGCTCTTTCTTTCAGATTATAATATAATTGATAAACAGGTACCCTTCAGCAGAACAGAGAGGGAGCCTCTTCAGAAATATTGCTACTCCGGAATTAACTCATCAGGATGGCTCTTCACCAAAGGTGTTTTTATAAACGGCAAGCCTGTTGGTGCTGTTAATTTTATAATCAGCAAGGAGCGGATATTCGGTTCAATTAAAGAATCGATTGCCAGGGGGAGAATCATGATAACAGCTGTTATACTCTCTGCGTTCTGTGTTTCACTTTTAATCTCTGTTATCGTTATGTTCAGGTACCGGGCTATCCAGAGCAGAGCTGGAGAATTTGCATTACCTGAAGCACCGGCAGAGATAAAGCTCCCTGCATCAGGCATGGTAGTTAGTATCCCGCTGCATACTGATGAGGTTATTCCTGCATCTGAAGTCTACTTCGCTGATGACGATCTTGACGGAATACCCGAAGAACCTTTTGACGAAATGATTATTGAAGAGGAGCCTCCACTGTTTACCCTGTCGGCAATAGATGAGGAAATTCTACCAGAACTGACAAGCCATGTGGCAGCAGATAATGAAGAATATGTGACAATAGAACTCCTCGGAGAGATAGATGAAGAGATACCGGCAAAACCTGAACTCGACCTTCAGGAAGGGGGGAGAGTATATATTGCTCCTGTAATAAGTATTGATGCCATCAGGAAAGCGAAGAGAAAAGAGATAAGAGACGCAATCCCTGTGCATGGAAGAGGTTAGGATGTTTTTCATTAATCATAAAGAGATTGAGCATGGAAAAGCTGCTATTGTTGAGATAGAGGGTCCGCTTAACAGTGAATCAGGTTCCGACTTTGAAGATTACACCAGAAAGCTGATTGATAATGATACATTATTTATCCTCATCGATTTCAAAAAGCTGAGCTTTATAAGCTCGGAGGGGATTGGTGCCGCACTGATGCTTCATAAAAGACTTAGCACCAAAGACGGCACGGCAGTTTTCTGTAATCTCAACAGTGAAGTAACAGCGCTGTTCCGCATACTTGGCCTGAACAGAATATTTACTATTGCTGATAATATATCTGAAGCTCTCGAAATGATTGAAACCGGAATTCCCGGAAATGAACCCTTTGTTGAAGAAAAGACAGAATCCCCGGAATATAATGAGTTAACCGGAAAAAATACCGGCATCAGCAGCATCACTCTACCTGAACCGGAACTTGCTGATTCAGACGAACCTTTACAGTTTAACGATGACTTTGAATTCATCGAAGAGGACATAATTGATCCTTTTGTTATTGAATGCCTTAAGTGCGGCTCACTTGTCAGAATAAAAGAGAAGGGCGATCATATCTGCCCTTTCTGTGAGGCTGAATTTAATGTCTCTGATGACGGCAAAGCTCTTTTTAAAATTGATTAGCAGTAATTATTTTACAGAAGTTTATTCACCCCCCTTGTATAATTCTTTTTCTTGACTGTAATAAGCGATTTTTATTATAATTAATTTAAAGTTATATGAGGTAATAATATGCCTGTTGCCGAGGGAAAAATTTTCAGCTTCGAAGACGAGAAATCAATAAAAAGCGGATTTCTCGAGACCATAGATTACTCCGGTAATCCCCAGAAGATAAAATATGAGACTGATGAATTCAGCGCGGTATGTCCATTTTCAGGGCTTCCAGATATTGCAAAAGTTGAAATTGACTATATCCCTGACAAAAAAATCGTGGAACTTAAATCACTTAAGTATTACTTCATGTCCTACAGAAACGTGGGAATATATCAGGAAGCAGTAACTGACAGGATTTATAAAGATCTGTATAATGTTCTTTCACCTGAATACCTCTCTGTAAAGACAGTTTACAAAGTACGGGGGGGGATTCTTGCCACCTGTATTATGGATTCAGATACTGTAAAATAATCCACAGAGGAAAACATGCTGAAAAAAATTCTCATCGCTCCTCTTATTCTTATAGAACATATCGCTGACAGAGCCATTGCAGCAGCAGGCGCTCTAATCTTCATGCAGATACCTGCTTTTATTGTTCAGTATATTCAGAGGCTTGGCGGCCATGCAGATGAGCTGAAACTTTTAATAGGAAAGTACAAAGCCGCAGCAGCAGATAGCGGCAGGCCCCTTGATGAATATGTCCAGCTTCATATTCAGTCCGGTGTGAAAGAATTCGCCTCAACAGGTAAATTAATGTCTGAGAATATTGATCGTTTTAATTTCCTGAGTGATGCTCATCAGCAGATTTCAGGTGCATCCGGAATTAAGCAGTTTTTTGTATTTATCCGCAAATCGGATATGGATATAATCAGAGGGACATATTCCGATTTTGTCCCGGGCATATCATTCAGTATTGACTCGATTATTTATGCCGTAGCGGGGATAGTGGTATTCATGTCTCTTTATCTCCTGATAAAAAAAAGTATGACTCTGATTTTCGGTCGATTTAAATCAAGACAGTAACACTGTTAAAAACGTTTTAATTCATTTGGTATCAGCGGCGGTTTATGATGAAAAAATTCCCGTTAATAATAATTCTTCTCACTGCCATTTTTTCAGGGTGCGGAAGAGGTATAAAAGACACTCAGCCCAGACTGGTTGAAGTATTCATAGAACAGTCCGGGAACAGAATCGATATAAAAGATAACACTGCGGAGATAAGGAGGATACCATTCTCCTTTATTATAAATTTTTCACGCCCGGACAGTATCTTTATAAATGCGTCATTCAGTTCAGAGTCATTCAATAATGCGCTTGCGGGCCTTCCTCTTAGTGAACTTATAGGCTTCCGGAATCCCGCCATAGACGAAGAGCCTTTCAACAAGCAGAGCTTACTCCATATATCCAATGATACGCCAAACCTGTGGTATTATACCGATGACACAGACCACAGGTTCGATCTTATAAAAAAACATGAGAGAGGAATAATCTGTCAGAGAAATATTCTTGCTCTTGCAGATTTAGATTCAGACAGCCAGAAAACCGAACTCAGCAAACTTAAAAATGGTATAATTTATCTGGTGATTATTACCGTTGACTGGAATGAAGACTACACAAAAATGATAGAAAAAAGCAGGAAACTGATAAAACTCAAATTTATAATCTGAACTGTTAAAAGGACATAACCTATGCAGAGTAATGTAATCCCCTTTGAAAGGATGAAGGAGATAATAGAAACAGAGCTTAATAAAATCGACGGGTTTTCCGATGGCACTCATCAGTTGACTATAGAATACCAGAAGGGCCACACAAGAATTAAATTCCCCCTTCAGCCTCTGACAGACATTATGCTTTTTGATTCACTTGAAGTTCTTAAAAGCCATATTGAACATATCAGGATTGTATCTTTTGAGAAAGGTCACTATTCCTTCCAGGCACTGAACAGCAACATTTTTAACACCGAAAATATTACAGATAATTTCAGGATCGATTTTTTCAGTCTGATAAACTCCTACGCAGAAGTCTCCAGGAAAGGTGAACTCACAATGGAGGAGATTAATTCTGTAACAGCAATTTACAAAAAGCTGAACACCGGGCTGGCATTTGATCCGGAGAGCAGACTCAAATCACTTGGAGCCTCAATCATCAGCAGCGACACCGCGCCGGACTGGGACTATATTGCGGGATATACTGAGGCAAAAAGAAAGATCCGTGAATCTGTTATACTCCCTCTTAAAAATCCTGAAGCTTATGAATCAGTAATGCGCCTCACAAGAAAAAGCCCTGAATCAAACATGCCCCGTGCTGTTCTCTTTGAGGGACCTCCCGGTGTGGGGAAAACAACAGCAGCACGAATTATCGCGCACGAAAGCAGCATCCCCTTAGTCTATGTTCCTGTAGAATCGATTATGTCTAAATGGTATGGAGAATCATCACGAAACATGGCGGAAATTTTTGACATGTGCGAGTTAATGGGGGGAGCAGTAATATTTCTCGATGAGATAGATTCACTGGCAGGATCGCGTGACCAGAATATGTTTGAGGCTACCAGGAGGATACTCTCGGTTCTACTGCGTAAACTCGACGGCATGGACCCTGCTGAGAAAACTGTTACTATCGGAGCGACAAACCGGATGAACGATCTCGATCCCGCGCTTATCAGCAGGTTCGATCAGATAATAAAATTTCCATACCCCAATCTTGAGGAACGCGCTGCCATCTTCAGTAATTACGCGAAGCATCTTACTGAAGATGAATGCAGTCACCTGGGGCTTAAGTCCGTCAACCTGACCGGGCGAAATATAAAAGATATCTGTGAGCAGGCTGAGAGGAGATGGGTCAGGAAGATCATTGTTAAAGATATGGAAGCTGCTCCTCCGCCCTTTGATTATTACAGGCAGTCTCTACAGCTGTGGAAAAACTCGCAGTTACAATAATGGAAGATTAAAGTCTCTTAAGAAGAAATTCGATCTCCTCATTATTTTTATTTTCATCAGGGATCTTTCTTATAAGTGATTCCCTGATCTTATCGACATACTTTTTACTGCATTCAACGGTAGTTATATTTTTTGCTTCACGCATAATTCACCTTACGGAATTTCATACTTATGATGCCGTGATCGGCATTCGCCCATTAACGTATCTATTTTAATTTGCACAAAAATAAATTTTAATATCATTCAAAGAAGAAACGGCAGATATTCTGCCGTTGTTTAAGGTATGTATGCACGCAAATATAAAAGCAATCTTAAATAAGTCAAACAGATAAAATAAAAAAAATTACGTTTTCATTAAGTGACTCATTAACAATGCATTGAAGAGACATAGTAACACCAATTAAGTCTCATCAGCTTCAACAGATGCCTATGCCCATGTAAATGGAAGCTCGGGATCAAACTTCCGTGACGCATACCTGTTAAACGGAATGATCCTTATGCTGTAACCGAACCGTCCGGACTGAAGACAGAGCATCTGTCCGGAATAACTGAAGATCCCTTTACCCTCTCCTCCCGTGTTTTCCATTGGTACTGCCACACCGTCGGTTATGTCCCCATACTGATCCACTGAGCCGAAGTAGAGTTCCACAAGGACATCCTCAGGATTCAGCCTGCCCAGGTTAATTCTTGCGGTCACTTTCATCCTGGTACCAACTGTTACATCCTGACGCTCCTCCATGTTCATGTCAATTACTCTCGCGTCACTCCAGACTTTCTTCACTCTCTCTTTCCACTCCGAGATGTTTTTTGAAATAGTGAAATTGTCTTTAAGATAACCGGTGTAGTTTTTATGTGCTGAGAAATAGTACTTCTCTGCATAATCTTTTACCATACGGTTTGTATTAAATTCCGGAATAATGGTCTTCATAGATTCACGTATCTTTGCAAGCCACCCCTCCGGGAGGCCGTCATCACCGCGCGAATAGAACAGAGGGATAATCTCCTCTTCAAGCAGATTATATATTGAGAGGCTCTCCACTTCATCCTGGTACCCCTGGTCATCATATACCTCGCCATTGCCAATGGCCCAGCCGTTGTTTGAATTGTAACCCTCGTCCCACCACCCGTCAAGGACACTGACATTGAGTCCGCCATTGGGAACAACTTTCATACCGCTTGTTCCTGAGGCCTCCTTGGGCCTTATGGGATTATTAAGCCAGACATCAACTCCCTGTACCATGTACCTTGCTATATTGATCTCATAGTCTTCCAGGAATACAATTTTCTTTCTCAACCTTTCATCACGGGAGAGATGAATGATCTCCTTTATAAATTCCTTTCCGTTGTTGTCACGCGGATGTGCTTTCCCGGAAAACACAATCTGCACCGGCCTTTTACCGGATGTCAGAGTACCGATAAGCCTGTCTATATCCCTGAAGAGAAGAGTCGCTCTTTTGTATGTGGCAAAACGTCTTGCGAAACCTATTGTCAGAGCCTCCGGGTCAAGCACAGAACTTGCAACCGCCGCATGCTTACGCGGAACTCCACGGGCAAGAAGCTGGGCATGAAGGCGCTTACGGGCAAAACTGACAAGCCTTTCACGCAGCCTCTCTCTGCATCTCCAGAGTTCGGAGTCCGGTATATTATCTATCCCTTTCCATATATCCTTAGATGCCGGATTATCAATCCACCCCGGCCCAAGGTATCTGTGAAACAGTCTCATCATCTCATCCGATGTCCAGGAGAGTGTCTGTATACCATTTGTTATGTGGCCAATAGGGACTTCGTGAGGCGGAAGTTTCGGCCATATCCTGTTCCACATCCTTCTTGACACATCACCATGAAGTTTCGAAACACCGTTACACGCGAAAGCCGTTTTTATGGCAAGCACAGTCATGCAGAATTCCTCTTCTTCGTCAAAAGGATTTTCACGCCCCAGCGCCATAAATCTTTTCGCGTCGATCCCGAATTCCGCATATATATCCGAAAAATACTTGTCAATTATTTCAGGGGTAAACCTGTCATTACCCGCAGGGACAGGTGTATGAGTGGTAAACACATTAGTTGATGTAACAAAGGAGTGAGCTTCATCAAAGGACATCCCGTGCTCCTTCATCTCTATCCTGATCCTCTCAACTGCAAGAAAAGCGGCATGCCCCTCATTCATATGATAGGCTGTAATATTGATCCCCATAGCTCTGAAAGCGCGGACTCCCCCGATACCAAGCATCAGTTCCTGTTTTACCCTCATCTCGGAATCGCCGCCGTAAAGCTGGTCTGTTATTGTTCTGTCATCGGGAATGTTGCGTTCAATATTTGTATCAAGAAGAAACAGGATTACCTTCCCTGTCTGGACCTTCCATATTCTTGCATAAACAGTTCTTCCTGGATATTCTACACCAATAACCACAGGTTCACCTGATTCATTTTTAACAAGGCTTACAGGTATGTTGAAAAAATCTGTCTCAGGATAACGCTCCTGCTGCCATCCGTCAAGGTTGAGGTACTGCCTGAAATAACCGAGCCTGTAGAGAAGCCCCATTCCATAGAGAGGCACGCCAAGTTCAGATGCAGACTTAAGATGGTCCCCGGCAAGAATTCCAAGGCCCCCGGAATAAACAGGGACACATTCATGGATTCCGAACTCTGCGGAGAAGTAAGCTATTGCCACATTCTCCAGATCCCCCATATTCTGATCATACCATGTGGGGCGTGTCATATGCCTGTCAAGCTCCGCCTCAACGCGCTGCATGTGTGCGACAAAGCTTTCTGAATTTGCAGCCGCATCAAGGGCTTTCTGAGGCAGTGATCCGAGGAAGCTGATCGGATTGTGCCCTGAATCTCTCCATTGATCAACATCAATCCTTCTGAAAAGATCTATAGCTTCAAAATTCCACACCCACCAGAGATTTTCCGCGATTTTCATAAGGGGCTTAAGTTTGTCGGGAAGATACGGCACCACTTTAAATTCTCTAATCTTTTTCATTGTTCAGAATCTCCGCTATATTAATTTATTCCAGATATGAACAGCTTGTTCAAAATCAGTATACTTACCGGCTGCGAATCCGGGAAGGAAGCAGTTATAACATTTTCTATACGATAATACAGATTCAGGGGAATTTCAATAATTGAGTTAATTATAATAATTTTCTTTGGAATATTTTGATTATATAAATTATAATTTTTATTCTGCTTATTAAAATAGCGGAATAAAAACTGAAAAAAGAGATCCTCCGCCCTGCGGAAGCGCTGCGGTTATAAAACCGCGGTGTCTTTTTAATGTTGAATATGCAAGAGCAAGGCCGATTCCCTCCCTCCCTTTTTTTGTGGAAAAGTATGGATCAAAAAGAAGAGCAGAATCATCAGGATTAAAACCTTTTCCATTATCTTTTACTGATATTTTTATATAGTCTCCATCCGCAACACCGCTGCCGTAAATCTTTGATGAATTCCTTACGTCCTCCCTTGATACTGTAACTTCTATAACACCATCAGATGCAGGGGCTGCTTCGAGTGCATTCTCAATTATACATACAAGGGCTTCATTTATAAGATCCGGATCCAGCTCCACCTCCGGCAAACCATCAGCGATATCAATTTTTAATGTGCCGGGATAATCTTTAGCCGCAGATGAAAGCGCATTGCGTACAACTTCACCGGCACTGCCGGACTTCTTGTTTATTTTAATACCGCGGGCAAAGAGCGCAACTCTTTCAGTCATACTTTTTATTCTGCCGGCCGCTTTTTCAGCATCCTTTAGCAGATCCATCAGTTCCTGGTTACCTTCAACTTCAAGCTTTGCCAGGGATATATTACCCATTACCGCAGTGAGAGCATTATTATAATCATGGGCCGCGCCGCCTGTAAATATACATACAGCCCTCAGTTTTCTCAGCTCTTCGCGAAGGGATCTATTTTCTGAATTTATTTCGTTACTCACTCTTTACTCCTGCCTTACAGTCGATTCATCACAGCCGAATCTCTCCCTGAGTTTCAGCATAACTGTCTTAGGATCACTTACAATAACCCGTGTTCCAGAGAGAACATCAAGAAACCCGACTTCATTTGAATATCTTGGTACAACATGCTGGTGTATATGAGCTATACTTGCGCCGCTCCCATTACCGAGGTTATACCCCACATTGTAACCTGAAGGGGTGAATTCTTCATTAAGAATTTTCACGCATTTAACAAGGAGTTTGTGCATTCCGGATGCCTCTTCTTCAGTAAGCTCACCGATATCAGTAACATGACGAACCGGAAAAATCATCAGGTGCCCGGGATTAAAAGGGAAAAGATTCATCGCAACCATAAACATTTCATCACGGTAAACAGTGAGACTCGTTACAGAAGGATCTCCTGTAATTAAAGCACAGAGAATACAATCAACAGCCGGCTTTTCGCCTTTAACATATTTAATCTTCTCTGTATTAAAGAGATAAGATCTTTCCAAACTCTCTATTTTCTCCTGACGTACATATAAATTGAATATACAGCCATAAAAATAATAATCCCGAGGCCCAGTATTACCATGGTCTGATACATAAAATCCATACGCTTTATATATGAAACCTTCTGCTTTGCTTTACCTTCAAGAATTTCAATCTTTGTTTTCAGATGTTCTCTTGCCAGATTTATATCACTTATATCAGGGGATGTTTTCAAATCCCTGAACAGACGTTCCGCATCAGTATAACTGCTTATAATATCATCATGTTCCACCATCTTTTCCCTGAAAAAATTCATATAAATATCAATTTCTTTGAATTTTTTTTCAAAAGCGGAGATTTCTTCGGCTGAGAAAGTCTGCGGTTGAATCTCATTCTTAATGTCTACGGCATAGGAAAAATTAATAGAAATAACTAAAGTAAGGATAATCATAGAAAGAATTTTCTTTACCATTACAATCTCCTCGTAAATGTTTCAGCAATTATCGAATATCAGGGAAGAATCAGATTATAATAATTAAAAAAATAATCCGCAATATGCATAACTATAAGAGCATAAAAACCCGCGATAATATCATCAATCATTATGCCAAGGCCTCCACTTAATGACTGAAGGCTTCTCGCAGGGAACGGCTTTATTATATCAAAAATTCTGAAAAGGATAAAGGCAAGTACTGCATAAGAAAAAGAAAACGGAAGGAATAAAACGCTGATCCAGTAACCTATAACCTCATCCAGAACAACAGATTGCGGATCCTTTGAATTATAAAACTTCTCGGCATAATCTGAAATTTTAACTGAGGGATAAATTATGGCCGCCACAAACAGGAGATTTACAATATTAAGAATGTCAGGATTTACTCCTGAAAAAATCAGGTTTTCAGCAATATAAATAGCCATGGCAACCAGGGTGCCTGCAGTACCTGGAGCCTTAGGACAGTAGCCTGAATAGAAAGCGGTAAAAAAGAATTCTTTTATATTCATAAAATATTACTCCCTTGTCTCTTTTTTTTCAGGTAGAAAAAGCTGCCAGTTCGTAAAGAGGTAGCGGAGGCCGGAAAGTGCCGTCATTATAGTTACAGCAAGCATTATCCAGTAAGGCACAGAGACATGAGTCTCAAAGAAACCAAGCTTTTTAATCATATATATCATGATAATAATCACAATTGACATCATCTGAAATGCGGTTTTAAACTTACCGAACCTGCTTGTACGGAGAGACCTCCCTCTTTTTATAGCAAGCCATCGCATAACAGTAATAAGTACATCTCTTGCGACAATTACAACAATCATCCAGATGTCAAAAATTTCAAAATACGGATCAACCGCAATAATTGCAATGAGGGCTGAGATAACCAGAAACTTGTCAGCTATGGGGTCAATGAATTTTCCGAATTCCGACTCCTGCTTCAGCCTTCTTGCGAGCCATCCATCAACAAAATCAGTGAACGAAGCTACACAGAAAACAATAAGAGCCCACATCCAGGCATGCGCTGTCTTTATTGTAAGCAGGTAGATGAAAACAGGAATCAGGATAATTCTCAGATAAGAAAAAATATTGGGAATACTCAGTTTATCACCTGTAAGTTTCAAATTATTTCTCCAATAAGATCGTACTCAACGGAATCGGTTACACGCGCCCGGACAATATTATTTACCCTGTTTACATCGGCGGTCAAGTAAAAAACACCGTCTACTTCAGGCGCATCATACTTTGTTCTACCTACGAATGTATATTCATCGATCCTGTCTTCAACAAGAACATCAATATCTGTTCCGATATAAGATGCAAGTTTTTCCGAAGATATCTCCATCTGGATAGCCATAAGTTCACTCACCCTTCTATCCTTCTCTTTCGGGGAAATGCTGTCCCTTAAAAAAGAAGCCTTTGTGTCCTCTTCAGGAGAATATGTAAAACATCCAACTTTATCCAGCCTTGCTTTTTTGATAAACGAAAGAAGTTCATGAAAATGCTTTTCTTTTTCGCCGGGATAACCAAGCATAAATGTTGAACGGATACATATCCCCGGGACTCTCTCTCTTAACCTTGAAACAAGATCGTAATATTTTGCCGGGCTCCCCAGCCTCCCCATGGATCGCAGTATATCTGAATTCACATGCTGGAAAGGAATATCAATGTAAGGCACAACTTTTTGGTTCGCTGATATAAGTTCAATAATATCATCAGTAAGGTGATCGGGGTGGCAGTAGAGAAGGCGAATCCACTTTATACTTTCAATTTTAGAAATTTCATTCACAAGGCCCGGGAGCTTCATCCCGTCCCATGTATAGGCAGCAATATCCTGTGCAATTATATTAAGCTCAAGTGCGCCATCTGCCGCTGCGTTCTTTGCCTCATTGAGAATAAAGTCAGAAGAAAAGGGTATATGAGGCCCGCGTATTAAAGGTATGGCGCAATAACTGCAGTTATTGGAACACCCGTCAGAAATTTTTATGTATGCCGAGGAAGGCCCTGTGTACAATCTTCTTCTTTCATGAAACGGAGAGCTTATTCTTACGTGAAAACTTTCTGAAAGTTTCGGGACAAAATCATTGTCCGGGATGCCGTAAATAAAATCTATCTCAGGAATATCACTTGAAAGCTGATCAAAGTATCTTTTTGAAAGGCATCCGGTTACCGCAATCTTTTTCGCGAAGTGTTCTTCCTCTACTAGCTGAAGGCTCTCACCCTGCTCCTCCTTAAGTGAAAGAACATCAAGTATAACCTCAATTGATTCCTCTTTGGCGGGTCTTATAAATCCGCAGGTATTTATTATTATTATCCCCGCCTCTTCAGCACTATCGGCAGGTTTGTAACCTGCCGACAGCATCTCTCCGTTTATTCTCTCGGAGTCCACCAGGTTTTTTGAGCACCCCAGTGATATTATATAGAAAGATATCTCTTTTGAATGAAACACATCTCACCAGTCTTTCACATCAATATGATACAGGTTAGGATTGGTAACATCTTTTTTCCATGTAATCGTTTTGTTGGCCACCTGTCCGGCTCTTCCGAAAACATATTCTTTTCCATTGATAGTAGCTTTGATTCCGCCGGCATTACCAATCTTCACCTGGATATTTTCAGAAGCCTCCCATTTTTCAAGAGTCCCTGCCGGCATGAAACCTCTCTGTTTTCTTGTGCCGTCAAGGTATATCTCAATAAAAGATTTCTGAAGAAATTTTACCTCAAAGACTATCTTCAGGCTTTTATTGCTCTGGGCTATTACCTTTGTATTATCTCCTTCAAGCACAGGCTTGACTCCGCTGTTGACCTCTTCTGTTTTTGTCTCAGCAGCAAGAGCCTGCCCCAGTTCAATCATTATCTTAGCTCTGCTCTCAGTAAGTCCTTTAAGCGTCATAAGTATTTCACGCGGACACTCCTTAAGGTTAACAGTAACAGGCTGATCAAGGTCAAAAGTCATCTCCTTTTCGTCATTAAGGAAGGAGAGTATTACCTTATTGTCTGCGACCTCCTTAAGGAGAAAAACCACCTCTTTATTATCCACAAGAAACTGAACAGCTTCACCCTTATAGACCAGAGTAAACCCCTTGTCATTTGCAAGCTGAAGACTTTTTATATTCTTTATGCTGGAGTTCTGACTGTCCTCATACTCCTTCTTAATCTGCACAACTGAATCCGATTCACCGGCATCAACACCCGAACCGCTGACTTTCCATATCCCCCAGATCAGAAGGAGTGACACAAGGGCGATTCCGCCGAAATAAACAAAATTTCTGTACCGTTCAAAGTACGATCTCATATTCATAATAAATGGTGAAACAGTTGGCCTTGTAAGTTCCTCTATAGGTGTCTGGGACTCACCGATTTTGTAGCCTTTATAAAGCTGTATCATTTCATCAGCATCAATTTTAAGGAACTCGGAATATGTTTTAAGGAAGCCCAGTATATATGTTTCACTGGGGAATTTATCAAAATCCTCCTGCTCAAGGGCTTCGATAAATGTCGGCGCAAGGTTTGTCTCAAGCGACACATCTTTTAATGAAAGTTTTTTCGACTCCCGTGTCTGTTTAAGTTTTTCTCCAATACTTTCCACTTTCACTACTCCTCAGATATCATCGGATTCTTTATTACTCTTGCCGTCGCAGGTATATCAAATTTAAAGATCCCGTTCGGCAGATCCACATTTGTCTTTATATCAGAAAGGGTGATCTCAACTTTTTTCCCTGTTGATGTTATACCCTCAGCTTTTTGTATGAAAAAATTTTCTGTCACCCAGAGAGTTATGGTTCTGTAACCGCTCCTGCTCTCCTTCTGTTTAAGGACAAGGGTATACATTTTGCTGCCGTCTTTCATTGTCTCCGGCTCATCCTTTGAAGCGAACCTGTAATGGTATTTATTGAAAAGCCTGTTAAGGCCTGCCTGTGATCCGGAGGAGAATAGCCCGGACTCGGACATAAGGTCCTGCTCGGCCACAACATTCATTGAGGGGATATATATCCACATCATTTCACCGTTAGAAACAATCTTCTGTCTCGATGGCTGATAGAATTCCATAAGCAGCCTGTCAGATGCCTTGAACCTCAGTACTCCGCTCTGAACAGACTTTCTTCCATCCTTTTCCGTAACAATGGAAAAATTTGCCTGGTATGATTCAAGATCTCCATAAGTCTTTTTAATATTCTTTACCACATCACTTACAGTAGTAAAATCGAACTTATAAGCGAAGGCGTTAAACGCGCCTGTCATTATCAACAGAACTGCCGCAAGCAGCGAAATTTTCTTCATTCTTTTCATAAGGGTTATATTTACTTCTTTATAATAGATTTAATATTCAAATTTAACAAACAAAAAGCATTAAACTGCTTCAATTACATTAAGGCTTTATAAAAAGTCAATACCAAAAATTCAAGTGTAATGTAAATGATATTTTAATATACACTTATAAAATATTAAATATGCAGCAGCCTGAATTAAAAGTCATTATATGAAACACCCGGCATTAAAAAAGAAATTCCCCTGCTCTAATGAAGTATACCATGCTGTTTTCCCGGCCGTCGAAAACCTATGATCAGCCGAATCGTAGTTTTCAAAATTATTTCTTTCCATAACCTGATAATAAAAAAGATAAATCACCTATAATTAGTAAATTTAAACCGTTAAAATACTGGACAAAATACCAATATAATAGAACTGTGAAAGTATAAATAATCTCTGGACAGAATATGAAAGCAATATTTATCGGAAACAGAAAACTTCGCGAAATAGATCTCCTCGACCCGAGTATTGACGAGGAGCTTTTTATTATGATGCATGAATTTTCACTTATGGAGTCTCATATAATCTACTTTTCAGCAGGTGAATCAAAGATAAAAGAGATCCTCATTAAAAAAGATCCGACTTTCTCCGCCTGATTTACCGCAGCACCGCAGCTGAGGATTATGTCAGCATATAATCTTCAACACCAGCATCTGAATTTTTTTATTTTTATTCAAAGACCAAGATCAGCAGCAAGTGAACTCATATCCTCAGGGAGCGGGGCTGTCACTGATATCTCTCTCTTTTCATAATCATCATAAAAAACAATACAGGATGAGTGAAGCGCGCAGCGGTGAAATCCCGCACGCGATATAATTTCAGAAGTGAGCCCCTTCACCACGTAATCAAGATATATAGTCTCATCATCGGAGTACATCTTGTCTCCCACTATGGGATGCCCGGCGTACTTGAGGTGAACACGGATCTGATGCGTCCTCCCTGTAACCAGCACTGCTTTAACAAGTGAGTAACCACCGGATGAGGAGAGCAGCGCAAAATGAGTAAGAGCGGACTCTCCGGCCCCGGGATATGCTTCTCTCTTTTTCATTATCAGTGAATTGCGTGCAGGGCCCACCGGTATATCGATGGAGAAACTTTCTTCAGTCACTCCCCTGACAACTGCTATATATTCTTTGCTGATACTGGAAAAATTTTTCTGAACTGACGATGCAGCCTCCGCACTTTTACCAAGAAGTATTGCGCCCGATGTTTCACGGTCGAGCCTGTGGACAGGATAAAATTTTTTACCGGATTTTTCTTCGAGAGAGATCACAAGAGTATTTTTAAAAAAAACTCCGGAAGGATGTACAGGGAGGTTCCCTGTTTTATTCACCACGATATAATTATCATTTTCAAAAATGACAGAGTAATTAAAATCAACTTCCGGCTCTTCGTAAGATTGAGGGGTGTATAAAACGCGGTCCCCTTCAATGACATGTTTTTTAACATTAAGCATTACAAGCCCATTTAAGATAACTCTGCCGGATTCAATCTCCCTCTGCCAGGCAGTTCTGCTTAGATAGCTGAACCTCTTTGAAAGATAGAGATCAAGCCTCAGTCCTGCGAATTCAGCAGGGACAGCGGATTCTATCATTCTATCTCCGATCATTCAACATCCTTCCAGGTTCAACTGACAACTGAGATAAGCCCCTCCTTCAGATAGCCCCTTCTGTCAAGATCCTTTTCGGTTATAACCTGATCAGGATGTTTCAGGAAAGCAACATGCCCCTTCCCCCCTTCAGACCCCTGCATCATAATCTTTTTCGCCAGATCCATATTCATAATTGCATTTGATCCGGGAGATTCGCTATAAACACCGGCATTAATGACAGGCTCCGGAAAAGCTTTGATCTCACCTGTAAGAATCATACTATGGATTTTCCGGAATATTGTGTGCACAATCTCAACAGCATCAATAGTTTCCATATCAGTTATATAACCTGTAATAATTCCGCCATGCCCTCTCAAAGCAATATTATCACCTCTCTCTTTTTCGAGAAGATCTTTAACAACATGGCAGAATTTTCTGTATACATCATCCCCTGCATCATTACCTGACTTTCTATTTATATCAACGAGGTTAGTTATTTCTATGCAGAAGACATGACGTTTAACGCCCCCCCTGTAGAGATGAGCATCATCATAATTTTCAGGCAGTATAAAATCCTCAAAATATGCCCAGTTCTTCAGGCCTGTTATCCTGTCAGAATAAACATCATCATTATGGGACCCTGTTTTTCCGGTAACCGCCGTTTCTTTTATTTCCGGGAGGTCTCCCTCCATTCCTGAGGAGAGCCGCGCTGTATTCTCCTCCCGGAGTTTGGAGACTTCATCCTGTATAGCCTTTATACCCGGATGCATCAGCTGCTCAGAAAGAAACTGGGAGATTGCGCATCCCGCTTTGATAACATCAGCAAGGACCGTGTCCCTCCTGTTTGTCAGCATTTCAAAACCCCGTATCTTGGGATGCAGTACCTTCGCGTTAAGAAAAAAATCGTAGTTTTTTGTAAGATCAGATGACTGGGTTTTGCCCCCTGCATTATACCTGTTTATAAGATCATTAAAACGCATGCACAGGTTATAGCATCTTGCTGACATACCAAGCAGCGTTTCCCGGAGAGTTCGGGCTCCGGGTATATTCGGTAATTCCATATCAGGCGTGAGCATCCTTTTAATAAACGCGCTCCGCTCCAGGTCTACATCAAGCCGCAGCCCGCTGATCTCCTTTTCCCGGCTCCCCTGCAGTTCATCAGCAAATTCAGAAAAATCAAGAACCGCTTTGATTATATCCGGCTGGCTTTCGAAGTAGTTTTTATACGCATTATCATCATATTCGAGTATGAGATTATTACCATCTTTGATTAACTCAATAATATATTTTTTCAGCCCTTCAAAAACTTTCATTATTCTGAAAAAGGGCCTCGATTCAGCCTCCCTGTTCCACTGGTTCAGATTAGTTTTTGCTTCAAGCGCAAAAATTCGTACAGCAAAATTAATCCCCTCCTCCCTGTATACACCCGCAAGATCAGAAATTTCATTAAGCCGCGTTGAGATCCTTGAGGATTCACCCTGTTCCCTGGTTTCTCTGACAGACTGATCGTTTCTTGCTTCATCAGTGAGATGCTTTTCCTGACTGTCCAGCAGGCCGTCTTCACCTGACAGATACATTAGCTGATACATTGTCTTCACGTTGATCCCGGCGCAGGCTGTATAATAGGAGAGGAGCACGCCTCTCACAGTCTCGCTTATCATCTCATCGTAACTATATCTTGCAGACTTTCCGTTTACAATAGGCCTGTCCGTAAGGAGTCCGATGAATCCCCAGAAGCCGTGTCCCGGATTCTGCTCTTTAAAAATCTTTTTCAGTCCGGAGTCTATATATTTTACGTTAACTGTTACAATGATGTAAAGAGAAGTGAACCTGTTCATAAGATCATTAATATCCTCCCATGAGTATGAGAGGTTTTTCGGAACAGCTTTTATGCTATTAAGAACATCACCCATTTCATAAAGCGCAACAAGGGCATTGTATTCCATTACACTGAGATAAAAATAATACTGATCAAGACACTTTTTAAGTTCCGGTTTTACAGCGGCAAACCATGTATTCGCGTTTACCCTCAGCCGGTCGAAACACTCAGCCTTCAGCCTGTGTGAGAAGATAGTGATAGTTCCATATTCAAGAGCGAACTTAAAAAGATTGTACCAGTTGACAATAAAAGATCTCGATTTCTTAAGCTCGGCTATCTCAGCCTTTTTTCTCTCTTCACTTATCTTCATCTCCACTTCTGAGGCATGCCTCTCCTTAACAGAATGGATCAGATCCTCTGCCATTCTCTTTTTTGCCATATTATTCAGGCCCGAGGAGACAATAACGGCAAGGCGCTCATTTTCATGCGGGGTCAGTGTTATTCTTTTTTCTCTGAGGTACTGATCAAAACTTTTCACTGTTTCATAGAAGGACGGGTAGTTTTTCCTTTCCACGCTGTTGGCGGAATTTTTCATCTCATCAAGAACATTGTTGAGTTTTTCTATATAATTAATATGCTCTTCAGAATAGAGGCCCACCTCCTCAATGAAGCTGCTCACCTGCCTGTCCATCTGCTGATGTTTTGATTTTTCTTTTTCGCTCATTTCAGATAAAATAATTCCGGTTTATATATAAAATACTATTATAATAATATACTTTAAAAGATCAACCTCATTGATAAAAAAATGATTGTAATGATTCCGCCTATTACATTTTATTAACCGGAAAATATGAAATTAAGTGATAATATGAACAAAATATCAATAATAGTACCGACTTTCCGCGAAGCTGACAATATACCTGAGCTGACATCAAGAATTGACAGCTCTCTGAAAAATACCCGATATAAGTACGAAGTAATATTTGTGGATGATAATTCACAGGACGGAATAGACAGGAAAGTTGATGAATTACAGAAAAATTACCCTGTAAAACTGAAGATCAGGCTGGAGGAGAAGGGTTTATCCTCAGCTGTAATTGCCGGATTTGAGCTTGCCACAGGTGACATATATCTTGTAATGGATGCTGACCTGAGCCACCCGCCGGAAAAAATCCCTGCAATGCTGGATAAAATAGCTGAAGAGGGATTCGAATTTGTAATCGGCAGCCGTTTTGTTAAAGGGGGTTCTGCTGAGCATTTTAATATATTCCGTATATTAAACGCTCTTGTATCAAGAATGATCGCCAGCCCTTTCACTTCGGTAAAAGATCCCATGGCAGGTTTCTTCGCTTTCAGGAGCAGCCTCCTTAAAAAAAATGTACCTCTTAATCCCCTGGGATTCAAGATTGGTCTCGAACTCCTTGTAAAGCTTGCGCCGAAAAAGGTAACTGAAATACCTATCCAGTTCCAGGAGAGGCTTTACGGCGAAAGCAAACTCACAATGAAGCAGCAGGCGCTCTACCTTATACATATATGGAGACTCTTCAGATTTAAATTCAGGACACTCAGTGAATTCGTTGTTTTTTCGATGATCGGGGCATGCGGCATGGTTGTTGACCTTACATTTGTTTTTATCTCTTATGATATCATGCAGATACCTTTCCGGTCAGCAAGGGCCATAGGTTTTGTCTTTGCCCTTACTTCAAATTTTTTACTCAACAGGAAGTTCAACTTCCCGAAGAGCGGCCATGGCCTCATACACCAGTATATCCGTTTTTTCGCGGTGAGCCTGGCGGGATTCGCCCTTAACTGGACTATCTCTGTTTACCTTTATGACACAAAGGAATTCTTCCACAGGTATTATCTCCTGGCCGCGTTTCTCGGTATAGTGGGCGGGCTCGCTGTCAATTTCCTGGGGTCAAAATTTTTTGTGTTCAGGAAGAAGAAAGGGGAGCAGCAGTGACATATGGAGTGCAATAAAGAGAAAAACATCAGGAACTGCAACTGTACATACGAGCCCTGTTCCAGAAAAGGTTTATGCTGTGAATGTATAGCCTATCATAAAAAATCAAGGGAACTCCCTGCATGTTTTTTCAATGAAAGCGCGGAGAGGACTTATGACAGATCGTATGAGCATTTCGCAAAGCTTATAAGAACAGGGAAGGTTTAAGCATCCCTGAAAAGCACTGCTGCTTTAATTCCGCCATTCATGAATGTTATCTTTCTGCCGTAATCAAGAGCAAGAGCCTGCTCAGCTTCTACACCCGGAGCTATTACCGCATAACCGCAATTATTAAAATCACTCTTCAGTTTAATCCCTATCTCCCTGTAAAAAGCAGGAATATCTTTTTCCTTAATTCTCTTCCCGTAAGGGGGATTAAGCACTATCAGGGTCTTCTTTCCATTCAACAATTCCGGCGTCAGTGAAAAAAAGTCCGCACTTTCAGGAGAAATTGCCCCTTTAAAAATTTCCGGAATATTTGCTTCTGCCAGTTTAATCGCTTCAGGATCAATATCAGATGTGATTATAATCTTTCCGTTCAATCCTGAAAAATTTTCTTTTTCCATTAATTTTGTCTTCAGGTAAAGGTAATTCCTCTCCTTGAATGAGGGCCAGTTCATGAAAGGGAAAAGTCTCCCGGCATTGGGATGAGTTCCTGAAAATATAGATGCCGCTTCTATGCTGAATGTGCCTGAGCCGCACATTGGATCAAGGAGCATATCATATTCAGTTATCCCTGCCTCAAGGAGAATCAATGCGGCCAGAGTTTCACGGATAGGTGCCGTTCCTGTCAGCTGTTTCATTCCTCTTTTATACAGAGATTCACCAGAGGCATCAATACTCACAGTGCATATATCCCTGAAGTTTCTGATAAACAGAGTCTGTTTTTTATTATCTTCCGGTTCTGCTGCTGAATCATTACTAAAGATGAATGTTGCAGGGATCTCCTTTTCAAATATTTCCTGAAGCTTCCCTGTATGGTAGATCATCGATTTTCTTGAAGTAATACTGAATTTTACCGGAATTTCAGGGTTCAGATAAAGTTCCCAGGGTAATGCGCGGATAGTACGCTCAAGTTCAAAAAATTCATGTGATCTGAATGATGCTATTCTCATCATAATACGGGAAGCCGCACGGGAGCTTATACATGCAGCAAAGCAGTCATTAAGCGCGCCCGTAAACTCTACTCCCCCCTCAATAATTTCATCAGACACATTAAGACCGAAACCCTGAAGCTCTCCCGATATTGTCTTTTCAAATCCGGGCTGAACCGACGCAAAAAAAACATGTTCTTTCCCGATAACATGCTGTTTGACGCGCCTCTTCAATCCGCTGTCCGTTATGCGATCAAACATTACTTTTCCTCGAAAGAACCGCGAGAGTTTCAATATGCGGTGTCTGCGGGAACATGTCATAAGCCTCGAAAGAATCAATTTTATAATTTTCAAGAAGCCTCGCATCATCTCTGAAAGTGGAGGGATTGCACGACATGTAGATAATCCTTTCAGGATTCATTTCATGGATATGTGACATCATTTTAGGATGCATCCCGCTCCTGGGGGGATCAAGAATAAGGGTCTGGTATTCACCTTTATGTTCAATGACGAACTCGGCAGCATCCCTGCATATAAACTCTACATTTTTGATCTCATTATGCTCAAGGTTCTGCCCGGCCGTTGAAACAGATTCCTCCGAAATCTCCACGCCAGTGACCTTGTCAGCAGCCGAAGCAACGAA
Organism: Spirochaetia bacterium UBA5763; assembly: GCA_002418835.1. Taxonomy (GTDB): domain Bacteria; phylum Spirochaetota; class UBA4802; order UBA4802; family UBA5550; genus UBA5550. The sequence continues at coordinate 139,059 of DIEX01000018.1, read as the reverse complement.
GAGTGAAATGCTCCCCACTCCTGAATACAAATCAAGAGTGTTACCTTTTACATGGGCGAGAATCTTTCTGTACATCTGAAGAGCAATCTCTGAATTGGACTGGAAGAATGAATTCGGTGTTATCATATACTCAATGCCGTCAAAGCTCTCCGTAATGAATCCTTTCTTAAGCGTCTGGAAAACCGGAGCAATACTGAGATCAGCAAGGCCGTCACTGAGCAGCAGCGATGATGAATCTATATCATCAAGAATATCTATAAGTGCGAAGCCGAGCCTGTTCTCCGGTGACGAAACTACAAAGTTTGCCATTACCTCACCTGTAAACCTCGCCTGCCGGAGCACTATGTATCGAAGATACCCCTCATGCCTTAAATAATCGTAATCCTGGACTTTCTCAAGCAGCTCCCGGAGTTTGCCGAAGAGTTCATTTGATCTGCTCTGCATTATGGCACATGATTCAATGTCCACCACATGCCTGTAGCCCCCCTGCCTGCGGAGACCCTTCTTTCCGAAAGCTGTAACCATATCCATCCTGTTTCTGTACATGTAGGGATTTGCAGGATGAATGACATCAACTTCCGCAATACCCTCCAGCATTGAATTGAGGTACTCCTTTTTAAGCAGAAGCTGATTTTCATAAGGAACATTCTGGAACATGCAGCCGCCGCACTCCCCGAAATAAGGACATGCGGGATCTGCACCATCACCTATATATTTCTGGATAAGCTCTGCAAAGAGCTTTCTCTTCTTTTTCTTCATTAATAAAACTCCGGAGTATAAATATTAAAACGTCTAAAACTGGTAATTTCGAACCACATCAGTTCTTCGGGTGAGGAATCTATCTTTAATCTGTAAAAAAATAATTGTGAAAAAAAAGATTTTGTTCCTGAACAGTCTAAAGCAAATAACGAATAGATTTCTCAGTCGCTGACGCTTCTTCGAAATGACGATTTGGAGTACAAATTCAATTGTCAGCCGCTATAATTATTCAAGATCAATCTGAAAGTCAGCATTCATATATACAAGTAAAATATTTACAGCAGATAAATGAAAGAAGAATGGAAAAGGAGTTCATTCCGATCATCTAATGACCGGAATGAACTTTGAACAGGATTAGGATGATGCAAACTTTAAGCGCTATAATCTAAAAGCTTTAATTATATTTAAGTGTTCCCTGCTTAATTGATGCAGAGATTATTACCATGAAAATCAGTTCCTGCCACCCCAAGCAATCAACTGACATGTCAGTTCATGATTATATCCGAATATTACAATGTCAAGGTTTTTCCAGAAAAATCCCGTATGCAAAAGCATTAACAAAATTTTCAGTAAGCTGCTCAAACTCCTCAGTTTTACTCCCTTTACCTGTGACACCATAAAAATAAGCCATCCTCATAAAACCGCCGCCGATTACATTCGACATAAGCACAGGATCAATATCAGGCTTCACTCTGCCGAGTTTTATCCCTGAAACAAGATAGCTTTTAATAAGCTCAACCATCTGCCTGTCAAAACGGCCCAATATACTGTCGAAACTGTCGCCCAGACCAAGACCGACCCTGAGGAGGAGATTACAGTAATCAGGATCATTGGCAAAGAGAGCAAAGGCCTTTTTTATCCTGTACCTGAAGACTTTTTCACCGCTGCTGAAATCCTCTTCAAGATTTGCAGGTTTGCTTGAAATAACCTCTTTCATATCTTTATGAAGATTCTCAAGGAGTGTCTTGAATATATCATCTTTGTTTTTAAAATACTGGTATATAGTGCCCCTTGCTACACCGGCCTCATGCTGTATATCAGATATCTGTGTCTGGTAATACCCTTTGCGTGCAAAAAGCTTTTTGGCGCATTCAAGTATCTGTTTTTTTCTCTGCTCTGAATCCATTCTTGCCATTAATCGTCACCAAACAGGTCCCTTTAAAATAAACCGGATATATATTTCAATTATTCATTATTATCTGCAAAATCGACACAATTTCCAATTATATGTCAAGGGATATTATTTTTCATTCAATTTCGAATGCTATATTTCTTTTATCAGGGAGTATCAAACAGTAACCGGGGATATTCATGCGGTTTACGAACTCATCACTCTCAGCTTTAAAAAAAATCCCCCGGCGCAATTCATCCTGCGAAAACTGAACACCGTGAAAACTTATTATACCCTTTTCAGAAAATTTAAGAATATAATTATACCCCTTACGTTTAACATCTGTTGTATAATCTGAACTGATTACTGCCGGATAGTGATGCAGCTTCATACTGCTGCACCAGTCCCATCTGAGATAGTCAGAGAGAACACTCTTAGCTGTAATACCTGTCTCATCAGCGAATTTAAGGAGCAGAGCGGCAGCGCCCCCCCACTCCCTGCAGTTCAGCTGCGTGCCTGACCGGTACAGAACCTCAAGCTTTTCATAAAAGTTGAATGAGGAGCCGTTTTTTTCCGAAAGGAATTTCCCGGTCTCCCTGAATCTCCCTGAATTATAAAATACTTCAAGAAGCTCAGCCATCCCCTCAAGCATCCGCATTTCATCATAAGATATCCACCTGTTTCTTTTTACCTGATACGGGGGGAGAGGGGAGAACTCCAGCCCGAACTCATCGCTCCTTTCGCTCATCTCGGTACCCGGAAGAACTTTAAGGAATCCGCATTGAAAGTGATGAGCGCCGGTTCCATGAACAGTATCAAAAGAATCTTTAAAGTCAGAGTATGATTCATACGGCAGGCCTGCGATGAGATCAACATGCAGATGGATGTTCCCGCCAGCAGCAACAGCTTTTACATTCTCCATCCAGCCGTTTTTTCTTACACCGCGGTTTATGGCAGCCAGAGTTTCACTCTTCAGTGACTGTATCCCCATTTCCAACTGAAAGAGCCCGGCCGGAACTGTAGAAAGAAAAGCTATATCATCACTGTCCAGGAGATCAGGATAAATTTCAAAATGGAAGAGTGTACTCCCGGCTGAAAAATTATTTACTATATATTCCCAGATCCCCCTGTAATGCTCCTTTCTGCTGTTGAAGGTTCTGTCCACGAACTTCACAAGTTTTGGTGTATAAACCTTGAAAAAATCCAGTTCTTCTTTAACCTGATCAAGTTTTCTGAAGTCCAGCTTCTGGTCGCTTCGTGATGAGAGGCAGTATGAACAGCGAAACGGGCAGCCGCGGCTGCTCTCGTAATAGATGAACTTCCCGGCGAGTCTCTTCATCTCTTCATCATCATAAGGGAACACTATATCGCAGAAGGGGGAGTTGATTCTACTCAAAATCCTCTCATTAAGATTAAAACCGGATAATGCAAGCTCACGAAATGCGGACTCCCCTCCACCTGTGATTATATAATCAATCTCAGGATGAAGCTTCAGCCACTCATCTGCATTATAACTTACCTCGGGTCCGCCGCATACAATCTTAAGTTGAGGAGAAACCTTTTTAATCTCAGAAATTATTAGTTTTATAATCACTGAATTCCATATATAAACTGAAAGCGCGATAATATCGGGCTGTTCATCTTTTATATAGCGGATAACCTTTTCAGGTTTTTCATTAATTGAAAATTCCGCAATTACAGCGTTATACGGGAGGTCCGAAACCGCTTTTTTCAGGTAGAGTATTGCGAGGTTGGAGTGCACATACCTTGCGTTAATCCCGATAAGAAGTATTTTTCTCATCACCTCTTTTTAAAATCCCTTATATTAAACAGGATACTTAAAGCTGATGTTAAGGCAAAAACTGAAAGTACAAGAATATCTACCGCAAATGGATCGGGATTCAGGCCGGTTGTCTCTCTGATTGCGTAGTGAATGAATGAGTATGAGCTGTTCTCTTTACCGAGAATCTCCCTGACCCGCCAGTGCCAGTCTGTGCAGATACAGTAACCCCATCCGTAGAAGTATCCGCATACAAACCATGAAAAAGCGGTGAGTCCTGTTGTCGCAAGATGAACTCTCTTTGTGCGCCTGAATGCCCAGCCTGTTATATTAAACAGTGCCCATGCTGAATGGAATAATATAAAAAACAGGTCGAGGATTGCATAGACAAACATGAAGGTCATTTTTCAGATTTACATCTGCTTTTACAGGCTTCAGCTTTTTCATCGCATCTCTTTGTACAAGAGAACGGTGTGAAGGGCTCCTCCTCCCCGATTTTAAATGAAAAGCCTGCCCTGTCGTACCCTCCGCAGTCTTCAACACAATCCAGGCGCACGTATTCGCACCTCTCTTCACAGGAAGTATACGCAACATCTCTCCCGGAGCAGGAGAGCAGTATAAAAGGTACTATGATAAATATTATTTTTTTAAGCATCATCCATTTAATGCCGATATGGCATCTCTCTCATCATCATATATATTGACGAGAGTTTCAGCGTCAAGAATGTTTATAACCTTTCTTAAAGTGTAATTGAGGTTGGTTATTTTCAGCAAACGCTCATTCTTTTCCAGCTCTTTTGTGAGGATGATCAGAACACCAAGTCCTGCGCTGTTCATATACTTTACAGAGTCCATATTGAGGATAATATCATGATCATTATACTGTGTAATCAATTGTGAGATGTTCCTTTCAACATAAGCTGAGTTAGCTATATCCAGGGATTCCCTCAGATAAATTACAAGATTATTACCCTTTGTTTTATATTCCAGACTCATACCGGTTGTTCTCTTTTAATATACCGTGACATAATATCAGGGATTTTTTACATCTAAAACTCTAATATTAAATAGCAACGAAAAAATGGAAAAAACAACACAAAAGGATTAAAAATTTAAAAAAATTCTATTTTAGAGTTTTTCGGTAAAATCATCACGCTGCAGATTCTCCCACATAAGATCAAGGTATCCGTAAAGATCAGAGCCGTCAGATCTTATCTTTTCCATTATTATATTTATCCCTTCACCTCCAATATTATTCAGGGTTTTCCTCCCTATTTCACGGACCTTATTATACTGCGGATATTCTTTACCCAGCGGTTTTCCATTGAGAGATCCCCATGCCCTGGCTCCCCCCAGAAGAAGACGCAGGGTTATCAGCTGCTGCTCCGGTATCTGAATAACATCTGTTTTAACCGGCATTCCGGTTTCCTCAGATTTTACTGGTCCTTCAGAATCAGATAGAGAAGCTGTATCCAGCATTGATACAGCTTCAGCAAAACTATATTTGTCAGAGCGGGGCATATCTTTGAGTAGTTCAATTATAGAAGAATATTTATGTTTTTCCGCGTGACCAAGAGCAATGAGGCCGTCTCTGTTTTTCAGGGTTTTATCCGCGTTATTTTTAAGCAGAAGTTTAACAATCTCCGCATTATTATTGGAGGCGGCATAAATTAATGCTGTGTTTTCACTTCCCAGGCTCCGTGCATTTACATCAGCACCTTCGGAAATAAGATACTCTGCAACATATAATCTTCCAAACATAGCAGCACACATAAGAGGAGTCATGCCGCTCAGCATGCTGATCTTGACATTTGATACAGCATTAATAGGTACGCCTTTAGTAAACAGTGTGCCTTTCACCATTTTTTTTATATTTTCCAGATTACCCTTTGAACACTCTTCACAAAGTTTTATAACTTTTTCTGACATGATATAATCCGCTCTATGATAAAATCAGTTTTATGCAAAACTGCTCTGACCCTGTCAAACAGCAGCCGGGCCATTTAAGATTAAGGCAAAAGTACTGAACTAAAAAGCATGACTGGGCTTAATTTAAAAATTAAAGTGTAATTTTGCAAGAAAATATTCAAAATATAGAGTTTTTTATTCAAAAAAACGATACTTTTGCTTAAAGCGCATAAAAAAGCTCCTGATTTCTCAGGAGCTTTTTTATGCGCGTCTGGAGGGATTCGAACCCCCGACCAACGGATTCGTAGTCCGCTACTCTATCCAGCTGAGCCACAGACGCATTATATTTCTATTTTTTCTGTAAACTTTGTTATGTACTGATTTATGTACGGAAATTCCCCTTTTTCACCACTGATTATCATCTTTGTTCCAAGATAGCAGAGTGTGAAATATACCGCATGGTGAATGTATATAAACACTACAACCATAAACTGCACAATATCAGCTCTCTCCGGCACAAAAACCTTGAAGCAGTAGAGAAAAATGCATGCAAATGCAAAATAAACCGCAAGGACAAATCCCTGTTTTGCGTGATACTTCTGAAACTCATCCTTATTCAGATACATTGGAATAAGCCAGCCTATAAATGGTACATAGGAAAGCTTCATTATATCAAAAGGCCTGATGTAAACATTATAAATATTTTTAGAATAATTTACAATGTTTTCTTTTGTAAGATCTTCACGCCTGATATTTTTGATTTTTTTGATGCTTTCAGAAGCGGTGTTTTTGATATTTTTCAGGTTCAGGGTCATATAGGTTACTCGATTCGGAGAAGGGGGGATTCGAACCCCCGGCACCTAAACGATGCAATTGCTTAGCAGGCAACCCCCTTCGGCCACTCGGGCACCTCTCCTCTTTACGGTGATTCTTAAAAAAAATTCGGAGAGTAAGGGATTCGAACCCCTGGGGCTGTTAACCCAACGGTTTTCAAGACCGCCTCCATCGACCACTCGGACAACTCTCCGGGAGCAAATCTATTTATATTCAGTTTATTGTCAAATAAAAAAAATCAGGTTTTTTAAAAAATCTGGCACGTATTTTTATCTACTTCACGAACTGGGTTCCAACCCCTCCGTCAGTGAATATTTCGAGGAGTACAGCGTGCTCAACTCTTCCGTCGATAATGTGGGCTTTTTTTACCCCTCCATCAAGAGCTTCAATGCAGCAGTTAACCTTGGGGATCATCCCCCCCTTAATCTCTCCGCTTGTGATATGCTTTTTAGTTTCTTCTGATGTCAGTGTTGACGCAAGGTTTCCACCTATCATAACCCCCGCGATATCCGTAAGGAGTATAAGCTTTTCGGCCTGAAGAGCTTCGGCAATTTTACCAGCAGCAGTATCAGCATTTATATTGTAAGTATTACCTTCACTGTCAGCGCCGATTGGGGCGATTACAGGGATGAACTTATCTTTTTCAAGGAGAGAGATTATATCAGGATTAACCTTCTCCACTGTACCCACAAGGCCTATATCCTTTTTTTCACCTTTATCGTCATGATAAAGTTTGCGCGCCTTAATAAGTCCGGCATCCTTTCCTGAAATACCAACGGCTTTCCCCCCTGCAAGATGTATGTTGTTCACAATCTCCTTGTTGACATTCCCCACAAGAACCATCTCCACAATCTCCATTGTGCTTGCGTCAGTAACCCGGAGCCCGTCAACGAATTCACTTTTAATACCGAGCTTTTCAAGCAGCGACCCTATCTGAGGGCCTCCCCCGTGAACAACAACGGGATTTATTCCAACCAGTTTAAGGAGAGCCATATCCCTCGCGAAAGAGAGCGCAAGTGCATCATCTGTCATGGCATGCCCGCCGAATTTAACAACCACGGTTTTCCCGCTGAACTCTCTTATATACGGGAGAGATTCTATCAGTGTATTTACTTTTTCGATCGATTTCTGCATAACGGGCTCCTGAAAAAATGTTTCAATGATAAAATAAAAAACAGAATCCCCTTTACAGGACAACTCTTTTATTATAAATTTGTTAATACCGGTTGTTATAAACTTAAGTCTTTCACTGTCACCCCGGTTTTGCATTTATAGTTGTTTTGTATGAAAAACAATTAGCAGACCGGAAAAAATTGTTTGTTTTGATAAAGCCCGGCAAATACCGGGGTCTCATATATTGAATGCCTGTACTTATGCTATGAGATGCCGGTATTATATTCTATAAACCGGTATGACAGAAAATCTATATACATTATTATCAGATTAAAATTTTTAAGGGGTGACTGTATGATTTCATTAAGCGGATATGATGAAGTAATTAAGAGAGTCTACTCTCACAAACAGGAACATGTTTTCAAATACTGGGACTCACTGATTGAAAGCGAAAGGAAAGCACTCCTCGATGAACTTTCAGGTATAGATTTTGAACTCCTTGATACTATATATAAACAGAACAGCGACAGCGCCCCGGAAGAGTTTTTTCCTGCACCATATATTAAACTCCCCACTGGGGGTTATGATGACGTGTTCAGAGCTGCGGAATCTGCCGGTGAAGCCCATATCAGGAAGGGGAAAGTTGCCGCATTTCTTGTTGCCGGCGGTCAGGGTTCAAGACTCGGGTTTGACGGGCCAAAGGGAAAATTCCCCGTAGGGCCTGTTTCAGGTAAAACGCTCTTCCACTTTCATGCGGAGAAGATCCGCGCCTCCGAAAAAAAATATGGAGTGAAGATACCATTTCTAATCATGACTTCAAGGGACAACCATGAGGAGACAGAGGCCTTCTTCCGGGATGAGCACTTCTTCGGGCTCTCGCCGGAGAATGTTCATATATTTCCGCAGAACATGATCCCGTCGCTTGATCTTGAGGGGAGGCTTATACTCTCAGATAAAAATACTCTATTCATGAATCCTGACGGGCACGGCGGTAGCCTCACTGCTCTACGCACATCCGGGGCTCTCAAACTTCTTCAGGAACAGGGGATCGAAACTCTCTCATACTTTCAGGTGGACAACCCGCTGGTGAAGATTATTGATCCTCTGTTTATCGGGTTCCATGTGATGGAGAGAGCTGAAATTTCGAGCAAAGCTCTGATGAAAGCGTATCACGAGGAGAAGACAGGGATCTTTGTTGAGTTTGAAGGGGGAAAACTGGGGATAGTTGAATACTCCGACATGCCTGAGGAGAAGATCTTCGCGAAAAATGAAAACGGAGGGATACTCTATTCTGCCGCCAACCCTGCGATTCACCTTTTCAGTATAAATTTTATTGCATCGGTCACAGGTTCAGGTTCAGTTAACCTGCCGTTTCATGTGGCGAAAAAAAAGATCAGCGCCTTTGTTGACGGCGGGCAGAGCGAGATCACAGGCTTCAAATTCGAAAAATTTGTGTTTGACGCGCTCCCCATTGCTGGAAAAAATATAATTCTGGAGACAAGGAGAGAGGAGGAGTTCGCCCCTGTTAAAAATGCATCAGGTGCTGATTCTCTTCAGACAGCTCAGGGGCTGATGAACTCACTCTATCGCAAGTGGCTCACTGAACGGGGTGTAAAAATTCCGGACTGCGTAAAAGCCATTGAACTATCGCCGCTCTTCGCTTTATCAGAAAAGGATATCCCGGAAGGGACAATTATCCCTGATAAAGAGATGGTTCTCCTGAAATAAATATTTTCCGGAGCTTCGATGTCACTTATTATAATTCTCGGTATAGCAGTGGGCCTCTCTATGGACGCATTCGCTGTCTCAATTTCTTACGGATGCTCCGCATCAAAAGTTCCGTTGAAGCACACTTCCATGATCGCTTTGGCATTCGGCGGATTCCAGGCTTTCATGCCTTTGCTTGGCTGGTACGGCGGGACATTCTTTGCGGATTACATCAAAAGCTATGATCACTGGATTGCCTTTACTCTGCTTACATATGTTGGAGCAAAGATGATAGTTGAAGGAATTAAGGGTATGAAGGATGATGAAAATTCCTGTACTGCGGAAGATTTTGTCATGGATTACAGAAAGCTTTTTATCCTTGCAGTGGCAACAAGCATAGATGCACTTGCAGTGGGGCTTTCTCTTTCGCTTCTGGGTGTAGAGATATTCTATCCTTCAGCGGTTATAGGGCTCACGACATTCGCCTTCAGCTTTGCAGGGGTGAGAATGGGGTGCAGACTGAAGGATCTCTTCGGGAAGAGGATCGAGATTGCAGGTGGAATTATTCTTCTTATTATTGGAATTAAAATTTTATCGGAGCATATCTTTTAACTCTTCGGGTACCGGAATACCGGCAGTGTCCCTGTTATGCGGTCGATACTCTTAATTTTTCCTTTAAAAGGCACACGGTTTTCTCTTTTTATTTCATCTCTCCTGACATTAAGATGGGCCGGATATAGATAGCTGAATTCCATATCTGCAAGTTTCTTCGCTGATTCAACCTGTTTATCCCTGTTATAAAATACCGGTACAACCCCAACAGTATTTCTCCCGAACAGAGAAAGCCCGCAGCCGGAGAAAAGCGACATGCTCCTCCTGTATAAATAGGATGTATGACCCGGCGTATGACCCGGTGTGTGAATAAATTCAACATCATAAGCATCAAGAGGATTCTCTCCGCTTTCTGGAGCAAGCTCTACAAGACTGAATAATCCCTTTCGCGGGAGTTTACCCGGGCCGTGGGGCATCTTCATCCTGAGCGAAGGGTGCATTGTCAGGAGCTTAATCTTCTGTGATAACAGAATCGGAGCATCCTCTTTATGGATGAAGATTTTAACAGGTTTATCCGGAGTACCTGCCATAGAAACAACTTCTGCAAGGCTCCCGGTGTGATCTTTATGCCAGTGAGTCAGGGCAATCCCTGTTATATCTGTCATGGAACGCCCCATTACCTCAACAGCATGATTAATCATACTCCCGCTGCCGGGGCCGCATGTATCTATCAGCAATATTTCATTATTTTTTTCAGAGCAGAGGATATATGAATAGGTATTGAAAAAGGAGAAGCCGTTAAGCCATATGCCGCGCACCGCATAAATGTTCTCCTGAAGTTTGATCACTCTTTTATCATAACTCATACTGTGCCTCCGGATAAAAACTATATCCGCCAATTCATCTGTCAAGAAAATTGAAGGCTTATATAACGGTATTTATTATTATCCCCAAAGAGTAAAAGAGTAGAAAAATAAAAATACATACTTTGTAATGGCAGCATCAAAATATAGAGCGTGAAAAAATGAAACTCCCTATAACCATTCTGCCGGGTGATTATACCATAGTAAAACTCCCTTCAGGGTCTGAAATTCCTGAATGGGTTGACCGCACACGATTCTACAGCATAACAGATACAGGTGAAGAGTTCTCTGTTATATGTGCAGGGGAAGGGCTGCCGGAAGAATATCCACATGAATGCAGCATGAAGATATTCAAAGTGAATAAAAAACTTGAGTTCAGCGAAACCGGTGTAATAAGCTCAATAACAGTTCCCCTTGCGGATAAGAAGATACCGATCTTTACACTTTCAACTTTTGATACTGATTATATTCTTATTAAGATGGAACACGCTTATGAAGCGGCTGATGTGCTTAAAGATTTCCATGATGTTGATTATTACAGCTGGTGAATAAAAGCAGTTTCAGGAGAGAGCTTTTTTAATGCAGGCAGCAAGTTCATTTATCTTAAAGGGCTTCTGGATGAAGTTTACCCCTTCATCGAGCACGCCATGGTGAGCAATTATATCCGCAGTATAACCGGACATGTAGATACTCTTGACATCCGGAAGTACTGACCTGATCTTTAGAGCAAGGTCCTTCCCGTTCATCCCCGGCATTATAACATCAGTAATCAGAAGTTTTATTCCAATCCCCCCCTCAGCCATCCGGATTGCTTCAGCGGGAGTTGGTACTGCAACAACTGAGTAACCAAGTTCTTCAAGCATTGTCCGGCTCATTTCAAGGAGCATAGGTTCATCTTCAACAAGGAGTATTGTCTCATTGCTCCCCTCATCCCTGTTGTCATTATCCGGTGCTTCATCTTTTATTATCTTTCCACGATTCCGTGGAAAACATATCCTGAACAGTGTACCTTTACCCGGGCTGCTTTCTACAGAGACATGGCCGCTGTTCTGCCTTATGATGCCGTAAACCATTGCAAGACCGAGCCCTGTTCCTTTACCCGCCCCCTTGGTTGTAAAAAATGGCTCAAAAATATGTTCATAAGCCTCCCTGGAAAAACCACAGCCTGTATCTCTTACATTGAGCAGTACATAATCACCCGGAATCCCCTCAGTATAATTATTACTCAGTTCATCATCAACAGTGATATTCGAAGTCTCTATGGAGATTATACCTTCACCGTTGATGGCATCCCTTGCATTAACACTGAGATTCGCAAGTATCTGGTTGATCTGTGAAGGGTCGATACGCACCGGCCATAAATCCGCACCCGGGCGCCACTGAAGTTCAATATCTTCACCAATTAATCTTCTCAGCATAGAGATCATCCCTGAAATTGCTTCATTCAGATCAATTACTCTCGGTGCCACTGTCTGCTTCCGCGCGAAAGCAAGAAGCTGACTCGTAAGTTCCGCTGATCTCCTCGCAGCCTTTTCAATTTCAACAAGCCGCTTATAAACCGGACTGGATTTGTCACATCTCATCAGTGCAAGTTCCGACTGACCTATAATCACTCCAAGCATATTATTGAAATCATGGGCGATTCCACCGGCAAGCCTGCCCACTGATTCCATCTTCTGCGACTGACCAAGCTGTTCCTGAAGTTTTTCCCTTTCAGCCTCTGAACGCTTCTTCTCAGTGATATCGGTATGTATCCCCACAATAGCTGTAATAACACCGCGTGTGTTGCGATTGGCATAAGCCCGCAGGTCTATTTCAAGTATTTCACGGTTCTTGGAATACATTTTAACTTCGCCGGCCCATTGACCACCGGCCATGATTGTCTGAAACACATCTTCACCAGTTGCTCTGTCAACGTAGAGTGTATCAACCGGTTTTGGACCGATATCTCCGAAAAGTTCAGTGAAGGCCCTGTTCTGATAATAATGCCTGCCCTGAGGTGTTGAGATTCCAATTGCGTCAGTAGAGTTTTCAACAGTCTCGCTGAAAATAATTAATGCGTCTTCAGCTTCCCTGCGGTCTGTGACATCAGTATGTGTCCCAATCATCCGCAGAACTTTACCGTTACTGTCGCGTGCAACTATTCTTCCGCGTCCCCTGATCCACATCCATGTGCCGTTTTTTCTCCTGAATCTGAATTCAATATCAAACACCGCGGTTCGCCCTCTGACATGATTATCGATGGCATTCATGGACCGTTCAATGTCATCAGGATGCACCCGCGCAGTCCATTCAGAAAAGTCATGAGGAAATTCATCGGGTTCATATCCCGCAAGTGTATAATAACGCTTATCAAAGAAAACAGTGTTCTCTTCCATATTCCAGTCCCACAATCCGTCATTAACTGCAGTCATGGCAAGGTTAAAGCGTTCTTCACTCTTGCGTAAAGCCTCTTCACTTTCTCTCTGCGCAGTTTCCTCTATCCCCCTTATTTTAATATCTCTTGATACCAGTACAAAAATGATTATCATAAATCCCGAGAGGCTCCAGACGAACAACGAACGCCGCGCTGCTGCGAAGTAAAAATCTGACTTTTTTATACGATGGAGTATATTAAGCTCCCCTGCGCCAAGCTCACTCCTCAACCAGAAAAGTCCGTCATCACCTCTAAACCATGATCCGGGGAGAGGGATCAGCGGATACATTTCATCTTTCGAGAAATCACCAATGCGTGCAACAATCCTGCCATTCTCATCAGCAAGGATTGTATCTCCGGGAATATATCCGATCATGGAAAGTTTCCTGAGGTGATCAATACCAAGATCAAGGGACATTACACCGATAAACTTTCCATTCACATGAACAGGTGATGAAATAGTTACCATAAGCCCCTTCCCGACACTGTCTTCGTACAGGTCAGATATAATCTGTTTCATACCGGGATTATTTTCCGGTACAGCCTGGTTCCAGAAAGGTCTTTTATACTCCAGAAGTGAAAACTGGTATTCGCGAACCTTAAGCTTCGGAGCAAGATATAGAAATTTTTCAGCGGAGGTATAATATATCCAGGTCACATTTTTATTATAAGCAAGTATCGATACAATCTCTGCATCAATTGAAATAACAGCACTTAACTCTTTTTTAACAGAGGGGGGGAGAGGGAATGTGCCGACACCTGTGCATGTACCTGCAAGGCTCCCCACACCTTTATCCTCCGCATATCCGGAGAGCCCCCAGACTCCATGCTCCCTGTAATATCTGGCTCCGGAAACTTTAGGCGCAGATCCACTCCTGTAATTTTCAGCAATAGTTCTGCTCATTCCGTCAACCTGCTGCTGAACCATGGAAATATATGTACTTACAAAATGAACCCTCCCGGAAAAAGTCCACTCTATAGATCTCCTGATATCTTTCATGGCAAAAAAATAATATCCCGCAGCAATCGCTACAGATGCAGTAACAAGGATTCTCAGGAAAAACAATATATGTGTTTTAATTTTCAAAAGACCCGTTCTCTTATTGTATTATTAAATTCAAGTTAATACTAATATAAGGAGGAGTCATCAATTTCCACGAATTTATATGAACATAAATTCATCCGGAATTAATATAAAAAAGCCCGGCAGATACCGGGCCCTCATTATCATGAATCTTTACAGATTGTTATCTCGAAATAAACTGGGCCGTATAATTAGCCTGCTGCTGCATAAGGTCCCTGAACTCATTGGGATCTGTTGTGTCAATATCCCTCGAAAGAACTATCTCCCCAAGTTTTACATCCACAACATGAATAATGACATGATAGGTATCCTTAATTTTAGATACCTCCCCATAGATGAGGTAATCCGCATTCAGAAATTTTCCAACTTCCTTTGCTGTAGTTGAATCAGCAAGGCCCGAAGTCTGGAATTCAAGTTCTTTTATTGCTTTCTGAATTCTGTCTCTCTCTACAACCTTAATATTTACAGTCTTTGTAAGTGATGTCATCATCATTGATGCCAGAGGATCGCCGTATTTTTCTCCCTCTACCGTATCCTTAAACTGGAAGACAGCGCAAACAACATTTTTTCCTGAAAGACTCACAGGGAGATTGCCCTGCTTTGTATATGAAGCAAACTGCGCATCCATATCCTTTGTAAAATCATTTAAAAGCAGTTTTAAAAGGTCTGCAAAACCATCTGCTGTTTTAAAACTCGCATCATTACCAATCTGAATGTATTTATTCTTATAAATAAGTTTTTTATCAGGGAGCTGTTTCATATTTATGCTCAGTGAAAGTCCCGGTTTATCATTCTGCTCCACGTCAGAAAAATTCATATCAATTACCACATCATAACCGGGAGTGGTTTTAACGCCCACTTCTCTGAAAAGCTTAAGAGAGTCAAGTTCAGCCTTGCAGATATCAAGGATATCATCCTTTAAAACAATTTTTTTAGATTTATACGAACCGGTTAATGCAACACTTGTGGGGTACTTGTTTTTCAGATGTGATGAAGGGCTGTAAACATAATTGTCCTTAATCTGAATTTCTATTCCGCCGCACCCTGTAAGAATTAGTGAAAGAGTAATCAAAAACAATAAAATCCTGCCCATTTTTCTCTCCGTTTATTTATAAATGCTTTTTTCTAATACTATCTGCTTTTAGAGCCCTGTCAAGTGAAAAGAGCATCTTCTTTAAAAATCAGAATCTTCTGATAATATCCGCTATATACGGCATAAGCTGCTTTTTCCTGGAAAGAACATCTTTCAGGAAATACACATGATCACTATGTTTAGGATATTCGATTTTTCTTATAAAATCATCCTTACCTTTAATAAAAAGATAACTGCTTAACTGATTTAAATCTGTAACAAGAAGTGAACCGAAGAGGAGATCCTTCTGCTCGGCAATATCTGCAAGGTGTTCAAGAATGGCATCCGACCTCTCCATTATTTCATCAGGGTAGTTTACCTCAACCTGGCTCACAGCGAATGAATAAACGCCCTCATTATAGAGCTTCATATCCATGTTTACAATCTCTTCCACCGGCTTGCTGCTTATCATTGAAGCTGCGGATGTTATGTCCCTGCCGAACTCCTCCATGTCCAGGTCTGTAATCTGGGAGAGGTATTCAGCAGTATCAATGTCAATCCGTGTTGTTGTTGCTGACCTGAGTATAAGCGTATCAGAGAGAATACCCCCAAGGAGAATTGATGCAATATCCTTTCTTACAGGAATCATGTAGTCCCTGTAAAGATTTGCTATAATTGTTGATGTTGAACCCACAGGCCTGTTTATAAATGTGATCGGGTAACCGGTGGGCGGGTTGCCCAGCCTGTGGTGATCTATAATTTCAACTATCCGCAACTGTTCAATTCCATCAACAGCCTGTGTCAGTTCATTATGGTCAACAAGTATAACTCCCACATTGGGTTCCTTCATCAGGTCACTCTGGGAGAGAACACCTATAACCTTCATATCTTCATCAACAACAGGGAGAGAACGGGAAACAGAATCTGAAAACCTTTCCCTGATATTCCTGATATAATCATCAGCAGCTACCGGCTTAAGTGTGGCATCCCCCGCGTAATGCACAGGCATTGAATGGAGAGCAAGCCATGAAGCCCCGGCGGTGTGAAACGGTGTAGTAAGAACCGATACATTATTTTTCGCGGCAAGCTCCTTCAATTCCTTGCTTATCATTCTTCCGGCAGAAACGATGAGCACACGGACTTTTCGTTCGATTACGTACCTCTGGATATCCTCCCTGTCTCCTACTATTACGATGGTGTTATCAACAGGCATTAGATCTATAAATTCCCTGAGAGTTTCAATTTCAGATGCCCCGACAACTATCTGTGCGCTGAAAACATCCTTCTCGTTTCTTATAACCACAGGCTGAGCCCTCAGAGTTTTTGTGAGATGGCTTACTGATGTTGATATAACGCTGTTCTTCTGGGGATCTATTTTCTTCAGTATATGTTCAGCGAAAGTATTGTGATGAAGAGTCGACAGGTACCTGTTATCATCACCGATTAATGGAATCATCCTGAACCTGTTGCTGGAAAGCACCTGCATTGCCTCCCACAGAGGAGTGCCGTGCGGCAGAGTGACAGGTTCCCCGCTCATATGATGTTTAACACGCGGGACGAGGTCGCTGACAAATTCAGGCTGGGGGACATTGAATCTTTGAAGTATATATTCTGTCTGGAGGTTGACTTTCCCCCCCCTGGCGGGGAATACATTTTTTTCACCAAGCTCCTGCTTTAGAGCAGCATACGCTATTGCTGAGACTATGGAATCCGTATCCGGATTTTTATGGCCTATTACATAAATTTTTTTCATTTTTACTCCTGCAATTATTCAGAGCGTTTTATACAAAATTGCACCTGATATACGGCGGCAGTGAATAAAATACCCGGAAAAGACGCAACTATTATTGGCACAGGGTTTATGATTTTTAAAAAATATTAAACAATTCTTAATTCCTTTTGTATATTTATAATATCTCGCTTAAAAGAAAAAACAAAAATAAAGTTAATTAAAGATTCTGCTTTCAGAAACGAAAGAGGCTGATGATTACTTTTTAATCAAGAGGAGCTTAAATGAAGCCTTTATACATACTTAAAATGAAAAATGTTGAATCTGAAAATCCTGAAACTGTAAGAATTTACAATATGGTAAATGATGCATGTGAGCGGTTCAATATATACCTCATGGATTTTTTTGAAACACTTGACATCCTTGAAGAAAAAAAGAGGAACGGGAAGAGTGACGACGAGACAGATAAAAGCATCGAGTCTGTAAAATCAAGGATTGAAGAAGTTACATCTGCTATGAAAGATATAGTTTCAACCATGCCCTCCATTGTTAAACTTATTGACGGGTAATATTCTCCGGGAAGCGGGAATAAGAATCTCCTTATATCTGAAGGCATAGCGTCAACCAAACAGCGCTGGCGGAATCTGCCGGATCAAATATCATTAATCTGTAAATCATTGATGGTCAAATTTATTTTATTCTGAAAGTGCAGCTCTTTGCAGACTTCTTAGAAATAAAAAAGCCGGATGAATAAAACGGCTGTTTTATCCTCTCCGGCCCTGTTATGCGTAAAAACTTTTTAAGCGTTCAGCAGATATTTGTCAGTTAAAAATTCAGTCTGTACAGGTGTGAGATTACAATCCCTGCTGACTTTTTCAATAAGCTTCAGCTTATCCTGGGCTGGATTATCTTTCAACTCCTCAGCCATCTGCCTGAGAGCTTTCTCCATGGAATCATCCATAATTTCCTCCTTAAAAAACCGGCTTTTATTTATTTATAAAATCGAGTCATTCAAAAACAGATACTGTTTCTCTACAGCGCCCTTGTCTCTTCCCGCCTGAGTATACTCTCATTCTTTGTTGTGACAACTTTGTCTATCATCTTAAGCACAGCAGCCTGATCTTCAGGGAGATTAGCTTTTATCGGAAGATAGTTCGACGCGTGATTGGAGGTAAAGTAGCACTTCCTTCTTACATTCATGTTTTTGATGATAATCTTAAGCTCTTCAAGAAGCTCAAACTTATCCGGGAGAACAAACTTACCCTCCCTGTATTCCTGAAACAGCGGAGTGTTCGGAAGTATCATCACTGTAAGAGCTGACGCGAAGTCCGGCGACATCTCACCAAGAAGGCGTCCTGTGTCACGTGCATGCTCGAATGACATCTCCTTGCCGCCTATGCCGAGAAGAACAGTCTGTGAAAGCTTGATTCCTGAATCAATAACTTTGGCAGCAGCCTCCTTCATCTTTTCAGGGAAAGCACCTTTGCGTATTTTGCGGAGCACATCTTTATTGCCGCTCTCAATCCCCTGGTAAATTACATTCAATCCCGCTTCATGCAGGGCCTTAAGGTCCTCGGGAGATTTGCGGAGAATAGCTTTCGCATTTCCATAAACATTAATGCTCTCAATATTCGGATTTTTCTGCTTTATATAATTCATAATACGCAGGATATCCTCTGTGGGAAGAATCAGCACATCTCCATCAGCAAGGAAAGCTCTCTTGAATCCGTACCTGTAACCGGATGCCTCGTCAATATCTCTCTTAACCGTTTCCCAGTCCTTTACCCAGAACTTAGGTTTGAGATCTTTATATGCGCCGCAGAAGGTACACATGTTATGCGAACATCCCACTGTGACCTGAATTATCATGCTGTATCCCTCAGATGGGGGCCTGATTACATGTCCGACGTAATCCATTGATTATGCTCCTTTGTTATTTGCTTATAATTATAGAATTCAAACATTGTCATTTCCAACAAATGTGAGAAATCGTATTATTTGAACACCTGAAAACTCAGGAGTTACAACATATTCTTAAATACCTCTTTATCTTCAACAACAATTTGAGTGGAGAATTAACCTCTGTCACTGAAAATTCGCGACTTTGTGGAGCTGAATGTTCAGCCTTACGTTAAGCCTGTCCTTTATGATAAGATTCGCAAGGGCCCAGGGTTCCATAAGTTTTGTCGCAGGAGCAAAATTTATGACGCACTCCACTCCTGCAAGATGGGCTTTTATGAAATCCTTGGCAAACTGATAGTCCTCCATGATTCCTATAACAAATTTCACCTCATCGTACTTTTTAAGAAATTTAATATTTTCAATTTTGAACGAGCCCTCCTGCCCGCTTGAAGGAGTTTTGACATCTGCAATGATTCTTACACCCCGGGGCATACTGTCAAAGATGACACTTCCGTTTGTCTCAACCTGCACATCATAGCCGTTATCAGTAAGCCTGTCCAGAAGCTCCATTGCCTCACCCTGAATAAGAGGCTCACCACCTGTTAGGGTGATATGATTAAATGGTTCCAGCGATTCCACTTTTGCCATGATCTCATCAATAGTCATATCAATTCCGCCGGACTTAGCCTGCGGGGTATCACACCAGATGCAGTCCAGATTACATCCGGCAAGCCTGATGAATACAGAGGTAAATCCGGAAGTTGTAGTTTCACCCTGCAGAGAATAAAAAATTTCATGTACCTTCAGTGCCATATAACCATCCTTGTTATTAATCCCCTGATTTTAACCTGTTGTTTTCAGATAACCACCATTTTTATAAAAAAAATAAAAAAAAGTGTAATTATCCTTGAATCTCGAATAATTACTCGAAACAATGGTTTTTTCGAGTAATTATCAGATTAAATAAAAGATAGAGGTAGCCGTTGAAAAAAAAGAATAATTACCGAAGAGACGACAGTAAAAATATTAAATCAACAGCCATTTTTATAACAGGAACAAACAATGAAAAATAAAATTATCGATGCAACAATAGAACTCACTAATGAAATCGGGATTCACAGGATTACAACAAATCATATAATCGACAGACTCGGCATAAGCCCCGGCACTTTCTACTACCACTTCAAAAACAAAGAGGAGATAATCCGGAAAATATTTGAAAGAATAACATCAGAGTTCGGGGAACTGTTCGCTGGAGATCTTTCATCATACAGCATCGCTAAATACGCTGAGATCATACACAGGATATATCTGTTGTATTACAAATACCGATCATTTTATTACGATGTGTCAATGCTTCTGGACAGGGATGAGGAGCTTGAAAAAAGATACAGAGACAACTACAGGCTTAAAAGTGAAAAACTCAAATCTCTCACTCTCCTCCTCGAAGAAAAAGGGATTTTAAAAAAATTTAATTCACCGGTGGAGAGAGACTGTTACCTTGAGAACCTTTGGATTATCAGTGATTACCGGTTATCTTTTCTCCGGGCGGCAGGTGAAACAGACCCGGAGGCTCTTATTGAAAAAGGTGTAAGGAGCTACTTCATGTTCATGAAACCCTATCTGACTGCAGGGAGCAGTGCTGAAATGCAGAAAATACTCAATATATGATATTCACAGTTATTCCGCCAGGCGGGGATTAAAATTTTTCGTTGAAGAATCCCCACTTCAGAACTATTTTGTAAAATATAAAACTACAGGAGGCTTTTTATGATGCAGGATGGAGAGAAGGGTGTAATCATCCAGAGAGACAAAGAAACCTACGCGGTTGCACCCCATATACCTTGCGGAGTTGTTTCCCCTGATACGCTTAGAAAACTTGCTGACGTGGCTGAGAAGTACAATGTGGCAGCCCTTAAAATCACAAGCGCTGCACGAATCGCCATAGTCGGGCTTAAAGAAGAGGACGTGGATAATGTATGGAACGACCTTGGCATGACTCCGGGAGCCGGTGTGGGACTGTGCGTAAGGAGCATCAAAGCATGCCCCGGCACAACATTCTGCAAAAGAGGGATACAGGACAGCCTGTCGCTCGGGATGAAGCTGGACAGCATATACCACGGTATGGAGCTTCCGAGCAAATTCAAATTCGGCGTAAGCGGCTGCCCGAACCAGTGCGCTGAAACATGCATCAAGGATATCGGCCTTGTGGGTATGAAGAACGGATGGAGAATACTCGTCGGCGGCAACGGAGGCTCGAAACCGAGGCTTGCTGTTGAACTTATGAAAGATGTTCCGGAAGAGGAAGCACTGGAAGTTGTCGACAGAATAATAAAATTCTATAAAGAGAACGGGAAGAAGAATCAGCGCATAGGGGGACTTATCGACGAGATAGGCATTGAAGAATTTAAGAAGAGGGCCGGAGTTGCCTGAGATTCTCTATGAAGATGAATATATAATCGCAGTGAATAAGCCTGCAGGGATGCTTGCCCAGCGGGACAGCACGGGCAGGGTTTCTCTGCAGGAAGCAGTTACTGATTACCTGAAAGAAAAATGCGGCGAAGATGGTGATGTTTACTGTGTTGCGCTGAACAGGCTTGACAGGCCGGTGTCAGGGATTATGCTCTTCGCGAAAACGCCTGTGGCAGCAGGGAGGCTTTCAGAGGATATAAAGGAGAGGAGAATACGGAAGTTTTACTGCGCCCTTGTTTCTCCTCCTCCGGGAAAAACTGCGGATAATCAATGGATTAATCTTAATCAGTATATTGTGCGCAAACGGGACAGGGGATATATTGCGTATGAAAACGCTCCCGGTGCTGAGGCTGTTTCACTGAGGTACCGGATTATGGATACCTCAGGATTTTCCGCTCTTATTCTGGTGGAACTGATTACAGGGAAACGCCACCAGATAAGAGTGCAGCTTTCATCACTTGGCACACCGATTATAGGCGATAAATTTTATGGTTCAAAAGAAATTTTCGAAGATGGTAATATTTCACTGCACGCTCATTATTTATCATTCAGACATCCCATGACTCACCAGCAGATTACTGTTACCGCACCGCTGCCTCTCCACATGAAAGAGAAAGTTTTGGTGAGTCCGGAATTCACAGATTATACCGGAGAATAATCCTCTACGGAAGAATCACCCTCTCAGGGTAGCGGCTATTCTCAGCGGATTAAGGAGAAGCTCCAGAGCATCTTTAATTGATGTGACAGCAATATCCGCTGCCGCAACAGTTTTTACAGATGCCCCCTCCTTCTGGATTACAGCAATTCCGAGCGCTGCATCACTCAGCATTGCTGCATCATTATATCCGTTACCAATAGCTATTACCTTTTCAGGCCCGAGAGTAGCAATAAAATCAGCCTTCTGTTTCTGTTGATCTCCTGTACCTATTATATCAAAAGTGCATTTTACACCGGCAATCTCTGCTGCCGCTTTTCCGAATGTATCAGCAGTGATGACATGCACTTCAAGTGCCGATGAAATCAGATTCAGGAGATCTGCTACTCCGGATATAAGATGTCCGTCTACAGCAACTGTTCCATTGTAATCGAGAACAAGATGTTCAGCGCTTATCTTCTTTATTCCGGGAATATCAATTTCAATCATATTTCACCTTCAAATATATATTTAAAAAATAGTTATAAAACCCATTTTAGTATTTACAAGAAAAATATTATCTACAAAAAAATACCCCTGCCGGTTATATACGCAATCATACTGATTTTATATGAAACAAGGAGAGATTTTAATGTCAGCAAAAATAAAAATGACAACACCACTCGTCGAGATGGACGGCGATGAGATGACAAGGATCATCTGGAAGTTTATCAAGGATATACTTCTTGAGCCGTATATCGATCTGAAAACCGACTACTATGATCTCGGCCTCGAATACAGGGAGAAGACTAAAGATCAGGTTACAGTTGACTCGGCAAACGCCACAAAAAAATATGGAGTAGCAGTTAAATGCGCCACAATAACAGCTAATGCAGAAAGGGTGAAGGAGTACAGCCTCACACAGATGTGGAAGAGCCCTAACGGAACGATAAGAGCGATCCTTGACGGTACTGTCTTCAGAGCGCCAATCACAGTTAGCCGCATAACACCATTTATTCCCGCCTGGAAAAAACCGATTACAATCGCAAGGCACGCCTATGGAGATGTTTACAAAAACGTGGAATACAGGGTACCGGGGAAAGGGAAGGCCGAACTTGTTTTCACATCTGACAAGGGTGAGGTTACAAGGCAGACAATTCATGAATTTGACGGGCCCGGCGTAATCCAGGGGATGCACAATATTGATAATTCGATCAAGAGCTTTGCGCGTTCATGCTTCAATTACGCTCTTGATGTTAATCAGGATATCTGGTTTGCCACAAAGGACACAATTTCAAAACAGTATGACCATACATTTAAAGATATATTTCAGGAAATTTATGATGCGGAGTATAAAGAAAAATTCGATGCAGCAAAGCTCGAATACTTCTATACACTTATCGATGACGCTGTTGCGCGCGTTGTGCGTTCAGAGGGGGGATTTATCTGGGCATGCAAAAACTATGACGGCGACGTGATGTCAGACATGGTTGCAACAACATTCGGAAGCCTTGCAATGATGACTTCAGTTCTTGTGTCTCCTGAAGGCTATTATGAATATGAAGCTGCTCACGGCACAGTGCAGAGGCACTACTACAAGCACCTTAAAGGTGAGGAGACATCAACCAACTCCATGGCAACAATCTTCGCCTGGAGCGGAGCTCTCAGGAAGAGAGGGGAACTTGACGGCCTTCCGGATCTGACTGCTTTCGCGGACAAACTTGAAAAAGCCTCCATACAGACAATTGAAGACGGTATAATGACAAAGGATCTTGCCATGCTATGCTCTGACAAAGACCTCATCACAGTAAACACAGAGGGATTTTTAAGAGAGATAAACAAAAGATTAAGCCGTATGATGTAGCGTTAATTATTCTCCCCCGTCCGCGGGGGAGATGCCCGAAGTTCAGAGGGGCAATCAGTAAAACTCCCCGTTCATTTCACGTCTGTTCTTTTTCTGTTTATAATTCTTTTTCTCGGTATACATTAATGCATCTACTCTTTTAAGAAGAAGTTCAATGGTATCTCTTGAAGCCGGTGAATATTCAAGAATACCATGGCTCATACTGACTTTGTACGGCTTAAAACTCCGGGAGTTATAATCAGCCAGCTTTTCAGTAATCCTGTACCACACCAGTTCAGCATCAGCAAGATCACACTCAGGAAAAAGTATCAGGAACTCATCCCCCCCCATCCTGCAGAGTGTATCCATCTGCCTTATAGACTCCCTCATGGCATCGCATGCAGCAGTAATAAGAATATCCCCCTCCGAATGACCATAAGTGTCGTTCACTGCCTTAAGATCATTAATATCCACATAACATATTGCAAAGGGCCTGCCGTTTCTCAAAGAGAATTCATGGATCTTTTCGAGTATTGCAAGCCCGGTTCTCCGGTTCACAAATCCGGTAAAATCGTCTGTTGTAGCATAATATTCAAGCCTCTCCTCTGCATTTTTCAGATCAGTTATATCTTTGGAGATACATATCACCGCATAAACATTTCCTGTATCATCAAAAAGAGGTTTAACAGAAGTCAGATAATATGAAATGGCATCTCCCGATTCATCCTTATCCTCTATAGATTTTTCTTTACCTGTTTCAAAAACATGTTTAACAGCCGCATAACGCCTGTCAGCTTCGTCGCTTGAAAATATATCCCGGATTCTCCTCCCTATTACCTCCTCAGTTTTTCTCCCTATACTTTCAGCAAACGCTTTGTTTACATAGCGGTAGGTTCCATCACGAAGGAAACTGAATATTGGATCACTCGCTTCATCAAGAAGCTCCCTGTATATGTCATCATCAACTTTCATAAATTACTGCCTTTCCTTAATATATCAAAAACTAAGAGTATTTTTATATTTGATTCTCCTCCCATATTTAATATTTTAAACTATATTTCAATAACGGTGGAAAATCAGGTGAAATAACCATATACTATTTGCATGTTCTCTCCCGCTTCACCTCTTCGGGAGGGAGAACCAAAACCGAGCTGAAAGTGAATCAAATGAAAAGTTTATTTTACAAGAAACTTATCCTGATATTTAAACGGCTAATTGTTTTATCTGTAATGGTAATGCTCATATCGGCCACTGTATTATCTGCACAGCAGAATCAGACAAATCAACCTGTTATTTTTTTGGGAAACAGCTCGCTTCCCCCTTTAAATTATATAAAAAATGGAAAAGCCTCAGGACTGGCAGTTGAACTTACTGAAGCAATAGCCGGCCGAATGCACCGGCCTGTGGTAATCCGCTTAATGAACTGGGAAAAGGCTCAACAGCTCGTTTTAGAAGGAAAAGCGGATGCTCTGATTCAGATCAATTCTAATCCAGAGCGGATGAAAATTTTCGATTTTTCCGAACCTCTCCTGCTTTCTGAGTTCAGCATATTCATCTCCAGCGACTGCTATAACATCCGATCTATTCAGGATCTGCAAAAACAAAAAGTCGGAGTTGAGGCTAAAGGATTACCGGTTCTCTTGATTAAGGAAGTTCCTCAAGTCACAATAGAAATCATTACGGATTATTTCAGTGGTTTTAATAAGCTGATTGCCGGTGAGATAGATGCAGTCATTGCAGACCGATGGGTAGGGGGGTTTGTATTATCAGAAAATAAAATTCATGGAGTGAAGCTGGTTGAAAAACCTGTCTCAGTGAACCATTCAGCAATTGCTGTTAAGAAAGGGAATATCTCTCTGCTTAATGAAATCAACATGGCTTTACGGGATATCAGAGAGGATGGAACCTACAAGGCCATTATTGACAGCTGGAGATCCCAGGAAATTATATTTATTACACGCCAGCAGGAGCAACGGCAATTATGGCTATTCTCAGCTGTTACAACTGCATTTATAGCAACATTATGCTTTATCTTCCTGCTTCTAAGAGAAATCAAAAAACGCAGAAGAGCTGAAGAAACTCTCCGGAAAAAAATCAATGAATTAAACGGAGCTCTCGAGCAAATTAGAACATTGAGAGGTATTATTCCAATATGTTCAGGCTGTAAAAAAATCCGGGACGACACCGGATACTGGCAGCAGGTGGAAATCTATATACGCGATCACAGCGAGGTTGAATTCAGCCACAGCCTATGCCCTGATTGTGCAAAAAGGCTCTATCCCCGCTATTTCAAAGACGGTGACGAAAAACAGAGTTTACCGAAAACATCAAAGCCTGATATGCCGGAATAAACCGGGACTAAGGAAAATTAAAACTCCTTTACTTCAACCTGATAAATTTTTCGAAAGCGCCCCAGAATATCACAGGATCAGTGAGCTCCAAATCATTATGCATCCCGTTTTCAATAGTAACCAGCTCCTTCTCACCGTTATAAGCATTATACAGCTTAACACCTAATTTATACGGTACAATTTCATCAGATGTTCCGTGAATTACAAGTAGCGGTGCCTTCAGCCGGTTAATTTTTTTCTCCGACTCAAAATGACCGTAACCGATTCCGCTGAAAAGATCGGGATACTTCTCTTTTATAAAATCCACTGCTGAAGAGAAAGGTGTAACAAGGATCACCCCTCCGCATTCTCTCCCCATTGCTGCATCCACTGCAACAGTTGTGCCGATGGACCTGCCGTAAATAAAAATTTTATTTACCGGGTAGCCCAGAGTATCTCTGACATATCCGCAGACAGTTCTGCCGTCAATATAAACTCCCCCCTCTGTGGGCTCACCGGAACTTCTACCGTACCCCCTATAGCCGGAGATCACAACATCGTGACCCATGCTGAAAATCCGCTCTCCTTCATCTATTCTGCCATAAAGATTCCCGGCATTCCCGTGAAAATAAACAACGACTTTTCCGCTCCCCTTATTATGCCTGAAATACAGAATCTGAAGATTTACCCCGTCAGGTGTGGCAATAATCTTTTCTTCAACCTGCGGTGGCAGACTGTCACTATTCAGCAGATAGTTTCGGTCAGGGAAGAAAGAGAGAGAGTTAACCAGGCCGTTACAGCCTGGCATAATCATAAGCATCGCACCGGTTATTGATAATGCAATTGCTTTCATTCTAAAACATAAATATCTATCAGGGATCACGCTTTTTTTAAAAGCTCATTCATTTTACTTTCAATCTCTTTACACTTTGCTTCAGCAGCAGCGATTTTTTCAGCGGATTCTTTCACTTTATCGTTGGAATAAATATCACCTTTCACTTTATAGATCTCATTCACCACATCACCGAGATCGGCAAGCAGATTATGAAGCTCTCTCTGGGCGAGAAAGAGATCTTTTTTCAGCTGAACATAGGCCACCCCCTCCTTACCCTTTTCAATCGCAAAGTCTGTTGTCTCTTTAAGATTGGCTAACGCAAGATCAAAACCCTTCATTGCGACTTCTTTAACTTCAGACCAGTAGCTCATAATATCCTCCAGTAATTTTTATTACCCGGTAAACCGGAATTTAAATGAAATGATTAACTATAATAAACCGTTATTGATAAAAAAAATCAAATAAAGTTACAGCAATAATCCGAAGCCTCCCTTCACACCACAAGGTAAACGATGTACGATGCATAGAGAACGAGAAAAAAAGCCCCCTCCCCCCTGTCGATAGAGCTTCTTCTGAAAGTCATGGTTGTCATAAATAGAAGAAGGCTTGCTGCAATGCAGACAGCCATATCTGCATTTACTGTTTTATTAAAGGGGAGAGGATTTATCACTGAGGTGACCCCCAGTACAAAAAATATATTGAAAATATTGGAACCGATCACATTCCCCACAGCGATATCCGTCTTCTTCTTATATGCAGCAACAGCTGATGTGGCAAGCTCCGGAAGCGATGTCCCTACCGCAATTATTGTAAGGCCGATCACTTTTTCACTCATACCGATCATCCTGGCGATATCAACAGCTCCTTCAACAAGATACTTACCGCCGAGAAAAAGGCCGGTGAGACCCGCAATTATAAGGGCAAGACTCTTCCACACAGGAATTATCTCAACATGTTCCTCAACCGCGACTTCACCTTTTAACGCCAATATATATGTATAGGATAAAAAAATCATCATGAAACATAACAATACAAGTCCATCTCCTCTTGAAAGAAAATCTCCTGTCTGTTCCTTGTTGATGAAGACATCATTAGCCATTACAAGAAGAACAACCGCAGCCAGAAGGCTCAGGGGGATCTCTTTCCATTTTGTATTATTGTTGATTGCAAGGGGATATATTAAAGATGACACACCCAGTATCAGAAGTATATTACATATATTACTTCCGATTATATTTCCTATTGCAATATCTGTAGCACCCCTTAATGCTGAAAAGATGTTTACCGCAAGTTCAGGGGAGGATGTACCGAATGCAACAATAGTGAGACCAATAACAATATCCGAAATACCGAACCTCTTTGCCAGTGATGATGCGCCGTCAACCAGCCAGTCTGCACTTAATATTATAACAGCTATCCCACCGAAGAGTAATAAAAAACTAATCATAGATGCTCCATTATAAAATTTGATAGTACTGCCATTGCCGGCCTTGACATATCCCTGAACTTCAGGGTCACATAATAAACCTTCTCCTGCTCCACTGTCCGTGACGCGATTACTTTACCCACGGCTCTGAATGCATAATCCGAAATTTCAAAAACTATTGTATATTCCCTTTCAAAGGGCATCTGGGTCTCTGTGCGGAGTTCACATTCAAACTCGTTTATACGATAAATAGTACCCTCAAACTGCTCTTCATCCTCCAGGCCGCTTGCTATACCCTGCGTAATAACAGCAGGTATAACAACACTTACATAGGGATGCCTCTGCTCCTTATCTCTTACTATATTCGCGGATACGGCAACAAGGATCCGGTTATCCTCCAGTCCGGCGCATTTTGTGCTGATTTTATACTCAGCGTCATTAACCCTCATTATAAAAATCTCAACCTGATCCCCTGTTTTAAAATCTTTAAGATTTCTTGCCTGGGTAAACAGATGAAGGGCAAGAACCTCCTTCCCTCTCCCGCTGACTTTTCCGATATATATTTTACCGGTACCTGACGCAACATAAAGAATCTGCCCGTCCTCAATTCCGGACATCGATTCCAGGGGTTCCCTGTAAGCAGCTCTTACGTACAATTTTTCATAAATTGTGAGGAGATCGCGGCATATAACCTTTCTGTCATCGATATCCTCCCTGCTTTTCAGCAGGTATTCCATAAAATTGGAAAGCATAGACTCAAAGAGTGCCGCATTGGCAACAATGCGGGTAGGGTCAGCTTTATTCATCTGCTCCGCCATACTGTTTAAAATCTTTATCTGAAAATTATTAAGCCCTTTGCGCTTAACCTGAAACAGAAACAGCTGATAATTATGCAGCCTCTCCCTCTCCTTCATCCTTAAATAGAGAAGGAGCAGATATACCGCTATACCCATAAAAAGCATAAAAAGAACTATTGAAATCCCCAGTACACCGGGGCCGGGCCAGCTGATTTTAAAAATCGGATTATAAACATCCATAATGCCCCTCCGGATTCACAGATCTTTAAGTTGTTCTGCAAAAACATCAAATTACCCTTTAATAATACGTTTTTGATACACCGTAGTCAAGCTGATATTCAAATTCAAATATTTATTAAAACCTGTAAACAAATACAAAATTACAGCTAAAAGTGTTAAAATAACTTGACTATATAAAAACAGATGATAAGTATAAACGGATTATGTCTTTTTAGAATTTTCGGGTTTCTTATCTTTTTGTTCAGAACCTTATCAAACCTTTATTCAGATATCATAATAAGGTGATATAGAATCTTTTTTTAATCACATAAAATTGTTGAAGGTTAAAAATGAATATAGCTGTTATAATAGGTCTTAGCGCAGGTTTTTCGGTTCTTATAATGGCCATCATTGTCGCGGGGGGTAATGTTCTGATGTTCTGGGACGCCCCTTCAGTTATGGTTACGGTAGGTGGAGCTTTCTGTGCCATGATGGTTGCATACCCCTTTTCAAGTCTTGCTCAGATTCCTGGGCTTATGAGGCTTACAATCTTCCCATCGAAATTCAACCTTACAGAGATGATTGTTACACTGGTATCTTTTTCCGAGAAAACAAGGAGAGAGGGGCTACTCTCACTGGACGATGACCTTGAAGCGCTTGATGAGCCATTCCTGAAAAAAGGACTGCAGCTTGTAGTTGATGGAACAGATCCTGAGCTTGTACGGGCAATCATGGAGATAGAGATAGACGAAATGGCAAACCGCCATGACACTAATAAAAAAATATTCGACGATTTTGCCGGACTCGCGCCGTCATTCGGTATGATTGGTACACTTATGGGACTTGTTCTTATGCTCGTTAACCTTAATGACAAGTCCATGGTGGGGCCTTATCTTGCTGTTGCTATTATTACAACATTCTATGGAGCTGTTCTTGCATACCTCGTTTTTACACCTATGGCTGCAAACCTTGAAACTCAGACAAACGAAGAAGTTTTGATGAAGAGCATGATACTCATGGGCATTCTTTCTATTCAGGCAGGGGAAAACCCCCGTATTCTTAAAGAAAAACTGGTCTCATTCCTGCCGCCGGTATTGAGGCTTGGAATCGCGGATGAAGAGGGTGGAGCAAGCTGATGGCTAAAGAAAAGAAGCGCAAAAAAAGCGCTCCCAAAGGCCCCCCGGGATGGATGGTTACAATGGGGGATATGAACAACCTCCTCATGTGTTTCTTCATCATCCTCATGGGGGAGGAGACCGTAGCCACTGCTGATGACTTTAAAATGATTATAAGTTCATTCAGAGGGAATCTTGGTATGATGGAGGGTGGGAATACAATCTCCAGGGGTAAAATGGCTGAGATGGGGCACAATGTTACAGCCCTCCCCTCTTCTGAAAAGAATAAAGCCCTTGGGAAAAAGATGGCAAAAGCCCAGGAGGCATTCAAGGCCGAAATTCAGGCAAAGTATATCTCGATAAGAGAGGATGAGAGAGGGCTTATCATAAGCCTTGCATCAGATTTCTTTTTTGATCCCGGCTCAGCAGCTCTCAGAGAGGAGATGTTCCCTGTACTTGCGAAGGTGGGTAATATAATAAAAAATGTCCCTAACTTTATAAGGATAGAGGGCCACACAGACAACAGGCCTGTTTCCGCCACAATGCTGAGGGACGGTTTTAAAACCAACTGGTATCTCTCTTCTGCAAGGAGTCTCTCTGTTCTCCAGCACCTTAGCGAGGAGGAGTCTGTTGACCAGAAGCAGATTTCATCAGCCGCATTCGGTGAATTCCGCCCCATTGAGGACAACAGCACACCTGAAGGGCGCGCTTACAACAGAAGAGTTGACATTGTTATTCTCAAGGAGAGATATCTGGAGGAGACAAAGGATAAACGCATAAACAGGCCGCTCCCTGACGAGGAATGGGACTGGCGCTGAATCTATCTCACTGAAAGCTCTGTTGTAATCCTTGCGATATTCGCGGAGCACTGCTCTTTAAAATTATTTATTATCTCCGACTTCGGAAGCCTGTCAAGATCCTGCTGCAGCTGCTGATACAACTGAAGAGACCTGTGCAGATCCCCATTCTCGTAATTGAACCTTGCCATTGCAAACCTTGCGGGGTAATATGCGGGGTTCTTCATCGCCAGTTCGGTTACCAGCCGGAGTCCCTCATCCTTCCCGTTACGGTGATAATACATAAGAATACCAAGGCCATATAAAGCATCATCATAGCCCGGTTTCTTCTCAAGTGATTTCCTGTAGTACTCCTCGGCCTTTGCAAAATCGGTTTCACTGTCCCGCTCATATCCCCTGTTCGCATAACCTAAACCGAGTGCATACATAATAGCAGCGCCGTTACCGCCGTACTTCTCGGCATTAAGGTAGCATTCAATACTCTGTTCCCACATCTTCCGCTCAAGGAAGGTTCTCCCCAACAGTGCATACTGATCAGCAAGACGCTTAACTGTTGATACATCTTTTATCTGATCCTTTTCAAGGTCGGCGATCTTATCTTTTATTCTCTGTATATCCCTGTCCTCCATGCTTTTGTAGTTTCTGCGCATATTGCACTGCACAAGATCAAAAGCTTCATTAAGACCTGTGAAAACCAGGATAAATGCCAGAAATATAAAAAGGAAGATATGCCTGTTTTTTTTCATCTGAGCGCCGCCTTTTAGAATTGATGAAAATATGTCACATGGGAAAAGTTATGTCAAGCCTGAAAAAATCCTTGTTATCAGACAGGTTGTATGATATAAGCCCTTCAGATGAAATCTGTAACTGTACATATACAACCTTCAAACCCGTTACTCATTGCGTGGAAATATTTCCCGGTAATAATAAATATTTTTCTCCGCTCAATAAAAAAAATGAGAACGTTCCCCGGATTTTTCAGTCTAAAGATCAGGGAGAACGGCATTAAAGGGGAAGATGACCGTGATCTTGTCACTGCTTTTTTAAATGGTGACATGAACAGCTTTGAAACAATAGTTGAGAGGTACAGGGATATGATTTTCAACCTCTGCTATAATATAATGAAAGACTATGATGAAGCAGGTGACTGTGCGCAGGATGTATTCATTAAAATGCACAGAAACATCCACAGGTTTGAATTCCGGTCCTCTCTCTCTACGTGGCTGTATTCAATAGCAGTTAACACCTGCAGAAACAGGTTATCCGCGTCATATTTCCGGAGGGTGTTCCCCATGGGTGAAGGGGGGATGATCGATTTTATTCACAGGGACGGTGATAACCCTGCGGCAGAATTTGAAAAAACGGAGAAGGAGGAGGCTGTCAGGGAGGCAGTGGCAAAGCTCCCCGACGAAGAGAGAATTCTCATTGTTCTGCGTGACTTTGAAGGTCGTGATTATGAAGAGATATCCGTTATTACCGGGGTGAAAACCGGCACCATTAAGTCAAGAATTTCACGGGGAAGGCACAGGCTCCGGGGTCTCCTTGAAGGGGTTCTGCCATGAAATGCAGGGATGCCAGGGAGCTGATAAACTCATATATAGATAACGGACTTGATCCTGAAAAGGATAAATTCCTGATGCAGCACATTGAGAAATGCGGCAGATGCGGCGAAGAACTGCGCTTCCTTATCGCATACAGAAAAACCGTAAAAAAAATTAAGCCTGTAAAAGCTCCCGCCGGTTTTATTGCAGAGCTTAATAAACGGATTGCACTTGAAAAAAAATCCACGATCCGCAATTATTTCAATAAAGCACTGGACGCATGGCAGCACTTCACTTTCCCTATTGAAGCTGTTGGAGTTATTGCTGTGGCGCTCCTGATCTTTTTCCTCTATACTCCTCTTTTTCACGGTGTAAAAAAATCTGCAACTTATAACGAAGAACAGGTGATAACCGGGACTAAAAGTTTAGACGAACAGATAAAAGAACGAAGGAAGCTCCTCCCTCCAGCTGAAAAGAAAAGACAGAGTGAACGGCTACCGCTATCTTCTGATAAAGATATTACAGAAGCTGATAAAACTGATGTAAGAGCTTCAGGAGTGGAAGAGGAAACTCCTGCTGTAATAAATGATTCTGCTTCCGGTATGAATAAAAAATCAGCCGGGGATTTCATATATGACAGGGATACTGATAAGGCCGCAGCAGGAGCTCTAAAAAGTGAATCGGCAAAGAGAGATGATTCACAGGGGGAGATGAAAAAAGCTGTTTCAGCAAAAGAGATAAGCCGGTCTTCATCAATTACACCGGAAAAGATAATCACGGAGTTCAATGGTATAATTCTCAATAAAAACGCAGGCCGGTATACTGTAAAAATCAAAGAAAAAAAGCTCCAGTCACTGGTGAAAAAGCTCCGAAATAATTACTCCTCAACTTATAAAATCACCGGAAGATCGGGCAGCACAGTTACTGTTGAATTCATAATTACTGAATAATTTTCAAAAAAGATAAAAAATCGGGAACCGCCTCTCATCCACTCCTGTCAAAGATGTATAAAACAACAGGAGGAACATTATGAAACCTTTTATAACAGCAATAATTTTAACAGCAGCAATAACCCTGTCCGGATTTGCATTTGCCGCTCCGGATATAAGTCCGAAGGGCAAAATCCAGATAGCGCTGCTTCTTGATACAAGCAGCAGTATGGATGGCCTCATTGAACAGGCAAAATCCCAGCTCTGGAAAATTGTAAATGAACTGGCCGCTGCTGAAAAAGACGGAAAAACTCCCGAACTGGAAGTTTCTCTCTTTGAATATGGAAAATCCTCAATCCCTGAAGGTGAAAGTTACATGAGAATGATAACACCTTTCACCGGAGACCTGGACAGAATTTCAGCGGAACTTTTTGCTCTCACAACAAATGGCGGTGATGAATACTGCGGAAAGGCAATTGACTCTGCCGCAAAAAACCTTAAATGGGACAGCGGCAGCGGGAGTCTCAAACTTATATTTATTGCAGGGAATGAACCTTTTAACCAGGGCGAAGTGAATTATCTCGATGCAGGCCGGAAAGCTGCTGCAAAGGGAATTGTTGTTAACACAATATACTGCGGCGACAGGGAAACCGGTGTAAAAACATACTGGAAACATGGAGCAGATATAACAGGGGGAAAATATATCAACATCGACCATAACCGCAAGGTAATGAATA
Source organism: Spirochaetia bacterium UBA5763 (assembly GCA_002418835.1). Classification (GTDB taxonomy): domain Bacteria; phylum Spirochaetota; class UBA4802; order UBA4802; family UBA5550; genus UBA5550. The sequence continues at coordinate 104,554 of DIEX01000018.1, read as the reverse complement.
TTGTGGCGCCCCAGGATGCCGAGATTGCAAGACTCAACGCTGAACTCAACAAAACATACCTGGCTTACGGCATTAAAGGGGAGGAGAAGAAGATGGAGCAGGAGATCCAGGACAGCAATGCAAAATCGATGTCCGGCGCAATCGCTTCTGAAAGGGCCGCATCAAAAGCTTCAGCGCACTACAGAAACTCATCCTGGGATATAGTCGATGCTGTACAGGATAAAAATATAGATCTGAAGAGCATAAAAAAAGAGGAACTCCCTGATAAAATGAAATTGATGAATGCAAAGGAGCGCGAGGAATACGTTAAACAGCTCTCATCTGACAGAGAGAAAATAAGAGAAAAAATTAATAAACTTAATATGGAGAGACGCGCTTACATAGAAAAAGCAAACAGGGAGCAGGAGGGAGATGAAACTCTTGGCACTGCCATTATCAAAACCGTGAGAGAACAGGCAGCAGATAAAAATTTCAGATTCAGGTAGAGACCCGTACTTATCATGAAATTATTAAGCCCGCCTGAGCGGGCTTAATTTTAAAACTTTTTTTCTTGCAATTACCCGCTTTCTAATTCATATAATACCCAAGTGGTAGTTATAAAATGATTAAAAAAAATACTATTTATTTATCACTCCTCATAATAATCTTTCTTTTATCCTGCGGAGAGAAGAAAGACGAATTCAGGGAGAGACTGAATTATTACAACAGCAAATACCGGTTCAGGTTTACATTCCCTGAAAACTGGCTGAACTATTCATCTTTTGAAACAGATGAAATAATTGATCCTGATATAAAGGTTAAAACAGTTTTTTTTGCTCTCCCCACAAGGTCAAGGGACTGGCAGCCGGTGAACCTCCCCGCAGGCTATGCTGCACTCTTCTCCATAAGAATATTCACGCCTCAGCAGTGGGACAGGTTCATCGAAAAATACAGCAGCAATATTAAAGAGATAAACAACGCTGACCGTAAACTGGGGGATAATAAAACGGCTGTTTTTATGATAAAAAATTCAACTTCAATCCCTGTTGATCTGTATCTTTTTATGAAGGATGTCAGAAATATATCAGATACTTTCAGGATTGTAATTACGGAATAGATAAATACAGTATTTAAAAAAAGGTTGAAGGTCTCCGGTCATCCGGCATAATTGTCAAACTTTCATAACAGAATATTTTTATAAAGATGTATATCATCAGGATGTTCTGCTTTTACATCCTGAAAAAATAACAGGAGTTAACCAAACGGAGGTTTTTGCATGAAAAAAAATATGACTTTAATAGCTGTTCTGACAATGCTTATCCCGGCTGTTCTTTCAGCACAGGAGCCGGCATCAGACCGGGTCACAATATCAAGAGAGAAAAACGTATTCACTAATCCGTCAGATAACGAATTTATTGGAAAGATCGGCGCCGGCTATGCTAAAGATCCCGGTGAATTCGGACTCGATGTCAGCCTTAACTATATATATAATCTTGATCCTGTTTTTGTTTTCGGATTAGAGGCTGATTTTTTCTGGGTAAGCTGGTCAAACAAACTGGGCGATATTGAAGCAGGCGGAGGAACAGATGCTTCATTAAAAGCAGAAACCAATCTATACACATTTCCTCTGTTTGCCAACGCGCAGGTGAGGTTTCCATTCCTCAGGAATAAAATTTATGTAGAGCCTTCATTAACTGTAGGCCTTGGTTATGCTTTCATGATACTGGATTATACTTCAGATACTGATGACGGAAATGACCTTTACACAGGTTTCGCATGGCAGGTATACGGCTCAGTTGCGCGTAAACTCCATGAAAACTCAGCCGTAGACTTTGTACTTGACCTGGGTTACAGAAGCATTAAACCTGATAAGGATAACGTTGAGGTCGACATGTCCGGTGTAATTGCAAGAATCGGCGTAAGGCTCTACATGTGACGGATCAGCCTTCTTCTGAAACGGAGTTTAAATGAAAAAAACAGTATTAATAATTGCCTCTTTAATTTTAGTGTTTTCCTCATGCAAAGGGGAAAGCGGCAAGATAAAGATAGGAATATTGCCGGTTATCGATACACTGCCGCTTATTGTTGCAGACTCGGAAGGAATTTTTAAAGCAGAGGGTATTGACGTTGAACTTGTAGTATTCAACAGCGCACTTGAGAAGGAATCATCTCTCACCTCCGGAGGGCTTGATGGTTCCTTCGGAGACCTTATAACTTCACTGCTGCAGGTTAAGAACGGCACCGGGAGTAAACTTGTAATTGAATCATCCCATACATCGAAGGAGAACAGAATGTTTGCTCTCCTTGCCTCTCCCGATTCCGGGATTGACAGCCTGGATAAAATCGGGAACAATGAAGTAGCAATATCCACGGGCTCCATCATTGAATTCTTTCTCGACAAGATTCTTGTTTCAAAGGGTATTGATCCCTCAAAAATAAAAAAAGTCGAGGTTAAAGCTATTCCGGTCCGCATGCAGATGCTCATGTCAAACTCACTGAAACTTGCGCTGATCCCTGAGCCACTTGCAAGCAAAGCTGTGAAAGACGGCGCGAAAATTCTTGCGGATGACACGGATATGGACACAACTGCAACCGTAATTGTCTTCAGGGAGAGTTTCCTCTCAAAGAACAGTGACTCTATGAAAAAATTCTTCGCTGCATATAATAAAAGCGTTGAAAGGATAAACAGCTCCCCTGAAAAATACAAAAATCTCATGGTTGAAAAGATGCGTCTCCCTGCTGACATAAAAGATTCATACAGGGTTCCTGTTTACAACAACGCACATCTTCCTCTTGAGAAAGACGTTATGCTGGTTTATGACTGGATGAAGAGAAAAGGTATGATTACACAGCCCATTGATTACAGCAAGATAACATGGTCTCCGCAGAAGTGATCCGGGCAGAATCTGTTACCAAAAAATTTTCCGGCAATACGGTTTTAAGTGACATCTCATTTGTTCTTAAACAGGGGATGTCACTTTCAGTTATAGGGCCGTCCGGATGCGGGAAGACCACTCTCCTTTACATTATTTCTGGACTCACACCCCCCTCATCCGGAAGAGTTCTCATTGATGGCCGCGAGGTCAGGGGTACCGAGAGCCGCACTGCTTTCATTCTTCAGGATTACGGGCTTCTGCCATGGAAGAGTGTTCTTCACAATGTTGAACTGGGGATGAAGATACGGGGGGTCCCTTCTGAGGAAAGGAGAGAATCCGCCATAAGAATACTCTCAGACCTGGGAATAGCTTCTCATATAGAGAGATACCCGGCAAACCTAAGCGGCGGCGAAAAACAGCGGGTTGCCATTGCACGGGCACTTGCAGCAGGCACGGAGATACTCCTTATGGATGAACCTTTCTCATCACTGGACACTCTCACAAGGGAGAGGCTTCAGTACACCATGAGTGATCTCCAGAGAGATCTCGGGCTCACAATGATAACAGTGACCCACAGCATTGAGGAGGCTGTTTTTCTTGGTGACGAGATCATGGTAATGACAACGGGACCCGGTTCAGCAAACAGAATTATTAAAAACCGGGACCGTAGAGTACGGGAATTCAGAAATTCCGAATCTTTCTTTAATACCTGCAGCACAATCAGAAGGAGCATCGAAAAAGGTTGAAGCAGAAAATTCCGTTTTTCAGTATACTGACTGCGCTTGCAGCGACATTTATCATCTGGAAAGCTGCGGCACTTATCGCATCATCACCAATTCTCCCTCACCCGGAGATTGTACTTGCAAGATTTATTGAAGAGGCCTGTACCTCAACTTTCTGGCTACACTTCAGCATAAGCCTGAGGCGTGTATGCCTGAGCATTCTCCTCTCATGGATGACAGCCTTCCCTCTTGGAGCTGCCCTGGGATACAGCAGGACACTGGACAGAATTTTTGCTCCGCTGATCTTCATGGCCTACCCTGTTCCGAAAATGGTGCTCCTGCCGGTGATCGTTCTCCTCTTCGGGCTTGGTGACATTTCAAAAATCGTACTTATAACATTAATTCTATTTTTCCAGGTTCTTGTATCAACAAGGGACGGAGTAAGAGCAATAAACACCAAGTATTACGATTCAGTTGAGTCTATGGGGGGGACACAGGGTGACATATACAGACATGTGGTGTTCCCGGCGGCCCTGCCTCACAGCTTTACTGCAATAAGGATATCAACAGGGACAGCAATCTCCGTTCTCTTTTTCGCGGAGTCTTTTGCCACAACAACAGGACTGGGATACCTGATCATGGACGCCTGGGCACGGGCTGATTATGTGATGATCTTCGTGGGGATTACAGGTATGAGCCTCATGGGGCTGGGACTTTATATGATTGTTGCTCTTCTCGAAAAAAAGGCCTGTTCTTGGACCTTTGCTGATGCAGGGGAACCGGCGAAAGAAAGAATCGCAATAATAAAAAAAACTGTAACCTATTCAAAGATGATAAAGCTGTCTCACACTGTTTTTGCCCTGCCCTTTGCTCTTTCAGGACTTGTGCTTGCGATCAGAGAGAAACCGGTTACCGCTGAGATGGTCTTCTGGATTATAATAGCAATGGTCGGGGGGAGATCAGCCGCAATGGGCTTCAACAGAATTGCGGATGCTGATATCGATGCAGGTAACCCCAGGACAGCTATAAGGGAGATCCCTTCAGGCGCAATAACACGGAATGAGGCTCTTGCATTTACAATCTTTTCTTCAGTACTCCTTGTGTTCTCTGCGGCGATGCTTTCAAAGATATGCTTTATACTTTCATTTCCGCTGCTAATTGTTCTATTCTTCTACTCATACACAAAACGTTTTACATGGCTTGCTCATATATACTTAGGATTTGCAATCGGCCTTGCACCGGTTGCAGTCTGGATCGCAATCGTGGGGATGCCCGGAATATCGATTATCCTCCTTGCATTTGCACTGATGACTCATATCGCCGGATTCGACATACTATACTCCTGCCAGGACTATGAATTTGACAAGCAGAACAATCTCTTTTCAATCCCTTCGAGGTTCGGCATAAAGAGAGCCTTTACCATTTCATCAGCCCTCCACATTACAAGTGTTCTGCTGCTGGCCTCTCTCTATTTCACAGCGGGATTCGGAGTATGGTACTTTGCCTTCATCATTATAATAGCTGTTCTCTTTGCAGTGGAGCACAGGATTGTCAAGCCTGATGACATCACGCATATTGATATTGCTTTTTTCAATATAAACAGTATTATATCAGTACTTGTGTTTGCCGCAATTCTTACAGGGTATCTCACAGGGGGCTGACATTATGAAAAGAATTATTGCAGGTGTAACTGGAGCTTCGGGGAGTATTTATGCACAAAATTTTATAAAGCGGGCTGCTTATCTTGGTATAGACCTCAGGCTGGTAACAAGCGACATGGGGGCGTCCGTCTTCAAACATGAAACGGGTGAATCGATCTCTGTTTATATTGACAAGATTAAAGGGAGCCCGGATTGCAGAGGGGATATTACCTTTTACGATAACAGCTATATGTTCGCAGATATTGCGAGCGGATCATGCCGCACAGAGGGTATGGTCATTGTGCCATGCTCTGTCAAAACGCTGGCATGCGTGGCCAACGGAATTGCGGGAACACTGCTTGAACGTGCCGCTGACGTTACACTTAAAGAGGGGAGAAAACTTATCCTCACTGTACGGGAAACTCCGCTTAGTCTTGTGCACCTCCGCAACATGACACTGGCCGCAGAAGCCGGTGCCGTGATACTCCCTGCCGCACCGGGATTTTATCACTCCCCGGCATCGATCAGCGACCTTGCTGATTTTATCACAGGCAGAATTTTTGACCAGCTTAACATCGAACATGGCCTTGATACGGCCTGGAAAAGCATATAAACGGAAAAGATACATGAAAATTAATTACCGCAACATACATGAATTTATTGATGAACTTGAAAGATCGGACGAACTCATACGCTTTCAAGAACCTGTTTCAAGCAGGCTTGAAATAACTGAGATAACAGACCGTATGTCAAAACTCCCGGGCGGAGGTAAGGCGATACTCTTTGAAAATGTAAAAGACTCAGAATTCCCTGTGCTGATGAACCAGTTCGGCAGCGAAAAGAGGATCAACATGGCCCTGGGCAGCGAATCCCTTGATGAACTTGCCGGGAGACTCCAGGCAATAATAAACATGAAACCGCCGAAATCTTTTATGGAAAAGATCAGACTTCTCCCTGAACTTCTGAAATACTCCAGGTTTCTCCCCCGCACACACAAAGGCAAAGCTCCATGCCAGGAGGTTATACTGAAAGGGGGTGACGTTGATCTTACGAAGCTCCCTGTGCTCTTCTGCTGGCCCGATGACGGCGGCCCATTCGTGACTCTTCCGGTTGTGTTTACAAAGGGACTCTCTGACGGGAAAAGAAACGCCGGGATGTACAGGATGCAGATCTTTGACAGGAACACAACAGGGATGCACTGGCATATACACAAAGACGGCGCTCACCACTACCACGAATACATAAAAGCGGGAAAGAGGATGGAGGTTGCCGTTGCCATAGGAACTGACCCCGCTGTTACATATTCAGCAACAGCTCCCATGCCCCGCGGGATTGACGAAATGCTCCTTGCGGGATTTATAAGGCGCGCCCCGGTGAGGATGGCTAAATGCGTAACTGTTGATCTTGAAGTACCGGCAGAGGCCGAGTTCATCATCGAAGGATATGTTGATCCCGGCGAACGGAGAGTCGAAGGACCCTTCGGTGACCATACAGGATATTATTCACTCAAAGGTGATTACCCTGTATTTCACGTTACAGCTATTACTCACAGGAAAAATGCTGTATACAGCGCAACCATTGTGGGGAAGCCCCCCATGGAGGACTGCTATATGGCCCTTGCAACCGAAAGACTTTTCCTCCCTATGATAAAAACCGTGCTCCCTGAAATTAAAGATTACATGCTCCCCTGGGAGGGTGTTTTTCACAATATAGCAGTTATTGCAATTGATAAAGAGTTCCCTCACCACGCAGGGAAGGTGATGAACGGGATGTGGGGTTCCGGGCAGATGAGCTTTGCCAAGATTCTTGTAATGATAGATGATGAAAAACTGCTCTACGACAGAGGGAGACTCATCCGCCATATACTTGACACCATTGATTTCCATGATGATGTTACTTTAACAAAAGGGATACTGGATGTACTTGATCACTCCGCCGAAAAACCGTTATATGGATCAAAACTTGGAATAGATGCAACAGCGAGAATTGCCGGGGAGGAGCCGCGATCGGAAGAAGCGATTCATGGTTCAATGAACAGCTCTGCCCTTTCACATGAATTCAGTCAGCTTGATGAAAATTTTACATGTGCCGCATCAGCTCTTGATGAATGCAGAAACAGGGTAATACTATTGAACGCGAAAAAAGCAGGCGGAAAGAATTCGCAGTTTTTTATAAACAGGATCAGAAACAGCTCTCTGAAAAACCAGGGGATATTTGTAATACTGGACTCTGACATTGATCTTAAAAACTACTCAGTGGTTCTATGGAAAATTTTCAATAATGTTGACCCTTCCCGTGATATGGTGTTTGAGAAAGACTGCGTAATTATAGACGCAACAAAAAAAGGTATCGCTGACGGCCATTCACGCGAATGGCCTGATGATATTGAAATGTCTGAAGATGTGAAGAAAAAAGTAGACGGAATGCTGACAGGGCACCCGGAATTTTTCATGTAGCCCTCACACCCTTCGATTAAAATATAGAGTATGACCATTATGTCATCATACACAGGCAGAACAGAGGTAGAAAAATGAAACTATATAAAAAGATAACTAGATTCTGGACAATTATTATTATTTTTAATTTAATCGGCCTGAGTTCGGCAGGAATTCTCTGGAGTTTCTCTAAAACAACATATACTACAGAGGAAGTTTTTTTTAACCCTTCTTTCGTTAACGACTGGACCAGTTCAGATACTTCATTACTGCTTCATGGACGACTTTACATTCCGCGTAATCACTCGTTTCATTCATCATTCCCCGCTGTTGTAATGTTTCACGGCGTTAACAGAACGCTTGAAGACAACGACTCTCTGGCAAAAAAAGTTGTAAACATGGGTGTTGTTGTTTTTTCAATTACATATCGCGGCCATGGCAAGTCCAGCGGAACGTTCCCCACACTGGACGGCAACAGATATGATGTCAGTTTTGGTGATGCTCTAGGCGCTTACCGTTATGTGAGAGGTTTAAAGTACATTGATCCGGGCCGCATTATGGCATTCGGAAATTCACTTGGCGGCGGCGCCGCGGTTTTTCTCGCGGTGAGCAATCTCACTCCTAAATTCGTCGCCACATTTCCTGCTATGAGTTATCAATTAGCCGGAAAACCTTTATACCTTCACAAGGTACCCGGTACAGAATTTGGAGGATTAATTATGGCCGGCACAAAAGATGAATGTTTCTGGTGTTATCCGGAATATGTAAATAAATTTAAAGAAATCAATCCCTCTATCGAGTTAAAGTGGTTTGAAGGGGCTGTCCATACAGACGGCCGGTTCTGGACAGAATCAATTACTCTCGCACACTCCTGGTTTGCAAAAACGTTAAAGATTTCAGAAAGTTCAATTATACAGACCTGGCTCTATTCCGGATATTCCGGTTTTGCTTTAGCCGCAATTGTTCTGATAATAGATCTGGCGGCTGCATCTTTCAAAATAATTCAAGTAAGAATATTAAGGAAAGACCCTGCATCTGCGGCCTAAATGAATAAATGTTCAGGCTGAAGATTATAATTCCCCTGATAATAATTCTCTCAGGGTTTCTGACACCTGATGACAGGATTATACCTGTTAAAGGCGGCGGAATAAACGATATAAACAGAAATTCATTCTGGTCTTACCCCTGGGGAAAATCAGTTACTCATAAAGGGATTGATATTTTCGCAAAAGAAGGGACTGACCTGTTCTCTTCAACATACGGAATTGTATTATTCAGAGGGGAGTTCGGAAGAGGGGGAAATGTTGTAGCGATACTCGGTCCAAAATGGCGGCTTCATTACTATGCACACCTTAAAGAGATCTCAACCGGATTCTTTAATCCGGTTTATCCGGGAGAAATCATAGGTACAGTGGGGAAGACCGGCAATGCTGCCAATACTCCTCCTCATCTTCACTATTCCATAATGACCCTTATACCTTACCTGTGGCGAGCGGATTCTTCAATACAGGGATGGAAAAAGATATTTTTTCTCAATCCTTATGAAGAAATAAAATGATCCATTTTTTTATTTAAAAAATGCCTTAAGTAATCTTTGACTTCCCCCCCGTGTTTTATCAGATTTAATATATCAGAGAGTTAAATATTAGATCAATAAAATATGAATAAAAAAATAAACGAATAATAAGTATTTTGTTATCTTCAGAATCAGGAGGATTTATATGGCCATTTTTTTTATGATGTCATTAATGTCTGCCGCACTCACAGGGAGCGAAGGGGATTACGGCAGAGCTGATCTGATTACGCTTGCTTCAGAATCATTCAATAACGGGGAATACCTTGACCGGGAATACAGCTGTGAAGGGAAGGACCTTTCCCCGGAACTGCACTGGACGTATCACGGAAAAGCTGAAAGTTTTGCTGTAACATGTGAAGATCCCGACGCGCCGGGAGGCACATTTGTACATTGGGTAATTTATAATATCCCCGGTTCAGTTAAAAAACTGCCGAAGGGTTTTCCGAAAAGTTCCGGCGGGGGAGGAAGTCTTCAGGGTGTAAATGATTTCGGTGAATCAGGATATAATGGTCCATGCCCTCCCCCCGGAAAACCGCACAGATATGTATTTACTGTTTATGCCCTTGATGCGAAAATTTCTGACAGGGATATGAGACTGCCGGAATTTAAAAAACTTATAAAAGGACACGTCCTTGGGAGCGCATCTATTACAGGGATGTACAAAAGATAAAGCCGGTTAACTCATTCGCGCGATTTTGCCGAAGCAGAGTATACGACCCTGATCGTCCTGAAGTCTGTAATCACTTTCTGTATAACTCAGAAAGACCCTGCTTTCAAGGTAAACAGGCCTGCAGAAAATAATTGAAAAATGTCCCGGATTAAAACCTTCAATACAGAGCTTTGACATTATCATGTTCGCTGTACACAATCCCTGAATGAAGGGCCTGCCGAAACCGAAGAGACTTGAAGTGAACTTCGTTGTATGGACAATATTCTTGTCTCCTGAAGCCTGACCGTAATCCCTGGCGTAGTTCTCCCGTATATACAGTTCATGTGTTGTACATCTCTCAAGCTTATCAGCAGGTATGCGGATTATCCCCCTGAACTCACCCGTATCATTAACTTTGAGCCTGTCGAGATATTTCAGGGGAACCTCCTTTATCACAAAATGGTCTTTAACTTCCATATAGATCTCGTTATCACGCATAACACGCGTTGTGCCTATTATGGCTGCTTTGTCCGCCTTTATGCGCAGGACCTCTTCAAAGGCATAATCAATTATATATGATTCCCCTGCTTTCATTACGGAGTTTACTTTTATATCGCTCTTGAGATGAAGGAGGTGCCTGAAATTAACACCAATATCCCTGAGGATTGACATCATCCCCACCGCCCCTGAATAACCGTAAACAGTGAAAGGGACTTCCACTTCATCAGGAACATTGTAAAGCCTGTGCCACCTCCTCCTTGTTGATTCCCTGTAGAGGAAATTACTGTCCCTGCCGTAACGGGGTTCTTTAAACTCAAGCCTGTGGGGGCGCAGTACTGCCTTTATAGCTGATCTATAATAGAACCAGTTGTAACTGAAAGTGCCGGGGTGCCCGTGGTTTACAACCGGCATGTATCTTACTTCATGCTTCATTTTTTTCTCCGGGAAACAAATCAGCAGCATACATAACAACATCGATTTATTTGTCCAGAAAAATAAAGATACATTACAATCTTAATCCTGCGATCAGGTTCTTCACTCTTATATATTGAAATAAATATACCTTGACACAGGCTCTATTATGAGAATTACTCAGAATAATTTTCTAATCAGCATGGAGGTTTATATGGACACTGCACTGACAGTGAAAATCCTTATAATATCAGCATCTGTGATGTTTATCATACGGCAGGCTTCTGTCCTGATGAAAAAAAAATTTATCAGGCTCAGCACTACGCCAACGATTACATACTTTATATGCGGGCTGGCGGTTGTCGGTGTTTTCAATTACAGTCAGGGGAATGAATGGCTTATACTTGCAGCACTGGGCTTATCATTAATTGCTGATGCTGTTCTTATGAGTGAATCAACAGATCTTTTTGCACATGGCCTTATCTTCTTCCTCGGTACTCATATTCTCTACAACATAGTATTTGCCTCAGGTTATTCTTTTCTTATGGCTGATACATTTTCAGGTGTAGTACTCATTGCGCTGATGATTTTTCTTATCTATAAGTTTCACAAATCAGGGAATCTCGGGAAGATGCTGTTGCCGGTAATTGTTTATGTAACAGCACTTTCACTGATAGTGTTTTTTTCTATTAATGGCTACATGAGAAATCATGACGTATCACATGCCATGATGATGTGGGGTGCAGTTTTATTTTATATATCAGATGCGATACTGGGATGGAACCAGTTTATAAAGTATTTTAAATTCGGCACATTTTATATCTGGCTGTTTTACGCGCCGGGGCAGTTTCTTATAGCGCTGTCACTATTATATTGATTAAAACTGTTTTAAAATTGATTTAACCGAAGATTTATCATGCCGGATTAACTCAGTTAATACCGGCATGATAAGATAAAATCAAGGCTATTAAGAAAAATCCCATCTGCTTTTATTTCATAGATCAGTTTACAACATTTCTCCTTGTTCCTGCAAGGAATGATCTTATATTTTCCGAGATTTCATTAACAAGCCGTTTGCGTGATTCGATGCTTGCCCATCCGATATGGGGAGTAATTATCAGGTTAGGCGCTTTGAGGAGCGGATCATCAGCCAATGGAGGTTCTTTCTCCATTACATCAATTGCGGCGCCTGCGATAACTCCATCCTGAAGAGCCTGCCGTAGTGCCGCAGGATCAACAATGGGCCCGCGCGCCATGTTGATCAGAAACGCGCTCCTCTTCATCTGAGAAAGGAACTCACCGTTGATAAGATACCGTGAGTAATCAGTGAGGGGCATATGTATTGAAATAAAATCTGACTCTTTAGCAAGGTCAAAAAGATTAAGCCTGGGATATCCACCATCACTTTTACTGTCGTCACGCTTAAGCGCTATTACTTTCATTCTGAAAGCGGTGCAGAGCCTGGCAACTTCACTTCCAATTGACCCCATTCCCATGATGCCCACGGTTTTCCCCTCCAGATCAAAGAAGGGCCAGGTGCCAAGCGTAAAGATATCTGAACTGCTCCATGAGCCGTCATGAGCAGCCCCGTTATATTGAATCAGATTCGTTGAAAGTGCAAGTATAAAAGCAAGTGTTAGCTGTGCAACTGTTGCTGTTGAATATCCCGGAACATTAGCCACAACAATGCCGCGTTTTTTTGCCTCATTGATATCGATGTTGTTATATCCAGTTGCGGCTTCAGCGATCATTTTCAGTTTAGGGCACCCCGTTATAACTTCATTCCCAATGACAACCTTGTTTGTGATTATTATAGTCGCATCACTGCATCTGCTGATTACATCAGCAGTGGACGTTACCGGATATGAAACAAATTCACCGGAGTTTGCTATTCCGGAAAAATCGATATCACCATAATTAACTGTTGCTGCATCGAGAAACACAATTTTTTCTGCCATAAATTTTTCCTTTGATTAATATTATTTCAGTATTTCACTGATTGTCCTTAGAAGCTCATTCTGTCTGTAAGGTTTATGAACAAATCCCCTGACACCTTCAGTCATCATGGACTGAGATGCGCCGTCAAGGCTGAAGCCCGAGGAGAGAATAACCCTGATATCCGGATTAATCTTTTTCATTTCAAGAAAAGCGTCCCGCCCGCTCATTTCAGGCATTATCATATCAATGATCACAATATCAATCTCACTCCACTTCTCCCTGAATACAGAGAGGCCTGCTGCCCCATTTATAGCTTCAATGACAGAATGCCCCATGTCAATAAGCATTTCACTCAAAACATTCCGTACAACATCTTCATCATCAATAACAAGAATCCTCTGCGCAGGTATATCAGGTTTCTCATTATTCTGCTGCATTATTGAATCTGTATTATTATCCCCGGACACCGGCAGGTATATTTTAAACGTTGTCCCGTAACCCTCTTCACTGTATACACTTATTGACCCGCTATGATTTTTAACAGTCCCGTATACTGAGGCAAGCCCCATCCCTGTCCCTTTTCCGGAATCCTTGGTTGTAAAAAACGGTTCAAACAGATGCGCTTTTACCAGGTCATTCATCCCTATCCCTGTATCTGAAACATTGATTACTACATATTTGCCTTCACAAAGATCCATCAACTGAACCTTCTGCGTTCCTGTTTCAATATAAACATCTTCTGTTTCATATGTGAGACTCCCGCCATTCACCATGGCGTCCCTGGCATTAAGCCCCAGGTTCAGAAGGGCGTTCTGCAACTGCGCCGGATCACCTGTTACTAACGGCGCAGATGAATTGAATTTTTTTATTATAGTTATTCTCCGATCGATACTGTACTTAAGCATTTCTATTGTTTCGTCGATGAGGGGATGAAGGTTTACCTGTAATCTCTGAAACTGCCCTTTACGGGCGAAGGCAAGTAGCTTTTTTGTCAGGTCTGCTGATCTCATTGCCACTGAAATAATTCCATCAGAATATTTTTTCAAAGCGTTGTCGCCTAATTTTTTTGACAGCATTTCAGCATACCCCAGAATTCCGCTAAGCTGATTATTGAAATCATGGGCAACACCGCCGGCAAGCTGACCTATGGCATCCATCTTCTGAAGATGAGATAAACGGAGTTCAATCCTTTTCCTTTCCGAAACATCCCGGATAATGGCAATAATAAATTTCCTTTCTTCCATCATAAAAGATGTCAGGGTAACCTCCGTATCAATGGGTTCCCCGTCAATAGTGACATGAGTCCATTCAAAAAACTGCGGAGTGCCGTCATATGCTGATCTCATTTTCATCATTGCTTTTTCAGCTGAAGGTATTCCATCCGGCTGAAAATCAGGCGAAAACCTGCCTGGTGATTTCCCTATAATATCATCTCTCGTGCAGCGGAACAACTCTTCAGCTCTGGTGTTACAATCGATAAAAACATAATTTTCAACGAACAATATCGGGTCAACAGCCGTTTCAAAAAGAAGCCGATACCTCTGTTCGCTGAACCTGATCTTCTCCTCCATCTTTTTTCTTTCAGTGATATCTGTGACAACCGTAATGAGGTACTTTTCATCATGTATTATTATATAGTCAGCAGAAAGCAATCCCTGTCTTATCTCACCACCTGCACCTTTTACCCCGACCTCAATGTTCCTTACAAATCCGTCATTTTTTATATAATCAATAATCAGGTCACGCTGTTTAGAATCAACGTAAAAATCCAGCTCCCTGACAGTCTTCCCTATAACATCCTCTTTTCTGTAACCGAAAAGATTAAGGAACGTATCATTAACTTCAACGAACTCCCCGGTCTCAATAGTACTTATGGACATAACAGCAGGATTAATGCTGAAAGCTTTTGAGAACTTCTCTTCACTTTCAATAAGCAGGTGATTAGCATCAACCAGCTCCGAATTCATTGCTTCGAGCTCCTCCATGGTAGCCTGAAGCTCTTCATTAGTCGCTTCAAGCTCCTCCCTCTGTTGTCTGAGAATCTCTTCGTTTTGTTTTCTCTCTGTTATATCCCTGAACTCGGTTATGCGGACAGCTTTACCGTGGTACGGTATTATTTTTCCGGTTATCTCCACGGGATAAATTGTGCCGTCTTTTCTCAATGCAACTGCATCATAGGGCTGCTCATATCCTGTTTTTATCTTTTCCAGAACAAAATCTCTCCAGGCCGGATCAAGGAGAAGCAGGCCGTTCATCCCTATAAGCTCCGTATAAGAATAGCCAGTTAGCTTTGCAAGCCCTTCATTGCATTCAATAATAACACCATTGTCATGTATAGCAATCCCGCCGGATGATGCCTCATGAAGTGTCCTGAACCTATCCTCACTTTCACTCAACTCTTTTGTCCTCTCGCTGACCATATCCTCCAGCGAATATTCACGCCGCCTGAGATACCCGGACAATAGAGTGACAGCAATAGTAAGCATCAGGGCCGAAACACCCCCCATAAGGCCCGTATTACTCAGATATGTCTTTGCGTAATCACCTTTTGAAAAGATCTTTATCCCCAGTACACGGTCAAAAATAAAAACAGGATAAACCGCCTGCATAAAATTTTTCTCTTTTACATTATATGAATTACCCTCCGGATAAACTGCAAGGCTCTCCTCATGATTAAGAGTTGTTATATCAATTATCTCAGCATCAAGGTTAAGATTTCTGCTTTTACTGAATGACATTGCATAACTGAGTATCATCCGCATGTCTGCTGTGAGAAAGAGGAATCCTTCCGTCCAATTTTTATTTTTAAAGACCGGAAAAATTACTGACATAAGCTTACCGTTCTTTTTAACATCCCTGAATTCTTCATAACTGACAAAAGATGCCATGCCTGTGGCAAGGGAATTTTCTATTGCGTTTCTCCCTTCCCTGGTGGAACGAAGATCATATCCGGGCTTATGCGTTCCCTCAATGATTGTTTCTATGTATAATAGAGGATATGTCAGATCTCCTCCTGTTTTCACCCCGGCATACCAGCCTCTTGTTTTTACTGGACTGAATCTCATTTCAGAAGTATATGCTCTGAATTCATTACGATCAATTTTCTCACTGCTTTTAAAAAATCTCCCGAGATTCTCCAGATCATAATTAACATTAATTATATTTTCCCTGATTACGCCGGCAACAGAATCAGATAGCGGGATAAAATCAGATTTTGCCTTTCTGTTTTCGTAATCATTAAAAATTAAATAAACCACCAAAGATATAAAAATCCCTGTTCCAAATATAAATAAAGATTCAAGCTGCCTTACTGCAAAAGATTTCGAATTACTCCATCTTTTTTTGCGCATAACAAGCGTTACACCCATGGCTGTTACTGCACAGATTACAAGGAATGAAATTACAAACACAGTAAACCTTGCAGAGGAGACTGCTGCTCTCCACTCTTCAGCAGAGAGATCAATCCCCACGGCCATGAGCACATTCCCTGACCTGGGATCAATGACAGGGGCATACCCCACAACGAATGTGCCATATTCATCTGTATAGGGACCGATTACTCCGGGCATGGCATCCTTGAATACTTTTATAAAATCCGGGTGAGGCTCAAGATAAACTGTGCCGGGAGGCGAAGCCAGCGGGTCGTTTTCTTTTATGTTTTCAGGGCCGAAAACCAGCCGCCCGTTAATCATAGTGAAGCTGTAGATAGATTTTAAGCCGGAGTAAAAACCGTAGGAGATCATCTGATTACGGATCAGTATAAAATCAGGATTATTTTTATCCTCAGGAGAAAATTTCAGTCCCGGCACTCTCTCAGGCATAATTGCATTCGCCACTGCCCTTGCATTTCTAAGGATCTCATTCTTTATCTCTACTCCGGCAAGTGATCCCCTCCAAGAAGCTGCGAACCATGTAATAATTACTGCAATTATAATCATCAGCAGAAAAAATGAACTCTTCAGGTAAAACCTCTTTGAATCCGGTGTTTCAGCTTTTATTTTATAAAAGCCCGACAGAATACCGGCAGAGATTATAACCTGAAGAGCAGCCGGATAGTATATATGAAAATAAACCTTTGCATTAACTGTTGAATTCAAATCTGAAAAAACGGAGGGATGGGAAGCAATCCAGGTTAATGAATAAAGAAACATTGAAACTGAAGCAATGAGCCAGCCGTTTTTTTTATACCCTTCAGACTGTAACGCGTAACGGAAAAAAACATAAGCCGCCGCAAAAGCTGCAGGGAAAGCGAGAATCTGATGAAGCGAGAAATAACCGCTGTTATATTCTGTATTTACAAAGGAACCTATTGCCAAAACCACTACAACTGATACATAAACAGCAGCAATCTTTTTCAGTCTGCCTGAGAAAAACATCGTACCGTACATCAGTAGCGCCAGAAATGAAACTGAGAAGATAATAATACCGGGGATAAAAAGAATTTTCATAGAGGGGAAATGATATAATACTATATCAATCCACTTATTAACACACATCCCAAGGGCAAAGAACTGGAGGTAAAACTCCTGACTGAATAATTTCTTTTTCTCACAGGGGGTGTATAAAACAGCCGCAAGAAGCAGCATAATTACACCTTGCAAAAAAAATATAAAATCAATATTTGCTGAAAGCCAGCCAGACAGCATTTTTATTCACCTCTGAAAAGGGTATTATGACCCCTGATAAAAGCAGTGCTATAATTACATACACCCTTCTCCAATGATAATGCCGGCATAGAGCTCCCCTGATAATTATGGAATATATACAATATAAGGAGGAAAGTATTTAATGACAATAAAAAGGGCTAAGTGGAGTTACCGTGGATATTTATCAACAGGCTGATACCGGGCAACTGTTCAGTATCAGCCTGCAGGATTTATTATTTTAAAGAAGAATAGACAGAAATAAGTCGCTCAACAAGCTCACCGAAATGCTTTATAGCAAGTTCAACAGGTTCCGGTGAACTCATATCTACTCCGGCCTCCAGCAGCTCATCCAGGGGGTATTTGCTCCCGCCAAGCTTCAGAAAACCAAGATATGCATCCCGCGCGGAAGCTCCCTCACTTATAACTTTTTCAGCAAGGGCTATTGCTGCCGAAATCCCTGTGGCATATTTATAAACATAGAAAGCTGAATAAAAATGCGGAATCCGGAGACACTCAAGTGTCAGCTCATCATCAATAAAAAGCTTATCGCCGAAGTATGTATCAAGGAGTCCCCCGTATATTTTCCTCATCACTTCAAGGGTAAGAGCTTCGTTAGCTTCAACAACTTCGTGTGTTTTCTTCTCAAACTCGGCAAACATCGTCTGCCTGTAGAGAGTTGCCCTGATGTTGTCGATCTCCCTGTTCAGGATATACGCGGTCATTCTGCTGTCATCTTTATAAAACTCGAGGAGGTGCCGGGAGAGCAATGTCTCATTGAAAGTTGAGGCCACCTCAGCAACGAATATAGTATAGTCTGAATTAACAAAGGGCTGATTCTTCTTTGAATAATACGAGTGCATCGAATGCCCTGCCTCATGAATCAGTGTATAAAGAGAATTGATATTCTCATCTTCATAATTCAGAAGAATATATGGATGAGAATCGTAACACCCGGAGGAATAAGCTCCGCTCCTCTTCCCACGGTTTTCATAACGGTCAACCCATCCGTGCAGCAGTCCTTCTTTCATTATATTCGTATATTCGCTGCCAAGAGGGGCAAGCGCTTTCACGCATATATCAACAGCTTCTGCATAACTCATTGAAAAATTAACATCACTGACAATGGGAACGTAAGTATCATAAAAATGCAGTCTGTCAAGCCCCAGGGCCTCTCTGCGGAAATCGAGATAATTAAAAAGAGGCTCTGTGTTTTCACGCACTGTTTTAATAAGATTTTCATAAACCTTTTCAGGCATGTTATCAGAGAAAAGAGATGCCTCCCTGCTGTTTTTAAAATTTCTCACCTTCGAGTAAAAGGCGTCTTTTTTGTTGGAGTGATCCAGGGTAGATGCTATTGTATTTTTCAGGTTGTCGTATGAACTGTAATACTGTTTAAAAGCTGTTCTCCTCACTTCCCTGTCAGGTTCCTGAAGTATTGTGCTGAAATTCCCGTGACTCAGCTCAACCTCTTCACCATTACTCTTTTTAATATTGCCGAACTTGATGTCTGCGTTGTCAAGCTGACTGAATATCTGCGACGGTGCATGCGCGATCTCGCCGGACATAGCGAGGATCTGTTCTATCTCTTTACTGAGAGTGTGAGGCCTGAAGCGGAGGATCTTCTCAAGGTAGAACCTGTACTCCTTCATCGACTGGTCAGAAATATATTTACTGATCACTTCAGAATCTATGGACTGGATCTCCGGTGTCATAAAACTGGATGCCTCTGAAAGCCTTGTGTAGAGGTTCACCGACCGCTGGTACATTGCAAGGCAGAACTGGTTTGTTTTGTCCTCATCACTTTTCAGATGCGCGTATGTATAAAGTTTTTCGATAGACCTGGACATAGTGAGATCAAACTCAATTGCAGCTTTAAAAGCATCAAGGGACTTCCCGAGCCTCCCCCTGAATCTTTCGTATTCAGCAATTTTATTTTCAATTTCTTTATAGAGAGCTTCCCACTCCTCCTCTGAATTAAACATAGGGGAGAGGTCCCATTTATCTTCCGCTTTAATATCTTTCCTTTCCGGAATTGCTGCTGACGCCATTAATTAACTCCTTTGAACAAAATGTTTGTATACAATAATATCCGTATTAATTCCTAAACATAATTTTTAGTGCAAAATAAATATATAAATTGAGACAAATTAAACGTCATACCGGCTGTAGTGAAACGAAATGCCGGTATCTCATGAATTTAGTCTATGAGATTCCGGTATTTGCTAAAACTGAAGATGCAAAACCGGAATGACAGAATTTTTCTAATGCTAACGATTTCAGACTTACGACAATTATAGAATTTTTGACACTAAAATTGTTTTAGGGATTATTACTGCAATGACTTAAATACCCGCATGCGCAGGTATAAGTAAAAATAATGAACTAATTAATTATCTGTCAAATGAATTAGAAAAATGTTTCACTCTGCCGAAAACTATATCCACTTTAATATCCCTGCGAAGACAATCAGCATTGCTGCATTGATCCCGAAAAGCGTTCCGATAAACATCTTCTGTTTTCTTGGCTCCCAGTCATACGCGAAATTGGCAGCAAGGAAAAACGGAATATATGTTGTGATAAAAACCGGGAATGCTCCCCACCACTCATATACCCAATGGAAGGCAGGAGTACGGGCAAGAAATATTTCAAATATTGAAAAGAATGCCGCGTTACCTAAAGCAAAGAACACCCTGTTATTGATACCCAGAATCTTCATCTTCGGATCATCAGGGAGCACCTTGGAGAAGATAAGACCTGCAACAGCAAACATCATTGAAAGCTCCCAGCCCACACCTATGAGAAGCAGAAATGAAGTACCGTCAGGAACTGTCCAGAGAGCGTGCCCCGAAAAATGCTGAATCAGCGCATTCAGAATTTCGTAAAACCAGTGAACCATGTAAAGAGAAAGCCCTGCCGCTACCCCTTTCCAGTTTTTATTCTGTATTTCATTAAAGTAGATGTAAACAACGAATGCAAAAAGCGGAATAAAGTACCATTGAAAAGTATCGGTGTTTCTGAGAATACCAAGGGCCTGCTGAGTAAGTTCCGGATGATTCATAATTTCCCTCCAGTGTTTTATTCATTATTAACAGAGAAATAATAAGTGGTCAACTATATTACGGCGGACTTACTGCTTGACATAAAGTTTTAAACATTTAATCTTTCCGGAAAACATAAAAGGAAACTTATGGAAACTAATATAATTACATATTCAATAATTGCTTTTACAGCCGTCATTTCTTTTCTGGCGTTCAGAAACAGTTTCATCTTTGAAAAATATCTTTTTTCAGTTGATAAAATCCTAAAAAAAAATGAATACCACAGAACAATAACATCTGCATTTATACACGCTGATTTCGGCCACCTCCTTTTTAACCTGTTCAGCTTTTATGCATTTGCGTCGGGCATTGAAGCTGCTTACGGTTCCCCGGCTCTTACAATTATATTCCTTGCAGGGGCAATGGCCGGTTCACTATTATCACTTTTACTTCATAGAAAAGAGCCCGGATACAGGGCAGTTGGAGCATCAGGTGCAGTTTGCGGAGTAATCTTCGCATCGATCTTTTTACTTCCAGGGGGGAGCATAATAATCTTTCCGCTTCCAATTCCGATGCCTGCATGGACATATGCAATACTCTTTATTCTTGCATCAATTTACGGCATAGGGAGAAATGCAGGGAACATAGGCCACGACGCGCATCTCGGAGGAGCACTTGCAGGTGTTGCAGCGGCTTACTTTATTCTCCCGGAATCTGTCACAGGAAATCTATCCCTTGTTGCAGCAATTGTAATTCCGGTGGTTATATTTTTTATTCTGAAAAATAAAATCAGCGTCCTCAGAAGATAAAAATATTCTGAATAAAGAATTTTTTGTAACAGGATATAATCTCCCGGAATCTAAAACTATCTGTAAATGAATCAATAGGCTTGACTAAAATTACTATAAAAAATAGTATAAAATATAAACTCTAAAGAGGTAAAAAATGTTTAAGAGAATAGGACTATTTCTTCTTACAAACCTGCTTGTAGTATTAACTGTGAGCCTTATTCTGAATATAGTCATGCCTATACTCGGCATCAGGCCCGACGGGATTATGCGGCTTGCAGTAATGTGTGGCCTCTTCGGTATGATGGGCGCTTTCATTTCACTTGCGATGAGCAGATGGATGGCAAAATCCGCATACAGGATTTATGTTATTCAGCCAAGCGATCAGAATTTTCAATACAGAGAGATTTACAACATGGTTGCGAAACTCGCGCGCCAGGCAAATCTCCCGGCAGTACCGGAAGTCGGTATTTATGAATCAGCAGAACCCAATGCTTTCGCAACAGGCCCGTCAAAGAGCAAATCAATTGTTGCATTCTCAACAGGCCTGCTCTCTTCCATGAATAAACAGGAAGTGGAAGCAGTTGCGGCTCACGAAATTTCACATATTGCGAACGGCGACATGGTTACAATGACGCTCCTTACAGGTATAGCTAACGCCCTTGTCATGTTCCTTTCAAGGATTATAGCCTCTGTCATTGACAGCGCACTCAGGGGGGACGATGATGAAGGCGGCCTCGGTTTCTTTACCTATATCATGGTAGTAATGGCGCTGGAAACATTCTTCATGCTCCTTGCATCAATTCCAATTGCGGCATTTTCAAGATACAGGGAATTCAAAGCCGATGCGGGTGCTGCAAAGCTCACATCACCGATGGATATGGCTAATGCTCTCAAACGCCTTGCAAGGGCGGTAGAGATACCTACTCAGAAGGATTCCTTTGCAATAGCAAAGATAAGTTCAAACAGGAAAGTTTCAATATTTTCCACACACCCGTCCATAGAAGACAGGGTTGCAAGACTTGAACAGATGAGATAAATCAATACCCATAGAAAAACTCCATAAAAAATCCCGGCTTTTGCGCCGGGATTTTTCTACTCATGCGACATCAGAAGTTCATCATTGGTCAGTTCCTCATGCTTCACGTTATAGAACTTTTTCACCAGTCCCTCAACAGTGAGGTTTTTCTTCTCCTCTCCGGAGATATCAAGAATTATCTCACCTTTATGCATCATCAGTATCCTGTTGCCGTACTTTATCGCATGGCTCATGTTGTGCGTAATCATCATGGCGGTGAGCTTCTTATCAATTATAAATTTATCCGTAAGTTCAAGGATAAGAGCGGCATTCTTCGGATCAAGGGCAGCGGTATGTTCATCCAGCAGAATAAGATCAGGATGGGAAAGTACTGTCATAAGAAGAGTGAGCGCCTGCCTCTGGCCTCCGGAAAAAAGCTGCACGTTGTATTCCATCCTGGCCTCTAAGCCCATATCCAGGGCCTTCAGTTCCTCCCTGAATCTCTCCCTCATTTTACTGTTCAGGCTTATCTTCAACCCCTTGAACCCTTTTTTGTAACAGATCATCATATTGTCTTCAAGGCTCATGTTCGACGCAGTACCGAGAAGCGGGTCCTGAAATATCCTCCCTAAATATTGAGCCCTTTTGTATTCAGGCATCCTTGTGACATTCTTATCATTAAAAAAAATATCACCGGTGGTCGGCTGGAATGAACCTGATATCGTGTTAAACAGAGTGGTCTTCCCTGCGCCATTGCTCCCCACAATAGTGATGAAGTCACCCTCCTTAACCCTGAGATTAATACCCCTGAGCGCGGTGTTTTCATTCACTGTCCCCTGGTTGAATACTTTGGTTATATTTTCAAGCCTGATCATTTTTCCACCTTCTGAAGTAGTTTCTCTTTTTCCCCTGTGCAATCATGAGGCACGCAATAATGAGGAGGCCCGCAAGGAGTTTCAGGTCATTGGGGGTAAGCCCTATATGATAACCATAGTATCTACCCAGGTACATGATTGCTTTATATATAATAGAACCGATAATAACACGGAAAGTGAGTACAACAATTTTATTAGAAGTAAAAATGAACTCCCCAATCATAACAGATGCGAGCCCTGTGACAACAATCCCGGTACCAAGCCCCACATCGGCAAAACCCTGGTACTGCGCAGCAAAGGCCCCTGACACTGCAACAAGACCGTTTGACAGACCGACGCCGATTGCTTTCATAAGATTTATATTCACGCCCTGGGATATTACCATCTGTTCATTGTTCCCCAGCGCGCCGAGAG
Source organism: Spirochaetia bacterium UBA5763 (assembly GCA_002418835.1). GTDB lineage: Bacteria > Spirochaetota > UBA4802 > UBA4802 > UBA5550 > UBA5550. The sequence continues at coordinate 81,048 of DIEX01000018.1, read as the reverse complement.
TTAATCCCATATCTGTTCTGAAAAAGAGATCCATGGAAAACTTAATTGCCATGGCAACCAAAAAGAAAAACACGAGAATTGTATAATCAGAAGGGATAATCCCCTCAGTCCATGATACGATATCAGTTAGTATTGTTTCGTTTTTAAGAAGCGGGAGATTCGCCCTGTTCCCCATGATCCTTATATTAACAGACCAGAGCATTGTCATTGTGAGAATACCCGCAAGGAGATTAGGCACCTTCAGTCTGTTATGTATAACAGCAGTGACAACACCGGCAGCAACGCCGCCAAGAAAAGCAGCAGCAAGGGCAAAGAAAACATTATACCCGCTGATAATCAATGACGCCATTATAGCAGCGCCCAGGGGGAAAGATCCGTCAACTGTGAGATCCGGGAAATCAAGAATCCTGAAGGTTATAAATACACCAAGCACCATTATGCCGTATATCAGACCTTCTACAAAAATACCTTCAATCATGGCTCTATCCTTTATAATTTTATCGCAGGCAGAAGAATCTGCGGGGATTTTACTATGTATAATATATACATGGGTTCTTTCCGATAGAAACATGTCAATAAAAAATAGGGAATAATTCCGGGAAGCGGCCTGACGCAGAAGATGAAAAAAGTTACCCGATGACTTCATTCATATATTGTTTTATAAATTTCCTCACTCAGCTTCTGCAGAGTAGGGGGTTTCTGGATAAAACTCTTAATCCCTGCGGATAAAAGCTCCTCCACTCTTGCATCATGCTTAAACCCTGAGGCAAGAAGAACCTTTACATCCGGATCGATCTCCAGCAGTTTATAATAAACCTCCCTCCCTGACATAACGGGCATTGACATATCGAGAAAAACCGCCTTGATTGTATTTCTGTGAATAGAGAAATATTCCACACCCTCAGTCCCGCTTTGACATGTTACAACAGAATAACCGCACTCCTCAAGCATATCCTTAACTATATTCCTCAAAACCTGCTCATCATCAATCACAAGAACAAGCCCCTCTCCATGTTTTATAAACAGTTCAGATGCAGCGGTATCTGAAAGAGCGGACTCATCGCCTGACACCGGAAGATATACATGAAATATCGATCCCGCCCCCTCCTCTGAATAGACCTTCACAAATCCGTTATGGTTTCTTATAATATTATATACCATTGCGAGGCCAAGCCCTGTGCCTTTACCGATTTCCTTTGTTGTAAAGAAGGGATCAAAAATCCGTTCAACCACCTCTTTTTTCATACCAACACCGGTATCTGCTACTGATAGGCGCCAGTAACCGGATGCTGAGTCACCGGAACCATTGATTGTTATAAAAGTATCCTGGCTGATTTTTTCGAGGGCTATGCTCAACTCGCCGCCCCATTTTTCATCTTTTCTCATTATTGTCATAGCGTGCGCTGCGTTGACGCATAGATTAAGGATCACCTGCTCCATCTGCTGCCTGTCAGCCTTTACAATGGCGGGAGTGTCTGAATACTGCGGTTCAAGTGCAACAGATTTATCAATAGTGGTCTCGCATATATCCATCACTCTTCTGATAATCAGATTCAGGTCAGCAGGTTCAAGGACAGAATCATGTTTGCGCGAAAGCGTGAGCAGCTGCTGGATTATTTTTGAGGCTCTCCCCCCGGCCTCCTTCATAATATTTACATGATAATTAAGTTTTTCAGGCTCAACAGGTTTATTCTGTTTAATCCTGTATTCAAGAATAGAGACTGTTCCCACAATTCCGCCAAGAACATTATTAAAATCATGCGCCAGCCCTCCTGCAAGGGTTCCTATGGTATCCATCTTCTGTATCTGTACAAGCTGCTCCTCTCTGCTTTTGAGTTCAGATATGTCATCAATCCTTATCAAAGCCCTCTTTTCATTTTCAAAAGCTGCCGAATAGCAGAACACACTGTAGTACCTGGTATAGTATTCCAGTACGGTTGTTTCGAACGAGAGAATTTCATTTATACCGCTTATTGTTTCGATTATTTTTTCTTTATATTCAGCAAGGAAAGGAAAAATCTTCCATATCGGATCTATTTCAATAAGTAGCCCCTGTTTATACGCGAATTCCAGAGCAGCTTTATTATACTGATCTATTGTTCCCTCTCTGTTCACTGACACAAGAATGGAACTCTGTGCATTAAAAAGCGCCTGAAGATAGTTTCTTGTTTTTTTCAGGTCGAACTCTCTCTTTTGTACTGCATCGATCATTTTAATAAAATTGTGTGAAATTTCTGAAATTTCTGTATAACTGCTATCCTCAATATTATAGCTGTAGTCCCCGTCTGCAACATTTTGCGTGGATTGCACAAGTGCTTGTATTGGTTTAATAATTCTCTGTATTATCACTTTTCCAATAAAGAAAGATGTAATTGTTATAATGATTATCCCCATAAAAGAGAGTATTCTTACAGTTTTCAGCATGCTGAATATTGCCTGAACAGGCTGAACAACAGCGACAACCATCCCTGTGTCTGAAACATTAGTAACAGAAGCCGCATAATCTGTTGCGTTGTCGTTGTAGTAGTATGTCCCGCTTAATCCTTTGAGCCCCTTTTGAACCGGCTGAAGATGGTTATAACTTACTCTCTCATTCACCATCCTTATGTCAGGATGCGCTATGACTATTCCGTTTCTATCTGTGATCACAGCGAATCCTTTTTTTAGCGTAAGACGGTCTACAATATTCTGTATTGAACCGAGATTCATGAATCCTATGAGAACATTTGAACCGAATACGGAAGATATAGCTATGGTCGTCTTCCCTGTCTGAAAAGATATAAAAGTAGGAGAGATATATACCTGTTTCCCCTCACCTGAAATATTGATGAACTTTCTGTATTCCTCTGTCATCACGCTGTTTCCGATGAAGTCTCTGTTGTACGGGGCGATATACTCTATCTTTCCTGCAGAATTGATTATCTCAATTGATTCAAAATAGTTATAGTCTGAGATTACTGTTTCAAGGTAGCTGTTTACCGCACCCTGTTTAAGATTCCCCTTTTCGACATTGTGGCTTATATGCTGCAGGATTTTAAGAGGCTCTATCATAAATCTCTCTATCTCACCGGCAATTGATTCTGCGAGAAGCATGTTCCTGTAAACCGCCTCTTTCCGTATGCTCTCTGAAAAGAAAAAGTAAAGAAAGAGGCCTGCAACGCTTATAGGAATGATAATAATTGCAATAAAATGCAGGGATAATATTTTACTTAACTGCTTCTTCTTTATTTGGGATTCCAACAAATTTTCCTTCCTTGATCGAGATCAAATGAAACTCGGTAATAGCGTCTCCATACTCGTTAATTTTAAAATTCGAGTGAATCCCCTTATATTCTCTTTTTTCAAGAATGGTCTTTTTGAGATTTGAAATGTTATCGTCTCTCTTAAGAGCATCAGCAATCACCATCATGGCATTATAGCTGAATACCGCAGGGAATTCAGGTTCCCTGTTGAACCGGCGGGTAAAACTCTTTTTAAACTCAGGATAATCTTCGCTTACATTGTCTTTGCTGAACTGATGAGAGAGTATTACCCCTTCCACAGAACCCCCTCCCTGGATTATTAAATCTTTCGTCTGTGACCAGGCGCAGGCAAAGATCGGTATCCGCGTTTTTTTTCTTATCTGCTGACAGATAAGAGCAGTGTCCTGCGAATTGGCAACAACAGCTACTGCATCAGGGCCTTTTCTCAGAGCATCTTCTGCGATTTTTGAATATTGCATTGTGTCGAGAGATGAGAAGGAAATAGTTTCGATAGATCTCCCCCCTTTTTTACTGAAAGCTGCTTTGAAATTTTTTACCCAGCTCTCAGTGTAATCCCTGTTCGATAGATCGTAGATAAAAGAGATGGATCTTATTTTATATAAATCATAGACCTTTTCAGCAAGAGTGAGGCTTTCAACTTTTGTCGAGCTTACAACACGGATTATATAGTCATCAATATCATTAAGAAGGTCAGTACTCACAGTGGGCGAAACCATGACGACTTTTTTTTCATTTACTATATCTGCAACGGCCATTGTCATGCTGCTTGTCATATGGCCGATAATAACAGCTGCACCCCTGTCTATGAGATCAATATCACCTTTTCTCGCTGCTTCAGCAGATCCTTTATCGTCACTTGTGAGGAGTTCAAGCTTCCTGCCATTTATCCCCCCTTCAGAGTTGATCTTTTCAATTGCAGAAATCACTCCGTCTCTCCCGTCTGTTCCGAAATCGGAGAATTTCCCGGAAAGAGATCCGGCAAATCCTATTTTAACCGGTTCTTTCCCGCCGCAGTAGAGGTTGAATATCAGAACTATTACTATAGAATATTTCAGTAATTCTTTCATAATTGCCTCTTTTTATTAAAAATACAGAGAGTAGAGACCTTAACATGCGAAATACTATAATAACACCATGTTACCCTGATAGAATTATACACAAAACATCAGCGAAAGTAAAAATAATATTCAAACGTCATCCCCACATTTTCTCCGGGGAGGGAGGGGAAATTTCAAACTTGACTTTTCTGACAGAGTAAAATATACTCCATGCATTCTATTTTAAGAGGTAAAAGATGGAGATTTTTGACGGATTCATTTCAGCTGTTGCCGCAGAGTTTAAAATTCCTTTTCATAAGGGGAAAAACGGCACATATACAGCCACCCTGGAGTTCGATAACGGAAGATCTCAGGATATACTGGTTTCTCTTAAAAAAGATGAAGCCGGCGACAGGGTAATAAATTACAGGTCTGTAGTAGCCACCCTGAAACAGGACACATGGGAATTCTACAAATACTGCCTCAAGCAGAACCTCTCATTTGATTACGGCGCACTTGCGCTGGATGACGAGACACTTGTGGTAAATAATTCCATGCTCCTTGAGGATTGCGAACCGAGAAGATTTATAAAAAGCCTTGTTTATATTGCAGCAAAAGCTGATGAATTAGAGGAGATTATTGCTAAGGATGATTTAAACTGATCAGGCAAGTCTGTATATCTTCTCGCCTTTAATATTGCAGTTCATCAGGCACCCTGCACAATGCTTTTCCGGAACCACCTCAACAATAATACCTTTTGCCAGAAGCTGATAGAGAGCATGATCAACAAGCCCCCTGTCAGCATCTACGGCAGCATATATTTCAGAAATACATATCTCCCGTCTCTCAGTTATAATTTTTTTAATTTCTGAAATTATCATTCAGTCACCCAGAATTTCTTTGCAAGATAATCAACCCTGCCGGCAATGTCCCTGTTCCGTTTTCGTGTAAGGGGGGAATCCTCAACAAGCTTCCATTCATCCGAGAAGTATTCAAGGTCCTCCCGGAACTCCCAGATATACTTATAACTCCTCCCGCTGACAGCATTAATCGCGGCAACCTGGGAAGCGGAGAAAAGCCCCTCTGCAAGTTCATAGCGTATCTTATCAGTATCAACAGTTATATTCCTCATCTCAGAAATTTCGATGATGCGGAGTAATTCTCTCTTTGACAGATCAGAGGCATTCCGCTGAAGTGCGCTTCTGAAGTCAACCGAGTTCATGAACCTGACATTAATAAACTCATCCATAGAATTAAAATGTATACCCTCCGCAATGAGTTTACGCGACACATCGGAGGAGATACTGTAATTCACATTACGGTAGACTTTCTGACTGAACACATTCTGAAAGAAATAGAGAGAGATAAAACATATAAGACACGCCATGAGGGGCGCAGTTAACCACCCTGAGGCAATCTTCCCCAGCTGCTTAATATCCATCCCCCTCCCACCCTGGAGCAGGCCGATACCTATAAGCGCGCCGATTACAGCCTGAGCGCTCGATACCGGAACAAGGGGAATCGTGGGGAGCCCATGTGACGCAAGAAACAGCTCAAGGTTCTGCGAAGAGAAAAGGAAAAGCACAGTGGATGATGACAGCACAACCACAAGTGCGGAGATCGGAGTGAGCGGTATTATGCTCTTCCCCACGGTCTTCATAACCTTGTAGGAGTATGTCAGCACCCCTGAAGCCATTGCCATACCGCCGAGAATAAAAAGCTGCTCTGTCCCTGTGAGCATACCGAATGGAGTTTCGAGTGGATGAAACGGTGCCACAGTTACAAAGACACCCATGACATTCGCTATATTATTCGCTCCAAGAGAATACGCGCCAAATCCTCCAACCACGATGAGCCCTATCCTGTTCCAGAAATCAAGATAAAGAAGGTGTATCTTCACCCTGTTCAGGTAAAACCTCATCAGCAGATAAAGAAGCACAGCGAAGATCCCGGTTATAAAGGGTGTAACAATCCAGCTTGAAACGATTTTTACAAGCGAATTAAAGTCTGTCATTGATCCTGAGAAGAGATTCCACCCGATAATAGCACCAACAACGGACTGTGATGTGGAAACAGGAAGATTGAACCTTGTCATTATAAATATCGCGAGAGCAGTAGCCAGAGTCACTATGAATGCACCGGCAATCTCATTAACAGAGCCTAATTTCCCCAGCGTCATGGAAGCACCGGCTCCTGATATAACTGAACCGAGTACAAGAAATATGCTGGTCACAATGGCTGCAGTCCTGAACTTCACCATCTGCGAGCCGATGGCTGTTCCGAAGACATTCCCGGCATTGTTCGCTCCGTGCGACCACCCCAGAAATATACCGCTGGAGAGAAAGAAAAGAACAGACATATCAGACTATCCTTTTCATTGTCGCGATGGAGAGCCTGTTCGATATGTTTTCAGCTATATCCGATATTGTGTCTATTGATACAATAAAATTCTTCAGGTGAAGCTTGCGTTCAAGAGCGATATCCATCTCGAATATCTCTCTCTTTGCTTTATCTGATATATAATCAGATTCATTTTCAAAAAACTTAACCTTGTGGAGATGGTCCTTCACAGTATTTACATCATAAAAGAAAGAACGTGCTGACTGTACAAGGGTCTGTGTGGAATCAACTGCTGTTTCAGCAAGCTTCCTCATCCTGTCATGAAGCTCCGGAGGAATATCAGGTTTCTCAACACAGAAATCAAACATTATAGATTTGGAAAAATCAATAATTTCATCCATATGCTCAAGAACTTCAAGGACATCACCGCGGGACTCAGGGATAAGGGTCTGCACATAAAGCTGCGCTTCAATCTCCTGGCGCAGGTCGTCAGCTCTCCCTTCAAGGCTTTTGATTATCGCAAGCCTTTCATTGAACTCCTCCTCGCTCCCTGAGAGATAGAGCTTAAGTCCCTCCTCGAAATGAAGAACCGATTCACCTACAAGATCGATGAAGGAATCGATCTTCATCACAAGGTCCTTTGTCGCCTTGAATATTGAATACATATTAAACTCCCGGATTAAATTCCCTGTTTATGCAAAAAAGCGGCAGTCATCCCGCCGCTTTTCTTTTAAGATGACAGAAACCTGCTATTCCCTGACCATATAGCTTCCGGCATACCGTGAATCTCTCTGCACGTCTTCAAGAAGTTCGTTTGCCTGTCTTGATGAGTTCACCGGCCCTATCCTTACCCTGAAATAATTTTTTCCGCCAACTACAGATTTAGCGATATAGGCATCAAACCTTTTTGCCCTGAGATTATCCTTCTCCCTTTCGGCTTTGGCAAGAGTGTCATAAGAAGCCACCTGCACAGAAAATGAGTCATAGCTTTTTTTCTTTTCGGTTTCACGGGAAACTTCATAGATTCTGCTCTTTTCCCTGGGCTCACTCTGTTTTTTAGTCTCTTCACGATGAGCAAGATTCTTCGGCTGCTTATTTTTCTTCACTTCCGCTTTTGCGGTTTCCTTCTTTTCTGTGGTTTTCTTCTTATTTTCCGCAGGGGGAATTATCTCACGTATATTTTCATTTTTAAAGACATCATTCTTTGCCAGTTTAGTTTCGTTGCTTGACGGAGGTATAACCGCATTATTGATGTCAGGGAGCCCTGCTCCATCAATTTTATTCTCCTCACCGTGAGAAATCTTATCATCAAGTGAAGCTGTTCCATCAACAGCAGCATCATCAGGGAGCGGGGGGATATCCTTCCCGAATATATCACCGCTTTTCGGATTACCAAGATCCATATCACTGAGAGTCAGCTCCTTTGACACAGGTCTGTCACTCTTGACAATGCCCATACCGAAAAGAAACGCGGCTGTTACAATTCCGATTAAAACAGATGTGAGAATTATTATTCTCGGAGTATCGAGATGAAGAATGTAAAAATTCTTCTCTTTTACACCCTGGGGTTTCGGGTCAAAATGTTCCATATATCAGCAACCTGCCTTTTAGTGTTATCAATATTACCTGAGTTATCGATAACATAATCGGCAAGTTTAACTTTTTCATTTAGCGGAATTTGATGTTTTAATCGCTCCTTTATCTCTTCAGGGGTAATATTATCTCTTCTGCTCCCCCGGTCCAGAACCTGGTCATTACCCGCTGTTACAACGATATTCTTTTCCATGTATTTATCAAAACCGGATTCAAAGAGGAGGGGGGTGTTTACCATGAATATCCCTGCGCCTGAGGTCCTCTCCATGACTATATCCAGTATCAGGGGATGCGTGATTTCGTTGAGTCTTTTTACCTTTTCGGCAGAGGTGAATACGCTGTTGGCAAAACCCCTTCTGTCCAAGGTGCCGTCACTGTTTATGAAGGAGTCTCCAAACTCCTCCACCACCATTTTTAAACCGGCTGCCCCCGGCTCCATAATCTCACGGGCAACTATATCAGTATCCACAACTCCGGCGCCCAGCTCCCTGAACATCTCGCAGACCGTGCCTTTTCCTGAAGCAAATATTCCTGTTACACCTATTCTCATGTTAATTAAAATCCTCCTTTTTCAGTATTGAACTTATCAGACTTCGCGTTTTGCCGCCGACATGTATGTCGGTCACAAACTGCTCTTTCAGAGATTTTTTGAATTCATCTAATCTTTTTCCGCGAAGGACTTCATACCCGTTTTTACGGAGTTCATCTCCGTTACTCTCAATGTATCTTTCAATTGTCCGTATATCTACTTCAAAAAAAGAGGCAACCTGTTCTTTAGTCAGTACCTTTTTGCCTTCAAAAAATATCCCTGTGATCCCTGTGGCATTCTCAATTTCTGAAACAGCATAACCGTTATTAAGAATATTCTGTCTGTCCAGCCCGGATGAAACTAAATCTTTAGGCATATAAACTCCTTGTTATTTTAACGCAATACACAAATTCTTTTTTACCAAAACTTCGCCCTCACCCGCGCTACTGCGCACCCTCTCCCATTTTGACGAACTGATGGGGAGAGGGTTTCTGTATCATAAAACTTTTATTTAAACCTAAAGTTTCTGTCAGGAGCCCCCCCTCGCCCTCTTCTGTTCTTCAAATGGGAGAGGGGGATTGAGGGGGTGAGGGCCGTTCAGTTCCCCTCCACAATCTTAATCTCCTCGTCCGTTAAACCGTAGAGTTTATAAACATTACTTTTCTTCTGTTATAGATTCAAATAGTTCATGCAGCTTTAACTGTAACAGTTTTTTATCAGGGAGTTTTAACGAATATTCAGATACCAGTGCCGGGGAGAGTGAACGGCTGAGTGCATATTCAACCACTTCTTTATCTTTACCTTTGCATAAGAGTATTCCGATACTGGGATTCTCATGTGGCTTTTTTACATCCCTGTCCAGCGCTTCCAGATAAAAATTTATTTTCCCAAGGTATTCCGGTTTAAAATCAGTTATTTTCAATTCAAAAGCTACCAGGCATTGGAGTTCACGGTGATAAAAAAGAAGATCTATATAATAATCATGATTACCAACCTGAACTTTAAATTCATCCCCGATAAAAATAAAGTCCCTGCCAAGTTCGAGAAGAAAAAGTTTAAGGTTATCTATAAGCGCTTTCTGCAATTCACTCTCTGAATGAGATTCCGGCAGCCCCAGAAATTCAAATACATAGCTGTCTTTAAACACGGAGCCGGTTTTGCATGATTCCGATTCGGGCAGAATATTCTTTTGTGACAGCATTAAGCGTTCATATATAGCTGAATCAAGCTGGCGTTCAAGTTCTCTTTTTGAATAGTTTTCCTTAATTGACAAGTGTATATAAAAATCACGTTCTTCTGAAGTTTTAGTTTTTGATAATATTAAAAGATGATGTGACCAGCTTATTTGTGTCACCAGTGGAGACACAAATTCAGTTCCGGGGTAGGCTTCATAAAACTGTTTCATACGATAAAGGTTACGGCGGTTAAATCCTTTATAATCCGGGCCATGCCCGGTGAGATATACCGCCAGCTGCTCGATTGTCTTTTCACCCCAGACAGCATTTTTCATATGCTCACTTATAAACCGGCCAACATTCCAGTATAACTTTATCAGTTCAGCATTTACAGATTTAAGTGCCTCATAGCGGGATTTATCTATGAGTACTTTTATTTCATTAAAAGATTGTTCAAATTGCAGCGGCATCAATTACCCCCCTCCACAATCTTAATATCCTCCTCAGTTAAACCGTAGAGTTTATAAACAAGGTCATCAATCTTTTTATCGAGCATGGAGATCTTCTGTTCATAAAGCTTTTTGTCAGAATCGCTTTTTGCAGAACGGCACTCTTTCTGTGCAGAGAGCATCTGATCAACAGTTAATTTAATTTCTTCTGAAATTTGTTTACTCTCTTCAGGTAAAACAATTGGAAGATTTTTTATAAACCTTGATTCAAAGCTATACCAGCCACCACGCATAGAAGTGGCAGACTGTTTGTTTACCCAATCTAATAACCTGCTGTTTAAAAGACCAAGAAGATAATATGACTCAATACCTTCTTTTGGTAAAATACCATACCCACCGGCAGCACCACCCGTAAAATAAATACCACCTTCATCGTCGATGGAATAAGATGCGACAGGGGCAATATCCGGTGTAAATATCTTGGGGAGATTAATCACATCAAGAGCTTTGGGATAGATATAACCATACCAACGGTCTCCTTTCATTTTCCCATTTTCTCTGTTTTCGAGATAGCTTTTACATTCTTTCAAATATAAATAAGTCTGAGGGAATTCTGACTTTAATGCTGCCTCAGAAGCCAGATTAACTTTACCATTAGAATCTTTCAGATACGGGAATAATATTAATAATCCTGTATTACGATTTAAAAAGTATTTTTTTGAATCACCACCTTTAATGAGTGGATGAAGAAGATCCGGTTCAAGCTGGTATTCTTTTTCTGTATGACGTGAAAAAACCGTAATAGAATTTTCATCCCGTTCTCTTTCTTCAAGAATATATATCTTATCCGCACTGGTTTTTAATCCCTGAAAAATTCTGTCTGTAACTGATTCAAGATTAGCAGGAATTGCCGATAGTTTATCCAGCAGTGCAGAATTACCGCCAATTGACAGATTCCATTCACCAGATGAGAGAGTTGAATTATCGATCAATCCATGCTCATAATTATTACTCAACCAATCCTGAATTGATGATACTTTAATTATTTCGGCCTTCTCATGCGGACTTTTATCGAGGAACAGCAGACAAGTATAAGTTGTTGCTCCCAAAAAAACCTGATCTGAAGCGAAGTGAACGACTTTACGCAGATGTTTTCCATCGGATATTAACTTTCTTGTATTTTCACCATATTGTGAATTAAAAAATTTATGCGGCAGTATATAACCTAAATGCCCTGATGTATTTAATAACTTCAGACCTCGTTCTATAAATAATACAAAAATATCATAATTACCTTTACCGGCGGTTATGTGCTTTTCATTAAAATATTTAACCTGTGATGATGCCCATTCATTTAAAACCTGAATCCTTATATACGGCGGATTCCCAATAACACAGTCAAATCCCCAATCCTTTCTCCCCTCGCCTTGAGGAGAGGGGCCGGGGGTGAGGTGAAACTCCTTCTCCCAGTCAAAGGGCTTAATCTCCTTCATCTCCTCCATATCAATCTCAAGCTTGCCATCAAAGTAATCTGTACCAATAAGGCTGTTGCCGCACTTCACATTCTCTGTCATATCAGGGAGCACATGTCCCTTTACAAAAAAGAGATCCCGCTCCCCTTTGTCATACCCTTCATCAAGCATCTTTAAATACAGGCTCATGATGGCAACCTCTGTTGCCTCTTTATCTATATCAACACCGAAGATATTGTTCCGCAGAATATCCCCGCGCTTTTCAAGTGTGACCTTTATCTCACCATTCTGTGTTTTATAAAAATCAGCTTTGTACTTCTTCTTATCCTCGGCTGATGCTTTTGCATACCACTTTTCATGGTAATCAAGGAGATATGAATAAGCGCCCAGTAGGAAGCTGCCTGACCCGCATGCGGGATCGCATATCTTTATGTTTTTGATTTCGTCAGGAGTTAAACCGCGTGTATCAGCAAGGGATTGCCCATCCGGAGCAAGGGTTTGCAACCCCTTGCTCAGTTTTCGCCCCACGGTATTTTCTACGATATAATTAACTATATATTCAGGAGTGTAATAAACACCACCGGCCTTGCGGACCTCCATTTTCTCTTCAATCTTTGCCTGGTGGTTTTCGGTAAGCCTGATTTTGCTCCCCAGAAACTTTTCGTATATCCGCCCTAAAATCTCCGGTTCAATTACATCAAACTGGAAGGGTGAAACAGGGTAGGACATATTTTTGATTATATCTTTAAGCACCTTATCATCAACGGTTAAATCCTCTGAAAAATGCTTTTTAAAGAGAAGGCCGTTATAAACATGGTCTAAACTGCGGAAGAGCGGGACTATTGACTGGTACACATTATCTGTTTTCTTTGTTTTATCAAGGAGCGTGTTTTCAGGTTCAATCTCGCGGTCCTCAAGGTTGCGGATAAAAATAAGGCGGTCCAGAATCCTCTGCACTGCCTCGTTGATTTCATCAACTTTGAGATCCTTATTGCGGAGAGCAATATTCTTCGCAAGTGTCTCGCGCCAGCCGGTAATCTGCTCAAGGAAATCGGCATCCATTGTCTTTGTGTTTTTATCTATCTTCCCGCGCAGCGCGTCGAGGCTCCCGGCTGTTACAGCTTCCTTTGAAAATGTATCCCAGAGGAGATCCCAGTTTTCAGGGTAGTCTTTATATTCAAAGCTGAATTTCTTTAATAGCTCGCGATCTGTATTATCATATACCGGGGCTTTAACTACATTAAAAACCCTGAACTCCTCAAAGTCTGTGAGTATTACTATGGGAGCCTTTCCGTTGGTGGAGTAGGCGTATCTTTTGGCCTGGTAGATTGCATCCTTGTTGTTTACAAGGTCAACACTGGCCTCCTTTGCCTCAACGAAGAACTTCACCTTACCATTTACCTTGAAGGCATAATCAACCTTCTTTGTGGCGGAGTTGTCTTTCTGGGCGAATTCCCTGTGCACGTCGTAATGGCTCTTCATGTTCCAGCCGAGGGCTTCAAAGAATATATCGATATAGTTTGAGCGGATATTGGTTTCGCCGTGGCCTTTCTTTTTTAAAACGGCCGCATTTTTTTCAAAGTCTTCAACTCTCTGCTCAATCAGTTTTTTCCCTTCTTCCCGTTTCATAAATCCCCCCGGCGGTTTCTCTGTTTAAATTGAGTGATGATCTTTTTTTTAAGTATTCCGGAATTTCCGGATAACTGAATATTCTTTATTTTCAGTTGGTTCCATTTTGGAACATACTAACACCGCACTGATGCAGTGTTTTATTCAAACAAAAAAAATATACGGATGTCAAGAGAGTTTGTTCTTCACTCATGCGTTAAAAGCCCCGGCGACACATTCCAGTAGATACCGTCCTGAGTATCAAAAGAGGCTGTCTTTTTGTTTATCAAAGGGTTTTTATGAAATCCTCAATTTTCCGGATATCTCCATCTGAATAAAAGAATCAAAACTGCTCAAAGAACTTCCCCTTATAAAAATTCTCATTCCCAAGTTTCTTTGCAGTCATCTTAAACATAACGCAGCCGTCCGGGCATACAATATCCTTGCTATATTTACTATTTCCGCCAATGTTCTCCAAATCTCCGCCACTTCTCACAGCCTCCATAATTGGAAACATAACCATCATTACTTTGGAGCAAATACCGAGACCATCCTTATTCACAGGACAGCCATAAGTGCAGGTGTACTTATCTCCGATTTCCTCACCGTTCCGGCAATACCTCTCTGTCCGGGTACTTCGGAGGAATCCCGTTACCTCGATTTCCCATTCATACTCCTCATCATACCATTTCTTCATAATCAACCTCCAAACTCTGATTTATCGAATTAACAGGCTTATTTCATTTCTATGTTCTTTGAGCAATAACTTTTAATAGAGTTATGAGTTCAGGCTCAGCCCGAAAAATTTTCCTTGACCAATTGGTCATACTTTGTAATTTTTGGAGCGATTTTAAAAATAACAAACTAATGAAGAGGAAGATTTATGACACAACAAAACCTAATCGCCCTGAACATTCCGCAGAATGACATTGCGGAGATCAACAAAGCAATTGCCACTCTCAAAACAAAACTTATCCCGCAGCTTAAGGCAATTAAAAGCGAAGACAGAAAGGAGCTCCCGAAGATGGGTGACAAAACAGTGGCTTTCGTTTCAAAGGCGCTGGAGCATTGCACTGCAAATCCTGAACTTGCCCCGCAGTTTCTTGATGTGAATGAATTTAAAAGCGATGTAAATGCAGTTGAAACACTCCGCTCGTTATACTCCCCTCTCGAACAGATTACAGAGATGCTCTCTGACAGCATGACCTTAGCAGGGAGCGACGCGTACGCGGCAGCACTGATGTTCTACGGCTCTGTTAAAAGCGCCAAAAAATCCAATGTGGCAAAGGCAGCCCCGATTTATGATGACCTTGCAAACCGGTTCCCGGCAAAAAGAGGTGAAAAAGCGGTAAAACAGGGATAAATACCCCATACAGCAAGGGGTTGCAACCCCTTGCTGTATGATTTCAATATAAATTATATTAAAACCGATACAAATCCGGTTGAATTCAATGTAAATCATATTGAAATCAATGCAGAT
>DIEX01000018.1:0-66007 GCA_002418835.1 Spirochaetia bacterium UBA5763 | reverse complement strand
GAATTCAATACAAATCATATTGAAACCAACACAGATTCAGTCAACAGGGCTTCATCTGAATTTAAACTCCTGAAAGATTTATTGACAAATGCCTCCGTATGAAATTTTATTTTTAAGATAAGGACAGCTGAAGAGAGATGTATTATTTAGATTTATTAAAAGAATTCCATACCAGCGGAATCAGATATATGATTGCAGGGGGACTTTCTGTAAATCTTCATGGAATACCCCGGGTCACTCAGGATATCGATATAATCATATCTCTTGACAGCGAAAATATACGCCTTGTAAATTCAGTACTGGAAAAACTCGGATTTGAACCCTCTCACCCTGTTAATCCTGAAGACCTTTCTGATGAATCAATCAGAGAAGCCTGGATCAGGGAAAAGAATCTCATAGCTTTTTCCTTTCATCACAAGACAGACAACTACAGGGTAGTTGATATAGTGCTTGTTCATCCCCTTGACTTTAACTCTGCTTACCTGAACAGAACAGTAAAATCAGTGAAGGATTTTACAATAAACCTTGTTTCAATTGATGACCTTATAAAAATGAAAAAGTTCAGCGGGAGAAATCAGGATATCTCAGACATAGAATTACTGGAAAAACTCCGCCTCTTCATGGAGAGTAATGATGAGTAATTACGGATACAGCTACACCATTGAAGATGACAAAATTAAGGAATACATGAAGCTCTCAACAGAAGAGAAACTTTTATGGCTTCAGGAAATAACCGAATTTACAGATATGGTACTGACTGATAAAGAAAAGGTGTTCCGGGAAAAGCTCCGCAGATCCGAAATATAACCTCACACCACCTTAATCTCTCTCCACTTCCCGCCCCTGTACCTGAAAAACAGAACAACGCAGAAACACATAAAACCTGCTACAAGCGCTGACCATACAATGACTGCTGACATATCCAGCCAGTTGAACATAACATAAAGCACCGGTACTGTACACCAGTGGAAAGTAACTGAGGCCATCATTGTCCAATGAGTATCCCCTGCTCCCCGGAGTGCGCCTATCAGCGCCACCATCATAGATTCAGCAAGCACATAAACTGAAGCAATCCTGATCATTGTGACTGCCGTTGGAACTGCTCTGTCAAAAACAGCACTCTCCACTTCAGGACGGAAAACATTTACAAGGGATTCGGGGAGGAACACAAATGCCACAAGCATCAGGCAGGAGTACCATACACCGGTGCGTATCCCTGACATTGCAGATCTGTGCGCAATATCCGGCTCCCCGGCCCCCATGTATCTCCCCACTAAACTTGTCACTGCAATCTCAATCCCCAGCAGAGGGATAAAAGCAACAAGATCCCAGTTGAACATAATTGTACTGGCTGTGGCAACAGCATCCCCCTGTGAATGAAAAATCAGAATCATAAGTGAAAACGCGCAGAAGTTAAGAAAGAACTCCACTCCCGCAGGATACCCGAAATATAGAAGCTGCTTCATTACAGTTGAATCGAATCTGAATGACTTCATGACACTGAACTCAATTCTGTGTTCTCTCCTGAAGTATGCATAGGCCAGTATCATCACAGCGGAGATGCTGCCGCATATTGTGGCTGTTGCAGCGCCCTTTATCCCCAGGGCAGGCGCGCCGAAATTGCCGAAGATCAATATATAATCAAGGGCCACATTGACAACCATGGCTGTCAGTGTTGCAAACATCACAACCTTTGTGCGCCCAATACCTGAAAAGTAACAGCTGAAAGCATGACGCATCAGCGCGGGGAGAACGCCCAGTGCAAGCACATCAACGTAATCACACTGATACCCTATCTGCGATTCAGGGATCCCCATAACTGTAAAGAGGTACTTCACAAAGGGAACAAGAGCAAGGATTAAAGGATATGATGCTGCGACAACAAGCATCGACTGGAATGCTGCAACAGGGGCAAACTCCCTTTTACCTGAACCGTAGTACTGCGCGGAGAGAGCTGTTGAATATCCCACAAGCCCCACGAAAAAAAACATAAGGGTCTGGAGCATAACGCCTCCACCCATTGCTGCATTCATCTGCTCAGGTCCTAACTTCGCGAGGAAAAACCTGTCAGTGAATGTCATTACTCCATCGCAGGCTGTTGATATGATCATGGGGACAGCAATGGCAAGCATTTCAGCCACTCCCCCTTTACCCTGGTATATTGATTTTATTTTCTGTATCATAATATTGTCCGTCAGAATTATTGGATTTAAGTTTTGGTCAGTTTTGTTATACTTATCAGGGGAATTTTATTCTATGCCGGATTTGCTCCTCTTTTGATATATATTGCTATTATTTTATAAAGCAGTTTATTGCCGGTATAGAGAAGGCCCGTCATTTCAAACCCGCTTCAATTCTCCGGGTGAGAAATCTATATTCTGAAAAACCTCTCCCCTCTCTTATCAACCGCCTCAGTTCCAAGGGAGTGTCTCAACAGCTCCTCTTTTACTCCCCCCTTAGTCAGAAAATCACTGATGCGTTTTATGTCAATGATCTCTTTTAATTTTGCAGAATCTCCGGGGCGGAGAGCCGGGGGGACTTTACTGCTTCCGCATATTTCAGCGAACTCCTGCATATTCATGTAGCAGCCGTTTGACACGGGAAGACCTCTGCTGTTAATTATAACCGGCGGAGCGGAACACCTCTCCATGATGAGCTTCACAACTGAATCCCTGTACCCGACAAATGACCTCCGGGTGTATCGCCCCTGGACCCTGAGAGATCCGCTCCCTCTGAAAATGTAGGCAGCGTTGAATCCTTCAGGAGTGACAAACCTGTTATTGAAATAGAGAGAGTACCTCTTCTGATACGAAGTTCCTCTTGCATAAATTGTATTTCCCGAAAAGGAAAAATCGAATCCTGTCATGCCGATGTTGCCGAAACCCGCCAGCATAGCAAAACATAAAGCATCACCAGCCACAGACCCGGTGCCTGAATCTATTGAGCCCACTGCACCCGGATAAAGCTCCTCAATAACCTGTGATACAGGGTGTGAGTTGAGGGAAAGGGAACCTCCATATCTTTCAACAATAGAGGGAGGGGAGACCATGGAGAAAATATGGTGAGTGCCGCTGCGTTCATGCCCCAGGAAATGCTCATGGATTCGCTGCTGCGGGTCTATTGATACAGCAAAATCAGGTTTAATTCCATATTCACGAAGCATCGGCAGAGCTGAATCCACTGCTATTATATAAAATCTGTCACGGAACTTCTTTATATCATCAATATAATCTTCAACTGAGGGAGCAGAAGAAACAATAAGTGCACTGCACCCGCTGAATTTTCCTGCAAGGGATGAAACAGGCTCAAGCTTGTCGATGTTCTTCAGATTATTAAGTGCATTGCGGAGGAAGATGCTGCCGAAGGCTTTGACTGTGGCTTTATCACCGCTCTTCTTATCAAGTATTCTTTTAACCAGGCTTTTTACTGTTTCATAATACTCAGTGAACATTCTGAATGAACCGGGATGTTCCACAACCTGCACACCTCTGTACGCGTCAAAATCAATCATCTCTGTAAGTCGCGTCTCAACTCTCTCCGGCTCCTCACCAGTAATAAAAGTCAGGTTTGCTGATGTTCTTAGATACTCAAAGAACTCTCCCCCTGCCGGATCTCTTTCAAGTCCGGGGATTATATCTATAACAATAATCTTTTTATAACCGGAAACCTTATCCCCGAGCCCCATGAGATGATAACCCAGGCCGCAGCCGAGAACTATAAGAAGATCATATTTATCCGGATTAAATTCAGGGGCGTTTTTCTCCCCCTCCCGCAGAGGATCAATCCTGCTGTGAAGCGGCAGCTCTTTCCCGTCACGACTGATAATGATTGTTTTATCGCCGCTTTTTGTATCCTCTAACCTGTATGTGAACTTTTCCATTAATAATTTGCCTTATATATATACTTCGTCACGGTGGAGATTCTTGAATAACAATTTTCGTTAATCATTTTTATCCCCTGCAGATTAATAAGATAAAGTGCCCTCACCCCTATCCCCTCTCCCCTCTCCCGGATCTGAAAAACTGAAGGGGAGAGGGGGAGGTCTTAGCAACAGAAAACTTTCAGGTTAACAGCAAAACTTCATCTCCTCAACTCCCCCTTCTCCCTCTTCACTTCATCAAATGGGAGAAGGGGGCCGGGGGGTTGAGGGCGTTAAGTTTATGGTGAGGGCATTTGATTTTGCCTGTAATAATTGCAATCCCGGGCAGTGTATTTCAGGCGATAAGAAAATTATTTGTATTTTTTTGTATATACTTTATAATTGATATATTGAACTGTCACAGGACTCCGTACCCGACATTTAAGGGATGATGAAGATGATGATAAAAAAAATAATACTGCTCCTGCTGATTCCGGCAATCATAATTCCCTCCTGCAAGGATAAAAAGGAGCACCCCATGGTTGACATAGAATCTATCAACTATGACGGCTCCCGTGATGACAGGTATATTTTCAGAGAGGAGCTTAAAAAAGAGCGGGAAAAGAAAGAGAGACTTAATAAACTGCAGAGAGATATGGAATAAAAGAGGTCTATAATTTATGAAAAAAACGGCATACATAATACCGGTAATACTGATTGTCCTTGCAGCAGGGATAAATCACTTTTCATGCAGTAGAGACAGTGCAGGGACGCTTTTCGGCAATTCAGGAGAATCTCCGCTAAAATCGGAAGCTGAATCCTCAAAGGCATTTGAAATACAGTCCACTTTCAGGAAGATATCCGAGCTGTATAAGGACAGCGTTGTGTTTATTACAACTGAACAGCTCGTAAGGGTACGCAACCCCTTTTTCGATGATCCTGTGATGCGGGAATTTTTCGGCAGGGGTAGAGAGCCCCAGATGCAGAAGAGAACAGGCCTGGGCACAGGATTTATCATCTCTGACGACGGATATATCTGCACAAACCACCACGTAATTAATGGTGTTGATAAAATCACTGTCAGTATAAACGGCCAGGCCTACGCGGCAAAAGTTGTGGGCTCAGATGAGAAAACAGATATCGGCCTCCTTAAGATTGAGCCAAAAGGGAAGCTTACCCCCGTCTATTTCGGCGATTCAGAAAAGGTTCAGGTCGGGGACTGGGCTATCGCAATAGGGAACCCCTTCGGCCTTGACAAAACATTCACAGTTGGTGTCATAAGCGCAGTAGGGCGCAGAGATGTGGATTTCATGGGAGGCTCTCACATCCAGACAGACGCTTCAATCAATCCGGGAAATTCAGGCGGGCCTCTCATCAATATCTATGGAGAGGTTATAGGGATCAACAGGATGATCTACTCAAAGAGCGGAGGATACATGGGTATAGGTTTTGCCATACCTGTAAATACCGCGAAATCTGTACTGGCGCAGCTTCAAAAGCATAAAAAAGTGAAGAGAGGATACCTTGGCGTCAGTATTCTGATCATCTCTGATGAGGATGCAAAGCAGATAGGCCTTGAGAATAACGAAGGGGCCTTTGTTGGTGATGTTACCCGCAACAGTCCCGCAAAACTCGGCGGCATACTTGTAGGTGACGTTATTGTTAAGGTAAAACAGAAAAATATCAAAAAGACCTCTGACCTTATGCAGTCAATTGAGGAGTCACAGGTTGGAGAGACTCTTGAAATCTCCGTATGGAGAAACAGGGAGATCAGGAAACTCTACGTAAAGATAAAGGAGCGCCCCGATAATTAAAAAAAGTCTTAAGATATAGGGCTATTATTACCGTTAATATGATAGAGAAGATTTATACACTCTAATTAATGAAAAAAGGTAGAGAGATGCACGAGTATATACCTGAAAATAACCTGATGGTAATGTTCCTCCTGATAATTATTACATTGGGAACTTATTATTTCTGGTGGCTTGCAAGAACCAGCAGAGTATTCGGCGACGACCCTGTGATGAACATTCTGCTTACGATTTTCACTTTTGGCGTATGGAGCCTGTATCTTAATCTTAAGTATATGCAGAAGTCGGAGATGATGAACGGAAGAGACATGAAATGGTTTATGGTCCTGTTTCTCCCCATATCTCCAATAATTATTCAGCACAACGTAAACGAAAAGTTATTTCCGGGCAGATAAAGTAACAGGAGCAGAAAATGATTGTCAGGTGTACAAATTGCGTATCCGCATTCGCTGTTGATGACAGCAAAGTGGCAAACAGAAAGTTCGCTTTTACCTGCCCGAAATGTGGAACCGAAAATATATTCGACAACAGGAAGCAGGAAGAAAAACCGGCATCCGATGATCTCTTTTTTGATGAGGGGGGAGAAGAGCAGGAGTTCAGAGAAACTGCAGTTAAAGAGAGCTCATTCGAGCATGACCTCGGAAGCGAAGATGCTTTTTTTGAAGAACCGGCAACCTCACCTGAAAAAAAATCTGCTAACGGTATTAACCTTGAAATTGAAGAGACAACCTCTTCTGAAGAAGAGATATCATTTGATGATGATTTTCTCATTGATGAAAAACCTGTAAAAAAAGCCGCACCTGTTGAAGAGGAGATATCTTTTGATGAAGACATATTCCTCGAAGAAGAAAAGCCTGTAAAAAAAACCGCACCTGTTGAAGAGGAGATATCTTTTGATGAAGACATATTCCTCGAAGAGGAGACACCTGCAAAGAAACCTGCACCTGTTGAAGAGGAAATTCTTTTCGAAGAGGATGAACTCCTTGTAGATGAAAAACCTGTAAAAAAACCTGCACCAGCAGAAGAAGAGATATCTTTTGACGAAGACATCTTCCTCGAAGAGGAGACACCTTCAAAGAAACCTGCACCTGTTGAAGAGGAAATTCTTTTTGAAGAGGATGAACTCCTCGCAGAAGAAAAACCTGTAAAGAAAGCAGCACCAGCTGATGAAGAGATATCTTTTGACGAAGATATATTCCTCGAAGAGGAGACCCCTTCAAAGAAACCTGCACCTGTTGAAGAGGAAATTCTTTTCGAAGAGGATGAACTCCTCGCAGAAGAAAAACCTGTAAAAAAAGCCGCACCAGCTGATGAAGAGATATCTTNNGAAGATATATTCCTCGAAGAGGAGAAGCCTGCAAAGAAAGCTGTTTCTGCTGAAGATGAGATTCTTTTCGATGATGAATTTATTATAGATGAAACCGAAACCCCTGAAGAGAGTAAAAAAGATAGAAATATAGATGAAGACCTTCTCGATATTGGCCTTGAACTTGAAGTCGAATCTCCAGGCAAAACCCCGGGTGACAGAGATGTAAAAGTTTCATCCCAGGACGATATTGACGCCATGTTCGCTGAACTCCCGGCAGAAGAGGATTTGCTGGTTTCAAAAAAAACGGGTAAAGAGAAAACCGTTGATGATGACATTACAGTAAATCTCGATGAACTTGACATTGAACTTGAAGGTGATATCCCGCTGTCAGAGGATGAGTTTATATCCTTCGATGATACAGCCAAACCTGCTCCGAAAGGTAAAGAAGATGAGCCCCTCTTTGATGATGATATCACCATAGACATGGAGTCACTTGACATTGATATTGAAGAAGCCGGTGATATCCATAAGCCTGACAAAACAGGTGAAATACCCTCTGCTGATGAAGAGGAATTGTTTCTCAATATAGACGAATTTGAAGATGAATTCGCGGAAGATAAAAAGGGTGCTCCGGCACATGCCGAAGCTGCGGCGAAAAGGCCGGCACCTCCTGAAGACGATATAACACTGGATCTCGATTCACTTGACATAGATCTTGATGAAAGTGAAATTAACCTCCCTGCTGAAAAAACCGTGAAGTCAAAGTCCGCTGCTGAGGCAATGGATGAATCAGCAGAAGAGGACCTTATACTCAGCGTTGATGAAATGGACGTAGACATTGAAGAACTTGAGGAAAAACCATCCCGAAAAGCAGCCATTGAAGAAGCTGAAGAGGATGAAAGCATCACAATCGACCTTGAGACCCTGGATATAGAAGTTGCAGAGACTCCTGAAATAATGTCCGGCGAAATGACAGAGGAGGATGAGAAACTTACTCTTGATGACGCGGGCCTGACTTTCAGTGAACTTACAGAAGAGGAGATTAAACGTGAACACTCCGAAGCTGAAGAGGAGGAACTCTTTCTCTCCCTTGATGAAGTTGATCCCGATCTCAAACTGCAGGTAATAGGGGAAGAGGCCCCGGCAGATGAAAAGCTCCTTTCAGAAACTGTTGATGACCTCCCTGAAATAGATCTTGAGGAATATGAGGCTGTAATAAGGGAGGAGGAGTTTAAGTCCGCTAAAGATAATGATATAATTATTGAAGGACTTGATGAGTTTGAAAACATTGAGTTATCTGAAATATCTGAAACTGCCGTACGTCCGGTGGATCTGGATATACTTGAATATGAAGAAACAGGTGAAGAGAACTATACCCCGGCAAAGGGGAGCACAACCTTCTCAATAGATTATTCTCTTAAGTATTCAAGACTCGGTGCTTTTCTGAGGCTTATAGGGCTTTACATGTTCAGCATGATCCCGCATTTCATTGTAATGCTTATTTATACAATACTTTCAGGTATATTAGGATTCATAAACCAGATAGTGATCCTTTCAACAGGGCGCTGTGTTGAGGACTTCTCGCAGATTACTGAAAATACGCTGAGATACTTCCTCTATATCAAAACTAATATCACAGGTATTGTTGAGGACAGGCCGGTCTATGCCGGAAGGGAGAGCCTGAGCCACCAGATGCAGCTTAATATTACCTATCCTGTAAAATACTCAAGGAATCTTGCGATACTGAGGCTCACTATTATCGGAATCTGGTTCATCACGATACCGCATTTTATCATAATGTCGCTGCTGACCCTTCTGGTTCCCTTTGTTTACCTGGCAGGTATAATCACTGTTATTATAACAAGGAGATGGCCCAATCCGCTCTTTATATTCCTCACAAGGTACTTCAGGTATCTTGCAAGGATATCATCTTTCCTCCTTGGACTTACAGACGAATACCCGCCATTCAGATTTGACTGACATATAGTGTCATGCCGGGTTAATCATATTTTCCCGGCGTGACACTTATCCATAGCTTCAACCGCTGCTCTTCTGAAATCATCCCTGAATCTTAATGAAAAGTTTTCCCTGTTCATCATGTATTCCGGAACTGAATAAAAGAAAATTATCCCTTCATAAATCATAAGATTTTCCGCGTGAGCTTTAAGCCCTGCATTAAGAACCGGGGACAACCGTGACACTCCGCAGTTATTGTTGCAGTATTCATGTATAAACGAAAAAGATCCAGGATCAGCAATGGCAGTTGAGTATAGGTACCAGTCATCCACATATTTTATGAGAGAGGATTTCTCCTGAGAGGAGAGGAGTTCGTGTGCAGGGCAGAGAAATTTCCCGCAAACTGTACTTGCGAAGAGAGACCTGTCCCTCCCTTCAATACCGGATGACAGAGGATGTATAAGGCACCCCGGCTTACCTGCCGAAAGGAATCCCTGGTACGGGCAGATGTGTGAGAATCTGTCCCTTACGGGTTCAGGTTCAGTGAACTCCTCATAAACACGGTAAAGCTTTTCCCTGCTGCCACCATCTTTCAGAAATTCTTCAAGATTTTTTCTGGAAGTATCCCTTACGTTAAAAAGGCCGCAGCATACGCTGCAGCCCTTTCTGCTGTCCGGCTGACAGAGGATAATGTCATCAGCCTCTGCCATCTGCATCACCCCATGTTGTTCTTTGTGTAGTTCAGGAGACCGCCAGCCAGAAGGATATCTCTCTGTCTTGCTGTTGCGAGGAGTTCAAACTCATACACCTCACCACTGATTTCCACTGTTACAGGGAGTGTGCCGCTGATGATCTTCTTTACATCTTTCATTACAAAGGGAGCTCCCTGTACAATTTTATCATAATCACCTTTATTTTTAAAAACAAGGGGCATGATTCCGAAGTTAATCAGGTTCCCTGAATGAATTCTTTCAAATGATTTAGCCATTACAAGACGAACACCGAGATACATAGGACAGATTGCCGCATGCTCACGGCTTGAACCCTGGCCGTAACTCTCCCCTCCGGCTATTGCAGTGAACACACCTTTGCTCTTGCTCTCCAGCGATCTTGAAGCAAAAGCTGAATCGACATTTTCAAAAACATACCTGGCATACTCCGGTATATTCGATCTGTACTTCAGCCTCTGCCCTGCGGGCATTATATGGTCAGTTGTAATTTTATCTCCGGTTTTGAGGCCGATGATACCTTTGATTTCATCAGCTACAGGATCAGTGTAGGGAGGCTCGCCGATATTGGGCCCCCTGAAGATTTCCACTTTTTTATCTGAAGGAGGAATAACAAGTGAATCATCAATGATAAAGTTCTCCGGAAGTTTTACATCGGGCCACTGCGACTTATCATAATTCAGCGGATTAACAAGCCTCCCTTCAAGTGCTGAGAGCGCAGCAACCTCGGGGCTCACAAGGTATATCTGCCCGCTGTTTGTGCCGGAACGTCCCTCGAAATTTCTGTTGTTCGTGCGTAGCGAAATGCCCTCAGTAACCGGAGCCTGGCCTGAACCTATGCAGAACCCGCATGCCGACTCCATGATCCTTGCTCCTGCTGAGATTATATCTTTCAGCGCGCCGTTCTCCGCAATCATCTCAAAGACCTGCTTTGAACCCGGTGCCACAATAAAACTGATGTCGGGATGAACTTTTTTCCCTTTGAGAATTGCCGCCACAGTCATAAGATCTTTATAAGATGAATTGGTGCAGCTCCCTATAGCAACCTGGTCAACCTTCATCCCCTTAATATCGCTGATCTTTTTTATATTATCAGGGGAATGAGGGCATGCAATCATCGGCTCAAGGTCATCAAGGTTAAGGGGGATCTTCCTGTCATAATGCGCATCCGCATCAGGGAGGAGCTCAATCCAGGCATTCTCTCGACCCTGCGCATTAAGGAAAGCCCTTGTTATTTCATCGCTGGGGAAAACAGAAGTGGTGACGCCAAGTTCAGCCCCCATATTTGTCACAGTAGCCCTTTCAGGAACAGAAAGAGTTTTAACACCGGGGCCAGTGTATTCAACAACGCATCCCACATTTCCCTTGGTTGTCAGTATCTCAAGCACTTTGAGAATTATATCCTTTGCGCTCACCCAGGGGCGGAGTTTTCCGGCAAGTTCAATATTTATCACTTTCGGGGCTGTAAGGTAGAAAGGCCCCCCCCCCATTGCAACTGCAACATCAAGGCCCCCTGCACCGATTGCAATCATCCCTATGCCGCCGCCGGTTGGAGTATGACTGTCAGAACCCAGGAGCGTTGCACCGGGCCTCCCGAACCTCTCAAGATGCACCTGGTGACAAATCCCGTTACCCGCTTTCGAGTGATATATGCCGAAGTTTGAATTCATGGTCTGAAGGTATTTATGGTCATCAGCATTTTCAAAACCCATCTGCAGCGTGTTGTGGTCAACATAAGACACCGAGATTTCTGTTTTAACTTTAGGGATATTCATAGCCTCAAATTGCAGATACGCCATTGTACCTGTGGCATCCTGTGTCAGGGTCTGATCAATCTTTATCCCGATATCTTCACCTTCAGCAAGTTTCCCATCCGCGAGGTGGCTCTTTAAAATTTTATACGTTACTGATAAACCCATTGTACCTCCATATATTTGAAAAGTATATTTTCGATTATATAAAAAATCTTTTCTGACCACGTCAGATTATAGCGGATTACGAAATAAATTGAGCAATGTCATTTCGAACGTATGTGAGAAATCTAAAAAATTGTTGTTAAAAGATAGATTTCTCAGTCGCTGACGCTTCTTCGAAATGACAATTAGATGTTCTAAATCAATCGTAAAATGCTACAGTTCACTCCCTGGCGGTCGTTCGTAATTACTTACATGTGTATCATTTATAAACTTAATTAAACAATAATAGATCCAGTAAATAATTAACCGGAGCAATTTCAATCAAGAACTTTTTCCATGTTTTGCAGTTCTTTTTTATAGAGAATAAATTATTTAAGGAGAGATTCAATCCGCGCGGTGAGATCATTGCTGTTAAAAGGTTTTGCCACATAGCTGTCAAACCCGGAGCTGAGAAATTTGTCCACATCCTCTTTCATAACATGAGCTGAAAGCGCGATTACCGGCACTCTGTTCCCGTTACCTGAGGACTCTTCAGTCTCCCTTATAAGCTTCAATGCTTCCATGCCGTCCATACCGGGCATCTGTATATCCATCAGGATAAGATCAATCTTCTTCCCCGCCTTTACAAAATTAACCGCTTCAAATCCGTCAACAGCCATAAGCGTTGTGTAACCCCGCTTTTCAAGAACTCTCGCCACAAGAGTTCTGTTTATGCTGTTATCCTCCACCACCATGATCCTATTCCCCCGGTCTCTCCTTTTTTCCGGGGGTTTTTCAATTACGTTTTCCTTCTCAAAAGCCGGACGGTAAGGCACGGTAAAGATAAACTTTGACCCGCGTCCCGGTTCTGACTTTACATAGATATTTCCACCCATCAGTTCAACAATCATTTTAGATATAGCAAGCCCAAGCCCTGTACCTCCAAAACTCCTTCTGCTGTCTCCGTCAACCTGCCTGAATCTTTCAAATATCATTTTAACATTTTCCGGAGCAATTCCGATCCCTGTATCTTCAACGGAAAATTCCAGCGAATAATCATTGCGCAGCTTAAGGCCCACCTTGATCATCCCTGTGGATGTAAACTTGACAGCATTCATAATCAGGTTATTAAGCACCTGCTCAATCCTGTACCCGTCTCCATATATCATCTCCGGAATTCCGGCATCTATATCATTAAGAAATTCCACATCCTTTGATTTACTTTTAAGAAGCACTGCCCCCCTGTTGTAGGCATTTAGCATAAGAGTTCGCACATTAAACGGTGCAGTACTTATCTTCAATGCTCCGGATTCAATCTTTGAAATATCAAGGATATCATCAATAATTGAAAGAAGCAGTTTACCGCTGTTCTGAATCATTCCGAGATAATTCTTATGATTCCTGTCAGAAACCTCCTCAATAAGCATATCAGTAAAGCCCAGTATAACATTAAGTGGAGTCCTGATTTCGTGAGACATATTCGCTATGAAGTTCGACTTCAGCCTGTCGGAATCACTGGCCTTCTCCTTCGCCTCGATAAGCACCTTCTCGAACATCTTCCTGTCCGTTATATCCCTGGCTGAACCCCTTACACCTTTAGGTTCTCCTGATTCATCTGTAATCAGTGAATTTTTAAACTCAAGAACTCTCTTCTCGCCATTTATGTTCTTTATCTCTACTTCCCCGTTGAGGTATCCCTTGGTTTTTACTTTATTAAGAAGATTAATTATATCGTTTTTATTATATATACTATCAGTTCCTTCGGATAGTACTTCAATAATATTCAGTTTCCTTATATCCTCGGAGATGTAGCTGAACGTCTTTTTAAAGGTTTTATTCGCATCGAGTATATTCCCGTTTAAATCATAGATATAAAGCATATCAGCCACGTTATCAAACATATCTCTGTACTTCATTTCACTCTCAACCAGTTCCTGTTCAAACCACATCCGCTGAATTGCCAGGGCGTATTGTGAAGAGAAGTTCTCCATGATATTGATGTCAGCGCTTCCATACTTTCTGCTGCTGTTTGCGAGGAGGATAAATCCCACTGCCTCACCCCCTATTATTGCCGGAGATGATATAAAATTTCTTATTTCAATATGTTCTTCAGAAATATCTTCAGCATAAGGGCTTTCCATAAAATCATTTATGAAAGAGGACTCCTTATTCTCAAGAACATGCAACATCAGTGAGACAATTTTCCCGGACTTTAAAGTTACTTTTATGAATTTAATCTCCTCTCCCTTCTTTTCATAATAATAAGGAGTGAGAACACCGGGACTGTTCTTGTCCACAAATCCTGCAAGTCCATTTGAACTTGAGGTAAGTTCAGTGAGGTTTTCAAGCACCACTTTTGAAATGTTCTCTATTGAAACATCAGCAAGGAGTTTTCGTGAAAGATCAGTAATGTAATAGTTCAGATATGTTTCGCGCTGAAGGTCGGCAGTCCTCGTTTTTACCTGTTTTCTGAGAAGAAGAATAAATAAAACAATAATTATCGAAAGGATTCCCAGGGTAGAAATAATAAAAAGGATAATCCTGAAATCAGTAAAGCTATCATCACCTGCGGCAATGTGCGATTCAGCCAGGCCGTTTAGAGGCAGGGTAAAAAGAAGAAGTATGATGTTTTTAATTGAAATAACTGACTTCATAAAATTTTGTAAAAACACATGGAAAATATTATACTCTATCTAACAGCGGAGTATTTTATTCTATTTCCCAGGATCCCCTCTATTCAATATATAAAAAAATTTTTACAAATTATTAACTTTTTACTATTAATCCATTTTACAGGCATAAATTGACAGTTCTGATTTTTCCTTAACGCTTTTTTATTATTAAAGTTACATGAAATTATTGCCGATAACTGATATATGAATATATCTAACGGTTTATCAGAAATATCGTTCAGAAGGTCAGGTGATACTTCATCTGTTTCAAATAAGAGCTATATCTGGCCCGGCTACAATGCGGGTAAGGTTCAGAAAATAACGAAGGCTCCCGAATTTCGCGGCGAACCTGTATATTTCAAACCAACAGAAGATAAAAAGAATGAAATTATGAACCTCATTTCCAGCCAGGAGCCTGCGTACAACTCAAACGGAAGAATGCAGAATTCCCGGCTATATATTGAACCGGGCTCACTCTTCACAGCCTTAGCCTGATGCTCATTACCATAGATGATATAAGACTCTTCCCCGACAGAAGCGAGGAGATAATCCCGCAGCTTGTAAAAGATAAATACGGAATAAAAATTACCGCATTCCGTATCTTAAAAAAATCTCTTGATGCGCGCAATAAAAACGATATCCACTGGAGATACCGCATCCTCATAGACATTGATGAGGCTGATACAGCCGGTGTGCTGAATTACTATGAAGAGGTAAAGGCCTATATCGAACCTGAAATTCCTTTACCTCCGAAATCTCCTGTAAAAGAAAAAGTCATCATTGCAGGAGCGGGTCCCGCCGGCCTTTTCTGCGCGCTCAGGCTTATTGAATCAGGGATGGAGGTACTCATCTTCGAGAGGGGGAAACCTGTTGAGGAGCGTATGCGTGACATCGAAATTCTTGAATCAGATGGAATTCTTGATCCTGAAAGCAATGTACTTTTCGGTGAAGGGGGAGCTGGGACTTACTCCGACGGCAAACTCACCACAAGAATAAACCGCCCGGAGATAGACTGGTTTTACAGAAAACTTATAGAAAACGGAGCCCCTGAATCCTCAGCCTATGAAGCAAAACCTCACATAGGAACGGATAAACTCCGGGATATAATTAAAAGCATCCGCAAAAAAATTATCGAATCCGGAGGGGAATTCCGCTTCTCTGAGAGAGTAACAGATCTCATTATTACCGACGGAAAAATATGCGGAGTTGCTACTTCGCATAACAGGGAGTATCAGGCTGCTCATGTTGTACTTGCTCCGGGTCACTCTGCACGGGATCTTTACGAAATGCTCCATGCTAACAAAATCACCCTTGAGAAAAAAGGATTTGCCGTGGGCTCCCGCATTGAACATCCGGCAGAACTTATCAGAAGCATTCAATACGGAAAGAGCCGCTACGCGGATATACTCCCTGCTGCTGAATACAGCCTTACATGGAACAATAAAAAAACAGGGAGGGGAATATACTCATTCTGCATGTGCCCAGGCGGAGCTGTGATAAACTCATCTTCAGAAGAGAACCTTCTCTGCACAAACGGAATGAGTATGTCTGACAGGGGAGCTCGTCTGTCAAATGCCGCAATTGTTGTTACTGTGACAAAAGAGGACACCGGGCCCGATATTCTTGGAGGGATCGATTTACAGAGAAATATTGAAAGAATGGCATTCCGTTCCGGAGGCGGAGAGTACAGGGCTCCTGCACAGAGCGTAATCTCGTTCATCAAAAAGAAAACAGACAAAGAACTCCCGCCTGTATCATACAGAAACGGAATAACACCCTCACGTCTTGAGGAATTTCTACCACAGTGGATAACATCAGAGATCCGCACAGCCCTCGAATATTTCGACAGAAGAATGAATGGATTCATCTCGGAAAGCGGAGTATTTATCGGCGCAGAGACGCGCACATCATCCCCGATCCGGATTCTTCGCAGAGAGGATTACCAGTCAGTATCTCTTCGCGGACTATATCCCGCAGGGGAAGGTGCCGGTTACGCAGGAGGAATTGTCAGCTCAGCAGTGGATGGCATAAGGTGTGCTGATGCCATAATTAAATCCATTTATTACTGAAATTTTCTAAAAAAATCCTTGACAATTAAGTATTTTATAAATAATTAAAACACTATACAGAAGAAATGACTTAATATTATCAAAAATAATATTGAAAATATTATCTCAATGGACAATCTTTGTAATATTACAGGAGGATATAAATGGGAGCACTTGCAGAAACAGGAACAAAAACATTTGAAACTGACGTAATAAAAACAGCGGGAAAGGTACTGGTTGATTTCTGGGCACCGTGGTGCGGGCCATGCAGAATGCAGACACCGATACTTGAAAGACTTGCCGCAGGTGGAGATATCAGCGCAAAAATATTTAAAGTCAACACTGATGAAAACCCCGATATCGCGCAGAAATACGGTATCGTTTCAATACCTACACTCATCCTTTTCGAAAACGGACAGGAAGTGGAGAGATACGTAGGCGTTCAGCCTGAAAATATACTCAAGACAAAACTGGCTTAAACCGCGTGAGAGCTGTTGTACAGAGAGTTAAAAGTGCATCCGTAACTGTTGACGGCGAAATCATCGCCTCAACAGGGAACGGACTCCTTGTCCTTGTTGGTTTCCAC
Organism: Spirochaetia bacterium UBA5763; assembly: GCA_002418835.1. Classification (GTDB taxonomy): domain Bacteria; phylum Spirochaetota; class UBA4802; order UBA4802; family UBA5550; genus UBA5550. The sequence goes on along the minus strand of DIEX01000018.1, from coordinate 49,143 downwards.
AGCAGCGACACACATGAAGACTCGGACTACATAATCGGCAAATGTGTCAATCTCCGCATATTTGAAGACAATGCGGGACTCATGAATCTGTCTGTATCTGACACAGAGGGGGAGATTCTCGTTGTTTCACAATTTACACTGTACGGTGACGCACGAAAAGGGAGGCGCCCTTCATTTTCCGACTCCATGCCTCCGGTAAAAGCAGAACAGTTTTATAATGATTTTCTGAATAAATTTAAAGAGAATTACAGCTCAGTGCAGAGCGGCAGGTTCCAGGCGGATATGGATGTTGCTCTGGTTAACTCAGGCCCTGTTACAATTCTTCTGGACAGCAAAAAGCAGTTCTGACAATCAACGGATAATATCATCAACCAATTCAATCTTATCTCCTGAAACAAGAATTAGATCAAATCTGAATGTATATTCTTTAGTGTTATACGATGGATGCGATGCAAGGAATACTCTCGCAGCAGTCCGGAGATGTCTCTTCTTCGATTCATTGATGGAGTAGATCCCTCCGCCGAAAGCATCACCGCTTCTTGACTTCACCTCGGCAAAAACAACGAGATCTTTCTTAACTGCTATTATATCAATTTCGCCGATCTTACCGGCTCGATAGTTCCGCTCAATTATTGAGAAGCCCTTTTCCTGAAGAAAAGCGGCAGCCCGCTCCTCCCCCTCTGCGCCGAACTTCTTTCTGTAGAGATCGTTCAATCAGAAGCCCCAGAGTATATCAAAAAGGTTAATACCTGCCTCTTTTTCACTGAGAACTTTATTAATATATTTTGTGGTATCCTCAAGGAGGTTTATTATTCGTGTATCAGTTATCTTCTGGTTTGCTGAATCTATTATGAGTTTTATTATAGGGCGGAGAGGTTTCTCTGTAACAGAACCTATTACTATCCCTATGGAATTATCATTAAGCTGTACTATTGAGCCTATAGGATAAACAGACATCCGGGAGAGAAATAATTTCAGAATTTCGGGATCAAACTTGTTTACTCCGCTTGCGAGGAGGTTCTTCATAGCATGATAGGCGTAAACCTTGCCGCGGTAGCTCCTGTTGGAGATCTGAGCCTCGTAGCTGTCAGCGATTGCTGCTATGCGCGCGTACTCATCGATCTCCTTCCCTTTAAGGCCGCGCGGGTACCCTTTGCCGTCAAACTGCTCATGGTGCTGCAGTGATATATTGGCTATCCGTTCATTCAGTTCTGTATAATTAATAAGCGCCTTATATCCGTGAAGAGGGTGCGCCTTGATCATCTGGTATTCACTGTCTGTAAGGTTCGACTGCTTATGTATTATGTAAACAGGTATTTTTGTCATACCTGAATCTATCAGTATTGTACCTGTCCCCAGTTCGATGAGCTGTTTATCATTATAATTCATCGCCTGGCCGATTATAAGCGAATAGAAGGTTACATTTACGGAATGGGTAACGAGATAATTCCTGTCCACATCATCAAGCCCGGTCAGGAAAAGAAAAACATTGCTGTTCTCTTTAATAAGTCCCAGAATATCAGATACAACTTTCTGAACGGATGGAAGTTCAATGGGAAGATCTTTACGGATAAGGGAATACATCCTGTCAATTTTATAGCAGGCATTGTTATGAACTTCAATGAGTCTTTTCCTGAGAGAGAGCAGCTGTTCATAATCATGAAGTATCTGGTTGCTCTTTGCTGAACCGCTTGTGACAAAAGATCCCTGCTGTATAACATCAGCAGTGGTTTCCACTTCGGCAACTCCCCACTTCATGAGTTTTTTTATATCATCCTCTTTCAGGGGAATATTGGGCCCCACCAGCATGTTGTCGCTGTCAATATAGACAGCTTTATTAAACATCATACCTGGTTTAAGCTCTTCCACAGATATTTTCTTCATTTCAGTCATTAAGCATTCCCGCAGAATTAATTTTGTTCCTGAAATCTGAATTCACCTCATAGCAATATGCCATAACAGCAGCAACAGCGCCAAAAAGATCCTCAGGTATAGAATCGCCTGCATTAAGCCCAAAAAGAAGCCCGGTCAGATCAATATCTCTATAGATTGAAATATTTTTTTCCTCCGCTATTTGCAACATTTTTTTTACAAGTGCACCTTTTGCTTTAGCAATTATTCTCGGTGCATCACTTCTGTACTCTATTGCTACACTTTTATCCATTAAACTTTGACATCGAACTCTCTTTTTATATAAAAATCTGTACGCCAGATATCCAATTTATCAATCATTTTTTTAGCGTTATGGATCATTATAAACGGTTTTTTAACATTCATCAATTCCAGGTTTCTTTTAAGAATATCTTCTCTCTCCCTGAAAAAATCAATAAGATCATCATTTTCGGCGAAAACAGAGATAAAAGTCCCGTTTTTATCCCCCTTCACAGAAGCATATACCCTCCCGACAGCTGAGAACTCCATATCAAAAAAATACGCCCCCTCATGACGGATATACCTGAGCTTTGAAAAACCTTCACCATCAGGAACAGCTATATCTCCATATACTCCATCCGGTCTATCATCTTCAATCAGGAAGCTCAAAATATCAGCAAAAATCCCATCGTCCTCCGGAAGATTTCTGCATATATCGTCAATTTTCTCCTCAATATTATCCTCTCTCATTCTCCGCAGGATTTTCCCTCCGCTTTCAGCGAACATATAATACGCGACAAGGGCCGCAGCTCCCCCCTTTCCGGCAAAGATCATCGAAAGATCTGCAAGGGTATTGTAGCTTATCCCCTTTTTCAGCAGATAATTGAAAAGTTCAGCCTGTGTTTTCCCCTCTCTCCCATCTCTTTTAATCCCTGCAAGAAAAAGATTCAGGGTAAACAGATCAACTTTTCCGCTTCCGAGAAATTTCATAAGGTTATGCGGAGAGATATCATCAAAACCGGATTCTGGAAGAACTGAAACAGATAAAAGGAGTTTAATGAACTCATCAGAAACAGGTTTACCTGCAATAGTTAAAGCAATCCTCTCCGGGGTCTTCTCACTCAGTATAAGCTCAACACTACCTCCGGAAGGGACCCCTGCTGTAAAATCAGCAGTTATTTTTTTCCCTCTGAACTCAAGGAGAGCTGTATTGCCCCCGCTCTGTATAATCTTCGCAGTAATCCTGTCGCCGGGGCGGAGGTCACTGAAAAGAGCAGAATTTCCACCACCATGCTTCACAGAGATTGCCTGAAGATGCTGATCGTTAATCTTCATCAAAGAGTATCCCCTGCGCCTCGATCATGCTCCTCACGGGATCATAGCTTTTTCTGTGAACCCAGGAAAAGCCGTTTTTTTCAATGGATTCAAGATGAGAAGCTGTTCCGTAACCCTTGTTACAGTTGAATCCGTACCCCGGGCATTTAACATCGATCTTATCCATAATCGCATCACGTCTGACCTTTGCAAGGATCGACGCTGAGGCAATAGACAAAGATCTGCCGTCACCTTTTATTACTGATACTGATGGTATGTTAAAGCTGAATTTATAATTTCCATCAATGATGAGAACATCAGGTTTAACAGGGGATTTTTCGAGCAGCCTTTTTATACCAAGTTCTGTTGCCCGGTTTATATTTATTTCATCAATGATTGTGTGAGGCACAAGAACTGATATTGCTGTGAGTGCATATTTTTCTATATCAGCAAGGGCTCTGACCCTTTTTTTGTGGGTTATCTGCTTGGAATCATTTATTGTGCAGGAGATCTCCTCCGGGGTACAGCTGTATATTTCATGAGAGTATATAACAAGGCCAATACCCAGGGGTCCGGCAAGAGCCCCCCTCCCGGCCTCGTCAATACCTGCTATACACCTGAACCCTTCCCTGAAGAGCCCCTCTTCAATTGAAAAATCCGGGCGGCTCTTTGCAGCATTAAAAAGGGGGGACATCTCTGTCACCCCCCGTTAATTTCATGAGTAAACGGCCCGATTGAACCGTGCCGTTTTTTTTCTGAATGTCTACTCTGTAAAAAGCCTTACTATTCAGCTTTAGGAGCTTCATTTTTAGCTGTTCTGAAAATTCTTTCTCTCAGTTTCGCTGATTTACCCTTTCTCTCCCTGAGGAAGTAGAGTTTTGCTCTTCTGACTTTACCTTTTCTTACTGTTTCAATTTTTGCTATTCTTGTTGAATAGAAGGGGAACACCCTTTCAACTCCAACTTCAAATGATATTTTTCTTACAGTAAAAGTTTTGCTCAGGCCCTTATTATCAATAGCAATAACAACTCCTTCGTAAACCTGAATCCTTTCCTTGTTTCCTTCAACGATTTTGTAGTGAACACGGACAGTATCTCCGATTTCAAAAGTCATTTCCCTTTCAACAGGTTTGATATCCTTCTCGATTGCCTGCATTATATCCATTTCGGTCACTCCCCTAATATTATTCTCTTCAGATATTTTTTATAAAGATCAGGCCTTACAGACCTGGTTTTTTCAATTCTCTTCTCATGCCGCCATGCGGCTATTTTACTGTGATCTCCGGAAATGAGAATATCGGGTACGTTCATCCCGCGGAATTCAGCGGGCCTTGTGTACTGAGGATACTCCAGCAAATCAGATTCAAAGCTCTCCTCAACAAGCGACTCGCTGTTTGACATAAAGCCCGGGATATTCCTTGCAACAGCATCAACTATTATAAGAGCGGCAAACTCCCCGCCCGACAGGACATAGTCCCCTGTTGAAACCTCGTGTTCAACAAAAGTATCAATTACCCTCTGGTCGATCCCCTCGTAATGTCCGCAGATTACTGAAACTGATTCCACCCTGCTGAGCTCCTTCACAAACTCCTGTGTCAGAGGCCGCCCTGATGGAGAAGTGTAAAGCATCTTTGATCCCCCGGCTTCATTGGACTCAATGGCCCTGAAGAGCGGCTCCGGCATTATAACCATACCTGAACCGCCGCCGTAGGGATAATCATCACATCTCCTGAACCTGTCTTCCGAATAATCCCTTATGTCAATAATCCGTATATCAATAATTCCGGATTCAACCGCCTTCCCCAGAAGACCCGATTTAAAGGGTGATTCAAAAAAATCGGGGAAAAGCGTGTAAATCTTAAAAATCAAGCAAACCCTCAACGGGGGTTATCTCGATTATCCTGTCTTTAATTCTTTCAGTATTAACCATGCTCTCGACAAAGGGGATCATGACTCTTTTCCCTTTCTGGTCTTCAATTAACAGAATTTCACCGGAGCCGGCCTCCATTATATCCTTCACAGTGCCGAAATCAGAGCCTTTGTATAAAACCCCGCATCCGATAATATCGTAATAAAAGAAAGCATCATCTTCAAGTTCGTTACGGAACTTCTCAGCGGAAGCTCCGTCTATAAAAATATCAATCCCTTTAAGAAGGTCCGCGCTGTTTCTATCCTCAATCCCTTCAAGTTTGAGAAAGCACATCTTATCCTTATGAGGCCTGAAATCGCTTACAGTAAACTTTTTATATCCTTCATTTAACTTCAGGTAAACAGTATTTCCCGGATTAAATCTCTCCGGGATTGCGGTAACAGTATAAATTTTAAGGCCGCCTTTAAGGCTGTGCGAGCCCGCGATTCTGGCTACCCTGATATATTCATTTTCGGGAATCAATCAAGTATTTCCAGTACAACTCTCTTTCCGGTTTTTGTAGCAGAGGCATTAATGATAGTTCTGATTGCCCTGGCAATTCTTCCATGTTTACCGATTACCTTTCCGATATCCTCTTTGGTCACCTTCAGTTCAAGTATTGTGGATTTTTCGCCCTCAATCTCTCTTATTTCCACCTGTTCAGGATGATCAACCAGAGACTTTACCATATACGCAACTAGCTCACTGTAGTTCATTACCGCCCCCTGAAAAATTATTTGCCGCTTGTATGCTTCTGCCAGATCCCTTCTTTTTTAAGCAGCTCCCTGATTGTATCTGTAGGCTGTGCACCCTGTTTCAGCCATTTAAGAACTTTCTCTTCATCAACATCAAACTGTTTTCCATTAATGATAGGCTGGTATTTCCCGAGATACTCCACCACATCGCCATCTCTCTTGGTTCTGCTGTCCATTGCCGCTACCCTGTAAAAGGGTTTCTTCTTCGTTCCGAATCTCTGTAATCGTATCTTTACCGACACTTTCCACCTCCGTATTGTTAGGGAGTAAATTATTTTTATCCCTTATTTTTTTGTCAACATTAATTCCCGCGGGCTGCCTTTTTTAGAGCTGCCACGTTTCCATTTACATCCCCGCCTTTAAATGCAGAGCTCCCTGCAACAAGTATATCTGCACCAGCAGAAGTAATCCGTCCGATATTCTCAGTATTAACTCCGCCGTCAACCTGAATAAGTATTTTCCCGCCGAAATTGCTGTCAATCTGCTTTCTGAGCTTCTCAATCCTCGGAATTGCTGTTTCCATGAAAGACTGCCCGTAAAAACCGGGGTCAACCGACATAATCAGCGCAAGGTCACAGTACGGTAGAAGATCATAAACTGATTCAACAGGTGTTGCAGGATTTATTGTTATCCCCGCCTTTATCCCCTTTTCTCTTATGAGAGAGAGGCATCTTGCGGGAAACCTTGTGCTTTCATAATGAATTACTATACACCATGGATTAAGACTTATATAACTATCAAGCGAGAGTTCAGGTTTTTCAATCATCAGATGCACATCAAGTGGTATTCCTGTATGCTTCCCCAGGCTTCCGATAAAACCGGGTCCGAATGTAAGGTTGGGCACAAAATTCCCGTCCATTACATCCATGTGAAGCAGATCAACCACCGCCGGGTCAAACTTCTTCACCTCGCTCCCCATTGTGCTCAGATCACCTGCGATAATTGAGGGTGATATCATTACGCTTTTAGAATTCATCGACCCGAATACTCATTACCCTTATGTTTTTCTTGTCTCTGTCTATATATATCTTTGAGTTCCCCACCCTGCTGAAAACAAATCTGATCTTCTCACCTGGTACAGCGTTTGCCGAATACCTTACTCTCTTTGAATGATTATCCTCAATTACAGCCTCATAAAGTCCCTTTTCACTGTCAGAGGGGATTGTGTACTCAATAAACTCATACGCGGAATATGGATGTTCCGTGAGCTGGTAATAGTTAACAGTGAGAGTCACGGTATCCCCCTCCTTCAGAGGGGTACCAGCGGCAATGCTCTGCGATTCAATAAGTCCGCTCCTGTTCATATCGCCGGTTTTAACAATCTCCTGCTTTATAGTTAACCCCTGCGCCATGAGTAAATCAAAGCAGAGATCCATGGACTGTCCCGTGACATCCGGCATCTTTTTATCAACTCCTGCTGAACCGCTGGATACAAGGAGGTTAACTTTTATATCGGGGCTGATTTTAGTCCCGGCTTTGGGGGACTGATCAATTACAATATTTGCTGCAGTTTTTTCTGAAGGGATGTATGATATCATACCTGTAGCTATAGAAACAGACTTGTCCTGATAATGCAGATTTTTAAGCTTATTTATAGCTATCGGAAGCTGTGAGCCTGTAAGATTAGGCACATCAATGAAAAACTTGCTCCTGCTTACAGCAAGTGTAAGTTTGCTCCCTTCAAGGGCCACTTCACCGCTTTCAGGGTGCTGCCTCAGTATAATTCCATCCTCAATATCATAAACATCAATAAACTTCAGTTCAGTCCTGAACCCTTTTCTTGTAAGTCCGTTGCTCACGTCCATATATCTCTTCCCTGTTACTTCAGGGACTTTTATCTCCGGTGAAGACTTGGTGAGAAAAATCAGCATCATGGTGGAAGCAAACAGGTAGACTGAAAATCCTGCGAAAAATATCAGAGCCAGCCTCTTTACAGGCTTAAAATAAGAAAATTCTATTTCTTCCTTTTTATTATCAGATTCAGTGGTCATATTTTACTCTCTCAAAATAAAGAAATAAGCTGAAAATTACATTGTAAACTCAATCTTCCCGCATTTTTGTCAATAAAATAACATAAAATTGAGGGAATCCCACTATTTGTCGTGGTGTACCCTGATCCCTTCCCAGAAAACAGTATAAATATCATTTATCAGCTCATCTGTAATCTCTATTGCTTTATTAATATGAAGATAATGCAGCTGTTTTATAGTTCCCCACATATAAACAGCGATAGTGTTATAATCTATTTCACGGATCTCCTTCTGTTTAATTCCGCGATCAATAAGCTGACGCAGATGAACATTTCTCCTCTCGGTCTCGGCCATAACAGTTCTTGAAATAAAGGGAGATGCTACATATTGGGAAACAAACTTCCCCTCATATTCCCTTTCAATAAAATAATTAAGGATATTTCTCCATTTAAGAAAAAATTCATCTCTGACACTTATTATTTCAGGTATGTTTGCCAATGTGGCTTCATGAAGTTCCTTTAAAATAACATCATAAAGTTCATTTATAATGGCCTCCTTGTTTTCAAAATACCTGTAGATTGTGCCTGCCCCCACGCCTGCTTCACCGGCAATCATAGATACAGGTGTGGCATGAAATCCATGCTCTGTAATAAGCTTTAATGTGGCATACATTATTCTTTCTTTTTTCGACTTGGTATGCATCCTGTTCCCTGTTCTTTATTTAATCCGGAAGCAATACCAGCCGGTATTATGTAAAAACAATTTAAATTTAACAATAATCCGGCCGGATGGAATTAATTCAACGGGATACATTACAAAAAGCAAATAAAAAAAATAAAACTTAAATATTACATCCCTGCCGGTTCGAAACTGGCCTTATCCAGAAGCTCCCTTGCTCCGGAATATATATTTTCAGATGAAACAGAGAGGTCATTGATCTCCCGTACCATTTCGCTGACAATATGATTAAGCCCTTCAAGCGCGTCGCTTGTATTCTCTATGGCGATCTTCTGTTCCTCTGTTCCTATACCTATGGATCTCGCGAGGTTAATGTTCACACCCATCTGCTGTATAATCGTCGAGAGGTGACTCTCCTCCACAGTGAGAGACTTCTGAATATCCTGTATGCTCCCAGTGTTCCCTGTTATATCATTTATCATCTCTTTTATAACTGATGATGAATCTTTTATAACAGATGCCCCTCTCCTGGTAACTTCACTGTTAAGGGCAAGAGCTTTATCAATTTCCTTTATGCTCCAGGTAGTACTGGATGCAAGCTTTCCGACCTCAGCGGCAACAACGGCAAAGCCCTTCCCGTGTTCTCCGGCCCTGGCTGCTTCGATACTGGCATTAAGGGAGAGGAGATTGATCCTTTCAGCTATTTCTGTTATTACAGACACTGTTCCGGAAATCTCTCCGCTCTGAGCAGTAATTGTACTTATGGTATCCTCCACGTTAGCAAGTTTTTCCTTTGCAGTGGAGACACTCCCGGAAATTCTCTGCATCCTGTTATAAGATGACATGAGGTTCTGCGCTGTTTCCAGTTTAATCCTTTTAAAATCTTCAATGGTTTCATCAAGCCTTGTGTTGCCTTCTATCTGCTCCAGTGTTGACTGATGTATATATTCAGAGGAGGTTCTCAGCTCTTCAAGTGTTGCTGATATCTCTTCAAATGTGGCAGCCTGGTTCTGCATCTTCTCATTGAATCTGACCACCAGATTATTCTGCGACTCAAGCTCACTGAAAAGCGACGTCATCCTCTCTTTAATAGCAGAGTTAAGCTCCTGCACCTGGTTTATACGATCTTCAATCTCAACTTTCTGGTTCATCACATCCTCCGCAAAGCTACTGATTATCCCGATAAATCTCAGTGAAACCAGGGAGATCAGAGCGGTTGATACTATAAAAAATATCTCGCGGGGCATAACAACTCCGCCATAGCTCATACCAGTTCCGATACTGAAGGAATCAAAAGTATAAGTTGCTCCGTTCAAAACCGCTGTGTACACAAAGAGCGACCATAACGAAACCGCGGAGAAAGCTATTACCTGCATAAGCCTCTTATTAAGAAAGAGTGAATTCAGAAAAACCATTACCATAAGGAGTGTAGATGTGTTATATGAAAGAAGGGCAAAAGTCCATCCGAATTTATAAGCGTATTTCAGCTTGGCAAGGAGCGGTATAGCTATTGACGTAAAGGCGCTTATCCACATCAGGATCCCGGCATTTTTTCTCTGTTTATTCAGCAGATATATATAAAAAGATATTATCGAGCATATAACTCCGAATGTCATATTAGGAATAATATCAGATATATCCATTTTACTGATAAACTGAAACGCGATTCCGATTACAATGGTCGCTGTGAATGCGTAAAAATACGCAAGTGATGTTTTTATTTTTAAAAATTCCTCTGCGGAATATTCTCTGTTCATAATGTTCTCCAAAAATTCAGTAAGTTCTTTTTTTATATAAATAATTTTATTCTGTCTGTTTTATATAGCAGAGGGGGATTAAGAAAATTTTTTCTTAATCCCCCTCTGATTCTATTCATAAATTTGTTCACTGCTTTCTATGTTAAAGCCGGATTCTATCTCCCTTCGAGCCAGTTCAGTATCTCACTGTTGACACCTTCGGGATTATCAAGCATAATCCAGTGACCTGTATCCATTCCGATAGCCCTGCTCCCGGCTGTACTGTTAAGCCTGTTAACGAAAGCCTCTGAATGAAACATTGTGGGCTTGTTTCTGCCGAAGAAGAAAAGCATCGGGCATGCAGGATCGATAATAATATTACCCTGAGGTTTACGAAGGAAAAAATGCTTCCACCTGAGGTGATAAGCGTAGTTCATCCCTGAGTGTATCAGGTTGAGGTCAGCACGGACTTTAAAGCTCTTAGCCATTTTACGTGTCATGGCATCACCGGTCTTTCCGCCGATCTTCCATGCAAGCGCAAGCCAGAGCTGGTATCCGGCAGCAAAAAGCACCATTGAGAGCGGCAGTTTCATATCCTTTGAACCTACATCTCCCACATCAATACCTATTACTTTTGAAACACGATTCTGGTTCAGCATATAATACTGGTAACCGAAAAAACATCCCCAGTCATGAAGCATAAGTATTACTTTTTTGTCAGGGCTCACTGTATCTATAATTTCACTGAAAATATCGACCTCATCCTGAAGTGTGTACAACTTACGGGGCTTATTAATATCGAATCCCGGAAGTGTAAATCGAACGCACCTGAATTTGGACTTAAGAACCTCAACCTGCTGATCCCACAGTCTGTAAGTATCAGGCCATCCGTGTATCATAACGATTGTCTCTTCACCCTGACCCTCGATAAATACATCTATTCCATGAATTTCTCTTTTTTCCATACCGGTTTCCTATTTTTGCTGCGGGGTTGCCCCCGCAGCATTATTTATTATCTGAATGAATTTACATACTTGTATTCATTCAGATCAGTATAAAGTTCATCTTTAAGCGGATTACGGCGGTACTTAACAATTCTATATATCTGCCATACAGCAAGGGCCACATTAAGACCGAAACTGAGGAGAGAGATTGTCCAGTTTGCCGCAGGATTAAGACTTACAGGCACACTGAATGTGCTCCCTGTGGCGAAAAAGTACGGGCATGTCATAACCCACATCATCCAGAAAGAGAGTGTTGCAGCACGATTCTGCATCCATGTTCCTTTTGCCCAGAAGAGAGCCGGTACTGTTGCAGCTATATTCAGCGCAAATCCTGAATAAAATGCGTTACCAGGTGCACATGAATAAACATAAGAGATATTCCATACACCATAAGCTATAACCCAGAAACGGATCTGATCCGGCCAGAGCATATCTTTTTTCTTTCCGCTGGATGCGAAGATTCCTGACCATCCGCAGATGAGAAGTATATTAAGAATACCTGCGGCAGCGTTGAAATAGTTCCAGCCGCCGGAGATGTATGTCATACCATCAACGACACCGTTAAAATTCTGAAAGCCCACCTGAAATTCACGCAAACAGGCTTCTGCGATATTTATAGCAAGTATTGCAGGTACAAAAGCAAGGTACCACTTATGTTTCTTATGGAAATCTGTAAAACGGATAACCATATATATAATGCTTCCTGTAAGCGCGGAATAGACTTTAATCCATGTGAACCATGAAGTTATTTCACTATCCATCATAAGCCACACCGGGGTAAGGCAGACCGGCAGCACCATGAATATGGCAATGCTTCCTTTTTTACTTGCACGAATAATTTCATTCAGCCCTATAAGAATGCCGAACACTACAAACCACATTATTGCTGAATACCATGGGAATGGTTGAAAAAAGAACATAATCGAGTCCTCCTTTTTTAATTTAAATTTTCACTCTGCATCTTCTTATTCTCCACGACCGTAATCGCGGCCGCTTTGAAAAAATTTCCTGCATCAGAAGTACTGATGCAGGATGTGCAAACATGAAGTCCGGATGCTCTTAAACACAAAACCAGTATAGTAATCAGATAATACTGTTTTGTTTTGCGTTAATCAACTCCTGCAACCTCAGTCATTCCACGAATGAATCTTTAGAGGTTGGATAATGAATCTCATTTATGAAATGCATTAAATCACTTTATAATATATCATTTAAGATATAGCAATGTTACTGCCGCCCTGTAGCCCCACTCGTCCGGGTCATTTTCATTATCTGTGAGCCAGTAATGACCACCGAGTTTGAGCTGCATAATCTGCGGGCCGATTTTAACTACCTGTGTTAAAAGACCAATAACAGGTACTGACCATTTTTCCGTCTTCCAGTTATATGTTGATTCTGATGTAAGTGAAAGACCTGTATAAGTTTTTGTCCTGAGAGTAAGGAAAGGCTGAATATATGTTTTGTTTACATCTTCAGCTTCGACTGTCAGATCAAGACCATTTGCGCTTACTATTCCTGCAAGGGCATGTTCGGAACCCGATTTCCCGTAATCCTTATCACGCCCTGCATAAGACCAGGAGTGACTGGTGAGAAAGCCGTAAGTAAAGATACTGTCCTCCCTTACAACTGCTGCTGTGGGGCCTGCTGTGTATTTCCCTGTAATACCCGCAATCTGCTTCTCGCCGGGGAATCCGAAAACTCCACCAACACCCCAGAGGAAACCGTTCATAGCTTTTGAAGGTGTGATAAACATAGACTCCTGTATATCCCAGAAACCATGATTTTTACCTGCATATTTATAACCAAGATCATCTTTTGTATTAACAGTTAGTGGGCCGATTGTTTTATTCATGTCAGGAACAATTCCATCCTGCCAGACATAGGGAATTATTGTACGTGATACAATGTTCCAGTCTTCGTTAATTGCGACCGGAATTACAGGTTTGAGAGTTATTGCATCCATAGTTCCATCATACGGACCGACTTTCTGATAGTGGTCATATTCAATCGGAACTGCAAACATTGCGCAGATCGGGTTTGCCGCTTTTCTGGATGCTTCAGCTTTTTTTGAAGCTTCATCCTCCTGTGCAAACACAGGCATAACAACTGCAAGCATCAATACAAGCAGTGAAGATATTTTATACTTTCTGATACTCATTCTAGTGGCTCCTATTCATTTTTATTTTAATTTTTCCAGGCATTATGACTTAAAACTCCTGTCACTCCACCTGAACTTTTTCCGGAAAGCGCAAGGCCACTTCTGCCCTGGTTACACGAAGCGCCCGCCGGTTAAATAACTGTTGCCACATCACCGGCTCTTTTTGTAATCTCTGTATCCCGGTTTGAAAACAAATCAGGAGTAGAGTAAAAAAGAGATAATGCTGATGGAAACAATTGCCGTCAGTATTTTCGTAACTTTTTTAAACCACCTCCTTATTGTTTTTTACGTAAACATTATTCTGGAGTATAAAGATGAACGGTCACCCTTATATTTTCCCAAGAATAATCAACCCGGAATTGAATATTCATCTCACTTCCACTTTTTTTGATGCCAGGAGAACATCAAAAAACGGAATGAACATTCACTCCTGAATTCAGGAAATAACTTTGCCTCGTAAAAATTTTAAAAATAAAAATTATAAAAAAGAGAAACCGGCCTGTCAGCCATCTTTACCGTAACAGATTTTTAAATATAATATTCTTCTTATATAAATTCCATCTATAGGCGAGCGCGGCTCTGCTATACAGCTCACTCACACCTTTTAAGGGAATTCCCCCATTATAAATACAGAATTTTCCCTTATTTACATTTCTGCTTTTCTGACATTTTATTTAATCAGCTTTTCCGGATGAAAAAGTTGATTAAATATAAAAAACTTAAACTTTAGAGAAACGCGGAACATTGAATATCATTTGTGAAATGGAGGTCCAAACAAAAATAATTTTTTCCACCAGAGGTAGTCTTTATGAATATGAATCCTTACAAAATTCTCGAAATTAAACAGAGTGTATTTGACAACAATGATCAAAGAGCAGCTCTGCTGAGGGATGAATTAAAAAAGAGTAAAACTTTTTTACTCAACCTGATGGCGTCTCCAGGTTCCGGCAAGACCTCAACTATTGTACGGACAATCGAAGCGCTCAAAGACGAAATGAATATCGGAGTTATGGAAGCTGATATTGACTCTGATGTTGACGCTCATACCATCTCCCTCACCGGAGCAAAAGTAATACAGCTCCATACCGGAGGTATGTGCCACCTCGATTCAGACATGACAAGGCAGGGACTCTCAGGCATAGGCACTGAAGGGATGGACTGCATCATACTTGAAAATGTCGGAAACCTTGTATGCCCCGCTGAATTTGACACAGGCGCATCAAAAAACGCCATGATATTGAGCGTTCCCGAAGGTGATGATAAACCCCTGAAATACCCGCTGATGTTCTCAATTGCAAGCGTCCTGCTGATCAACAAAATTGATGCCATGGATTTTTTCAATTTTGATCTTGATGAAGTGAAGAAGCGCGCGAGAAAGCTGAACCCTGATATAAAAATTATCCCTATCTCCGCGAAAACAGGTGAAGGAATAGATGAATGGGCTGAATGGCTGCGCAGCGAAGTGGTTGCCTGGAAAAAATAACAGATACTGCATGGTAAGCAAGGGATATGAATATGAATATAAAAATAGATACATTTAATAAAAAACTGCTGGATTTTGCAAATCATATAAACAGAACCAAAACCGGTTCAAAAAGAGGGATAAAACCCGGAGATCCGGAATACAGGATACTTGAGCCCGTTGTCACAGAGGAGATGGCTGAAGTTGGCCTATGCCTGAAACTTCGCGAGCCGAGGAGCGCTGAAGAAGTCGCAAAAATGTGCGGCAAGCCTGTTGAACGTGTATCAGAACTTTTATGGCAGCTCTCTGTTGACGGAGTCTGTTTTGTAAATAACATTGACGGTGTAGACAGGTACTGGCTTGAAACCTGGATCCCCGGTGTAATGGAGATGATGGCCAATAACCTCGAAAACGTAAAAAAACACCCTCAGATTGCCGAAGCCTTTGAAGCATACGGAAGAGTCAGAGGGCCTCTCTCAGCCGGTGTCTTCCCCATAGGGATGGGCCTCATGCGAGTAATACCCATTGAACAGTCCATCATGGCTGAAACAAGAAGGGCTTCATATGAGGAGGTCTCAAAATTTCTGAATGATAATGAAATCTTTTCAGTATCAGACTGCGCGTGCCGTACCGCCCGCGAAGCAATGGGTGAAGGATGCGGACACCTCAAAGAGGATATGTGCATTCAGATGGGGCATGCCGCTGAATACTATATAAGGACTAAGAGAGGCCGGCAGATAACACGGGATGAAGCTTTTGAAGTTATCAGAAAAGCTGAAGAGAACGGACTCATGCACCAGATCCCGAACACAGAGGGGTATGACCATACCCACGCGATATGCAACTGCTGCGGCTGTAGCTGCCTCTCACTGAGGACAGCCGGAATGTTCTATAACAACGACATGGTCCGGTCAAACTATGCTGCTGAAGTCAGGCAGGATAACTGCGTGGCATGCGGCGAGTGTGTCGAAGTATGCCCTGTTAATGCTGTAAAACTGGGACAGAAAATCTGCTCAACAAAACCTGTTGAAATAAAAAGACATGAAACACCAAGGAGCAGGGAGTGGGGTGAGGATAAATGGAACCCGGACTACAGGACCAACAAACAGGTTGTTTTAGAAACAGGCTCAAGCCCATGCAAAGCTGAATGCCCTGCCCATATAGCGGTTCAGGGTTATATAAAACTTGCATCTCAGGGGAGATACACTGACGCTCTTGAACTTATCAAACATGAAAACCCCTTCCCCGCTGTATGCGGACGGATATGCCCGAGAAAATGCGAATCAGCCTGCACAAGGGGAGAGATAGACTCTCCGGTGGCAATTGATGAGATTAAAAAATTCATTGCCGAGCAAGATATGAAAAGCGAGACGAGGTTTATCCCGAAGAAAAGGCATGATTACGGGAACAGGATTGCTGTAATCGGCGCAGGGCCTGCGGGGCTTTCATGTGCCTACTACCTTGCCATCGACGGATATAATGTGACTGTTTTTGAAAAGCAGAGAGTACTTGGAGGGATGCTCACTCTGGGTATACCTGCATTCAGGCTTGAGAAAAACGTTATTAACGCTGAAATCGATGTATTAAAAGAGCTTGGCGTTGAATTCAAAACCGGAGTTGAAGTAGGTAAAGACCTGAGCATCAGCGATCTGAGGCGTCAGGGGTATGAGGCGTTTTACATAGCCATCGGCGCCCAGGGTGGGAAGAAGCTGGGCCTTGAAGGTGAAGATGCGGATGGAGTATTTACTGGAGTCGATTTTCTGCGGAGTGTAAGTCTTGGCGAACATAAGCCCCTTGAAGGGAGAGCGATAACAATCGGCGGCGGGAATGTAGCAATAGATGTTGCACGTACAGCTCTCAGAGTCGGATCTTCCAGAACTGATATATTCTGCCTCGAAAAAAGGGACGGCATGCCTGCTCTTGAAGAGGAGATCGAAGAGGCAGTTGCTGAAGGAATTGTAATAAACAATTCATGGGCTCCGAAGCGGATCATCACTGAAAACGGCAGGTTTACCGGTGTCGAATTTAAAAGATGCATTTCAGTTTATGATACAGACAGAAAATTCAGCCCGGTATTTGATGAGAAAGATACAATAACAGTTAAGGCTGATTATCTGCTCCTCTCTGTGGGTCAGTCCATGGAATGGGGGAACCTTGTTTCAGGAACCGGAATTGAATTAAACTCCAATCTGACAATTAAAGCTGACCCGGTAACTTTCCAGACAGGGGAACCTGATGTTTTTGCCGGGGGGGATTCTCTTACAGGCCCAAGATTCGCCATAGACGCAATAGCTCAGGGGAAAGAGGGTGCCATTTCAATCCACAGATATGTTCACCCGGGGCAGAGCCTCACACTGGGACGGATAAAGAGAGACTATCTTTCATTTGATAAAGACGATCTCGCCCTTGACGGTTATGACAGGATGCCGAGACAGTCACTGCATCATATTGACGGAAATGAATCTAAAAAAACTTTCAGTGATCTGCGGGAAACATTCACAGAGGAACAGGTCAGGATTGAGACTGAACGCTGCCTCGACTGCGGAGCCGCTGTTGTGGATTCCTATCTCTGTGTCGGCTGCGGAGCCTGCACATTAAAATGTAAATTTGACGCCATATCTCTTAAAAAGAAATATGACTGCAAAGGTGTCGACCTGCTTGAGCTGAGGCCCATTGTCATGAAAAACGCCATTAAGCGCCAGTTCAGAATAATAGCAAAAAAACCCTTCAGGTTAATCGATTCAACTTTTCCAAACAAACAGGTGAAGTAACCGGTGAACGGGCTCACCGGCTGAAAAGAAAAGGCTATTAGTGAAAAATTTAATGAAACAAACACAGGGAGTTCTGATAACCTGATTTTTACAGGGCTCCCTGTGTTTGTGAAAACGTCCGGAAGTATCATAAAAAAGATTATACTGGAGTATACATTATGGCATTAAGAAAAAAAATCGTTAAACTCGCAAAAATGGTTGGGGGACTCCCCGGAATGATTTTCAAAATAGATGAAAACGCGCCTGAATATTATGCACTTGAATGTGTAGTCAGCGATGAACAGGCTGATGTTGCACTGGCTATGGGTCTGCGCAATGAGAGGACAGCAGAGGAGATTGCAAAGAGATGCGGTAAATCCGTTGAAGATACCAGGAGGCTTGCAATGGAACTTGCCCAGATTGGTGTATGTAAAGTCTTCACTAAAAACGGCACCGATGTTTTCTATGTGCAGATCTTTGCTCCAGGCATACTTGAGATGATGGTGAACAACAGGGAGCAGCTGGCGAAGTTCCCCCAGATTGGTAAAGCATTTGAAGAATATACAAGAATCAGGATTGCAGAGCTTGCCCCTGTTCTCCCCATGGGGCAGAGCCCAATGAGGGTTATCCCCATTGAAAGCGCAATTGCATCAGACATGAAATCAGTGCCTTTTGAAAAAATATCGTACTATCTCAATAAATATGATAAATTTGCTGTTACTGACTGTTCCTGCCGTAATTCACGCAAGGTTCTCGGCCAGGGCTGCGGACACACAGCAAAAGATATGTGCGTTACTCTGGGTACAGGAGCTGAATACTATATTCGCACAGGAAGGGCCAGGGAAATTACCCGGGAAGAGGCCTTTGAAATAATAAGGAAGGCCGAGGATGAAGGCCTGCTGCACCAGATGCCAAATGTTGAAGGTGAGGGTGAAACAGCTGCAATCTGTAACTGCTGTTCATGCAGTTGCTTTGCCACAAGGCTCGCAGGACTTTACGAAGCATACGACGGATGCGGTTCCAATTACAGGGCACAGGTAGATCCGGACAAATGCGTTGCATGCGGGCTCTGCGTGGAGAACTGTCCGACAAATGCACTCAAACTGGGGCAGAAACTCTGCACAAAAACACCGCTCCCTGAACCGGAAGAGAAGGCCAAAATCCTTGACCATGTCTGGACAAGAAACAGATGGAACCATGATTACCGCATAAACCGGAAAAATGTTGTTGAGACAGGGACAGCTCCATGCAAAACAAACTGCCCGGCCCACATCGCTGTACAGGGCTATATAAAAATGGCTTCACAGGGGAGATATGGTGAAGCTCTTGAACTTATAAAAAAAGAGAACCCATTCCCTGCTATATGCGGACGCATCTGCCCCAGGGCATGTGAATCTGAATGCACACGCGGCGATATCGACGATCCAATTGCAGTGGATGAAATCAAAAAATTTATCGCGGACAGAGACCTCCATGCTGATACGCGTTTTGTCCCTAAAAAAATGCACGACTTCGGCCTCCCCATCGCTGTTATAGGCGCGGGCCCGGCAGGCCTGTCATGCGCGTTTTTCCTTGCGATAGACGGCTACAAAGTCACAGTCTTTGAAAAGCAGGAAAAATTAGGGGGAATGCTGACACTCGGAATCCCCTCCTTCAGGCTCGAAAAAGATGTTGTCAATGCTGAGATCGAAGTGCTCAGGGAACTTGGTGTTGATTTTAAAACCGGAGTTGAAGTTGGAAAAGACATCTCTCTTGCAGAACTTCGAAAGCAGGGTTTCAAAGCATTCTATATCGCAATTGGCGCCCAGGGCGGAAGAAAAATTGGTATCGAAGGTGAAAACGCTGAAGGGGTTATTGCCGGAGTCGAATTCCTGCGCAACGTAAACCTGGGGAAAGATATAAAACTCGGCGGTAATGTTATAGTCATAGGTGGCGGAAACGTTGCCATAGACGTGGCCAGATCCGCAGTGAGAACAGGTGCAGCGAAAGTTGATATGTTCTGCATTGAAAACCGTGAGCAGATGCCAGCCCTTCATGAAGAGATCGAAGAGGCTCTGGAAGAGGATATAGCTATTAACAATTCCTGGGGGCCCAAACGTATCATTGTCGGGAACGGCAAGGTAAAAGGTGTTGAGTTCAGGAAATGCCTCTCTGTTTATGATAATGACGGTAAATTTAACCCGGTGTATGATGAAAAAGAGACAAAGATCGTTGACGCGGACTTTGTGCTTCTTTCAGTGGGCCAGTCAATTGAATGGGGAAATCTCCTTGATGGAAGCGGAGTAATTCTTAACCATAACCGCACAGTGCGGGCCGACAGCTTCACCTATCAGACTGATGAACCCGATATTTTTACCGGTGGAGATGTCTATACCGGGCCGAAATTCGCAGTAGATGCCATAGCAGCAGGGAAACAGGGAGCAATTTCGATTCACAGATTTGTTCAGCCGGGACAGAGCCTTATCTTCGGACGCGACAGGAGAGAATACCAGGTCTTTGACAAAAACAATCTGGTGATTGAGGGGTATGACAATACTCCAAGACAGAGAGTAAGCCATACTCAGAAGAACAGAATGTCTTTCAGGGATAACCGCGTAACATTTACAGAAGATCAGGTAAAAGCGGAAACAGCCCGCTGCTTCGGCTGCGGAGCCGTACAGATTGATGAATATATGTGCATCGGCTGCGGCCAGTGTACCACAAAATGTAAATTTGATGCGATCTCCCTCAAGAAAGTTCATAATGTTTTTGGCGGCGAGTTTGAAGAGCTTCCGATGAAGATAATTCCTTATGCTGCGAAACGCGCAGGGAAGATTGCCGTGAGAGCAATCAAAGACACACTGGGAAACAAATAAATCTTGCAGGCAGCTGATTAAAGCTTAGTTCAAATAAAGTATTAAATATTTGAGGCGGGGGGCTGCCCCCGCCGATTTAAAAAAACGTAACAGGAGTACTAAATTGCACGAATTGGGAATTGTTTTTGAAGTGGTCAAAAAAGTAAAAAATTTTGCAGACCAGAATGGAGTAACAAAGATCGATACCGTGGTTCTTCAAATTGGTGAATTGTCATCCATTGTTCCCCATTACATTGAAGAGTGTTATCCTGCCGCAGTTGACGGCACCAGCATGCAGGATACAAAGCTGAAAATTGAAATATTGCCGGGCAATGCCAGATGCATTGACTGCCATAATATCTACAATGTTATAATAAATAATGGGAAATGCCCCGAATGTGGAAGTCGGAATCTGGATATCCTGGGCGGCAGGGAATTCATGATTAAAGAGATTATTGCCTGTTAAAAAAGTTGAACGTACTGTTTATGCACAGAACATAACCCTGCTCAATATGTGCTATTTATCAACCTCCGGAAAAAGTATATTTTTTTCCCCAATGCGCTAATATGTATTGCTTTTCCATCTCTTCATGATATAATCTCATTAAAAAAAGAGGTTGGTTTATGAAAAACAAAGAACTACTCGCTATGGCAGTATCAATTTTTCTAATCAACACCGGCTGTTCCTCAACCGGCACCGGAACTTTTGTGAAAAATAATTCAGTCAATGCCGTATCAGGCTGTAATTATCAAATAATAACAGATCTGCCTGCCGGGAACTATACCGAGATCGGCGTAGTTAAAGATCTCCATGCAGGCATTTTGCCTGTTTCATCTCTGTCACAGTTGAAAGAAGCTGTGGAGCCCTATGTTTGCGCATACGGCGGCGATGCAGTTGTACCGATCAAAAAAAGCGGAAGTATATACTTTAATGAAATGTACACAGAAGCAATCATAATCAGGCAAAAATAGAATTAATAAGACTGTTTTAAATGCGCGATGAAAAACACTATCTGCCATTAAAACAGTCTTTTTTTCTTTTTCCAATACTCCCTGGTTACCTTTTCACACTCTGCTTATTGTATTTAAAAGATTAACTAAAGAAAGCGGTGATTTTCTTCGATAATTAAAAAAGACACTTTTATATTAACTATACAAAACAAATGAACCGTATAAAATGGATACTTTAAAAATATTACTTACATCAGACATTCATCTTGGAATAGAAAGATTGAATCCATTGATCAGCAGAGAAGAGCGGTTCAATACTTTTAAAAATATTGCCTCCCTTGCTGCGGAACATGATATTTTCCTCATGGCAGGAGACATTTTACATGCAGGTCTCATAGAAAAAACTTATTTTGATGATATTAATAATGAACTGACGGATATAATTGAAAAAGGCACGGAGATATACTTTACACCCGGCACAGGGGAGATGGAACAGCAGGGTTCTTTTCCCGGAGGGATTTCCGGCCTTAAGACAACCTGCACATTTTCCGGAGATAAAAATCCCGCAATGATAAAATCAGAGAAGGGTGATATTTTTATTTATGGTACACCTGCTGATATAACACGAAAAGAAAAGAACGGCTTTCACCTGGGACTTTTCTATGCTGATTTTTCACCTCAGTCAACGGAAAATAATGAAGCTGTCTTTATAGGGAAAAAAGAGATTAAACAGATGAATCTTGATTTTTTTGCACTGGGGAGAAATCACGGTTTCAGACTTTTCCGGTTTTCGGAACGGATACTTGGTGCCTACCCCGGCTCCCCGGAACCATGCTCTCTTGATGAATGCGGCGAAAGATTTGTTATATCTATTGAAATTGAAGATAATAAAATATCATCCTTTAAAAGAATTCCCGTTAATACAGTCACAGTTTTCAGCCATGAAATAGACTGTGCTCCTGTCAGCTCGGAGAAAGAGCTTATAATGCTGATAAAAGATGCTGGGAAACGGGATACAATGAACAGGATTGAACTCTGCGGACCCAGAAATTTCATCATCGGTAAATCCCTGAGTGAAGAGCTTACTGGTTATTACCGGGGACTAAAAATTATTGATAAAACAGATGTCCCTCAGAAAATTTTTCTGGAGGAGCACTCCAGCGTGAGCGGATTTAAGGGAATTTTTTTCAGAAATTTTTCAGAGTCCATCAGGCTTAATCCTCACTACAATCCGGACTACATGCTTATTAAAGAACTGCTCTCAGATTCAGACAGCAAAACAGGAGGCATTCTGTTTTGCGATTCCTGAATATAAAAGTCATTATACCTGAAAAAAAAATCGATACAGCCATTGAATTAAAACCCGGTGAAAACACTATACAGACCGATGCTGAATATCTGAAAGGGATTATCCCGGAACTGCCGCTTATCGGGATTTACGGGAGAGGGAGCAGAGTGCTCCAGCCGTCAGAAATTATTGAATCTGATAATTACTCCATTGCAGTTGAAGCTGATTATTCCGGCAAACAGATTTCTTTTACTAATAAAAACGGTACCCTTACAAAAAATCCGCTCACACCGGATTTACTAAGCTGCGATGATTTTCTGCTCTATTCCTTTTTTACTCCAGCCATTCAGGAGAGCTATTCAGATCCGGTTTTAAAAAGTTCCCTGCTGAAAAAATTTCTTTTAAACAGGGAGCAAAGTATTGAAAAAAGCGGCAGCATGCACAGCCTTGAATCGGTTATTGCTGAAAAAGAGAAAGAGATAAATTCTCTGAAGAAAAACCGTGAACTGCTGGAACTTAAAAAAAGAAAAAAAGACAAGCTTGTTAAAGAATTATCCTCTTTTGACAGAGAGCTCGGGAAACTGCGCCGTAAAAGGGAATCATATACTGCTTATAAAAATACTCTCAGAGTAATCCTCGACCTTATTCAGGAGGATACAAGGCTCTCATCAAAAATCGTTAATCTGAAAAAAGATATAATTGATATCCGCGAAACTGCGGGGAAGCGTGAAGACCTTGAGAGGGAAATTTCAGAACGTTTCCCGCAGTTCACAAGAGGCATGATTGAAAGGCTCCCTGACCTTGACAGGCTCCAGACTGAATTCAACGCCATCAGGGATATAAATGAGGAGATGGAGAAATTCAACTCCAGGCAGAAAAAGAAAATATCACTGGCTCTGAAAGGTATCACAGGGGGACTGCTGTTCGCTTTCACTTCTATGATCTTTATATTTATAAAATCAATCCCCCTTAACACAGGCACAGGGATGGTTCTGGCAGCTCTTTCGTCAATCCTTGTGATGTTATCCGCTCTTACAGGTTATTATCTTTTTCTTCAGATCAGGAAAAACTACCCTGAAGAACTTCTCGACAGAAAAAAGAAAATTGAGACCGGGCTTCTTGAAATATTTACAAATGAGAATTTTCCTGAGAGAAACTTCGCCACAGGTGAACTGTATGAATATCTTTTCCAGTATTTCGAGGACTTCCTCTCTTTCAGGGATCTTCAGAACGAGCTCACTCTTATAAAAAAAGGGAGCGGGTCCCGCACATCCCTTGAAGAGAGAGAGGAGAAACTGCAGAACCTCTCCGGCAGAAAAAATGAAATCCAGCAGGAGATAGAAACTAAACTCAACTCTCTGGATGTAAGTATTCACCCTGCTCCCGACAGGGACAATATAAAAAGCCTTATCCCTGAAATAAACGAAATGATAGATGAAATAGTACGGGAGGAGGAATCCAAAGAATCAATTGCTCAAAAAATTGGAAATGAAACAAAACAATATGAATCCGGAGATAAGAGCCGGCAGAGCATTGATGACTCAATCGGCGTGATAGACGCGGATATTGAAAAACTGAAAAAAGATGTTTCAGACATCAGTTTTATGCATAAAGTGTATAATGAAACTTCTGAGGAATGGTTTCAGGAGAAATTTTCAGTTCTTGCGGAGAGATGCGCCGAAGTTTACAACAGCCTGTTAAACGATTCCATGAAGAACCTCAAGGTTCAGGATTCAATCAGGGAACTTGTTTTAAATGAGAAGAGAGAAAACTTCACTGCTGAAGAGACTGCAACCTTTGCATTTTCCATGAAGATGGCCATTGCTGATACAGCACCCCCCTCTGAAAATTATCCTTTAATACTGACCGACCCTTTTTCTGCTTTTAAACCGGAAATTGCGGATAAATTAAAAAAATTATTGCTTGAATTGTCAGAAAAAAGACAGGTTGTTATAATTATCTCCAAAAGTGAAAAAACCCTGGCGGGCAATTTAATTAATATTTGAATTTTCTATGGATAAAAACGGACAACTATCATTTTCCGATGACCCCCTGTCGCTTGAAAGCAGCGAAATATTCCAGCTGATCTCTGAAGGGAATTTCCGCGAGGCTATAAAAAAATCTGACGCCATGATGAATGTCAACCCTGAGTACCCGGGGCTCATCGAGGCTTTCAGAACAGCCAAATTCTGGTCAAACAGAGAAAAGGAACTGAAAAAGACTCCCGAGGGGAAAAGAACCGCTGACTTCCTTATGGAGGAGTGGGCCTCTTTCGAAGACTATGCCGCATATAAGGAGATTAAATCCTCTGCGGCATACAGGGCTGTGATGAAATTCGTTTTTTTCAGAGCTTCGGAGAACTACAAACTTGCATTCCAAAAAAATGAGGACACTGATACACGCTTTGACCTGCTGTTAAACTTAGGTGAATGTTTCCTGAGGCTGAAGGAGCATAAACTGGCGGTGGAGACACTGGAATATGCAATGAACTCCTACAAAAGCAGCGCCAGGCTCCTCTTTATACTTGGTGAATCATATTACCACCTTGATGACATCCCGAAGTCTCTGCTTTATATGCGAGAGGCTTTTATGATAGATCCGTCACAGATAGACATATCCCTAATCGAATCAAAACCTGTGCATGAAATTATTGATGTTCTTAAAGAGAGCGGACGTGAGTTCAGGGATATCCGCGAATGGATACCTGTTTACGGCTTTATTACAGATATTTTTTACGTACGGCGGAACCTGAGCAAACATCAGGTTGAGTCACTTAAACGGGAAGTATTCAATCTTGAAAAAAGCTACAACAGACTCGGTGTGGATGATATTGACAATACAAATGTGCTCCCCCGGATGATTAATAAATACCTCTGGCTCCTTGATTATTATGACTCACAGGTTACCAACCCGGAAAACCTTGAACAGATCAGGAGCAGGCTTATTGCCATAGATAAAGATCTCTTCTATGAGTATTTTAAAAAGCCCCCTCATAAACGTCATTACTGATAAAATGATTATAAAAACAGGCCAATTGCAAGGCTGAATTTTTTTATTGCTTTTTTAGCCCTTTTGAAAGTTAGTATTAAAAAACATTACTGGAATTAATAATGAGCGGATTTACCATCATCTCCTACCCCACAGAGCAGAATGACTCTCTTCTATCACTGACAGCAGGGAGATCGCGTTATATGCTCCCCATAGGTGGAAGGTTCAGGGTAATAGATTTCACTATCCGCAATTCTGTTTCATCAGGCGCAGTGTCAACAATGCTATTCAGCAATATTGATGACAGCCTTCAGGAGTATGTTGATAAATATCAGGAGGATACCGAAGAGGAGAAGAAACATTCAATAAAAGTTTTCCCCTTCAGCCAGTCTGAACCTGACACAGTACTTGAAGCTATAAGTGAGTCTGATTCTTCATATTTTATTCTTTATAATGGAGACAACCCTTCAATACTTGATCTCTCCTCCATACTTGGAAAATTTAAATCTTCAAAAAAGAAAGGTCTTCTGATCAAGCTCCGTATAAACGGAAAAGCCTCAATGGCGCAGAGAGCTGTTATCTCAGACAAACGGACACTGGTTTCTGTGATAAAAAAAGCTCTGAAAGATAAGCACCGCTCCCCGAACTTTTTTGAGATGATTATAAATGCCCTGATACATTCAGGGATAAATACAACTGTTGTGGATGCCTGCTACTGGCAGATCAGCAGTGTCACAGAGTACTACAACCTTAACAGGGAGATAATCTGGAACGAGGAGATCTCCACTCTACTCTACAAAGACAGGATCATTAAGAGCCAGATTAAATCAAACAGGTATGCTCTGCTTGATGAAAAGGGTTCAATCAGAAAATCATTTATCTCCGACTACTGCTACATTAACGGCAAAGTTGAAAACAGCATTATATTCCCCGGTGTTGATATTGAGGAGGGTGCAACAGTAATAGATTCGATTATTCTCCCCTTTGTCAAGATAGGCCCTGGAGCGCGGATTATTAATGCAATTATTGATGAAAGCAGTGAATCTGAAGAGAGGCTTATTGCAGGTCCCTTATGCAGAATTGGTACTGAAGAAAAATTTATGAAAAACAATGATTTTCCCGGAAGCCTTGGTGAAAGCATTACATTAATAGGAAGAAACAATTTCATCCCCGGTGGAGTTTTTATAGGTTCTGCCTGTTATGTTGCTGACGGCACAGCAGAAAGCTACTTTTCCCGCAAAAACAGGCTTGAAGACGGGGAATCTATCATCAAATCAGAAGAACCTGAAAATCCTCAAGAAAAAATCACCTGATTTAAAAATACCCTTCTCCTCAATAATTTAAAAAATTGTTGACTTTCCGGACAATAAGTTAGTTATGGCTAATATTATTAAGCAGCAATAACTTATCATTTTTGATTAAGGAATGTTTATGCAGTCATTCAGAAATGTTGATTTTCATGGCTTTGTAGAAGGACTTATTAAAACAATTGAGCTTAGAGATCTATACACCTCGGGCCATTCCAAACGGGTTTCAGAACTTGCTGAATTGATATCACATGAAATGAACATGCCCGTAAAAGAGTGTGAATATATGCATATTGCCGGCCACCTGCATGATATCGGTAAAATAGGAATACCTGATGGTATACTTCTTAAAACCGGAAAGCTCAATGAAGCTGAATATTTTTTAATGCAGCAGCATTCAGCGATAGGAGCCGCTATTTTTGAAAATCTTGAAGGCTTTGAAATGATGGCACAAATTATCAGACACCACCATGAAAGATTCGATGGAATGGGATACCCTGACAGACTTAAAGGTTATGATATTCCCCTGGGTGCAGCTATTATATCAATTGCAGACTCCTTTGATGCAATGACAACATCCCGCACATACAGGGCGGGAATATCAATTGATGAAGCTCTCAATGACATTCGGAGAAACAGCGGGAAACAGTTTAATCCCGGAGTCGCCGATGCATTTTTCCGTGTTATAAAAAAAGAAGAGAACCAGATTAACCTGATTATTAACAGTTATAAATGTCATAAAGAATCAGTTTATATCCCTTTTAATTCAATCAGCACTGCACATGATTTTTCACAATATGAAAAAAATGATGTTTATTCATCTAATTTTTACGCAAAAAGTTAGTGTATACTAATTAAGTTATTTTTCACAAACAAGAGGTGGAACTAATGCCAGAAGAAACAAAAATATCGATGTTAGCCCCCGGTGACAGGGGAGTAATAACAGGATACGAAAAGCAGCCGGGGCCATACAGGGAGAGAATTCTCTCAATGGGCCTTACAAAGGGGACTGAATTTAAACTTACCAAAAAAGCTCCAATGGGTGATCCCATTGAGATTGAAGTCCTTGGATACAAACTGACCCTCCGCAAAGTGGAGGCTGAAATCATTAAAATTGAAAAGATCGGGAAGGAGGCCACAAAATGAAAACACCCGTAGTAGCCATAGCAGGGAACCCGAACTGCGGAAAGACAACTCTCTTTAACGGGCTCACCGGCGGGAAACAGAAGATAGGTAACTGGCCCGGTGTAACAGTGGAAAAAAAAGAGGGGACACTGAAGCACGGCGACGAAGAGGCACTTATCGTTGACCTCCCCGGCATATACTCACTCTCCGCGCATTCAGAGGATGAGAAGGTTGCAAGAGATTACCTGCTCAGCGGTGATGCGGATCTCATTGTAAACATTGTAGACGCTGCCAATCTCGAGCGAAACCTCTACCTCACAATGCAGCTTGCCGAAATGGGCGTGCCTCTGCTTGTTGTAATAAACAGGGTGGACATAGCTGAAAAGAACAAGACAGTAATAGATCCTGAGCATCTTTCAAAACACTTAGGATGCCCGGTAATTATGACAAGCGCAATTAAAAATGGTGATATTAAAATGGCAGTTGATGCCGTATTTGCAGCAATCAATAATCCTTCATTCCCTTCGGTTATAATCAGATACCCCGAACCGGTTGAAAAGCTTATCAGTGAATGGGGTAAAGATGAAAAGGTATTCCCCGGACATGAGTGGGCGAAAAGATGGCTTTCAATAAAACTTATTGAAGGGGAGAGAGCATCTCTTGAAAAATCAGGAATCCAGATTACTAAAAGCAGTTCTGATACTGGAGAGGAGATTGCCAAAGTAGAAAAACAGCTTGAGGAATCTCTTGATATTGAGATAGCAGACGCGAGATATGCCTACATCCACGGTCTTGCCAAAGATGTAATTACAAAAAAAGGTGACAGGTCCGCAATTTCAGACAGGCTCGATTCAATTGCACTTAACAGGATTCTCGGGCTTCCGATATTTCTCGGTATAATGTACCTGATATTCTGGGTCGCAGTTACAATCGGCAGCGCCTTTATTGATTTCTTTGATATCGCAGCAGCCACTCTGGTTGTAGAGCTCCCCAAACACCTTCTTGAGTCCTGGGGGGCCCCTGCATGGCTCTCTGTTGTTCTCGCAGACGGTGTCGGTTCAGGTATCCAGACAGTGGCTACTTTTATTCCGGTAATATTTTCGATGTTCCTTATGCTCTCTATACTTGAGGATTCGGGTTACATGGCCCGTGCCGCATTTGTAATGGACAGGTTTATGCGGAGTATCGGCCTTCCCGGGAAATCATTCGTTCCGATGATTGTGGGTTTCGGCTGTTCAGTCCCTGCAATAATGGGTACACGGACCCTTGAATCAAAGAAGGACAGGTTTCTTACAATATTTATAACACCGTTCATGTCATGCGGAGCCAAGCTTCCGGTATATGTTCTCTTTGCTGCGGCATTTTTCCCGGAGAATTCAGGAACAATTGTATTTTCCCTGTATATTGTAGGTATAGTTCTTGCTGTGATCACAGGTTTTATCCTGAAGGCTACGCTGTTCAAAGGTGAAGCGTCACACTTCGTAATGGAGCTCCCGCTTTACAATATGCCGAGACCCGGCGCGATCATGCTCCATACATGGAACAGGTTGAAACTGTTTGTTCTTAGAGCCAGCAAAGTTATTATAACAGCGGTTTTTATCCTTGCTCTCATGAACTCAACAGGTACAGACGGCTCCTTCGGAAATGAAGACACAGAGAAATCTGTTCTTGCTGCAACTGCAAAAGTCATTACACCGGTCTTCGAACCAATGGGTGTAAAAGCAGACAACTGGCCTGCAAGCGTTTCAATCTTCACAGGACTTTTTGCAAAAGAGGCTGTTGTTGGTACACTTAACTCTCTATACAGTCAGAAAGCTGAACAACCGGCCGAAGGCGTGGAACCGGAGAAAAAAGATGAGAGCGAAGCAGGGAAAGCAATTGCTGCCGGTGATGCTGAACAGAAAGAAGAAGCTCCGGAAGCCGAAGAAAAATTCAGCGTTTCAAAGGGCCTGAAAGATGCATGGAATACAATTCCTGCCAATCTTTCGGAAGTTACCGGCGGACTGTCAGATCCTCTGGGGACAGGTGTTCTTGCAAATACAGCAGACAGCGAGGCAATGGCTGAAGAGATGGAGGTTGACACAACGACTTTTGACAGGATGAGGAGCTACTTCACAGTTAAACAGGCTTACGCGTACCTCCTTTTCATTCTCCTTTACTTCCCCTGTATTGCGGCATTCGGTGCGATGTACAGAGAGACAGGGATTAAACTTGCAGTATTCCAGTCCGCATATCTTACAGTGTTCGCGTGGATTGTTGCCACGCTCTTCTACCAGATTGCCGAAGGGCACAATGTGGTGTGGATTATTACAGCATGTGCTCTCATGGGCGCCCTTGTTTTTATACTGCATCTCATGGGCAGGTATAACTTCAGTAATGTTAGAGAGGAGGAATAATGCTTTCTGAAATTCTTGGCTACATGAAAAAAAACAGGGAGGCTTCAATTTCAGAAATTTCCCTGTATCTTAAAATGGATAAACAACTGGTTGAGACAGGGCTTGAAGAGCTTATCAGGAAAGGCCGTGTTGACCGTCACACCATACAGCATGTATCATGCGGGCGCTGTAGCGGGGGATGTACATCCTCCGCGTGCAGCGATACAGAAGTATTCAGATATATTGAATCTGCCTTACAGGCTTCATAAATTCTCCTAAGAGTAAAACGAACCGGCTTTGAGATTCTTTCCGTATATGGGCTATCCGCCTCGCTTCGGATCAGCTCATATACCGGAAAGTCTCTTTCTTTTTATTTAATGATTACCTGCAATGAGCCTGTTTCTTTTCTGCGCGGGAGATTCTGTCTACCTGAACATCTTAACATATTCCTCAAAGATAAAAACCCTATTTCTCTGATAACCTGTTGTCTCTTTTAATATCCCTGTTTCTATAAAAGCTTCAACAAGATCATAAGCTGCCTTGGGAGATAGACCTGTAATCTCCTGTATATCCTTTACATTAAGAATTGGTTTTGAAAAAAGGCTGTTAAGAAGCAGCCGCCCCTGTTTTCCCCTTTTACCGAAAGTTTGTATTCTATTCTGTTCAATATCAGCTTTAAGATCCACGATTTTCTTTAATGTTGATACACCTTTTTCAGCTGTTTCTATAACTCCAACCAGGAAATATTTAAGCCATTGCCCCAGATCGTTTTTAGTCCTCACAAGTGTAAGGTTGTCGTAATAGAGAGACTTATTCTTTTCAAAAAAATCAGAGAGATATAGAAGCGGTTTTTCAAGGACACCTGAACTTACAAGGTAAAGAGTAATGAGCAGCCTCCCGATACGGCCGTTACCATCAAGGAAGGGGTGTATTGTTTCAAACTGGTAATGAGCTATTGCTATGCGTATAAGATGCGGGACTTTAATAGTTTCGTTATGAAGAAAGAGTTCAAGGTCTGACATCAGTTCAGGGAGCTCAACATGTGATGGTGGTATAAACACTGCATCATTTATGCTGGCCCCTCCGATCCAGTTCTGCGATTTGCGGAATTCACCGGGAGTTTTGGTCTCACCCCTGACGCTTGACAGTAAGACTTTATGCGTATTCCTGATGAGCCTGTTTGACAGGGGGAGGGTTATAAGCTCCTCTATGGCAAGGTTTAATGCCTTTACGTAATTATTGACCTCCTGCCAGTCATCACGCCTTTCAGCTATTATCTCCTTCTCCTCAACAAGTGCTTCTTCGATATTGGTCCTTGTTCCCTCTATACGGCTGGAGACAACAGCCTCTTTGAAGATATGCATTATGATAAACATATCTGTATCGGGCACAAAGCGGGAGAAGGAATTAAGTTCACCGAGTTTTAGTGATGCCTTTTCAAGGAGTTCGTTTATTGATTCATCTGTCCATACAAAGGTATGATTTATCTTTTCAGGAAGGAAGTATTGATATTTATTCCCCCTCTGCCATGTTCCTGATATGAAGTCGTTTATGTTCATCAATGTTCCATAAAATATAATATAATTATTAGTATTTTACTTTATGGAATTAAAGTAAAATAAATGCAAGCATAATTTACTTTAATTCCATAAAGTCCATGAAATCGCAGAGAGTAATTACTGCTAAAGATGAAATTAATAAAGTGAATACCGCAGGTTATTTACCACTTATAAGCGCCATGAGTTCCTCAGCGGAGATCTTTCCGCTCATGTCAGAGTCCTCAAGGAGGCTATTCGCCAGGTCCCTTTTATGCTTATGCAGATCCACAATCTTCTCTTCAATCGTCTCTTTTGCCACAAGCCTGTAAACAGTTACCGGCCTCTGCTGCCCTATCCTGTGAGCCCTGTCTGATGCCTGGTCTTCAACAGCGGGGTTCCACCAGGGGTCCATATGGATCACGTAATCTGCTGCTGTGAGGTTAAGTCCGAATCCCCCTGCCTTCAGGCTTATGAGAAAGATCTCCCCATCACCGGCCTGAAAAGCATCCATAGCAGCTTTACGCGCTTTCATAGGAGTGCTGCCGTCCAGATACTGATAAGAGATCTTTTTATCCTGCAGATGCGCTTTAAGTATTGAGAGGTGATCAACGAACTGGCTGAACACCAGGGCCCGGTGTCTGTTTTCAATAAGTTCATCAACTATCTCTGCAAAAGCTGCGAGTTTGGAACTGGGGAGGTCAATCCCCTTATCAACAAGCCGGGTATTGCAGCAGGCCCTGCGGAGCTTCATAATCTCAGCAAGGATCAGAAGATGTTTCTGCCCGGTGTTAAGCCCCTTCTCTCCGCTGATCTTTTCAATGGCATTAAGGCGAAGTGCCTCGTAAAAAGCCTTCTCCTTTCCGCTCAGCTCAACATGGAGCGTAATTTCAGTTTTTTCAGGAAGCTCCTCAAGAACATCTCTCTTCATCCTGCGGAGGAGGAAGGGGGAGATCATCTTCTTTAATCTCTGTTTTGCAGCTCTGTCGCTGTTTTTTTCAATGGATACTGCGAACCTTGTATTAAAACTCTCGAGAGAGCCGAGTAAACCGGGATTAAGAAATCTGAAGAGGTTCCAGAGCTCACCCAAGTGGTTTTCAATGGGTGTGCCTGTTGTAATCATCCGGAACCCGGCCTGAAGGCTCATCACAGCCTGCGAGCGCTTTGTTGACATATTCTTCACAGCCTGGGCTTCATCAAGAACAACAGTCTGCCACTTAATATTCTTTAACGCTTCGGCAACTCCCTCCTGCTGGATCATCCCGTAACTGCATATAAGAAGGTCAAATGCGCCAAGACTGTTTAATATCGAATCCCGCTCTTTACCCGCGTACTGGAAAACATTCAGCGTTGGCGCGAACCTGGCTGTTTAGGAAAACCAGTTGATGCACACAGACGCAGGGGCCACAACAAGCGAAGGCCCCTGTGAAGCGCGGGTCAGCATTACAGCAAGGGCCTGTACTGTTTTGCCA
Organism: Spirochaetia bacterium UBA5763; assembly: GCA_002418835.1. Lineage (GTDB taxonomy): Bacteria > Spirochaetota > UBA4802 > UBA4802 > UBA5550 > UBA5550. Next base: position 15,661 of record DIEX01000018.1, on the reverse strand, counting down.
AGGCCCATGTCATCAGCAAGGCATGCTCCCACACCCCAGTGTGATAGCCTTGCGAGCCACTCAAAACCCTGCATCTGATAATCCCTCAGCTCAGCCTGTAGTGTCACAGGGAGCTCCGGCTTAAAATTTTTCAGTTCTTTCAGCCTTTCAAGATGTTCCGTCCACTCTTTGTCAGCTTTAAGGCCCGCAGCAAGGGAGGCCATCTCATCTATCAGGGGCGCAACAAGGGGAGAAAACCGTAGCCCGGATTTTGATGCTTCAGAATATGATTTCAGTTCATCAAGCTGTTTGCGGAACTTTTCAGTCAGGGCAACAAAAGATCCGTCGCTCATTTTAATAAAGCGCCCTGGAGTCTGGTCAAGAAGATCAAGGAGCTTCCGCATCTCCATTATTTCTCCGTTTTCCAGATCAAGCTCACCGGAGAGTGAAAACCAGTCATTATCTTTTCTGATATTCATATGGAAACCGTTTATTCCGGCATGGCTCCTCACTCTAAACCTCTCCCCTTCAGGCCATTCTATCACAACCCTCTCTCCGGCGTCCTGAAGTTCAACCAGAGCCTGAAGACAAGTTTCTGTGTCATCAAAAATCCATTCATACTCCTCGCCGTTTATGCGTGACTGCATCACCGGGCAGAGATTCAGCATTTCAGATACCTCTCCCTCCTCACGGGTGAGATCGCGGGTAGTACGTACCTTTCTCCCCGAAAGATCGGTGATTACATTTTTTCCGCCTTTTCCAGGTTTATAATAGGGGCCCTCCCCTGCAAATGGCCGGCAGTAGGCTGCAAACTTAAGCCCCTCCCCGAATGGCATTATCAGAATATAGGGCCTGGTGTCCGGTTCAACAAATTCAGCATGGGAGCCCTCTCCTGCAATATCTGACTGAATGCTGATTGATCCGGATAGGGATGTAATGACACTGAGAACCTTTTCTTTATGTTCTTCAGGAACCTCAAGCCCCGATGTGCCGAGAATCTTCACCATCTTTTTATGCTGGGTAGTCAGCCTGTACACCCTGAACCTTAAAGGGGTTTCAGCAATGAGTTTAAATTTTTCATTTTCATCAACATTCTCGGGGTAAAACGAAATTTTCAGTTTTTTAATACCTGCTTCACTTACGCGCAATTCAGGTTCTGCATTGACAATTTCAATCGGCACCTCAGTGTGCTGATCAAAAAGAAGGGGATGCCCTGCCAGTTCAACCAGTGCTGAACTGTTTATCACATATTCTGTTTCGCCGTAGTAGCCGTATGTGTATACATCAATGTGGGGTATAACCCTGCGGTCCTGTTCAGTGAGATAATCAATTTTAGCCCAGTCATTTTTAAGCCTTTTAAGCGCAACATTCCTTCCATTGCTCCAACCTTTTTTATCATTAAAGCTCTGTTCAACAGGCTGAATATGACGGCAGACTGTGAGGCTTTTATCGAAATCAAGAAGCCATGCAAGTCTTTTGCTTTTTTCTCCGGCAGGGAGTTCGCTTTTCTGTTTAGGAGTAAGAGCGCTCAGCGCGTTTAACGCAATCTCCCAGTTCTCCTTTCTCCGGATAAGCTCAGTCAGAAAAACACTGTTTAACTCTTTCTTCAGCTTCAGTGCACTGGAATGGCTGGTTTCGTTTTTTTCAATATTCCAGATTAAGTCATGCATCTGCATCTCTATCCATTTATATTTCATTTTTTCGGACAGTTTGAGCATCTTTTTTAAAGCCGGGAGAGAGCCCGCCGCATTTTCCGGTTTCATCCATAGCAACAAAAACGCATACATCATTACATTCCAGTAATTTAAAATATTCAGGCGCGAAGAAACAGGTATAGTGTAACTCTCTGCCCCGGAGATAAATAAAGTTAGAGTATGAAGATGAAAAAAAGGAAGATAAAAGGGGTGCTTCGCATCAGAAGCAATTTTTCTGGAATAATCTAAAGCTTTTTTATAATGATCCTCCTCCCCGTTATTCAGAAGAATGAAATAATACAGGATGCTCACATATGATGAAAATATATAATTCCGTTTCTTTTCTCTCTTTTTTGCTGAAGCGATAGCAGAATCAAAGGAGACAAGAGCTGCATCCATCTCCCCTTTAAAAAAACTCCGTATACCCTTTATTGAATCGCTGAATTCAGAAACCATATCCGGGCGAAGTCTTTCTATTTCCTCTACCTCTGAAAAACGTCCCTGAAGAAGGAGGTGCTGGCAAAGGAAGTCAATCAACGCAGGCCCGGACTCAGGTTTTTCTGACATGCAGTCCTTAACAAGAAATTCTATAATATCAGAATTCACCTCAGAATTAAAAAATGAATCCATTATAAAACTGCTGAAGAGCAGTTCATAATGATTATCTGTGAAATGAAAACTTTTAATAAATACAGGATCAAAGGGTTTAAGCATAACAGAGAGCACTTCATGAACAGGGGGGTATTCATACCTTATCCTGTACCTGAAACTGTTGTGGATTTTTTCTATGGATGCATAGAGATTGCCATCCCCCCTGTAAAGCGCAATGCGGGCAAGACGGAACATCACATCGTGAGAAAAACCATAATTTACAGATGCTGCCTTTGTTGTGAATTCTTCAACAGTTTTAAAGATAACCTTCAGTTCATCATCATGAAGGGATTTTCTTATTATTATTTCAGAAATAAGAGGGTTACATATATAGCTCTTGCCGTTTTCAAGCAGGAGCAGCGACTTGTCAGCCAGGCTGTTAAGGTGTTCTCTAAAATTCTTTCCGTGAACAGTTTCTTTCCCGAGTGAACGGAAATCTGCACTGCTAAGACAATCGAGCACACTCTTCTGTGTAGCTTCGCGGTATAGGACAGAAAATATAAGTAAAATAAGCTTTCTTATCTCCGGCAGTTCTTCATAGGCTGATAAGATTTTTTCTATATCTGCTGGCATCATAATAAATGAACTCCATCTATATCTTTCGTTCCGCTAAACTTATAGAAAAGTATATGAAGATCATATCAATAAAGATTTATTAAAAAATTCAGAAGCACCTTTTTTTTATCAAAAACTCTTAACTCAATCTCATTATTCTCAGCGCCCTTTAAATTCCGGTACCCTCCGGCTGTTAAGCGCTCGGACACCTTCAGCATAATCCTCTGTGCCTGCGGATTTCACCTGTACATCTCTCTCGTACTCAAGGTGCTCTTCAAATGATGATCCGATCCCTTTAAGAAAAAGCTCCTTTGTTCTTGCAAAAGTAAGCGTGGGGCCCTTTGCGAACTTCTCTGCAACAGCCATGGCCTCTTTTATAAGATCCTCTTCAGCAACAACTTTATTGATAAAACCGAGGTTCATCAGCTCCATGGAGGTCAGGGGATCTCCTGTAAAAGCAATTTCACAGGCCTTCTGCCAGGGGAGCTGATTCACCAGAAGATGTGTACCTCCGAATCCGGGGATAAGCGCAATCTTTGAAAAGCTCTGCGCGAATGTCGCTTTTTCCGCAGCGATAATATAATCACAGCAGAGAGCAAGGTTCATCCCGGCGCCCGCCGCGTGGCCATTAACAGCGGCAATTGCAGGGAAGGGGAGCTTACGGAGTTTAAGCCCTATGGCATACAACTCTCTGGTGAGATCATCCATATACTTCTCCGGTTCACCACTCTCCACAGAATTGAGCATCCCCTTGATGTTACCGCCGGAGCTGAACCCTCTACCTGTCCCGGTGATTACGAGAGCCCTCACCCCTTTCAGTTCAATCTCATCAAGAGCGCCGCGGATCTCTATCCCTGCTTCAAGGTCAAGAGGATTGAGTTTCTCCGGCCTGGTCATCACAAGTACACCAATATCTCCTTTGTATTCTACTCTTATACAATTACTCATCAATCTGCTCCTTCTTAAGGATAATCCGGGCGTCAACTATTGAAAGGCCGTCATTCCTTGCTATAACCGGGTTCAGGTCCATCTCCTGGATATCGGGATAAGCTTCAATAATCTCTGAGACAGTCAGCAGAAGATTAACTATGGCATTCTTATCTACCGGAGGCTCACCTCTTACTCCGTCAAGTATGGGAGCTGACTTAATGTCAGAGAGCATACCTTTAGCAGATGTCCGGGTAATGGGGAGCACGCGGAAAGCAACATCCTTAAGCACCTCAACCAGTATCCCTCCAAGCCCCACCATTATCACAGGGCCGAACTGATCATCAATCTTTGTACCGATGATAATCTCAACACCCTTGTCTGCCATTGGTGACACGAGACATCCCTTTATATCCGCCTCAGGCTTATACTCTTTTACATTAGAAATAATTTTATCAAAAGCAGCACGCACTTCATCTTCAGTTTCAAGATTTACTTTGACCCCGCCGGCATCACTCTTATGAAGTATATCCTGCGATACAATTTTAAGTACAACCTTGCCCCCGATCTTCTTCGCGAGCTTTACCGCCTGTTCAGCGTCAGTGGCAATTTTTTCCTCTACTACAGGAGCCTTATGAAGCGCTATTATCTGTTTAGCCTCAGTTTCAAGGAGAGCCCCTCTCCCCTCACTCCTTGCTTTTTTTATGATTTCGATGCATTCACTTTTTGACTTCTGCCCCCAGTTGAGGACAAAGTGTACCGGACGTCTTTGCGTATGGTGCAGGTATCTGCCGTACTGGGAGAGAGATGATACACACTTACACGCTATCCCTAAAGATTCATATACCGGTATCCCGTAGTATCTCAGAAGTTCAAGTGCATGTGTATTTTTCAGAGTGTAGAGGCTCTGTAGAATTATAGGTTTCTCTATTTTTTTTACAAGCTTACCCATCTGGTGAGCGGCGTCCTCCTCCATAAATCTCAGTTTATCCGCGAAGCGGATCGAATATCCCCCGAAAAGCCCCACGATGAGAAGGCCGTCTATGGATGGGTCATTAAGAATTACTTTCGCACAATCAGCGAAGATGGAGGGGTTTTCATCTGTCCCCCCTGCCACATCAACGGGATTTTTCAGAGACGCGTTAGGGGGAAGAATCTCCGACAGTCTCTGCTGAGTCTTTTCATTTAGCTGCGGAATATCAACACCATAATCGCTGAGCATGTCAGCAGCAACTGTGGCGTGCCCCCCTCCGTCAGCAAGAATTGCTACGCGGTTTTTGTCCAGCGGGGGGAGCGAGGCCAGTGTTTCTGTCACAGGGTAGAGTTCATCAAGGTTATCAATTGTTATAATTCCGGCACGTCTGAAAGCAGTTCTTGATACCTCGGAAATACCTGCGAGGGAACCTGTATGTGACCCGGCTGACCTCATACCTGTGGCGCTGCGTCCGCTTTTAAGAAGTACAATAGGTTTTTTCCTTGTTGTCTGGTATGCCTGCTGAAGAAAACTCCTTCCGTCCCTCATACCCTCGACATACATTACAATGGCTTTTGTGTGCGGGTCCTCCTCAAAATATTTAAGGTACTCATGAAACCGGATATCTGCCTCGTTTCCAACGCCAACATAATACGAAAATCCCATCTCGCTTCTGAGGCCTGACTCAGTGATTATATGCAGCGCCACATTTCCGCTTTGTGACAGAAGTGCAATGTTTCCTTTAGGCACATCAGGTATGCCTGCAAGATTCAGCCTGTTATACAGGCTTATCATACCTGAAGTGTTCGGGCCGATAATCCTGATATTATATTCAGCAGCTATTGCTGCGATCTCCCTCTCCTTTTGCCTCCCTTTAGTTCCAAGCTCCCCGAAACCGCCGGAGATGATAACCGCTCCCTTAACATTCTTTTTACCGCACTTTTCAAGTATATCAGCCACAGATTCACCGGGTGTTGTAATAAGCGCAATATCTATGTCATCTTGAATCTCAAGTATATCGTGATAGCATTTAATCCCCAGAACTGAATTCAATTTAGGATTAACCGGATAAATTTTACCTTCGTATCTGTCACGCAGCAGTGTTGCAACTGCCCTGTATCCTCTCTTGGTTTCATTCGCAGAGGCTCCCACTACGGCAACAGATTCCGCGTAAAAAATTTCATGAAGGCTTCTGCTCACCATCTATCTCCCCCTGTAAAACGGTTTTCTCTTTTCGTTGAAGGCGTCAATCCCCTCCTTCCAGTCCTCTGTATCCATGCACCGGAGTATTGCCTCAGCCTCCATTTCAAGAACAGTATGTATATCTTCGAGAGGAGAGAGCTGAAAAATTTTTTTAGTCAGAGATACAGATACCGGAGCCCGGGATGATATAAGCTCAGCAAACTCCAGCGAGCGAGTCAGGAGTTCATCAGCAGGGAAAGATCTATCCGCCAGACCGTATTCAACTGCCTCCGCCCCGGTAAGGACTCTCCCTGTATATATAAGTTCCCTTGCTTTTTTGATACCTATGCGTTCAGGGAGAAGTTTTGTCACTCCTCCTCCGACAAATGTGCCGAGACCGATCTCCGGAAAACCGATAGTTGCATCATCAGCCATAAAAATAAAATCGCAGTCCAGGGCCATCTCAGAGCCCGCGCCCCTTGCGGCTCCATTTAAAACAGCTATAACAGGTTTATGAAAAGAGTATAATTTAAGATTAGCTTTGTGTGCAAGATATATATAATCACGCTTCTGCTCAATGTTTCTATCTCCAGACGCATGCTTTTTAAGATCAGCACCGGCGCAGAAAGTCTGTTTACTCACGCCATCTTTCACCCGCACTGAACCTGTAAGGAGCAGTACCCTGAGGGAATCATCTGACTCCAGTTTTTCAAGTATATCTATGAGTTCACCGTACATTTCTTCAGAAACAGCGTTCATCCTTTCAGGCCTGTTCAGCCTGATTATTCCTGTATGTTCTCTTTTTTCAAACAGTATTGTTGCATAACTCATTTTTTCCAACCTCTTACATACATAAGTTACAAAATTCCGGAAAAATTCCAACCTCATGGGAGATAAACAACGAAACCATTATATTTTATTAATTTCTATAAAAAAGCGGAAAAAAAATTGACAAAATCCAGCCGCAAAGTTAGGCATAACTAACTTTATTAGCAATGTAAAATATTATAGCAAAATCTGTAATTACGGCAGCTGCAATAATAAAAGTCATCTTTTTTATATGTATAAAAACACGGAAATAATTATCAGAGAGGTAAATGAAATGAATGAATTCCGTAAAACACCAAGAAAAAAAATCTGGGAGATTAGTAATCTCTATCACTGTTCAGTGGCCGGGACATGCCTTTCCCTGGAAGAGACAAAAAAAGTATTCCGGAAATCGAACATAACATTCCCTTATTATATCAGGGATTATGAAATACATGGAGCTGCTGTAAACGCTCTCTCTGAAAAAAGCGATCTCACAAAAAACATGCACAGCTTCATTGAAAAAAAATACAGCTACTTCATTAATATTTTTAACAATGCAGAGAGTGAAACTGAACTGATGCAGCTCTGGGATGAATTCCTTGAAAAGGGTAATGTTGCAGGGGCTTACTGGGCGCTCATGACTCACCCCTCCGCTTCGCAGAGAAACCTGGACAGGGCGTTCGGAGATGTACACATGCTGTCTCATTTGAACGGAGCCAGCAACAGAGCAGGCATCCGTGAGCTTGAAGAGATAAAAAATTCTAATGCCCTCCTTACTACAGCGAATGAACAGCATAAAACTGAAATTTCCAGATTAAAAAACCAGATAAAATTCATGGAGGAGAAAAGCGGTGTAATCAATGAGCTCACTAAAAAGCTGGAGATTGCCCGTAATGAAATTATACAACTTAAAAACGGGAATGAAAATGAAATACTTAAAGAAGAGAACTGTAAACTCCGGGCTGTTTTAACTGTATTATCTGAGAAAACCGAAAGGCTTTCCGCTGCTGCATCAGCTTCAGAGATCCGTATTGAGGAACTCCTTACAGAAAAAATTATTTTCGAAAATGAAATGTCAGCTAAAGATGAAGAACTCCATACAATGGAGAGTACCCTATTATCTATTCTACAGAGTGAGAGAGGGACATGCAGCGGATGCATGATGGACGAACAAAAAAGGATCGACTTGTGCGGTAAGTGCATCCTCTACGTAGGGGGGAAACCTTCGGTTGTAAGCAAGTGCAGAGAGATGGTTGAGCTTTACGGCGGTGAATTCCTCCACCACGACGGCGGCAAAGAGGAGAACCTCACACGTCTTCCTGCAATAATGCACCGTGCCGATGCTATCTTCTGCCCCCTGGACTGCATAAGCCACAACGCATGCTTATCGGTAAAGAAGATGAGCCAGCGCCACCGGAAGCCCTTCATGCTTCTTAGAAGCTCAGGTTTCTCAAGTTTTCTTAAAAGTGTCAGCGACATCAGTAAAAACAAATTTAACACAACGAACTCAATGGTAATCCGGAATTAAAACAAGAGGTATATCTATGAAAAAAACAGCAGTAGTATTCGGAACAACAACAGGCAACACAGAAAAAGCAGCTCATCTCATTGCAGAGGCAATCGGTAAAGATAAGGTTTCCGTGATGAATGTAAGCAGTTTTTCCGCTGTGGATATAAACGGATTTGAATTCTTAATTTTCGGCACATCCACATGGGGATACGGAGATATTCAGGGTGACTGGGAATCATTAATCCCCTCTCTGAAAAAAAGCGACCTCAGCGGCAAGACTGTAGTTCTGTTCGGCCTGGGTGACTCATCATCGTATAACGAAACGTTTTGTGACGGGATGGGTATTCTTTATGAAGAACTTCAGGGTACCGGCGCATCATTCACCGGCTTCTGTGAAACAGCAGGATATAACTTCTCTTCATCAAGGGCTGTGGTTAACGGAAAGTTCGCGGGGCTCCCCCTGGATGAAGATAATGAAGCAGGCAAAACGCGTGAAAGGATTTCAGCATGGGTTGATTCTTTCAGTGAAAATCTCGAGATGAAGGCATGATCATGAAAGTCCTTGTGCACCATATTTACGAATACCGCAAAGGTCTCAGAAGTCTTGTACTCCACACTATCGGTTCGGAGTTCAGGGAGGAAGCTGTGAGGAAACTCACAGCTAACAAAATAGATTTTGTTATACAGGAATTAGATGAACGTAAAATAAATATCTTTTTCGGAGCCCCTGAATGCGTAGATATCATCAGAAATTTCGGCCCCAAAAAACTTAACCAGTTCACTGACGAAGAGGATTTTATCCTGGGGATAATGTTAGGGTACTGCAGACTCGAACAATGTAAAAGATATCTGAAAAGAAAGGAAAGCAGAGATAAAAAAGAGAGCGCAGCATAAAGAGGAAGCAGAAGGCAGGCATTTATGAACACATTTGTCAAATGGATAGAATATCCTTTATCATCAGTAAAACCGGGTGAATCAGTAACAGTCACCGGGATTAATGGAAATCAGCAGCTCACCAGGCATCTGCTTAACATGGGGATAGCCCCCGGCAACAGAATCACGGTTATCTCAGGTTCAAAAAATTTCCCTTTTGTTGTAGATTATGCCGGGACAAAAGTGGGAATCACATGGGACGTCTCATCAAAAATCATGGTTAAAAAATCCTGACAGAAGGGAGATAAAAATATAATGAATACAATTATTTTTGATTACCATTTCTCTTCGGCCTGGATTAGACTTATTCTATCTGTAATTCTTCTTTTTTCCGCTTCAATGCTGAAGAAAGCCGCAGGGGATGCTACCCGGAAAAAAAATGTGGAGTTTCTTCAGTGGCTTGCGGTAATGCTGGCTGTAAAAGAAACAGCATATCTGGCTGCACTAAGCCCCTGGCTTCTCGCTGTTTCAGATGTTCTCACAGTTTCCGCTTACTATTATTTTACTGTGAACAATACCGGTGAAAAAAAAATAGATCCCTACTACTACAGGGGGATTCTTCTTTTCCATATTTTTATTTTGTTCTATTATAAAGATCCCTCAGTAATAGCAGGAAGCCCCCTGTACAGCACATTCGCAATTATAAATTCTATATTTTTCGGAATCCGCCTTTTTATCAGTCATGAAAAAAATAGCCCCATGATTCTCAGGCTGAGAATACCCGCTTCTTTAATTTTTGCATCATTCTCTGCCGCTGTATTCTTTACGGGATATGAACAGGCCTATATCACTGTTTTCATAATGCCGCTGATATATCTTCTTCATTTATATCTGCTGTATCTTAATACTGAATCTGAATACAGGTTCAGGGCTAAAACCATCAGTTTTATGAAAGATGAGAGAGCCTCTACTTATGAATTTTTTGAAAGCATAGGGAGGGTTATGAATGAAAAAAAGAATATTGATGAAGTGAATGAATATATCATCTCAACAATTATTGAAAAATCAGGCGCTGAAAGCGGAGCCGTTCTCCTTTATGATGACTACAATGATCAGTTATACATATCCGCATCAGCGGGAAATTTTATTTTCCCCTGCACAGCGGATGACAAAATTAAAACAGATATTAACTGCTTCCGGGAATTTTTTAAAAAGGAAAAATCCATACCGGCAGGCACCCTCATTGATGAAACATTCAGGAAAGGTGAGCCTCTATTTATACCTGATTTTTTCAGACTGAGACACGACCCCCTGTGCAGGGAAAATACCGGAAACAACCTGGTCTTCATCAGTTCGATTATCATGATACCTCTTGAGATTAACGGAAGGCCCTCCGGTATGATATGTATTGAGCATAATACACCGGGGAGATATTTTACAGAAGAGGTATCTGACATAGTAACATCCCTCTCTGTTTATGCGGAGATCATGATCGCAAATATTTCAGTGCACAGGGAAATTATTGAAAAGAGAGAGCTCGATCGGGATATATCAATAACCTCCGGCATTCAGAAATCTCTCCTGCCGTCACACATACCTGCATCTGATCAATACGCATTTGCTGTGTACTCAGAGCCTGCAAGGTATGTAAGCGGCGACTATTACGATTTTATCAAACTCAGATCAGGCAGGATCGCCTTTTTAATCTGCGACGTGGCGGGGAAAGGTGTTGCCGCAGGCCTTGTAATGACAGTAATACGCACAATCGTCCACCTCATTGCCAACCAGGAGTGGAAGACCTCTTCTATCATGAAGATGATCAACCGCGGTATCCTCGATATAGGGGGGGATCATTTCGCAACTGCAATGTTTCTTGTTTACGATCCTGAGACAGGTGAACTGGAATATTCAAACGCAGCCCATCTTCCGGCAGTTCTTTTCAAAAGCAGTTCCTCTGACATAATTTATCTTGATACAGAGGGTCTGCCGTTTGGTATTGACCGGAAGTCAGATTATAAATCCTCCGCCATCCATCTGGATCGTGGTGATATTCTTCTACTTTATACAGACGGCATAAATGAAACAATGAACCCCCGGAGGGAGCAATACGGCAGGGAGAGAATAAGCGATCTTCTTATTGATAACAGCGCTCTTACAGCCGGAGATATCTCATCTATCCTTGCAGGGAGCCTGAAAAATTTCAGCGGAGAAGCCCCGCAGCATGATGACCAGACATTTGTGATACTTAAAATTCCCGAAGAGAATTCATGTCTGAACTCTGAACCGGTACATGCTGTTATATGAAACAATTATTGAGAAACAGGAGTATACGAAAATGAACCTCATAACAAAGACTAACGGTAATACACGTGTAATAATAATTCACGGGGATGTTGATCTCTACAACGCGCAGGAGTTGCGGGACATTATTCACAACCAGGCTGATTCAGGGATCAAATCCCTTATTCTCAGTTTTAAAAACGTATCATATATTGATTCAAGCGGGATAGGCTCCCTTCTCCATATTATACGCACAGCATGGGCTATGAAGATCAGGATCGCTTTTGCAGATCTGACTGAACCTGTGATGAACCTTATAGAACTGACAAAACTAAGAACCTTCTTCCCTATTGCTGAGACAATGGAGGATGCGCTGACCATGGTTCTGTCCGGAGAGGAAAAATAGTTTATGGAAAAAATTAAGACTATTCTTGTTGATGAAAATCACACACTCTTCAGTAAAGATAAAATGCTTTATAAAGAATTTTCAAGCGATTACCGTCTTATCAGGTACTACACTAAAATTCTTATACAGAAAGCTCCCCCTGTAATAAAAGAGTATAACCTCATGGAGCAGCAGATCAGTGAGATTATAAAAAACGCCATTAGACATGGAAACAAAAAAGACCCTGCTAAGATCATCAAGGTCTGGTATCTCTTCAGGCCAGAAGAGGTGCGTTTAATTGTAGAGGACCAGGGTGAAGGTTTTACCGATCTCGAGAAGTGGAATGAATTTCACAGGAGGAAGGATGAATGCTTCTACACCGGAGACATCATGAAAATGGCTGAGTATGTTTCATACAGGGGTGAAAACAGCAGTGACGAAGATGGAGGAAACGCGCTCTTTGCAGCTGTTGAGTACTGGAACATGGGGGTAGTGTTTAATGAAAAAAGGAACGCCGTGGCAATAGGGAGAAGAGTCAATGACCATAAAGGTATAAGATTTGCCGTTGATAAAAGCAGAATGATAAGAAAAAAATCTCCCCTTAACGGGGAGTAATGCATCTCAAACAGCAATTCGAAAGGAATGAGCGTGTCTGATTTTTTGTGTAAACAGCCTTTAATCACATCGGCACCCTCTTTGCTCATCTAAATTCTGATGTAATTCAGACTACACATATCTTGGTACAGATGGCAGATAGTGAAGCAGATAAGTTGTTAGGCGATGAAATTTGCCGGGATTATCAATCAACTTCGTTATGACTTCCAACATCAATTGGAATTATTTTATCATCTTCAATAAGAAAATCAATACAAATACGATAAGAAATATTAATTGAAACAGAATATAATTCGGATAATTTACCATGAAGTTTATGCAAACGAAGTGAAGGATGAGTCGGATTTATTTCTAACAACTTTAATGTCTTTTCATATTGAGACAATAAATCCGGATGTTTCTTTATAAACTTTTTAGCTCTTTTAATATAGCTTTCAGTATAAATAATTTCAGCCACGAGTAATTCTCTTTATATGTTTTTCTACTGATTCTTTATGAAATTTTTCATCTTTTATATCTTTCCTTGATTCATGTAAAGCAGCTTCAAGTTCACACTCTCGTAGATAATTATACTTCTCAATTGGAAGAACAACATATTTATTCTTCCCTCTTACTGTAATAATAACTTCATCTCCTGCGGAGGTTTCTTCATTTAATATGGAAATACCTTTAGTTTTTAGATCATTTGCAGTTATTGTCTGTGTCATTTTTATAGCCCTCAAATTAGTACTATATATAGTACTAATTTGAGGGCTATTTTGTCAAGTTTTTGCACACTACCAATGGCAAATTTTTCTCCTAACTTAATTTATAAGTAATAAATCATATAATATCTCCATGACAAATAAAACCCGGCATATACTGCTCTTAAGGGATATAGCCCGGCAGAGCTGGAATATACAAGAAGCGCTGTTATTAATTTTCATAACATAATGGGTGACTACAGGCACGCAACAATCATTAACCCGAAGAATGGTGCTGCCGCCTGTGCATTCATGTATAAACGGATGGTGAATTATACATAACATAAAGAGATAATAAGAATAGTTATAACTGATGAGAAAGCCCTTGAATGGCTGTTACAAAATTGAAAAGGATTGAACATCCGTGACAATCTTAAAGACTTTCTGGATGTTTTAAGAGGGTGTATTGTTAAAATTTTTTCAGTGTTTCATAAATAAGTATGCTGAGATCATAATCGTTAAATGGTTTTTGTATATAACCGGCAAGCCCTTCCTCTCTCATTTCACTTATGGAGTCGTTTGAAAATCCTGAAGCAATTATCACCTTGCAGTCAGGATTGTATCCTCTCATTTTAATAAAAGCATCACGCCCGTTCATTTCAGGCATGATCATATCCATTATTACAAGATCTATTTTTGAAAGGTTATTTATAAATTTTCCCAAGCCATCGATGCCGTTTACTGCTGTTATCACTTCATAACCCATTTTTTCAAGCATGTACTGGCCGGTTGCACGAATAAAATCCTCATCATCAATCAGGAGGATTGTACCAGTTCCCTTTATAATTTTTTTGTCTTTTCTTTTTAATTCAATTTTTTCATGACTACATGGCAGGAAAATATTAAACACAGTACCTTTCCCGACTTCGCTATATACCTTTATAATACCATGATGATCCTGGACTGTTCCGTAAACTGCAGCAAGCCCCAGCCCTGTGCCTTTCCCTTCATCTTTAGTTGTAAAAAAGGGATTGAATATATTTCCAATAATCTCTTCTGGGATTCCCATTCCAGTATCTCTTACTGATATACTCAGATAATCTCCTGGTTTTACATCAAATGGAACCTGACTGCAAAGCTCTTCGTTTAGTATAACGTTATTCGTGGATATACTCAACTCTCCGCCATCAGGCATTGCTTGTGATGAATTTATTGCGAGATTCATTATAGCATTCTGTAATGAAGAACTGTCACCATTAACTATATAATCTTCTGCATCGTCATTAAAGAAAAGTGATATCCTTTTATCAATTGAACGTCCAAGTATTTCCATTGATTCTCTGACTAAGTGATGTACATCAACAGCCGTTGAATCCATCTTGCCTTTTCTGCCGAAAGCAAGCAGCTTTGCGGTTAGATCAGAAGCTCTGTTCGATGCATTGTTTATGATATCTAATAATTTTTTTTCTTTTTCAGTAAAACCATTACTGCTGTATTGCAGTACCTGTACTGCTCCAATAATTCCGGCAAGCATATTGTTGAAATCATGAGCCACACCGGCTGAAAGCTGTCCTACTGCATCCATTTTATTTTTATGACTGAGCCTTGATTCCAATTCTTTCTGTTTAGAAATATCTATTGCTATACCGAGGTATCCCGTTATTTCACCTTTATCATCTTTTAGCGATGTAACCTTAATTATAACCTTTAAGAGTTTTCCGTCTTTCCTTACATACGTCCACTCTCCTTCATCAAAACCGAATTCTCTGGCAATATATATGAAAGATTCAAAACCCGAAGTCTGATAACCGTATTCCTTTAATAACTCTTCCCTTTTTTTTATAATTTCAGATTCAAGATGAAATTTAAGAGGTGTTTCTATGTTTATCATTTCATCAGCTGAGTATCCAAGCATTTTCTCTGCACCAGGATTAAAGATTGTAATTTTACCTTCAAGATCAGTAGCAATGATCGAAATCAAAGTAGCTGAATTAAGGAGATTTTCCATTTTATCATGCTCAATTTTTAGATCATTTTCAGTTTTTTTCCTGGATTTAATATTCACACCCAGTAATAAAACTGTAATTATCAAAATGATTATTATGAAAGTTGCGCCTATTATCTGATATTTATACTCATCATATAAACTATGCGGTTTGTTGATTATAATCGCATCATCAGGGACAAGTGATAGAGGAATCGCGAATCTGATGAGCTGCCTGTAATCCAGTTGAAGAGGACAATTGCTCAGTTGTTCCACAGGAATTTTATCTGGAGAAGCCCCCTCCAGGACTCTCAAAACAATGTTTGCTGACTGATAGCCGTGATATTTGGCACTCAGGAGTTTACCTCCAACTATACCAGTGCCAAAATCAAATTCGTATAGAGTATAGACAGGTGCATTACTCCTTTGAGAAATAATTCTTGTAAGAATCTGGGGGTCCAAAAAATTTCCCTTTGAATCTTTAAGATATCCCATATGCAGGACTATTGAGTTTTCAGGCAATTTTTCAATATAATTTAACAGTTTCCTGAAAAACTAAG
>DIEX01000001.1 GCA_002418835.1 Spirochaetia bacterium UBA5763 | reverse complement strand
TTTGATTAAACTTAATATTTCTGAGCACTAGTGTCCCGTTAAAAGATGCTGTTACTGAACAAGTTAGGAGTATCGTCAACTGGGACTACTATTGGCGATTTGCTAAGAAGTTCATTTAGAGGCACTTTCTCAAAAGGAGTAATGCCACAAATTTGAGAGAATGAGTACAATGTCTGATCTATTTTCCACCGCTTTTTTGCGATAGCGAGAATAAGGAACATGCATAGTGCAATCCATATCTGACAGAATACTGCATTTTGACTGGTACCGTAAAACGTTTTTATTCTGAGATGCTGCTTGATCCATTTATAGAAATTATGTAAAGCTTTTCATAATTTCTATTATGGAAAGCATATCATTATGCAAAGTTGAAGTGAGAGTAGCACTGTATATCAACATGTTACGGGCTTACTTTGCACTACAACTTGACATAATATTATTACATTGTAAGGCCTTTCAGCCAATCAAGCAAATCCTGATTCTGCTCCCATTCGCATTCCTTCGCTTTTTCGGGAATAAGGTTTGTATAAGCCTTCTCAAGCGCTTCTCGCTTCTGCTTATGGTCAGCTCTTGCGTAAATCTCTGTTGTTTGTATTGATACATGCCCTAAGAGATCTCTTATGTACACAAGATTTACACCGGCTTGCAGCAGGTGCATCGCTTTGGAGTGCCTCAAAGTATGGCAGCTGATGGTACAGGGAACCAATGACGGAGTCACTTGCCTTGCCATACCGACATAAGTCTTAAGTATGTATGTTACGCCAGCTCTTGTAAGCTTTTCGTGTCGGCTGTTGAAGAAAAGAGGGTGTTTCAGCTTGCCATTTTCAAACAGATGGTTTTCATCCATGTACCGTTTAAGTATTACAATCTGTTCCTCCATGAGAGGAACGACGCGGGATTTTCTACCTTTTCCAAAGAGCCTGATTGTGTAAGGTGAGCTTTCTATTTTCAGCGATTCCGGTGTCAGGTCTATTATTTCGTGCACTCGTGCAGCTGTGTCGTACATGAGAGCCAAAAGTGCAAGATTCCTGCGCCCGTTCCTGGTTGTTATATCAGGTTGATCCAGAATCAGTTTTATTCCGTCTGTCGTTAGATAGTTGATGCTTTTCTTCTCATCCTTCATGGCTTTTATAGAAAGTATCCTTTGCCATTCATCCAGATGGTGGATCTCTTCATATTGGAGGTAAGACATAAAGGAGTGTATGGCAGCCAACCTGTGGTTTCGTGTGGCTATTCCGCAGTTTCGTTCTTTCTGAACCCAGGAAAGAAAATCAAGTACCCGCTGGCGGGTAATGACGTCCAAAGTGAGTCGCTCTACCCTAATCGTCTCTACGTCTTTCATATATCCAATGAACTGTACGAAGCTATCACGGTAAGATGCTACTGTATTTGAACTCATGTTTCTTTCGTATGGAAGATATTCAGACAGGAACTTGCTGAGGTATTTCGCAAAGTCAGTACCTGTGCGCATATCCATGCCATTTATATTCTTGGGTACACAAACGCGTTAACAGATGAACACTGCCCAGCTAATTCCGGATACATTTCACTGGTTAGTCTTATATACTGCTCTGTCGCATAAAGGGATTTGTGTCCCAAACAGGCCGATATTATCGGAAGGCTGGTGTAAAGATCCATACCACTATGTGCCATCTGTACAAAGGCATGAACGGCAAACGTGTGCCGAAGGTCGTGAACACGAGGGCCATGATGATTGCCGACATAAGGTATGCTGCATTCAGCAAGAAGACGACGGAACCATGTATAGATGGATTGCGCAGCACAGTAGCTTCCATCGCTTTTGATAAAGAAAAAACTGCTCGGCGAACTGGCATGCCTGACCGGTATTTTGTCACGATAATATGCATATTGTTGTAAAACATTGCATAACTCATCATTGATGGGGACTATCCTTTCAGAGCCGTTTTTTGTTTTTCGGATAAGAATGTATCTCTGATCGAGCTTAATATCTGCATTTCTAATGGAGAGAGCTTCCGATACTCTTAGCCCGGTACTGTATATCAGCCGTAGTACTGCAGGGACACTGAACATCGTATTGCTCATGTGCCGGTCATACATCCGCAACAGGTTACTCCTGCAAAATAACTGGTCTATCTGTTTGTGGGTAAAAATGTATGGAGTAAAGTTCCATTTTGAACTACTAAATCCAGGTAACCTCGGGATGAAGCACTCACGGCCCTGACGGGTCATGTATCTGGCAAGCTGAGATATGATTGAGTATTTGATGTAGAGGGTTGACTGACTGTCATTGACCCTGGTCTTACGCCATCTCCCAACAAGTTCCCGGGTGATAACCGGTTCAAGAATATTATTCTCCTGAAAGAAACGGTCTATTTCAAAAAGAATCCATTTCCCGCGAAGAAAATTGCAGCCGGAAGCCTCTTTCATATTAATGAAGCCTTTGATATAGGTAGCCAGGACGCTCTTATATGCAAAATCTTTACTCATAAAACACTCCTCCCTTCTGGGTATAAAATTCATCCGATACGGGTGGAACAGTAATAGCACACTTTAGCAGAGAAGTTAGGTCAATGCGAAGGTATGTCAGCGTAGATTCTGTTTTTGTATGGCCCAATGCCTCTGATATCACATGTATTGGAGTCTCGTTCTTCAGAAGACAGCTGGCAAGGCTGTGACGCAAAGAGTGCGGACCATGATGGCGGCCATCTATTTTGACCCTTGACTTTGATATTACTTCCCGTATTGCAAAGCACACCATACTTTTGTTGGCTGGGATATATGGAGCGCGACTGGAAATAAAAATATTTTGAGATTCAGACTTGAAACGGCCATATCTGAGATAATCAATGATAGCATTGCCAACATCATTAAGGAGAGGCAGAGTGATAGGATGACCGGTCTTATACTGTGTAAGCTTGATCTCGTTCTTATCCCAATCAATATTAGAGAACTGAAGATTAGCAATGTCAGAAGCACGGAGTCCTAATCGACTCGCCAGCAACAGCATGGCATAATTGCGTTTACCCACACCGCTGCTCTTGTCTATTGATTCTTCTATGTCACGAACCTCATTGGCAGTAAAGAATGATGGTATTTTTTCTTGCTTTACCCATTTATAACTTCTTAGTATTTCCTCGAAGTTCCCGTCAGTTATTTGACTTTCAAACCAGAAGCGGAACAATACTCTTAAGCAGCTGACTACATTAATCTTGTTGTACTCTGTCATTGATAAGAACTCCAATATATGTCGTTCGCTGATTCCACTCACCGAGTAAACTCCGGAGTGGTTGAGAAAAACAAGGAACCTGTTCAGATAAAGCTCATAATCCTTAGTGGTCACAGTGCTTCTGCGTAAAGATTGTAAATGGACGATAAGTTTTTGCATCTGCAATCCGATCTCCCCTTCCAATGTGTGCCT
>DIEX01000019.1 GCA_002418835.1 Spirochaetia bacterium UBA5763 | reverse complement strand
CCTATACCCTTAGATGGATGCTCAGTAAATAATAAACAGGGATAAAAATCATAATAAATCAGATTTAAACCAGTTTCTTCCGTGTTTCTGCTTTTTATTGTCTTCGTATTGACTTCGGGAAGGCTTCGTATTGGCTCCGTGAAATTAATTGACAAATAGTAAGGAAAAAATTTTCTGATAATAAAAAAAGCATTGATTTCGCGCTTTAATATAATATGCCGACCTAAAACAACACTATAATATACAGGTATATTATGCATAAATACCTATGGATAGCACTACCGGTAATACTGCTTACATTCTGTTCTAATCCGGAAGGCGCAGACAAAATATATAATACTTCTTTTAATGATCCCGGGGGAGGGATTATTTTGAACGTTACACTTGAGCAGGGAACTGTAACCCGGAACCCCCTAATTTATGTAATCTGGATTGAAAACAGTGATACAGGCTTCCTGCAGAATATTGTTATAAGTAAAAAGCTTATAAAAGGGGGATTAACCGGTACAGCCCTCCCGTACTGGAAAATAAACAGATACCCCAAGTCAGATACTGCAGAAGTTGACGCGGTTACCGGTGCGACTAGAAGATTTCAGGACTTCAGTGTATCAGCCAGGCTTAAAAATCAGGGGATCAGGAAATTCAATATCTATTGTGAAGTTGACAGGTCCTTTGATGCTAATGACTGGTTTACAAACCAGCCAGCCCTTTTATATACCGCGTCTGTGAATCTGGATAAACCGGTTAATGAATATGAATTGAAATTATGCGGCTGGACACCCAATGAAATCACGGAAAATATTATACCGGATACCCCTAAGGGCAAATTACAGAGAGAGTTGAGATATATAATCAATTTTAAAAACGGAAATAATTTTGGCGACATTGACACAGATCGTCAGGCGGCAAACATGATAAAAAGGATTTCATTAAAAATCATCAGATAGCTGACCGATATGGGTTTACTCGTCACTTAATCATTAAACCTATTGCCGGATAACGGCAACAGGCTGTTCATTAACGTTTTACTGCTTCCATAAAAAACATGGAATAAAGAGCATAATTATCAAAATAATACGGGTTCCGCATAACTGGTGATTGACTTTGCTGTGGTGCTGATTCATTAATTATTTTAAAACCGGCATCAGATAAAAAGCTTACCAGCTTACTCCTATTCCACCAGTTAATATGAGTATCAAGTGCAGCTAAACACATTCTTTCTTTTTTATAAATATTAATATTAAACTTTGAAATACAATAATTCAATGCAGATTCAAATTCCACCTCTTTGAATATTCTTCTCAGTTCTTCATCGGAAATTTTTTCCAGTATCCATTCAGGGTCATGGTGGAGGGTTGAAGCATGAGCTGCGAAATGCGTTAAAAATGCCTGCTCAATGGAAACATCATGTCCGAACCAGCCGAAAAAATCACGGTCATTTCTTGAAAAAACATTGTACAAAAGATCTATATCAGGAGCACCAACCCTGAATATACCCCCCGGTTTAAGAATTCTGAATATCTCTTTAAACATAATTTGAACAGCATTATCAGGCAGATGTTCTATTGAATTTCGTGAATGGACCAATTCTGCCAAATCTGAACATACAGGGAGTGGTTCGTATGTTAAAAAATCATGTGCAATATCTGTCTCCCTGTTGTATTCTATACCCCTGCAATTATACCTTACATCTTTCCATGGCCTGTCCAGGTCAATATTTGTCCAGCATGGATGATGTATCCCGCAACCAAAGTCAAAATGTCCACCTGCTGAAATATTATACAATAATCTTTTATCAACACACTTTTCCCCATAGAGCTTAATATATAATGGGATGTCATCAGGATATATTCTCACAAGGTCATAACCGAAAGACCTTGAAACATTTATTACACGTTTCTTTAATTTACTTTTTACTTTGGTATAAATCACAATTCACCCCGGGATTTTATTGATATAATCTCTAATCTTATAATAAAATATTATATTTTTACAACTTTATAGCGTCAAGATGATTATATAAAACATTTCATATAATCCTTGAGCTTAAATCATGCTTAACATCCTTTTATTACATAAATTACGGCAAAACCACTATTACTATTTTTTAGAGTAAATAAATAAAAGTTGACATTAAAAGCCCCGTCGTGCTATTTTTTAAAAAATACGTAAAGTAGACTTTTATATAAGAAATCAGTCGCATCTTAATAACGAGGTAACAATAGCTCCCTGCCAGATGAATTCATATCATATCAAAGAAGGCTTCATTCTCCACTGAATTCTGTAATATTTGAGTTATTGTTACAATGAAAGCTTAACAATTTAGTAAAAGCCACTATAAAGAGGGACTGCATGGGAGGAAAATCAGTAAGCTGTAAAGATAATGTGTTTCCAGCTTCGGAAATACAAAAAATGCTCTGGGTAGCCTACCAGTTTAATCCGGATAACCCGGCATATAATATCAGCATGTTATATCGATTAACAGGAACTCTCAATATTAATGCTCTGCAAATGAGCACCGCAAACATAATAAGACGTCATCATATTTTACGTTCCAGTTTCAAGTACATGGAATACGACCTTGCCCAAATTGTACACCCGGATATTAATTTCAACATAGAACAGATTGATTTGAGCGCATATGAATCTGCCGAGAGGGATAATAAAGTCAGAAGTATTATTGACGATCATGCCAACCGTAGATTTAACCTTGAAAAAGGACCTCTGATAAACATACTCCTTGCCAGATTATCAGACTCTGAACATATACTATCAATTGTAATTCACAAAATAATTTTTGACACCGAGAGCAGGGAGCTGTTTATCTCTGAACTCTCTGATTTATATTCATTTTATTCAGGCGAAGACTCCCGCCCCCTGACAAACGAGACGGTTCAATATTCGGATTTCACATCTGAACAAAAAACTATTTTATCGCAAAAAGGATATGACCTAATGATAAATTTCTGGAAAGAAACTCTGTCTGGCCATAGTTATTACCTGAATCTCCCGAGTGACTTTCAGAGACCTGTTGTTCCATCCCACAAGGGAGAGAGAGTCTTTTTTAAAATAGAAACACACCTGGCTAATAAAGTGAACAAATTCAGTAACAATAGCGGGATAAACCTTTTTACCATCCTGCTTTCCATATACTATATACTGCTATACAGGATCTCTTCACAGCATGATATTATCATAGGGATTCCTTTCAAAAACCGTAATAATGATAAAAACAGGAAGACGATAGGCTGTTTTGAAAACATACTCCCGCTTGGAATCACAATTTCAGGAGAGGAGACTTTCCAGAACTTTATTAATAATTTAAACAACATTTTTAATCAAGCCCTGCTGAATCAGGAAGTCCCTCTGAATATTCTTATTGATGAACTGAACCCTAAAAGGAGTGAGAGCTATAATCCAGTTATACAGGCAGGGTTCGTCTTCGATAATCCAGTCTCTCCTGCTTTTCCCGGGATAAAAACGGATATAATTAATGCAACACGGTATACCAGTCAATTTGATATATTCCTGCGACTTGAGGAATCTGACAATTCAGTAACCTGCCGCCTTGAATTCAATTCTGATCTGTTTACACAGGATACCGCTGAAACCATAACCAGGTGTTATAAGAAGCTTGTTGAATCTGTTATTATTGATGCCGACAGAAGTATCGATATGGTTCCGATGCTTTCCCTTGAAGATGAGAATAGAATATTACTCCAGTGGAACAATACCCGCCGTGATTATGATCTTTCATTATGCCTGCATAAAATGTTTGAACTTCAGGCGGAAGCAACTCCTGATAGAGTTGCCGTGGTATTCAGGGAACAGTCTGTATCCTACAATTATCTGAATGAACAAGCTAACCGGATTGCACATGAGCTGATAAGTTGCGGGGTTGTTCCTGACAGAATTGTCGGGGTATATATGGAAAGGTCCATTGAAATGGTAATTTCTCTATATGCAATACTTAAAGCTGGCGGAGCTTACCTCCCCCTTAATCCTGAACTCCCTGCAGCACGTATACGTTTCATGGCTGAAGACGCAGAACCGATTGTAATTATAACCCAGCCCCATCTGAAGCAAAATCTTTCAGATTTCGATGTAAAAATAATTTCACTCGATATGGATTTATCACATATTATAAGCAGAAAAGTTTCTAATCCGACCACCACCGTGACAGATGAAAACCTCGCTTATTGTATTTATACCTCCGGTTCCACTGGCAAACCAAAAGGTGCACTCATCAACCACAGCAGTATTTGCAATCGCATTTTATGGATGCAGGAATATTTTCATTTAGAATCGGACGACCGCGTACTGCAGAAAACACCTTTCGACTTTGACGTTTCCGTATGGGAATTCTTCTGGCCATTAATAAACGGGGCAACACTAATTGTTTCTGAACCGGGTGGGCATCGTGACGGTGCATACCTGAAGCGTATAATAACACAACATCAGATATCAGTAGTGCACTTTGTACCCGCCATGCTCGAAGTTTTTCTCCACGAGCCGGATCTATCAGAATGTACAACACTGCGTTACGTGATATGCAGCGGAGAGGCTCTCTCTTATAATCTGCAGGAGCTTTTTTTCAGCATGTTAAAATGTGGCCTGTATAATCTCTACGGCCCTACAGAGGCAGCGGTTGATGTGACATACTGGAAATGTTCAAGTGACTACGGGAAAAAAATTGTTCCGATCGGCTTTCCTGTTGCCAATACTCAAATGTATATCCTTAACTCCGCTCTTCTACCAGTGCCTCCTGGAGTAATTGGGGATCTTTACATTGGTGGCGTGCAACTTTCTCGAGGATATCTCAAACGGGATGAACTCACAAATGAACGGTTTCTACCTAATCCATTCTCTATGGAAAAAAATGAACGGCTTTATAAAACCGGAGATACTGCCCGCTGGCTTACAGATGGCGCCATCGAGTATATAGGCCGTTCCGATTTTCAGATAAAGTTTAATGGTGTGCGTGTAGAAACAGGAGAAATCGAATTCATAATTAATAAACATCCATCAATATCTGCATCAGTGATAGTGCTGTGTGGGGATATTGAAAATAAAAAACTGGTTGCATACTACACTCTGAAACATGGAGAACCACTGGGACCAACCAGTCTGCGAAATTACCTGAAAGAATATCTCCCACTTGCGGTAATTCCGACACACTATATTGAACTCGGATCATTCCCTAAAACCTCAAGCGGAAAAATTGACCGAAAAGCCCTTCCTGGACCTGTTATTTCAGACGTGGATACGGATACAAAACCCGCAGCGATGAACAATATTGAAAAACAGATACTCCTGATATGGAAGCGTCTGCTTTCAATAGATAAAATCGGCATCTTCAGCAATTTTTTTGATCTTGGTGGTACTTCTTTAAAAGCATCCTTATTGGCTGCAGAATTACGGAATTATTTCACACAGGATATCTCTGTGGTGAAAGTTTTTCAATATCCCACAATACATGCCATGGCAGAATTTATAGGTAAAACGATGAAAGAAAAACCTCTGCTTCAGCAAGTTAATGCAAGGGTAAAAAAGGAAAATGATTATAATTCGAGGCAAAGAGCAATTGCTGTAATAGGGATGTCCGGGCGTTTCCCAGGGGCCGAATCTGTTGATGAACTATGGGAAAATATCCTGCAGGGTAAGGAATCTGTTACATTCTTTTCCCCTGATGAACTTGATGGAATTGATGAAGATTTGAAAAATGATCCATTCTACATCCCGGCAAGGGGAATTCTGAAAGATATAGATAAATTTGATGCTCCTTTTTTCGGGATCAGTCCAAACGAAGCACAGGTAATGGATCCACAGCAGAGAGTTCTACTGGAGACAGCATGGTCTGCTCTTGAGCATGCCGGTTATTCACCTGAACAATACAACGGGCTTATAGGAGTATATGCCGGGATGGGAGACGGATCCTACCATCTCAATAATATTCACCCGAGAAAGGATATTATTAACCGTGTTGGAGATGTCACAGTTGAGATCGCCTCTGAGAAAGATCATATTGCCCCGCGTATATCCTACCTGATGGATCTTAGGGGTCCAAGCCTCAGCATTCATACTGCTTGTTCAACAGCGCTAGTTGTAGTAGATGCTGCTTTCAATGCCCTGCAATCATATCAATGCGATATCGCAATGGCCGGCGGTATAGATATAACCGTTCCTCAGAAAAGCGGCCAGCTATACCAGGAGGGGGGTATCTTCACTAAGGACGGGCACTGCCGGCCTTTTGACTCGGAAGCGACAGGTACAATGTTCGGAGAAGCATCAGGAATTGTGGTCCTGAAGAGGCTTGAAGATGCAATTGCAGATAATGACACAATTCATGCTGTGATACTCGGTTCAGCTGTAAATCACGACGGCTCGCATAAGGCATCATACCTTGCGCCAAGTGTTGACGGCCAGGCCGAAGTAATTGCACTTGCCCAGGCAAGAGCGGACGTACATCCTGAAACAATAGGTTTCATCGAAGCACATGGCACTGCTACTCCAATCGGAGATCCTATAGAGATTGAAGGTCTCATCAAGGCTTTCAGACTAAAAACATCGAAAAACCAGTATTGTGCAATAGGATCAATTAAAGGCAACCTCGGGCATACTACTAATGCAGCAGGTATTACCGGACTCATTAAAACTATAAATGTTCTGAAGAATAAAAAAATACCACCTAGTATCAACTTTAACAGCCCGAATCCGCAGATTGATTTTAAAAACAGCCCATTTTTCGTCAATACTGAAGTCCTGGAATGGCCGGCTGACCTCAGCCCTGCGAGGGCTGGTGTAAGTGCATTCGGCTATTGCGGCACCAATGCTCATGTTGTGCTTGAAGAATTTAAAACATTGAACAATTCATCTATATCACGATCAAGGCATCTGATAGTTTTATCTGCAAAAACAGCCCCGGCACTAAAGCGGATGACTTCAAATTTTAAAGAATTTTTAAAGAATAAACCGGATATTGACCTCGCTGATGCAGCTTACACTCTTCAAAAAGGGAGAAATCACTTTTCGCATCGTAAATACTTTGTATGTTCTGATGTCAATGACCTGTTGTTGCAGATTGACAAACCTGATCCTAACAGGTCGGGGGAACACCTGTTTGAAAACAGCAGACCTGAAATTGTATTCATGTTTCCGGGGCAGGGGAGCCAGTATGTCAACATGGGAAAATCTTTATATCGTGACGAACCCCTGTACAGGGATATTGTTGATAGCTGCGCTTTAAAACTTAAACCGTATATCGGGATCGATATACGGGAACTCCTTTTCCCTGATGATGGTGATGAGGAAACAGCTCTCATCTCCCTGAAGGAAACAAAGTACACTCAACCGGCAATTTTTATCACCGAATATGCACTTTCACAGCTCTGGATAAGCTGGGGGATTAAACCCGACACCATGATTGGCCACAGTATCGGTGAGTTTGTCTGTGCATGCCTTGCCGGTGTATTTACTGTTGATGATGCGCTCAAACTGGTTGCCGCACGCGGGCAGCTGATGCAGGAGCTTCCTCGCGGGACGATGCTCTCAGTTCTACTTGATGCAGCCTCTATTGAGAAAATGCTTCCTGATACAATATCTCTTGCTGCAGTAAATGGACCAAATCTCTGTGTAGTTTCAGGTCCTATAGATGCTGTCACAGATTTTGAAGCACAACTCAATAAGGATGGAATTGTGACACGTGAGCTTCATAGTTCACACGCGTTTCATTCAATTATGATGGATTCCATAGTAAAACCATTTGAGGAGATAGTCCGTTCAGTCAAATTCTCAGAACCTTCCTTGCCCTTTATATCAACAGTCACAGGCAAAAAAATTCTTACAGAAGAGGTGGTACACCCTTATTACTGGGCCAACCACCTCAGAGCTACTGTAAAATTCTCCAACGCCATTTATGAAGTACTGAGGGAGAATCCTGCTCTCTTGCTCGAGGTGGGGCCGCGTTCAACATCAGCAACACTTGCACGGCAGCATATTACAGAATTCTCAAGGCATACTGCGATCCCCTCCTTAAGCGACACTGATGCTAATGAAGCTGAGTGGACATCTATTCTGAAGGCAGTTGGAATGCTGTGGCAATGGGGGATAAATATAGACTGGGATATTTTTTATAAAAATGAAAGCCGAAGGCGAATCTCACTGCCTACATATTCATTTGAAAAGCTCAGATATTGGGTTGACCCGCCCGCTAAAAATCCTCATTACCCGGCAGCAGATAATTCTCTTGATAAAATCCAGGAGACGGTGATGACTGATAATGACAATAATATCAACAACAATGATGATATAGCATATATACTCATAAAACGAGTTTGTGAAATAATGGAAGACATTTCCGGCAAAAAAATCCCTGAAACTGCATTCAGTATATCATTCGTTGAACTGGGATTTGATTCTTTAATCCTTACACAAATTGCCAGAAATCTTACCAAAGAGTTCAAAACGCAGATATCATTCAGACATCTTATCGAAAAATATTCATCTATAACACTTCTTGCAGAATATATTCAAACTATAATTCCTACGAATATACTTGAGAATTTATCACCTGAAAAGACAACCCCATCCGTCAATAAACATGTTACTGACTGTCGATGTGAATTAAACAACCAAATAACTAATTCTGTTTCTACTACAGATACAAACAGACTTGAAAATATCATAATCAGACAGATGAACCTTATTGAAAGGCTTGTAACACTCCTTGAAAAACAGGAGATCAGCGCCGGGCAGATTAAAGAAGTATTATCTGAAGAAACCGAATTTGTTGTTAATAGTAAATCAATCCCGGGAACCCCTATTGCGATAAAGAACGATATTCAGGTTATGCGCTATGATAAACCACCGATACCGGGAGCCCGCCTCGGGAAGGATGAGAACGGCAACCCGGCATGGTATATCCCGGATCCTTTAAACAAAGGTAAATATCAGAAACTGGATAATTGATATGAACAGGACAGATGACATAAATTTTGATCCTTTCTCAGGCCCGGAGCTTTCTGCAGTTCTTCCTCTGACAGAAGCCCAGAAAGAAATTCTAGCCTCAACAATAATTGATGCAAACGCTTCATTATGTTATAATGAATCATTCTCCATACGCATCAAGGGCAAACTCCATATACCGCTATTGATCGAATCAATAAAAGATCTGGTGGACCGACATGAATCTTTAAGAGCGACTATATCCCCTGATGGGAAAAAATTTTATATCTACCGGAAATTTCCTGTTGAAGTTCAGAGAATCGATGCCCCTGAATATGGAACTGAAGAATGGAAACTTTTATTAAATCAAACTACAGGAATCCTTTTTGATTTAATAAATGGCTCGCTTTTTAAAACTTATTTATTCTGTCATAAAGCTGAAGATTTTACACTTTTATTGATGTGTCATCACATTATATGTGACGGATGGTCATTGGATGTTTTGCTCTATGATCTATCAAAGATATACACGGCTAAAACTCAATCACTTGAACCATCCCTGAAATCCGCTTCTCAGTTCAGTGAATATGTAGAACACCTTCAGACACTGGCTGAATTGCGTGAACAATCTGCAATATACTGGAAAAACCTTTATGCCGGAAATATTCCCCAACTGGAATTACCTATAGATTCTGTACGCCCCGCAATAAGAACATATAATGCATCCAGAACTGAAAGAAAACTTGATGAAAATATATTAACTGCAATAAAGGCTCTTGCCGCTACTTCAAATAGCAGTATTTTTACAGTTTTACTAACAGCATGGGCATCACATTTGCATCGCCTTACGGGCCAGAACGATATTATAATAGGAGTGCCTTTTGCCGGACAGCCTGATCCCGGGATGAATGATTTAGTAGGACATTGTGTTTCCCTTCTGCCGGTTCTAATTCATCTTGATAGTGAAATCTCTTTTCTGGACCAGATTATTCGGACCAGAAATGTTATCCTTGACGCATTTGAAAACCAGCATCTGTCATTTGGCAACCTGCTGCAAAAACTTTCTATCCAGAGGGATCCTTCAAAAGTACCGCTTATATGTGTATGTTTTACTCATACACATAAGTATTCTCTCAATGAAATTCAATTCGGCGATTGTGATACTGATTATTTCCTGAATCCACGCTCAGCTGAAACATTTGAAATTCATTTGAATGCTAATGAATCTGCAAACGGCATTGATCTTCTCTGCCATTATAATACATCATTATTTCAGACTGAAACAATCATAAGGCATTTAGCCGGATTTGAACTTTTAATTCAACATGCAACATCTAATCCTTCTTGTCTTATAAGCGACCTGAAAATAATTTCTCCGCAGGAATTAGATTTACTCAATTCCTGGAATAATATGAAAATTGAAAAAACATCAGATACAGCATATGTTGAACTGCTGACTGATAAATTAATACATAATCTGTTTGAAACCTGTGTAGTAAACCACCCTGAAAAAACTGCAGCTATCTGCGGAGATGAGGAAATTAATTATCGCGATCTTGATGAAAAATCAAACATTGTGGCAAATTATCTTAAATCTATCGGCATGCAGACAGGTGAAATAGTTGGTGTGAGTATTGAGCGCTCATTAAAAATGCTTATTTCTGTAATCGGTATTCTGAAAGCAGGCGGTGCTTATCTTCCACTGGATCCTGTTTTCCCTGAAGAACGCATTAAGTTCATGTGCCAGGATGTTTCGGCAAAACTCTTAATAACTCAGGATTCATTAAAAGAAAGATATAACAGTTTTAATACAAAGATTATTCTGCTCGATAGTGACTGGAGCACAATATCACAACAATCTTCCAGCAAGCCTCCGGATATCATTAATAATCAATCCCTGGCATATATTATATATACATCCGGATCAACAGGGAAACCGAAAGGAGTTAAAATTCACCATCAATCAGTGGTTAATCTTCTACTGAGTATGAAACAAAAACCTGGAATGAATTATAGCGATAGGCTTCTTGCAGTTACTACACTATCATTTGACATGTCAGTTGTTGAATTATTTGTTCCATTAATTACAGGTGCCACTGTAATAATAGCAATGGATAACGAAGTGATGGATCCTCAATTACTTGCACGCCTAATTGAAAAGTATAATATAACCATACTCCAGGCTACTCCAGCAACATGGAAAATAATAATCGGAAGTAATTGGACCGGTAAATCCGGACTCACTGCATACTGTGGCGGTGAAGCCATTAATTTAAAATTCGTTCAAGATGTTCTTTCATTGACAGATTCTCTATGGAATATTTACGGTCCGACGGAAATAACTGTTTACTCAAATTGTTATCACTTTAACGGTGACGAACAACGTGTACTGATTGGGAAACCAATTGATAATATGAGAACTTATATCTTAGATTCAAACAATAATATCCAACCAATCGGAGTTAAAGGTGAAGTCTGCGTCGGAGGTCTTGGCGTAAGTAAAGGTTATCATAATAGAGATGAATTGACCAGAGAAAAGTTTATACCCGGGCCTGATGGCCGAATTATATACAAGACAGGTGACCTGGGAAGGCTCTTAGGTGACGGGAATGTCGAACTTTTCGGCAGAATTGATAATCAAATCAAATTGCGAGGTTATAGAATTGAGCCGGGCGAAATAGAGAACGCTCTTTGTAGGGTAGAAGGCATCACCGAGGCTGTTGTAAAGATACATAAAAGTAGTGACCATGATGATAAACTAATAGCTTTTATCCGCGTTGCTGATGAAGATCAGATTGATGCAGAAATTCTTAGGAGATCATTGAGTTTAGCTCTTCCGAAATATATGATTCCTTCAGCTTTTGTAAAACTTAAGGAATTCCCGTATACACCGAATGGTAAAGTTGATAAAAATGCATTGGAATATAAAGCAAATGATACTATTACAATGCGAAGTTTTATAAAGCCTGACAATGATATTGAAATTGCAGTTTTTGATATATGGTCCACTGTTTTAAAAACAGATAACTTTGGTATTGAAGATAATTTTTTTGATCTAGGCGGGCATTCTATCCTTTTAGCTGAAGTTCAAAGCCGTATAAAAACAGTTTTGAAAAAAGAGATATCTATTATTGATTTACTGACACATCCGACAATAAAAAGCATAACACAACTCATATCTGGTACAGGAAAAAAACAGAATTCAGAAAACAGCATTCAGGAACGTGCACGGCTGCAGCGTAAAGCAATATCAACAAAATAAAAAAATCGTGAAAATGTTTATAAAAAATAAAACTACTGACAACACTAACCGGATCAATGACATATTTGAAATTCACATCTACTATTTATGTGAAGATTCAAGATATAATTATAATAATTCTTTTATTAACAATCTATCTGATGATGAAATAAACAAAATAAACCGCTTCATCTTCGAAAAAGACCGCATAACTCACACAATATCAAAAGGCACTCTCAGATATATTATGAGCGGATACCTCAATCTTAAACCTGAAGAAATCATCTTCAATCAGAATGAATACGGTAAACCATTCATCTCAGAAGACCAGAATCCTGAAAAAATACAATTCAACCTCTCTCACTCAGGCGATATGATAATATATGCAATATCAAAAGGGAGAAATATCGGCATTGACATCCAGGAGATAAAAGATAGCGATTCAGTTACTGATATTGTTGATCATTACTTCTCTGAAACAGAAAAAGCCGCATTCAGATCTCTCCCCGATGAACAGAAACTCAAGGGATTCCACTCCTGCTGGGCAAGAAAAGAGGCGTATATAAAAGCCCTGGGCCTTGGCCTGTCATATCCCCTGAATAGTTTCAGTGTCCCGGTCACACCGGTATATACATCAGCAGTTATTTATGATGATAGCGGAACAGCATATTCTGTAACAGACATTATTATATCACCAGGATATACCGCAGCTGTTGCAGTGAAAGGGAGTGATGCCGAGCTACAGTATTTTGAATGGTCCGTCTGTGACAATAATGCCATTATAAACAACCATAATAAACTGAAAACAGATTGCCGCGTCGCTGTCGCTCCCCGCAATGACATAGAAACTGAGAATATTCATGAATGATATAGACAGATCGGATATTAACCTGCTGATTAAGAAAGCTCATGATTCTCTTAAAGCTATTAATCCGCATATAAACCGCGGGAAGCACGCTGCAGGTGCTATACCCTCTTCAGGAAGAAAAGGTAAACTTCAGAAGGTTCTTATAGCAAACCGCGGAGAGATTGCAAAGCGTTTCTTCCTTGCGCTGCACGAAGAGGGTATCCCCTCTGTAGCAGTAGTTACAGATCCCGACAAAGGGCAGTCATGGTACGACTTTGCTGATGAAGTTGTATTTATCGGCGACCATACAAACTACTCCGATCCGTATATAATAATCGCGGCAGCACAAATCATAAATGCTAACGCGGTGTACTCAGGTTACGGGTTCCTTTCTGAGAACCCGGAGTTTGTCAAAATCATCGATGCACTCAACAGGGCAGCTGCAGAGCCCATAATTTTTATGGGCCCCGGCTTTGAAGCCATGGACATCATGGGCCATAAAGGGAATGCGCGCCGTATAGCAAAGGAGAACGGCATACCTCTCTTTGACAGCTCCGATATTTTCTGTGTCAAAGATATGGGAGCTATCACTGCTGAAGCCGGGCGGATCGGTTACCCGGTTATACTGAAGCCCGCATCAGGGGGCGGCGGAAAGGGGATGGTCACAATATATGCTGAAGGTGAGCTTGAAGCGGCTGTTGATTCAAGCATGCGGACATCACACTCTCTCTTCAATGATCCCTCTTTTTATATAGAAAAGTTTATCAAAAACCCGGTGCATATTGAAGTACAGATATTCAACGGCTGGGTTATAGGTATACGAAAGTGCGCAGTACAGAGGCGGAACCAGAAGATAATAGAAGAGAGCGGCGAGATTTTCATCGATGATGATACGTCTCAATACCTTGTATCAGCGGCGGAAAAGATTGCAGAGATTTCAGGTTACAGCAGAAACTGCGGCGCAGGCACAGTTGAATTTCTCATTGACCAGGACACAGGAAGAACCGGCTTCCTGGAGATGAATACAAGACTCCAGGTGGAATATGCCGTTACTGACCAGTCCCTTGACATAGACCTGGTAAAGTGCCAGGTGCAGCTCTACGATGGACGGGATGATGAACTCAGACATCTGGCCAGCCTTAACCACAGGGTGGTTTACCGGAACCACGCAATCGAATGCAGAATTTACGCGGAGGATCCGGATAATGGCTATCTCCCCTCCCCGGGGATTATTGCTGAACTTAACCTCCCCACCTTTAATGGTATCAGGTGCGACTTCGGTTTCAAGGAGGGTGACAGGGTTCTCCCGATGTATGACCCGATGATCGGGAAACTGATTGTTCACGGGCGCACACGCCGTGAAACCCTGATAAGACTGGAGAGGGCGCTGCAGGAGCTCTATATAACGGGTGTTAAAACCAATGTGCCACAGCTGCTCAGGATCATACGACATCCGGAGTTCATTAAAGGGAGTTACAACAACAATTTTCTCCATGATAATTCGGATCTGAATCCGGGGCTTCTGACTGATGAATTGCAGCACGGTGAAATCAGCCTGCAGATCATAATGGGGGGATTTGCCGAATACCTGAGGCTATTTAATGAAAAAGTGTCAGATTTCATGTCCATTGCCGGGGTAGAGGGGATTGCTGATACACCGGTTCCGGAGATATATACTGACTTCACAGTGTCATATCTCGGGTATGTATTTTACACAAGATTCATCCAGGTATCTCTTAACAGGTATTTAGCATTTATCAATGAAGAGTACGCCGGCGCTATCAGTCTGAACTTCACGAATTCCACGGCTGATAATATAATAGTCAATTATAAAGAGAGAATACTACGATTCAGAATAGACAGGAAGCCTGGCGAGGTTATTCTCAGGATCAGAGATGACCGTAATAAGATCAGCTACTACAGCATGGCTGTATCTGCTGACCGGACTGCGGTAAAAAACCGGACAGAGCTAATACGGTCACCATTCCAGGGTACTGTTGTTTCGCTATGCAAAAATTTAACGGCCGGTGACATGATATGGGAGGGTGATCCCGTTATAATTCTGTCATCCATGAAGATGGAGACCACCATCTGCTCGCCCGTTGACGGCATCATTACCTTTATCATCGATGCAAAGAACGGAGGAGCCATCGCAGGCCTGGGGATTCATGAGGGTGAAGTGCTGGTAAAAATCGAAACCGGGCACGATGCATGCAGTTCAGTCAGCAGTTCATCCGGTTTCTTCACCAGCTATTTCAGGGATAAGCTTCTCCCTTCTATAATGAATAATCCCGGTGAATATATGCAGCTTATAAGCAGCATATATTTATCATTGATCTGCGGTTACATAAACGGAAGTTATTATGCTGAAATAATACGGAAGATCATTTCAGATACAGGCTTTTCAAAATGGGAACCCCTCATTGATGATCACATAGCGGATATGATTATCAACGGACTTCTGCATGCGGCTTATATAAACAGGATATTCTCCCGGTCTTCAGCAGGTGATGATATTGCATTTTATGATGAGCTTAATGCGCTTATCTGCCATAGTAATGCTGATGAGCCTGAATTATCTGAAAAATTCAGTTCTTTACTCAGCGGGATTCTGAATTCTTACGGACTCACTGAGTATCAGGAATTAAATCTTTTTACCGGTTCAAGTCACTTTGAAGCGGTCATCATGTTTATGCGCATGTCACACCGGTTTATCACAGACAATGCTGATCTGATTAAAAATCTGTTATATATGCTCCCCCATCTCCCGTCATCCGGCAGCAGAATTATGCAGGCTGCTGATCTTTACATAGATGAAGAGTATAACAGTGAGCTTGCAATAACCGCGCAGAAATCCAGAATGCTGTTGCTGCAGAAATCTGCGGAAACCAAAGAAGAGAGAAAAGGGATAACCCCTGTTTTATCTGACGGATGTTTTAAAAAAAGCAGCAGGCTGAAAGCGCTGCACTTCAGGAATATTGAGTTCCTTGAAAATCATTATGATATTGAATGTATAGATTCATCTGCGCCCTGTTTCCCTGTATACAGGATCACTGCCACGGAGAGAGAGGATAATTACCTTACTTTTGCTCTTATCGATGGAGACACACCGGACATCCAGGACCTGTATGAAAAAATTGAAGCAGCAGCATCCTACGCGCTGTCCCTCATGGCTGATTACAGAGAAGAGGAAAAAGCCGGACACTGGCTGCATATTATTATAGCTGATGCCCCGGTTTCTATAAGTGATGACAGGTACAACTTCATCAGCGGGCTAAGGGACTCTCTTACAGCATCGATAGATATGATGAAGCTGTTCAGCAGTTTCAATGGAATAATTGACTGCAGCATCATGTCGGATAATTCCGATTCTGACCAGGGCAGAAAACTCCGTTTCTATATCGAACTGGATCGTATTGCATTTGAATATCTTTCAGAATCCGACAGCAGAAGTCCCTACTCTCGCCCCGAGAAAAACAGCAAAGCTGATCAGAAGTTATTCAACATAAACAAGCGGCCTGTTGAATTATGGGCTGATGAATGTTTTGATTCAGGAGCATATGAAGAGATCAGAATAGCCTCAATTGATTATGATATCAGCGATAATAATAAAACCATGGATGCAGGGGCTAAAATTTTTACCGGCAGAATGCATGGATCAGAGGCCTGCTTCTTCATGAAAGATTCGAGAATAAACAGCGGGTCAACAGGCAACATAGAAGGGCTGAAATACGTAGCTGCCTCCTATCTCTCTATAATGAAAGGAATACCTCTGTATGTATGGAATGACGGGGCCGGAGCAAATATTAAAGAGGGGGTCATCGCTCTTAACCGGGGCGCTGAGGGATTCATGATGAACGCGCTTCAGACAGGTTTTACACCCGGAAAATTCAGAAGTTTCATAATGCATAACCCGGACCAGGTGCTCATTGCGTTATTTGAATCAATGAATAAACAGTTCGGTTTCTCAATGGATTCGCTGCCGGACACCCCGCGCCCGCTTTCACTGGTTGCTGTAGGTACAGGTTCATCTGCAGGACTTGATGTTTACGGATCGAGCCAGGCTGTGATTCAGGTTATGCTGGATTCGGAACAGTCATACAGGGTGCTTACAGGTTCCGGCGTAATCAAGTCAATCATCGGGGAGGATATTTCAAACTATGAAATCGGCGGTGCAAAACGTATCTGCAGGGATACAGGCATAGCGGATATTCTTTCACCGGATAAACTCCACCTTATAGAGACAATACGGGAGATTCATGGTTTCTTTTATTCCGGCATAGAAGTAAATTTTACAGCAGTGCAGAATGATGATCGGCTCACAGATGAAGCAGTGCATAATCCTGCGATAGTACTTAATGATGCGATCATCAGGCGGAATGCTGACAATGGACAATTCCTTGAATTAAAAAAGTATTACCGCGGAGCGGACTCCCTTATCGGCGGCTTTATAACACTCTGTGGACAGAGTGTTATGATTATCGGAGCAAAATCCGCTAACGGTATAACAGGAGATGCATCAGTAATTAAAGCGCGTGAGCTGCTTCGTGCAGCACAGCGTACATGCTCTCACGAAATAATTGTATTCGGCATAGAATTAATCCGGGACGGGAAAGATGAACGGCTGTCATCCAGGGTAGACTTCATGAATACGCTTCAGTCAGCAAAAAAACTGAGAATCCATATCATAACTGACCCGGATGGACTGAAGCTGTACTACATCAACAATACCGCTGATATAATTATATTCGTTGATCATAACAGAATTTCCGGTGAGAATGATAAACTCATAAAAAACAATTCAGCCTTCAGGTGCTCATCTATTAATGAGGCTTTTACCCTTTCACGCAGTATAATAGCCCTTATATCCGGGCAGCGGAAGAACATTGAAAATCACGGTGTTCCATCTATTCCTGATAATCCATCAACTCCATTTGATATGGTTACCTCGGTGATCGAGCCGGTATTTGATAATGAAAGCTTCATCGAATTCTACAGCGGGATGAATAATCCTGACACAGGGCCGATGCTTATAACAGGAATTGCTTCTCTCCGGGGCACAGCTATTGGGATAATTACAGATCACCCTCTCCGCAAAGGTGGAGCCGCTGATGCATACGGCACGGAAAAATTCCGTATATTTACAGAATTCCTCAACAGGCAGAAGATTCCGCTTATCATGCTTTCAAACTCATCGGGTTTTATGCCTGGATCGCAGCAGGAAAGCCTGAGGATACAGGCAATTGGTGCTGAGTCACTTGATGCAAATATTCTCGGGGAGATACCTGTTGTTTCTGTTACACTCCACCAGAACTACGGCGGGAGACTGATACAGGCATTCAATAAATTTCTCCGCCCCGGTATTGTTTACCTGGCATTTGCTGATTCAATCCTTGCGGTAATTGGTACAAAGGTGGCATTTGATCTGCTGAAGGGGAAAGAGTACGCCAGGCTTACCGGAGAGGGGAAACCTGATAAAGCCGAAAAGCTTAAAGCTGAATTTTACGCTGAATACCTGGCAAAATCACGCGGAGCAACAGGCGGAATTGAGAGCGGGCTTGTGGACTGGATTATTCCGGACATTAAGAAACTGAGGGAGCATCTGATTAAAGGTCTTGAACTGGCAAAGGAGAGATGCAGGGAGGCATTCGGGAAATAGTTTTATCACGTCATTACGACAACCGGCAGGGAGGAGAAATCTATCTTCCCGTTACCTTTTTTCGGAAGCGCCTTCATCAGCTTCAACTCTGAAGGTACAGCATATTTAGGCAGAATAACAGAACATTTCTCAATTATATCATTTTCAGTAACAGTATCGTCAACAGCAACCGCATAAGCAACAAGCCTGGTACTCAGAAGATCATCCGGGACACCTATAACAGCAGACTCAACTACCAGCCCTGTTTCAACAAGGGCATCTTCAACCTCCCTTGAATTAACTTTATATCCGCTTATTTTTAAAATTGAATCTTTCCTTCCTGTGAGATAAAAAAAACCTTCATCATCTTTATAACCCATATCACCTGTATGGTAACCATTACTGTCAAGTACTTGAGATGTAAGTTCACCGTCTTTCCAGTAGCCCTTCATTATATTCGGCCCGGATGCAACAAGCTCACCTGTTTCACCATCCTTAAGCTCTACACCATTTACATCCAGAACTTTCAACTCAACTCCGGAAACAGGTTTACCTATGGATTCAATCTTATTCTTCAGTTTTTCCGGAGGGAGATATGTAAGCCGGGCTGATGCCTCTGTGGCACCATACATAATATATAGTTCAGTGTGCTGCGGGAGTATTTTCAGCAAACCCTGTTTTATCCGCCGTGGCATGTGCCCCCCCGCCTGTGAACAATACCGCAGATAAGGAAGCCTGTCCATGTAGGAATGTAATGGTGACCGGTGCAGCAGGTAGGCATAAGTTGATGGCACACCTGAAAAGCCGGTGACACTCTCCTCCTCCATCTGCTTTAAAACAGAAGCTGTATATGCGAACCTGTTGTTAATAACAACTGAACCACTTACAGCAAAGTGCGTATTCAGAAGCGACTGCCCGAATACATAAGGGAAAGGTAGAACAACCATCTGCCTGTCTTCAGAGGTAAGCTTTAAATATGAACATATCGACTCTGTATTTGCTGCTATGTTTGAATGAGTGAGCATTACGCCTTTAGGAACACCGGTTGAACCTGATGTATATATTATTGAAGAAAGATTGTCCGGAGAAACTGTAACATTAAGCTTTGAATGATCACCCTGAACCGCGTCGCTCCAGGAGATTACATTCTCAGCACCGGATAGTGCAAAAGCCGTACCTTTAATCACAAGAGCCTTTAATCTTTGCTCAGTTAAAGCTGAACCTGAAATATTCTTTTCATATTTTGATGGTATTATCAGTGCAGAGCAATCCAGCTCACTGAATATAGACTTAAATACCGCTCCCCTGAGATCGCTGCCTAACGGGACAGCAGTTCCGCCGCATTTCATTGCAGCATAATAGCTTATTATATATTCAATACTGTTTTCAAGAATTATAACAATCCTGTCACCTTCAATAACTCCGCAGGAACTGAGAGTACGGGCCAGGTTATTCGCCAGTCCGTTTATTTCAGAATAGGTATATCTGCATCCGTCATGGATTACTGCAGTTTTATCCGGATATAGCGAAGCGCTGTTTTCCAGAAATTCATGAACCAGTAAACGTCTTATAAACATTTTTTACTCACTTAGATAAGGATATGAGTTTGTTATTTTATCCCTATTTGTTCTATAATCAACAAATTTTCATTGACTCAATAAAAAAGCTTAATTAGGTTATTTTTCAACATGCCTTTATATAACAAAACCGGCGGTAAATAGATGGGGAGTGTTCAGAGCGCAACTCTAACAGATCTTATAATCACGTTTCTAAGAGAAAATTTCATTGCTGCACGAAGTTTAAAAGAGATTAAAACAGATGAATCACTTCTCGACAGCGGCATTATTGACTCCACAGGTATACTCGAACTGATTATGTTCCTTGAAGATAAATTCAATATAACAATAGAAGATGAGGAATTGATGCCGGAAAACCTTGATACAATACAGAATCTTGTCAGCTTTCTCTCCAGTAAAGGGGTTTAATAACATTTAAAAAACTCCTTCAGAAAAATAACAGGCAGTATAATCAGATGCCACATCCAGAAAAATCGAAAAATTTATGTGCGGAATAACAGGTATATACAGGGTAAAGAGCGGGGAACCTGTCTCTAAGCAGGAACTGATTCCGATGACAGAGGCACTTCGCCACAGGGGGCCTGATGAATATGGATATTACATTAACGGCAATTTAGGCCTGGGACACAGCAGGCTCTCCATCATTGACCTCTCCGGCGGATCACAGCCTGTATATAATGAAGATAAAAGTATCTGCGTAGTTTTTAACGGGGAGATATTCAACTATATTGAACTTCGTGAGCTGCTTCAAACAAAAGGGCACAGGTTTTACACATCAGGGGACACGGAGACAATAGTTCATGCGTACGAGGAGTTTGGTGCGGACTTTGTTGATCATCTTAACGGACAGTTCGCCATAGCGCTGTGGGATGTTAAAAAAAGAGAGCTTATTCTTACAAGAGACAGAGTCGGAATTCTTCCTCTCTACTACTCCCTGTTAAACGATGGCACTATTATCTTTGCATCAGAGATGAAAGGGATTCTGGCATCAGGGCTGATACATCCGGAGATAGATTTTGCAGGAGTAAACCAGGTATTCTCACTATGGGTAAATATTCCGCCACGTACTGTATTTAAAGGGATAAATGAACTTGCACCGGGAAAAATGCTCACCATATCTGAATCTGGAATTAAGGAGAGAAGGTATTGGGGATATATATTCCCCGGTATTAACGAATACGAAGATAAACCGCTGTCATATTATACATCACGTCTTGAGGAACTTATCTATGACTCAGTGAAGCTGAGGCTCAGAGCCGATGTTACTGTTGCGTCATACTTAAGCGGAGGGCTCGACTCATCCATTGTATCCGCACTTGTAAAAAAGCATCACAACCGCGACCTGGTTACATTCTCAGTGGGATTCAGCGATGAGGCCTTTGATGAGCGCGCATGGCAGATGGAGATGGTGAACCATATAGGTACAGACCACCGCATGGTGAATGCGGACTACGATTCAATAAGTGCATCATTCTCTGAAGTGATATTTCATGCTGAGAAGCCGATGATACGCTCAGCCCCTGCCCCGCTCTTTATCCTGTCGCGGCTGGTGCGTGAAAACGGGATCAAAGTTGTGCTTACAGGTGAGGGTGCGGACGAATTCTTCGGGGGATATAATATTTTTAAAGAGGATATGATTCGCCGGTTCTGGGCGCGCAACCCGGAGTCAGTTAAAAGGCCGAAACTCCTCTCTGCGCTTTATCCGTATGTTTCAAGAAGCGGAAGGGGGAATGCTTTCTGGAATTCATTCTTCGGCAAGGGATTAACTGATACCGGCAATCCCCATTATTCACACTCAATCAGATGGGGGAACACATCGCAGGTAAAACGGTTCTTTAATGACGGTTTACTGGACGAGGGTTACGATGCCGCTTCTGAACTGGAAGAGTATCTCTCTCAGGATATAATGAAATGGCACCCGCTATGCAGAGCACAATACCTTGAGGCTTCACTCTTCCTCCCGGGATATCTCCTTTCATCCCAGGGGGACAGGATGCTCATGGCAAATTCAGTTGAGGGTAGATTCCCATTTCTTGACCACAGGGTGATAGAATTCGCGGCGACAATTCCGCCGGAATACAAAATCCGTGGCCTTAACGAAAAGTATATACTGAAAAAGATCTACGGGGGTATACTCCCTGAATCTATTTCATCCCGTCCAAAACAGCCATACAGGGCGCCTATTGCACGGTCATTTATTGACAGGGATACAATTGCCTCATCTATGTTTGATGGTGATACAATACGTCGTTATGGTTATTTTAATCCGGAAAGTGTTGAACTTCTGCTGAATAAATACAGGAAAAATAACGGCACATCAACCGGCGAGCGAAATGATATGGCAATCGCGGGGATTGTGTCGATGCAGCTGCTGCATCATCATTTTATTGAGAAGAGGAGTTTATAGCACTCCCGGAGGATCTTAATCTCAATAATTACAATTGACATCCTTTAAGTAATGTTGTAGTCATAACCTATACATTCAAAAACGGAATTAACTTAATGAAATCAGACACACCCTTCAGGCAGGACAGGCTGCATTTTTATTCTGTAAGATATAATACAGAGGACCCGCCATTTTTCAGTAAACTTAAGCTATGCCTTACAGATTTCGGCCTCCATTCTGTTGCTGTATACAGGCTCGGCAGCGCTTCACTTAAATTGTTTAACAGGTCAAAATTAATCGGGATCCTTCCGCTTGCAATATACAAACTGCTTAACTTCTTTGTTAAAACAGTTCACCATGTTTATATAAGCAGCAGGGCCGAGATTGGGCCGGGGCTTCTCCTTATGCACTACCATTCAATAGTCATAGGGCCTGCAAAGATCGGGTGCAACTGTACTCTTCACCACAATTCAACCATTGGCGAAGCGGTTGCAAAACACCATAACTCTATGCCTCAGATTGGAGATGATATCTGGATAGGGCCTCACTGCATTGTAACCGGTGATATCAAAGTTGGTAGTAATGTAACTCTCTCCGCAGCGACATTTCTCTCAAAAGATGTTCCGGATAACTGCCTTGTGGCAGGGAATCCGGGACGGGTAGTGGTTAATAGTTATGACAACACGATCATGTCTGTAAAGAGGAATAAAAAGCTTTAGAGGTTTTTTTATCCCCCTTTCAAAGGGAGGTGGCCGCCAGGCCGGAGGGATCTCCCGGTTAATTCTGTATTCACTATTTTAAAAAACTGGTTGTCATATATCTGCCGGTAACATTATTAACAGACAAAGCTGGATAAAACATCTTATGATAATAATCGAAACACACATTGTTCCTGAAGGGACTGAACGCACCAGGTTCAGCGACTACGCGTGTGAAGTATTCATCTCAATCCCGTCCCGCAAAGGTATTAAAAACGCGATCAAGCGCGGGGATTTTCTCATTGATGGTGTTAAAGGTGAAACAGGGAGATGGATTATGCCCGGCCAGAGGATCGAACTCATGGCTGACGAATCTACCCTCCCTAAAGAATACATGCTGGACCTTGATATCGTATATGAAGATGAACACCTCGCCGCAATTATTAAACCAGCGGGCATTGCGGTAAACGGAAACAGTTTCCGCACAGTGGAGAACTCACTTCTCCGTAATATAAAAAAATCTTTAGAGTCTGATGCCCTGCGGTGGCCCAAACCTGTACACAGGCTTGACGTACCCACAAGCGGTATACTGCTTATTGCAAAGACAATGCGGGCGCAGGTTGCCTTAGGCGGACAGTTCGAGAAAAAAAATATCAGAAAAATATATCGTGCTATTGTCCAGGGAAAAATTGAATCCCCGGGACATATAGATTCACAGGTTGAGGGGAGAGATGCTGCCACGGACTACTCCCCTGTCAGACATGTGCGCTCTCTGAAAAATGAGTGGCTCACTCTTGTTGATCTCTCCCCCCTCACAGGGCGTACTCACCAGCTGCGGCGCCACATGGCGGAGCTGGGTCATCCCATAGCCGGAGATACTCTTTATGGCAGGGAGGGTGACGTCTTTAAAGGCAAGGGGCTTTTCCTTGCGG
The DNA here is from genome assembly GCA_002418835.1 of Spirochaetia bacterium UBA5763. Lineage (GTDB taxonomy): Bacteria > Spirochaetota > UBA4802 > UBA4802 > UBA5550 > UBA5550. The sequence continues at coordinate 340,417 of DIEX01000019.1, read as the reverse complement.
CAGTTGAACTCACATTCAGTCATCCGGCAACCGGTGAGGTTATGACGCTTAGAATTGATGACCCGGAAAAATTCAGGACCTATATGGAGCGGGAGGAACGGAGATGGAGAAAGTATAAGTCTGAATAAACAGAACAGGGGGCTAAACTCCCCCTGCCGCTTCTGTTAATAATGATTCCCGAGCCGGGAATTCTATTTTTTATCATCTTCCTTCAGATATACTTTTGTTCCGTGATCTGTATAGTAATACTGTCCCCCTCTGGGTCCTTCATAGATCATGCGGCCTTTGTCATCTTTTCCAAGTTCTTTCTCATCAGCTGTTTTTGAATGTCTGACGTCTTTGATTTTTTTATCCTTCTTCTCTTTTTTGTCAGACTTACTGTCATCTTTTTCTTCATCATCTTTATCTTTTTTTGTTTTCTTTTCTTTTTTATCAGCTTTAGCTTCTTTGTCGTCATCCTTATCTTTTTTGTCTTTCTTCTTCTTATCAGACTTATCTTCCTTGTGGTCGTCTTTATCTTTCTTCGCTTTTTTATCTTTTTTATCTGCTTTTTCTTCTTTATCTTCGTCTTTCTTTGACTTCTTCTCTTTTTTGTCAGCTTTTTCTTCTTTCTCTTTCTTATCCTTCTTTTCTTTCTTCTCTTTCTTTTCTTTTTTATCCTCTTTGTCCTTCTTCTGCTCTGTTTTCTTTTTAAGTTTTTTCGCATCGTCATCAGCGGCAGATGCTTTCATGGTTATCCCTGACACTGCTATTGCAAGGCAGACCATAAATACTACCAGGTACTTTTTCATTGTGTAACTCCTGTTTTATCATTAATATTTTATAATGCGGAATGTTTATAACATCGCTATGAACATGTAATTAAGATACACCATAATTAAAAAAAAGCAATGAAAAATCTTTTAGCTGCGTGGCAAGCGATCCGGATTATAATCATTTTATTATAAATTCAAATAATCATTGCCTAAAACTCATTATAAATTAATATTAAAACTATCAGAGAAATTATCTTATTATTAAAAACGGCATTCACATGAACAGTTTTAAATACAGCACCCTTCTTCCTAAACTCCCTGATGGTACAGGAATTCTGGGAAGAGAAAAATACTTCAACTCCGTGGTATTTGTACCCTTTGTTGAGATTGACGGAGAGTGGAACCTCCTCTTTCAGCAGCGATCATCCACAATCAGGCAGCCCGATGAAGTTTCGTTCCCCGGCGGCGGATTCAGCAGCAGAAAAGATCGCAACTGTATGGATACAGCAATAAGAGAAACCGTTGAAGAACTGGGTATACCCCGCGAGAGCATAGTTGTTGAAGGGAGGCTTGATTCTCTTGTGGCTCCCATGGGTGCCATCATTGAGATATTTGTGGGGAGGCTCACAGATTCCGATGTCAGCTCCTACAACATCAACAAAGATGAGGTTGCTAAAATCTTTACTGTTCCATTCAGATGGTTCCTCGAAAATGACTGCGAGACCTATAAAGTCCGGCTTGAGATTCAGCCCTACATAAAAAACGGTTCCGGTGACAAAGAAATTATTTTCCCGGCAAAGGAACTGGGGCTCCCTGAACGTTACTCCGAACCCTGGGGCGGAATTTTTCATGAGGTTCATTTATACAGAACAGCGCATGGCGTTATATGGGGGCTCACAGCGGAGATCGTGCGGGAACTGGTGAGGATTGCAAAAATCTAAATAGTTATATCCATTGATACTGGTTATTATTAGAAATAATAATGTTTCATTAAACAATTATTTTTTGTCATCGGCCGAAGCATACGCGAAGTGCCGGAATCTTCTGGCAGCCTTAAGACCCCGGTATTTGCCTTGCAAAACCGGGGTGACATGTCGTTTTTCTAAAATGATAAACCGGCATAACAATTACTTTATAATAAACAGGTAATTATATGACAGCGAAATTCTTTTCTCTCTTTATCCCGATCTTCATTCTGATGGACTTCATCGGCACAATCCCCGTGTTCATCGCGCTGACAAAAAAATTCGGGCGTACGGATAGAATCCGGATCGCATTCAGTTCATCCGTTATCGCGGGTAGCATAGTTCTGGTGTTCTCGGTGCTTGGGCAGGAGATCATGACCTACTTCTATATTTCAATAGATGCGGTTAAGGTCGGAGGTGGGCTCCTCCTTCTATATATCGCTTTTCAGATGATCCTCTCCGGCCAGCTTAACTACGAAAATAATCCGCTGGAAAGCAGGCGGAGCATAATCGTCTCCCCCCTTGCTATTCCTATGCTTGCAGGACCGGGGAGCATGACATTCGGGATGATCTCATATCTTAAACTCCAGGGCGCGGAGAAGTTCTACCTTATCGCAGCAGTTGTAACTGCGGTAATTGCCGGCGCGCTGCTCCTCTCTGTATCATCACTTATCGACAGACTGCTGGGGCAGGAGTTCACAAAGGGGCTTGAGAAGATCATGGCTATTATTGTTTCATTCATCTCCCTTGAAATGATCATGAGCGGAGTGAAGGGATACTTTTACTGATATTATTTAACCTGCTGCAAATCTGATTCTTTTAAATGGGGTTTTAAGGGGCATCGCCCCTTAAAAAGCCCCCCGCAGGGGCTTCCCTGCGGGTGCGAGACTGAGTTTCGTAAAAATACTATTATATTTTGTAAAATATTCACAATATTTTATTGTAAAGTTTTACTATTTTACTATATTAAAATAGTAGACAGGATTAATAGTCTGATAATTATGCCATTATCACTCAGAATTAATTCATATTAGAGATTAGAGGAAAATCCGCTCCGGATCAATCAACAGCCGTTCAATCCATGTGAGGGATAGAGCTGGGAAAAATGACAACAGTATTCGCCGCAACATTTCCAGGATTTATGTATAATTATGCATGAGATAATTTTTGCTACAACCAGAGGTATTTAATGAAAAATCAAAAGATCTTCATAGGCAACCTGAGTTTCAGTGCCACAGAAGATGACGTAAGAACGCTGCTCTCTGAAACAGGGACAGTGGTGAGCTTAAGATTCAGCAGAAAGAAAGGACACGCTGTGGCTGAAATGTCTGACAGCGACGAGTCAGAGGCTGCGATAAAGAATCTTAATGGTAAACCCTTTATGGACAGAACACTCCGTGTGAACTTCGAATTACCCTCCGGAAAGGCTAAATCTGAATCTGTTAAAAGATACAATGATAAGGGTAAATCTCTCTCTGAGGAGAGGAGTGAAGCTCATCCGAAAGGCGACCGGAAGAAAACCGGTTCAGGGAAAACAGAGACCAGACAGGATAGCAGATCCGGCGGCAGATCTGATGACAGGCATAAACCGAAATCACGCGACAGCTTTAAAAGCGCTCCAAAGGGTAACAGGCGTGATGACTCCGATGATTCAAGGGGAAACAGAAAACACGCAAATGAATCTGAAGCCCCGCGCGACAGGGATTCAGCCGGCGGATACTACAGTCAGAGTTTCAGGAAACGCGTAGAAAAAGCTGCCAGCGCTTTTTCAAAATTCACCAGGAAAGGGACTTACACTGAAGCACCTGATGATTTCATGAAAGATGAGCATGGCAGGGATTACAGGGATATGGAAAAAGAGGCGGAACGCAAACGCTCAGGGAGCCGCAGGCCGGGTCAGACATCCAGATCCGGACAGAGCTCTGACGGCAATTCCGGCTACAGCCACGACAGGCCTTCAAGGCCTCAGCGCAGGGAAACAGCGGATGGAGATCGCAGGAGATCAGAAGATCGCCCGCGCCCGGCATCTGCCAACAGAACCGGCAGAACTTCAGGTACGGGATCTGACAGCCGCCATGGAGAGACCAGAGACGGCTCCCGCAAAACATCCGGCAGGCCGGGAAGCACCGGTGAAAGACCAACCGGCGGCCAGAGAAGAGGGAACAGCAGAGGCGAACAGGGGGGGAGCCGATCCGGAGCCTCATCAGGCAGCAGGCCCGCTGACAGAAGCCGTAACAAACAGCGATAGACTCATCAAGGTATATAGAGGATATGATTAATAACGACATCCTGAGACGGTTGAGGTACGCGCTCAATATAAGTAACAGTGATATGGCTGAAATATTTAGCCATTCAGGTTACACAATATCTGAGGGTGAGATCCTTGACCTCCTTAAAAAAGAGGAGGATGAGGGATATACTGTATGCAGTGATAAGCTCCTATGCCTGTTTCTGGATGGTCTTGTTATTCATAAAAGAGGGAGAAAAGAGGGTGAAATACCGGCAGCGGTTGCACCCTCATCCCGACTCACTAATAATGATATTCTGAAAAAAATCAGGGTGTCTCTTAATTATAAAGATGAAGACATGATGGAGATATTCAGACTGGCGGAGTTTGATCTGAGTAAATCAGAACTGTCAGCTCTATTCAGAAAAAAAGGGAACAAAAATTTCAAGCTCTGCAAAGACCAGCTTATGAAAGCATTTCTCACCGGGCTCACTGTTAAATACAGGAAATAAAAAACATACCTCAAATGTAAATAAAAATCGGATTTTCTGTTGAAAACACTCTTTTTATTGATTAATATTATCTCAGGTGATGGGCTTTAAGTACGGCTGAAACAGGAGATACTATATGACAGCTGCAGTAGACAGAATCATGAACGCGCAGGTTATTTACTGGAAGAAACAGAAAGAGCACCTTGATGAGCCTGAGAAAGTAAACCGTCTCCCATTTGTCACAATTTCCCGGGAATACGGGTGCGGCGGGTACGAGGTAGCATCAAAACTCACAGAAATCATTAACGAAGAGTTAAAGCCTGAACCCCTCTGGGCTGCATATAACAAGGCGCTTCTCGATAAACTTATGATCGACACAGGACTTTCTGAAAGCCTTGTTGAAACTCTTACAGGCAGGGCGAGAAACAAGCTGACTGACCTTATACAGACTACATTCAGCACATTCCCTCCACAGGTTGCTGTCCATAAAAAGCTTGTTGAAATAATCGCGATGCTTGCGCTGAACGGCCACGTTGTTATAGTTGGACGCGGAGGCAATATGATTACTAAAGAGGTCGAAAACGGTTTTCATGTAAGGTTAATCGCTCCCATTCATCACAGGGCTGAGAAGCTGTCAAAATCGATGAACATGACCAAGGGGGAAGCGACAAAGATGATCAAGGAGAAGACCAAACAGCGTGAAGAATACATGAAAGAGTTCTTCAAAATTGATCTTGCAGATCCCCATAATTATGACATGGTAATTAATGATGCCATGTTTTCATCTGAACATGTTGCCAGAATGATCATACAGGGTATGAAATATAAAGGGGTTCTGGTTGAGCCTAAATAGCTTCTGCTGAAAGTTTATTTCTCAAAACTCTCTGAAGATACCGGGAATAAAACCCGGTATTTTTATTGCGCCCCTGAATATTATTTTTATTATGCCTGTTAAATTAAGTAGCATTTTACGATTGAATTTGTTCCTTATACATGTCATTTCGAAGAAGCGACAGCGACTGAGCAGTTCGGCAGGCTCACTGACCGTTAATTCAGGTTCCTGAGCTTGCCGAAGGACTCACATGCGTTCGAAATGACAATGGCCTAATACATTCGTTATTTGCTATAGAACGGCTATTACAGTTAAAGAATTATTCAGACACTGTCGCAATATTTCAATCATTAACTGCAATAATCAGCAATCACAAAGGATAACATGAAAATTTATATAGACGCCGATGCAATACCGGGAGCAATAAGGGATATACTCTTCAGGGCTGCGGAAAAGAACCGGATATATACTGCTGTTATAGCCAACCAGAGATTAAAGCTCCCTGACTCGGAATATATATCAGGCATTGAAGCCCCATCAGGCCCTGATGCTGCGGATGATCTTATAGTGGAACTTGTTGCCGCCGAAGACCTTGTTATTACAGCGGATATACCTCTTGCTGACAGAGTTATAAGCCGCGGCGCTTATGTGCTTAATCACAGGGGTGAGTTTTATGACATACATAATATTAAAGAGAGGCTTACCATGAGGAATCTGATGGAGGATCTGCGGAGCATCGGAATTGATACCGGGGGCCAGGGGCCATTAAGCCATAAAGACCGCAATATCTTTGCAGGCCGCCTTGATCGCTTTATAACTGACTATGTGAAAAAAACCGGAGATAAAAAATGAATGGTACAGTGAGATCTTTGATTAAACCAGGGATGAAAGTGGCAATTGTCCTGAAACAGGATCAGAGGACAGGAAAACTAACCGAAGGTATAGTGAAGGATATACTGACGAACTCACCTTCCCATCCCCACGGGATAAAGGTTCGTCTTTCAGGCGGCGAAGTCGGAAGAGTTAAATCCATTCTGAATCCGTAAAAAACAGAAAAAAATTTTCCCCGTGGTAACATATCCGCCCCTCCTCCGTGTTTAAATAATAAACAGTAAACAATGGAGGACTTTAATGAAATCTATAAAAGTGCTAACTGCTGCGGCTGTACTATGCATATCAACCGCAGGCTGGAGCGAGGATGCGGTAAAAGATCAGAAACATGAAAAAAAAGATAATCCTCCTGAGGTTTTATTCAACCTGAAGGAATCATCAGTTTCGGGATACGGAGGGATCTATACACGTTTTTCAAAGGCTGGAGATACAAACGGCTGTTTTGTGGGGGGACGAGGCGGATTCATAATTAATGATTCCTTTGTAGTTGGTGCCGGCGGCATGGGGCTTGCCAATCCCGGAAAACGTGAAAAGATTACCGGAGATGAATACACCGGCATTTATGATGAAGTCCAGTTCGGGTATGGCGGTTTTCTTACTGAATACTACTTCAATCCCAAGGACCTGGTGGTCTTCTCAATCGGTACACTTATCGGAGGCGGAGGGCTGTATTTCACCCAGGACAAAGAGGAAGATGAAAATGATCATCACGAAGGTGGGGATAATTTCTTTGTACTTGAGCCGGAACTGAATGTTTTCATTCATCTTACAAGATTCTGCAGAATCGGCGCAGGTGTATCATACAGGTACGTTAATGGTATAAACTCTGAAGGTATGGATGACTCGGATTTCCGGGGGCCTGCTGCTTCTGCGATGGTTCAGTTCGGCTGGTTCTAATCAGGAAATATGGTTAAAGTTCGTGCATTTTTTAATTTACATGACAACCGGAAGTTTTTTAAAATATGCACAAATTTAGGGACGTCAAAAAGTCAGATTTTACTGTTTCTGTCATTCCGGTTTTGCATCATCAGTTCTTGCAAATACCGGAATCTCATAGACTATTTTTATGAGATACCGGTATTTCTCTTCGCTGCAGCCGGTATGACAAAGAAATTACTTTTAGTCAGTCCTTTTTAAGGCAGAAATTTATGAACATAAATGTTGAGGAATATTACACTAAATACGGGCCCATGGTACTGAGGCGCTGCAGGTCTATTCTGAAAGATGAAGACCGGGCACTTGATGCCATGCAGGATGTTTTTATAAAGGTGCTCAGCAGGAGTGAAAAGCTGACAGGGGATTACCCCTCATCCCTGCTGTACCGCATAGCAACCAATATATGCCTCAACATGCTGCGCGATGAAAAAACCAGGGGGGAGTCAGTGAATGATGATTTCCTGTACTACATCGCTGACAGTCGTGACGGACATGACAGACTATTTGCTGAAAATATGCTGGATTCAATATTTATGAATGAAAAGGAATCAACCAGGGAGATTGCTGTGATGCTCTACCTTGACAGGATGACACTTGAGCAGGTTGCTGATGCCACCGGGCTTTCTGTGTCAGGTGTACGCAAAAGAATGAGGACACTTAAAGAAAAAGCCGGTGCTCTCAGGGAGGGAATATTATGAAAACATATAAATATACAGATTTTCAACTGGAGCAGTTTCTTCTTAATGAACTCCCTGATGAAATAATGGATAATATCAGGATACAGATTCAAACTGATTCAGAATTGAAATCACGTGTTGATAAACTTAAAAACTCCAGCTCCGATATACTTGAAAAGTACACGGCAGATTTAATGGCTGCAAAAATCCGCAGCGGGATCATGCTCGAAAAAGAAAAAATTTATGCATCAGCATCCGGTGTGCAAAAAAACAATCTTGCAGTAAAAGATAATACCCCCTTCATGAAAATTTTCAGCGATTATTTTAAAGGCAAGTCACTGAAGCTTGTGTATTCAATCTCTGCCGCTTCAGTTGCAACACTGGCAGCCTTTGTGATTATTTTTAATTTACCCGGCATATTCACAGGGAGCATCCCTGTTAAAGATGATGATGTGATACGAATAAAAGGGATGGAACCGGGAATTTCAATTCACAGAAAAACCGGCAGCAGTATTGAAAAACTGAAAGATATGGCAAAAGCATCGCGGGGAGATCTTCTTCAGATAGGGTATATCTCTACAGGTGAATATAAATACGGCACTATTCTGTCAATAGATGGAAGAGGGTCTGTGACATTGCACTTCCCGGAATCTGAATCAGGTGAAACTCTGATTAAACTCAACAGAAAAGTGATGCTTAAGAGGGCTTACGAACTGGATGATTCTCCTTATTATGAAAAATTCATACTTATCATTTCGGTAAAACCGATTGATGTAAAAAGCGTTATTGAAAAAGCAAAAATACTTGCACAGAGCAGGGAGAGTGCACTCAATGGACAATTGACGGCTGACGGGAGTTCTCTCGAATTCTCCCTTACCTTAAAAAAATGAATGAAGCAGCCTGAAATTCAGGAGGAGTTTATGTTCAGGTTCAGTGCAGGTATCCTGCTTATAGCAATTATAGTTTTAACCGCTTCGGTTAACAGTCATGCTGCTCCGGGGCAGAACATACGCAGATTCGCAATGATTGTCGGAGCCAACAACGGCGGGCCTGAACGCGTTCAGCTCAGGTATGCGGTATCAGATGCCTCCACCATGATGAATGTACTCAAATCACTTGGCGGAGTTGATGTTTCCGATGTTCTGCTCCTCCACAATCCCGACAGGAGAAATTTCATATCAGCCCTTGCCAGGGTAAAAGGTGAGATACAGGGAGCAAGGTCAGGCAAAGACAGGATTGAGTTTATCTTCTACTACTCAGGCCATTCAGACAGTGAAGCTATACTTCTCGGCCGGGAGAAGGTTTTTTATAAAGAGCTTAAAGACGGGATACGCGGTATACCTGCTGACGTCAGAATAGCAATACTGGATTCATGTTCATCAGGCGCCTTCACACGCATCAAAGGGGGGAGCTTCAAAGCGCCGTTTCTTCTTGACACATCTTTCAACATGAAGGGTGACGCCTTCATGACATCAAGTTCGTCAGATGAGGCATCGCAGGAGTCTGAGGCCATTAAGGGTTCATTCTTTACATACTACCTGGTGTCAGGCCTCAGGGGTTCCGCGGACATGATCAGGGATGGCCGCATAACATTAAACGAGGCGTACCAGTATGCCTACAATGAAACACTGGCCCGCACAGAGAAGACATCAGGTGGGGCGCAGCACCCCAACTACGACATACAGATGACCGGAACAGGCGATGTTGTCATAACAGATGTAAGGCGGAGCACTTCAGGGGTAATCCTTGATAAAAGAATTTCAGGGAGAATATACATACGCAACGATGAACGTATCCTTGTGGCGGAGACATATAAGTCATACGGCTCTGAACTGGAGATTGCCATTGAAGAGGGTAAGTACAGCATCACGAATCATTCCGGTAATAATATATCTGAAACTGACATTAAAGTGAGCTCCGGAGAGAGAATTTCAATTGCACAGGAACAGTTACGCGCGTCTTTCACTGAATATGCCGTTCTCCGGGGAGATAAACAGACTCCCGCTGATGAAAAACAGAAGAAAGAGATCATGCTGGATGTTGACAGGATTGAACATGGATGGTATTTCGGCCTTGCGAACCAGTACACCAGGCTGAACGGACAATGGGCTGATTTTGTCGGAGCCAGGGGCGGATGGATCATCAACCATTCTTTTCTGCTGGGGGTATCGGGCTACGGACTTGTTTATCCCACCAACAGGGAAGGCCTTACAGGTAAAATTTATGAAGGGGAGGAAAAAAGGATTAGCATGGGATTCGGCGGGCCTATGATCGAATATTTCTTCCATCCGGACAGGCTCTTCACATTTGCACCTGCACTTACAATAGCAGGGGGCTCCTTTGAATATATAAGATCTGATGATGAAGATAACGACGATGAATCTGATTATGCGGACACATTTTTTGTAATAATGCCTGAATTGTATGTTTATGCTAATATAACAGAATATATCAGAATAGGTATAGGAGTATCATACAGACATTCAGCAGGAATAAATAAACTTGATCTGGATGATAACGACTTCAGAAATGTTTCAGTGAACATTATGGTGGCAGGCGGATGGTTTTGATATAATGACAAAAGAAAAAACCAAAGGTATGATTGAAGCGGAGATATGCGAGGCAGTGATCCGCTTTGAGAAAGAATATATGGGGAGAGGCCCGTCCGACGCGCGGGCCTATATTATTGACGACATGATCCTTGTGCGCTTAAAAGGGATACTCACAAAAGGTGAGGAGCAGCTTTCGCGCAATGACGAGGGATTTCTGCTGGTTAAAGCGCTCCGCACCAGACTTCTTGAAAATGCAAAGCCGCTTCTCGAAGCAATTATTTACGATGTAACAGGCCTGAAAATCAGAAGCCTCCATACGGATATAAGCACATCAACTGGTGAAAGAATAATTCTCTTTATTTTAGAAAAAAATTTTGACGATAAAAAAAAGTAATTGACCATCAAGCTGTTAACGAACATTTACTTTTAATAAATTTTACATAGGAAGACTTTACAGAGCCCCGAAGGGGAGCTGCAGGTAAGCCGGCATTTATGTTTCCTGTTTCATTCAATGATACAGGTACGCATGAGTGGCGGCTTTTTTTGTTTCTTCTCATAAATTTAATAATTTTAATCACAGGAGTAATAATATGGCAGCAGTAACCTACAGAGAGATAGATAATAAAATCGTAATATACACAAAGGGGAGGCTCTGCGAGACACAGGACGAGATGCTTCAAAGCGATCTCTTCACGCGGATACTGAACAGGTTCATCGATGATCTTTCGGATCAGAAATCCAGGCTTCTCGACATTTTTGAAAGCGAAGCTACAGGCGAAATGAGAGACATTCTCCACATAACACTGAAAAACCTTGCAAGGATGGATGGGAGCTACATACCAAAAATTGTCCCTGAATCGGGGGAGTTTTTCCGCAATCCTCTTCTACTGAACGAATTTGTGGAACAGCTATACAATTACTGGAGATCATTCGAGCGTTATGTGATATGCGATTCAGAGGGGGACACACTTGACCGGAGGCCCTACCGGACATTCAATCAGACTGTTGAAAAGCTTGCCGACCTGATCATGGGGGCATACCGAGACATACAGGAGAATATAACAGGGACTCACCCCAGGATTTACAGGCAGCTCACAGCAGGAGCGGCAATCGGGGCCATAGGAATACCGAAGAATATCCCCTACCCCTCTGCCAGGTTCAGCAAGCTTAATGACGTGCTAATCATCAGGCAGATACTGCTTAATCCGCCGGTTATTCTTGAGCCGAAGAGCAACAAACGGAGCGGCACTTTTATAAAAATAAAGGAGAACCCCCTTGACCTTGTCAATATAAACAGCGCTGAGTGGATATGCTACCCAGCCAAGGTCGGTGAACTGCTGATCAATATATACACCCACGAAACTTTTTTTGACCTTGCCTTTTCACTGTGCAATCTCTTTGAACTGGCGGATGATGAGGATCTTCAGCGCCAGCCTGATGCAGTGTATCTTTTCGGAGTTCCGGGAAATGCTCTGGACAGGTTTGACGAAATACCTGCGGTATTCCATGATGATGAAGAGAACGGGATCATGGTTGCCGCGTGTCCTAACAGGGATATCTTCGGATATTTCGGATTCCTGAAAAAAATGGTACTCACCCTGCACAACGCAATTATGATCAAGAGGGGGCGGCTCCCCTTTCACGGTGCACTTGTGAAGATTATGCTTAAAAGCGGGCGGGAGTCCACCATCCTGCTGATGGGCGATACAGGCGCAGGCAAGTCTGAAACACTGGAAGCCTTCAGGAATATGGGGAGGAAACATCTTCGCGACATGATAATCATAGCTGACGATATGGGCTCACTGGAACTCCGCGACAACGGGGATGTTATCGCCTACGGCACAGAGATCGGAGCTTTTCTCCGCATAGATGACCTTAAGCCGGGTTACGCTTTCGGACAGATCGACAGGTCTATAATGATGTCGCCTGCACAGATGAATGCGAGGATAATACTCCCTGTTGCCCCTTATGAAACAGTGATAAAAGGGCATAAAATAGATATGATACTCTACGCCAATAACTATGAGCAGGTGGATGAAGAACACCCTGTGCTTGAAAGGATCAGTTCCGTGGAGTACGCATTCAATCTTTTCAGAGAGGGCACTGTAATGAGCAAGGGTACAACAACCTCAACCGGTATTGTGCACTCCTACTTTGCCAACATCTTCGGGCCTCCGCAGTACAGGGAACTGCACGATCCGCTTGCGATGAAATATTTCAGCGCATTCTTCGACGGAGACCTTTATGTGGGCCAGATGAGAACAAGGCTCGGTATAGCCGGATATGAGATGAAAGGCCCGGAGGAGGCTGCGGCCCGGCTCCTTAAAACTGTCTCGGGAGAATGAGCTTGACATCATCAGCTTATTATATGCAATCTTCAAAAACTGAATCATAAACAGCAGCGGGGAGAGGTAATGCAGGAGATTATAAATACCTGGGTAAACAGTATCAACTGGCACCAGCAGATTATGCGCATGGGTGATCTGACATTAAGGCTCGCTGTTTTATTTGTTATATGTTACCTGACAGGCAAGATCACGGGCCGTATAATCATAAAAATAACCGAAAAATCAGCAGAGGGGGATATGTTCCCTTTCAACAGATCACTCTTAAAAAAAGATGCTGTTAAACGTTTTACAATGATGTTTCCGTTCATCCTGTTCTATTTTGCGTCAGGAATAGTATTTTCAGATGCTCCGGGATTTCTCAATGCTTTCAACAGAATAATTTTTTCTATCCTTGTGGCACTGGGAATTTACGCTGCAAGCGGATTTATTGATGCGGTTGATCACTACTATCAGCATTTCGAAGTATCCAGAAAAAATCCGATAAAAGGCTATTTACAGCTGATAAAAATTTTTATCACAATTATCGGTATTATAATTATCACTGCCTCATTCATCAACAGGTCACCCTGGGGTATAATAAGCGGTTTCGGAGCAATGACTGCACTGGTGATGCTTATTTTCAGAGACTGGATACAGGGGCTCATTGCAAGTATTCAGATAAACGCCAACCATCTTGTTGTCATAGGTGACTCCATCGAGATCGAGAAGCATGGCATCAACGGTGAGGTCATCGATATATCATTAAGCACCGTTAAAGTAAAGAACTGGGATAACACGCTCAGCATGGTGCCTGCCTACTCACTCATCTCCGAGACTTTCAAAAACTGGCACGGCGTTAAGGAGTCAGGGGGTAGGAGAATCAAGCGTGTACTGAATATTGATATATCAAGTATCAATCTCCCTGATTTAAAAATAATAAAAAATATATCAAACCTGGAACTGATGAAAGGAACAGACGAGCTGAAAGAAGCCACACGTTCAATCAGGCAGGGTAGAAGTTTAAGGATCAACTCAAACGGAATAACAAACATCGGGCTTTTCAGAAAATACGTGGAACTATACCTGAAGAGTCACTCAGGTATTAACTGTGAACAGAAACTGATGGCAAAACTCCTTGAACCTACAGCAAACGGAATACCCTTGCAGATTTATGTATTCACAAATATTATCGATGTAGTAGAATACGAAAACACCGTTGCTCATATATTTGAACATCTTATAGCTGTTATTCCGGAGTTTGGTCTGAAATTATTCCAGAGCCCCGCAGGGAGCGATGTGAGGTAGCATCAGCGGATTCCGGCTATTCGTTATCACTTCCGCCGGAATCTGCTGATACTTACTATTTAGAATATTCCGGTAGACCCGGCAATATGCTGAAAATAAATCCGCGCCTGAAATCTCTACCCGTAAATATGCTCTGAAATTTTATTCAGCGAATCAATATCATCTTTTGAAAGAGTGAGAGCAGCACCGCCGAGGTTATCCTTTACCTGATCGGCATCCCGCGCTCCGAAAATGGCTCCTGCCACTGACGGATGGGAGAGTATCCACGCGATTGCAACATGCCCCGGCTTAGCGCCGTACTTATCAGCAACAAGTTCCACTTCATCAACGACCTCTCTCACCGCAGGCCAGTACTCCTTCTTAAAAAATCTGTAGAAAAAGTTTCTCGCATCCCCCTTTTTAAAAACAGGATGCTCTTTATATTTACCGGTAAGCATACCAGCGGCAAGTGACCCGTAAGAAATTATGCTTACACCGCTCTTTTCGCAAACTTTCATCTGATCTTTTTCTATCTCACGTTCAAGAAGAGAATAGTTCGGCTGTAGAGAGACCACCTCTCCGCAGTTGATTGCGTCATCAAGCTCTTTACCGGAAAAATTGCATACTCCGATATACCTTACCTTCCCCTGCTCCTTCGCCTTCATCAGTGCTTCCATCGAAACCGCAATCGGCACATCATTAACAGGCCAGTGTATCTGGTAAAGGTCAACATAGTCTGTCTTAAGCCTTTTAAGAGACATTTCAAGATCATGCATGATAAATTCCGGAGTGAGTAGCTTTTCGTATCGCCCCTCGATATTAAGTCCGCACTTTGTTGCAATGATAAGCTTATCTCTTATACCCGCGATGACATCACCGATAAGCTCCTCCGCATGGCCGCCGCCGTAAGCAGGGGCTGTGTCAATACAATTTATGCCGCTGTCAATTGAAGCTTTAATTGCCTCTTTAGCACCGGCTTCATCATAGTCACTCCACATCGTTCCGCCTATGGCCCAGGTACCAAGTATAAGTTCTGTTACATATAAATCGCTGCTGCCGAGTTTTCTAGTTTTCATTTTGTCCCTCTCTTATTGCTGTATAACAGAATTAATGACAGATACAATTATTGGCAATCAAATAATTCTTATTTATGGTTGACAAATAACATCTGTTATCTATAAATTACTTATCGAGTAACAAGTGTTATTTAATAATCATTTTATATGGAGGCGGCTATGAAAATTCTTTTTATGAACGGAAGCAGTGCGGGCTCAGCAATGAACAGCTATATCCGTTCAGTAATGAATTCTGTTGAAGCGACTGGACACGAAGCCGGGGAGCTGGTTCTCCGGGATATGAATTATTCTCCATGCAGGGGGTGCTTCAACTGCTGGGTAAAGACTCCGGGGCTCTGCGTGTTTAAAGATGACGGAGACACGCTCTGCAGAGAATTCCTCGCTGCGGACATTGTAGTGCTTGCCTCTCCGGTAATTATGGGTTATCCTGCCGCACTTGTTAAAAACGCCCTGGACAGGATTATTCCGCTCATACATCCGTATCTTGAAGATGTAGGGGGGGAAGTACATCACATGAAAAGATATAAAAAGTATCCTCAACTTGCTCTGCTTCTGGAAAAGTCGGGAGACACTGACGAAGAGGATATTGAAATAATTAATGAAATTTTTCTCAGGGCTGCGATAAATCTTCAGAGTTCATTAAAATTTTTAAAACTCACAAATTCACCGGCAGAGGAGGCAGTTAATGCGATTATCAATTATTAATGGTTCCCCGAGAGGAGCCTCAGGAAACACAGAAAAACTGCTGGAATACTTCATTAAAGGTTTTCTTGAAACAGAGGGGAACAGTGTTGAAACAGTTAACTCGATTAAAGGCAGGCCGGAATTTACAAAAGAGAGGGAGATGTTTCTGGACGCGGAGAGGCTCCTGATCGCCTTCCCTCTCTATGTTGACGCAATGCCCGGTTCAGTGAAGGAACTCATTGAGTCATTTGAACCTCTGAAAGGTAAAAATCCCTCACTCAGGCTGATGTTCATGACACAGTGCGGATTCCCCGAGACTCACCACACAAGATTTGTTGCCCGCTATTGTGAAAAACTTGTAAAAAGACTCGGATGTATGTTTAGCGGAACGATCCTAAAAGGGGGATGCGAAGGCCTCACAGTGCAGCCCCCCGCTCTGGTTGAAAAAGTTTTTCAGCGTTTTTACCAGCTCGGAAAAGCATATGGAGAGAGCGGTGAGCTTGACTCAGTAATACTTGCCAAGCTTGCACACCCGGAGCACCTGACTCCTGAAAACCTTAAGCAGGTAATCCCCATGGTAAACAACTTTCTATGGGACGGAATGATGAAAAAAAATAACGCCCTGGATAAAAGTTTTAATAAACCATACGATGAAAATTTGTAATAATATACACCCTCCTTTATTCTAAAATTAATCTTGACATAAAATACATAAACTCTTATATACCTTATTAGTAAGGTATATAAGAGAGAATATATGGCTACAAAACACATGATTCTTGGAGCTTTGATGAGGGGGCCGGCACACGGTTATTCTCTCCGATCGGACTTCCTGACAAAAATACTTGAGGAGTTCGGAATCAACGACGGGCAGCTATACCCGTTACTTAAAAAAATGACTGATGAAGAACTTATCCGCAAGGAGATTGAATACAGGGAATCAGGCCCCAACAGGCATAACTACCATATAACAGACAAAGGTCGGGAGGAATTTTTATCGTGGCTCACTGGCAGTGAAGGTGAGGATAGAGCATTCAGATACGAGATGATACGAAAAGATGAATTTCTCAACAAATCGATGTATTTTAAATTCCTGGAGAAAGCCGCAGCTTCTGAAAAAATAAAATACCGGATTAAAGAGGCTGAATCAACCCTTGATGATTTTAATAAAGCATATAAAGATATGTCAGAACGGAAAATGGACCAGTTAAATCTTCTCGTTCTGAAATACTGCATTATGAACCAGGAGACAAGACTGAACTGGCTTAAAGAACTTGAAGCCCACTTTCCGGGTAAAACTAAAAAAAGATAAAGGGACGTTAACAGGAGGATTTATGGGTAAATGGAAAAAAACAGGATGCGTACTATGCGCGCAGAATTGCGGCCTTGAAGTGGAAGTTGAAAACAACCGTATCATTAAAGTCAGAGGTGACAAGGACAATCCGCGCAGCAAAGGGTATGTCTGCCGCAAAGGGATGAATATTATGTATCACCAGCACCATGATGATAGGCTGAAATATCCTCTAAAACGGGCGGGAAAGGGATTTGAAGCAATTTCGTGGGAGCAGGCCATTGATGAAATCGCTGCGAAACTGAAAGATATAATTGAGAAGAACGGGCCAAGGTCCTACGCATACATGGGTGGAGGGGGCCAGGGCTGTCACTTTGAGGCTGCATCAGGTGTCACTCTTATGAAAGCCCTGGGATCAAAGTATTACTACAATGCCATAGCGCAGGAGCTTACGGGCCAGTTCTGGGCGCACGGGAGAGCCACAGGAAAACAGTATAAATTTACCATTCCAGATGAACACAACTGCGACATGCTTGTGGGTATCGGATGGAACGGGATGGTGAGCCACCAGATACCCCGGGCTCCGTTATTTCTCAGGGAATTCGCCAAGGACCCGGACAAGCTGCTTGTGATCATTGATCCCCGGAAGTCTGAAACAGCGGAGCTCGCCGACATCCACCTTGCGATTAAACCCGGGACAGATGCCCTGCTCACAAAAGCAATGATTGCAATAGTTATAAATGAGGGATGGGTGGATGATGAGTATATCAAAAACCATGTTTCAGGATTTGAGGATATAAAAAACTGGTTTACCGGATTCGATGCCAAAGCGGCAATTGAATTCTGTGAACTCGATTATGAACAGGTTAAAGAGATCTGCAGACAGCTTAAAATAAGAAAAGCGGCATATCATCCTGACCTCGGCGTTTACATGAACAGGCACAGTACGCTGACATCATACCTTGAAATAATTCTTTTCACTATTACCGGTAACTTCTGTGTACCGGGTGGAAATGTTATTCCCGGGATGCTCATGCCTATAACAGGTCACAATGATGAGCGTGACGAGAAAACATGGCGCACAGTTGAAACCGGATACCCTGCTCTGTGCGGACTTTTTCCCCCCAATGTAATGCCGGAGGAGATAAAGAGCAACAACCCGGATAGACTGCGGGCTGTTATGTGCTGCCAGAGCAACCCGCTCCGCTCATTCGCGGATACAACAGCTTATGAGGAGGCCTTTTCAAATCTAGAGCTGCTGGTTGTCTGTGAAATCGCAATGACAGAGACAGCTCAGCTTGCGCATTATATTCTCCCTGCTAAAACAGGTTATGAATCGTGGGACGGAACATTCTTCCCGTGGACATGGCCCGACATATATTTTCAGATGAGGCGTCCCGTAGTTGAACCTGAAGGTGAGCAGATCGAACTTGGTGAAATTCATATGCGTATTGCAGATAAAATGGGATTCATCCCTGAAATACCTGAAGCCCTTTACACAGCAGCAAAAGAGAACAGGCTTAAATTTGGAATGGAACTTATGAATTACGGTAAATCCAATCCTTCAGCTCTTAAATCTATGCCGTTTATAGTTGCAAAAACTCTCGGGAAAGAACTAGGATCGGGAAACCTTGCGAATCTCTGGGCAATGCTCATGACGGCACCGGGAAGTTTCAAAAAAGCCGCAGAACGTGCCGGATTCAACAAGGGGCCGCTTCTTGGAGAAGAAATTTTCAAAGCAATTCTTGACCACCCTGAAGGCCTCTGGATCGGTAAATCAGATCCTGAAGATAACTTTTCCGACCTCAGCACCGAGGATAAAAAAGTGAATGTTTATATTCCCGAAATGAAAGAGTGGCTATCCGAGATTGAAACTGAAAGAGAAAGGAAAGAACTTGAGTTGGATGCTAAATTTCCATTTATCCTTTCTTCAGGAAGACACATACCATATAACGCCAACACGTTAATGAGAAATCCGGAGTGGAACCAAGGGAAAAGGGACTGTACATGCATAATGAATCCTGCTGATGCTGATCAGCTCGGACTGAAAGATGGAGATATGGTCAGAGTATCAACTGAAGCCGGATATGTAAAAATCGAACTTGAAGTAACAGACCAGACGTGCCGTAAATATGTTATGATTCCTCATGGATTCGGCCTTGAATATCAGGGCAAGGCTTACGGCGCCAATGCCAACAGGCTTGCAAAAAACACTCACAGGGACAGGTTTGCCGGTACTCCATTTCACAGGTATATTCCATGCAGGGTGGAGAAGCTGTAACGTCCCTCTTCTTTTCAGGGTACCTCCTCCATGAAAAACGGGGGAGAAATTTACATCTGAACTTTTCATGCTGTTGCATTTCCAGGAAATGCAACAGCAAAACAATTACTTGAAAAAAATAATTTTGAATCAGAAAGAACAGTGATCTTCATAACTTTGATCACACACAAATACACAGCAGTTAATAACTTCAGAGGATGTTCCTGCATGGCTTCCCAAATAACGCTTGCAATTTAATATACATTATAAAAATCTAACTACAGTTTAATTTTTATAAGGGTTACAACCATGAATGTAATAAATAATATCTCATTAACAGAGAAAAACTATACCGTAAATGTGTACGACCTTGATGTCAATGTCTCGTCAACAATGATGCTAATCTGCAACTACCTGCAGGATATAGGGATCACACACGGTATGATTATAACAAAAGATGCTGGTATTAATAATTCTGATATTATTTTTGTGCTTACACGTCTTCATGTAAAACTTGATCGCCTTCCGAACTGGCATGAGACAATAAGAATAGAATCATGGCTTTCGCCTATAAAGGATAAATATATTATACGGAATTTCGGACTATTCGACAGCTCCGGTAATACAATCGGAAAAGGGATAAACTCAGCAGTTTCTTTCAGTATGAAGGAGAGAACAGGCGTGACACTGGATCTTGATACAAACAGAGTGCAGACACTTGACAGAGAGCCCGCTCTTCCACATGACTTTGAAAAATTACCGCTGATTGAAAAAGCAGATCATGAGATAAACATCAGCGTGAGATACTTCGACTGTGATCTTTACCGCCATGTGAATAATGTCAAATATATCCAGTGGTGCGCGGAAGCTCTCCCCTTCGATTTTCTGAAGAGCCATTCACTTCATGAGATAGATATAAACTTCAGGGCTGAAGCAAACTTCGGTGATACAATAATTTCAAAAGCTGTAAAATGTGATGAAGATGGAGTGTTCCATCATGCAATCACCGACAGCACAGGCGCAAAAGACCTGGTGCGGATGAAGAGTGTCTGGAAACCAAGATAAAAAAATGCATCAACTCCTCATTCGCGAAAAAAAAAGCTGCCCATACGGGCAGCGCTGAATAAAAATCTGTTCACCGGTTTAAGATGAGCACTAGTCTCTGTACATGGAGTTTATTGTATCCTTATATCTTTCAGAAATCACTTTTCGTTTTATTTTAAATGTAGGGGTCAGTTCGCCGTTCTCCTGTGAAAACTCCTGCGGCAGAAGCGTAAACCTCTTCACCTTCTCGACCTGACCCAGAGACTCAGTCCTTGCATCAATCCTCTCCCTGTAGAGTTTCATAATCTCAGGATTTTTCACAAGCTCCTCTCTGGATGAATACTTTATGCCATGTTTCTGACAGTAAAGTTCAAGCTGTTCAAATGAAGGAACAATAAGTGCTGATACGAAATTTTTACCATCACCAATAGCTGCCGCCTGCTCAAAGAAAATATCCTCTTTGAGTAAAGTTTCGATCTGCTGAGGAGCCACATATTTCCCCCCGGAGGTCTTAAACATATCCTTAAGCCTGTCTGTGATTACAAGGTAACCCTCTTCATCAATGTGACCGATATCACCTGTCCGCACCCAGCCGTCTTCAGTAAAAAGATTCTTTGTAAGCTCAGGCTTGTTCCAGTACCCCTGGGTCTGACTCGGACTTGTGGCCTGAATTTCTCCCTCTTCAGATATCCTTACTTTCATAAGCGGAACAACAGGCCCGCATGTGCCGAACTTGTTCCTTGTGGGGTTGGAAACAGTTATAACAAAGCACTCTGTCATGCCATACCCCTGCAACAGAAGAACTCCGCACTTGAAGAAGAATTCGGAAATTTCACCGGAGAATGCTGAACCTCCGCAATTGTAAACCTTGTTGCGCCCGCCGAAGAGGTCTCTCACTTTATGAAGTATAAGTTTGTCCGCTACTTTATGTTTAAACTTAAGTCCGAAAGATACAGGCTTCTGTTCCTTTTTAAGGTATGCGGCCTCTTTCCCCACTTCGAGAGCCCAGTTGAATATCTTCTGTTTCTTCGGAGGCATCTGACTTACCCCGTCCATAACCTTCGCGTAAACCTTCTCCCATAGTCTCGGTACACTGCACATATAGTGAGGCTTGGACTCCTGCAGGAACTGCATAAGTACTTCAGGTTTGGCTTCGTGGCAGTAATCAACGCGTGCGTTACAGCAGAGTATAAAATAGCTCCATGCTCTTTCAAATACATGAGCCAGAGGGAGAAAAGCAAGGTTAACATCAGATTCAATAATCGGAATATAATAACCTGTGGCGAAGAGCATAGCAAGCCAGTTCTTGTGTGTAAGCATTACTCCCTTCGGCTCCCCTGTGGTTCCTGATGTATAGATAAGAGTTGAGAGATCATCAGTCTTACCGGATTCAAGGAGTTTATAAACCTCCTCCTTCCTTCCGCTCTTACTCCCCATAGCAAGAAAATCTTTATAAAGAATAACCTTGCTGTTGTTTTTATCGTAATTGATTCTGTGGTCTATGATTATAACTTTCTCCACTGAAGTTTCCGGGAGAATCTTTATCGCCTTGTCATAATGGTCCTGTTTTTCAACGAAGAGGATCCTGATACCGCAATCATTAACAATATACTTTAATTCTTCAGCAGAGTTCGACTGGTAGATAGGAACGGAACATGCTTTAATAGAAAAACAGGCATAATCAGCTACTGCCCACTCCACCCTGTTATTCGAAAAGATACCTACAAACTCCCGCTCTTTAACTCCATATTCAAGAAGGCCCATTGCACAGTGGTCTATTATATCAACGAATTTCCCCCATGTGAACTCCTCCCACTGACCGAAAGCTTTGTGTCTTACAGCAACTTTCGAATTACCGAATTTCTCCGCTCTTTTGTGAACCATCTTACCCAGATGATCATCTTTTGCCAGAAAATCCTGAAACTCCTTTTCATAATCGATACTTTTATTCATGATTCTCAATCCTCCCGGACGTCATAATTGTGACTTTTTTTCAGTTAATCACCTTTGCCTAAAAACCGTCCGTATGGTTCTAACACATTACTGTGATAATGTCTCACTGAATTATAATTTATAAAACTGAAGAATTTAAGAAATTATAATTCTGAAAGATTTATTCACCTTTTTTTCAGTTATTCCATTCGCGTACTTACGAAGATTAAATTTATTTGACATTCTGTTTAAGATAATTAAATTTAAATACCGGTTATATTTTATGTCAGAGAAAATTCTTTATTTCATAATGTTTTTCGGGCCTGCATTTGCTGTTATTATTTCAGCAGGGCAGATGATGCAGGCAAAAAAGGCCTTTATAGATTATTTATTTGCTCTGTCGTTCTTCACAATGGCTCTCTGGATGTTCCAGATATGTTTTTTGAGTACAAACGTCATTGGAGAGTGGGATTATGCTTTCCAGTTGACCATGTTTATAACACCGCTTGTTTATCTTACACCTCCAATTATTGTTTTCAGGTACAGGTGGGTACTTTCAAGCAGATTCGCACTCACGAAATACCATGCGCTCTTCCTGATACCATCAGTTTTATCGATTGCTCTTCTTACACTTCTGCCGTTTTACTGTACAGAAGAGCTTATAAAATATTCACTGGCTCTACCTGTAACCGGAGAAAAATTCAGTAATCTTCCGCTATATATCAAAGCTTTATACATAAGTGCAATAATCCCGAATTTATATATGACAATTCTGATGACACCGGTTCTGATTCAGATGCTCCCGGTGTGGCGAAGAGACAGCAACAACAGAATATCAAAGCCTGCCCGTATGGGTTATATATCCGCTCTTTCCATTGCTGTTTCAAATCTGATATGTTTTCTCGGTTATATTTACTCCCTGGAACTTGTACAGGTGTCCATTCTCATCGCCAACGCCGCGACTATATATGTTTACCTGATCACCCAGCGTCATCACGATTACCACAGGCTGCTCCGGAGTGAAACCAGGAAAGCCCATTACGAAAAATCGAGAATCACTGGTCTTGATGTTAATGTAATATTTAACCGCCTTACAGAGCTTATGCGGGATGAAAAAGTATTTGCGGACGAGGAACTTTCTCTTCGGGATCTCTCCGGTGAGCTGGGGATTAGTCCCCACCAGCTTTCCGAAATCCTAAATGAAAGGATAAAGAAAAACTTCAATACATTCATTAACGAATACCGAGTTGATGAAGCGAAAAAGATGCTTATTGAAGAACCGAAACGCTCAATTCTTTCAATAGGGATAGCAGTGGGCTTCAACTCAAACACAACATTCTGTACAGTATTTTCCAAGATTGAGGGGATTTCTCCGAGTCAGTACAGAAAGCAGAATATTTAATACTTGATCTTGATTATTCCACAGGTGCAATATTATTATAATAACAGGGAGGAGGATTTATGGGAATAGTACTATTAGTAATTGTCGGTCTTGTTGCAGGTTATCTTGCAGGGATTATCTGGAAAGGGAGAGGATTCGGACTGATAGGGAACCTTATTGTCGGAATAGCGGGTTCATTTATCGGTGGTTTTCTTTTAAGGATAATCGGCTTCAGTATTCACGGATTAATCGCGCAGATTATTGCAGCACTCATTGGTGCAGTAATTCTTCTCTGGATTATAAACAAAATTAAATAATGGAACCGGTACTTGAAATCCGCAATCTGCGGAAATCCTTCCCCGGTGTAAAAGCTGTAGACGGGATAAGCTTCTCCATCGAAGCCGGTACATGCTTCGGCCTGCTCGGGCCTAACGGCGCGGGGAAGACTACCACAATTGAAATCATAGAAGGTATACTGAATGAGGATTCAGGAACAATTCTATACAAAGGAGAAAACAGGGGGAAGAGATTCAAGGCTGAGGCCGGTATACAGTTTCAAAGTACCAGGCTCCCTGAATACCTGACTGTATTTGAAACATTGAAAACTTACCGCGGCCTATATCCCGGTAAAACTGATATCGACTGGATTATTGAAGTATGCAGACTGGAGGAAATTCTCAACAGGGATAACAGGAAAATATCAGGCGGACAGAAACAGCGCCTCCTGCTTGCTATTGCACTCACAAACAATCCTGAGCTTATAATACTTGATGAGCCCACAACAGGACTCGACCCGCAGGCGCGGAGACACTTATGGGAGATTGTAACCGGTATAAAAAACTCAGGTAAAACAATAATACTGACAACTCACTATATGGAAGAAGCAGAAAGGCTCTGCGATAAAATAGCAATCATGGATTACGGAAAAATTATCGATATTGACACTCCAAATTCTCTTCTTATGAAATACGGGAAAGGTGCAACAATCTATATACGGACAGAAGACCCGGAAAAATATCGCAACATACTTTCATGCCAGTACTTCATAGTTGAAAATGGAATTGAATTCCGCACCGATTTTCTGAATCTCTGCATTCAGCAACTGGCAGCTTCAGAAGCGGACCTTACGGGGATGACTGTCCGCACTCCGAATCTTGAGGATGTATTTCTTAAACTAACAGGGCACACACTGAGGGCATAACAGATGTTTAAACGTATACTGATCATCTTTATCAACCGGAACAGGGAGTTTTACCGGGACAAATCCGGCTTCGGGTGGAATATTCTTTTCCCTTTTTTTGTTATTGTGGGCTTCAGTCTGATATT
Source organism: Spirochaetia bacterium UBA5763 (assembly GCA_002418835.1). GTDB lineage: Bacteria > Spirochaetota > UBA4802 > UBA4802 > UBA5550 > UBA5550. The sequence goes on along the minus strand of DIEX01000019.1, from coordinate 315,486 downwards.
CAGCCAGGACAGCAGAAAGGAATATAAGGTGGGAGTGATAAATTCAGGAAATATCCGCAATGAGATTTCTGTGCAATATGAAGAATTCAGAAAAACAAAGTTTGTTGAATTTATTGAATTTGAATCGCGTGAAACCGGCATAAACAGACTTCTTCATCACAGGATCGACCTTCTGATTGAACCGTCAGAGGGGAGATACTGGAAGAGCTCATCATCTCCAAAAAGTTTTATGACAGAAAAACTTCTTATCTCATCCTCTGAAAAAATTAAAACAGGTTTTGTTCCTGAAACAGTTACCGGACGTGAAATTCCATACGTAGAATGGCTATTTCCCGGTGTTCTTGCAATGAATATGATGTTCAGTGCTCTTTTTGGTGTGGGTTACTCCGTTGTACGCGACAGGAAAAACGGCGTTCTGAAACGATTCAGCGTCACACCGCTTACGCCATTTGAGTTTCTCACGGCCCAGATCCTTTCACGAATGTTTGTGATCCTGCTCACCACAGGAACTGTTTATCTTGCATGCATATTAATATACGGTTTTGAAAACAGGGGCTCATATCTTTCGCTGCTTATTATATTTATGCTCGGGAGCTTCAGCATGGTATCGCTGGCGCTTATAATAGCTTCAAGGAGCAGCAGCGAGGAATTCGCAGGAGGGATACTTAACCTCCTCTCATGGCCCATGATGCTCCTGTCCGAAGTGTGGTTTTCCATGGAGGGGGCAAGGCCCTGGGTCATTAAATTCGCCAAACTCCTTCCACTTTCACATATCACGTCCGGCATACGGCAGATTATGAATGACGGAGCATCTCTTTATGACATCAGAAGCCAGATACTGGCTCTTTCAGTAATGTCTATTATTTTTCTTTCTGCAGGCTCTGTTCTTTTCAGATGGCAGAAAACTGATTAAAACTCACGTCTCTTGTAAATAACCAGTCCATCAATTACGGTTTCTCTGTTATAGTTGCTGTTTACATATGAATTCAGTTCAGGATACATTGTGAGCGGAAATCTGTCATAACCGAAGAATCCGGCAGGTGAAGTATCGATAAAATACATGGGCCTGTTCTTCTGAAGATCCTCCATTAGAATTGGAAAAAACTTCTCTGTTAGTTCATTTCTAACTGCACTTGAAGTATTTCCAGTACCAAAAATTCTGCCTGATACAAAATCGGATATAATAAAACGGGACGCACTTCTTCTGTCAGCAAAATAATAAACCGGAGTTGACCATCCCCATGAATAAATTTTATCCTCAGGAGCGGTTACGCTCTTTATATATTCACCGGTTTTTCTGAAACTTATTTCAGATTTATAGTTAGGGTAATTCAGCAATTCATATGTTTTTATTATATCAATTCTTGAAGCAGTAAATATTACTGCAGGGATTATAAGCCATAACCAGACAGTTTTTTTGTATTGCTGGATATATACATAACCTGCTGAAGCTGCAAGTGCAAGCGGGGGAACAATCTGTATAAAATAATGTCCATAGCCACGCCCTCCAATAGATGCACCATATATTGAAAAACAGAGCCAGAGCGCAAGAAAAGAGAAGTAAGAATATTCCGTTTCATCAGACTCAGTTCCACCCGGCAGCCTCAGTTGTTTTATATTCGCAAAAAGATATTTCAGTGCAGCAACCCATGCAGGGAATGTCAGTAATATAAAATATCCGGTTCTCCCAATAATTTTAAATAAGGAGAAGGCATCTTTTCCTGATTCAATATAACCGAAATTATACAGAAACCCCCAGAAGACAGCCTCATTTAGATTACCCTGCATTTTAAAAATAAACACAAACATAGCAAGAGGTATAAATGAAGAGAGCCCGGTAATCAGGAGCCTCGAAATATTATCTTTCAGCACAAACATCCTGTTATGCGATAAAAGAGGACCTGTGATGAGTGAATGTACTACAAAAACCATGGCCAGGACACCCGCCTTGTAGTTTGTCATAACACCAAGGCCCAGCAGTACTCCGGATATAACATGTAAAGATTTTTTATGTAATCCATTAACGCCAGTAAATAGAAACACATAAGACGATATAACGAGAAAAAGATTAATAAGAGTCTCGCCATTTGATGAAATATACTTGGGTTCATAAGTATGCATCATAAAAATGAATAACAGCGCTGAGACAACCCCTGTTTTGTAATCTTTCAGTTTATTACCGAAAACATATATGCATATACCTGTAATAATAACCCATATAGTTGTAAAAATATGAACAGTAATAAGACTTTTAAAACCAGTTAAAGCATAAACAAAATAAAAAAAATAATAGGTCAACGGTGGTTTGTTATCAACAGCATCAATATACGGCAATCCGCCGTTAAGCATTATCGAGGCGAATTCGCTGAATGCCGTTTCATCAATATCAATTATATGCTGGTAAAGAACCGGAATCCTTAAAACAAAAATCAGTCCCGCAATAAGGAGAATATGCTTTGTAAACCTGTTCACTTTTTCCGTACCCAAATCCTTCCATCACCAAAATTGCCGGCAAAGTTATAATTATTGTTGAGGTAATTAATTATCTCAGGAAAATCATCAAGAGTTGCAAAGCTCCCGAACCGCACAACAGGCGCAGTATTCCAGTCAAAATAGTATGGCGGATCTGTTTTTTTTCTGTAAACCAGCACTTTCCTTATCATTGACGTTGCCCCGACATCAATGAAGCAATCCGGGTTTAGTCCTTTTATATGCTTCACAAATCCTTTCTGATAATCTTCATAAATCTTATTATTCCCCTTCTCCCTCTGCACTATTGCATAAAGAGCGCCTTCATTATACCAGTATGAATCACCAGCTGAATATCTTCCGGAATAATAAACAATCTCAGTTCCCATGGGCCATGACATAATTTTTGAATCAGAAGGTGTATTATTCTTCAGATATTCAATAACCGGAACTATGCTTTTATGCGGTAGAAGGTATTCACCATGTGAGGCCAGTGCGATCATTCTGAAATAGTAGGCAAAATTCCCCTCCTCCTGTTTCAGTTCCGGGGCAAAATGTCGTATATAAGCATCCTTCATGTTCCAGGAAAAGAAAAAGATTACAGGGATCATGAAAGCCGGAAAAGCTCTCCTCGCAAAAACAGGATCACTGACCCTGTCACATATATATCCCGCAGCCAGTATCGAAAGTGTCGGTAGGAGTATAATAAAGTAATGCACTGATAGCCTGGCCCCTCCCAGGAATATCGATGCAAAAAGAGCGAGAGTTACTGCAACTATAAATCCCTCCCCTTCTCTCCTGTCACTCCTTCTGAAAAAATATACAACAGCAAGAACACCAGGGACCCAGATTATACTATGGTAAAGAAGAAAATGTACAGCGCGCAGCATAAGTTTACCAATGACCATAAAGGGATTAAAACCTCTGTTTGAAACATACATCACCAGAGGTTCGACCCTGTTTCTCAAAGCGCCATCAAAAACTAAATGAAAATAATTCCAGTCAATCAGAATCAGAAAAAATAGTCCGGCGACTGCCGGTATCATGATTAAATAATACCGGGAAGCCTTAATCCTGAACCAGCTTCTGAAAACCGGAAACACAAATATTAAATATGCAATAACAGCGGGGAGAGAGAAAACTCCCTGTACTTTAATTCTATACCCCAGGTAAACTGAGAGAAATGCGGGAAGGATAGCCCATAACTTTTTATCAATAAAAAAAAGGTACGAAAAATAAAAGGTTCCCATATAAAAAAGGTTATACAGCACTTCACCATTTGTTGCCGTGAATTCTGTATTATAAGATGATATTATAAAGCCGTAGAGCATGGCAGCAAGAATACCTGCTCCGGTATTATAAACTTTTTTGCCGAGCAGTATTATTAAAACCATTGTAAGCAGAATAAATATAACACCGGTTAGATGAAATGAAGTCACTGAATCACCAAAAAACCGGATACTCCACTTTAACAAATCGTGATTAAGCCACCCTTTATTCGGTTCAAAATCCAGACCGGCCAGGTCTCTCTTTACAAGTATATATGAAGTAACAACATCAACATGAATAAAATCTATAAGTAGCGTGTGAATTCTTAGAATAAAAGCACCCGCAAAAACAAAGAGGAGGGATTTCCATCTCTCCCCCCTTACTATAAAAGACCAGAATTTTAATGATATCACTTCTAATCTATTCATACTTAAGCGCCTCTATCGGTTTGAGTTCAGATGCTTTTTTTGCAGGGTAGTAACCGAAAAATATGCCGACCGCAGTGGCAAAAAATACCGCTAAAAATACTGCTGACGGAGTAAAAATAAAGGGCCACTTAACAAAATATACTATAATTCCATATACGCCTAATCCCAGAAGGATACCGATAATTCCGCCAACCATGCTTAAAGAAACAGATTCAATTAGAAACTGCAGCATTATATCTTTCTTCTTGGCACCGATTGCCATTCTTATACCGATCTCCCTTGTCCTCTCTGTTACAGATACAAGCATTATATTCATAATACCCACACCCCCGACGAAGAGAGATATAGATGCTATGCCAGCAAGAAGAATAGCCAGAGCATTGGAGATGTCATTTGCCATTTTCAGTTTATCATCACTTGTAAAGACTTTAAAATTATCCGGCTGTCCGTCGAGTATATTAAACTTTGCCCTCAAGTATTTTCTGACATTATCTCCCACTTCATGTACAGAGTTTTCATCAATGGCTTTTATATAAATTTCCTCAAAGACACGCCTGTTTAATATACGCGTGTTAAATGTTGTATATGGCATCAAAACAATACCGTCGAAGTCTCTCCCTCCGAAAGATTCTCCGGAATATTCAAGCACTCCTATAACAGTAAGAGGCACATCACCCACCAGTATCTGTTCACCAATAGGGTCTTTTCTGTTAAAAAGTTCCTGCTGAACCTTTGAACCTATAACAGCAACTTTTGCAGTCCCTTCAATATCCTCTTCCTGAAAAAGTCTTCCGGTTTTACATTTTTTTCCTTTGATTTCGAAGTAATTGCTTCCTACACCTTCGATGTCAGTTGTCATTTTTAAATTTCTGTATCTGATAATCTTATTTTTATCTTTAAGATACGGGCTTATAAGTTCAATCTGATAAAAAGTTTTTTTAAGCTCAACGATGTCCGACTGATTCATATACTTGCCCGCTCTGGATGTTGATATACTAAGCGCGTTCGCTCCATATGTAAAAACTTTGCCGCGCACCTCAATCTTTGCACTTTCACCCATACCGACCATTACAATAACTGATGAAATACCGATAATGATACCGATGCTGGTAAGAGATGATCGCAGTTTATTTTTTGTCAGAGCACGGAGTGCTGTCAGTAAAAGATTTTTAAAGTTCATAGTTCAATCACAATATTAAAGAATAAAAAACCATTCAGATAATGAAATTATAGATAACCGGCCTTTCAAATACCACCATTTTTATGAGTTAATATAAAAAAATGAAACCGGCTATTTAAACAGGTACGGGAAAAGAAAGCATAAGTGCAGAAATTAAGCTGTTTTGATAATCAGTATACAGGTCTAATCTCTACATTCCCATTAATTGGCAGATTAATTTTATTCCCGTTAACTTTTCTGCCGTCAACCACCCATCCTCTGTTTACACCATTTTTCCCGGACAGGGACAACTGAGTACCATGAAAGTATAGTCCGGTAAAGCTATTTTTTATTTCAAAACCATCAACCAGAATTGTTCTTCCGGATGGTATTATAAATTCTACCTTTTTTACATCACCAAATTTAAAAAACCTGTTCATCATATTCATTACATATTCCGGGCGCTTATCCATATAATCACGCAGAAGAGTATCCATACTGTTAATATTCATTCCGAAACTGCTGCATACCCTGCTGTTATTATTAACTACAGACATAAGATAATCGCGGGTAAGAGTGTAATTAATTTTTTCTTCAAGCCGTTTTCTAAAAAGTGTTCTGAAATTCTCATCTTTGAATATCAGCTTTCTGAAAATAAAATATCTCGGATCTGTCTCCTTCTTCGTATCGGAAAAAACAAGATTCACCGGCCTTTCCTGTTCCCAGAGATGCTTTATGTCCGGCTCATAATAATTCACAAAACTGTGATCCATATCCCAGATCAGCCAGAACCATTTCGCGCCCTTCTCTCTCCTGTTCAGTAAAGCTATCCCCTGATACGGATCACTATTTGCACAAAAAATATTAGTAATCCAGAAATTGATGAAGTTTTCAATATCAACTACAGATGAAACATTATCGTAAGTAATTTCCCGTCTGGAGTCCTTTGCCCATTCATATAGACGCTGGTATTCAGGAGGCCTGTCTTTTCTCCCTTTTAGTTTATAATAAACAAAATCTTTATGCCCGATATGGTTTTCAAGATAATCGCGGCTGAGGTGCTCAATTATCTCAAAATTCCCATGCCCGTGCGGTTTTCCGTTCAGGTACAGTTTCACCTGATCAGTCATAGGAGCATAGCATCCGGTTTTTCGTGCAATATCATAAGCCATGGAATTAATGTAACCGAAAGATTCATCGGCCTTCCGCACAACAATACGCTTAACGGGATCACCACTCCCCTTAAACAGCTCCCCGTCTTTGAACTGCTCCCTTCCATAAACTGACCTGAAATAAAGCCTGAAGCTCTTCAAAGGATGAAGCCTGCTTGTCCCTCCATGAATCCTTACTCCTGCACCTGTGCCGAATATAAGCTCACCATTTTTAAAATATGAAATAAAGGATGGACGTTCCCAGTTTCGTCCTCTCTCAAGCGGATTTGAGTAAATACCTGTAAACTCATCATAAAGGTCATGCTCATTAATATACATGGAAAGAACCGGCAGACCGGATTTTACTATATTTTTATCAATAATTACAGAACTGACCATCTTCTCAGGAGCGAGATTGGCGGCCTCGACCCACTCATCTCTTGATTCAAGTTTGGAAAGATCAAGGCTTATCCTTCCAGCCCCGTTGTCTTTATAACCCTCTTCAGCAGGGACAACAAATCTGAGTCCCATCTCCTTCATGATCTGCCCCCTTCTCCCGAAGTTTAGCAAAGGAGATGGAAGCTCCCTGTCGCGAAGCCTTTTTATTGCAGTATCAAAACTGCTTACACCTTCGAGCAGAGCGCCGAAGGCAGCTATCGCTATAAATATTGAGAAGAGCAGCAGATTCTTTTTCATCTGTTCTCTGTCAGATATCCCCGATCCTGTTGAAAAAGAAACTTGAGCTTATCTGTTGCGATATAGCAGCAAGTTCCTGTTTGATTTTAAGAATCATATCATCTTCAATTGTACTGAAACTGTAGGAGATTACAGATTCCCCCTGATTTTCAGTAATGCTTTCAATCTTACCCGCAGGGAGCGTTTTCTTAAGATAGCTGAAAATGTCTCCGGCTTTGCCATTGTATTCACCAGCAGGCACAGTGAGAATAAGCATCCCGTCATTAAGCCGCCCTTTAAGAAACCTCGGCCCGCTCTGCAATATAAGAAGCCCGATAAATGTGACCAGAAGTATTATACCGAGAAATAGAATATTAAATGTCGCACAACAGATAGAAGTCGCAACCACTATCATTATAAATCCGATCTCTTCCGGTTCTTTTATCGGAGTCCTGAATCTTACTATTGAAAGTGCACCGAGTAGTCCGAGAGAAAGAGGAAGAGAAAACTGTATGCATATAAAAATGCCGGTAATGGCAACACCAAGCAGCGGGAACGCCCTGTGGATCTGACTCCCTGTTGCCCTGTTCTTGTAAAATTTGAGATACAGATAAGATACAATCATCGCTGCAATAAGAGAAAGCATCAGGAGCATAAGAAATGGCAGAAACCCGATATCCTCCATCTTCTGACTTCCGAAACCTTTCAGTAGAATAGAAGTTATTTTTTCATAAGATAAATCCATAAGCACACCTTTACCTGTAATTTGTGTAATATCAATAATGGCGCCGTGTAAGTTTCTGATAACACGCGCTGTATTTTGAAAATGCTGATTTTCTTAAACCCATGTCAGTGAGCGGATATAATGATGGCGGAAGCTCGTTCTCCCCTCCCTTAACTTCAAATACCGCAGTCTGAAGCATTACAGAACTCATATAGGGAATCATTATCCTGTTGGTTCTTGGCGAATGAATATCAAAGTCAAAACATATACGGGATCCGGAATACGGATCAATGTACCTGAACCGTTTGTAAGTAATCTGAAATGCCGGGAGAAGCTTATCCTTAACCACTACACCTTTACTGCTCAGCAGTGCCGGCATCCTTAATAGCCTTCCGTCTTCAAGGGGCATATTAGCTATCTCCCCGCCTTTATATGGAGAAATTACTCTTGCCTTATCCCTTCTTGAGCCAATTTTGTATTTAACCTCAACAAATGCCGCATCGTAATGATAGTTGTACTGAAGATCTGAATACCATCTGAGCCTCACCTTGGTTTTCAGATAAAAACTGTTAAATTTCTGATCAAGATATTTCCACTGCATAGTATCATAGTATATGCTTGAAATGATCCCCTGAGGAAATTCAGGATCAGGTTCACAATACCTGGATAGCCATCCGATAATATCAACCGAGCGGGTATTGTTTATTATATATTTCAGTTCATGTTCAACTGTATTATTGATTATCATTTCTGAGTTACTATATATTGCTGAAAATAATAGTTTTTTATCGTAATTAGTCAAAAACTATTTATAATAGATGATTACAAGTATTTTTTGAAGATACAAAAGTCGATTTCCGGATACATTTTTTTATGGGAAAGAGGATGTAATGCTCATTCATAATTTATATAACCGGGCACTCAATAGTACCCGGCCAACATTTCGAATCAATCGAACTATTGCTTAATTTTTATTTGCGATCATCTCCGCAAGCATACCCACCGTGAGTATATTAAGTCCCGATAATGTAATCAATACTGATATCGTGTCGATATTTTTATAAAGTATCAACTGTACCAGGATCATGATCATACCGCCGAAAAGAAGAGGGAAACTTATCGGAAGAAAAACCTTAAGCGGATCAAAAAACATAACAGTGCGTATAATAAGCTTAACAAAATTCAGAGTATCATAGAAGGGCCTTATTTTAGACTTCCCCTTCCTCTGGTGATAATTAATAGGAACATACTTCACCTGATATCCTTTTGCAAGCATTGAAATCGTTATTGTTGAAGTAAACGAGAATCCTTCGGGGAGAAAATGTATAAACCTCTCCACAACTTCTTTTTTCATAATTCTGAGACCTGAATTCAGATCTGGAATTTTAGTCCCGGTCATAAAATTAGCCAGCTGGTTTATAACCCACTTCGGGGGCTTCCTTATAAGAGGAATTTTGACAGATTCTCCGGTCCTTGCGCCCACCAGCATATCAAGGTCATTTTCAATTACATCACGAAAGAATTCGGGGATACGTTCATCAGGATAAGTCGCATCAGCATCTGTTATTGCTATATATGGATATTGTGAAGCTTTAATCCCGGTTTTTAAAGCAGCTCCATAACCGCGGTTTTTAATGTGATGAACCACTTTCAGGTCTTTATCTCTGGAAATACCTTTCAGTATATTTTCAGTCCCATCAGTGGAGCCGTCATTCACTATGATAATTTCGAAGTTGAAGTCCCTGCAGTTCTTTTTAATCTCTTTCAAATGGATAATACTGTTTTCGATGGCACCTATTTCATTATATACTGGAACTACGAGTGTTAATCCTGCTTTCATTGATTCCTCTGTTTTCTAAAATTCAGTATAATTAAAAGTGAATAATCACTTCGCTATATGTCAAGATAATTATAAGGCTTTCAAAAACAGGTATTATTCCTGTTTTTCAGGGATATCCGATATTTCTTCTGAAATATCCTCTCTATTTCCGGGTTTTGTAAACATCATGAAAGTATTAACAACCCAGCCATGAATAGCCAGTATGGGGTTTAACGCGAAAAAAGATAACGAGAACAATACCGCAGCCTCTTTCCCCAGGCCAATATTGCTGAACAGATAAATCATAACAGCCTCTCTGACTCCAAGGCCGGAGATTGAAATAGGGACTACAGCAGCAAGGCTTGTGAGCACAACACATAAAATATTATACGTAAAATTCATTTCAATATTGAAGCTCTTCTGAATTGAGTAAGCCATTATAAAATAAAACAGATAGCTCACGAAAGTTATCATAGCAGATACACTTACAACTTTAATACTGGTAATCATAGTAACCATATCATTAATAAAACCGGAGATGTTGCTCTTGATTACCGGATAAAATTTTTTGGGAATTACGAACTCACTCAACCTGGAAACAATATTTCGGATAGACTTCATTCTAATCAGAATTATGCCCCCGGCTCCTGCCATAACAAGCATAATCATGAAACCGATAAATCTGAATTCAAAAAGATTACTATATAAAGGATAAAGAATAAAGAGGAGAGCAACGCGTATACCTATATCATAAAGTCTGTCAACAACAACAGAAACGAATCCTCTCCCCAGATTTTCGAATTTGTCCTGAAAATATATGGCCTTTGATATCTCCCCGACTCTTCCAGGTGTAACTGTCCCGAAATAATAACCCCAGAGATAGACATAAAACGTCTTTGGTATAGGGAGATGAACACCCTGGCTCCTCATTAAAAAATTCCATCTTATGGATTTTAAAGATATATTAAGCATTAAAAAAGGGTAAGCAAGCAGCAGGTACCAGTAGTTGACATTTTTTAAATGCTGGATCACCTCGTTAAAATCAATTTTCCAGAGGATCACAGCCAGTAACAACAGGCCGATAAAATTCAGATATTTAATCTTTTTTTTCAATTTAAATGCCTACTCTAATATATGATATTTGAGACTGCGTCCCGCATTTATCGGGGAGCCCCTGCGGGGCTTTTTAAGGGGTTTTGCCCTTTAAACCTCATTTAAAATATTAAACCAAACCAGGTCTAATTATCAATTCCGTAACTTACCGATAGTCAGCTGGTATAAACCTGAAGGGAAAACAAGATATGTAAGTATTGATGCTACATTATAATTATATTCCGAGAAACTGTCCAGAAAACTTTTCGAGGGTGTTGCCGCATCTTCTTTATACGCTGCCAAAAAAGCAGTGATATCATCTTCAATATCTATCATTTTTTCTATTCTCATCAGATGAAAAACTGAAGAGACCAGAATAACTTTTTTAAAGTTATGCCCTTTAATAATTTTTTCAGCTTCTCTCCAGTTATTGATTGTGTCCCTGGAGGTCATGTCATAAAAAATATCAGACGGCCTGACACCCATCTCCGCAGCCATCTTTGCCATCAGTGCTGAGCCGTAAAGATTCTTTAATGGCCTCCAGCCGCCGACGAATATAATATTTTTCCCGGTTCCGTTTTTATAGAGATCAACCGCAAAATACAGCCTTCTACGTGACTCCTCTGAAATATTTCCATCATCATCAAAATCACCGAAGAAAACGACAAGCGCATCAATATTCTTACCGGCATGCTGTTCATATCCGGAAAAATTCTGCGCAGCATGATATTCCAGTAATATAAAAGCCAGCATATAAACCATGAGCAGAGCCGGAATATAAATGAAAATTTTTTTCACCTGTCAGTTAACTATCCCCTTTGACCATTATAAATGTTCTTCTTAAAGCAATCATGCTTTTTATAAACTGCGGAAGATATTTTTCCATGAATCTGTCAATTGACACTGAGAGCTTATTGTTAAACGGAAGGATAATTGTGCTGTTCTCCTCCAGAATCTTCATGTTATTTTTTCTAAAGCATTCCATGAGCTCGCTTCTTTTTAAAAAGCGGTGAGGCCCTTCGCTGTGATTTATATTGATTGCTGCTGTGAGCCAGTGCACCCATTCCCACGCACGGTTTGGACATGTGAGAATGAGAATCCCGTCACTGCTTAAAACGCGCACCAGCTCATCAAAGAAAGTACGGAAATCATAAATGTGCTCAATAGTTTCGTAGGAGCAGACCAGATCAAACTCGCCGTTTTTAAAAGGGAGAGGGAAATCGAGAACCTTGACGTTTTTATATTTCAATCCGCTGTTCTTTAATCTTCTGTCTGCCAGAGAAATTAAATAATCAGAAAAATCCACACAGACCGAACTTCTGATTTTCCCCATCTCATGCCAGAAAAGGCTCCCCTTGCCGCTTCTTGCCTGTACATCAAGCATTTTGTATTTATCATTTTTCAGATGTTTGAGAGCCAGATCATAGGAGTTGGTGAATCTTCTGAAGTATGTATAAAGCTGCTCATTTACCTCATCGTAATCATCTACCGTGTCCCAGAATTCACCTACCTGCTGCAGATTCCAGGGTCTCTTTGTATAGTAATTATACTCATCGCGCACCCTCCCCCAGAATCCTTTCAAGGTAAAATAGTATTGTTTACTCATAATATTTAATCTAAACCTGCTTTTATTTTATTCAATTATAACCTGTTATGCAGCATGTGAATTATATTCAAACTATTATTTAAAAATATTAGATTTTTCATTATATTTAAGAATATGATCCCGGGCGTTTGGTTTATATCCCATAAGCTTCTTAAAATTCTTTATAAGAAAAAGATTAAAATTCAGAGGCATAAGCATCAGTAAAAACCTGAAAACTTTTGATGAACCGCTGACCAGAATTATATTATAGATAAAGTGGTAAAGATATCTATCCAGTTTTTCCGGTTTTTCCAGTCCGATATATTCAGGTTTCTTCAAGGCAAATTTTAAACGAATAAAAATACCGTTCAGCTTATACGAAATATTAAACGGAAAAGATTCATGGACTTCTGCAGGTTCTATCTCTTCGAGATGTATAGCTTTGTCCTTTTCTGCAGCTTTAAGGAGTGCCAGGCCTTTATCAGTTTTGGCAATAATACTGGACCACCCTTTAGGGATACCCTTCTCGTTCATCCCTCTGCCAAGAAGCCGTTCGAGCCATGAATCACCAAAACTTATATCGGAGTAATTACCGTAATAGTCAGGGCAGAGCCTGCACCTGTTCGGAAGGTATACCGCGTTCAGGTAATGATAGTTGAAAAAATTGATCCCTTTATTTTCGCCGTTTTTCAGATGGAAAGAGAGTCCTCCAGGCCAGTCAGCGTACTCCCTGTATTTTATATCAATTACATCTTCCTTCGTAATATTTACTTTCTTCATTCCGAACACTGTAGCGCCATATTCCATGTTGTGCCCGCAGATTAAGGCCAGTATATATTCCAGTTTCTTCGCGTTTTTGTTCCCTTCATTCTGCAGTTTTCTTATGCTGTGTATCTGACAAGGGAGAGCTACAATGGCGTATTTCCCTTTTTTATCTTTCAGTGAATTCAGTATCTCGTTTGTCGGGATAAGACAATACTTTGATTGAGAGGATGCCTTAACAGTTTTGACATCAGTAACTATTTCCGGCCTGAAGAGCCACTTCTGATCAGGTTTCGGCCTCGGAATAATTACTCCATCAACAAGTTTCTTTTCAAGCATATATACAAGCAGTGTAGTGACACTTCCACCCGATGAACCTTTCCTCCGTACAGGATCATTGCCGGAGTGAGCAAGATAACATTGATTATAACTTTTTATATACTTATCGTATTTTTTCCCGCCTTTGAAGGTATTGTCAAGTTCAGCGAAATCCACTCTAATACCCTGACAGTGCTTATAACAGAGTCCGCATCTGGTACATTTAGACGCATCAAATACAGGCTTACCGCTTTCATAATAAGGTGTCAATGCGCCCGTGGGGCATAGACCAATGCAGGTACCGCAGAAATTACACAGCGGCATCTTATTACCGCCGAGTTTTACTGTTAAATCATTAAAATCATATTTAGTTGTCTCAGCCATAACTGAATATTTTCCTCATTTTATTTTAATTATGATTTAAAAAATCTTTTAATTTCATCTGTTTAACACGAATCGGTTTTTCATACATTACAACTACAGGATTTTCCTGGTTACTGAACAATTTTATCTTATAATCCGGTTGTTTCTTTACTTCGTCATTCACAGTAAAACCGATAGCCCTGTTTTTAATTGTTAACTCCTCCATCTCCGGCAGAGTTATCTTCTCTTTAGAACTAAAATCACCATCCCAGAAAATATGTGTGAAAATCTTAAATGTTTTATAATCACCCGCCTGTACACGGCTCAGGCAGTAAATATAATCTTTCTCAAGAACCTTAGCCTTTTCACATGCATCCTGAAGAGTCAGGCCTTTATCTAAATATGCCTGAACTGCATCAACCGGCTTCTTCCATCTGTCAGCAACAACTTTCTCCTGTATAACAGGTATACCGCTCTTATACGCATTATTCAGAATAGTATGAAACTGAAAAGTAGCCCACAGCGGATGCTCGCCGAAAAAACTGTTTCTCGCAGCCTGCGGAAAATGCGGAAGAACAATCATAACCACAACTAAGCTTAAAACAGACAGCACGCCGGTTATACCCGCATATATTTTAACATGAGCCCCTTCCTCTTCAGAAGCAGGAACACTCTTCTCCTGTTTCCGTAAAGAACCGAAAACCACGATAAGAGCGTAGGATATAATAAAACTCATAAAAGGTGCAGCTGGAACAAGGTGCCTCGGATTAAATGACATCGCGGGCACTGCCGGGCTGATGCTCTTCACTGCGAATGTAAGCAGCACAAAAAAAGCAAGCGGGATAATCAGGAGCGACTTAACCTTCTCGTCCATCTTTATAGATTTTGCTTTTACGAACAGAAAGCATGTCCCCGCAACGTAAGCAAAAAAGTATATCTTTTCAAAAACATTAAGCTGTGCATAACGGAGGAAAAGACTCCACACCGACGGCAGAGCCTGAAGGTTGCCGCTCTCAAGATGAGAACCTGTAATTATCTCTGCTCTCCCCAGCTTTAGTCCCATTGTAAGATAATAGATCACTGTCTCCCCGAGAAACAAAACAAATAAAAGAGCTCCGAATACTATAACATATTTCAGTTTTCTCTTCATTACCCATATACAAAGAGCCAGACCGGGAAGAAAAAACAGACTGGTCTCTTTTGTCATATAAGCAAAGAACATAAAAAGTGACGCTGAAAGAAGATATATATATGAATTATTCTTTGAATCATTAAACTTAAAGAGAAAATATACACAGATTAAAATATACGCTGCACAGAAGCCATCAGGTTTAATCTGAACCGCATGGCTGAACATCTTCGGCAGAAAAATCAGAATTAATGAGCTTAAGAAAGCCAGATTTATGCCGTAAGCCCGAACTGCAATCTTATATAGAAATACTACCTGAAGAACGAAAAAAAACAGGGGTATGAAGTAATAAACAATAGGATGTGTCCCGAAAACCAGTTGAGACAGGTACACGGGAATTATCATCCCGAATCTGGCAGAATGATGACTAATGCCATAAGGCATGCCGTAGAACAGCTGTTTTGCCCCGAACCAGACCCCGGCAGCGTCACCGCCTGTCTCAATGTTAGTTATAGTCAGAAATCTGAAAAAAAGTCCGAAGAAAATGAGCATGATCAGCACAATATTTTCATCATTAAAAAACGCCTTTGCCAGACTCTGTTTCATATTATTTTTATCTTTTATCATTATCTGTTAGTCCTGTTGTTAGAATCATGATTAAGACCATGGTTTCAAAATCTTCCTGATTATTTTGTTAAATAAAAAAATACGCAAGAAGTTTTCATATTATTCCATAGCCCTGTAGTTAAGCAAAGTACAATAAATTCAGACTCCCGCAAGGACAGGATTCTAAATTTTAGCAATTGGGGAGCAGCAAAAGCGGAAGTCAATAGAATTTTAAAGATTTTCAGGAATTAGAAAACAGATAAAAATCTGATTTCCTTTCAGCAAATAACAGAGGAAGGATCTAACTCAAACAAAATAATCTTGAAATATTTATGATTTTAATATCAGATGAAATAAATAAACCGATGAATTAATTATAATCTATCTGGAGCATAAAATGGCCATATCCAAAGCTCAAAAAGCGGCATATAATGATGATATAAAAGCCCTTAAAGTTGAATCTGATGAATTTGAAAAAAAAGCGAGAGAAATCTCCTCCAAAAAGAAGAGCAATCCAAAACTTGAACCCTATTATAATCTCGAGATGGTGAATTATCTGCTGAAAACCATTGATATTTACATAAAAATGAACGACCTCTCACTGAATATGCTGGGGATAAAAAACAACAAAAGCCTGGACATGGCCAAGTCGAATTTTTCCAAGATTCTTCAATTAATGAAAGAAATTGTGGGTGATGATGTAGACCGCGAATCACTTAAAGAAAATGAGGAGTATCTCGCAAATATAGTCCAGCTCAATCCCCGCCACTTAAATGACCTGTCAAACAGGATAAACGACATGCTCTTTACCCTGAAAAATACCATGGGTGAGGATTCAAAGTGGAAATGGCTATTTGTTGAATTACAGGCAAAAGTCGCTGTAATTATCCGGAACCTGGTCAATTTTTCAGATATACTTAAATACAGAGACCCGCGTGAGGAATTTTTCCGCACAAGAATTGAACATATGAGGCTGGCGAAAGATTCTCTCGAAGAAGCAGCTAAACAGTACAGGACAAAGTATGAACTCTCTTCAAAATCCAGGGAGGACCTGAAAAAATCTATAGAACTGCTTGAAGCCCTGCGGAAAGTTCATGTAGTAATGGGCGAAAGCAGTGATGCTGACAAGCTTAAAACCACAATAGATGCCGCAAGACTTACAATGGAAGCAGGTGACAAAAAACAGGATTCTGACGAAAAAACCAGGAAAAAACCCCCTGCAAAAAAATAAAAACTACCAGAAAAAATAAAATTTTTCCTTGACGCTTAAGGGAATATTATTATATTGTTTATTAGCACTCGTTATTTATGAGTGCTAATAAACAGGGAAGGGGATTAAGAGTGCCCAACGGATTTGAAACAGAAAGAATTCTGGACGAAAGGGAATCTGCAATCCTTAATTCTATTGTGTACGAATATATTGAAACCGGAAAAGCAGTGGGTTCAAGATCATTTGTACAGAAATATTCATTTTCCCTCTCCCCGGCAACCATGCGGAACATCATGTATGACCTTGAGAGGCTTGGCTATCTGATGCAGCCGCACACATCAGCCGGAAGAATTCCCACAGACAAGGGCTACAGATATTATGTCAACTCACTCCTTGAAAATTACGATTCAAGCTTTCATGACATGGAGATTGATGAGAAAATTTTTCAAAAGGAGCTTCAGCTTGACAAAATTTTTGAATCTGTCACCAGGATGCTCTCCATGGTTTCCCGCTATGCAGGTGTTATGCTTTCACCAAAACCCGACTTTACAGTGCTGAAGCTTGTTGAGATAATCCAGCTTGAGAGCAGCGAAGTACTTGTAATAGCAGTCACCCGCACAGGGATGATCCTGACCCGCAAAGTAACACTTTCTGTAAGAGTAACACAGGATGAGCTCTCTGAATATTCGAAGTATCTCACCGGTGAACTCTGCGGCTATTCCCTGCAGGAGATAAAGGATAGTATTTTCGGAGAACTTCGCGGCGACAGAAAATCATCAACGAACAGGGAGCTTGCCATTGACATAGCCCAACTCGCTCTTGCTGAAACCGGTGAATCCAGCATAAACATAGACGGCATCGAAAACCTTCTCAGAATTCCCGAGATGGTTGAAGAATCGAGACTTAACAGTCTTCTTAATATTATAGAAGAAAAAAATATAATCAAAAGCATTCTCGAAAAACATGTCGAGAGTGAAGGGATAAAAATACTAATCGGGGAGGAGATAGACAACGAGAAAGTTACCGGCTGCAGTCTTGTAACATCACCATACAAAATAGGGAACAAACCTGTAGGAGCCATAGGTGTCATAGGCCCTACGAGAATGGATTACGAAAAGGTTGTTCCACTTGTTGATTACACGGGGAAAGCAGTTTCCGGTCTTCTGACGAGGATGTCAAAATAAATGCCAAGAAAAGTTAAAGCGGAGCAGACAGATATGACTACGGAAGAAATTACAGCTAACAAGGAAGAGACTCAGAAAGATTCCGGAGAGAATCAGGACAACAACTGCAGCTGTGAAGAATCAGAAAAGATGGGCAAAGAGATTTCTGCACAGGATGCGGAGATAATCCGCCTCAATAAAGAGATCGATACAATGAAAGACCTGATGCAGAGGAGACAGGCTGATTTCGAGAACTTCAGAAAAAGAACTGTAAAAATGCAGGAGGATTACAAGAAGCTTGCGATTAAGGATTTTGCACTTGATGTTCTCAATATAAATGATGACCTCTTAAGAGCCATCGAAGCCTCTTCTGTTATATCAGAAGAGAACAGCAGCGATGCAAGCAGTTCTCTTATTGAAGGTGTCAAAATGACATCAAAGAGACTCCTTGATGCGCTGTCGAAATACGGGATCGAAGAGATAGAATCCGAGAATCAGCCATTCGATCCGAACTATCACGAAGCTGTTGAAATTGCCACAGATCCTGAAATCAGCGCAGACACAGTAACAAAAGTCTACCAGAAAGGTTTCAAGCTGGAGGAATACATAGTAAGGACTGCAAAGGTAAAGGTGACAAAACCTGCTCCGAAGCAGGAAGAGACACAGCCGGAAGAAAGTGTATAAACTGAAAACCCGGGCTGTTAAAAATGAAATTTAATCACGACAATTTAATATAATTATTCTGAAGGAGTAAAGATTATGAGCAAAATTATTGGAATAGATTTAGGAACAACAAACTCCTGTGTGTCTGTTATGTCAGGCGGGGAGCCCGTTGTTATACAGAACTCCGAGGGGCAGAGAACAACTCCCTCCATTGTGGCATACACAGATAAAGGGGAGAGGCTTGTGGGCCAGGTTGCAAAAAACCAGATAATCACAAACCCGGAGAACACTATACGCTCAGTAAAGAGATTCATGGGGAGAAAGTTCTCAGAGGTAACCGGCGAGATATCAATGGTGCCATATAATGTTAAAGATGACAATAAAGGCGGAGTTACCATTAAAACTGTCGCAGGGGAATTCACTCCGCAGGAGATATCAGCGAGAGTCCTCCAGAAGATGAAGCAGACAGCGGAGGATTTTCTCGGAGAAACAGTTACCAAGGCGGTAATCACAGTCCCCGCGTATTTTAACGATTCACAGAGACAGGCGACAAAGGATGCGGGACGTATTGCAGGCCTTGAAGTTGAAAGGATTATTAACGAACCTACAGCAGCTGCACTCGCCTATGGCCTTGACAAAAGCAAGGAAAACGAAAAAATCGCTGTATATGACCTTGGTGGCGGTACATTCGATATATCAATTCTTGAACTCGGTGACGGTGTTTTCGAGGTAAAATCAACTAATGGTAATACACATCTCGGCGGTGACGACTTCGACCAGAGGATCATGGAATGGCTTATTACTGAATTCAAGAAGCAGACAGGTATTGACGTATCCAAGGACAAAATGGCTCTCCAGAGGCTCAAGGAATCTGCGGAGAAAGCGAAGATTGAACTTTCAGGCAAGATGCAGACAGAGATTAATATCCCGTTCCTTACAGCTGACCAGAGCGGCCCGAAACACCTTGTAACCACACTCACAAGGGCAAAATTCGAGCAGCTCAACGAGGACCTCATTGAATCAACAAAAATACCATGTATGAAGGCCCTTGAAGATGCCGGGCTCACAGCAGGAGATATAGATGAGGTTATACTCGTCGGCGGCTCCACAAGGATACCCGCAGTACAGGAGATTGTAAAAAGAGTATTTGCCAAGGAACCGCATAAAGGAGTTAATCCGGATGAGGTTGTTGCAATAGGTGCAGCGATTCAGGGGGGAGTTCTTGCTGGTGATGTGCATGATGTTCTTCTTCTTGACGTTACACCGCTTTCACTGGGCATCGAGACTCTCGGCGGAGTAATGACAAAGCTCATTGACAGAAACACAACAATTCCTGCAAGGAAGAGCCAGATATTCTCCACTGCTGCGGACAGCCAGCCTGCGGTATCAATACATGTTCTCCAGGGCGAGAGGGAACTCGCGGCTCAGAACAGGACTCTCGGAAGATTTGATCTTACAGACATACCTCCTGCGCCAAGGGGGATACCGCAGATCGAGGTTACTTTCGATATAGATGCGAACGGTATTGTTCATGTATCAGCTAAAGATCTTGGCACAGGCAAAGAACAGAAGATCAGAATTGAATCTTCAAGTGGACTTTCCGATGCTGACATAGACAAGATGGTAAAAGAAGCCGAACTCCATGCCGAAGAGGACAGAAAACTTAAGTCTCTCATAGAAGCCAGAAATGAGGCCGACACTCTCATCTACTCGATGGAAAAAATGATGCGAGAGAATGAAGCAAAGATCGAGCCGTCTGAAAAAGATCAGATTAACTCAGCCATAGCAAAACTCCGCACAGCAATGGAGAGCGACAACGCAGAAACAATCAAGCAGGCGAAAACCGAACTTGAGCAGGCTTCGCACGGCTTTGCAACAAGGATATACCAGGAGGCATCTCAGCAGCAGCAACAGCAGGGTGAAGCTAAGCAGCAGCAACCGGAGGGGGGAGAGAGTGAAGCAGCCGGTAAAGATAAAGTTTATGACGCCGACTATGAAGTAGTTGACGAAAAATAAAACCGAGTTAAACCTGAATCCGGTCAGAAATGACCGGATTTTGAATAATGAGCCATATATAAAAAGAGGCATAAATTGGCAAAAAGAGATTATTATGAAGTTCTTGGTGTCAGCAAAACTGCTGGTGAACAGGAGATAAAACAGGCGTACAGAAAACTTGCCCTGAAATATCACCCGGACAAGAATAAAAATAACCCTGAATCGGAAGAGAAATTCAAGGAAGCTACGGAAGCCTATGAAGTTCTCAGGGATCCTAAAAAGAGAGCATCATACGATAAATACGGACACGACGGAGTTCAGGGTTTTGAAAACTTCGGACGCGGAGCATATACAGATTTTTCAGATATTTTCGGTGATCTTGACCTGGGTGACATTTTTGAAGGTTTTTTCGGATCTTCTTTCGGCAATAAAAGCAGATCAAAACGCGCGAGAAGAGGTGCTGATTTACAGTACGATCTTTCAATAACACTGGAAGAAGCCGCTACCGGCAGCGAAGTACATATAGATATACCAAGAAGTGAAACCTGTGAAACATGCGGAGGGACAGGCTCCTCCTCAAAAACCAAACCTGCTGTCTGCCCCGTATGTAACGGTATGGGACAGGTCCGCCAGACACAGGGATTCTTTTCCATTACGCAGACATGTCCGAAATGCCGCGGTGAAGGTAAGATCATCACCTCCCCATGTAAAGTCTGTAACGGTTCAGGGCTCACACGGAAGAAGAGAACAATCACAGTCAAAATACCCGCAGGAGTTGAATCAGGTTCAAGACTCAAGATTGCAGGTGAAGGTGAACAGGCTCCTAACGACGGGCTTACAGGCGATCTCTATGTTGTAATTCATGTGAAAAAACACGATTTTTTTGACAGGCACGGCAATGACATACTCAGTCTGATTGATGTACCTTTCCCCACGGTTTGTTTAGGCGGTGAAATAGAAGTCCCCACAATAACCGGTGCAAGGGTTAAAATGAAGATACCACCCGGAACTGAAAACGGACAGATGTTCAGGCTTAAAGGACATGGAATACCCTACCTTGGATCTTACGGTAAGGGAGATCAGCTTGTGAAGGTGAATATATCCGTACCAAAAAAACTGACATCAAGACAGAAAGAACTTTTGAAGGAATTTGCCAAGATTTCAGGGGATGAAGACTCTCTAAGCGAATTCTATTAATAATACATGCGGCAATAAATTCCGCGTCTTTATTTTTATTATTGATTTTATATTACAGGATACAATGAATTGTATCCTGTAAAGGGTTTTCCTGGCAGGATTCTCTAATTGACCGCGAATTTACTATGCTGCATCAAGCATTCTTCTCAATTCAGATAACCCGTCAGTTTTCTCATGAATAACAATAATTGAGCACTGGAGAAATAAAATGTTACCAATAGTAGATTACGGCAGTATTGCAATAGTTGTCCCGCAGGTTACTGCCGTGGGGAGCACGGTGCATGAGGATGGTAAACCCGGTTTCGAGGTGTTTCTCTCCGGGATGGAGGAACCAATTATAGTAGGTTTTGATACAGAGCTGGAGGCTGCTGAGGCCCGCGAGGAACTGATTGCAATTATTGCCCAGTACCACTATGTTAAAGAACTGGGGCCTGATTTTGAATTCAGCGATCTCCTCGGTAAAGATGAAGACAACGGCAACGATATAAATGAGCATTAAAAAGCAATCATTCCCTGCTGGTGAATGATTCTGTTATACTTGAAAAAAAATTATAAGTAATTATTCAGGCAGCCGGATTCTTAAAAAACTATCTATTGCTTTAAAGTTACCGGCAAAAACGGTATAATTAAGGCAGGAAAATAAAATTCGTAAAAAATGTATTAAAAACGAGTTAAAAATGTAACTTATACAGGATAACCATGTCCCCTATAAATGATATAGAGATAATAAACAAAGTCCTCGAAGGAGATAAAAGCGCCTTTGCGGAAATTATCAAAAAATACCAGAATATGGTATTCAGATATGTTTATTATCAGTTCGGAAATTACGACGAAGCTCTTGATATCACACAGGATATATTTATAACTGTGATGGAAGCTTTGGGTTCATTCAGACAGGAATCGAAGTTTTCAACCTGGCTGTACAGTATTATGGTTAATCATTGCAAAAACTATAAGAAGAAGAACAGCCGATACATCACAGTTCCATTAAAAATATTCAGAGGTGATGAAGAGGTTGATCTGCAGCTTCAGGATTACAGAGAAAATCCGGAAGAGCGGATCATAAACGAGGACTCACTGAGAATCCTTAAAGAGGAGATAAATAAACTCCAGGAAGATTTCAGGGAAATACTCACTCTACGGGACATTGAAGGATTATCCTATAACGAGATTTCAGATATCCTCGGGATCAATCTCTCCAATGTTAAAGTCAGGATTCACAGGGGCAGAGAATATTTGAAGAACAGACTACACGCCAGGGGTTTAGTATGATGTTTGAACATCTCACTATCGGACAGCTTTCAGATTTTATCGATGATTCCCTCACTGTTGAGGAAAAAAACCTTGTAGCTGAACATATAAAGATCTGCGAAATTTGCAGATGCGAGTATGAGTCGCTCAACCAGTGTGTTATTTTTATGTCAGGCCTGCGTAACGAGGCTTTTCAGCTCCCTGATATATCCGAAAAGACCCTTCTTATATGCAGATCACGCGAAAGAAAGAGACTTTATATTAAATCTATACCTGCAATTGCCGCGTCCGTTATGATTATAGCAGTAGCAGGAGCGGTCACAACCGGATTCTACCCCGAGAACAGCGCTTACGTCGCAGCGAATATACCTGCACAGAATGAAACACAGGTAATTATTAATGCAATAAGAGATTCAAACGGCAGAATAATGAGTATGAATTCCGACTTTATTGATGGAGAGATAGACAACTCATCACTCAATAATCTTGAAAAATATCTGAAAAAAAATAATATTAAGCATAAAATTATACCTGTCAGGTATACAGAAACTGTTGTTAAAAACAGAAACCTTCAGAATGCAGGATTAAGCAGCAATAATTCAGCAGATGAAGGGAACAAAGTTCAGATAATCATGAACAAAAACAGCAGCAAGATAACAGTAAGATTCTATAAATAATTATCAGATATATTCTTTCATAAAGCTGATATATTCATCAGTATCATATAAAACTCCACCGCATACTCCCCGTGAACAAAAAAGGGAAGCGCTGTGTGTCATTTCATCATAATCCGCCTGTGCGTCACTGATATGAATAACATCATAACCCCTGTCTGAAGCGTCCCTTGCTGTGGTCTCAACACATTGACTTGTTGCAAGGCCTGTAAATACCAGGCTCTTTACCCCCATTGACTTAAGGTGTCTGTCTATATCAGTTGATGAAAAGGGGCTGAATGTGGTCTTATTTATTACAGTATCAGTTGATTTCGGTTTAAGCGAGTCGATTATATCCGCTTCAGGTTCTGTTGAAAGGGGATAAACTCCTTCAAACCCCCTCCCCTTCCCTTCTTTATATGAATTCATGAAAAACCTGTGCAGGTCACTCCTGTCCGGCTTTTCGCTGCTCAGTTTCAGATAAATAACAGGTAGTTTAAGGGAATAAAAGAATTCCCTTAATGAATTTATATTCGGTATTACTAAACTTGATGCCCGCCCCCTTATATAATCAAGTGAGCCGGGATATAAAAAACTGAAATATCTGCTGTAGGCCGAGTCATCCTCAAGATAATACCTCTGCATATCTACAATCATTAAAGCTGAATCATTCATCTGTAAATCACCATGAAATAATAATAAACGGGCGGCTTTAAAAACATATTCAATTAACTGCATTTAATATAATAAAAATTCAGTTTTGTATCCTGTTTTTTTATAATTAAATTGTTATTCCTGATTTACTTTCAGTCAATAATTTTTACTTGTAATAACACGGTATATAGTTATTATAATGAATCATTCCATCTGATTATAATCTGAACAAGGGACTGCGCTATGCTTTATTATATTAACCTGCTGGTTGCTTTTGTCTGTACGTTTATCCTGATTTTCACCGCCGGTTTTGTTTTATACAGGAACAGGGGGGGGCAGTCCCCGGTATACTATGCTCAATACAACCTTGCCGGTGCAGGTATTATGGGATTCATTTTCCTCACTTATTATGCCCATGATTCCCAATATGCGCTGCAGTTCAACAGAATGAGCCAGGTTGCCACACTTATATTCTCAGGAACACTGCTGAACCTCTCCCTGACTTATCCTGAGAGAGAAAAAAAGGTGCCGTTTTATATTCCTCTGGCATGCATGACACCTGCCATTGTCATTTCACTGCTGGTATTCTTTACTGATTACTCAATAGCCAGCGTAAAATTTACCAACTTAAGACCGGACAGGACAATGGGAATTCTTTATCCTGTTTATGCCGCGGTATCGTTCCTTTACTTCCTGATCTTTATGGTGATATTCTTCTATAAATATGTGAAAGTAAAAAATGAAACATTCAGGCTCCAGATCAGGTATGTCGTTTTTGCTACTTCTATATTTATTACATTCACATATATCGGCTCAATTTTTATGCCTCTGCTCTATAACAACTATACTTTATATGTACTGGCGCCCACACTGACATCTATTGCTGCCACAGTAACACTCCTTTATTCGGTACTGGCATATAACCTTATGGATATCAGGACAGCCCTGCTAAAAGCTGCTGTTTACCTGCTGCTTACGGCTGTTTTTTTTACTCCGGTGCTGGTTCTTCTTTATCTCTTTGACGTCAGACTGTCATCATTTAATATACCACCAGAGATTAAGGTTATATCAGCAGTTGCATTTTTTATGATTATTTCATTTATTCTACAGCCCAGGATTGAAAGAACATACAGAAGAAACATCTTCGATATAGATGACCTTACAAACCGGTATATCCGTAAAGCATCAACACTTAAAACGCTGAACGAACTGATAGATTTGAGCGTAAAAGATTTATGCAAGGGCCTTTCTCTAAACAGGGGCCTCTTTTTTATGTATAATGACACTGAACGTATCTTTAAAAAAATATACGACTCAAAGGATGAGTTCCACCCTGATGAAGATATTGAGCGGCATTTCCCTCTGATAAAATGGTTTGCCAGGAACCAGGGGATTCTCCCTGAAAACAGGATCTATATTGACGAGGAGTCCTTTGGTCCCATAAGAGCAGGTGTTTCAGAATTCTTCGACAGGTACGGCGCGGGCTCCATTTTACCTGTATATTATGAAAACAGGATTTTCGGAATGCTCTGCCTTGGGAAGAGAGATAACGGAAAAAACCTCACTCCTGATGAGATCGAGCACCTTGAGGAGTTCCGGATCAGGTTTAATGACTTCATTATTACAGTACTTGCCTTTGATAAGGCTAAAAAAGACCAGTTTATCACCAGAAGTCTTGAGCTTTCAGCCGACATTCTCAGCAGTTCAGCCGCAAGGGTGCTCCCGAATATAAAGAACATCAAATTCAGTTCACTTATTGCTCCGCGTTACCAGAGAGGTTTCGATTATTTTGATTATATTCAGCCCACAGAGAATACTTTGGGACTCCTCTGTACAGATGTTTCAGGTATAGGGGTTAATAATGCCCTTTATGCAGTTGTTCTCCGGTCTGTTTTTCATTCATGTATAAATGAAGCAGCCTCCCCCTATATTATAATAAAAAGAATCAATCTTGTAATTAATGAATATACAAAGGGTGGAGGTGAGCTTGTAACGGCATTTTATGCTTTTTTTGATTCCAGCTCACGACGCGTATATTACGCAAATGCCGGTTTCCCCCCTATGGAGGTATTCCGGATTGATAAAAACGACTTCGACTCTCTTGATACAGAGGGTTCCCCGCTGGGATACGACCCGCTTTCTGAATACGGGCAGGGTACTTCAGAGCTTAAGGCAGGTGATATCTGCGTGATCTACTCTAAATCTCTGATAAACTCAAAAAACAGTGAAGGGGAGAGTTTCGGACTTCTCCGGCTGAGAAATACTGTGCGTGAGCAGAAGGGAAGAACTCCGTCAGATATTGTAAAAAATCTGAAACTTGCATACGAGAAATTTATGGGGATAGCACTTCCCGATTCAGATATAACTGTTTTAGTAATGAAAATTGTATAAATCCCGCTTTAAAAAATAGAATTATTCCGTTATGTCGCTTTTTTTTAAAAAAAGCGACATAATTTATAAATTTTCAGTGTTTTTTTTGTCAAAAATTTGACATTCAGATATATTTTTTATATGATTAAGTCAGACAAAGTATTACAGGGGCGTAGGAATTAATGCTCTTTTAGTGATTTTATTAGGAGGATTCCCGATGGGAAAAGAGAAAGAAAAGGCATTTATGCCTGAGTTGACAGATGAGATGAACCTCTGCAACGAGCTTTACTCAAAATGCTGCAACGATGAATTGAGAGAAATCGACAGACATGAAATTATTGTGAAAATCTGCCAGATGTTAGGTTCTTCACCTGAAAACCTGAATATGGCTGAAAAGATTTTCGATATAGTTAAATATGATATGACTAAGTTTGTGCTTCATCATGAATATTGTCCTGAAACCAGGCATGAAGTTAAACCTAAATTTCTTCTCTGGCTGGATGGTAAAGCAGAACCCAAGAAGGCTGAACAACTGTCAAATTTTCTGGATAAATATCTGAAATAGAATAGTTGTGCAGAAACTTTTGCTTCACACATGCTGCGCCCCGTGTATGTCGTATGTATATGAAGTTTTGAGTGCGGAATTTGATGTAACTGCTTACTTCTATAATCCTAATATAATGCCTGCTGATGAATACGTGGTGAGGCTCAATGAGCTGACATCATACAGCAGGCAAAGGGGATTCCCGCTTATTATTGAAGAACCGGACGTTAAATCATGGGTACACGCCGTAAAGGATCACAAATACAGCGGAGAGAGATCGGAGCGCTGCTGGATCTGCTATGAAGTGAGGCTTGAAAAAACCTTTATTAAAGCGAAAGAACTGGGCTTCGAAGTTGTTGCCACTGCCCTTTCAATAAGCCCTCACAAGAATGTTACTAAAATCAACGAAATCGGGATCAGGCTATCCAGGAAATACGGGATCCATTTCTATGCATCAGATTTCAAGAAAAATGACGGCGTGAAAAAATCTGTTGAGATGTCGAAGAAAAACAATTTCTACAGGCAGAACTACTGCGGATGCATATACTCAAAGCTTGAAAGAAACAGTGAAAGCGGCTGGTCGAAAAAATCACGTGAACACAGGCTTAAAAATACACCCCTGGCTCAAATAGATGATGAGGCTGTCGAAATTCCATTTACAGATACAATAGACCTTCACCATTTTCACCCTGCTGATACCGAGATACTGGTGAATCATTTCCTTGATAATGCTGTTCAGAAAAAATTTGCATCTGTGCGGATTATACACGGGAAAGGTAAATCTGTAAAGAAGAGAGATGTGTATAAAATTCTTAAAAGCCACCCGAAGGTTATTTCATTCAGGGATGATTCCGTAAACTGGGGCGCGACACTGGTAGACCTCCTTCTTCATGAGGATGCTGTTTAACCGATACCTGACACAGTGAACCTCCACTTCCCGTTTTCATCAAAGTCAGCAACCTTTATCTTTATCTCATCCCCTGCCCGGAATTTCAGCGGTCTGCTGTTCGCTCCAGTCTCCTCCATCACATGGAACCTGTAGCTGAATTTTCTGCCGGTATGTTTTTCAATATCTTCGATGTAGACTTTAATTTCAATTCGCGGTGAATCCAGCATGACATACATCCTGGTATCCTTCATCCCCATAATTGTGCCGCTGTGACAGGGCCTTGCATCAACAGCAAATCCAAGCTCCGGCCTGAAGAGTGAATCGAGCACAAGATCGTTCACCATGCGATCAATATCCTTCTGTATATCCTTACACCTGTTGGATGCCAGGATCACCTTTTCACGGAGTTCAATGTCAGCTTCGTCAGGGTAAGGTTCCTGCAGACCGAGTTTTTCTGCAAGCTCCTTATGGCTGTAAACACCTACAATCTCGCGCATGGGGGAGGAGAATCTTCCGTAAAGCTTAACTCCAAGTGCGTAGTGAATTCCGGGGTTTCCGGAGAAAAAAGACTTCTGGTTGGAGATAAGTATCTGTCTTTCAATGGCTTCGGTAATCCGCTTATCAGGCCCGGTGAGCGGTAGCTTCTTCAGATAAACGGCAAGGCTCTCCCCTCTCCGCCATTCCCACTTTTCCCTGTCCAGGGAATGTATTTCTATGAATGATGATATTACATTCTCCAGACGTTCTAAGCTCGCTTCGTCCGGCGCTTCATGTATTCTGAAAACAGGCTGCACATGCAGATCTCCGTCACACTTTTCCGGTGAAAGCATCTTTGCCCCCTCCATGTTGCAGAGGAGAGAGATCTGCTCATTCCAGCGGCTGGCGTCATTACGGCGGAGATCCTGAAATTCAAGGTTTACCTCATCTTCTGCAATGCGGACAACCTGTTCAAACCTTTCGTAGCTGATGACACCTCTCCTGTCGCCCTGCAGGGCAAGGAAACGCCCTGCAATCATTAAATTCAGCAGCGATTCATCGTACCCCCTGCCTGCCAGCGAAGAGGATGAAGGATCATCATAATATTCCTGCACTCCGTTATAGGAAAGCTTTTCCCTGCTTTTAATTTTACCCCGGACAATGTTTGTGTGAAGGATGTTCCCGGTAAAATCCAGCTCCATGATAAAAACAAGCGCTCTCCTCTCCACATGCGGATTAAGGGAGATAATCCCTTCTGAAAGTTCGCGCGGCAGCATGGGCACAGAGTAATCCGGGAAGTAGTAGCTTGCTCCTCTCCTGAGCGCCTCACGGAAAAGAGCAGTACCCGGCCTGATATAATATGAAGCATCAGCTATCGCGTAATATATAAGAAACCCGATCCCTTTTGACCGCACATAAACAGCCTGGTCCAGATCTTTAGAGCCTTCATTATCTATGGTTACAAAGGGGAGATGAGTAAAATCCTTGAGAGAGGGATCATCAATCCCCGGTTCATCAAGAATAGCCTTTACCTCATTAAGAGCGTCAGCAGGGAAAAAAGGGTTCACATGCAGAGCATCCAGTTCAAGCATATATTTATGAAGAACAGTCCCTTTTTTATGAAAAAGAGATACAAAAATGTCGCCATTGTCCCCCCACGCGCGGACGATGTCCCCCTCCTCTATCCCCGGAGTTGTTATAACAACAGAAGGTCCTGTGTCGTGTTCAAACATCGGGCGCACAGCGAGCTTCTCCCCTTTATAATGGCAGATTCCGATAAAGCCCTCGCCCTGTCTCAATCTTTTCATAAATGCACCACGCTTTTGAAGAATAATTGATTATAATTCATGGAGTTTTATTAGCAATCATTTTATCGGAAGACCCGATTCCCCTCTGCAATAGCAGAATTGCTCTAATCTTAATTCAACGATCCCCCGTCTGAGGGATCTCTCTTTTATAATTGACTTTATATTATCTGATCAATATTTTATCCTGTATAATCATTCTCCCCGGTATAATATGGAACTGCTGAAAAAAAGAATACTTAACGACGGGAAAGCTTTATCAGAAAACATTCTGAAAGTTGACTCTTTCCTTAACCATCAGATTGACCCTGAACTGATGGACGAAATTGCCTCTGAATTCCGGAGCAGATTTGACGACAGGACTTTTAATAAAATTCTCACTGTCGAATCATCCGGCATTGCCCCTGCTGTAATGACAGGCCTGAAGATGGGGCTCCCTGTGGTCTTCGCGAAAAAGGCAAAGCCATCCACAATGACTGAAGAGTATTACACCGCGCCTGTACACTCCTTCACCAAACAGAAAGATTACGATGTGGCTGTTGCCGCGAAGTTCATAAAGAAGGGGGACCGGATACTCATCATTGATGACTTCCTGGCAAACGGCAGCGCTTCAAGGGCGCTCATCGCCATTGCTGAACAGGGCGGCGCAAAAGTTGACGGTATAGGGATTGTAATTGAAAAGGGGTTCCAGAACGGCGGTAAACTGCTCCGCGAGCTGGGATACAGAATTGAATCTCTCGCTGTTATTGAAGAGATGTCTGAGAACCATATTCGTTTCAGGGATTAAGAACAAAAACGCTTCAGGGTTTCATCCTGGCGTGAAAATAAAGGAGATAAAATGAAAAAGTTTACGTTTATTCTCATTCTGGTTTTATCCATTGCCATCAGTTTTACAAGCTGCGGGAAGAAAGCTCCCAAAACTGCTGATGGTAAGGAAGTGGTAATGGGTTTTGTTTATGTAGGGCCCATAGGTGACGGCGGCTGGACTTACGCTCACGAACAGGGGAGACAGTTCGTTGAGAAAGAGACCGGCATCCGCACAATATTCAAAGAGACTGTTGCTGAAAGCGCTGAAGTTAAAGATGTTATGCGCAGCATGATCGACCAGGGCGCAACAATCATTGCAGCTACAAGCTTCGGCTACATGGACTTTGTTGTTGAGATGGCAAAGGAATACCCTAACGTAAAGTTTATCCACTGCTCTGGCTACAAGATGGCTGAGAACATGGGGAACTACTTCGGCAGGATTGAGCAGCCGAGATTCCTCTCAGGTATTGTTGCAGGGATGAAATCCAAATCAGGTAAAATCGGATATGTTGCGGCTTTTGAAATTCCTGAAGTTGTGCGCGGAATCAATGCATTCACTCTTGGCGTTAAGTCAATCAACCCTAAAGCTGAAGTTCATGTAAGATGGACTCACACATGGTATGACCCCGCAAAAGAGAAGGAAGCTGCTAAAGCTCTTCTTGATGAGAAGTGCGACGTTATTGCACAGCACCAGGATACAGCGGGCCCGCAGCAGGCTGCTGAAGAGCGCGGAGTTTTCTCTGTGGGATACAACTCCGACATGTCCAAAATGGCACCTAAAGCATACATGACTGCTCCTGTATGGAACTGGGGCCCCTATTATGTAGACCAGGTGAAAAAAGTTATGGCAGGCACATGGAAAGCTGAAAGCTACTGGGAAGGGATGAATGCTGATATAGTAAGACTTGCCCCTCTTACAGCAAATGCACCTGACGGCGCTGCTGCAAAAGTTGAAGATGTTAAAAAGAAGATACTCGCAGGAACATTTAATGTTTTCGCAGGGCCCATAAAAGATCAGAGCGGGAAAGTAAGAATCCCCGCAGGCTCAGCAATGTCTGATAAAGAGCAGCTTTCATGCGACTGGTTTGTTGAAGGTGTTGTAGGGAAAGTTAAAGGGAAATAGATACATTAAACCGCGGCAGCAAGCAAGGGGTTGCAACCCCTTGCTTTACCCAAAAACCGGCATAATTTAATAAATTCTGCCGGTTTTTTTATTTACAATGGCATTCATTGAGAAACTCTGTTAAATGTTTTTTCGGGATCAGAAATTATACATCTTATACATAGTTTTGTAAAACTGGGCTGCAGGTCTGATATTCAAAACTGCAGTTTCAGAGCTTTTTGCTCTGAATTCAAAGCTCTAAGCTGCAATTTCAAAGCTTTTTACACTGATTTCAAAGCTCTGAGCTCCAATTTCAAAGCTTTTTACTCTGATTTCAAAGCTCTAAGCTGCAATTTCAAAGCTTTTTACTCTGAATTCAAAGCTCTAAGCTCCAGTTTCAAAGCTTTTTGCTCTGAGTTCAAAGCTCTAAGCTCCAATTTCAAAGCTTTTTGCTCTGAATTCAAAGCTTTCAGGATAAAAGGTACATCCCTGAAAGGGGAACCTGCTTATCATACAGTGAATATCTTTGGGGCTGACCTAAAAGTAATTTATTTGTCATACCGGCTGTAGCGTGTGCGCCCTGAGCGTAGCGAAGAAGTACCCTTGGGGTAAAATGCCGGTATCTCATACAACTGATTTAATCAGGAGATTCCGGTATTTGCACGAATTGAATTCGCAAAACCGGAATGACAAAAACAGGAAAATCTGACTTTTTAAACAGCCCGGACGCACTGAGTTTATCGAAGTGTGCGGGGGCTGACTTATGGAACTTTACAGGTGAACAGCAGCGGCGGAAACTCATAAAATCAGACTATGAGATTCCTGCCTTCGCAGGAATGACAAAAACGGTATAAAATAATCAATCCAGGGGGAGAGCCATTAACAATAACGAAGCAATTAAAATGGTGAACATCTCCAAGTCTTTCGGTGATGTTAAAGCCAATGATAATATTTCCTTCAGCGTAAACTACGGCGAGATATACTCACTGCTGGGGGAGAACGGCGCTGGAAAGAGCACGCTGGTTAACATGCTCTCAGGGATCTACACCCCGGACTCCGGTGATATCTATGTACACGGCGAGAGGCTCCGCCTTGCCTCTCCTGCTGATTCCATCTCTTCAGGGATAGGGATGATCCACCAGCACTTCAAGCTGATTAACGTGATGACTGCAATGGAGAACATCGCAATCGGGCAGGAACACGGTTTTCTCTTCAGAAAGAAAAAAGTAAAAGATAAAATTGAGGATATCTGCAGCAGGTACGGTTTCAGACTTGAACCGGAGAAGCTGGTGCGCGATATGTCTGTTGGAGAGAAGCAGACCGTTGAGATACTTAAAGTCCTCTACCGCGGCGCTGATATACTCATCCTCGATGAACCCACTGCGGTTCTCACGCCGCAGGAGACCGAAAGGCTCTTCGACATCCTCCTCAGAATGAAGGAGCAGGGTTGCGCCATTATAATCATCACGCACAAGCTGCACGAGGTAATGGAGATAAGCGACCGTGTCTCTGTGCTCCGGCGCGGGGAGATTGCGGGAACAGTTAATACACAGGAAACATCACCCATGGAACTCACAAGCATGATGGTGGGGAAAAAGGTTACACTCTCCATTGAACGCCCGCCTGTGAAGTCTGATGATATAATGCTTGAAGTCAGGGACCTCTCACTCATTGACCGTGACAGCATAAAGAAGCTGGACAGGGTATCCTTCAGTGTGCGTGCAGGTGAGATTCTCGGTGTCGCGGGAGTTGCAGGCAGCGGGCAGAAGGAACTCTGCGAGTCTATACAGGGACTCGAGAGGAGAAAGCGCGGCGGGATACTCTTCAAAGGGGAGAACATCTCCCACCTTACTCCACGCGCAATTTTTGAAAAGGGGCTGCGAATCAGTTTCATTCCTGAGGACAGGCTCGGCATGGGACTTGTCCCCACAATGGACCTGGTTGACAACGTCATACTTAAAGACTACTACCTTCAGAAGGGGATCTTCCTTGACCGCGAGCCCGCGAGACAGCGTGCTGAGCATATTGTCAAGATGCTCAATGTCCACACTCCGAGCATTTATCACCCGGTGAATAAACTTTCGGGGGGGAACATACAGAAGGTTCTCCTGGGGCGGGAGATTGATTCAGCACCTGACTTCCTTGTTACAGCTTACCCCACACGGGGACTCGATATAGGCTCAGCCCACCTGATTTACGACGAACTTAACAGGCAGAAGGAGCGCGGTGTAGGGATTCTCTACGTTGGCGAGGATCTGAATATACTCCTCAGTTTATGCGACAGGATAATGGTGATGTTTGAGGGGAGAATTATAGGCACAGTTGATGCCGCCACTGCAACAAAAGAGGAGCTCGGACTCATGATGCTCGGAGAAGTCACCGGAGGAGTTAACAGCAATGATTAAGATGTCAGCAAGAACAGACTGCTCCGCAAAAGAATCAGCTGCAATACGCGGCGGAGCTATTATACTGGCCCTTGTAACAGTATCATTTTTTATAATGATACTGGGCCACAACCCCTTCTCTGTTTACGGCTCAATGATTGAAGGGGCCTTCGGAACTGTGTACCGTATAACAGAGACCCTCCGTAAATCAATTCCGCTTATCGTTGCATCACTGGGCATATCACTGGCATTCAGGCTGAAGTTCTGGAATATCGGAGCCGAGGGTCAGATCATGATGGGAGCAATGGGGGCCACATTCTGCGCTCTCACATTCCCGGATCTCTCATCCTGGCTTCTGCTCCCCATGATGGGTGCTGCCTCAATTATCTGCGGCGGTATCTGGGGGGCAATCCCCGCATACTTCAGGGCGAAGTGGCGGACAAATGAAACCATCTTCACCCTTATGATGAACTACGTCGCACTGAAGTGGCTTACATATTTACAATACGGGCCCTGGAAAGATCCGGCGGCGTTAGGTTTCCCGAAAATTCCCGGTTTCTCACCAAACGCTGTGCTCCCCAATGTCTTCGGCCTCCACGCAGGGTGGATTATAGCCATAGTACTGGTCATCATAATTCATCTCTTTATAAACCACACGCAGAGGGGATATGAGATCTCAGTTGTGGGGGGGAGTGAAAACACAGGCCGTTACGCGGGGATGAATGTAAAGGCTGTAATTATATATACTATCTTTTTAAGCGGAGGGATCTGCGGCCTCTGCGGCATGATTGAAGCTTCAGGTGTAAACCGCACACTCTCTGTCGGAATCACAATGGGGGCCGGCTACACTGCAATCATCACGAGCTGGCTCTCCTCACTTAAGGCACCGGTTATCCCTGTTGTCTGCGTGCTCTTTGCAGCAATGATTCAGGGGGGAACTTTTATACAGATGGCTTTCCAGATACCTCAGTCGGCGGCTCAGATACTTCAGGGAACAATACTCTTCTTTGTGCTGGGGAGCGAGTTCTTTGTCCGCTACCGTGTCTCTTTCATTAAAAATATTAAAGCCGGGGGGGAGAAATAATGGATATATCTTTCTTTACTGCTGCTGTTGTTGCGGGGACCCCTTTACTCTTCGCAATTCTCGGCGAACTTATGACAGAGAAAGCGGGGCAGCTTAATCTCGGTGTTGAAGGGATGATGCTCATGGGTGCTGTTGTGGGATTCAAGACTGCGCTCATTACCGGGGACCCTTTTCTTGCACTTGCAGGGGCAATGCTCGCAGGTGCGCTGGGGGCATTGATATTCGGAGTGCTCACTGTTTCACTTCGCGCCAACCAGGTGGTTGCAGGGCTTACGCTTACTATATTCGGCACCGGTTTTTCCAGCTTCATGGGTCAGGGTCTCATGGGAGAGGTAATTCCTGAGAGCATGAAACTTTTCTTTGCAGACTTCAAAATTCCGCTGCTGGGGGACATCCCTGTGATCGGGCAGATATTCTTCAACCAGGGGATGCTGGTTTACACAGGATATATTGCTGCAATAGTTGCGGGGCTGTATCTATATAGAACAAGTATCGGGCTTAACCTCCGTTCTGTAGGCGAGAACACCGCTGCTGCTGATGCCGCAGGGATTAAGGTGTCACGGTACAAGTATATTCACATACTGATTGGCGGGCTGTTATGCGGTTTAGCTGGGGCTTACCTTTCACTTGTGTACATCCCGTCATGGCAGGAGAATGTTACAGCAGGGCGCGGATGGATTGCGGTTGCGCTTGTTATATTCTGCAGGTGGAATCCCTACAGGGTTTTAGCCGGAGCCTTTCTTTTCGGCGGCCTTGACATCATCGGGTTCAGGATACAGAAGTATGATTTCCACATATCGCAGTATATGATAGATATGCTTCCATATTTAGTGACAATCATAATCCTTATACTTGTTTCAGCAGGGAAATCCAGCGCAGGATCTCCCCCCGCAAGTCTCGGTGAATCATATTTCAGGGAGGAGAGGTAGCAGATGAAGTATATGATTTTATATCTTGCAATGGCACTTCTTGCAGGGGCAACAATCCCCACACAGGCAGGGATTAACGCGAAACTTAATGTCTACACAGGATCACCTGTTACAGCGTCAATCATATCATTTCTCGCGGGGACAATGACTCTGATCATATTTGCAGTTGTGACGCGGTCGCCGGTTCCGGCTCTCTCATCTTTTTCTGGAGCCCCCTGGTGGATCTGGACAGGAGGTATACTGGGCGCGTTTTATGTTGCGTCATGTATAATTCTGGCGAATAATGTGGGTGCAGTTTCAATGCTGGCGCTGATACTTGCAGGGCAGATAATAACATCAATGGTGCTTGATCATTACGGGCTTTTAGGATACCAGGTTCAGCCTGTTACAATGATGAAGGTCATAGGGATAACACTTATTATAGCCGGTGTAATTTTTATAAGAATAGGATAACATAATAATATGAGATACGAAGGGAATATATTCAGGCCGTTCAGTGAAGCTGACAGTTACCTGCTTCAATGTACAATCGGCTGTTCGCACAATAAATGTACATTCTGCGCAATGTACAAAGACAAAAAGTACAGGGTAAGAACGATCTCCGAGATCAAAGAGGATATATCCATGGCAAAAAAGTCAATGGGTGATGTGCAGAAGGTTTTTCTCTGTGACGGAGATGCAATTGATATAGAAACACCGATGCTCCTTGAGATACTGGATGAGCTCAAGAAAGCCTTCCCTTCCCTGCGCCATGTGGGGACTTATGTGGGGCCGCAGAGTATTCTCAGAAAGAGCATGGATGACCTCAAAGCTCTTGCAGCAGCGGGTCTTAAGAAGGGATACCTCGGAGTTGAGACCGGGGATGACAGACTCCTCCGTGAAATAAATAAAGGCGTGGGGTATGATGAGATGCTACAGGCCGGGCTTAACCTGAACGAAGCAGGGTGGAACCTCTCGTCTATGGTGCTCCTGGGCCTTGCCGGGAGAGGGCCCCGTTCAGAGGAACACGCCGTTGCAACAGCAAAAATCACAAACGAGATGAAACCGCAATATCTTGCAGCACTTACTGTTACTCCTGTGCCCGGAACTGTATTTTATAACCAGGTGCAGAGAGGGGAGATTGAACTCCTCACCCCCCTGGAGACACTGCGCGAAATGAAGATTATATTCGAGAATATAACAATTGATAATCTTAAATTTGTAGGTGTGCACGCTTCTAACTATCTGCCTATAAACGGAACCCTGCAGAAAGATAAAAAGAAGATGCTGGATCTTATAAACGGGATTCTTGAGTCCGAGAATACAGGTATGCTGAAGCCTGAAAGTATGAGAGGGCTTTAGACAGTTACCTGTCCGGAAGCTGACTACCTATACCTGGCATTATAAGCAT
Source organism: Spirochaetia bacterium UBA5763 (assembly GCA_002418835.1). Classification (GTDB taxonomy): domain Bacteria; phylum Spirochaetota; class UBA4802; order UBA4802; family UBA5550; genus UBA5550. The sequence continues at coordinate 277,871 of DIEX01000019.1, read as the reverse complement.
AACCGGCTGATAAAAATACGCTTGACATTTATGCATATTGGAAACAATGTTTTCAATATGCATACTTACTTTAAAAGAAAATTTGAAAGACTTATACTGAATGATATTCAAAATTTTCCCTGTGTTGCGATTCTCGGGCCCAGGCAGTGCGGGAAATCAACTCTTGCTCTTCATTTAAAAAAAACTCTCCCTGAACTTTTATATCTCGACCTTGAAAATCCGGCAGATTTAAGAAAAATCGAAGATCCGCTGATGTTCTTTGAACAGAACAGAGATAGACTTGTCTGCCTTGACGAAATTCAAAGAAGACCGGAACTTTTCCCTCCCCTGCGAAGCATTCTTGATTCCGGCAGAAAAAAAGGACAACTGATTATTCTCGGCTCAGCGTCACAGGATCTTATTAAACAAAGTTCAGAAACTCTTGCGGGTAGAATTTCATATATTGAACTGACACCTTTTCTTCTGTCAGAAGTTTATAAATCCTTTGATGATATGCTGACTATCTGGCTGAGAGGCGGGTTTCCTGAAAGCTATCTTGCACCTGACGATTCCATCAGCGGGAGATGGAGAGTAAACTTCATAAGAACATTTCTTGAAAGAGATATTCCACAATTAGGAATAACAATCCCTTCAAAAAATATTGAACGTTTGTGGCATATGTGTGCTCACTCTCATGGCCAGGTTTTGAACAGTTCAAAACTCGGTGAATCAATCGGGGTTACTCACCACACTATTAAAAACTATCTGAATATACTTGAACAGACTTTTATGATCCGGCAGCTCCAGCCCTATTCTAATAATCTGAAAAAACGTCTCGTTAAATCACCCAAATTATATATCCGTGACACAGGCATCCTTCATTCACTCCTTGGAGTAGAAACATTCAACGATCTTCTGGGGCATACAATATATGGCCAGTCATGGGAGGGATTTGTAATAGAAAACATCATGACTGAAATGCATGAGTATAAAGGTTACTTTTACAGAACTTCAAACGGTTCGGAAATTGATCTTATCCTTGAAAAAGGGAGTAAAAAAATAGCTATTGAATGCAAATCCTCTACAGCTCCGGAAGTAACAAAAGGTTTTTATAACTCACTTGAAGATCTGGGAATTGATAATGCATGGGTAATTGCGCCTGTTAAAGAGCCATATAACATAAAAAAAGGTATCAGGGTCGCGTCAATCATTGACTTTCTGAAAGAGATGAATGTTTGAACCGGATGATATGAAGCCTATCTATGAATCCTACCTGTCCAGAAGCCCTGTGTAATACGGGACTTTTTTTATAGTGACAGCTTTTCCGCTGCTCTTTATTTTTATTTCATCAGCACCTAAATGAAACTCCTCATTGGCTGGACCGAATTTGCAGTATGTATGTTCATCCCTCTGAGGGAATTTCTCAGTGAAAGCTTTCTCAAAATATTTAAGTTCATTCATCTTTATGGCGAACTGCCTTGGTGATGTTGCCATAACAGCAAGTTCTACAGCAGGAGATTTTTCCCCGTTCCGTGTTTCGAGAATAATCGCTACGTTCCCGTTATTTTTTGATGCAATCGCTTTATACTCTTTAATACCTTCTGCCCTGAAAAAACCCATGATAAATCTCCCTTAACTGATTCTGATATAAAACAATATTATTGGCCCCCTCTATTTTACAAGAAAAAAACCGGTGAAATCCATGCTTAAAAAAACACCGTAGCATTGTTTTATTTTTAAAAAATACCCACCCTGATTCGTATTATCTGCATGAAGAAGATGAATAAAAACCAGGCTAAAGCATCAATTGGAACCGGCGGAGTATCACTTGTTATCGCCGGAGCAGGTACAGGGAAAACAACAACGATGATTAAAAAGATTATCAACTGTGTTGAGTCAGGAACAGCTTCACCGGAAAAAACAGTTGTCCTTACTTTCAGCAGAAAAGCCGCTGAAGAGATACGTGAGCGGATCAGTAAAAGCAGCAGTTCAACCGGTGAAATCGGCTTTGCCGGGACATACCACTCCTTCAGCCTGAAACTTCTTAAAGAATACAGCAGCGATTATCTAAAAATGAAAAAGCAGTCGTCGTTTCCAGCAGTTATTAAAGAAGAAGATAAAGAGAAGGTTATGCGGGATATTGTTATGCGCGATCCCGGAAGATTTTCAGGAGTACCTTATGATGCGGTACTTAGCATAGCGGAAAATATCGACAGGCTGCCTGACTATATGATGAAAAAACTTAAAAGCTCGCCATTATACAACGAGCTGCTCAGTGTTAATAAAGACTACTGCGGGTATAAAGCTTCAAATAATCTAATAGATTATGAAGATATGATTGATGACGCAGCAGATCTGCTGGAAAATTATCCTGATGTAATGAATGACCTTCACAGCAGATATACATACATCTTTGTTGATGAATTCCAGGACACATCAGAAAATAATCTGCGGCTTTTGAAAGCTGTTGTTCCTGTTAAAGAAAAAAATCTTTTTATGGTTGGTGATGACTTTCAGAGCATTTATAAATTCAGAGGGAGCAGGGTTCATTTCCTGATAAATATAAAAGAACATTTTCCTGAAGCAGAGATACATAAGCTCACAATGAACTACAGGTCACGCAAAGAAATCGTAACATTAAGCAACAGGTTTATCAGGCTGAACAGGTTCAGGACAGATAAGGCAATAACATCATTTCGAGGGAGAGGGGGAAGGATCTTTTTCCATCAGACAGAAGATGCTATCAGTGAGGCGGGTTTAATCAGCAGAATTAAATGCGAAGAGTCATCTGCAAAAGAGACCGGGATACTTTACAGAAACAACTCCCAGGGTGAAATTATAAGTAAATACCTCACCCTGAATCTCGACCATAGCATAAATCTTATGACCATGCATGCATCAAAGGGACTTGAATTCGAAAGAGTCATAATCGCAGGTATATCAGACAGAATAATTCCGGACAGGGGTTCCGACATTGAAGAGGAGAGAAGATTATTTTACGTCGCAATGACCCGCGCTAAAGATGAGCTGCATCTGATTTATTATAAAAACAGAAATGGGAGACTGCCGGTGTTTATCTGGGAACTCGGCTATCGCGAAGAGTGATCACTTCTTTCTATTCAGCATGATTTTTCTATATTTCCCCGGAGTCATTCCTGCCACCTTCCCGAAGACTGCATTGAAAGTTGTGGCGGAATTAAACCCGACTGCAACCCCCACTGAAAGAATTGATCTGTCCGGCTGTTCAATGAGAAGCTCTTTAGCCTCCTCCACTCTGTATTCATTTACGAAAGAATTAAAATTCTTTTTAATTTCCCTGTTCAGAATTTCGGATAACTGATGAGGAGTTATGCCAAGCTCATCAGCAAGTGCATGGAGCGTGAGCTCCTCATCTGCAAAGATCTTTTCATCATCCATCAGTTCGAACAGCCTTTCTGTTACAGCAGAGACATTAAGCCCACGGATCTGAGACCTCTCATAATGGTGTTTCCGGGTTATACTTTTCAGAAGCCTGTTATAATCAGGGTGTCTCTGCGTCATGAGATATACTCCTGTCATAGCAGCAGTGGAGAACAATATGGCGAATTTAAGAAAAGGCATTGAGAAGAGTAACCCTGCTAATGCAAAAATATTCGACAGGGTAATCAGTGATGCGAAGAGATAACCCATTTTCGAAACATCAGCATTCTGAGTCCCCCTGCTCTCCTTAATCATAGTGAAAAGGCCTCTCAGGACAGGTATCATCATCACAATAAGATAGATACTCTCAAGGGGGATCAGGGCGTATACAATCCTGAAATAAACAGGAAGCGACATGAATTCAGGACTGGAGAGGAATGTTTTCAGATAAAAACTTCCGCTAAAGCGGAGCACTTCATAAAAAACCGGAGCTGAGACTATTGCAATAGAAACAAGAGACGGGATAAAAACAAAGATAGATTTTTTCCTTATTGAATGCCTGTCTGTTATTATCCATCTATAGCGGTTTGACATCAGCGGAGGCACTGCGAATGCAACAGGTGATAATGCTGCAATAATATAATAATTCAGCGCTTTATCATGGAAAACACCTGTGGCAAATAAAGAAAGCTGTAGGTACCAGCAGGCAAGTCCCAGGAAAGATGAAAGAAAAATATAATCAACAAAGGACTTTTCCTTCTGAACAAGTTCGCCAAGGGAGATCAACAGAGCGATAAGGAAGGAACTGAATACGAAAAAGTTTATGATTACATCTCCCATAATAACCCTGTCTTCCCGCTTTCTTTTATTATTACTGTAGCAGTTTACGATTTAATAATCAGTACGTTATTTGCTATAATGAAAAACAACTGATTTATAAATCCGTCAATTATAAAACAACGGATTTATAAGCTCTGTAGACAGAACAGATTTTATATGATAAACATTCCGGTAAATATATAAATCATCCTGGAGGCAATCATGTCGGCAAATTACGAGAGAGAGTATCAGGAATACCTGAAGAAAAATCCTCACATCGCAGTAATGATCCGAAATAGAGTCCGGAAGTATGGCGATAAAACAGCCATGAAAGATAAAACAACCGGTTCATGGGTATCAACATCATGGAAAGAATTCGGTTACAGAATTGACGGTGCAGCAAAGGCTCTGCTTGAAAGGGGAGTTAAAGAGCATGAGATGGTGGGGATCTTCTCACCTAATACGGCAAACTGGAGTATCGCTGATGCGGCAATTCTCAGCATACGTGGTGTTTCTGTACCGGTTTACGCAACAAATTCGGTAAAAGAGGCGGAATATATTGTTAATGACGCTGAGATAAGAATCATGTTTATCTTTGACCAGAGGCAGTATGACGCATGCAGGGAGATCCTAAAAAACTCAAAGTATCTCAGGACAATAATTGCATTTGACAGAAAGGTCAATATCAGCGGCCCTGAAAGTTTATACTTTGATGCATTCATTGAATCAGGACATAAAACAGATAAAGACGCAGAGCTTAACCGGAGACTCTCTTCCGCCAAAGGCGATGATCTCGCAACATTGATTTACACATCAGGGACAACAGGGGAGCCCAAAGGTGTTATGCTGACACATACAAATCTCCTTACAATGCTTTTTGCCACAGGTTACCCCATGGCAATTGGAGAGAATGATGTGAGCTTCTGCTTTCTCCCGCTGAGTCACGTATTTGAGAGGGCATGGACCTATTTCATGTTTGACCGTGGAGCAGAAAACCACTACTGCCACGACACGAAGCAGATCATGGAATTTCTAAAAGAGGTAAGGCCTCACTACATGACAAGCGTACCCCGCGTATGGGAGAAAATATACGGGACAATTACCGAAGGTCTGAAAAGCGCTCCTCCTGCTAAACAGAAGTTATTCGGCTGGGCACTTAACGTGGGTTCACAGTATTATCCGCTCTACCATCATAAAAAGAATATCCCCCTGGGGCTTAAAATAAAGCATGCTGTCGCGAAAAAACTTGTTCTCTCCAAAATTCAGAATGTTGTGGGAGGGAGATGCATGTTTTTCCATGTGGGAGGTGCTCCTTTTAATCCTGAGATCAACCGCTTCTTCTACAATGCCGGCCTCAATATGGGTCTGGGTTATGGCATGACAGAAATATTTGTTGTTTGTGTCTGCACACCTGAAGATATCGGTTTCGGAACAAGCGGAAAACCTGTTCCGCTGATGAAAGTGCGGGTATCTGATGAGGGGGAGCTTCAGATGACCAGCCCCGCGCAGATGGCAGGCTACTGGAAGAAGGAGGAGGCAACCAGAGCGATGTTCACTCCCGATGGATGGATCAAATCAGGCGATGTTGGTGAAATAACTCCTGAAGGCTATATAAAAATAACTGACCGTATTAAAGAGTTAATTATCACAGCCGGTGGCAAGAATATCTCTCCTCTTCTGATAGAAACTTCTCTGAAAGATGATATTTATATTGATCAGGCAGTTGCTATTGGTGACGCTAGAAAATATATATCAGCTCTCATTGTCCCGTCATTCGAACTTTTAATGCAGTACGCTGCTGATAAGGGAATTGCATTTAAAGATAAAGAAGACCTTGTACGAAATCCTGAGATTATAAAATTCTACGAAGAGAGAATCAATGGAGCAACAAAGGATCTGGGACAGGTTGAGAAGATTAAGAGTTTCACATTGCTGGCTAATGAACTTACTCAGGAATCCGGCGAGCTTACTCCTACATCAAAACTGAGAAGAAAAATCATAAATCAGAAATATACTAACGTTATAAATTCAATGTACATCGAAGAATAGTACAGATTACTTCCTCACTTGTGAGAGCGGCGGGATCTGCGGCTCTCACATTTTTTAAAAAAGCCGCGATTTTAAGCGAGCCTGTCTATTGTTCCGCCTTTCCCTTCTTCAACGGGCCTCTCCCGTGAAGTATATGTTTCATTTTTATGTTCAGGAGCCTGCTCGCTTTTTTGTGTATATTGCGGTGAAAATTCCCTTACAACTACATCACTCCCTGTTATGTTCTGAACATCCATTTACTTCACCTCTATTTAATATGAACACAATATACAACGACTGTTACTGAAGGTCAAATAAAAGCTTTGAGAATTAAAGACGCACATGTGGTTATTACGGCAGCGGAGATTACTGAGATCACTATGATTTCAGGATCAGAGACAACTGCTCGGGGATTTCTTTTTTTCAACAGAGCGAGTGCGATCCTCGACGCCACCAGAAAAGAAACAATAAAAACAGCGATTTTAATTATACGGAGGATCAGGATATTCATAATCTTTTTATTAGAAACTCTATCTCCGGAGACATGATATTATTTTTGCGGAGTGATCTTTCAATATCTTTTTTTAACGCTTTGATCTGAATAGAAAACACTGTGCTGTCTTCCCTGACAGTATAATCAATATAATCACAAATATTTTTTATACGGTTTTTTTCGATGAGCATATCAGTTGTACGCTGTTAAGTGGTAAATATACATTAACAGAGCATTAATCAAGAGTCAACAATTAAAACTTGATTTTTGTTATCCCTTCTGTTTTTTTGGAAAAAGCAACTGACATGAGGATAACTATCCTTTAATAAAAAATATATACACAGGGGAGAAATATATGTCACAACTGCTTGATATGTTAGGAAGCAAGTATCCGATAATCCAGGGACCCATAGGTTCAATTAACAGTCCGGAACTTGTTGCAGCGATAAGTGAAGCCGACGGGTACGGTATGCTGGCACTTGGATTCATGAATGACATTGAAGAAGTGAAAAGACTACTTGCAGAAGTTAAGAAAAAAACAGACAAACCATTCGGTGCGAACATTATGATCATCAATCCGCTTAATGAAAAGATCATCCCGCTCCTTGCTGATGCCGGCATTAAGACAGTGACAACATCAGTGGGCTTCCCGGGAAAAATATATCCGCTGCTGCACGAATTCGGAATAAAAGGCCTCCATGTACTTCTCTCTGTTAAACACGCTATAAGCGCTGAGCAGGCCGGCGCTGACGGAATCGTGGCAGCAGGAGCAGAAGCGGGCGGTCTCCGGTCAACAGGGCCGGAGTCATCAACAATGGTGCTTGTACCGTTAATAGCTGATCATGTGAATATACCTGTTGTCGCAGCTGGAGGCATAGCGGACTCACGGGGATACAAAGCTGCCTTTGCCCTTGGAGCACAGGGTGTACAGATTGGTACGAGGTTCATGGCGACCACAGAGAGCCCGATACACACCAGATGGAAAGAGCAGATTGTAAATTGCACTGATGGTGGGACTGAACTTCTCCCTGTTGACAACATGATGATGAGAGCAATCATTACACCTGAACTTCGCACAAAAATTCAATCACCAGGCTTTGACATGAAGAAAGAATTCAAGCTGGCGAATGCATCAAAAGCATGGAATTCTGCTGAATTTGATCTCGTCCCTGCAGGTGCAGGTGAAGTCAGCGCACTTATAAGAGACGTAAAAACCGTCAAAGAAATTATTGATGAAATGGTAAAGTAGATCAATGCCGGGATATAGACAGATAAAATCCGATCTCAAAAAAGCCGCCAATCCTGAAAAGGCTGTTCTTCTGGCGAGGTTCTTTAAAACCGGCAAAGGTGAATACGGCGAGGGTGACATCTTCTGGGGGATTACTGTTCCTGCTCAGAGAGAAATTGCTAAAAAATACTCAGATGCGACTCTCGATGACATAAGAAAACTCCTTTCTGAGCCTGTGCATGAGTGCAGGCTCACTGCTCTCCTGATTTTAGTACAGCAATACTCAAAGGGGGATGATGATGTCCGGAAAAATATTGCCGGCTTTTATCTTGCGAATACAGAGATGATAAATAACTGGGATCTTGTTGATCTCACCGCAGACAAAATTCTTGGCCATTATCTCATGGATAAAGACAGAGCTATTCTCTATAAACTGGCGGAGAGCACTTCTATCTGGGAACAGAGAATAGCTGTTATCAGTACGCATCATTTTATAAAAAACATGGATTTCAATGACACACTATCACTTTGCGAAAAACTTATGGATCATAAACACGACCTGATTCATAAGGCAACTGGATGGATGCTGCGCGAAGCCGGTAAAAAAGATTTAAACGTTCTGACAGATTTTCTCGACAAACACAGCAAATCAATGCCGCGCACAATGCTGCGCTATGCAATCGAAAAACTGGATGACAAGCAGAGAAAAAAATATATGTTAAAGTGATTGCCGCAAATCACAAATCTGATTATTTTAAAGCAAATCAGGGGGATATTTATGAAACAGGTCGTAATTGCATTACTGGTGCTTTTATTAACAGGTACACTCTATGCAGGATGGAACTATTCAGACTACTCTGCAACCGATTACAAAAACTTCAGAACAAATCCCCGGTTTAATCAGAAGATCGATCCCGACGCCATTGATTATCCCCTGGCAAATGCTGCGATTTTTTTCATGACAAATGAAGTACGTGTAAAAAACGGATTAAATCCCCTCGAATATTCACAGGAGCTTGAGATTGCCGCATGGCACCACTCCAGACTTATGGTTGAAAAAAATTTCTTTTCACACACAAACAGCAGGGATAGCAGCAGAAGAGATCCTTCGTCACGGGGGAAACTTGCCGGCATTACAAACCCTGCACTTGCGGAAAATATTGCAGAGAGCTTCGGAATTAATTACAGGCCCGGCTCTCCAATATATCCGAAAAATGTTGAGAAAGGGGAATTCAGCTACAGTGCTAACGGACCGCTCATAGAGAACCATACATATATATCTCTCGCGGAATCCCTTCTTGCTCAATGGATGAACTCTTCCGGACACAGGGGCAATATTCTCTCTAAATCCGCGTTACAGATGGGGTGCGGAGTTTATTTCTATCGTGACAGGAGTTTCTATAATATCTTCAAATGCAGAGCTACTCAGAACTTCCAGTGGTTTAAACCTGTAATAGCCGGCGACAGAACAGACACTCTCCCCGAAGTAAAATAAAAGCGCATTAAGGAGAACCACTATCTAATGGTGGTTCTCCTTAATGCGCTTCACTCTCTCAAAAAAAACATTCATAATATTGCAATATAATTTATCTTTAAGCACAGCATCCTCAAGCCCGCTGTCTATACTTGGATTATCGTTCACTTCAATGACAAAACATTTCTTTCCAAGGACTTTTAGATCAACTCCATAAAGTCCGTTACCTATATGCTTAGAAGCTTTAACCGCGGTATTAATTACATTAACAGGCACATCCTCAATATTCAGTGTCTCACTATCCCCCATATGCTTAGGAGACTTCTTCTTTTCATTCCAGTTAATAACCTGCCAGTGATTTTCAGCCATGAAATATCTGCAGGCATACAATGGCTTTCCATCAAGAATGCCGATCCTCCAGTCATAATCAGTGGGAATAAATTCCTGAATGATAACCAGCTCGGACTTATCGAGGAGTGAATAGATTACCTCGTGATAATCCCTGATATTATCCACCTTTATTACACCCTGGGAATATGAGCTGTCCGGCTTCTTCAGTATAATAGGGAATACCATTCCACCGAGACTTGATTCAGCAGTTTCCCTGCTTACTACAACAGTTCCTGGAGCCGGTATCCTGTAGTGCTTTAGAAGTTCGGCCAGATAAACTTTGTTTGTGCATTTAATAATCGATTCAGGATCATCTATAACAACAAGCCCCTCCGCGGATGCTCTCTGCGCAAACCTGTACGTGTGGTGATTGACTGAAGTGGTTTCCCGGATAAACAGGGCATCAAACTCCGGGAGCCGGTGCATATCGTCTTTATCAATAAGTTCTATATTAAATCCGGTTTTCTCTCCTGCGCGAATAAACCTCTCAATGGCTTTCCTGTCTGAGGGTGGGGTCTGTTCTGAATTATTAAGCAGTATAGCGAGATCGTAGGGAGCAGGAGGCTTTCTTTTAAGTCCCTGAATCTTCCTCGAAAAGTAATCCGTGGCAAACTTAATAACATAATCATGATGTTCTTCCGGGATCTCCTTTGTGGAAAGGAGCTGAATATTCTGAATTTTCCATTTATCAACTTTGTTTGTGAAATAGACACGTAGAAGCGGCGCCTGGAAAAGCCTGTATATCTGTGAGCTGAGCCAGTCATATTTTTTTGAGATATTCTTCCCGAAATAAATGCTTAACACAAAAGAATCTGACTGAATATGTGACAGGCTGCGCTGAATTGTAATTTCTATATCTTCCGCAATAACCCTTACTACATGAGGCGCCTTAAGATCCTGAATTGTATTGATATCCGGGAATGTTTTATGCCCTCTTGCAAGCGCGATGAGAGATACATAATACCCGATTGACTGGTACTTGTAGGTCTTGCATAAATTAAAAATTCTGACCCCCCGCTTGCGGATATAATCATTTTTAAGAAGATAATCCCTCGCAGAGATTACCTCAACACCCGGGATGTTGAACTGCCATTTTTTAACATTGTTTACAACGATATAATTCGACACCAGAAACCGTCCTTAACCTGTGCGGGGTTCAACGATCAGCAGGTTCGCATCATAAGTCACAATACCCAGAAGTATTGAGTTAATCAGCCTGTTGGCGCTGACATAATAGTACTGTTCACCAGCGATGGGATTTTTCTTGAAAGGATCAGCAAGCAGAACCCGCTTTTTAAGCCTGTCATATCTGACAAGCACAACGAAATGGCCGGAAGGGTCACCAAGGATATCATCCTCCTTGTTTAAAATTCCATTCTCTCTTTTCGATCTATAAAGGAAAGTAGAACTTAAACCGGATATAACAGGCACATTCCTGAAAAGATATTTCTTTAAAAGCCCGGTGGAGAAATCTCTGAAACTGATTTCACCACCCAACTCAAGAAATTCGACATAGCTTTCAATGGCGAAACTGAGTTTAGGATCACCCTTCCCTTCCCCCCTTTTCGTCATTTTCATTATCATTTTTTCACGGCTCAATTCAAACCAGGTGGGATCAAAAACATGCAGATTAAGAGTATAAATCTTTGCTGTATATCCCCGTTTTAAAGCATGTATACCAAGATTTACTGCAAGAGTCCCCCCCTCCTGCAGAGATTTTACACCAGCAATCACTTCATCAAGAGATACCTGGTCATCAAAAAAATTATAAACAGCATGAAGGCATGTGGGCCCGCATGAGGTATCATCAGGCTGAGAATGTATATCCACTATTCTCTTCGCGGGATAGACCTTCTGCTGTTCTCGTCTGATGGGACTCACTATGCTCCCCCTTTGTGATGCTTCATCTATATATGCCTGTTATCTTTATACTATACTTACAGTTACTCAAGCTCCCTACCTATGCTGAAACATGTTTACTTCTTTCTTCCGGACAGTTCACAGCGATTAATGAAATCAAGAAAAAGAGCTTTATACTTCCCGCCAAGCCCTGCAAGGTTTTCCGGATGCCATTGAACTGCTATGATATTCATTTCAGGATGCTCCACGGCCTCAATAAGCCCGTCACTTGAAAATGCTGACTGCACAAGTCCCTTGCCGGGATTTTTTACACCCTGGTGATGCCTTGAATTCACCATAAATCTTTCGCTCCTTATTACTTCAGAAAGCATGGTCCCCTCCTCAATTCTGACTTCATGGTGAAGATCTTCCTGATTAACAAACATATTTCTGTGATTTATCCCTATCCTGAACTGGCTCTCCAGATCCTGGTAAAGTGTACCGCCAAAATAAACGTTTATAAGCTGAAACCCTCTGCAAATTCCCAGCACCGGTTTCCCAGAATTCAGCACTTTATCAAGAATATATAATTCCGCCTCGTCTCTTATTCCCGAAGTATTACGCGATAGTCCTGTGTTCTTTTCACCATACATTTCAGGGGAGATATCATCCCCACCTGTCATAATAATGCCGTCGATTCCAGAAATTATCTGATCAAGTTTATCTTTATCTTCAAGAGGAGGTATAAGTACAGGAATAGCCCCGCATCCTGCTACTGCCCTTACATAATCCGAAGGGATTGCATACTCTTCAATGCTGCCATTTTTCTCAATAGATATTGTTAAACCTGTTTTTATCATAAATTCTCTTAAATAACCTCTTCCAGCAACATAAACAGCAGAGATATAACTGATTAAATAATACTAAAACTGTTTAAAAATTATCTTTTATTTTTAAATTAATCATGAGTCCCTAAGCTCTGTTCCACAGAACAGCTATAACTCAGATATACTATGGTGCCACGGTAAATATATCACATACTACGAGGGGTTTTTTATTTAAAATTATATGAATTAATATTGACATTATTATCTTTAATGATAATTTCTTATAAAAATATAGTCCATCTTCAAGGAGTTTCAAATGGATAGAGCAATCATTGATTTTATGCTGGAATATCACCTTCTGGTGAGAAACTTTATTGTGATTGCAAGCATTATTGTCGGTTTTGTGTGTGTGTCAGGTTGCATCAGGTTCGGTATTGCCATTTACAGAAGAAAAAAAGGTATATATCCACCTGCAACAAGCCAGATGGAACATTGATAAGCAAACTCAAACAGGCCTGTTTTGCAGTCATTAATATGTAGAATTATTACACCCTTTTTAATTCTGCTCACATTGAGCGGAATATCGATGTCAGAAGAAACAGGAATCTATATGATTCCTGTTTTTAATTATGTGACAGGTAAATTTGATCCATCCATACATCCGCTGTTCATAAATCTTGATAAAACAGATATCCCTGTTTCAAGAAAAGGCCAATATCTCCGGAAGGAAACAGCAGAAAGCCTATCCCTTATGCTTAAGGATTTTCATAAAGATCATCCTGAGATAAAAATTTCAGTAATCAGCGCTACGAGAAATTTTAATTCGCAGAAAGTGATTTGGGAGGAGAAATGGACAGGGAGAAGAAAGATCACCGGGATATCATCAATCAACGAAATAAAAGACCCGGTTAAAAAAGGTGAACTAATACTTCAATATTCATCAATGCCCGGCACATCGCGTCATCACTGGGGAACTGATTTTGATATAAACAGTCTGAATAATGAATACTACAGCAAAGGTGAAGGTAAAATTATTTATCACTGGCTTTTAAACAATGCCTCGAAATACGGATTTTATCAACCCTATACTGCTGGCCGCGACACAGGATATAAAGAGGAGAAATGGCACTGGTCATATCTCCCTTTGTCTAAACAATTCCTTCAAGACTGGAATACTCTTTACAGCGGCAATGGAGCAGGTTTCTGGAAAGAATTGTCATTCAAAGGAGTTGAACATGTAGGCAATCTCGCTCCGATCTACGTGAATTCAATCAGCAGCGAATGCAGATGAGAGTTGTCTGTGCTTATCTCTGCGAATATAAAGACAGAGACGATTATTTTATCTCACTGATGCCATCGGGTGTTCCTTCCATAGCTTCCTTTCTTGAAAGAGAGGGGCACACAGTTACTCTCGTAAACCTTTCAGAATACGGCGCATTAAAGGGAGCGGAGATCACACTCCGTGAAAAACCTGATGCTGTAACTGTTTCAATTTTTTCATTCAATCGCCACGAGTCACTTAAGTTTATCAAAGAGCTTAAAAAAATAAAAAAAGATTTAATTATAATTGCCGGAGGGCAGCACCCCACATTTCTTCCTGATCAGATTCTTAATAGCTGCCCGGAAATTGATTTTATAGTCCGCGGAGAAGGGGAAATTGCTGTAGCAAAAATTCTGGCATCCCCTGAAAAATTTCACAAAGGAACAGTATTCAGGGAGGAAAGGATAGCTGACCTTGATTCAATACCCTGCGCTTCAGCTTTTAGCGGACAGATGATCGGAGTTAATCCACATGAACAGTTCCGCTATATTATCACAACCCGCGGTTGCCCCTCTTCCTGTACATACTGTTCTTCGCCATATTTCTGGGAGAAAAAAGTAACATACCGGAGTCCGGAAAATATCATTAATGAACTCAAATCGATTCAGAAAAAATTCGGGATAGTCTATTTCTCAATAAGGGACGACAACTTTACACTTAACAAAAAACGTGTTCTTGAATTCTGCAGGCTTCTCAATGAAAGCGGAATATATATGATGTGGAATTGCCAGGCAAGAGTTGACACAATAGATTTTGAGATGCTCTCTGCCATGAAGAGCTGCGGCCTTGAACATATTCAGTTCGGAATAGAATCAGGTTCTGAAAAAATTCTCAGGCTCTACGAAAAATCGACTTCACTGGAAAAGATCAAACGTGCATCTGCTGCTACAAGAAAAGCAGGTGTATATCTCTCTTTCTATCTCATGGCAGGTATGGAGGGCGAAGATGAAAAAGACATAAGCAGTACAATATCTCTTCTTCACGCATCTCTCCCCCATGATTCAATTGTTTCTCCTGTTGCATATTATCCCGGTACCGCTCTCTATAATAAAGCACGAAAAGAAGGTAAAATAAACGATTCAATCTGGAATGAAAAAAATGACAGCGGACTTTATATCACTGACAGAAAAATTTCAGAAAAATGGATTAAAAAAATTCTCCGGGAGAGCGTTAAGGTATCAGCCAAAGCCGCTTATAATGAAAAAGATTTTGCTTCTAACAGAAAAAATGAAAACGGCGGTTTCTGGCTGACCGGCATTCTTGAAGGTGATTATTATTTCGAAAAAGGTGATGATAAAAAAGCCTTACTCCTGTACAAAAATATCATAAGTCAATACCCTGACAATATTTGGGGATACCTTAAAGCAGCAGATGTATTAACCCCGTTGTCACCCTCTGAGTCAATTAAACTTCTAAAGAGAGCCGCAGAGATTGTTCCATCATATCATGGGACATGGTTAAATATAGCACAGATAGAATACGAAACAGGTAATCTTAACAGCTCATTAAAATCCGCAGAAAAAGCACATAAGCTTAATCCCTTAGATACAGAAACATTATCTTTTATCAAATTCATTAAAAATCATATATAAAAACCGGATTTTTTATTCAAAATTCATGTTGACTCTGCCATGAATTCTTATTTATTTTACTATAAATAATTTGATATTTTTTTTAAGACATAATCCTTTTGATGTAAATAATTTTAACTGCTATGAATATAATTGATAATTACAGAAGAATAAGAGAAGAAATTAATGAAAAAGCCCTTAAAACAGGGCGTAATCCGGATAATATAAAAATCATATCAGTGTCCAAAACATTTCCATACGCCGACATTCAGGAAGCCATTGATTCAGGAATAACACTATTTGGAGAAAACAAAGTACAGGAAGCTATTTTAAAACTGCCTCATCTGCATGGCAATTTTAACTTTCATATGCTGGGCCATCTTCAGACAAACAAAGCTAAAGATGCTGTAAAACTTTTTGAAATGATTCACTCAATAGATAAAGTTGAAACAGCCCTTAAAGTTAATAATGAAGCTTTAAAAAATAATAAAATACAACGTATTCTTATACAGATAAAAACTTCCGAAGAAGAAACAAAAAGCGGCATATCACCTGATGAAGCAGTCAAACTTGCGGAATATATTATAAGCCTTAAAAATCTCCGGCTGGAAGGAGTGATGTCAATAGGCCAGCTCACCGATGACAGTAAACTTGCAGAAAAGTCATTTAAAGAAACAGCCGACACCCTCATCAATATAAACCGTAATCTTTCACTTAATCTCAAAGAACTCTCAATGGGGATGTCAGGTGATTATCTCATGGCAGTTGAACATGGAGCAACAATGCTGAGAATCGGAACAGCAATTTTCGGGAAAAGGAGTTACAACAGATGAAATCTGATTTCAGGATCGGAGTAATAGGCACAGGCAACATGGGGAGTGCAATTATAACAGGCATAAGTAAAGGGATCTCCCCTGCATTAATAAAAGCATACGACACTAATACTGACAAACTGGAAAGCATCGCAGATGAGACAGGCATCAGAATAACTGACAGCATTGAGGAGCTGATAACTGATTCAGATCTATTAATTATCTCTGTTAAGCCTGATGCTACATTAAAAGTAGCAGAAAAATTAAAAAGTTACTCCGGAATTATTCTATCTGTTGCCGCAGGAGTAAAACTTGAAACGCTGCAAAAGATTACCGGAGAAAAAAAGCTCATCCGGGCTATGCCTAATACACCTGCTTTATCAGGCTGCGGAATGACTGTGATATCTGTAACAGATAATGTTACGAATGAAGAAATAACAACAGTTATGCGCATTCTTGAATACACCGGCCGGGTGTTATCGATGGAAGAAAAGCACATGAATGCTGTAACTGCAATTTCAGGAAGCGGACCTGCCTATGTATTCACATTTATTCAGGCGCTTGCTGATGCGGGCGTAAAAATGGGATTATCAAGAAACGAAGCGCTACTCCTTGCGGGTCAGACATTATTCGGTTCTGCAAAAATGTTTCTTGACAAAATGGAAAATCCAATTATGTTGCGAGATAGAGTTGCTTCACCCGGTGGGACCACAATTCAAGCCTTACATTCACTTGAACGTGCCGGATTCAATGGAATAGTCATTGATGCTGTTGAATCCGCATTTAATAGAGCAAAGGAGCTGGAAAAAACTTCATGACAATGCCTACAATGTACCAGCTGGAAATGTATAAGCGATACGCAATTGGCGCGCTTATTTTTGCTCTTCTGGTAATATTTTCAGGCAATATAATTTCATATCTCTTCTTAAAAAAAGTTTATATTAACCAGGATTCATACATCACAAAAGATGGCTTCCCTTTATTTGTTTCAGAAAAAGATTATATAGAATTCATAAATAAATACCCTTACAATCCGGGAGTGCATCTGCAGATATACAAAGTAACCGGAAATGAATCACTCTGGTCAATAAAACGTGCTTACGGCATATCAATTGATACCCTGATATCAGCAAACCCGCATTTGAAAGCACTGGAACTTAAACCGGGGCAGACAATTGTTATACCTTCAAAAAACGGTACTCTTTTTGCATTTGACGATTATAGAGATGTTTCACGTATGAACAAACTAATCGGAGTAGACAGCATAATTCAAGGGGACTATAAACCCGGAATATTCAGATTAGTTTCTCCGGATGACATGAGAATAGTTTTTTTTGAAAAAGCAAGACCGCAGATTGTTAACGACAGCATAGAAAAAATATATAGATATAAGATGGCATTTCTCGATCCTGTAGACACAGGTTTTTTTACATCAATGTTCGGTGAAAGAGTAAATCCAATATATGGAGAAGGTTATGAATTTCATAACGGCATTGATATTGCTACTCATCACGGAACACCTATAAAATCAGTAAGAGACGGCATGGTCTTCTTTACAGGATGGAAAGAAGGTTTCGGGTATACAGTTATTGTTCAGCATTATGACGGATACACCACATTCTATGCTCACTGTTCAAAGATATTTGCCAAACAGGGTCAGTGGGTAAAACAGGGCGATGTTCTTGCAGCAGTCGGTTCAACAGGGAGATCGACAGGAAACCATTTACACTATACAGTTTATCGTCATGGAGTAACTCTTAATCCGATCAAATACCTCTGGTAGGTAGATGTTTCTTTTTTATTCTTTCTTATCTGCTATCCTTTTTATTGTTTCGTTCCCCTTTAATTTTTCAGGTTATATTGCTTTTATCGCATTTGTTCCTTGGTTTAATTCAATCGCGCATCAGGCTGAAATTAAAAAAAACGCAGCAGCAGGAGCTCTATTCGGACTGCTGATATCTATTTATTTCAGCAAACCTTTATATTATTCAATAAACATCGGATCTCCTGATAATCCTTTAGTACCGCTCCTGCTCATATTCTGCACAATAATATTACCGAATGTTATAATCTATACTATATTTGCGTTAATACTTCAATGGTCATATAAAGCACATCCATATCAGCGTCTGCTGCTCCCGGCTTCAGTCTGGATCATCATTGACTACTTCAAAGAACTATCTTCATTTATGCTCCCGTGGGGACTTGCAGGTTATACCCAGGTATATACACCATTCATCCAGCTTGCTGACTTAACGGGAATACACGGAATAACTTTTATTGTAATACTGATTAACTCCGCCATCACTGAATTCATGATTATAATAAGACAAAATGTATCTCAAAATTTAAATTCACCAAAAGAATCATATACATCCGCAATATTCTTAAAACTAAATAAACTGGTATTTCACACTCAATTTTTATTCAACATGCTTCTGCTTCTTATTTTTATGATTTCAATTCTGACTTACGGTATTTTAAAAAAGAAAAATGTTACTGAGTCGTTCCAAAGCTTTGAAAAGATTAAATACATCATTATTCAGGGGAACGATGAATCTAACGACAGATGGAATGAATCTACAAGTGCGGCGAGATACCAGTCATACATTCAATTAACAAAAAATAAAATAGCAGATGCAGATTTTACTATATGGCCGGAGACTGTGCTGAATTCATCTGATAAAATCAATTATGATATAATGTCCGGTGTATCAGGAGGTCTTCATGATTCGGGATTTTTTATAACCGGGGGAATACGCAGGGACAACAAGGGCAAAACTTTTAACTCGATCTTTGTTATGAGAAAACAGGGACTCGAATATATTTATGATAAAAAAATTCTATTCCCTTATTCTGAACGCCCTTTTTTCGGCAACAGCGCCGGATCTTTTTTGAATTCACCCGCTAAATTTTCAGAAGGAACTTCAAAAAGCATATACAAAACAGGGAAAAATTTAACCGGATTCACCATTTGTTTTGAATCCATTTATCCTTCAGTGATACGGAAGCAGGCACGCTCAGGGGCAGATCTGCTGATTAATGTTGCGAATGATTCATGGTTCGGCGACAGCAGTGTGCCTCATATACAGCAGTATGCTGTTATTGCCCGCGCAATAGAGAACAGGATAAGTATAATACGGGCAGCCAATAGTGGTATATCATTTGCAGTATCACCAGCCGGAGAGACAATCACCATGATCCCGCTGAACACCCGTGATATTTCTCATGGGGTTCTCCCTGTATTTACAGAAAGATCTTTCTATTCAAAAACAGGTGACTGGATTATAATAATTTCTATCATTCTTATTCTCATCATCATCGTACCACGTGAAATAAAAAAAAAGAAAATCTAATTTATTTTATAATTCTTTTTTAACTCCTCACTACTCTTTGTAATATTGTCCATTCTTCTTATTGATTCAGCATCTTCACCGTAAATTTTATTCTGCAAATTTCTGATTTCAATATTTTTCTCATTTTCTGAAATATCGTTTCTTTGCATAATTTCATTATAATCTTTCTGATATTGAGCGTCTCTCTCTTTTTCAGTTTCAATCCGGCTGTCAACAGCTTCAAGCCTGAGCACAACATCAGGCGGGAATATAGACTTTCTTATTTCAGTTAATTTCTCCTGTTTCTGTTTATCACTCATTTCTGACATGTCTTTTGAATAAATAGAAAGAGTTTCTGTATATGCTGTATAAGGCTTTCTTGAATTTTCAACATTAGAACCTTCATCGCCCCACATATCTGTATTCAATTTTTGCAGAAGTTTTTGTTTTTCAGAAGCATATAACCCGTTGTCATTCACAACCCCCCCCCTGCGAATAGGATATTCCTGAGCCTTCATCATCGTTCCGAAAATTATTTCTGCATTTTCTTTACCAAAAATTTGATATTGCAAAGATTTCATTTTTTTTAAAACTTGCAGCAAATCTCCAGATGATTTCAGTTCACCGGCGTTATTCAGTTCAGCGGCCACCTGCTTTTCATAATCTATAAATTTTTTATAGAGTCCGAGCATTTCATCTGCCTCTCTGCTATCCATAAGCGTATGAAGATATTGACGTACTGCCTCTATATGCTCATTAAACTCCATATCTTTAAATTTTCCCTGAAGATACTTAAAAAACTTCAATGTATATTTATTAACAGTGCCGCTTCTGAATAAATCACTGCTTTTTACAGAACTGAAATCAACTTTAGCCAGGTATTCTCTTACATCATTATAGTTTATGTTTCCGTAATTATCAGAAATATACACGTCATTATCATCACTTATTATATCTGATAAAATATTAACAATGACTGCGAAACCGATTATTACAACCACAATCACGAGTATCCTTTTAATTGTAACCGATGGCATATCCCTCCTCTAATTAAAAAACCGGACCGCAGAATTCCGCAGCCCGGTTCAGAACTATCTATGTTTCAAAAAAATTAGAAGCCTTTATCTTTCAGATCACTGACCATGTCTACATAAAATTCAGGAGCATCAAATCCCGGTGTAATTCCGAAAAACTGATTAACTATGTTAAGATGATCAACACCACCGCTCCACCATGCGCCTTCAATGACTCCTCTGAAATTACCCCATTTTGCTGAAGAAACCGAAACCAGACCGTCGTTATCCCCTTCATAAGAAAGACAGATTAGCCATGGTACTCCAAGAATAATACTGTTTGAAGCATATCTGATTTTAGATGTGTAACTCTGATAGTATAATCCTGCTGCATCCGGGCAGTTCGGATTAAAAACATTCTGCATGTAAGGCCTTGTCATTTCCCATCCGTTTTCAAGTGAATTTGGATCATCATCACCAAAAATAAAAGTGTAAACTATATCAAGCGTATCACCCACAAGATTCCATCCCTTGTCGGGGACAATTTTAAAAATAAAATCCGCTACTGAACTTCCCCTGTGGGGACCGGATAGTGCTGTATAGGAAGCGACATTAGGTGCAAGACCGAGATTGCTTATAGCATATCTCGTATAAATTGTACCATGTGAATGCCCGATAATATTTGCCTTTGTTTTGCCTGAAATTGCAAGTATATCAAAAAACTGTTTTTTGAAAGAAGCTGCTTTATTGGCCGTAGAATCCATTCCATTAACAGAAGTAATATAAACATCTGCTCCCTCATCCTCAAGAGCATCCTCAATGCCCCACCAGTAATCAACAATATTGACTATTTTTGCCTGAGCACCCATACCATGTGCGAGAATTACAGGGTATTTTGTATCACATTTTGAATTATCTCCCGCAGAAAAAACAACTGATGGAAGACATAAAAATGCAGATATAATTATAACTAAAACTGACTTCTTCATCATCCCTCCTTTATAGAACATTATTCTCAAAACCAGAAACATGTTTTATTTATATGAACAATGAAATCACGGAATTTAAAAAAAGTCAACAAAAACCGTCCAATTGGATTGTTTACATTATTTTTTTTTATATTTTGCAGATATTTAAAGTTTTTAATCAGTAATTAACACTATTCTAAAGCCGTAATACGGGCTGCGCGCAGTAGGACATCTTCTGAATCTGAATTCTCTTGTTTTTTGAATCTCTTCGCTTAACAGGGAACCGCCTCTTAATACTTTATAAATATTTCCGAAATCCTTTACCGATACTTCCGGAGTATAACCATTATACCAGTCAAGAGTCCATTCCCATAGTAAACCGATATTATACATGGAATATTTCATTTTTGTCTGCAAGAGAGAAATAAATTCATCTGAATCTTTTATAACTGAATTTGGAACTTTTACAGACTGCGACTGAACAATGGATTTTACACCTGCTTTTTCTGCGAAAATTTCCCATTCAACTTCAGAAGGGAGTCTTATCTGCTTCCCTTCTATTGCAGATTTCCACACGGTATAAGCATCTGCATCATTCCAGCTCACCTGCATAACCGGAAATGCATTCGCATTCTCTGAATAAATAATATCTGTATCATTGCCAAAAGGAGTTCTCCAGGATACACCGTCTCTTTTCCGCCAGGAACCCTCCCATATCCATCCCCATCCATCTTTTTCAGATTCACTCACATAAGAGGTAGCCTGAACAAATTCGCTAAACTCAGACACGGTAACTAATTTTTTTGAAATATAAAATGGCAGGAGTGCCAGTTTCAACGAAGGTGAAGATGCTTCTATGTGTTCTTTTTTTATTTTACCCGGTGCAAGGCGGGATATAATATTGACGGTGTCTTTTTCATCAATTCCTATTATACAGTTTCCTGAATTGATGTATATATAGTCCGATAAATCCAGCATTAATACCAGTTTAATCAATAATTTCAAGAAGAGAAAAGATATCCTTCCCGTCATCCGGGAATACTGATGAAATAAATGCGACAAGTAACCTGAATTCAGATGTATTTAATCTATGTGTGATCTCGTTTTTTAGTATCGCTGTAAATGTAGCACAATACTTCCTGTCTTTTCCCGGAAGAACTATGATAAATTTATGTCTGTCAATACGGACTGAAAAATCCCCTATTGACAATCTTCCCTTAATAATTTCTGAAATAGTATCAAACATTTTAAGCATTTCAATTTTACCAAACCGCTCAAAATACCTTTTGTAATTTTTGATTGATAATGATATAACAGCAACAGGAATGTTCATATCAGAACCGCGCTTTAATTCTTTCTCGAGTCTTGAATAAAACCCCCCGGTAAGATCATTATACCTGTTTTTTTCAGGATCAATGGCGATGAGCCTGTAGATGTAGGGGAAAATAAAACGCACAATTCTTTGGAGGCGTATATCTACATCTATAATTTCGACTGCTGCATTTATTTTATAAATTGATATGAAACCAGAAAGTTTACCTGAAATAATAAAAGGGTAAGAGATGAAAATACTCATATTATCAACACGGTTTCTTCCGAATGTCTCAGTAATAACATTCGATTCTGCAAAATTATCCAGTATGATTGAAGTTTTTTTATTCTGTAAAAAACCGGCAAGTCTGTTATCTCTTTTAATTCTAAAGCCGGAATCAGCAAACTCCAGGAAATCCTCACTTTCAAAATATGCCGGATAAAAATCACCTGGATTCTCCTCTTCCAGAAAAATAGTATAAGATTCTATCCCCAGAGAATAGAAATTCTTTAATATAATATCTTCAAGTTCAGCAATAGATTCTGCTGAAAGGATTGAATTCTGAAATATATCAACATCCCACAATATCTCTTTTTCTATCCTCAGTCCAAGGAGTTCAGTATTTACTTTCTCATAAATAATTTTCGCCTCGATGGCAGAAGATGCAGCCTCTGATAATGAATAAAGAAATTCCACTTCAGATGGAGTGAACTCTGCTGAATCAATTTTTTCACCGACAAGCACAACTCCTGTAAGATTTTCAGAATAAATTATAGGTGTGACCAGCCGGGCGTTTACAGAGATGAACCGATAATAATCATCCCTGAGGCTCATATCATTTTTTAAATCCTCAACATCAATTACCCCTCTGTAGCTGTTAAGAATTTCCAGAATACCGCTGGACACTTCCCAGGAAATCTCTTCCTGTATTTTTATTCCCGTTGATTCTGTAATAATCCATTTCCCGGGGTCCTCTTCAGAAGGAGATATAACCGAAACGGAAGAAACACCAAGCTGTCCCATAATTGAAAAAATAACAGCCCCAAAGATCTCCTCAATAGTATCAGCCCTGGTAAACTCTTTCAACATTTCATACAATACCGCATAATCGTTGAATTCAGGCATATGATACATCTGTCCGTCATGCTTCAGCAGATCTGCATCTATTAATTTATCAGCCGGATTAATATCAGTGATAACTGATTCTGCCGCCTGTTTATCACTTTCGTCAGCTAATTCAGAAAGAATAATATCTTCATTATCATTAAATAAAACAGCATCATTATCTGCCTGTATAAATGTCGTTTCAGACATATCATCATTTAAAAATACTATTTCTTCATCAGAAAAATGATCAACTTCCTTAATAACATCCGAATCTTTAGTAATGGTTTCAGTTAAAGTCGGGAGTTTAACATCCTTATCTGCTGGCTCTTCAATATATTCATCAATATTTGTAATACTCTCATCTGTGGATATTTCACTTATCGAGGGGAGTGTATAATCATCAATTTCATAAAACTCCACTGTTTCAGAATTTGGACGTTCATTAAAACCTGATTCAGCAGGCCCCTTAATTCTATCGATAAGGGTTTCTCTTCCTGTTTCATTTAATTGTTTTTTGTACTTTAAAGCTCTTTCAAGTAAGCCCATGTTTACTTACCTATCTCTTTTAAAACCTTTGCATAAAGATCAAAATATTCAGATTCAGCAAACTTTCTGATAGACTCCTCCGGCAGTTTCTCAAGTAGGCCGTCAAGATATGACAGAAGCTTTACTAAATCATCCCGCTTCTCGGGGAATTCTGCAGTTATTCTTTCTATTTCGTTTTTATCTTCCAGAATTATTATCCTGTCTGTAATATCTATAATTTCAGAAGATTCCTCATTATCTTCTTCAGCGTCTTCTATTTCACGGATTTCACTGATCTCCTGAATTTCAAGCAATTCAGGGGTCGTATCACCTTCTCTCAATTCTATATCAGATTCATCCAGAAGTTTCTTAATTTCAGAAATATCTTCCTCAAATATAATTGCTGACTCTGAAGTAATATCATCTTCAATAGATTTCTTTTCTGCATCAAGAAAACTGCCTGTATCCTTTATAAAATAATTAAGTTCTTTTTTCTTAACAAAGCCCCTATCGAAAAAACTTAACTCAGGACTGATAAATTCCAGTTCATATTCATCATCTAATTCCTTGTAATAATCCCCAAATAGTTTTTCATCAATATCCTGAATTTCTTCCGGTAGAAGGCCAAGTATCTCATAAACTTCACTGCCGGTCGAAGCTTCGCGAGATCTAAGATACTCATCTATCTCCTGTATATAAACTGTATAATCGTCTCTTATAATAGCGTTATCAATAAAATCAAAATCAGAATCATCCATAAATCGTTCTTCTTTAAAAAGAAGAGCGAGACTTTCTGCATCATAAGTTTTACTGTCATCCAGTATATATTCAATTCTTTCATGTGATTCAGCAACTTCATCGATTATCTGGAGCTTTCCGTCAGAAACGTCAACCATTCGCACAAGATTTTCAGTAAGAGGATCACTTTCGAATACGGGGATTAAATCCCTGGTTTTCTTTTCAACATAGCTGTCGTCAATAAATTTAATGTTATTATCAAGGGTAGAATCATCATATATTCCGGGGATATATTCATAATCATCATCAATCTTTACTGTTTTTACTATATCATCAAGCTGATGGTCAAAATTACCTTCATCAATCCGCTGTTTAAGGATTTCAGATTCATTTCTTATTGTCTGTTTTTCTGATTCTTCTGACATCATTTCATCAAGATCGAGTTCAATAACATCAGAATCATCTGCTGCTATAAATTCATCAGTCTCGTCTATAGCATCATTTTCAAAATTATCATTCCTAATAATATCTTCTTCAACAGCATAAACAGGTTCTTCAAATATTGGCTCTTCAACAATAGCAGTATCTGACGTATTTATTTTGTTCCCGGAAAATTCCGTTTCCGGGATTAACTCATTAGAAACAACGGTTTCCGGTTCTTCATTTTCCGCACTGAAATCTTCAAATAAAACTTCATTAGAAATTTCAGTTTTTAATAAAGTTTCATCTGTTGAATCATCTTCAATTTCAGTCTTTTCAACAAATAAAGGATATTTTTTGTCAGAAGATCTGACAGGGATAAGTTCAAAATCTTCAAGCCCATCAATAAGGTCATCCTCTGACAGAAATATAATTTCTTCATTAGCAATTTTTTCAGCTGCCCGCAAATCAATTTTGCCGATTGAGCTTAGATCAAAATCATCAGGAATTTTATGGCCTACTTTTTCCTTCAATTTTTCTGATAGTGTATTATTTATTGTTTTTTCACTCATTATTAGAAACTATTTTAGAACAATTAATCTGCAATAATGTAATTGATAGTTTTATCTGAAGATAAACCTATCAATTAATTATCGGCATATTTCAATGATAAAAATAAAAAAGGAATGCATATTCTGCATTCCTTTTTTTAAATTTATTAATCTGCTAATAATTCTATCTTTTAGCAACCTTAAGTCTGACTTTCAGTTTGTCTTTTTCAAGCTTTAGTTCAAACTTTTCTTCAGAAAATTTATCCATCTGATTCATCTGAGCATCAAGTTCTTTCATTTTACTTTCAAGTTCCTGGGCACTCAAATCACTTTTTTTATAGGCTTTTTCGGCTAAAACTATCAGTCTGTTGTCCTTAATCTCAACAACCCCGCCTTCAATTACAAGGTAATCAACGCTTTTAGGATTATTCAGTCTGACTTCACCAATACCAAGTTTAGAAATCAGAGGCGAATGGCCATAAAGAAAACCCATCTCACCATCATGAGCCTGAACGACAGCAAAACCTACTTGACCTTCATAAATTTGCTTTTCAGGAGTTAGTATGCTGCAATTGATTACTCGTTCCATTGCTATTTTCCTGTTAGTTTCTTAGCTTTTTCTATAGCCTCTTCAATTGTTCCAACCATATAGAAAGCCTGTTCCGGAAGTTCATCGTATTCACCTGCGATAACAGCTCTAAAGCTTTTTACCGTATCTTCAAGTTTTACATATTTTCCCGCCATACCTGTGAACTGTTCAGCTACAAAAAATGGCTGAGAAAGGAATCTTTCAATCTTCCTTGCTCTCTGAACAAGAAGTTTATCATCTTCTGCAAGCTCATCCATACCGAGAATTGCGATAATATCCTGAAGATCTTTATATCTCTGAAGAATTCTCTTAACGTCCATTGCTACACCATAATGTTCTTCACCGACAAGTTCAGGAGCGAGAAGCCTTGATGAGGACTCAAGCGGGTCAACCGCAGGATAAATCCCCTTCTCCGCAATCTGCCTTGAAAGAACTGTCTGTGCATCAAGGTGAATAAACGCTGTAGCAGGAGCAGGGTCTGTAAGGTCGTCAGCAGGAACATAAACAGCCTGAACTGATGTAATTGACCCCCCTTTAGTTGATGTAATCCTCTCCTGAAGTTTACCCATTTCAGTAGCAAGTGTAGGCTGGTAACCAACAGCTGACGGCATACGACCGAGCAGAGCTGATACCTCAGAACCTGCCTGAGAAAATCTGAATATATTGTCAATGAAAAGAAGAACATCACTTCCTGACATATCCCTGAAATATTCACACATTGTCAGAGCTGAAAGCGCAACCCTGAGTCTTGCTCCGGGAGGCTCATTCATCTGGCCATAGCAGAGACAAGCTTTATTGATAACTCCTGACTCAGTCATTTCAAGCCAGAGGTCATTTCCTTCCCTTGTTCTCTCACCAACACCGGCAAATACTGAAAAACCACCATGCTGCTGTGCAACGTTGTTGATAAGCTCCATGATGATAACAGTTTTACCAACTCCGGCACCACCGAAGAGACCGGTTTTTCCACCTTTGATATAAGGTGCGAGGAGGTCTATAACTTTGATACCTGTCTCGAACTGCTCAGTTTTAGGCTCGAGATTTTCAAACTTAGGCGGCTCCTGGTGGATAGGCCTGAACTCTTTAGCATTTACAGGACCTTTCTTATCAACAGGTTCACCAAGAAGGTTAAATATCCTTCCTAAAGTTTCCTGACCAACCGGAACTGAAATAGCTGCACCAGTATCAACTATTTTATCACCACGTTTTATACCATCTGTAGAGGCAAGAGCAACCGCTCTAACTTTATTTCCACCAAGGTGCTGCTGAACTTCTGTAACGAGTCTTATCTTTTCACCCATAACTTCAGTGTTAATAATAAGAGCGTTATAGATTGCAGGCAGTTTGCCTTCAGGAAATTCAGCATCAAGAGTAGAGCCTATTACCTGTATAACTTTCCCGATATTTTCACTCATAAAACTACTCCTTAAATTACGTTAATTTCTATCAACCTTTTATTATTCGAGAGCTGCTGCTCCCCCTACAATTTCAGAAATCTCTGTCGTAATCTTATCCTGTCTTACCCTGTTATATGTAACAGTCAGCTCTTTGATCATTTCTTTTGCTGCATCAGTAGCATTTTTCATAGCAACACGACGGGCAAACTGTTCTGAATATGATGCCTCCAGGAAACAGGTAAAAATCTTTACTTTAAGATAAAGAGGCAGAATGTAGGAAAAAATGTCAGCAGGACTTGGTTCGAATATATAATCCATATTAGCTGCCGGCAATACATCGTGATCGATTTCCATTTCCGGAGCAATCGGTAATAATTTTATAATTTCCGGCTTCTGATTTGCAGATGAAAAAACTTTGGTATAAGAAACATAAACCTCATGAACTTCACCACTTATGAAAAGTTTGGTAAGTTCCTCCCCAATTTTAGCTGCATCATCAAAACTGAATTTATCTTCAGCGTTAAGCCCCACTTTAAACATCGATGTTTTTATAAAATTATAAAACGATGTCGCCTTTTTCCCTATAACGTAAAGTAATGCTTCTTTACCTTCAGATTCAAGCTGCTCTTTAAAAGTGATAGTCTTTTCAATAACACGCGTGTTATAACTACCGCAAAGTCCCCTGTTACCGGTTATCTGAAGTATAAGACATCTTGAAGGTTGAGCAACTTCTCTGAAAAGAGGATGATGAATGGTTGAAAAACCGGCAGCCATGAGATTTTTTATAATCTCATTAACTTTCACTTCATAAGGTTTAGACTGATTCAGACGTTCCTGAACCTTCTTCATCTTAGAAGTAGCTACCATCTCCATCGTGCTGGTAATCTTTTTAGTATTACCGACGGATTTTATTCTTCTCTTAATGTCTCTTTGATTAGCCACAGCTCAATCCTCAACTTTTATTTTAGTGAATCGAGATACTTTTCAACAAATTCTGCTGTAATCTTAGTTAACTCATCAACGCCCTTCAATTCACGTGTTTCACGAATCTCTTTAAGCACATTGCCATGAGAATCATTTAAATGTCTGATATATTGCTTTTCAAAATCTTTAACCTGTTTTACAGGTACTTTATCCACAAGACCCTGAGTACCAGCGAATATGATAGCAACCTGTTCAGCAACATCCATAGGGACATACTGTTCCTGCTTCAGTATTTCAACAAGCCTCATACCACGATCAAGCTGTTTCTGAGTTGCAGGGTCAAGTTCAGTACCCATCTGTGCAAACGCTTCAAGTTCACGGAACTGTGCGAGATCAAGTCTTAAAGAACCGGCATATTTTTTCATTGCCTTAATCTGGGCATTACCACCAACCCGTGATACTGAAATACCTACGTCAACCGCTGGTCTTACACCTGATGCAAAAAGGTTAGGAAGCAGATATATCTGACCGTCAGTAATAGAAATAACGTTTGTCGGAATATATGCAGAAACCTCACCAGCCTGTGTTTCAATGATTGGAAGAGCTGTTAAACTACCAGCGCCCATCTCATCTGAAAGTTTCGCTGCCCTTTCAAGAAGCCTTGAGTGACAGTAAAAAATATCTCCCGGATACGCTTCCCTTCCTGGAGGCCTTCTGAGAAGGAGTGAAAGTTCCCTGTAAGCATTTGCCTGTTTTGAAAGGTCATCATAAACGCAAAGTGTATGTCCACCTTTTTCATACATGAAATATTCAGCCATTGCACAACCGGCATATGGAGCTATGTACTGAACCGGTGACGGATCTGATGCAGCTGCTGCTACAACAATTGTATACTCCATTGCACCTTTTTCCTGAAGTTTTTCAACAACAGAAGCAACAGTAGAAGCTTTCTGACCTATTGCAACATAAACGCATATAACGCCTTTCCCTTTCTGGTTAATAATGGCGTCAACCGCTATAGCTGTTTTACCGGTTTTTCTGTCACCGATAATAAGCTCCCTCTGCCCTCTTCCTATGGGAGTCATAGCATCAATAGATTTGATACCAGTCTGCATAGGTTCATGAACAGGCTGCCTGTCGGCTATACCGGGAGCAACAAATTCGAGAGGTCTGAAGTTTGTTAAATTGAGAGGTCCTTTGCCGTCAAGCGGTTCACCAAGTGGAGAAACCACCCGTCCGAGAAGTTCTTCACCTACCGGAACAGCAAGAACCCTGTTTAATCTCTTAACAGAATCCCCTTCCTGGATTGCAAGATAATCACCGAGAATAGCACAACCGATTGAATCTTCTTCAAGGTTAAGAACCATTCCCTGAACTCCATTTTCGAACTCAAGCATCTCACCTGACATCGCACTTGTGAGACCATGAATTCTGGCGATACCATCACCAACCTGTATAACAGTACCAACCTCGCTGACATCGAGTTCAGACTTATATCCCTCAATCTCCTTTTTAATAATTGACTTAATTTCTTCCGTTTTAATCTTCATAAGCCATTTCACTCCTGACTTTACTATTTAATAGATTTCGTCTTATATTCTTCAATCCCTTTGCTAAAGATCCATCTATAACAAGGTCGTTTATTTTAATAATGATACCACCCAATATCGATTCATCAACCTGCTCAGTTACAATAATTTCTTTACCCAGTTTTTTACCGATTTCAAGTTTGATCTTATCAAGCAAAGTAGCGTTGAGATTTGATTGAGTTATAACTGTAATTCTCTGTCTATTATTAGCTATATCATTCAATTCCACAAAGGCTTCGTAGATTTCGTTAATCATAGTCTGCCGACTGTTATCAATTAATAATTTTATCAAATTTACAATATATTCAGATATTTTACCGGCTAAGACTTTATCAATAAACTCCTTCTTGATATCTTTAGAAATACCAGGAGTATTCAAATAGTTTCTGAAAGTTTCATCCTCCGCAATTATATCAGAAACAGCTTTTAATTCCTCTTCAACCTGCGGGAGGATATTCTTCTCTTTTGCTATATCAAAAATTGAATTAGCATAAACTCGAGCAATATCATTAGCAGCCACTTTGATTACCTTTCTCTTTCTTTTTTTTAGTTAGAACAGTTCAGGTTACTGAACTGTTCTAACTTTATTAAGAGTCTCTTCTACAAGAGCTTTCTGATCATCAGGATTAAGGTTCTTGTTAATTATCTTTGCAGCTATTTCTGTCGAAAGATTAACAACCTCTGCCTTGATGTCAGCTAATGCTCTATCCTTGGCAAGCTCGATCTCTTTCTTTGTTCTATCTGAAAGATCCCTTGCGTCAGCAGTTGCTTTCTCAATGATTTCATTTTTAACTCTTTCCGCATCAACTCTGCTGTCAGAAATAATCTTGGCAGCTTCATTTTTAGAGTTATCCATCATTGATTTGTGCTGCGCCAGAAGCTTTTCAGCTTCCTGTCTGGATCTATCAGCGTTTTCGATGTCGCTGCGCACCTTTTCTGCCCTGGCATCAAGCGCTTCCACCACAGGTTTCCAGGCTGCTTTCCAGAGGATTACCAGTAACACTACAAATGTTATGATAGTCCATAAAAGCAGACCCGGTTCAACCCTTAGCAAACCCTTTTCTAGTATTTCCAGCATAACTGACTACCGAAAATTACTTAGCAGCTTCTGTTGTTGCGGCCGGTGCCGGTCTGTTAGAAGCTGGCATTTCTTTAGGCGCCTGTGTAGCGAGCATGAAAGTAACAACAAGAGCAAAGAATGTGAAACCTTCGATAAGAGCCGCAGCAATAATCATCGCTGTTCTGAGGTCACCGCTTACTTCAGGCTGACGAGCCATACCTTCGAGTGCACCGGCTGCGAGTTTACCGATACCAAGAGCTGCACCAACAACAACAAGACCTGCTCCTAAACCTGCTGCTAGATACGACATTCCCAAATATTCCATTAAATTCCTCCTGAAATTTTTGTGTTTTTGTTAAGCATTATTAATTGTAATTTACTTAACTCTTCTATTTTAATCTGTAAAAATTTACAGATTTAATGAGCGTGCATCGATGATCCAATAAACATTGCTGATAATGATGTAAAGATATATGCCTGAATGAAAGCAACCAGAAGCTCAAGCAGATAAATAATCAGCGAAAGTGATACTGAACCTACACCAACAAGATAGCTCTGAAACATCATAACCAGATAAAGGAAGATGATGATAACTATGTGACCTGCTGTCATGTTGGCAAAAAGTCGGACTGTCAGGGCAAAAGGCTTAATAATAAGACCCATAACCTCTATCGGCCATAACAGGAAATACATAAGAAACGGTATACCATGAGGAACTATTCCGGAGAATATCCAGAGAGGCCCCTGTTTAATTGTACCTATTGCAAACATACCGAAAAGTGTAAATATAGCCATACCTGCTGTTACAGCGAGGTTACCGGTTGCAGTCGCTAAGCCCGGTATAAGACCAAGGTAATTCGCAAAAAGGATAAAGAAGAATACTGTGCAGAAATAAGGCATTGCTTTTTTAGCATAATCATGCTCAAAATTCGGTTCAACAATTTCATCGTGCACAAAACCAATAAGAGATTCCCAGAGGTTTACCCATCTTGATTTTGATCCCATCGGTGAGTTCTTAATTTTTCTTGCAAGCGGAATAAAAACAAGAGCGCAAAAAAGCATTGTTACCCAGAGCATAATAACCCACTTGGTTATCCTGAGATCAAATATACCGAGCAGCTTTACAGGAGTTGCAAGAATTACTTCAGCAGCATGTCCGTGGAGACACTCAGTTACCGGTGTTGCATCAGGAACGTGAAAACCAAGTAAAGTATTCAGTTTAAATATCAGATTACCAAAAATCTCTGATATCCCGTGAGGTGTAACATGATATAGGAAAGGCTGATCTGTTACATGACTGATTACGATATCGTACATCGAATCTTCACCGCAGGCATGCGCCTCAGCTTTAGATGTTACGATAGTATTTAGTAATTGTACAAAATGAACCATAAGGATACAACCTCATATCGTATATATATATTTGTTTAGCTCACAAAATGTAAATACATCTGCAATAGTTAAAATATGATAGTTTATATATAACCAGTTATGGCTTAACCGACAATGTTTGAGTTATTTTTGTTTTTTTTATTTATATTTTATATTTATGTTAAAACACACACAAACAAATTATCCTGTTGCGGATTTTTGTTCTCTTAGACCCTAAACAAAGGTATTTAATTTGTAAATCTTTTTTTTTGTTTAACTGTTTTTTTTTAAAAAAACCATACAACCGTACGGTTTTTACTTATAATACTTTTTAATAATTTTCAATTCCACTTTACACGCTTATTTTTTTTTACACGCTTATCCTTGTTTTCCTCTCCCTGAAGATCCTTCAAAAGATGGTAAAATCCGATAGCCATACCGATTGCTGTAGCTATTATCAGAAAAAGCGGCGATTTATTGAAACGGATATCAAGCCAGTTTCCTGCAAAAACAAATATAAGTATTGTTATTGCGAGCTGAATACCAATTGTAATATGAGCAAAGACAACCCGCCCGGATCCTCTTTCATTATCCACTTTATTCTCCAGTGATTGTATTATTACTCCCTGTGGGATTAATGCAAGAAATATTCATGCCGCCAGACGTGATTTACAAAAAATAATAAGTAGATAAAGAATATTATCCGAAGTTTAAATAAATTAAACAAGCTCTGATTAAATAGCTTTTCCGGATTCTAATATTATTTAAGCAATTTGACGATACTACTTTTATAAGCTTTATTAACGGGCTGCAACTTTTGTGGAGAATTATAAATGAATATATCTATTAAACTCATAAATAACGGCGGAGAATATATCGCGAACTGTCCTGAGCTTGATATCAACTGTTACGGTTCTAATGAAAATGAAGCTGTCAGGCGGCTTAAGGATGTCATTAATTTCTACATCAACTCCGCAAAAGAACTGGGTATTGATATAAATCCTCTTAAAGATATGTCAATTGAAGGTAATGAAAAAATATTTATTGTTGACCCGGCACTATCAGGCGCAGGATTAGTTAATTAAAATTCTTAGAACAGCACTTCCTTATGAATAACAAAATTATTGAGATTGAGTAAGTTATTCTCCCATTCGCTTTTCCATTGTTCAGTTATTCCAGTAACAGGACAGGAATATCCGGATGAGATTCTTTTAACATCTCCTTTTTTACCGAAAAGTATATAGTATTTATAAGCTCCCGCAAGTGTACTTTTTCTTATAGATTCCCATTTATTCCTGAACTCTTCGTTATCACAGATCCCTTTTGATTCCGCAATACACGAAAGCATCTGTTCATTTAAAATATTAAGCGCCATATTCTTTCTATTTTCCTGTCCGGCTGTATAATCCCCTTCACCGGATTTCAGAAAAACAAAAAGACTCAAAAGTTCATCAAGATCACCGGCAGTAAATGGCCTGCCATTGATTGAAAATAACAGCTCATTACGGCTTATAAAACGTGCCCTTCCGATATTTGAATGAACATTCAAATCTGTTCCACTCTCTGTAATAATATATTCAACAGCTTCTTCCGATAGATTCTCAAGAAATGTATCATATATTTTTTTATCATTTATTACTTTATCCGCATTATCTTTTGTAATGGTAAGCCAGCGGATAAATTTCACTATCAGTATAGAACCCTGCTGCACAACCGGTTCAGAGACGCACTCTCCATCCTGAAGATTTTTTATCTTTTCAAAAATTTCTTTGTTTAGAAGTAATAACGGAAGAACGCACGGTTTACCAAAGGCGGGATTATGCTTCTCCTCGGAATATTTCAGTGCGAGTTCATCAAAACCGGCGCCGGATTTTTCCTGCCGGATAATATGACCGGCGAGCGCAATTTTATCCCTGTAAACTTCCCGGTCATGACTGCTGCTTAAATCTTCCGGAAAATAAAGTTTTATTAATTTTAATTCAGCTGCGGTTTCTGTATAAGGCAGATTCTTTTTAATTTCTGATTTATAATTTGATGAAAGAAAGTTCGCATATACTGCCCTGTTTATATTGTTATAAAATGAAGTAGTATCAAATTTTTCTGAAACAGCTGCTTCAACAGCCAGAAACTCTACAGCCATCTGCTTTAACTGTTTTTCGGTTTCTACGCGATTTTTAAAAATTTCTGAAGGACTGATATCGCGGTTGCGGAGCCAATTATGAAATTCCGAACGGACAATCCTGCGTGTATTCATTTCAGCTATAACATCATTATCGTTCCTGCATGAAAATGATATCATGACAGACAATAACAGAAAAACCGGTTTAGAAAGATGCATCACCTCTCTCTCATATCAATACAGATCTGTGCGTAAGCGGAGTGGTTATGAATGGATTCCATATTTTCTGATTCAACTGAAAACCAGAGTATTCCTTTTGTTCTCATCAGCTTCTCCGCAGCATTCCGGACCATATCTTCAACAAATACAGGGTTCTCGTAGGATTTTTCGGTGATAAATTTTTCATCCTCCCGTTTGAGAATTGAATATATGTCGGAGCTTGCAGATGTTTCGGCAACTTCTATAATATCCTCTATCCATATCTTCTCTTTAGCTTCAATCTGAATTGTAAAAATTGACCTCTGGTTATGCGCGCCGAAGCTGCTGATCTCCTTGGAACACGGGCAGAGGGAGAGCACAGGAACCTTGACTTCAAGCATATAGTAATCCACATCAGAATTTGCCACAAGACGGCAGGTATATTCCATCTTGGCCTCTTCGCCTGATACCGGAGCTGATTTTGTGATAAAGTAGGGAAACTCGATTTCAAAATGGGCCGTTTCAGAATCCAGCTGTTTTTTCATATCATCAAGAATTTCCCTGATTTTCAGGGTGCTGATGCCATGACGGTACCGGTTGAGGATTTCCACAAATCTGCTCATGTGAGTCCCTCTGAACTGATGCGGAAGGTTTACATACATATTCACCTTTGCAACAGTATGCTGCCTGCCATCCATTCTATCCAGAACCACCACGGGATAACGTATATCTTTAATCCCGACTCTGTTGATTGGTATATTCCTGTAATCTGGCTCTGATTGAATATCTCTTAAATGTTTACTTTTCATAAAATCCTTCACCGGTGATAATGAGTCAGATTGAAAAAAAAAGATAATTGAGTCAATTAAAAGATATAAAGAATTTTTTATGGAATCAATGAAACAAAATGGATTTTATTAGAGGAAGATGATAACTCTACTCTGAAGTAAGAATTACAGGCCCTGCTTCAGTAATTGCTATAGTATGTTCAAACTGTGCAGAAAGTTTCCCATCAGAAGTAACGGATGTCCATCCGTCATCAAGCACCAGAAGCTCATCGCTCCCTTCATTAACAATAGGTTCTACAGTCATAACCATCCCCTCTCTGAGCAGATGCCCGGTTCCCTTTAATCCGTAATTAGGGACAACCGGAGGTTCATGAAGAGCAAATCCTACACCATGACCTGTAAAATTCTTCACTACGGAATAACCCAGGCTTTTCACAAAGCCTTCTACAGCAAATCCTATATCTCCGATGGTATTCCCCGGATATACCTCTCTGATTCCCGCAAAAAGTGCATTATATGCAGCTTCAACCAGCCTCTCCGCATCTTCAGATATTACACCGATTTTTGCTGTAATGCATGAGTCGGCAAAATAACCGTTCATCACTGTACCTGTGTCAATTTTGACAATATCCCCTTCCTTGATACGCAGCTTA
The DNA here is from genome assembly GCA_002418835.1 of Spirochaetia bacterium UBA5763. Classification (GTDB taxonomy): domain Bacteria; phylum Spirochaetota; class UBA4802; order UBA4802; family UBA5550; genus UBA5550. Next base: position 241,034 of record DIEX01000019.1, on the reverse strand, counting down.
CGCGAAGGGACTCCATGAGATGCAACGCTATTAACAGATATACATGAAGCAAATGAGTATCCTCTTACTGTTTTAAAAGCAGCGCGGGCTTTCCTCTTCATTATATAATCTTCAATAAATGAATCAAGCTCCCAGGTGGTTAAGCCTTCAAGATTCATTGACTTAATAAGTTTAAAGAGAGAATGGATAATAAGACCGCAATCTTTTATACGCTTTATGTCGTCATCATTTTTCAGTCTTACTATCCTGTTCATAACACCTTCCAGTTACTGTTCTATCGCCGCAGGCTCAGGGGGAGTTGCAGCAGAGGGTGAAGATTTTGAGCTCTGTTTTGCTGTTTCCGGTTTTGCCTGTTCCACAGGTTTTTCAGCAGTATTTCCGCCGCCATTAATTCCGGACTCAGTTTTGATTCTCGCCTCAATATCTTTACATAATTCAGGGTTATCCCTGAGGAATTTCCTTGAATTTTCTCTCCCCTGGCCGATCCTTTCCTCTTTATATGAATACCATGTACCCGCTTTATTAATAATATCATATTTTACGGCAAGATCAAGTATTCCACCTTCACGGGAAATTCCTGAATCATACATTATGTCAAATTCAGCCTGTTTAAACGGAGGCGCAACCTTATTTTTTACAACTTTTACGCGCACCCTGTTTCCCACCGGTTCATCCCCGTTTTTCAAAGTCTCAACACGTCTTATATCAAGTCTCACTGATGAATAGAATTTAAGAGCATTACCACCTGTTGTTGTTTCAGGAGATCCGAACATAACTCCTATCTTCATTCTGATCTGGTTTATAAAAATTACGCAGGTATTTGATTTCGCAATGACTCCTGTAAGCTTTCTGAGAGCCTGACTCATGAGTCTCGCCTGTAGCCCCATATGGGAATCCCCCATATCTCCGTCAATTTCAGCCTTAGGCACAAGGGCTGCTACTGAGTCTATTACTATTATATCGATTGCACCGGATCTCACAAGAGCTTCTGTAATCTCAAGAGCCTCCTCACCTGTATCGGGCTGTGAAACAAGAAGATCCTCAGTTTTAACACCAAGTTTTGCCGCATAAACAGGATCAAGAGCATGCTCCGCATCAATAAAAGCCGCAGAACCTCCAAGTTTCTGAGCTTCAGCTACCATATGCAGCGTAAGCGTGGTTTTCCCTGATGATTCAGGACCGTAAATCTCTATAACACGCCCACATGGCACCCCTCCGACTCCGAGAGCTATGTCAAGCTCAAGAGAACCTGTTGATATCACAGGGATCTGCCCTTTTGCCGGGTTATCTCCAAGGCGCATGATTGAGCCTTTACCGAACTGTTTCTCAATCTGAAGCATTGCGGCATCTATTGCCTGATTTTTCATATTTAATTCTTTCTGAACGGCCATATTTACTCCTTATAAATAACTATGTGATAATAATCATGCTTTATATACGATCCGGAGAAGGATTTTTTTCATTTTTTATTACAAATTATTCTTTTAATAAAATATTGCAATAACAATTCTGTAATATGTCTCCATCTCCGACTATATAAACGTATAGTATATTTTCGAGCTTATTGTCAAGAATATTACTATTTTTTTGTTAAGCAAATATAATTTTAGTAAAAAATCATAAAATTATGAAAATAAATAAAAAAGCTCATCAGTTTAGTTTCAAAATTATGTTGATAATATACTCATTGTTATTGCTTTCATATATTATCTATGTTAATTGAAAACCTCAGGGATGCAAGATGGAAATTATAATAATCGCTATTCTGATTCTGCTGAATGGGCTTTTTGCTCTTAGCGAGATTGCCCTTATTTCTGCGAGCAAAACAAAACTCGAAGGCAGAAGTAATGCGGGTCACAAAGGGGCATCCATTGCACTGAAACTCCTGGAAAAACCTGAAAATTTTTTATCAGCAATACAGATAGGGATAACACTGATAGGTATTGTTTCAGGTGCTTACGGCGGTATGCAGCTATCTGACGATCTGACAGCCTTTTTATCGAAGTTTGATGTACTACGCCCTGCTGCGGGTAAACTGTCTCTTATTTTCGTTGTGTCAATTATTACTTATTTTTCTATAGTTATGGGGGAGCTTGTTCCCAAGACATTTGCCCTGACAAATCCGGAAAAGATTGCCGAATTTATGGCTCCTGTTATTTTTATACTCTCTAAAATGACATATCCTGTTGTGGCTCTTCTTTCCTTGTCTACAAGAGTTATCCTCGGGGTATTCTTCGTCAAAGAACAGTCTAATCCGGCTCTTTCTGAAGAAGAGTTGAGAATCATGATCAAAATGGCAGGGAGAGAGGGTGTAATCAGTTCTAAAGAAGCTGAGCTTTACGAAAACCTTTTCAGATTTTTTGACAGAAAAGGGCACCAGATCATGACAAGGAGCATTGACGTCACATGGCTCAACATTAATGAGCGCGTTGAAAAGATTGACTCTGCAATAAAGAAAAGCGAGCACAGTAAATTTCCTGTATGCACCGATTCACTGGATAATATTCTGGGGATTGTTACTGTAAAAGATTACACTGACAACCGGAATAAGAAAAATTTTAATCTCCGCAGCATACTGAAACCGGTTACTTTTATACCGGAAACCATGAGTTCTCTTAGAATTCTGGAGAAATTCAAAAAGAAACAATGTCATTTCGGCGTTGTGATTGATGAATTCAATACAGTCCAGGGAATTATTACTCTTCATGACCTGACTGAAAATATTTTTGGAGAACTCCCTGACACGGATTCTCATCACGAAGCGCAAATTATCAGGAGAGATAAAAACAGCTTTCTTGCTGATGGTGATACACAACTGGATGTTTTAAATAAGATTATTGGCGGAATCGATTCCTCCAATGAGGAGGAATCATTTTCTACATTAGCGGGTTATGTTATGCACAGCCTGGGGAGAATTCCCCGGACAGGTGATTCATTCAGCGAGCATGGATTCAGATTTGAAGTCGTTGATCTTGACGGGCTCAAAATTGACAAAGTGATGATTACCAGACAGAAAAAAAAGATTTCTGTGAAGCTGAAAATTCCCGGGATATAACAGGAGAGCTCCCTGTACTTCTTCAAACCATCCGTAATTAATAACAATATGACGTTTGAAAATTATCATCCCCTCTGCCTCAGCCCGGTCAGAAAATTTCCGCACATTGCATGAGTCGTAGATATACAGGAAAAGATTGAAAACATCGTTGAAAGATGTTATTATTATAATAGAATATTCCTGATTTGCTGAACATACTTTCTGAAAATATAGGGGATAATACGAGGTAAATGCATGACAGATATCAGAACAGTACTTATAAGCGGATGTTCATCCGGCATAGGGAGAGCACTTGCTATAGAATTCGCAGATAAGGGCTACCAGATCCTTGCCACAGCGCGTAAACCTGAAATGATAAAGTATCTTGAAGGGAATAATGTCTCTGTTTATCAGCTTGATGTAACTGACCCGAAATCCATTAACAAATGCATTAATACTGTACTTAAAAAACATGGCGGTATTGATATACTTGTGAATAATGCCGGGTACGGCCAGATGGGGCCTCTTTCAGACGTGCCCATTGAACGTATACGGCAACAGTTCGAAACAAATGTAATAGGCTCTATATCTCTTATACAGAAAGTCATCCCTTCGATGATTAATAACGGCGGCGGTATGATTGTAAATATCAGCAGCGTATCAGGTACCTTCACCACCCCATTCGCCGGGGTCTACTGTTCATCAAAGGCCGCGCTGAATTCCATATCGGACGCATTAAGGATTGAACTGGCCCCCTTCGGTATAAAAGTAATCACAGTGCGGCCGGGGGGAATCAAGACAAATTTCGGTGATATAGCCTTTAGCGGGCTTGAATTCCTCGACAGAAAAAAATCTGTCTATGCAGGAATAGCTGATTTCATTGAAAAAAGAGCAAACTCCTCACAGGACAACCCCATGTCTGTTGAAAAATTCGCGGAGATACTTGTGCAGAAACTTTCCGGAGGTGATCCAGAACCTGTAATCTGCCTCGGTGAAGGAGCCAGGAAACTACCGATGCTAAAACTTCTCCTGCCGGTGAAAGTTCTGGACAGAATACAGTCCAGAGTCTTCGGACTCAACAGATTATAAACCGGTACAGGAATATTACCCGCATAACAGATACTTTATGTCCGTTAATCTGTTTGACAGAGAACCCAATCTGTGTATTAATCATCTAACAAAAACATATAAGTGCTGCATAGTGCAGCCGGGGGATTAATCATGGAGAACAAAAAAAAAGAGGGAAAACCCTCCAGACCTCGTGTTATACTGCGTCGATGCGACGATTATTCAGTTGACCGCATGACAGCTCTTATGCGTGAATCTATTGCAGACCTGGGACATGAAATTAAAGGGAAAGTATTCATTAAACCTAACGTGGTATCAGCTAATAAAAATTATATTCACAATTCATACACACATCCTGCAGTAGTTGAATCAATGGCTGGCGTACTGAGAGAACGCAATATCAATGATATCATTATAGGGGAATCCGGAGGTTACGGAATACCATCCCGCCTCTTTCTCAAAGAAGCAGGATATTTTGAAATGGCAAAACGAATCAAAGTGCCGGTCCTTGATATGAATGAATACCCCTCAACCAGAATTCAGCTTACAAAAGGTACCTGTCACAAAGACATGATGCTTTCGGATTTAATCAGAGAAGCAGATTATAAAATCTGGATGCCGAAACTGAAATATCACATTTTTGCCGGCATAACAAATGCACTGAAACTTAACATAGGAATCCTTCAGCACAGTGAGCGGATGCTGTACCATGATTACCGCATTCATGAAAAAATTGTGGACATGCTGGAAGCCGGATACCCTGACCTTATAGTAAGTGATGCAATTGATATTACCTACGGTTTTGAATCAGCACCATATCCTGTAAAACTGGGGGTTCTCCTCATATCTGATAATCCCCTTGCTGCAGATGCTGTAGCGGCATATATCATGGGTTACAAACCTGAAGAAGTACAGCACCTGAAGATCGCAAGTGAGCGCGGATACGGGAGTCTTAACCTGAAAGACATATCAATAGAAGGAGATGCGGACATTGAAAAGCTGAGAAAAAAACCGAAGGGGGACAGAAGGCTTTTTCAGCATCTGGACGAGCTTGATACACCTATAAAATTTTACGCGGGTTGTGTTCCCGGCACTAATACGATTTGTGACGGAGGATGTGAGGCGGCAGTAAAAGGGCTACTCGGGACTATAGAGAAGAAACGTCCCGGATCTCTGAAAAAAGCAAATCCCGGCGCCATTGTGCATGGAGTATTCAAAGGAGATATAAACATGCCCGGGCTCCCTGTCATGCTGCTTGGAGATTGCACCAGGGTTGAAGGCAAACTTATTGCAGGAAAGGTCTACCGCGTTAAAGGCTGTCCTATCGGAGTCAAAAAACTGATGGCCAAACTTCCGGGTGTATTCAATCTTCCCAACCCGATGTTCGATCCGCGGGATGCATACCTGTTTATAATTAATTCAGCAGAAAAAGCAGCAAGCATTTTCAGACATAAAATTCTGAAAGTAAAGTAATAAAAAAAGGCCGTCATCACAGGCAGCCTTTTTTATTCACATAATTGCGTAGTGTACAGGCGTGCCTGTACACTACGCATGAATAATTACAGATTCTCTCCGCAGGCAAAGCTCGCATCGTTAATCTTCATTACTGAAAGGTCTTCTTTTTTGATCGCTTCAGCATAAGCTTTCGCAGCAGGGAGTATGTTCCTGATATAGTATTCAGCGCCGAATACTTTACCCTGATAGAACGCGACTTCCTTGTCATCATTAGGAAGATCTTTTATCGCTTTCTTATCATCAGCAATACCTTTAGCTTTGTATATAGCCTCAAGTTTCTCCTCAGCAACACCTGCCATCCAGAGGTGGAGCCATGCAAGAGAAATATTACCGCAGATCTGGAGGAAAGGCTGAGCATTTGCAATAGGAATCATAAACTTCATTTCTTTATTGCACTGCGCGAAATACATACCCATTGCAGCAAGGAGGTCGATGTATTCTTTTACATCTTTAGCCATATCTGCAAGTCTCGGGTTGTTTTTGTATGTTTCGTATGTCTTGTTCATTTCGCCAAGGTAGTTCATAAACACAGCGCCTTTCTTAGCACCGAGTTTTCTTGCTACGAGGTCCATTGCCTGTATGCCGTTTGTACCTTCATAGAGAGATGCAATTTTCATGTCTCTCATAAACTGATGCATCGGGTAGTCATTACAGAATCCGTAACCGCCGAAGCACTGGATACCGAGTTCAGTTACCCTGAAGCCCATATCTGTTCCGTAGGATTTACAGATAGGGATAAGGAATTCCATGATACCTGTCCATTTATCAACTTCCTCACCTGTTGAAGCGTGAGATTTATCGAGACAGAGTGCGCAGAGGTAAACAAGCGCCCTGAGGCCTTCAGCGTGAGTTTTCATCCACATCAGCATTCTTCTTACATCCGGGTGCTGGATGATTGGAACATTCGGCGCATCAGGATTCATCATATCCTTGATATTTTTACCCTGGATCCTCTCCTTAGCATATGCAAGAGCGTGGAGGTAGGAAACAGAAGATGTACTTGAGCCCTGGAGACCCATCCCCAGACGCGCTTCATTCATCATCTGGAACATGATAGCCATACCTTTTCTCTCTTCGCCGAGGAGCTCACCGATACAATCTCCGTTATCGCCGAAGCTCATTGAACATGTTGCGCTCCCTTTAAGACCCATCTTGTGCTCAATACCTGTACAGTGTACATCATTGAACTCGCCCATGCTGCCATCTTCTTTAACCCTGTACTTGGGAACGATGAAGATAGATATACCTTTAGTCCCTGCGGGGTCCCCTTCGATCCTTGCGAGAACCGGATGAACCATATTTTCAAAAAGGTCATTCTCACCGGATGTGATGAAAATTTTATTTCCGTAAATTTTAAATGTACCATCAGGCTGTCTTACTGCTTTAGTCTTAAGAGCACCTACGTCAGAACCTGCATCAGCTTCTGTGAGACACATAGTTCCGCCCCACTCCTGAGAGTACATCTTTTCCATGTAAAGTTTTTTCTGTCTGTCTGTACCGAATACTTCAATAAGATGGCCAGCCCCTGTAGTAGCTTCAGGATAAAGCATAAAACCCATATGGAATGAATAGTATTCATAAGATGCCATACAGATTGTATAAGGCATCCCCTGTCCGCCATGTTCCGGAGTGATACCCATTGTAAAAAGTCCGGCTTCATTCATAACTTTATGTACATTATGGTACTGCGGAGGAATGGTTACTTTGCCATTATCAAATTTTGCCCCGCCCTGACTGTCAACTTCCTGATAGCAGCCGAGAATATGCTCCTCACATATCTGCTTTGTCAGATCAAGAGTCATGTCAAACATATCCTGATCAAAGTCAGCGAACATTTCTGTCTGGCAGAGATCAGTTACATTAAGCATTTCATAAAGAACGAATTTCTGATCCCTTGAATCAACTATGCGATCCATAGAAAACCTCACTTATTTTGTATTTTATGTTGTTTTTTTGACAAAGCCGGTCTGCAGAATATTCCATGAACCGCCGAAGTTCCGGCAGTTTCTGCCTGTGATTTGCCGACTATCCAATCCGGCCCTGTCGTTTTTATATTTATATTATTGATGGTATAATCCGCCGTATTCTACCGGCTGTTTACACCAATAATAATCGTTTAATCACATTTATAAATCTGCATTATATAAATCCACAATAATTTTGATTTTTAATTACAGTTATACGAATTTTGTTTAAAACCTTTCAAAATAATAAATCATTGATTACCGATATTTTATCTGACCATCAGGAAACTGACGCGTCATATCAATATATAATTATGATTATACTAAATATTAAATTAAATTGACAAAAAGCTGATAATAATGAATGTTCAACCGTCCGATCAGTCAATTTTCCGAATTATAATAATCACATAAAATGAAAAACAGAATCTCAATAAGCGATGCCATATGGTCATTTATAGGTGTGACCGAGGAACTCCTTGCCCTTAATTATAAACCGGGCTACAAGCCATGGCATATAATGGAGATAAGAGGGAGTTTCATTTACTTCATCTCAGTTGCCGGGATTTCCTTTGTCGCAGCGTTATTCCAGATGTTTGCCGGAGTACATCCCGGTACAATAATTGTACCTTTTGCGTTAAATCTGACCGTAACAATAATGGCATGGTGTATTTACAGGATGAAGAAAAACCTGGAGGATGTCACAGTTCTCTCCTTCTGTACCTCCAGCCTGTTTGCAATCAGCGTTATATCAACACGATATATCTATGCAGTGCAGCTTGGATGGAATGTTGCACTGATATCATATAACATTTCCGTTCTCTGCATCACACTTGTAATAATTAATCTTTTTCTCTACAACAGGAGAATCTACCGCACAGTATTCTTTATCATACTCGTAAACTGGATAATTTTTCTGGTCGTTGCTTATTTATCAGAAGCAGAGATGCTGGTAAAGATTGTTGATGGCAAAGTTATCCATGAAGGCTTTAATCTCCTTCGGGAAATCTTTGTCATGATAATCATGGTATTCATAACAATAGCGGTGTATATGAATATTCCGATTATTGAAGCTTATGAAGAGAAGACAGTTCAGCAGCAGAAAATTATTGAGGAGTATAACACCTTTCTCTCAATGAAAGTTGAAGAGAAGACACGGGAACTCCACAATGAACTTAAGGAGAGAAAAAACGCAGAAAGTATACTGAGAAAATTTTCCGCAGCAGTGCAGCACTCCCCGGCAAGTATCTGCATTACCGACAGGGCGGGAAGGATTGAATATATCAATCCCCGCTTTGCAGAGATGACCGGCTACTCACTTGAAGAAGTGCGCGGCAGAAAGCCTGAAGAATTTCTGAACCGCAGCCTCCTTCAGAACGAAATAAAAATGATCATCGATGTAATAAAAAACGGCGGAAAATGGACAGGGGAGCTTAAGAATATCAAGAAAAGCGGAGAAGAGTACTGGGAACTGGCGTCCATCTCATCCATAAAAGATGAGAATAATAGAATAACAAACTATATAGCGGTCGAAGAGGATATTTCACTTCGAAAAGCAATTGAAGATGAATTAAAAGTTAACCAGATAAAGCTGCAGGAACGAAACCAGATAATTGAAAAGGAGATCTCAATCGCCGAGATTGTTCAGCGGACATTACTCCGTGCCGATTCCGGGAACTGGAAAAGGTTTAAGATGGACTTCAGGCAGAAATGTGTTGAAAAGATCGGAGGGGATTTTTTTACTGTTAAAAGCGCCGGATCTGATGACATCTCTGTTTTTATAGGCGATATATCAGGCCACGGAGTTGCCTCTTCACTCTTCATATCTCTGCTTAAATTTATTACAGACGACCTTTTTGCACGGTACAGAACCGGACCTGAAGAGTATATTAAAGCACTTAACAGAAGTATCTCAGGTTATATGTCCTCTTACTTCCTCACCGGAATATATTCCTTCATTTTTTACAATGAAGCCGAAGATACATTCAGGCTGAAATTCTCAAACGGCGCTCACCCGTCACCGGTCATTGTTCGCGCTGATGGAGAAGTGGAGATACTTCAGTCACACGGTTCGCTTATCGGCCTTATGGAGAATGTCGAATACAGAACATATGAACACACGCTGAATCATGGTGACAGGATTTTTCTTTTTACCGATGGTCTTCCAGAGATGACTGACCACCTCTCAGGCCAACCTGTTGGTTTCGGAGATGAGCTGAAAAGTATATTCAGCCATTCTACAACCACAGACATGGGGACAGTCCTTGACCGTATAATAGAAAAGCTTGACATGATCAACGGAAGCGACAGTTATGAAGATGATCTCCTTATTGTAGGAATAAGCCTTATCTGAATTATTTCAGATACTCTTTAAGCTTATTCTTCAGCTCCGTGCAGATCTCAGCCTCGATCTTTTTTACTTTGTACCTTGACAGCCCGCCGTTTAAAGAGACTTCCCTGTGACATCTACTCTCGATAATAATTTCCCTGAAAATTCTGCTTTTCCTCTCCGGAAAACCGCTGAGTACATCACTTACAGTTGAAAGTATACATCCTTCAATAACAATTCTTTCAACATCAAACGACTGATTAATTTCACCGTCCCAGACCGGAATATTTTTTCTGATATTCAGTTCATCTCTCTTCTGTTTACGCAGATAATCAATGGCCATATTTTTTACAGAACGTATCATATAATTTTTACACCTGGGCTCTTCGAGCATCGGTATTTTTTTATTTTTGTACATTCTTATAAAAACATCGTGGGCTATATCTTCAGCCATGTCAAAATCATGGACAATCCCTGAAAGATATTTAACAAGAAAGCAGTAATACTTCTCGTACAGTTTTTCAAATTCCCTATCAAATGTTTGTTTGTCAATATCCGGCATAATATGTACACCTTCTTTATATATTTATAGCTCTATTATAGATACGATTAAAAAAAGCAAAGTAGAAAAAATTTTTTCAGTAATTTTTTTTATTAATAGACCAGATAGTCAGACATGCTGACTGCGATGGATAATAACTATTCAACAATACTACAGATGAAGTTTGTGAATTCAGGGATTCATATTATACATAGCGGAAATTACTCCTTGACTTATAAAAAAACAAAAAAATAATATGAGCGGCTGATAATTATATCTATACAAAGATGGAACAGATGAAAACCGCAAGAGTTATATTATACCAGAAACCTCTGGGAATTCCGGTGACAAAAAAAGATATACGGGAGATGACTGAGTTCAAACCTCAATTTGTATGCTTCCCCGAGTACTTTTTTGTCAGCCGGAGACTGGGAAATCATGGCCAGACCACTCACAATCAGCAGGCACAAATCAGAAGAATCAAGAACCTGTCAAAAGCTCTGGACTGTGTTGTAATAGGCGGCACCATGCCGGAACTTGCAGACGGAGTCATGTACAATACAACATACGTGTATAGAAACGGTATGGAGCTGGGATCATATAGAAAAAAAAATCTGTTCTTCGCGGAGGTCGGCAAGATAACTCCAGGTACAGAACTGAAGGTTTTCAATGCATATGGCATCACTTTCGGTGTACTTATATGTGCTGATGTCTTTCATGACGAAAGTTTTTTATTTATGAAAGAACATAATGCTTCAATAATTTTCTCTCCGACATTTTCTCTCATCAAACAGGACGAGCCTGTAGAGGAGAAGCATAAAAGAGATAACGAAATATATGTCAGAGGAGCCGGACTCTCAGATTCAGTTATTGTAAAGGTCTGCGGCGTGCGTGATGATTACAAGACTTTTCTCCAGGCAAGGAGCCTCATTGCGGATGTGAACGGCATAGTATACAGGGTGAAACCTGAAGAGGAGCATACTCCTCTCATAATTAAAAAGGAGATAACCATTAAGTAATGAGCGAAGACCATAGGCTGAAATGCCGCAAATGCGGAGCTGAGACAACTGCCGGAAGCAATTTCTGTAATTCATGCGGTGCGCGGATCTATGATATTGAAAAACTTTTATCTCCACGGAAATTCTCCATTAAGCTTTCAATTTATTCAGCAATACTGACTTTCATATTTATACTCCTCTTCAGCTTTTTTACCGCTTATTTCTATACTCTTTATGATCAGGATATTTTAAATAATCCCGACAAATTTGTTATAATATCAATGTCAGGCCCGGCGCTGGGAATTCTCATATCATCATTTTTTACCACCTATTTATTCACACCCGTCAGAATAAAGGAAACAGTCGCTGGTGCTTCATTCATAATTATAGCATTTAAAGTAAGCGATTTCATCCTCGCATCCATATTCACACTGGAAGGCGTTGCAGTTGCCATTTTCTCATGCATATTAGCATTTGCCGGTGCGTGGTTTGGATTTTTTCTTAAGAAAAAAATCAGGTTTGACAATTGAAATAATCGGCTTATGTCTTATTTAAAAGCTGAATCAGTCTGCAAAACTCTGCTGCTTTGTAAAAATAATCATTTCACAATTATACCCTTCAAACAATTATTGACAGATAAACCAGAGTTCTGACAATCTTGCCCAAAATCATATCTTAACCTGCTTATTTGAACAGTATTGATCCTGATATGATTGCTGATATTATCCCGAGGTATTTTCTATGAAAACAACTGTAAATATAGGAATCATAGGTTTCGGCACTGTAGGTTCCGGAGTGTATCATCTTCTGAAAAACAATTCAGACCCCATCACCCGCAGATCCGGAATTGAGATCAAAGTAAAAACCGTATGTGACCTTGATCTTAACCGGCTGAAAAACGAAGTAACAGACGCCTTGGTAACTGATAAATGGAGCGACGTCACAGGAGATGCCGATATCGATGTAATTGTTGAGCTCATCGGAGGGAGTGAACCTGCCGGTACTATAATAAAAGAATCCCTTAGAAAGGGGAAAAATGTTGTAACAGCCAACAAAAAGCTTCTTGCAGAAGCAGGTGCCGAACTACTTGAAACTGTTGTTGAAACAGGCAATTCAATAGGATTTGAAGCCGCTGTCGGGGGAGGCATACCATGCATACTCGCGCTGAAAAAGGGAATGGTTGGTAATCATATAAGATCAATACTTGGAATACTTAACGGAACTACAAACTACATCCTCACAAAGATGGCCGATGAGGGGACCACCTTCAAAGATGCGCTTAAAGATGCTCAGAATAAGGGATTCGCTGAGACAGATCCGACTTTTGATGTTGAGGGTATTGATGCAGGACATAAAATTTCGCTCCTTGCTATGCTCTCATACGGAAGATCAATTGATTTTGAAACAATACCAATCGAGGGTATCACCAATATCAGCCCGCTGGATATCTCCTTCGCGAAAGATATGGGTTATATAATAAAGCTTCTCGGCATTGCGAAGCTAATCAATGGCAGGCTGGACATAAGGGTCCATCCCACAATGATACCAGGCGATCACCCTCTGGCGTCGGTAAGAAACGAGTTCAACTCCGTGATGTTTGACGGTGACATGACAGGAGCTGTGGTGCTTAACGGACGGGGAGCGGGGAGCCTCCCCACTGCATCAGCAGTAGTAAGCGACATTGTTCAGCTGGCCTCGCGCAACGAGTATCCCGGAAAATTTATAGGCAAAGCGAAACTCATTGAACCGGAGGAGCGCGTTTCCCGGTATTACCTGAGGCTTTACACAGAGGACAGCCCCGGCATTCTCTCACAAATTTCCGGAGTACTCGGCAAGCACCGGATTTCAATAGCCTCTGTTATTCAGAAAGAAGTTTCTGATGAGTTTGTTCCGCTGATTATTGTTACTCATGAAGCGAATGAAAGCAACATGATTAAGTGCATAGACGAGATTGAGAGCTTCAGTTTTGTGAGGGAGAAAGTGGTGTTTATACGCGTTGAAGATTTTAAGAAAGGGGAAAAATAAGATGGCTCAATATAAAGCTGAATTCAGGTGTTTTGCGGGGTGCGGAGAGACCTACCCTCTTGATGAAATTGTTTACCGCTGTAAAAAATGCGGAAGCCTTCTTGAAGTGCATCATGATGTAGACAGGCTAAAAGAAAAATCAGCGCAGGAATGGCGTGATATCTTCGATGGCAGAAATGGAACAACAAAATGGCCATACGGCAGCGGAGTATGGAGAAAGAAGGAATGGGTTATCCCGCATATAGATGATGAAAGCATAGTTTCAATGTACGAAGGGAACACCAATCTTTTCTGGGCAAAAAGATTCGGTACCATGTTCGGCATGAATGACCTCTGGGTGAAGATGTGCGGCAACAGCCATACAGGTTCGTTCAAAGACCTGGGGATGACTGTTCTTGTTTCAATGGTAAACGAGATGATCCGCAAAGGGCAAAAGATACGTGCTGTTGCATGCGCATCTACAGGTGACACTTCAGCTGCTCTTGCTGCTTATGCTGCTTACGCGGGTATACCGTCAATCGTATTTCTCCCGCAGAATAAAATTTCGACAGCTCAACTTGTTCAGCCTATGTCCAATGATTCAATAGTTATCTCTCTTGATACCGATTTTGACGGCTGCATGAAGATCGTGCAGGAGATTACAAAGGATAACAGCATATACCTCGCTAATTCGATGAACTCACTCCGTATTGAAGGGCAGAAGACTATTTCTGTTGAGCTTGTGCAGCAGTTTGAGTGGGAAGTTCCGGATGTTGTGATTATCCCCGGAGGGAACCTCGGGAATGTTTCTGCCCTGGGGAACGGCTTCCAGATGATGCTTGACATGGGACTCATAAAAAAGAAACCGCGCCTTGTACTGGCGCAGGCAGAACACGCAAATCCTCTGTATCTCTCATATCTCAAAGGATTCAGTGAATTTGAGGCCCTTACTCCGAAAAAAACGCTCGCATCAGCAATACAGATCGGCGACCCGGTCTCTGTTCAGAAAGCAATAAAAGTCCTGAAGGAGTTCGACGGTATAGTTGAACAGGCCAGCGAAGAGGAACTTGCAGATGCAGCGGCCCTTGCAGACAGAACAGGGATGTATGCATGCCCGCACACAGGTGTTGCGCTGGCTGTTTTAATCAAGCTTATTGAGAAGCAGAAAATTTCGAAAACAGATAAAGTTGTGGTTATTTCAACTGCCCACGGACTGAAATTCTCCGAATTTAAAGTGGGATATCATGAGAAAAAACTGGACGGGATAAACTGCCGTTATGCGAATCAGCCTGCCCTGCTTGAACCTTCTGCGGACAAAGTGCGTGAAGTTCTTGAAATGGAATTTGCAAGAAGAGAGAAATAAGCATGACTCGCGGGAGACGTAGGGGACAGTCATGCCTGTCTCCTACGTCTCTGATAAAATCTTAACCATCTTACGTAAGATTTTCCTGTTAAATAAAGCTCCTTCAAGAAATCCCCTGTATAAAAACTCCGACCTTTTCCCGGCGTTGAGATCACTGCTGCCGTCAATATCATAGCCTTCCGTGATTGTATGAATAACCCGCTGTATAGAGAAACTTATCATATCCCTGGAATTTTTCTGTGACTCTATAAATCTGTCAACATCCGAAAGCTTCCCCAGTATATAATTTACCTTCCCTGGCTCTGTTTTATCCCTGCCGTCATCAATCATTCTCGAAAGATCAGCCGAATGTACAACCGCTTTTTCAAGTACCGGTATCAGACCGTCAATTTCAGTTGCCATACTTTCGACTCTGCTTTTCAGCTTCTGTTTTCTGTCAGCAGGCCCGGAATCCGCTTTCTCATTAATCAGTCTCCGAATCATATTTCTGATATTACTCTCCGGTTCGGGGAGGCTGAGTTCGTTCTGTTTTACGTTTCTTATTCCCCTGATTGAAACTCCGTCAAAAGTTGCATTAAGGAGATCAGGATCACTCCTCTTCTCAAACCAGTTCATGAATATAACCATCTTTTGAGTGGAGTGGACCCTCCCTCCATTAATCCCGGGGAGCAGTATCTTCGGAAGATAGGTCAGCTGACGCCTGTTGAACATCTGGGCATTATTGAATCTCATGGTCTTATTATGTATCTGTTCATCTAAATATGAGCCTTTAACATGAGCGAGACCCTTTGTAAATGAGAGATCCTGTCCGACGAGTATTACAGGCGAAACGCCGAGCCGCTTCGCGAAATCGTATGCATTGGTTGACACAGATCCGCCGTGAGTCAACTCCCCGCGCGATCCGCAGATATTTTCAATCCACTTCATCATCTCAAAGGCCACACCTGTAACAGCTATATCACCTTTAAAAAACCTGAATGCGGAAGGATGAACCATAGGATCAGCGATGAGCACAGTTTCACTTTCCGGAACACCTTCGAAGTACCGCGCGTTGATAAGCTGGGCGTCAACAGTAACACAGAAATGCGGTATTATCCCATGAGTGAGAAGTATTTTATAAGATGTATCAACAGCAATGATTACCGCCCGCTGAAGGTTTTCCCTGATAAAGGGGATACTCTCATTGAGCGACGGGCCCGCTGCCACGACAATTGCAGGCAATCCTTTGAAAGCGTTATAGAAAACATTCGCTCCCCGCGAATCAGCAATGACACTGATATTACGGGCGATGTTTGATGTCCATGTCTTCTCGAATTTGGCCAGAGTGGCAATATTAACATCTTTTGTGGAGATGTATGATTTCATGATAGAGAGTATATTTGAGTAGTAATCCGGGTAAATCTGATGAGATCCCCTGTGAGTGATAAAAAGTACGTTTCTTGAGGATCTCCCGTGCATAAGAGCCGAAAGCTCATCCTCATCAGGATCAACAGTGAGGAGAAGATTTTCACGGGAGAGAAGTTCACCGAAATCTCTGGACTCCATGGCTTTTTTAAAAATCAGGGGATCTTTCTCAACAGTTAATACATTAATCTCCCCGCCGGTTTTTTTCAGAAGTTCCTCGATGTGATATCCGAAGCCGAAGCCGAAGACCACAACAAGGTCTCTCCCGTCAATGTCAATCTCCTGTATAAACCTCTCAGCTTCACGAAGAGGGTCAACCCTGCTGTGAATAAAAAGCTTTCTCCCCTCACCCTGAATAAAACAGGGAACAGCACTGCCGCTTTTTGCTTCAACAGCTTCAACACTGCCATTATCTGCAATATCGAGACGGGCTGCAAGACGGGGGAACCTCCCCCTTATAACGCTTATATTTTTTGTGTAAAGATCACTCATATCATTTCAGCGCATAAAGATTATGATATTTTCATTATTCTGAATTCTGCTGCCCGGTGCTGGTTTCTGCGCGAAAACTCTCCCCTCGCCTTTTATATAATACTTTATGCCGTTTCTTTCATTAAGGATCCTGAGAATGTCAAGAGACTCTCCGGCTCCAAGACCGTTAAAATCGGGCACAGTGAGATAATCCCGATCTTTATCTTTCAGTGTACTTTTTACTGTAAGCCCGCTTATGTCCCTCCCTCCAATACCGAGATAAGGCAGAATACGCTCTGTTATACGGGCAAAAACAGGGGCAGCCACAGCGCCCCCTGTACTGCTGTCTCCCGGATCATCAAATACAACAAACATGGTTATAACCGGTTTGTCGTATGGGGCAATACCGATGAATGATGAAACATTTCTGTCTGAATAAGCACCGGTGTGCTGGCTGAATTTTTGCGAGGTTCCTGTTTTACCCGCAATTTCATAAAAGATAGAATCAGCCCTTTTACCCGTACCAGTCTTCACAACACTCCTCATGGCTGAAAGGAGAGCGTGTGCGTGTTCTTCACTCAGGACTCTCCCCTTTGCAGCGGGATAAAAGCTCTTTACTGCTGATCCGTCAGGTCGTTCAATCTTTTCTATGAGTGATGGAGAGATGTAGACCCCTCCGTTGGCAATGGAATTAAATGCCGCAGTCATCTGAGATGCTGTTACTGAAAGTTCATGCCCGATAGAAATTGAATACTTCGACAGCCCGGACCACTGGTTTACAGGGCGGAGTATTCCAAGGGCTTCGCCCGGAATTTCAATACCGGTCTTTTCGCCGAATCCGAATTTCCTCAGGGTTTTATACATATCAGCTTTTTCAAGGGGCCTTACTGACTGTATCATGCCGGCATTACATGACTTCACAATAACATCTGTTATATTCAGTTTACCATGCTTGTGGAGACAGTTGATTCTAACATCATTAATATCAACATAACCGTTGCATACATATTCTTTTTTCAGGGCATCAGGCCTGTTTTCAATAAGGGCTGCAAGTGACATTATTTTAAGAGTAGAACCCGGCTCGAATGTATCAACAATACTGAAATTCTTACGAAACTGCGGTGGATAGTTCTGGAACGAATTTGGATTGAATGAAGGCTTTTTTGCAAACGCAAGGACACGCCCGGTGTTCACTTCCATAATAAGGACAGAACACTGGTGAGCTCCATGCCGCTTAATAGCAATTTCCAGTTCATCCTCCGCCACGAACTGTATAAACCTGTCAATGGTGAGCCTGAGATTTTTACGGAGGTAAATCTCCCTGCCGGTTTCATCACGTACTATTTCATCCCGGCCTGAAAGAATTTTATCAAAGAGGTATTCAACCCCCTCGAGCCCGTGGTTATCAACTCCGACAAAACCTGAAATATTAGAGGCCAGCTCGTCATAGGGATACACACGCCCGTACTCTTTCCGGAAATATATACCTTTTATTTTAAGAGCTTTAACTCTTTCTATTACATGATGTTCACTCTTCCGTTTAAGCCATACAAACTTTTTATCTGACGATAACCTTTCACGTATAAAGCCGGTACTGAGGCCCGTTGCAGCAGCGAGATCCAGTACCGCCTGGTCTTTATTTAGAATTTCCGAAGGATTGGCAAATATTGAATCATACTCCACGCTGAGCGCAAGATAGTAGCCGTTGCGGTCTGTAATATAGCCGCGCCCCGTATCAAGAGGTTCACTTGTATGAAGGATTATTTTTTCAGAAAAATGGAGATTGAATAGCTTTATTACAAAGAATACTGTTATTACTGCAAGAACCAGAGCGGTTACATAAACCCTTCTTTTAAAAACTGATTCATTCATTTTATGGCGAACCGGCTCCGGTCTTTAATGTTTTCTATGATGTGTCTACCTTATCAGGCCGAGACGTGAAAAATCCCCTTTAAAGACCTGCCCGGTATTCCAGTAGAGGATGAAAGCACGCCCTTTAATAGATGTAATATCAAGATATCCGAAATACCTTCCATCAGAAGAGTTCACCCTGTTGTCTCCAAGAACAACAACTTTACCAGCAGGAACAACTCCTTCGATATTGTTGTTCTTCCCTATATTGAAGTGATCATAATCTGTCGGTTTTCCAAGAGTATAAGGCTCATCCTGCCTTTTCCCGTTAATATAGACATACCCGTCCTTAACATGAAATTCATCTCCGGGGAGAGCTATACATCTCTTTATATAGTCTTTATGCTTTTCGCTTTCAATAGGGGGAGTAAAAATAACAATATCCCCGCGCTGAAGCTCCCGTACGGCAAGGAACTTAAGGTGTACCGGAGCCTCCATACCCATCATTCGAGGGATAACAGGACCGTATGTGACCTTTTCCACAAAAAGATGATCGCCAATCTGAAGTGTTTCTTCCATAGAACCTGTGGGGATATAGTATGCCTGAATCACATACTGTATTATATGAACCGCAAGTACAAGCGCCACTGTAATTGCATCAACAAATTCCCATATCTTTTTATAAAGAGCAGTTCTGCCGGGCGCCATGTCCTGGAGAAGCCCGGGGATCATGTCACGCTGTTCCTCCTGAAGGAGCACTCTCGGGAATGATGTAGCCAGAGACTTCTCTCTTATAATCAGATTCCCAAGAGGATTGATTTCAAAATAGGTTATATCATCAGCAGCAATTTTAAAAACTGCTTTTGTATTTTTTATCTCAATACCGCTTTTATTCAGCTTAATATAGCCGCCTTTGTATTTAAAATACTTAATAATGTGATTTAAATAGCGGACGAGGTAAAAAACTGTGGCAAGACTGCCGATAAAGTATATATAAACGCAGGGAGTTTTGACAAAGGGGATAGCCACAGCAAGAAACAGTGTAGAATAGGCAAAGAGTATCAGATAAACTGTTCTTTTGATGAAAAACTTTACAGCGTCTCTGCCTGATATTATATTGAATACAGCATCAAACTCTTTTGATTTATCAAATCTAAGAAACTGAATCATGAATTTCTCCTTAAAGGAAGCCGTTACAGCGAAAAACCGGGATAATTGAAGTAAAACTGTAACAAATTAGAATAAAATCGCAAAATTTATTGCATATTTAACAGCGTACATTTAAAATAGTATTTAACAAGTGTCTACAATTTTTTTATGAAAACAATAGATGATATAATAAAAAGAATCCAGCCCGAAAAGCAGAAAGAACTAGCTTCTTTTTTGAATATAAAAAGCGTCTCAGACGCGAAAATAAAAGAGGCTCTTCTCAATATGTTCACACTAAACAGGCTAATATCCTCCCTTGACAGAACCGAGCTTAGAATACTCCGTCTGCTATACACTAATAATGACGGCATGAGCTTTGGCGATATACAGAAAGTTCTTGATATCGGAATTGATGAGATCGAAAAATCGCTGAACAATCTCAACTCCATGATGCTCTCTTATGTAATCAAGAACCGGCAGATGCTGAACAAGAAAATGGACAAGGCTTTCTGTCTGAAGGAGGTATCCGATGTTCTGAATATTACTGATATTCAGGGGATCAAGGAGTATCTTCAGAATGCCCTTGAATCACTGATAGAAAAGATGGAACTCCCCCCACCGGATAAGGCGCCGGATGAAAAGAACCTGTCACTAATGAGGCTCATATCGGACAGAGGGGGGATTATTACTCTCGATAGCCTTTCTGAACTCCTGACATCATCCGAACAGGAAAAAAGGATCAACGAACTCCTCACAAAAGGACATCTTAAGATTTTCAATGTCATTACTGACACACATACAGCATATATTACTGTTAACGAAAAGCTGCTTCCATATGCAGCAAATCAGAACAAAAAAGGGAACCTCCCTTCAGGAACAACCGTTAACAACAGTTTCAACATTGTCGTTAATCTTCTGAAGACATTTGATTCAATATCATCATCGGGTCTCTTCCTTACTAAACAGAATAAATTCAGAAAGATCGACATCAAGAAGATTTCTGAAAGGATGCTTAAACTCACAACTATATCGGGAGAGGATTTTGACGAAGAGGAGAAGGCACACCTTGCCATGCAGTTTCTCAATATTCTCGGTTGTCTGAGACTTGATAAGGATATAGGGATTATCTCGCTGAAATCTATTGCTGAAAAAATTGAAGATCCCGTTCTTATTCTTAAATCTATTTTCAACAAAGTCTCAGAAGGTACGGCCGCTGAGGAGATATTCTGCGGGACATTCCGGCTTCCCGATTACCATTACATAAAAATACTTACAACAATACTGGCAAAATTGAAGCCCGCTGATCTCAACTACCTGCGGCTTGTATTTATAATCAACAATGCAACGTCAGGTGTGAGACGAACAGAGGATTCACTGGGGAACTACATATCCTCCATTGAGGAAGCATTTACTAAAACTCTGGAGCTCATGGTTATATGCGGAGTTGCCGCCATTGATAAAGGGAAGATCCATATAACAGATCCCGGAAGAAAACTTCATGCTGTGATCACAGGGAAAAAATACTCAAAAGAAGAAGAGACAAAAAAATCGATCTATATAAGCCCGGACTTTACCCTGATGGTGAACGACAGGGACATAGACCCTGTTTCCCTATACAGAATTCTGGCATTTACAGACATTGTTAAAGAGGATGTAGTAATCGAGGCTGCCATAACCAAGAGTTCAATTATAAACTCACGAAAGAGGGGAATGAACATAGATGTGTTTATCGAAACCCTGAAGAACCACGCGAAAAACGAAATACCGCAAAGTCTCGAATTTCTGATAAATGACTGGACCAAACAGACAATCAGCGTCAGAATATCAAGGCCAGTGATGATTTATTCAAGTCACAGCACTTTTATTGATGAAATCCTGTACAGCAACTATTCAAAAGCAGTTCTCCACAGAATTTCCGAGAATTACGCAATCATAAGCCTTGATTCAATTGATGATGTTGTTAAGTTTTCGAAGAAATACGACATCATACTTACAATATTCGAGGATGAGGAGAATTAGTCCGCAATCACTTTAATCTTAGCAGGAAAATTCCAGCTCATAAATTCCTGCAGAGCTCTTATTGTTTTATCCTGAACAAAATAGAGTTTACCGTTAAGCTTTACAAGTCCCCCTTTGTAGTAGGTATATTTCATCTGGTGATCTACCCAGCCGACAAGTTCAACCTTTTTCCAGTTATCAACAGTTTTAAGCACCGGAAGTTTTCTCAGGTGAAGTTCCTTAATTACTCCATCCCTTACGGAGTCGGCCAGTATTTTTTCCCATTCCATTGTCATTTCTGAATAATCCGCCTCAATCTGATTGGTTAACACAAAGTTTACTGCTTCTTTTTTAAATCGTCATTTTCTTTTGTGAGCTTTAAGGCCTTCTCTTCAAGTCCTGCATTTAATCTTTTCAATCTCTTTATCTCTTCATGAAGGTTAATAGCTTCAGCTCTGCTGAGTTCCTCAACATGTTCCCTTGCATCAATAATTCTCTTTGCTTCATGGAGCTGCTTCGATGAGAACTCGATAAGCCCCTCCTGGGCGAAAATGATATTGTTCGCGTCCATGAGCTCTTTGCGTCTCAGATCTCCAAGCATCTCCTCTGCCCTTATCCTGTCTTTCATGGCAAGGAACTCATTTTTTCTGAACAGCGCGATATTTCTTATTGATTCGTTGAGGTTCAGCTGCTCCTGCATAAGTCTCTTCTCAAAATCCAGTATCTTGAGAAACATGCTCTTTTCGACTGCAACATCAGATTCATCAGAATTTTTCATCCCCAGAAGGTGTTCAAATACTTCAATCCGCGACGATGATTCCTTTGAAACTAAATCCATCATTCTTCTGTATTTTTCAACAAGAAGTGTCTTTTCAAGGAGGAGCGCGAAACTTCTTGATTCAACCGGCCTTTCAATAAAA
The DNA here is from genome assembly GCA_002418835.1 of Spirochaetia bacterium UBA5763. GTDB lineage: Bacteria > Spirochaetota > UBA4802 > UBA4802 > UBA5550 > UBA5550. The sequence continues at coordinate 218,425 of DIEX01000019.1, read as the reverse complement.
TCAAAATTGTTTACATTAATAGCATGCTGACTGTGTCCGGAAATACTACCGGGATCAGCCAGAATAAGTTTAATATTATCCTCCATCCATTTTATAGAGGATATATCTTTAAGCAGATCAAATGGCTCTTCCCCTTTTACATCAAAAATGAGGATGCAGCCGGGACTATACTTCACATCTGCGGAGTTTTTGTAATCAGCAATCCTTATATTTAATCCGCCTTTTGTCAGTTTCTGAATAAGCGAATCGCTTTCGTGACTGTCTGTGAAATATATAATTTCAATATCATTTATCATCAGAAGATCCTTTCACTTTCTCTATCATATCTGATTATTTTAGGGGATACAACTCTTTTTTTTATTTTTTGGGGAGCGGAATCGTCATTATTAGAATAATCTGCGGGACTGCTGTAGATGATTTTCAATCCCGCTTCCGTTTTAAATAACATTATTTCATATTACTCTATTTTTCCAACTGATATTTCATTTATATCTTTGTCAAAAAAATTGGACATTGTTTATTAGAAATTGATAATATATAATTAATCTATAAACATTAATATATTCATTTAACGGTTAAAGAAAAAAATGAAAAATTTAGATTACACAAGGCAAAAAGTTTTTATATCAATGAATATAATTTTTATTATATTATTATCCGGCTATGGGATTTATAATACAATCATTTCTGACACAGGAATTGCTGTCTTTGAAATAGGTGTTTCCATTTTTTTAATAATAACTACATACCTGTTTATAAGGAAAATTACAATCTTCATTCCTGTAGCAGCTTCTATGGCTTTCTTTTATATAATGTCAGTTTATCTATTCATAAGCGGCGGCGCCAGTGGTACAGGCATTTTCTGGTTATTCGTCATACCTGTAGTTTTTTTCTTCTTCCTGGGGATCAAATATGGCACAGCACTTTTTCTGATTCAGTATGTATCTGTAATCATACTGTTTATTGCGTCAAAAACCGGGTATCTGGCAATTTATTACGACGACAAAACCGTTCTGTTTTTTTTAATTGTTTCAATCTTTGAGTCAATAATACTATTCATTCATGAAAGAATTTTAAATGACTACCTTTCCCAGATCAGAACCATGAGAGGACTTATACCGATTTGTGCGAACTGCAAAAACATTCGTGATGATAAAGGGTACTGGAAACAGGTAGAAGTATATATTCAGGAACATTCGGAAGCAGACTTTACTCACAGTCTCTGCCCAGATTGTGTTAAAAAACTCTATCCCGGTATTTATAACGAAGAAAAGGGATAATATCTTCTATCAGGGAGATAATTCCACTGAAGTCCGGATCCTCCTGCTCAACAAAGTTTCATTGCGTAAATCCTGGGAGTGGTATAACGGCGTCTCTGGAAAGTATCAAAGATACTTTGAACATTCCGCCACAGAGTGCCTGTGAAGCAGTGAAGGAATGATGTCCTGATGACTCCTGCCGATTTTAAGATAAAATTATTTAAATATTAAGGGTGTGAATTAAAAGCTATGAGTACAAATAAAGAAGAGATTTTAAAAAATATCTGTTACACAGACCTTGTCTATGGAAGAATAAACAAAAAACTTAATATTAATTTCCCGAAAGAACAGATTGAAAAGTTTGTATTGAAAATCCTTAAAGAAACAGATGAGAAGTTTATTTTCAGAAAAGGAAAAAACTATTATGTCGTTAATTCTGAGAAGAATATAACGTTAACAATCAATTCAAATACTTTCAGAATAATAACAGCTGACAAAATTAAAAAATAAATATAAAATTAAAAATAAACGCCAACCCGTTATAGTCAGACTTTTTTAATAAAAAAACCTTGTCATCAGGGCTCAATATAAATATCTGACACGGACTTTAAAAAAGGACGGGAAAGTGTATTGAAATATACAAAATTAACAGCAATCCTGCTATTGATTCCGGCAATTTTTTTCGGATACAACAAGTGGGTATTCTCATGGGGGATGTTTCAGCTTTTTAATGAAGCGGAATATTCAAAACACCGCCATGAGAGAATCGTAAGCTTCAATCCGGACGAGGATACTCTTTATCTCCCGGGGATGGAGGACAAAGAATTCTTTGAATCGGTAAATGATTTCTCAATCATGCGTAAAAAAGGAGTAAGGGAATTTGTTTACTTATACCTGACAACGGGGAGAGAATATACAATCAGGTCTATCGAAAGATCCGGAATGTATATGGAGATTATAAGCAATATTATCAAAAAGAATCCTGACATACCTGCGGAGATCGCCCTGCTCCCTCTCCTTGAGAGCGGTTTTGATCCCACGGCTGTTTCACGTAGCAATGCAGTGGGCTTATGGCAGTTCATGGAGAGGACTTCCGCGTATATAGGGCTTAGAACTGACGGAATTGTTGATGAACGCCGCAATGTCGAAAAATCAACTGAAGCGGCAATAAGGCACCTGCGGCACCTGCACAAAAAGTTCGGGTCATGGGAACTGGCACTTGCCGCATATAATGGAGGTGAGGGCCTTGTAAGCAGGGCAATTGAAAGTGCAGGTACAGAAAATTTATGGGAACTCGTAAAGTCAGGGGCTCTTCCGAAAGAGACCTCTGAATATATACCGAGATACGCTGCGCTTATGCTGATATACAAAAACCAGCGTTTATTCCGCATTGATAAGAATATAGAGCTGGAGAGAGTGCAGCCTGTTTATGAACTATGCCTGAAAGAGCAGAAATCTCTGGAAGAGATATCAAAGCATTATAACACAAAATCAGATGTTATCAAAAAGCTTAACCCGGAACTGAAAACCGGCATGACTCCATTTTCAGAAAACTGTTATCCGCTGAAGGTACCTTCAGGAAAATCTCCATCCCTTCTCGCAAAAATGATATTCTGAGCATAAGATTTTGTCCAATTAAATCTTGACAGTGCCGCCGGACCGGTTAACTTGCTTTTAAAAAAAAGGAGCATCAGGTATGTTTCCATTTCAGATGCCGGGCGGCGGTGAACTGCTTGTAATAGTCGCAATTATTGTAGTCCTATTCGGGAGCAACAAGGCTCTTTCTGCAGCAAAGGATCTAGGTAAAGAAGTTTACAAGCTGAAGAAAGATGTTGATGAGCTGAAAGATGAAGTAAAAGACACTATCGATATAAGAAAATAAAGCTTTAATTCACGCGCATTGATAACGAAGTGATTAATCTCTGTCATTTCGAACGAATATGAGAAATCTCAAACAGCAGATTTAATTACAATCTGCGGAGTATTTCGAAAAAATCCCCGATAGATAGATTAGCCGGGGCTCTTCCGGTGGGTGTCTCACCGGAAAAACTTAAGCGGGTTTGAAATGACAAAAATATATTAATACACTCCGTTAATTACCAGCAATAAAAAAATCAGAAATAATAACCCCAGAGGAAAATAAATTGGATTACTACGTAATTAAAGGCGGAAAAAAACTTAAAGGTGAAGTGAAAATTTCAGGAGCGAAGAATGCCGCTCTCCCCATCATCGTTGCCAGTCTACTTGCTGACGGTGAGACTGTACTGAAAAATGTCCCTGACCTCATGGACATCAGGACAGTTATTAAGGTCATAGAATACCTGGGAGCTGAAACCGAATTTGACACAGTAAAAAATATACTTAAAATAAGAGTAAACTCTATCAAAAATTCCGAGATGCCCTATGAGCTTGTTAAGACTATGCGTGCATCCTACTATGTGATGGGGCCGCTCCTTGCGAGGCTTGGCGAGGCTGATGTATCTCTCCCCGGCGGATGCGCAATCGGTGAAAGGCCGGTTGATATCCATCTTTCGGGATTTGAATCAATGGGGGCGGAGATTAAGCTTGAGCATGGATACATTAAGGCAAGAGCAAAGAAAAAGATGCAGCCTGCTACTTTCACGATGCGTCAGGTTTCTGTAGGCGCCACAGCGAACCTTATGATGGGAGCTGTCCTTACAAACGGAAAGACAGTACTCGAAAACTGTGCCATGGAGCCGGATGTTGTTGATCTGGGAAGTTTCCTGAATAAAATGGGCGCAAAAATTACCGGGCTCGGTACAGAGCGCATCGTAATTGAAGGTGTTAAAAAGCTTAATCCTGTGACTTATGCAATTATGCCAGACAGAATCGAAGCAGGAACATTTCTCCTCGCGGGTGCAATTACACGGGGGGATGTGACTATAACAGACTGCGTACCGGAACATATTCAGTCACTCATTGAAACTCTGATCTATTCAGGATTCAATCTCGAAGTTAATAAGGACAGGGTAAGGATATCCAACGGGAAAAGCCTCAAGGGTTTCATGGTAAAAACTCTCCCCTACCCCGGATTCCCCACAGACCTGCAGGCACCGCTCATGTCAGTGGCCACAACAATACCCGGCATAAGTGTAATAATTGAGACAATTTTTGAAAACAGATACACACATGTTGGCGAACTGAGACGTATGGGAGCAGATATAACTATTGAAGGAAATTCAGCCATTGTAAAAGGCACAAAGAACCTGATGTCCGCGCCTATTATGATGTCTGACCTCAGGGCCGGGGCCTCCCTGGTGATAGCTGCTTTAGCTGCAAAAGGTGCCACCGAAATAAGAAGAATTTATCACTCTGACAGAGGTTATGAAAAATTAAGTGAAAAGTTATCCGCCCTTGGTGCCGATATTAAAAGGGTAAAAGGGGGAACTTTCTGATGCTGAGAGGAATTTACACAGGGGCGAGCGGGATGCTTGCGCAGGACGCAAGGATGGACGCTATTGCAAACAATCTGGCCAATGTGGATAAAACAGCATATAAAAAGGATATCGCCGTATTTAAAGCCTTCCCGGATATGATCATAAGAAGAATCAATGAAAGCGGACTGGGGATAACACCTGCCGGTTCTTATGACACAATGCCTTACGTCGGGAAGTTGGGTACAGGCGTTGAGCTTAACGAAGTTTTCACCAACTTTGAGCAGGGCTCACTCCAGAGAACAGAGAACGCCTTTGACCTTGCAATTGAGGGTAGAGGATTTTTTACAGTAATGACAGAGCGCGGAGAACGCTACTCCCGCGACGGCTCCTTCACCATCAACCAGGATGGTATTCTCATGACTCACAACGGGAATCCTGTAATGGGAGAAAACGGAATAATCAGGGTACACCATAATAACTTCATAGTAAATGAGCATGGAGAGGTTGTTGTTAACGGAGATCTTTCTGCCGACCCGCGCGACGTTGTGAGTATGGCGAGCAACAACTGGTCAAACCCTTTAGTTATAGACAGGCTTAAAATTGTAGATTTCGAAAATATTCGTGAGATCAAAAAAGAGGGTGACTCAATGTACCGTGAGACCGAATACTCCGGACCGCCGCTCCCTCCAGGTGAATTCAAGGTTGTGCAGGGATTCATTGAAAAATCGAACGTAAATATTGTACGCGAAATGGTTGATATGATCGAGGTACAGAGGAGCTATGAGGCTAATCAGAAAACCGTCACTTCGCACGACCAGACACTCGGCAAACTCATTAACGAGGTTGCAAGATAGAAAAAAGCCCCTGAAAGATGGGGCTTTTTTAATACCCATGTAATTTAATTTTTTTACAAATTTCAGATAATATTGCCTGTTACTCCAAATTTTTATATATTATAAAAAACTCTATTATATTCCTTGACTTGAAATCCATATTAAAATAACTAATTATTTTATAATGTTAACTTATTAGTAATCATTCAAATAAAAATAAATCAGAATTTTCCTTTCCGGACAGAGTTCCAGAGGGGGAGCAAAGAATGGTATCACAGAAACAGATTAGAAAGAAAAAAATTTCCGGAGAAGAAAAAATGATTAACAATCTTTACGAATTTTACAAAGAAAAATGTGAACTATACTCTGACAAAATACTCTTTGATAATAAAATAACATACGCTGAAGCATTTAAACTTGCGGAGCAGCGCGCGGCATTCCTCCAGGGAGAGGGATACAAAAAAGGTGATGTCATTGCGCTATTGGCGAAAAGCAATGCGGAGTGGGTTCTCACTTACATGGCAATAAATATGCTCGGTGGAGTTGTCCTCCCTCTGGATGTCAATCTCATGCCGCAAGCTCTTACAGATATGACAAAAAATTTAAAAGCAAAGGCTCTCTTTATCTCTGATGAATATAAAGGTGTGATAAAAAGAGTTAAAACATATTCTGTTTCCATTGACAAGTCAGTTGAAAAAAAGAAAAAATTTAAAATTCCCAAAGTCAGTGAAAATGATGCTGCAACATATATTTATACTTCCGGGACCACCGGTACTCCGAAAATTGTGACCCTGACTCATAGAAATATATTCTGCACTGCTGAGAATATTGGTGAAAGAGCGCGGATGTCCACAAAAGATCTTTTTCTCTGTCTCCTTCCGCTCTATCATGTTTATGCGCTTCTTGCCTGCTTTGCCGGCCCTTTTTCTCATGGTGCTGCTTTTGTGTATCTCACTTCACTGAAGGGCCCGGATATTATGAAATGTTTGTCAGAAAATCCTTTTACCGTATTCCCCGCTGCGCCGCTCCTGTGGGAGATGATTATGGATGGAATTATAAAAAAAGTTAAAGGTGAGTCCGCCTTTAAATACAGGCTTTTTAAATTCTTCCTGGAATACGGCACTGTTATGAGAAAAACAGGTCTCTCCTTTCTGCCGGATAAAATTTTTAACCCGGTACATGTTCTGTTCGGAAAAAATATAAGGTTCTTCGTAAGCGGAGGAGCTCCATTAAAAGATAAATACAGGAAATACTACAAGAGTATGGGATTCACTGTTCTTGAAGGATACGGACTCACGGAGACAACGGGCCCGATAACTCTACCTGATCCGGATAATAATTTTATCGGTTCAGTAGGCCCGGTGATTTCAGGGAACGAATCAAAAATTAAAAACATTAACGATGAAGGGATCGGCGAAGTATGGCTTAAAGGTGACTCTGTAACTCCGGGATATTACGGTAATGAAGCGGCCAATAAAGAGGTCTTTGATAGTGAGGGATTTTTTAATACCGGGGATCTTGGTAAAAAAGACAAGCAAGGTAATATATTTCTTACCGGAAGAGTCAAAAATGTTATAGTACTTTCATCAGGGAAAAATGTTTATCCTGAGGAGCTTGAATCTTACTATAAGATATCTGATGAGATTGAAGAGATTGCAGTATTCGGTCTCGATAAAGATGGTGATGAGCGTGTATACGCAGTCATCGTCCCGAAGGACAAAACAGATAGAAGTTTTGAAAAAATTAAAAACGAACTCAACAGGCTTAACAAGGGGCTCCCCTCTTATAAAACTGTAACAGATTTTGCGATTTCATTTGATAAGCTCCCGGTAAACTCTGCACGCAAGGTTGTCTACAGAACTGTAATTGATCTGCTGAAACAGGGTGTATACATGGAGCATGAAAATGACAGTACGGTGCTGCGCGATGTTCTTACCGGTACAACTCCTGCGGAGACAGAGATAATTGATACTCTCCGCAAGAAACTGAAGGCGAAAACCATATATGCAAAACAGACATTTGCTGATTTCAAGGTCGACTCACTCGGTCTCGTTGATCTCACTGTTCAGCTTGAAGAGGCATTGAATATATCTATTGACCTCGAAAAGCTGAAAACACTGCAGACTATGGATGAGATGGTTACATACCTTGTATCTCTGGAAAAGTCTTCGGGAAGCAGCATAAGAGAGAAACTGTTTGAGAGCGAAATTACTGAAAAACCGCTGCTGTTCTTCAATCCAGTGCTTTATTTCTGGATAGGCATCATAAAACTCTGCTGCCGTATTTTATGGAAAGTTGAGGTAATAAATCCTGAGAAGTTTGACATAGACAACAATATAATCCTTGCGAATCACTCTTCATATTTTGATATCCCCTGGATTATCCGCGCGATGAGAACCCGTGATATAAAAAACACCTATGCTATCGGTAAAAAAGAGGTTTCCGGAGTAAAATATGTTTTCCACGGAATGCCTGTAATCTGGATCGATTATAATAAAAATACAAACGAAGTTTTCAAAAAGAGTGCTGACCTTCTTCGTCAGAATAAATCAATAATGATATTCCCTGAAGGTATCCGCTCTGATTCCGGTGAGATGCAGGAGTTCAAACTCGGCTCTGCATACCTGGCAAAAAACATTAACAGAAAGATTATCCCTGTCACAATAAACGGAACTCATGACATCTGGCCTCCGCAGAAAAAATTCCCCGAAATTTTTACAAAAAAGAGAGGTTCTGTTGTGATTCATGACAAGATTGATCCTTCTGACTATAAATCCATAGAGAGCCTCATGGAGAAGGTCAGGAGTGAAATCGCGAAAGGGATTGATCCGGAGCTGAACAAAAAATAATTAATTGTTGCCGATTATTACTCCTTTTTTATTTTGTTCCCATAACCGATCGGTCATCAGATTATATTATCTGATGACCGGTAAAGGGTCAGCGTAATAATGTTCCTGATATATTTCTGAACTGCTAACTTTTACAATGACCCCTATATATATAAAAAATCCATACATTACTTATGTTGGAATGAGGAACAAAGATGAACTCGCTTTACGATTTCTACAAAAGAACCTGCGAACAATACAGCAATGAACTGCTGTTTTCAAACGGGATGACCTACTCCGGAGGATGGAGCCTTATTGAAAGAAGAGGCGCGTTCATTCAGAAGAGCGGCTATAAAAAGGGTGACGTTATAGCCCTCCTTTCAACAAATTCAATTGAAATGTGCATCACGTTCATGACAATCACAGCAGCAGGGGCAATTGTACTTCCGCTGGACCCGAATCTTGACGGAAAACTCTATCCTGACATGCTTAAGAAAGCCGGTGCAAAGGCTGTATTCACAACTGCTGAATTTAAAAAACTTTTTAAAGAAGTAAAAGTATACGAACTTGATCTATCAAAAAATATTGAAAAGAGCGGAGAAATTAAAAGACCAAAATGCGACGCCGATGATATATCCTCCCTGTTCTTTACATCAGGGACAACCGGTGAACCGAAGATTGTTCAGCTTACACATGGCAATCTTTTTAAAACTGCACTTGCTAACGCGGAGTTCTGCCGCACATCCCCTGATGATATGATTCTGACACTTCTGCCGCTATTTCATGCTTACGGGCTTATCGCGGCTTTCCTTGGGCCCATGGCTCACGGAAGTTCGATGTGCATGCAGCCTTCACTTAAAGGGCCTGATATTCTGAAAAGTTTAGCGGAAAACCCTATTACTTTCTTCCCTGCAGTGCCGCTGCTCTGGGAGCTTATTATGGATGGAATAATTAACAAGGTGCGGCTTGAATCAAAGATGAAGTTCAAATTTTTTATGTTCTTCCTTAAATATGGAATTTACTTCAGAAAAATCGGTCTTTCATTTCTTCCGGATAAAATCTTTGCACCGGTACTCACTGCTTTCGGACAGAAAATGCGGATAATGGTAAGCGGCGGTGCCCCTCTGAAACAGGTTTATGCCAGGTACTACAGGAGCATTGGCCTCCCGCTTATTCAGGGATATGGACTTTCTGAAACTACGGGCCCCATCACAATCGGAAGTTACATGAAGATAAAGATCGGTTCAATAGGAGCGGTTCTTCCGGGCAACGAAGTGAAGCTTCATAATCCTGACAAAGAGGGTATCGGCGAACTTTGTTTCAGGGGGATCGGTGTAACACCAGGTTATTACAAAAATCAAAAGATGAATGCAGAAGTCTTTGATGAGAGCGGATTCTTCCACACGGGGGATCTCGGTAAAATCGGGAAGGACGGGGATATCCGCATAACAGGGCGTTCAAAGAATGTAATAGTGCTGCCATCCGGAAAAAATGTCTACCCTGAAGAACTTGAGGCTTATTATAAACAGTCGCAGCAGATCCAGGAGATCGCGGTATTCGGATTGAAAGATGAGGATGCAGAAAAAGTTTTTGCAGCAATTGTCCCGGTTCTGAAAAATGAAAGCGCATACGGGATTATTAAGGATGAACTGGACAGGCTGAACCGCGGCCTTCCTACTTATAAAATGGTGACAGGTTTTGCGATATCTTTTGAACCTCTGCCGGTAAACAGTACACGCAAAGTCCTTTACGACAATGTCAGGGAGAACCTTAAAAAAGGGCTCTATATGCAGGGGGAAGGAGAAGAGGCGATGCTTACCCATGAACTCCTCCCACAGACGCCCGCAGAAGAGTTTATCATCAATACTCTAAAAGAACGGTTTAAAAGGGATAAACTCTTCGCCCGTGAAACATTAAATGATATGGGTGTAGATTCACTGGCGCTCATAGACCTTATCGTCGCCCTTGAAGAAAAACTCCGGGTATCTATTGACATTGCCCGGATGAAACAGATTCAGACAATGGATGAACTGCTGCTCTACCTTGAATCCCTGGAAGAGAAAGAGGGTGACGGCATAAACAAACGGCTGTTTGAAAGTGAAATCAAGCAGAAACCTATGCCATTGTTTAACCCGCTGTATCACACAATGATTTTTATTTTTTCTGCAGTTTGCAGATTCTTCTGGCATTTCGAAATCAGGAATAAAGATAAACTGCGATTTGAAAACAATATAATCGTTGCAAACCACACATCATATCTCGACATGATGTGGCTTGCGATATCAGCTCCTTTCAGCAAAAGAAGACGTGTCTACGTAGCGGGGAGCGCTGACCTGAAAATTCTGCGTTACGGATTTCCCATGCTCCCTGTTATATGGGTGGATCAGAAAAATACTCTTGATGTACTTAAAAAAAGCGCTGACATACTTAGACTCGGTTACACTCTCATTATATTCCCTGAGGGGGGGAGGACTGCGGATGGCAGGTTTATGGAGTTCAGGACAGGTGCCGCTTTCCTGGCTAAAAATCTCGGAAAGCAGATTATACCGGTTACTATAAACGGCGCCTACGACATCTGGTCAAGGCATTCGCTTTTCCCTAAATTCAGCAGAAAACTGAAGGGAAATATTGTTGCCGGTGATGTAATAAATCCTGACAATTATAAAAGCGTAGAATCACTGACTGAAGCATTGAAAGAAAAAATAGCTGAAAATTTCGAGGATTTGAACAATACAGACTGGTACCGCTAAAATAATTTTCAGGGGAGTAACATTATGAAAAAAATAGAGAGTGTTTATATTTCAGGCCTTGGAGCAATAGGTTCCCTCTACGCATCACTGATTTATGATACGGAGAGCACCGGCCTCTATGTTATAGCCGACCGGGAAAGGGTTGACCGGTACAGGCATTACGGAGTCATAATCAACGGCCGCAAATATGATTTTAATTACATTACCCCTGATGTTGCTGCTGAACCCGCAGACCTTATCCTTATTGCGGTGAAGCAGAATAATCTTGATGAATCGATAAGTGCAATAAAAAGGTTTGTCGGAAAAGATACTATAATTCTTTCTCTCCTGAACGGAATTACAAGTGAAGAAATCATCAGTAACGCTTACGGGATGGATAAAATTCTGCACTCCTTCGTTGTGGGCACTGATGCAGTCCGTCAGGGTACTGATGCTTCATTCAAAAACTCCGGACGGATTGTATTCGGTTCAGCCCGCGGTTCTCTGGATGATGAGAAGATTAAGCAGGTAAAAGACCTCTTTGAACGTTCAGGTATAGGTTATACAATTCCGGATGACATCATACGTGAACAGTGGTGGAAGTTCATGATGAACGTCGGGATAAACCAGGTATCAGCAATACTCCGGGCACCTTATGGAGTTTTCCAAAATATTAATGAAGCGCAGGAACTGCTGAAAATGGCATCAATGGAAGTTCTTGCCATAGCTGAGAGAAAAGAAATCCGGCTGACGACCGGTGACATCGAAAAGCATCTGGAGATATTTAAAACACTTACACCGGATGGTAAAACATCAATGCTGCAGGATGTTGAAGCCGGGCGGAAGACAGAGGTTGAAATTTTTTCCGGTGCAGTGATTGAGATGGGGAGAGAACTGGGAATTCCTACACCGGTAAATGATATGCTTTTCAGGATGATCCGTACTATTGAGCAGATGTATTAAACAGTGATATTAGCCGCGAATTCAATTCTTCGTTTTATAGATGGATGACTGTACAGCAGAAACTCCACAGCAGGATGAGGTTCTTTATCCGCAAGGTTCATCTCCGCAAGTTTATTCATGGCAGAAACGAAAGATTCTTTGTCTGAAGTTTTTCTCACGGCATATTCGTCAGCCTGAAATTCATATTTGCGTGAAATGAAATTTGTCAGAGGCATCATCAGGAGTCCGGAGATAGAAAGGTACAGCATAAGCACCGGAAGGGCCTGAAGCGCATGAAGATCACTGATACCCATTGATTCAATTGTGAGAGCATGAAGCTTCCCGCATACAAAAAGTGTGGTAAAAATAATAACAGTGCTGAAAACCAGGTTCTTTATAATATGCTTATGAATATAATGTCCTGCTTCGTGTGCAAAGACAACGGCAATCTCAGAGGGTGTAAAATCCTGTAAAAGTGTATCGCTCAAAATAATTCTTTTAGTTTTACCAAGACCCGTGAACCCGGCGTTTGCCTTTTTTGTATCCTTACTCATATTGAATGAAAATATCCCCTTAATTGAAACACCTGCATCTGAAAGAACTTTTTCAATTCTCTCTTTAACTTCTCCATCTTCAATTTCCTTAAATTTATAAAAAAGCGGAAATATAAGAACAGGCGCAAGCCTGGCAAGGATTACAGAGATGAAGACAATGAAGATTGAAAAATACAACCACCAGTTTATTCCGGTGCTTTTCAGAAAGTAATAGAATACAAGAGCTACGGGAACTCCGATAGCTGTACTCACTAAAAGAGACTTTAATTTCTCCCATATCCACCTGAAAAAAGACTGATTGGAAAGACCAAACCTGTGTTCAACAATAAAACTGCCGTAGAAATCAAAAGGGAAACCGAAAGCAGAGAAGAATATTCCGGCATATAACGCGAAGAGAAGAAAATTCAGGTAATCATTGGCTGTTATCCCGGCCCAGCCCGCGAAAAGGTTCGCAAGACCGGAAAAAGCCAGCACGACCAGCAATACAAGATCAAGCACGATATCGATTACCGTAAGCCTGATTTTTATTTTGTTATAAATCTTCTCTTTAGCCTGTTCCATGGATTTACCTTATTATCGTGTATCTGAAATTCTTCAGTATTTTCTGCGGCTGAATTGTCTTAAGAGTATTTTAAAATGAACAAATATATTCACCACGGAGGCACGGAGTACACAGAGAATTCAAATTTTTTAAACAACAAAAATCGGTTCCCCGTGTTCTCTGTGACTTAAGCGAAGCGGGTGGTGAAGAATTTAAAGTTTAATAAGGTCCCGTCCCAGAGTAAAAGCCTTGAGGTTCTGCTCAATAAACTGTTCTTTAACCAGAGTTTTAATCGCGTCCTCCCAGTCTTTCATCTCAAAATCGAGATACTTTGAGAGACATCCAAGCATTACTATATTCAGCGCTTTTTTTGTTCCTGCCTCTTTAAGAGCTTCCGTCGTGTCCACAACAACTGTATTGGCAAAATTTTTCTTCAGCCACTGTTCGATATCTTCAGGATATTTCATCGCACCGATTTCAACAGGAGCTGGATTAATCTGCTCCCTGTTTACTATAAGTACCGCGTCTTTTTTGAGGTAGTCGATCTTTCTCATGGACTCAAGCATTTCAAGGCTGACAACGTAGTCTGCCCCTCCTTTAGGAATGAGCGGAGAGAATACTTCAGTACCGTATCTCACATTGCAGTCAACACTTCCTCCACGCTGAGCCATCCCGTGAACTTCAGACTCCTTAACATCAAATCCGCGCTTCTGGGCAACTTCCATAAGCACCTTGCTTGCGAGAATAACACCCTGGCCGCCAACTCCGGCAAATATAACATTCTTCATAATTTCCTCACTTCTTCAGTATGCACTTTCTTCTTGTCATAATAACAGAGGGTTCCGGAGCAGCCATCTCCTCTTTTATCACTTTTTCAAGTTCTTCAATGTTTTTAGGATCAATAACAACAACCCTCTTCACACCGCAGGCTTTAACCATCATCTCAAGATCCAGCTCGTATGTGTCATCACCCATGAGGGTCTTTCCTGTTGCCGGGTTTTCCTGGTGGCCGGTCATAGCGGTAACCCTGTTGTCCATGATGATTACGGTACCTGTACCTCTGTTATAAACCATGTCAATAAGAGAAGTTATACCGGAGTGTATAAATGTCGAGTCGCCTATGACAGCAACGGAGTGTCTTGCCATCTCGTCACCACGGGCTTTCTCAAAACCGAGGTGCATACCTATACTTGCGCCCATACACCCCTGTGAATGCATAGATGAATACGGAGGGAGCACACCAAGAGTGTAGCAGCCGATATCACCGTTAACAACAACATCAAGTTTTTTAAGTACATTGAACACAAACGCGTGAGGGCAGCCTTTACAGAGTCCCGGAGGACGTCCGGGGAGAGCTCCGGCATATTCCGGAAGAACTTTCTCCGCATCCTTCCCGTTAAGTGCTTTATCCACTATTTCAGGAGTAAGCTCTCCGCAAACAGGGATAATATCCTTACCTTTAACTTTAAATCCGAGGGCTTTTACATAATCTTCAATAAAAGGATCAAGTTCTTCAACCACATAAAGCTCTTCAACCTGTGAAGCAAATTCTTTTATAAGCTCATCAGGGAGCGGCCAAACCATTCCGATTTTGAGCACGGAATCATCGGGGCATACTTCACGGACATACTGATAGGCAACGCCGTTTGATATTATTCCGCGTTTTTTATTTCTCCATTCTATCTTATTCAGGCCGGATTGTGATGAGTATTCTTTTAATTTCAGAATCTGCTGTTCAACGAATACGTGACGCGGACGCGCGTGTGCAGGTATCATTACGTATTTTTTCGGGTCACGGACAAAATCTTTTAACGGAACCTCCGCTCTTTCACCAAGCTCAACCGGGCCCTGTGAATGTGCTATTCTTGTGGTTGTCCTAACTATCACAGGCCTGTCATATTTTTCAGAAATTTCAAAGGCAAGCTTTGTAAACTCCTTTGCTTCAGCGGGGTTCGACGGATCCAGCATCGGAAGTTTAGCAGCGCGGGATATATGCCTGTTGTCCTGTTCATTCTGCGAACTCCATGCACCCGGATCATCGGCGTTAATTATTACGAGCCCGCCATTAACCCCTGTATAGGAAAAAGTAAATAGAGGGTCAGCTGCTACATTAAGCCCCACGTGTTTCATTGTAGACAGGGATCTTGCTCCCGCGACGGATGCCCCTGCGGCGACTTCAAGTGCAACCTTCTCATTAGGTGACCACTGGGCTTTTATATCCCTGTAGTCACGTGCTATTGTTTCAAGAATCTCAGTACTCGGTGTACCGGGATATCCCGCAGCAACACGACACCCGGCTTCCCAGGCGCCTCTGGCGATAGCCTCATTTCCAAGCATTAGCTGTCTGGTCATTTATTTCTCTCCAATAATATCTATCTTTCTTACTATATTGTATCCCTTACCAACAAGGGCATTTTTTGCAGCTTCAACATCTTCAAACCTGAAAATCATTACAGCCTTCCCCTCCCTCTTTTCAGTAAAGGCATACATATACTCAATGTTCAGATTCATATGCGCAAACACATCCAGCGCGTTATAAAGCGACCCCGGTGTATCATCGATCTCAAGAGCAAGAACATCCGTTATAGAGCATGTTATGTTATTCTCACGCAGAACTTTGTGTCCCTTATCCGGATCGTTCACGATCATTCTCAGTATACCGAAATCAGAAGTTTCGGCAATAGTGAGAGTTATAATATTAATACTTTCATCGGCAAGTACCTTGAGTACCCGCTGGAGGTGTCCCGGTTTATTAGCGACAAAAGCTGAAAGCTGTGTTACATTCATTAAACTCCTCCCTGTTATTGTTTTCTTTTGTCAACGACCCTGACCGCTTTCCCTTCACTTCTTGGAATTGAACCAGGTTCAGAAAGTGTTACTTTAGCGTTAATACCGAGTACGCTTCTGAATTTATCATTTATCTTCTTCGAGAGCTCGTTCATTACTTTTATCTCATCAGAGAAGATCCTCTCATTCACTTCCACCATTACCTCAATATCATCGAGAGATCCCTTCCTGTCAACAATGATCTGGTAATGTGGTTCTGTCCCTTCGATCTCCATAAGTACAGATTCAACCTGGCTCGGGAATACATTGACTCCCCTTATAATAAGCATGTCATCAGATCTTCCTGAGACCTTATCCATCTTAACAAGTGTTCTTCCGCATTTGCAGCTGTCATGATATAGCCTTGTTATATCGCGTGACCTGTACCTGATGCCTGGGAAAGCCTCTTTGGTCAGAGAGGTATAAACGATCTCCCCCTTTTCACCTTCAGGGAGCACCTCACCTGTTTCCGGATTTATTATTTCAACATAAAAGTGGTCCTCAAATACATGAAGCCCTGATTTTTCTGAACACTCGCATGAAACACCGGGCCCGATTACCTCACTGAGGCCGTAGATATCATAAGCATCAATCTTAAGCCTTTTCTCAATTTCAGTTCTCATAGCCTCTGTCCATGGCTCGGCGCCGAAAACTCCAATCCGGAGTTTTGTGTCTTCAATTTTATAGTCAGACATATTTTTTTCTATATAATCCGCGATGTTGAGAGCATAAGACGGAGTGGCACAGAACACAGTGGTGCCGAAATCTTTAAAAAGCATCAGCTGACGAGGAGTATTCCCTCCGGAAATCGGAACTGTAAGAGCTCCTAACTTTTCAGAGCCGTAATGAAGACCCAGCCCCCCTGTAAAAAGCCCGTAGCCATAAGCAACCTGAACCACATCATTTTCAGTAACACCATATGCGGATAAACTCCTGGCAACAACCTCGGCAAAGACCTCAACATCATTCTTTGTGTAGCCCACAACTGTGGCATTCCCCGTTGTTCCTGATGATGCATGGACACGCACAACTTTATTAAGGGGCACAGCAAAAAGTCCGTATGGATAATTATCCCTCATATCCTGCTTCTTCAGAAAAGGGATTCTTCTCATATCATCAAGGGATTTCAGCTGTTCAGGGTGAAATCCTGCTTCATCATACTTTTTTTTATAAAAAGGAACATTATTATATGCATGCTTTACAGACCATTTAAGTCTTTCAAGCTGAAGCTCCTTCATCTTTTTTTCAGGCATGGTTTCAATATCTTTACTGTACATCTCTGCTCCTTAAAATATCCAAGATATAGGTGTTCCATTAAACTGCGCAGAACCGATTCTGAATGAATAGACCCATTGCAGGTCTATCACTTTCAGCAATCAACCATAATTAATCAAATAAAATTCTGTTTCTGCCGCTGTTTTTTGCCCCGTAGAGAGCGGTATCAGTCCTATGAATAAAGTCTCCGGCAGACTCACCGGTGACATAAGCGGCCACGCCGAAACTTGAAGTAATGCTTCTCCCCGCAGAAAATTTATACGATTCAATAGATTCCCTGATCCTCTCTGTAAAAAAACGTATACTTATATTATCCATGCCTGACACTATAATTGCAAACTCCTCCCCGCCCCACCTGCAGAGGACATCACCAGTACGGATCAGCCCCTTAATGAGAAATGACATCTCTTTGAGAACAATATCTCCCGCATTATGCCCCAGGTCATCATTTACCCTCTTGAAAAAATCTATATCAAGCATAACCAGCCATAAATTCTCCCCATCCCTGTACTCCCTGATTTTCCCATCCAGATAACTGTCAAAAAAACGGCGGTTAAATAATCCTGTCAGGGGATCTGTTGCCGAAATCAGATTCAGGTTTTTTACAGTCTTCTGCTTTAAATCGATCTCCTCTTTAAGATAAATATTTTTACGAAAAACCTCCGAAAAATAGATCGATACAACCACAAAGTGGCCCACAAGAAATATAAAAAAAATATAACTGCTGATATTCGGCAGCCCCCTGCTTATAAGGAAATACACTATGTCATTGATAAAAGCCAGAATCCCCAGAATCATGATTGAACAATAAATTCTTGCACCGCTGGCACCATTCCTTACACCTTCACCCAGCGGCAGAATAATAATAAAAAGAGTAACCGCAAGAACATAAAGCTGGAATAATGGAAGTGCTATCTTGACATAATATACCGGAGCTATTAAGATATAACAGATCGAACCTATACCGAACAAGTATAACACTCTCTTAAAAAAATTTTCGCTGTTCCGCTGATAAAGCTTCGTAAAAAACTGCATTAGAAAAATAAAAATCAGTATAAATCCGGCAAACTCAATCTTAACAAGTAAATGATGCCCGAGGAAACTCACAAGCGACGCGATATATATTGATTCAGTAAGCACAAAGAGCCTGGTCAGGACCATACAGCAGACAAGAGCTATATAAAGATTAAGCGAAAAAGCCCTGGAATATAAATAAAGAGCAAAATGGAATAATACTACAATTATAAGAGCGCCGATTATAAACCCGTTTATGAAAGAGCTTTTCATCTCACCGCTATACATCAGATCCGGCGGGGCAATAGACAGAGGGAAGCAGAGCCCCCCTCTCCTGTCCTGAAAATTTGATACATGCACTGTAATATATAAAACGTTTTTTTCAGGGACAAAATCAGCAATAGTTATATAATTGCCTGGTGCAGATGCAGCTTCAGTATCAGCAACCTCCCCCTGATTGATAAAAAGTGCTTCATCAACCCAGAGCTTTGCACTGCTTTTAACCCACATCAGTTTTATAGAATAATGTGTATAATTAAGAGGGAGTAAAACTTTAATTCTGTATGTCCCAAAACCTTTAGGCGGGTTGACACTGTTCCAGTCATCCGGCACATTGAGATACACCTTATCAGCATTCAATTCATTTTTAAACTCTGAAGGAGCGATGAGACGGCCGGGATAGAATTCCCACTGGCCGTTAAGTTCAACTATGGAACTATTGATTCTGCCATCTGTAAGGTCCGCAATCCCTTTTACAACAGGCTTATGCGGTTTAGTTTTATCACCGCATCCTGCTGCTGTCAGTATGGAGATGACAACAAAAATGTTAATTACAATATTATTCAGGACATTCATCTACACGACGCTTTTAATTTATTATATATCTTCACTTGAATATAATTCAGCACCTCACCTCATTCAAAAAAATCGATTAATTAAAGCAAGACATTAATATAATCTGTATGCTCTACTACAGATTCATGATTAACTCTATTTTCTTATGGACATAATATTCCGGAACTTTCAATCTGTCAGATAAAATTCCGAGAGAGAGGTTTTGCAAATGCCTGTAATTACCGTAGATAAATCAAAATGCAATAAAGACAGACTCTGCGTGATGGAGTGCCCCATGCAGATAATAGTAATGAAGAAAGATGCCGAAGCACCGGAGTCTGCTCCGTATGCTGATGCAATATGCATAAACTGCGGACACTGCGTTGCCGTATGCCCCACAGGCGCACTGAGCCTCAACACAATGAAATCTGAAGATTGTGAAAAAATAGATGAAAACTGGAATCCCGGCGCTGATGTAATTGAAAACTATATGAAAGCAAGAAGATCGATCCGCAGATTCAAAAAAGATTCTGTTGAAAGAGAAAAACTGGAACGGCTTATGAAGATAACCTCATTTGCTCCATCAGGCCACAACTCACGCC
Source organism: Spirochaetia bacterium UBA5763 (assembly GCA_002418835.1). GTDB lineage: Bacteria > Spirochaetota > UBA4802 > UBA4802 > UBA5550 > UBA5550. Next base: position 198,790 of record DIEX01000019.1, on the reverse strand, counting down.
CTGTTGAATGGATCGTCTTTTCAGATAGAGATAAAATCAAAGCTCTTGCGGCACATGTAATTGAATGGATGAATTCAATGAAGGAAAGCGCGCCTCAGGTTGCAAAAGCGATGCACTTTGATATGATCACTAAAGCATGGGAATCAGGTATAGACGTTGTGACCTACAACTGCCCTGTTGTTATGATAGCCCACGGAAAGAAAGCTAATTCCAATACAGGTGCAGGCTGCACAATTGCCCTTGCACATCTTGAAATTGCCGCTCCGTCTCTTGGACTGGGATGCTGCTGGGGAGGTTTCTTCACATGGTGTGCAATGGTTTATGAACCGCTTAAAGAGGAGCTGAATATCCCCGCAGGTAATGTTGTACAGGGGACAATGCTTGCGGGTTATCCGCTGTTCAAATACCATCGTATCCCGAAGAGAAATTCAGTTATAGAATGGAGATAATCTATGCCTGAGCATAAAGGCGATTTCTACCTGGTAAAATCCGGGTTCAATATTGTCGTTTATTTTCTTTACATTGTGCTCGTGGTGTTTGCAGGAGTTACCACTTTCTGGTTTATCCCGCAGATGATTAACAGTCCGGAGATAAAAGGTGTTATCCTGTATATATTGCTCGTCTGTTTCGGGATATTTGACATCTTTGCAGTGATTCATCCCATAAATTCATGCTATAATGTTTTTTATGACGGAGAATACTTATTATATAAATGGACATTTATTCCGCGAAGTATAAAGATCCATGCGGAAAAAATCGAAGGTTTTTACACCATGAAAGTTCCATCGAAGGAGAATGAATATCTCACCGCTTATCCGGTATCCGGAGATAAACTTCTCCCGGCAATTTCATCCTTCTACTTCAACAACTATGCTGATATAGTGAAGCATCTTCCGGGTGATGAGATCGCCAGAGTAAAGTTTTCATGGAGCAGATATTTCAATATGGCAGTACTGGGTAAGAAGCCTGTATAAATGCCGTTCTTTATGCCGATAAAAAAAGAGTAGGTGGATATCTTCTCTTTTTTTATCTTCATATTTTATATTTTACTGAGGAATCTTCCCCACCTTTTTCTCGTTATCCCAGAAAGGTGAAATTCTAAGAAGAGTATCAATAACATCCGGGAGTTCCCGGAGAGTATAATCTATTTCATCTTCTGTGGTGTACCTGCTGAGGCTGAATCGTACTGATCCATGGATCTTTGAGAATGGAAGATTCATCGCGCGGAGTACATGCGAAGGTTCAAGAGAGCCGCTTGAACAGGCTGAACCTGTTGAAACGAAGATCCCCTTCCTGTCGAGATAAAGAAGAATCGACTCACCTTCGATAAACTCGAAGGACACATTCAGCGTGTTAGGTGTGCGCTTGTCAATTGCACCGTTCAGTGTTGAGGTCTTTATATTTGTGAGAATACCATTCTGAAGCTTATCCCGCAGAGCCGCAACTTCCTTCATATCCTTCAGATGTTCCATAGCCATTTCAGCAGCCTTACCCATCCCGACAATTCCCGGGACATTCTCAGTTCCGGGGCGCCTCCCCTTCTCCTGGTGTCCGCCGAAGATCAGAGGTCTCATCCTTGTTCCTTTGCGGACATAAAGCGCGCCAACCCCCTTGGGGCCGTGAAATTTATGAGCTGATATTGAATAGAGATCACAGTTCAGTGTTTTTACATCAACAGGAATTTTCCCCGCAGCCTGAACTCCGTCTATGTGGAAGGGAACCCCTCTCTCTTTAAGAAAAGCGCCAATCTCCTCCACCGGATTGATTACACCTGTTTCATTATTAGCATGCATTATTGATACAATTGCTGTTTCATCATCAACTGCATTTTTCAGAAAATCTATATCAACTACACCGTCGCTTTTTACCGGTACATAAGTTACCCGGTACCCCTCTTTCTCGAGCTGTCCACACATATTCAGCACAGCAGGATGTTCGGTGGCAGATGTAATGACATGCTTTTTATCTTTATAATATGATGTGATACCCCTTATTGCAAGGTTATCACTTTCAGTAGCTGTACCAGTAAGTGTAATTTCGAAATCATTTTCAGCACCAAGGAGACGGGCTATCTGATTACGGGCATTCTCCATATCCTTTGCAACGCGTCCGCCGAAGTAATGCATGCTTGAAGCATTACCATACATATCCCTGTAAAAAGGGAGCATTGCTTCAAGTACTTCGGGAGCAACCATTGTTGTTGCATTATTGTCGAGGTAAACCTGTCTTTCCATAGTTATCTACACACGTTTAATTTTAATACTTTTAGATACATTATTACGAAGCTCTTCCTGCACAAAATTATCAAGGGTCATCTGCGCAGTCATGCATGATGAACAGGCTCCGCGAAGCCTCACCATAACTTCGTCACCATTTATATCAACAAGCTCGATATCCCCTCCGTCCCTCTTAAGGCCCGGCCTGATAACATTATTGATAACTTCCTCAACTTTCTTCATCTTCTGGAGGTTGGTCATCGGCTCATCAGAACATGAACAGCTTCTGGTGGTGCATCTCCCCTTCTCCTCTTCGATGATGTCTTCGATTTTAGGGATACAGGTACCGCATACTGTCCCAGCTCCTGTAAGCTCCATCATGTCATCAATATTCATCACACCCTTTTCATGCACAGCTTTGCGTATCTCGTCATCGGTAATGTTCATACAATGACAGATAATCTCTCCATGAGGTTCATCTTCAACGGGGGGCTTTTCACCACGGTAATCAGCGATTGCATTTGTCAGAGCTTCAGATCCCATGACAGAACAGTGTATCTTCTGATCAGGGAGTCCACCGAGGTATTCAACTATATCGTTGTTGGTAATCCTTTCAGCCTCTTCAATGGCTTTACCTTTAATCATCTCTGTAAGAGCTGATGATGAAGCAATAGCGCTGCCGCAGCCGAAAGTTTCAAATTTCGCGTCAGTAATAATTCCATTATCAACTTTTATATAGAGGGTGAGAGCATCTCCGCAGACAACACTCCCCACATGGCCTACACCATCAGCGTCCTCTATCTTGCCCACATTGATAGGATTTGTATATAATTCTTTAACTTTATCAGTATATTCCCACATAAGATTCCCCGAACTTTTTTAATCTGCCATAATAAATATTACAGTTTCCACAGATAATTAATATAACAACTCTGTCAAGATATTGTTACAGTTACAACAAAAAATAATAACCTGTAATTACAGAATAAAAACAAATCACGCCATGTAAGCGTAATTCAGATTTCTCCCCATGTCTCCGCGCCTGTGAGAGTAAAACTCCCCTGAGTTTTTCATATTGCATAACCGGGAATTAAAAATTTTTGCATCATTAACCCCCTCTCTTTTCAGGGATTTTTCAACGCTCTGCCAAAGGTTGATAAATAGCCTGCCGTTTCTATCTACAGTTTCATCAGGGAAAAATTTTGCAACATCACTGTTCACTTCATAAGATTCAGGCCCGATTGAGGGGAGAATGAATGCATACATATTTTCAGGTTTGGAACCATAAATTCTGTTAATATCTCTCACGCATCTGCCGGAGATATCAAGAAGCGTCCCCTTCCATCCGGAGTGCACTGCTCCAAGCACCTTTTCCACGGGGTCATAAATAAACACCGGGACACAATCAGCTGTTCTTATAACAAGGCATATGCCGGGGAGGGCTGTTATGAGGCCGTCAGCTTCCGCAACCGCAATCTGATCTTCCGACGGTTCAGAAACCACATGGATTATGGAATCTCCATGAACCTGTTCAAGCATTACAACTTTCCGGGAATCTATACCTGTTATCTTTTCAAGGATTGACTTTTCAATCTTTCGTATTTCACCGCGGGAAACATTATAGTCAGAAGTATTTATCGCACGTCCGGCTACGCCTCCTGAAAATCCGGTGGGCCCGCCGTTAATTATGTAATCGCCGGAAATAGTTTGAATTAATTCAGACATTAGAACAGACTCCATGATTAAAGAGTCAGTCCGCCTTATAAATTATCAAGAATTTTTTTACGAAGGGTTAATTTAAGGGCAGAGCTTACTTTTCTCCCCCCTTATTGAGAAGAGTAATGAATAAACCTGCTATTTTTTTCATATGTGCAACCCCCTCCTCCCTTGTGCGTCCGGGGTATTTACCGAATGTAAAAACAATACCGTTTAACACGGAGAATATAAGGTGAGTGACAGCTCTAATATCAGATATATCTGTTTCTTTAACAAGTATTCTGTCAAATATACTGAAGAGTTCCCTGGATATGACCTTAAGCTCATCAATAGACTCCTGTGTCCTGAACTTGCCGTCCATAACACAATGCTGAACTATACGCATATAATCGTAATTATCAATCATCTCCTCCATATAGCGCACAGCAACCTTGTCCAGGGTGTTATCGCCGGAGTTTATCATTTCATTCATGATGTCTACTGCACGCTGGAATCCCCTTAGAGAGACCGCCACATAAAGGCTCTCTTTATCAGGAAAATAAGTATATATTGAGCCGGGAGAGATACCCACTTCACGTGCCAGATCTCTCATATTAACATCATCAAAGGGTTTTTCGGAAAAAATTTTCTCTGCCACATCAAGAATCAGGTTCTTTTTCTGTATTTTCTCCTGTTCTTTAAGATCCATGAATCTGTTTGTTTCAGTCATTCTACTACCTGCGGATATTGATTATTATAATTAGAGTAGTTTACCTGCTTAAATGGCAAGAGAAAAATCAATTTTTGAAAATTCTATTTAAATTGCTGAATATTATTTGACTATTTAAACCATATTTATTATACTAAACAGTGTTCAGCGCAAAAGACAGCGTTTAACGGGGGCACCATGAAAATACACAGTTTAAACGGATACATAAATACGCTTTTTATTGCTGAATATGAAGATTATCTCCTGCTGCTGGATGGGGGCTCCCCTGCTGATGTTGATCTTATTGAAAAATTCTGCACTGAAGAGTTAAACAGGCCTGTTTCCAACATAAAACTTGCTATAGTATCTCATATGCATCCTGACCATTCAGGAGCAGCACCGATTCTCCGCAAAAAATACGGCACACGGATAGCTGCCTATAAAAACATCGATGAGTGGTATTCAGGGTCAACAGGGTGGTTCCAGCATAAACTGGACTGCCTTATGGCGCAGATTGTTGCAGTAAAACATAAGACAAAAATCAGAAAAGTTTTCAGCAAACGTATAACAGGGCCTGATTACCTGATGAGCGACATGGAACCTCTACCCTTTTTCAATGACTGGAGGGTAATATATACACCGGGACACACAAGCCATGATATTGCTGTTTTTAACGAAGGGGAAAAAATTCTTTACTGCGGTGACAGCATAATTGAAGTAAGGGGGCGGGTCTATCTTCCGCTACCTGTAATATTCAGAAAAAAAATGAAACACTCCTACAGGAAGATGGGGGAACTTGGCGCGGAACAGATACTTATTCCGCACGGAAACTGTATCGGCTCAGCTGGCAGCGGGGAGATCTTTGAAAGAATGGAAAAACTTCTGGAAGAACCACCGAACAGGATAAGGCGCAGGGTGCATTATTTTTCGGTATGGTCACCTGAGATATGGAAACCGACGATAAGGAGGTTACTTTTTCAATAAGTAGACGCTGAACTGATTTTATGATTAAATTCCCCGCCTCTCTGAAGTTATAAAGAATACCATTATAGGTAAGCGTAGACTATAATATTTGAAAAAAAACCCGGGTTGCCCCGGGAGAGCACAGTTAAAACGGAGAATTATATTATTTAAACAAATACCGGTTAAATAATATAATTCTCCGTTTCGCCGCAATCAGCAGTATCCAATATACAACCTCAGGAGATTCGGAATATCAAGCTCCCTTGTACCTGCGCCATAACCAATATTCATTACCTTCATTTCCGGCATTTGTGAAAAAGACCCTGTATAAAAAGAAATAACTGCTGCGCCTGTTGGAGTAACAAGCTCCCCTTCAACTTCATTCGCGTAAAACGGTATTCCTTTCAATATCTCCGCTGTTGCAGGGGCCGGGACAGGAAGAAGGCCGTGCTCAGTTTTTACATAACCACAACCTGTATTTAGAGGTGATGAAACCACTCTTTTTATGCCCATTATATGAAAAGCTATAGCGGCGCCGCATATATCTATTATTGAATCTACCGCTCCTATTTCATGAAAGTGTACATCCTCAAGCGTCTTATGATGTACCTTCGCTTCAGCCATACCTATGATACGAAAAATTGAAATGGCATTATTTTTTACAGATTTTTCCAGGGAGCTTCTCATGATAATATCAGCTATTTCAGTAAATCCCCTACAGGGCTGTTCATCAATAACATTCACGTTGAAAGATGAGGATGAAATTCCTTTTTTAAGGATCTTTTTACAGGAGATTTCATATCCCGAAAGAGCAAGTCCCGCGATATGCCTTTCAAGCTCCGTGAATTCAAGTCCGGCATCAAGAAAAGCGCCCAATAACATATCGCCGCTTATGCCTGAAAAACAGTCGAAATATGCCGTTAACATTTTTTTTGTTCCCCTCTATAATTCATGCTTCCAGTTCTATATCCTTGAAGATCAACAGATATAAAATCGAGTCCAAGCGATTTAAGATACATGAATAATTTATTCCTTACAGGTTCAGATACAATCTCTGATATCCTGTCCGAGGGAACTTCTATCCTGGCGACATCCCTGTGAACCCTGAGCCTCACTTCCGGGAACCCTATACAGTGAAGGAAGCTCTCTCCTTTTTCTATAATCTTAATCGTGCGTAAATCAAGCGGTATCCCGCATGGCACCCTGGTCGCAAGGCATGGAGTTGACGGCGTGTCCCATGTTGACATATTGTAAAATCTGGCGAGTTCCCTGATGTTTTTCTTTCTGAATCCAGATATTTTAAGTGGGCTCATCACGCCAAGTTCCTCCAAAGCCTTTATACCTGGCCTGAAATCATTCATATCATCATCGTGTGTCCCGTCTATCACAGTATCAATTCCTCTGCCTTCAGCAGCTTTTATTATACTTCCAAAAATAAACTTTTTGCAATGATAACATCTCTCGGGGGAATTCTCTACTATCTCTCTCCTGGCGAAAACATCTGCCCGCACTACATGATGCTCTATCTTTTTTCTTTGAATATATTCGAAAACCTGGTCCATCTCATGCAAAGACAACAGTGGACTGTGTACAGTAACAGCAAGAACCTTCATTTTTTCAAAACGAGAAGCCACCTCAAGAAGCAGAGTGCTGTCAACACCACCGGAAAAAGCGACAGCAACTCCACCCATTCCGGAAAGCAGATCATTCAAACGCATCAGACATATCCTTGTCTCAGATGATAAGGGAAAGCCATTCATTACATAACTCCATCAATATGTTCCTTCCAATATAAAAAATCTGTCCTGAAAATTCCGGCCATCACTGATGTTTACCAAGAAAATTCGCGAGCTTTACCACCGCTCTGGTATGAACGGCGATACCTGCTTTTTTTTCTTCATCATTTACATCCACCTTAAAGGTAAAAAGCTTCCCCTTTACATCTTCAAGAACTGCAGACGCCGAGACTTTCATGCCTACCGGAGTAGGGGCAAGGTGAGTCAGCTCCACTTTCATGCCAACTGTAACCTCCCCTTCATCAAGATACGGGGCCACAGCGTCCGCGCAAGCCATCTCAACCAGGGCAAGCATGTGAGGCGTTGAAAAAACCTCCACGCTTCCGTTCCCGAGCGCGGCTGCGGTATGCTGATACTCCACAACCTGGCTCCTGACGCATTTAAGTCCTGCAATTACTTCTTTCATAAACGACCTCCTACTCCTCAGGTGCGCCGGTAAAAATGTCAACGAACGCATTCTCCACCGAATCATCACCCTTCAATATATAGTCAATCATCCCTGAAAACTTTGAAAACTCGGCGCTTATATAATACCTTCCGGCAAGTACCTTCCCTTCATAGAAAGCCGCTTCTTTGTTTTCCTTTATGAACGCGTTTAACGCTTCTCCGGTCATACCTTTCACAAGTTCAGATCTCTTTTTCTCTGTAATGGCGAGGTTCCAGAGATGCATCCACGCGTAGGTCAACGTCACAACCGCGTGCCTGTACTGGTTTGCCTTGGCCAGGACTGAATCCTTATTTTCGGAGAGTTTTCCTCCAAGATACGCGAGGGCCCTGTCAAACTCAGGGAGAGCGTTTACAACGGGATCGATATACCTGTCATCAACTATTCCCCTTGCCTTTGTCGCAGTTTCAAGTATTTTCTTCTTAAAAACATTAAGCTTGTACTGCCCCTTGTCGAGCAGGCTCTTCCTCATAGTAAGGTCAATAGACTGTATCCCGTTTGTCCCTTCATATATAGCGAGTATCTTTGTGTCTCTCGCGAATCTCTCCACAGGATAGTCGGAGCAGAAACCATAGCCCCCGTAGACCTGAATCCCTTCTGAAGTTACAAGCCACGCCATGTCAGAGTTGCCAGCTTTGCAAACAGGTATCAGGAAATCAATTAAAGCTTCCACCTCTTTTGCCTCTTCGCCTTCCAGAAGGTGTGACATGTCAATATTATAGCCGAGGTAATACACAAGCGCCCTCATGGCTTCCACGTTAGATTTCATCCAGAGGAGAGTTCTCTTCACGTCGGGAAAATCAATTATTGGCGCGTCCCCCTGTATCCTGTTCCTGGCGTATGTAACTGAATGCATGTATGACGCGCTTGATACCGCGCATGCCTGAAGCCCGACATATAACCTTGACTCATTCATCATGTGGAACATGTTCTTCATACCCTCACGTTCATTGCCAAGAAGATATCCCGTGCATTTCCCGTTATCCCCAAAAGCAAGCGTACATGTTGCCGAATTGCGGAGCCCCATCTTGTGTTCAACACCAGTCGGGAAAACGTCGTTCTGTGCGCCAATAGACCCGTTTGGATTTACAATGTACTTGGGTACGATGAACAGAGAGAGCCCTCTTGTCCCTTCAGGGTCACCTTCAATTCGGGCGAGCACCATATGGATTATATTGTCGTTTACATTCTGATCCCCGGCGGAGATGAATATCTTCTGCCCCGTAATAAGAAAAGTCCCGTCAGCCTGCCTCGCGGCCTTTGTCTTTATCCCTCCGACATCTGATCCGGCGTCAGGTTCGGTAAGGCACATTGTTCCGCCCCACTCCCCTGACACGAGTTTTTCAAGATAAAGAGACTTCTGCTCCTCGGTGCCGAAGTTTATAAGAAGATTTGCCGTACCAACTATTAAATGAGGGTACATGGTGAGCCCCGGGCCAGATGCAGTAAAGTATTCCGTTGCCGCCTGGAAAAGCGCGTCAGGCATCCCCATCCCGCCAAACTCCATAGGTAACGAAAGTCCGGCAAACCCAGCTTCATAATAAGCTTTTAAAGCGTTTTTTACCTCATCAGGGAGTGTGACAGTTTTCGCAGCGGGGTCATATTTTACGCCTGTCTTATCTGCAACTTCATTGGCCGGATAAACCTGTTCAATTGAAATAGCCTCAGCAAGATCAAGGATCTGTTCGTACATCTCCCTGTCGAAATCTGCAAATTTTTCAAAGCTGCTGAGTTTCTCCATTTCAAGCATTTCAAAAAGAACAAATCTCACGTCTCTTGAATCAACAAGTCTGTTTAATACCATATATTCCTCCGGAACAATCAATATTTCATAACACCGGCTGAGTGCACGGATGCACATCAGTCATTATTGTTTTAACCAGTGATACATTTAATTTACGCTAAAATATAACGATTCAGGAATAGGTGGGAGGCCCCCTTTTTCTGTAGGTTATTTATCCTACAGATGCTCAGCTTTAGTCTGGTTTCTGCACCAGTCTTCATACTTCGAGGCAATTCTAATATATTCGGCGGGGCTGAGTATCGGTCTGTTCAGTAGAATTGATGTCTCAAGCGAAAGACCCTCACCTGACGCGATAAGCTCACCGGAACGTTCAATCATACCAAGCCGTTCAGTAATCAGTTGCGGTTCTGTAATTAAGGCAAGGGCACCGGGGATACATATCTCTCCTGCTGATTTGCAATCAAAATTTTTCACCTGGGCCTTGTAAGTTGCTATAAGCGGATAGAATGTTTCAGACTCAGGGAAAGCGCAGGTGCTCAAAAGAAAAAAATATTCAGGCATCCTCCAGTTATACTCATGACGGGTTCTCCCATCCTCATCTCTTCTAAGAAAAGGGCTCATGGCGCACATGCATCTGTCTATAACAACCTTCATAAGCGCAGTCATATTGTCAGTGTAAACAGGCGTACCTATTACAAACAAATCGGAATTTTTAAGTTCACTATATAATACATACATGTCATCCCAGATTACGCATTCCCCGTGTGTGTTATGCATGCATTTGAGGCATCCCTTGCATGGTGAGATTTTCATATTATTAAGGTTATGGACTGTCACATCAGCTCCGCCGGATCTCAATCCCGCAGTGAAACTCTGAACAAGTTTATGGGTAAGTCCTTCCTCTCCTCTTGAGCTGCCGTTTATTACGAGCACTTTCATATATTATACCTCTGATGCAGATGATGATAAAAAATTTCTCATTCCGGTAATCCCTTCTTCATTTCATAGACTATATATTCCCTGAAATGCAGAAGGGGATCCCTCAAAGAATCCCCTTCCAACAAATTGATGAATACTATAGTATAAAATCAGAATACATCAAACTGGACTTTTGCGCCAGCATAGTATTCTGTTCCCTCATCAGCGCCTGTCTCATCCTTTATAAAATCCCTGTATGCAAATTCAGGAGCAATGTGAAAGTACTTGTTAATATTATACTTTGCATTGATAAAGTATGCCACCTGTTTATCTGTTTTAGCATATGCATCATTTTTAACCTGAGCATAACCTGCGCCAAGACCGATAAGTAATGATTGTGTAATTTTATACATCGGGTTTATGAAACCTTCAAAATGCTTTGTGTCTTCGAATTTATCTACATCAACTACTACTTCAGTAGGCATAGATACTGCTGCAATTGAGTCAGCGTTTGCAGCTTTAGGGCTCGAAACAAGGCCGAAGTTTCCCGTGTTCACTCCATACATCGCGTTACCTCTTAATGTAAAATCACCAAGAGCTAAATTTGCGTGAGCGTATGTTATCCATGAAGCAAGCTTTTTGCCGTCCATTACTGAACCCTGATCATTGATTTTAACAGTATTGTAAGCACCACCAATGCCGAATACATTTGCTCCTGATTTAAAATCATAACCAGCCGCAACTTTCGGATATTGTACTGTTGTGTCTTTTATGACGCCATCAGTACCTGATCCGGAAACCCCTGTTGTTGTTTTACTTGTTTCTATTAAAGAAACATACAGACCGTTCCATGACACCATAATCTGCTGCTGACGTCCGTCATATGATGTGCCGAAGCCGTTGAGGTTGTTGTCATCAGCATAGTCACCTACTGCGGGAAAGAAATAAGGTGTGTAGTTCTGCCCTGCCATAAACTGGATCCCGTTAAAATCGTATGTGGCATATGCGAGCCTGAGATAAGCAGGATCACCGGCAGAGTTTGTATTGAGCCCGAATTCAACATGAGCTTTAACACCCTCAATCTCCATCTTCGCGCCAAACCTTGTGTTAGACTGGAGTCTGTTGATAAGCTCTGTTTCACCTTTTGCAGGCTTAGCGGGATCTGTATTGTGGTATCCCAGGAAAACCCTGATCGATGCGTACGGATCGAATTTTTTTACTGTGATCGTTGTATCCTGAGCCAGAACCGCTGATGCGGCGAAAAGAGCAGACAGGAACACCGAAACTACTGAAAGTCTCTTAAGCATGGATTTCCTCCATTAGATTTAATGATTTATTTAATCCGTTTTATGACGGTTCAAATTCATTTTTTTAGTATAGGGAGAATGTTTTCTGCGGATGGGATAATAAACCCATTCCCTTTCAGTTTTTCCAGGTATCCACCTATATCCCCGGTATAATGAAAACCGAATTTTTCAGTGACTTCCCTGCTGAAGGATGACACAAGAGTAACCCTGTATCTTGTGAGGATATCTATTACCCTGTATGCAACATATGATCCCATATTAAAGTTTTTTACAAGTTCACTCCCAAGCGCGCCCGGATTCCCCCTGTAGTCAGTGAGAAACTTTTCAAACATTTCGCTACCGGAACCCTCACGACATTCTGCGAAAAAAAGAATATCTGCTCCCTCCTTCAGCGCAGGGTACGTGTTGAAAAGAGCCTTTGTTGACTGGTAGAGTTGGCCGTCTTTTCTGTGACCGCCAGCTGATATTATAGCAAAATCTCCTGGTTCGTTAATAAACACACTGCCGGCCCTGTTTAACTGTTCGCATCCCCTTAGGAATTCCTCTTTCCAGTCTCCGACTCCCGCCCATATGATATCCCCGTTTCCGTTTGCTGCCACAGAAATAAGAGTTGATGTTTTACCTTTGAGAAACAGCTCCGCAGCGCTTGTCATATCCTCATGCACCGGGTTGCAGTCAAGATTTGCCTGGTATACATTCGGATGAGGCTTTCCGTCAGGGAGCATTGCCAGCGAGTGATTATGCTGTATAGAATCATATCCGGCTATGCCAGGGAGTATATACTTCCTCCCTCCGCCAAACCCGGCTATAATATGATGAAGTGCGCCTCCAAAAATTATGACATGCTCTGCTTCGTCAGCTTCTTTAGTTACATATAAATCAGTACCATGTATTGTTTTACCTTTATATGTTAAGCGGGAAGTATCCTTGTTCGCGGAGTTCAGAATCTCAACACGACCGATAGTGCTTTCACCTGCAAGGGAAGGGAAAAGCGATGAATCATGTTCCGGATGAGTGCCAAGGGCCAGGACAATTTTTATGTTATTCATTAAAACGCCCATGGATTCAAGCGAGTTAATAATCACAGGGATATAGAGATCCCCCCTGGCCCAGAGCCTTGTATTGTCAGGAATAATAATTACTATCTTCTTGTTCTTTATGCCGACAGGAGCATCTTTCGTTAGTCCATCAGTGATGATAGATGAGATCTCAGTAAAACTCAATCCTGGAATTTCCGGGCCGGTCAACACCCCCATTATTTTTTCATCAGCTATATCTATATCTATCTCTTTTGCACCGTATTCAAGTTTAGCTTTCATATTTCGGCTCCTTAAAAATTTTTTTACTTAATTCCTGAAGTTTTCATAAATCTATGACCGCTTCAGGAATCACCCGGCCGGCAAGGGCCGGGTAACCTGGAAGATCAATCCTCGTAAAATTTGATCTCCGGAATTCTGTTTTTAAGCAGAAGATTAAGTATTATAAAAAGAGGCAGTGTAACAACCACTTCCATGTATACAGGGTGAATAAGGCCTAAACCTTTCCAGAATCCAGCGAAAGCAGGTATGAACGCCCACATCGCCGCGAGCACAAGGCCAACAAATATTGTCCAGAAAGCGGATTCCCTTTTACAGAACTTAGGCGCCAGTACAGTGAAGAAGAAGATGATAGAGAACGGCGCGAGAAGTGAAAGAGCGAAGAGAAGAGTACTAATAATCGAAGTAAACTTCAGAGCCATCAAGAACCCTATTACACCAAGTACAAAAACCAACACCCTGAAAAGTCTGATCGATTTTTCGTTATCAGTAGTTTCCCCTTTTCTTTCGAGGTTCCACTCATATATGTCTTTCTGTATAATTGTTGCTGCGCTCGTAAGGAGAGCTACGCCTGTTGAAATATCAGCAGCCCAGAGGCCGGAGAGCGTAAGCCCCGCAATCCACTGATTACCCTGCATGATGATTGTAGGGAGTGCCTGAACTGAAGGGATTTCAGGATATACAGCTTTAGCAGCTATACCGATATAGGCAGCAAGAAAACCGAGTGGAGCCATTATCAACCCACCACCTATGAATCCCCATTTTGACGCTTTCGCGTTTTTAGCTGCAAATCCTGTCTGAATTACAGCCTGGTGGGATGTTGCAGTAAACATAAACACTATAAACCATGCTACAATTAAAGTAAGACCCACACCTTGAAAGAGATCAAAGTATTCAACTTTTCCCACCGGGAGTTTTGACACGATTGAATCATACCCACCCGCAAACCTGTTGGCCGCGATTGCGCCGGCAACTATACCGACCCATATAACAACAACGTTAACAAGATTTGCAAGACCGCCAGCCCAGAGGCCGCCAATCAGTGTTATAAAAACAAATATAACTGCAGTGAGTAAACTCCCGGAAAACATTGTGAAATACTGAGGAAGCATGGCGCTTAAGAGAGCTCCGCCTGCAACAAACTGAAGACAGCATGTTGTCATTACAATTATAAACTGGATAATAACAGAGATTATCCTCGCTGAAGGTGTGTAATACTGCCCAAAAAGTTCAGGAATTGTTGTAACTTTCAGCCTTCGCCACATTGATGCGGCAGTGAGACCCATAAAAACCGCGCCAAATCCCCATGCGCCGGTATACCAGCCTGCGCCCATGCCTTTTTCAAAAGCCATCTGTCCGGCGCCAATTGTTGAAGCGCCCCCTACAGCAAGGCCCGTGAGCATGAATGCCACCATAAACCACGGCCATGATCTGCCAGCCAGAAGGAAACCGGAACTCTCCCCTTTTATAAGTTTTACCGAATAAAAACTTATAAGGACAAGAAGCAATACGTATCCTATTACAATCAGAAGTGGAATATTCATAAACTTCTCCTTTATTAAATTTTTTTAACTTACTCTTTTCACTGCATTCTTCTGAATACTATCTCTCTTTATCTTCAGCAAAGACACCTTTGCCTTCGAGTTCTTTGAACCTGTCTTCAGAATAGCCAAGAATTCCGCAGATTATATCCCTGTTGTGTTCCCCAAGAAGAGGCGCAGGGCCCTTGATATCAGTCTCAGCGTTTGAATATTTAATCGGGCAGTTATTGATTCTCACCTTGCCAAGATAAGGCTGATCAATCTGCGGAGTCATGTTCCAGTACTGAGTCTGTTCTGATTCGATGACATCCTTGACATTGCACAGCTTGCCCCTTGGAAGCCCGAATTTATCCATCAGCGCCGCGACCTCATCAGTGGTATGCTGAACTGTCCATTCTTCGATAAGAGCATCTATCCTGTCCATATTATTAAGACGATCGAGTCCTGTTGACAGGCCATCAGCAGTCTGAAGTTCCGGCTTTTCCATCATATCAGTGAGTTTTTTCCATAAAGCATTGTTTATGGCTATGATATTGATGTATCCATCCTTTGTCTTGTAAAGGTTATGCGGGCTGGCTGAAGGGTGCCTGCTGCCGACTGTTCCTGCGATTACTCCTTCAAGATCATACCCAGGAATTGCATCCTCAAGGACCGTAACACCGCTGTTATAAAGGCTCACATCAACATGCTGCCCCTCGCCTGTTTTTTCCTTGTAATGAAGCGCGCCAAGTATCCCTATTACAAGATCTCTCCCTGAGAGGTAATCCAGAACGGAAAAACCAACCCTGTGAGGTTTATCCTTCCACGGCCCATTCTGTGCTGTTATTCCGCACTCAGACTGCACACAGATGTCGTAAGCGCCTCTCTGAGCCCAGGGCCCTTTCTGGCCATAGCCTGATATTTCACCATAGATGATCCCAGGCTTGATTTTACTGATTGACTCATAATCGAGCCCGAATTTGGCCAGTGTGCCTGGCTTAAAGTTTGCTATTACAACATCAGCCCATTCAACTAAAAGCTTTTTGACCATCTCTCTCCCTTCATCATCCTGAAGGTTGACAGAGAAAGAACGCTCGCCGCAGTTAAGCGCAGTGAATATACCGCTCTGGATCTTACCCCTTGAATCCTTCTTCACGGGACGGATCATCCTCATAGTATCACCCTGCTGCGGTTCAATCTTTATCACATCCGCGCCGAGATCGCAGAGCATTCTCGCCGCACTCGGTGCAGATATAACAAGACCGAAACTTACGACTTTAACTCCTTCCAGAACTCTTTTCATATTTTGCTCCTTAAATCATTAGTTTCATTATAAAATAATATTATGACTTTAAAACTCTCACCTGCAGTCGCTCCATTTTCCGAACCTCTCGCGCAGTTCCCTGTGAAGTATCTTACCTGTTCCATTGCGCGGCATATCTTCATCCGCTATAAACTTCAGTTCTCTCGGTTTCATGAATCCCGCGAGCTTCTGTTTGCATGCATGTAAAATCTCATGCTCAGCGTCTCTCTCGTTGCAGCCACTGTTGAGCACTATAACCGCCATAATTTTCTCTCCCCATTTGCTATCAGGGACTCCAATCACTGCGACGTCACTCACGCAGTCAATCTCCGCGATCACCTTCTCGATTTCATGGGGATATACATTCTCACCGCCGGTAATAATCATGTTCGCCTTGCGATCAACAAGGTAATAAAAACCATCCGAATCCCTGTAGCCCATGTCACCAGCAGATGAATACTCACCCATAAAAGCCTTATCAGTCTTCTCCCGATCCTTCCAATAGCACCTGAACATCATAGGTGTCCGGTACCATATCTCTCCGGTTTCACCTTCAGGCAACTCATCCCGGTTCTCGTTGAGTATCTTAATCCTGTCTATCCCGAAGATTTCACGGCCTATTGAGCCGGCTTTTCTGAACTGATCTTCAGGACGGAGCAGCGTTACGAGACCACCTTCAGTAGTACCGTAAGCCTCCCACAGGTCGGCACCCTTAAAATACTCAATAATTTCATTTTTAAGCCTGCGGCTTGCTGGTGCTGATGATATAAGCAGTTGTCTTATGTTGGAAACATCGAAGCTTCTTTTAACTTCATCAGGAAGATCAAGAATTATCTTGTAGTGAGTCGGCACAAGTGAAGTGAATGTTATACGATTATCCTGAATTGTCTTCAGCAGATCGACAGGATCAAAACTTTTACTGCTGTAGATATAAACAGGGGCCGAAACCAACGTGTAAGGAAACCCGTAAAATATGGAATTCACATGACACATAGGCATCACGAGAAGACATCTATCAGAAGGGAGAACCGCCATGTTGATGATATCGTTGTAATATTCAGCCATATAGCTTTCATGAGTACGCACAACACCTTTCGGTGTGCCTGTTGTTCCGGAAGTATAAATGAATGTCCAGACCGCAGAAGATTCAACTTTTACTTCCGGTTCGTTTGTTTCCGCCCCGGAGAGAAACGATTCAAAATCAATATATCCCTCATGCTGTTTCCCTGAACCTATACAGATATAATTTCTGCAGTTCACCGGGAGTCTGTCTCTTATTGAATTTATCATTTCAATAAAAGGCTCCTCAACGATTACAGTAGTGGCCTCTGAATGTTTTATGATATATTCAACAGTTTCAGCCTTATGCCTGAAAAGTATTGGAACAACGATCTGGCCCCCTTTAGCCGCACCGGCATATATATCCATCCATTCTCCGCGGTTGTATGATATAATCGCTACGCGTGCCGAATGGCCTGATCCAATAGATGACATAGCATTAGCGAAACGGCACGCCCGTTCATTCCACTCACGAAACGTCAGGCTTCTGGCGCTGTCAGCCCACCCTGTCTTATCAGGATAGTTAACCGCATTCATTTTTAAAACCGTTCCAATTGTATTCCAGTCGCCATGTTTCATTTCATAACCTCCCGGTTTTCCGCCTTTAACAGCAGATTTCCGCCTTTGCCGTTAAAGATGTATCTAATTTATGGTTTTCGTCTCTGGCAAATAACGCAGCGCCAAGAGCACCGGTCATCTGCGGCATTGGAGGAACAGATATATCGGTCTTAAGAAGTTCTGATGCGATCCTTACTATCTCAGGGTTATAAGCCACAACCCCACCGGTCATGATTATTTTACCTGAGAGGCTATCCATCTCAATTACCCTTTTCACAACAGAGACAAAAAGACCCTTGACTATATCCTGAACTTTTTTACCATCCCGGATATATTCAAGAACTTCTGTACCTGCAAAAACTGTACAGAAACTGTTGATTGTGACAGTGGCATCTGATTTCATAGCCAGCGCGTTAAACCCGGAGATAGGAACATCGAGTCTCCCGGACATTTCTTCAAGAAACGCCCCTGTTCCGGCAGCGCACTTCCTGTTCATCTTGAATGAAAGTCTGTTCCCGTTGCCATCCAGAGAAATAATCTTGTTATCCTGTCCACCAATATCAATAATCGTGATCTGCTCCGGGAAAGCATTATAGCACCCTCTGCCATGACAACCGATCTCTGTCCTTGTCTCATTTGCGAGTGAAACGTTTTTTCTGCCGTATCCGGTTGAGACACAGTATCTGATCGCATCATGTCCGGCATCAGCTTGTTTCAAAGATTCACCGAGACAGATATCAGCCGAACTGTTAAAATCAGTCCCCGATCTTCTAACGGAACTCCCTTTTATTTCACCCTCACTATCAACAAGCACAACCTTGGTGAAAGAAGATCCGATGTCTACTCCGGCAAAGAGCGCTTTTCCCATTATGCGACCTCGTTAAGCTGTTCTATGAATGCCTCAACGTTTGTAATGCTCTGCTGCTCACTGAATAGTCTCAGGTCATTCAGGTCTCCATTTATTGTCAGAGTCGGAGTCCCCAGATGCTTCTGTAGCCTTTCAGGCATACCGTATCTGTTGTTTGAATTATTAGGGCATGTCTTAGCGTCGTGAAAAATTATCCCATTGAATTTATATCTGCTGTGCAGATCGGTCATATATTTAATCTTGTATTCCTCGTCGCGTGCGATGAAGAGCTCAGTATACGCCCTTGCCATGCTCCTGAAAGGATCGTTCTCGTCAAGTTGTGTGAAAATCCAGCTATTGCAGTATGTGGATGCAACCACGCATGTATCGAGTGACTGGAAGAGATCGGAGAAAGTCCTCAACTTGCCCCACACAGGCATGCCATCCCAGTATATTCTGAGTTTCTCATTTCCAATGGATGAAACCCCAGCGGCAGCCCTTTCATCCAGTTCTTTCTTAAGAAGAGAATAGTAATCAACGGCTTCTTTTGTCCCGCGAAGCACAACTGCCGGCCCCATATGTATCGTGTGGTCAAAAAAATTCCATGGAGAAGGCGTCTTTTCTGACAATGCGAGGCATGATTTCCAGAGTTCAGAACACTGCCTGCTGAGCTTCACTGTTTCACGAAACCTGTCCATGTCAAATTTTACGCCGGCAATACTCTCAAGTGTAGGGATGAGATCCTTAAACTGCTGTGCTATATCATCAAGCTCATAATTTTTAATTTCACCGATATTCCTGTGAGTAAAAACACCTATTGACGGTTTATCAAACTCGCGTCCATACCAGTCAAACCAGTCTTTCACGTCGCGGCACTGGTTTGTATTGAAAACAAGCACATCCGGCTTCGGCATTTCCATACCGTACGCCTTTTTAAGCGGGGTATTCCCTGTCAGGTATGAACCAATATCTGAAGTCAGGTATGAACATATGTCTGGAGAAAACCCTTTTGCATTTGCGGCAGGAATGAGGTCAGCCGCCATCCTTGAGGAACCGAGCATAGCTCCATGGTTTTCCGGAAAATAAACAAGAAACCCCATCGACCTTAAAAGTTCTGCCGGACCAACACTGGTGCACCAGGCTATTTTTTTACTCTTGCTTTTAACAGCATCATCAAGCTCTTTAAATGAGGCAGCCATTACGCTCTTCATTGTTTCAGTTGCTTGGATTTTTTTTGTTTCTTTTTTTACTTCGTTCATTTTATTACCTCTCTTTTGAGTACCAGTCCTTATGATTTTGTCTGGACTAAACATATACATTTTTGTTTTTAAAAAAAATGGGCATATTGACTGAAAATCTTGTCAGGCAATTCCCTTACATGTATATTTATTGATATTGTTTTAGATCTTTATTGAAATAAAACAGACCATTTAACACGTTTGGGTAAAAATCATACCGGTTATTGAAATATAAAAGTCTTGTTAGAGGTGCCCTTTGAAAAAGGAAAGAATCGATGAATTAAATGTAAGCACATTTAAAGAAATTGAAGAGATGTACAAGGTTTTCAGCCTTGATGTTGAGTCAATTGACAGGATTATCGAGTTTACACTGAGGGAAAACATCCGCATAACAGAGAGCAGAGCATCCTTCCTCGCTTTTATAAACACACGAGAGGATATGATCGGAGCAGTATCAAGTCTTGATATTGACAATAATGGTGTTGAAAAATTATCAATGTATAGCAAAAAGAGAGCGCCTGTCACGGATTCATTCTTTATACGTCATGTAATTAAAACCGGGGAACCTAAAGTAATCAATGAAAAAGCCGACATCGATCCATCCTTCGAATATCAAGACTCACCTCTTTATGAGAGATATGTTACTGTTCCACTCTTCAGACACAGGCATATAGAAGCAGTAATTGGCGTCGCGGGAAGAAAAAGCAACTACGGCAGAAATGAACTTTATAACATTATATTGTTGAGTAATGGTCTAAGCCAGATACATATCAGGCTGAAACTCGAGGCTTACGACAATCTTCTCTCATCAATAGTCATATACTCGCAGGACGCAATTTTTTCATGTTCTCTGGAAGGCTCAATCAGCACATGGAACAGGGGCGCAGAAAAAATGTTCGGTTATACCGTGGACGAAATTACCGGAAAATCCATCGATATGCTGACATACCCTGAAATGCCAAATGAATTCCCTCTGATCTTTGAGCAGATAAAAAAAGGAGAGGCTGTTGAAAGTTATGAAACTGTGAGGATGAAAAAAGACGGTTCAAGGATTGATCTTTCACTCACAGTTTCCCCCCTCATGGACAACAGTAAGTGCATAAACGGCGCTTCGATAATAGCAAGGAATATTACCGATAAAAAAGAAGCTGCGAGAATGTTAAAAAAATCGGAGGAAAAATACAGGGCGATATTTGAAAACACCGGCACAGGTTCGATTGTGGTATCCAATGACAGGATTATAACCCGTGTAAACAGGGAGTTTATCAATATGTTAGGCTATACCAGAGATGAAATCGAAGGTAAAATGACCGGCGCTGATTTTGTTTACAGCGAAGACATCCCTAAAATTTTCGAATACCACGAACTGAGAAGAAACAAAGGGGAAAACGCTCCGAGAAATTACGAGATCAGGATCATCGACCATGCTGGCAACATGAAAGATGTATATACAACAACAGAAGTGATACCAGCCACGGGCGAAACCATTGCCTCTTTCATGGACATAACAATGCTAAAAAAACTCCAGCATAATGTACTCAATATCTGCGATCAGGAAAAAATCAAACTCAGCCAGACTTTGCGCGATTCTCTAATACAAAATCTCAACCTGCTGATAAAGAGCTGCGATGATAATAATTCCAATCAAAAAATAGCGGACGAACTTTGCGGGATTATCGAAAAAGTTAAAGAAATAACCGGTGGGCTTATCCCTCTTGATTTTAAAAAACTTAGTTTTTACAGTTCGATTTTAAAAATGATAAAAACACTTTCCGAACTTCATGGAATAACAATCCAGACTGACATATCAAAAAATGCGGAAATTGACGAGGCTAATCACGGCTCTCATATGTTCTTCATCATTCAAGAATCACTCCTTAAAGCCATTATTGAAGGAAAAGCCTCAAAACTCAGTATACGCCTGAAAGAGGATGGTGACTGGATAATTCTTACAATCACATCAGACGGGAAAGCTCTCCCCGATCTTCTAAACCAGAAAAATGATTATGAGTCACAGGTAATTTTTTATAGGGCCTCTCTGATTGGAGCATATATCGACATTACAGAGAACAGAGATGGTACCAGCACAGTCACTTTCAGACTCAAATCACCCAAAGCATCTCTCCCCGCAGTAGACAAGATACAGCACGCAAAAAGCATGTTCAGCGGAGGTAAAGAGGCAGTATCAATAGTAATAATTGACAGCAGTCCCATTATAAGACAGGGACTTATTGATATTCTCAACAGAGAGAAAGACTTCAAGGTTGCCGGCGAAGCGGACAACCAGGAGAAGGGGCTGAAAATACTGGAAAGAATATCTCCGGACCTTGTTATAATGGACATTAACCTTAAAGATGATTTAAACCTTGACCTTGTAAAGGCAATGCGTTCAAGATATCCAAAGATCAAACTGTTAATTTTTTCAATGTGTGACTGGAAACTTTACGCTGAAAGATGCATAAAAAACGGCGCTGACGGATTTCTGCGGAAAGATGAAAATCTAAACACAATACTCAAGGCAATATATGAAGTCCTGTCAGGGAAAAAATATCTTAACGATGAATACAAGAAAGAATTCTTTGACAGATCATACGGAAGGAAAACAGAAGATGACAACACCCCGGTGGAACTCCTTACAGACAGAGAACTGGAAGTTTTCAACCTTATCGGCAGGGGTTTGGGGCCGAGGGAAATTGCAGAAAAATTAAGACTCAGCGTGAAGACCATTGAAACCTATAGGGAACGCATAAAGGAGAAACTGGGCCTTGCAAACGCCTCAGAACTGCTGAAGTATTCAATCCAGTGGGTTATCAATACTAAGAGCGGTGAAAATGTAAAGGAATAGTCCTACTGAAATTTAGGATATTTAGCCTATAACCAATCAGTTATTTTTGTTATTACTTGTTTTCAGTTTGGAGTGACATTTTATTATGAATGAAAGCAGTATAAATCACAGATGTGTAATAATAGGAGCAGACGCTGCGGGTCTTGAAACTGCTTACGAGATAAAGAAGCTGGGGCTGATTCCGGCAGTTATAGATCTTTCCGAAGAGGTCGAAATGAACGCACTTTCCTTAAAATACGGACTGAGGCCGTATTTTAAGGAACCTGAAATGTCTGAACGTATAAATGAAATATCTGGAAATATACAGCAGATAAAGATTTCAACAGGTGGGAACAGATGGACTATACCCGTAACAAGGAATGACATCATAGGGTGCAGAGAGCACAGGCTTAGATCAGTATTCAGGGAGGTTGTTACAACAGTCAATATACCGGTTAAAGATGACCTTGATGATATAATTCTAACCAGAAAAAATGGTAAATACCATTTAACAACATTAAAAAATGGAAAGAATGAGGAGTATTCACCGGAACTTATTATAGTAACACGAAGAAACTTTGCAGTAAAAAACGGCTTAATAAGCCAAACAGCCAATTCCTTTTTTATAAGCATAGAATCAGATTTTGAAAACGTATATGGCAGACCCGGCAATCTTGAATATTTCTATTCTCAGGACTCATTATTCCCTGCGGGGTATATTCTCATCGAACAGATATCTTCAAGAAGAGCACATCTGACACTACGCTTTGCAAGTGACTCAAAAGCAAGCGGGGAGATAGACGGCACTAATTATATTGACTGGATCAGTGAGAATATCGGAATTACCGCATCGAGACTGGGAACCGCCAGCCAGATAAGCGACACAATTGTAGGAAAAAAATATATCTATAATGAAAATACATGTTTTACAGGCGAGACTTTTATTCTTGTGGGAGATGCTGCGGGCATATCAGAACCTCTTTTCGGTAACAGCTACCCATATATACTTTACTCCGGTAAAATCGCTGCACATATAGCTCAATCGGCCTTCGAGTCCGGAGATTTAAGCAGTGATTTTCTCTTAAAATATGATACAATGCTCCGCAGCACAATTAGTCCTGTAATGAATTCTTTCCAGGCTGTCAGAGACCAGATATTCAGTTCTTCTGAAAAGCTTAACGAATTTATTGAAGATATAAACAGAAGCCGAAACCCTGCCAATGAAAGATTTATGGAATCAATGATAAAATATATTTACCGCAAGGGATTTTTCGGAAACAGATAAAGCTGCAAACCGGTTTCAGTTATAGCTCCACCTCATGCCTGACGCGTCCGGTAAATCCGGAAACTTTTCTGTAGCCTGCATTCTTAAGCATTGCAATGGCCGCATCATATCCCCTGCATACATCATCCGGCGAGTGCGAATCTGATCCCAGCGTAACAGGGACATTCTCCTCGAAAAAAATCTTTATTATACTTTCTGAGGGATATATCTCCTTCACAGGTTTATACAGACCGGAGGTATTTATCTCAGCGGCAATTCCGTACGCCGACATCTTCTTTGCTATGCGTCGTATAACAGGCGACATACTGTTCTCTGCCCTCTGCCCGAATTTTTTGATTAAATCGAAATGTCCGATTATATCGCAAAAACGGGAGTCAACAAGGGATTCAACAAGCCGATAAAAATCACTATAGATATCATCAATGGGGCGTTCTTTGTAACGGTTCTGCTGGTCCGGATTATCAAATCCCCAGTCACCCATGTAATGTACAGAACCTATTATAAAATCGATCCTCGGATCGGATAGATACGAATGCTTAAATGTTTCAAAACGGGGAAAGTCCACTTCAAAACCAAGTTTAACATCAATGGAACTGCTGAATTTCTCCCTAACTGCGAGTACATCTCCGATATAAACTTCAGCCTCTTCAGGGAGCATTGAAATCCCTTCACGCAGATGTTCCGGCAGAGGCGCATGGTCGGAGAAACCGAACTCCCTGACACCGTTTTTTATTGCTGCAAGAACATACTCCTCCATGCTCCCGTCGGCATGGCCGCAGAGTATTGTATGATTATGATAATTTACCATTTTTTTCAGTAACCGTGCCTGTAGTAAAAATATGAAATGTCGTTAAGAGCGATATACTCCCTGTTGCTGATGGTGTCCCTCTTTATAAAAAATTTATCGGACTCCCCCTCTCCATCGGGAGTAATAATCGCAAGTATATTCCACAGGAGCGGAATCTTCCCGGCACCTGACGAATTTTTTCTGTCAATGGAATCCTCGATTATCTTGCTGTCCATGATATGTTCAAGGCTGACGGATATAAACCTGTCATTGCCGCCTCTCTCACCGGACTGTCCTCCGGGGTGAGTAAGATAGAGCACAAGTATTTTTTTCTTTTTAAGATACAGAGCTGCCAGTTCGACATTCCCTGCTTCAACATAACGTGGGCGGAGAACAATCTTCTCCACCTTCTCAAGATCACCTTTATACGGATAAAATGAGAGCAGAAACCTCAGCCTGTCAGGAGTCATTATCAGAGTCTGGTTTCCAGGATAACCTAACTCAGGATAGATTATATCAATTGAAAAATCTCTTGTCTTATACCTGTCTGTGATGTACAGGGTGCTCTTTTTATCAGAAATCAGCGTATCAATATCAGATACGAGATCTGAATCTATATCCAGTATCTCGCTGTCAACCCCCTGCTTTGATGGGCCGCTGCAGTTGTAGTATTCCCTGATATCAAACATCTGTTTTGCCCCTCTATTTATTTCCGAAACCCATTATCTCACTGATAAGAGCCCAGGCTTCCTTTCTCTTTGCGTCATATTTCGACAGTGAGTCATTGCTCCCTGTCCTCACATATTCCATGAGGTTATTCCCCTCATCCATTATAAGCTGGAAGCACTTCATCAGTTTGCGGACAAACTCCATTTCACCTTCAGGAATTTCGCCGCCATCTATCATCTTCTGAAGGTATTCCTTTTGAACTCCTGCCTGGGCCACAACAGAACTGACGAAAGAAGTTGTCTGGTCCTTCGAGTAAACATTTTTTGTATAGGAATCAGCAATCACACCTATTGATAGATAGGAGAGATAGAGATTCGAAGCAGTGGAAGCACCTATAGCCTGAAGCTGGAGGTCACTGGCCATTGCCGACGCTGCAATAAAAAAACTTACTATAAAAGCCGCTGCTCTCTTTTTCATCTGATTCCTCCGGTTATTATTTGTTACGCTTTACCAGCAGAGCCAAGTACATTTATGTTCTTATGTTTATAGAGTTCCTTTAAGGCGTCCCTTGCAGGTCCGAGATACTTGCGCGGGTCAAACTCACCCGGATTTTCTTTAAGCACTTTTCTGATTGCCGCTGTCATTGCAAGTCTTCCGTCAGAGTCGATATTGATTTTGCATACAGCGGATTTTGCCGCTTCACGGAGCTGGCTTTCAGGTATGCCGATAGCATCATCCATCTTCCCGCCGCATGAATTTATTATCTCAACAAGATCGTGAGGTACAGAGGAAGACCCGTGAAGCACAATGGGGAAACCGGGAATCTTCTTTTCGATTTCGTGAAGTATATCGAGCCTGATCTTCGGATCTGTACCGGGCTTGAATTTGTACGCGCCATGTGATGTTCCGATTGCTATTGCCAGTGAATCAACTCCTGTTTTAGATACAAAATCCTCCACTTCCTCCGGCTGAGTAAAAACATGCTCCTCTGCATGAACATCATCCTCAACTCCCGCAAGAACACCCAGCTCACCCTCAACAGTGACATCATGCTTATGCGCGTAAGCCACAACCTTCTTTGTGAGCTTCACATTCTCCGCGTATGTAAGATGCGATCCGTCAATCATTACAGAGGAGAATCCGGTATCAATACAGCTTTTGCAGAGTTCATAAGAATCACCGTGATCAAGGTGGAGAACAATGGGTATCTTCTTCCCGAGATCTTTTGAATACTGCACAGCCCCCTCTGCCATATACCTGAGCAATGTCTGGTTGGCGTACTTGCGCGCCCCGGCAGAGACCTGAAGTATAACGGGCGAGCTTGTCTCAACGCATGCCATTATTATAGATTGAAGCTGTTCCATATTATTGAAATTATAGGCAGGGATAGCGTACCCCCCTTTTACTGCTTTTTTAAAAAGATTTTTTGTATTAACCAGTCCTAAATCCTTGTAGCTTACCATTTATATTCCTCCATTAATAACAGACCTGGCCTTAAACTCAATTTCACGCTATGATGCCTGCGGGAATTTTTTAAAGGAGCGGACTATCGGAATCCTTTGAATAGATGAGTTCTGCGGCAAGTCTTTCTTATAAAATAACAAAATAATATACCTCTTACCAGCCACCCCTGTCAATTTAATTTTTACAGGATCGCCGTTATCAATTAATAACAATTTTATTAAAATGAATCAAAAAAAACAGAGGTATAAAGAAAAAAAATAAATAAATCTTGCGTTACAAAAGCTTCATAAAAAGATGAAAAGAACTCACCCCCTTAATCCCCCTCTCCTCAGAGGCGAAGGGGACATTGTAAAAAGGTACTAAAATGAAGAGTTCCTCATATAAAGCTAAAGCTGCCCTGCTTACGGCCATGATTATCTGGTCAACGTCATTTGTTGTACTGAAATCGGTTTTCAGAACATACGATCCCATGTTTGTAATATGGGGGAGACAGATTCTTGCATCAATGGCATTTCTTTTTGTAATCAGGAAATTATGGAAAAAGTGCCGGTATCAACGGGGTGATATTAAATACCTCCTTCTGATGTCACTTTTTGAGCCATGCCTGTATTTCGTGTTCGAAGCCATGGCCATTGTGAACACAACAGCTTCACAGGCTGGGATGCTCACATCTATGCTGCCGCTCCTTGTGGCAGTTGCGGCCTTTTTCACACTGAAAGAGCGGACCACTCCCCTTACATGGTTAGGCTTTTTAACAGCAATAGCCGGAGCAGTGGTACTCAGCGGCTTCAGCGAAGTGACAGAGGGGGCGCCCAATCCGGTTCTTGGAAATTTCTTTGAATTTATGGCAATGGTTTGCGCCACAGGGTACACCATCTCTCTAAAAAAACTGAGCGCAAGATATAACCCGTTTTTCCTCACAGCAGTGCAATGCTTTGCAGGCACAGTGTTCTTTTTCCCCCTTATTTTTATTTCAGGAAAAGGATTACCTGCTGACTTTGTAATGATGCCTGCACTTGGAATAATATATCTCGGTATTGTTGTTACAATCGGCGCATACGGAATGTACAGTGTGGGGATAAGCAGTGTGAAAGCAAGCACTGCTGCGGCATTCGTTAATCTCATTCCTGTATTTACAATTTTCTGGGGATGGTTATTTCTCAACGAGACAATGAATATTTTCCAGTACGGCGGGTGTGCCCTTGTATTCTTCGGTGTTTATTTGAGCCAGAGGAGATGAGAAATATATGCATTCAGATCATTCATTAAAAAGAACAGCTCTAATCGCCTCAGCAATGAGCGCTTTTCTTCCGCCGTTCATGATTTCATCAACAAATATTGTACTCCCCTCTATCGGGAAAGATTTCAACATGAACGCTGTACAGATCGGATGGGTGGTTACATCATACATCCTCTCATCAGCGGTGTTTCTTGTGCCCTTCGGGAGGCTCTCTGACATTATGGGGAGGAGAAAAGTCTTTCTTTACGGATTATCCCTCTTTACACTGTTCACATTTCTCATCGGTGTAATCCCGGCGAACAGCACACTGCTCATAGCTACCCGTTTTCTGCAGGGATTCGGAAGCGCTATGATCTTCAGCACAGGGATGACCATCATTGTTTCAGTCTATCCTCCGGACCAGAGGGGTAAAGTCCTGGGGATCAATGTTGCATGCGTTTACTTAGGGCTTGCAGTGGGGCCCTTCATAGGGGGGATACTCACCCAGCATTTTACATGGAGGAGCGTTTTTCTCTTAACGGCTTTTATCGGTATATTCCTTGTAATTTTTATTGCGCTGAAACTGAAAGGTGAATGGGCAGACGCCAAAGGGGAAAAATTCGATTTCGCAGGGTCACTTATTTACGGTATATCGCTGGTGACTTTGATGATAGGTTTTACCGGAATTCCAAAGGCCACCGGCTTTGCACTTGTAACTGCCGGAATTGCAATGTTCATAATTTTTGTATTATACGAATTACGGATTGAGCACCCTGTACTTAATTTCAAAATTTTCAGAAGCAGCAGAACCTACACTCTCGCAACAACGTCAGCGCTGATCAATTACAGTGCAACTTTCGGTGTGGGGTTCCTCGTGAGCCTATACCTTCAGACTGTAAAGGGGCTCACCCCGCTTCAGGCTGGCACTGTTATGCTGGCGCAGCCTGTAATACAGACAATATTTTCTCCAGTGGCAGGGAAACTGGCGGACAGAAAGGAACCTCAGTCAATCGCGTCAGCAGGTATGGCATTGACAGCTCTGGGGCTTGCCATGCTGACTTTCGTGCAGGCTGATACCGGGATACCCTATATTATAGCAACACTTGCGCTGCTGGGTTTCGGTTTCGCATTCTTCTCTTCACCAAATACAACTGCCGCAATGAATTCAGCGGAGAAAAAATTTTACGGAGTGGCGTCCAGCATTCTCGGCACAATGAGGCTCCTGGGGCAGATGTTCAGCATGGGTATTTCCATGATTGTTTTCACTATTATAATGAAGGACGCAAAAATTACACCGGAAAACAGCGGGCTCTTTTTGCAGAGCCAGAAGATCATATTCATTGTATTTGCGGTTCTCTGTTTTGCAGGGATATTTTTAAAAACACGGAAAAAATAGTTCGCAGAGGGCAGTCATGCCTGCCCCCCTACGAACCTGATAAAATTTTAAAAAAATTCAGAAAAAAAATAAAATTCTATTGACTTAAAAACGCCCATGTTCTAAATATGATTCATCAACGAGAGAAACTATTTTCTCGGTGGCTATAGAGAGAGGGTCACACCTGTTCCCATTCCGAACACAGAAGTTAAGCCTTTCATCGCCGATGGTACTGCATGGGTAGCTATGTGGGAGAGCAGGACGCCGCCGGGGTTAAATATAATAAAAAACGACATCACAGGATGTCTTTTTTTATACCCTGAAATAACAGAATACCGGCAATTAAATTTTTTCTATAAGGTTATTCCTGATTGCATAGTAGGTTATTTCAGCGTTGTTCTTGAGATTCAGTTTTTCAAGTATCCTTGCCCGGTATGTGCTTACAGTTTTAACGCTTAGAAACATCTCATCAGCAATTTCTGATACAGTCATCCCTCCGGCAATTTTCAGAAAAACCTCGTGCTCCCTGTCTGTGAGAGATTCGTGAGGTGAAGCATCCTGGGTCATGTTTATATTCATTGCAAGTTTTTCAGCCACTGCGGGGCTGACGTAAGTTCCACCCCTGGCAACTTTGTATATAGCTTCAACAAGTTCTTCCGGCTGTACATCCTTGTTCATGTAGCCGCATGCGCCAGCCTTCAGCACACGTATTGCGAACTGCTCTTCAGGGTAGTAGCTCAGTGCGAGAATCGGAGTTTTATCACCGGAAGCTCTTATCTGCTTGATGATCTCTATACCATTTCTGCCCGGCATGGAGATATCAATTACTATGACATCATAATGATTTTTCTGGATCTCCTGAATCAGCCTCTGACCATCAGAAGCTTCACCTGCCACAACCATATCATGTGCGCCTTCAAGGAGCTGTTTAATCCCCGCCCTGATTATGATGTGGTCATCAGCAATTATAATTTTTATCACAGGCAAACCCCGGTTAAATTTTAATATTGAATTAAATACAAAATTGTTCTTTAAATCATATTATTTAAATTGTTTCAAGAGTCAATTTTTAAATTATTATTACACTTTCAGCCTGTCTATTTCAACAAGCCCTTCAATTTCATGATTTATCTCAGCCATTGCTGCTGCCATCTCCTCAGTGGCAGTTGTCACTTCTGCTGTTATTCGCGCTATATCATCAAACTGCCTGTTGACACCGGCAAAGGTATCAGTTATCCTTCTGTGAGCTTTTTTTATTTCAACTGCAAAAGGCCCGATTTTTTTAACTTCAAGCTGTGCTGTTTCCGCGAGCTTTTTAACCTCACCTGCCACTACTGCAAATCCTTTCCCGGAATCTCCGGCACGTGCTGCTTCGATGGATGCATTAAGAGAGAGGAGATTAGTTCTGTCGGCAATTTCTTCTATTGAGTCAGCAACAGGGAGAAGCTGAACAGATAATTCATCCGCTTCAGTAATTATTACGGCGAGTTTTTCAAGTGCATTTTTCTGTTCACTGGAGAGTTTATAGAGGCCCGCAGCCATTTCTGCAACAGCAGTATTGCTGGTTTCAAGTTCTGTAGTGGTAGATGAAATGGAATGCGCCAGCCTGTTTTTTATCATGTATTCATCCATGAGAATATTCTTCTGATTTTTAAGTTCCTCCATAGTCAGAGCTATCTGTCTGCCGCTCTCCTCCAGTTTTCGGTGTTCCTCCTCAAGTGTTTTCTGTTTATAGACATAACAGCTTTCAGGTGTATTTAAACCGTTAAAGATCGCCACTGCCATTTCGCGGCATGTCATGTAACCGCAGGCCCCGCAATTCAGCATATCCTCTTCACCCTCTTTCTTCATAATACGCCAGACTGAATCAAGTTCAGAATCATCAGGAAACTTAAGAGTATTATTTGATGTAAGGTCTCTGTAGCTGCATCGATACAAATCCTTCTCCCAGTACTTTGAAATAATGCGGTTCAGTTTTTTAAGACTTGAACCTTCATCAGAAGTTTTATATAAAGTCTGCATCCTGATTTTTCTCTTTTCCACAAAAGATTCTATTCTGTCAAGAGACTCCCCGTTGATCAATGTCCCGGGACCTCCATTACATCCCTTTTCGCAATTTAAACAATCAACAAGAAGAGGATTTGTCTTTTCTTTAATAGATTCGGAGAGAGAATCAAGGTAGGGATAAACTGAATGTACCCCTTCGATCTTTCTGGACATCCTCCTGATCCCCGGGAACTCTCTCTCTGCGGTTGCGATGAGCCCTCCGGGTGTGGAGAAGAGAACTCCCCGTTCAGCAGGCGGATTATCAAAATCGTGTTCTATGAATGATGAAAGATCAATTTTAGAATTACTTAAATAATTTTCTATCGATTTATAAGTTACATTATATACAG
The DNA here is from genome assembly GCA_002418835.1 of Spirochaetia bacterium UBA5763. Classification (GTDB taxonomy): domain Bacteria; phylum Spirochaetota; class UBA4802; order UBA4802; family UBA5550; genus UBA5550. The sequence continues at coordinate 167,137 of DIEX01000019.1, read as the reverse complement.
TATCACCAAGACCCGCAGAGTCAAATTCCCTTTTCTTCGCATAACAGGGTGAAATAACTGCAACCCTGTGATCTCTATATTCAGAGTAATACCTTTTTATCATCTTTATCGTATGCAGCATAGGGCTTACTGCCGGAGCAAGATATTCCGCAAGTTCAGGCCTGTATATTTCGATATAGGTCACAATGGCGGGACAGGGCTGAGAGATCACCGCGTCGGGTTTAGCATCTTTAATATATTCAATGTATGATTTAACTGTGAGCTCAGCGCCGAAGCTGACATCAAAAACAGCGTCTACTCCGGTTGACTTGAGCCAGCCGTTAAGCTTCAGGTACATATCAGGAAAGCTGGCTGCCGCAGAGGGAGCTACAATTGCCACAAACCTGCTATCTTTTTTTATATCAGCAATAAATCTGTCAAAATCATCAATTCCTGTCCTGGCATTATGGGTACAGGCTGTAATGCAGTTCCCGCATCCGATGCACATATCATCATTGATTTCTACTGCATCGCCTGTAATATTATTACAATACTTTACAGGGCATGCTGTTATACAGGCATGGCATTTAGTACATTTTTCACTGTCGACATGAATTACTTTAGAAAGTCGCATAGCATACACCTGCTGATAATTAACTATTATAAAAAAACTATCTGACTCTTTTTTAATTCCCCTTTAAAAATAAACTTAGTCATAAAGGGGAATTAAAAAAAACATGCGCCATCCCGGCATGTTAATGGGGGAGGCGCATCAATAATTTATAGTTTTCCTGCCGGTGTGTTCCGGGGGTGGAAATACCGGCAGGAGAGCCCCCTTAATTAAATTTAAAAGAACTAATTCTTCTCATACGGTTTGTTGCTGCTCAGCAGAGTCACCAGTAAACCGAATGTCAATATACATGCTCCGAGAAGGAATGTATATTTTGCGGCAATGGCAGGCGCGTCTTTGTAAGTATCTTTAAGCAGCGCAACCATCTGAGGCCCCACTATACCGCCTGCTGACCATGCAGTAAGAACAGTTCCATAAACAATTGCGTGTGTTTTAGAACCGAATACATCGAGGATAAAAGCCGGCATAGTTCCGAAACCGCCGCCGTAGCAGAGAAGAACGTAGCATAGAACTAATGCAAATACCCATGCATTTGGAATATACGCGAGAGCAATGAAACAGATAATCTGTGTACCAAGCATAATTCTGAAAGTCTGGGTTCTTCCGAGTTTATCAGACAGTCCGCCCCAGAAAAAACGTCCCAGACCGTTAAAGATAGAGGTAACAGCTATGAGAGTTCCGCCGTATGCCGCAAGTTTAAGCGGGTCTGTACCCGGATTTGCCTTTGACCAGAGGTCCTGGAATAGCGGAGACTGGAATCCGATAATAGCTATACCAGCTACTATATTACAGAAGAAGATGAGCCATATTATAAAGAATCTTCCTGAAAGAATAGCTTCTTTAGCAGGGAGATTATCGAGAGCGGATGAAGCTGCAGTAGCTGCCGGAGGATTGTATCCGGTTGGAACATAACCCGCAGGCGGCGGTGTTATAAATGAACCGATAGGCACAGTTAATATAACAAAGAATATTCCGAGATAAAGGAATACTTTTACAAGAATCGCCTGCTGTGCAGCCGGATCAACTGCTGCTGCGAAATCGAACGCATTCAGAAGCATCGGTGCAAAGAGCTTTGACATAAAGAGTGCGCCGAGACCGAAACCCATTACAACCATACCTGTTGCAAAACCTTTTTTATCAGGGAACCATTTAGCAACAGTTGAAACAGGAGTTACATAACCTGTACCAAGACCGCAGCCGCCTATTACACCATAAGTAAGAAAAAGGAGAGCCGGGCTCTGCGCTTTAAGAGCGAATGATGCTGTAATATAGCCGAGACCGAAAAGAAGACCGCCGATCATAGCCATTTTTCGCGGGCCGATTTTCGGCATAAGGACTCCGCCCACAGCGGCAGAGAGGCCGAGAAAACATATAGCAAGGCAGAATGCCCATGCTGTCATACTCTGCGACCAGCCGAATGCTGTACTGAGCGGTTTCTGAAAAAAAGACCATGCGTATGCAGTACCGAGGCATATCTGAAGACATGTCCCCATGATGGCTATAAGCCATCTCTTTGAATCAAGGTTTGAGTTAACCATTATTCAAATCCTCCAATTGTATTAAATAAAATGTTTTATAAGAACTGCTGTTAACATATAACCGGAACCTGAGAAGAATTTTCAGTTCCAGGCAAAGCTCCGCCGGGACCTGTCCGGTCTGAAATTTTTAAATTAACAGCATCTTAATTCTTTTTAAAAATTGCTCTTATGCCCGGGTAGAAGAGGCAGCGAAACTTTAAGAACTGTACCCTGTTCAAAATTCTTTGAAACTGAAAAAGTCCCCTGAAAACTGAGAGCCCTCTCTCTCATACCTTTAAGGCCGAAGGAATCGATTCTCTCCATATCTTCATCAGCAATACCCCTACCGTTATCCAGAACAATCAGGAAAACTTCAGAACCGGTCTCCTTGAGGTTGACAATAACCTCCGTTGCGCCTGAGTGATGAATAATGTTTGTTGTGGCCTCCTGAAAAATTCTGAACAGCGCTGTTGTGTAATCATCATCAAGTATCAGATCCTCTGGTGAACAGTTTACACAGAATTTAACTCCGGTTCTCTTTTCAATGTCCCGCGCCAGCCAATCGATTGCCGCTGCTATGCCGAGATTATCAAGAACACCGGGCCTCAGACTTGTTGAGAGCTGCCGCAATGTTTTCATCGATACATCAATGAGATTGTTCATGTTTGCCAGTGCGGGCTCAAGTTCCGAGCACTGTTCCGGGAGCTGTCTCCTTAAAGTCTGTATTTCAAATCTGAGATTTATCAACTTCTGACCGAATTCATCATGAATTGTACGTGCAACCATTTTACGTTCACTCTCTCTTACGTCCTGAAGGTGAGAGGATAACTCTCTCAACTCATCATTTGTCTTTGCCAGCCTGTTAATAAGCTCCCTGCTTTTTAAATAGTTGGCTATCCGCTCAGAGACAGCGTTTATAAAATCATTCTCCAGTTTGAGATGATAATTACCCTCAGCAAGATTGGCCTGTTCATAAAAAACCTCGACTGTACCGACCTCTCTCCCTTCAACAGTTACCGGTGATTCAATTTTAAGATCGCTCTCAATAAAGTCTGCGCTCTCAAATGTCATATCCATATAACTTATCCGCACCTTCGCGTCACTGTGATAGAGGGCTTTCTCTATACTGTCATGAGTATAGCGGAGCACTGCTTCAACCGTGAGATCAGGAATATTCATTACATCTGAAATAAAGTAGAGGCTTTTCAGTTCTTTAAGCAGAGTCAGAGCATGATCATCACTCACAGCATTCTCAGGCACTGTCCCCGGTAAATCATCGGGTTTTGCACCGGCAAATATCTCCTCAATAAGATATTTATGAATAGGCCTGATTTCTGCTGAAACTCTCCGCAAAGCCTTTTCCAGTATAAACTTATCGAGATTAAGCTCTGCGCCTGCGGAGAGCAGTACTACAGGAAGTTCAAGGAGCTGCGCTTTACGGACAAGGATAAGTTCCTCATCCTTTTTCATTGCGGATGATCCGATAATAACAAGTTCCGGTGAATGGAGCAGTATTTTATCGAGATCTATACTTTCGCATGTGATAATCTCAGTATTATCATCAAGAATATTGAGGATTCTTTTCATCTTCCGCGAAACTGCCGCATCATTTAATATGAGTATTACCCTGTTCTTCATAATTAACCCATTAAATTAAAACCGCTTCATTCAGACCAGCATCTCTTCAAACTGGTGAATCATATCCGCCCCTTTCTTTACGGCCCCCTTCGCTGCATCAGAGAGTTCCATATTAATCCCGATCATCTTTTCGTACTTAACTCCTATACCGAGAAAAATGACTGACTCGCAGAAATCGTGAATAAACTGGATCAGGTACTGTACAGGTATAGTATGAGTATTGAACATACCCATGTCTTCATTTGCCACATCAAGAAACTGTACGTCTCCTTCATCAAGACCCAGTACCGCGTCAACGATAACCACAATGTCGGGCATATATTTTCTGAGAAGGTTTACCTGGTTTTCGGGACAGTCTTCCCCGTGGAAGACCTCCCATCCGCCAAGTGTACTTATCTCTTCTCCCAAAGCATAGCCCGCACCATCATCACCGCGGAAGGTATTGCCTATTGTCAGCAGAGCTTTTTTCATACAGCGCCTTCATCATCATGTTTCTGAATCGTAATGAATCCCTCTTTCAGCAAAGATAGTTCCTTCTTCAGCCGGCAATCCGGCATTTCGGGGAGGAGCCTGTTTGCATGTTCCGGGTAGACATCGACTTCGAAATATGTATTGAGATTACCTAATTTAAACCTGCCGTACTCACCACAGGATTGAACAATACCGTTGTATTCGGCATCGCTCATTTTAAGTATCTCTCTTGAGAAATCGATGTTTCCCGTGCCATGCCCCACTTTCAGAATATGCAGTTTAATCTGCTGAGCAGTGACATTTTCACTCATTGAGGGATCAACTACCCTGTCTGTCAGTTTAAATACCCTGATCATTTATGCACCTTTTATCAGATACTGATTTTTCCCTTCATCGCCCATAATCATCATCCTGTCGAGCCACTGCATGTACACATTGTTATGCAGAACACGGAGACACTCGGCATACCTGGGGTCCTCCTCCTGCGCAACAAGATATTTCATCAGTTCAGTTACCTCTGACACATCATCAGGCTTCTTCGCTGTTTTCATTGCCCCGCAATATTTTTTGTAGAGTACTCTTCCATGAATATAACCCATGAGCGATTTGCTTTCGACATATATATCACGTTCAAAGAGAGAATTATTAAGAATAGAAGTGCCGTCAAAAGGGACTTTCCCGTCATCATTGTCATGCACAGTTTTTTTCAGCTTCTGATCAATGATCCCCAGTGCCAGCGCGAACCCTTCAAGAATAGTTGCAGGATGAGGAGGACATCCGGGAACATAGAGATCAACAGGGATATGTGAATCGATCCCGCCCCAGTTACCGTAAGCGTCATGGAAAATACCTCCGGAACAGCCGCAAGCGCCCACTGCTGCAACGATCTTCGGGTCAGGCATCGCTTCATAAGCACGGAGCAGCGGATACCTCATGTCCCTGGTTACTGACCCGGTGCATACAAGTATATCAGCGTGCCTTGGTGAAGCGACAAGTTTGAATCCAAGCCGCTCCGGGTCCCAGAGCGGGCTTATTACAGCAAAAATTTCGATATCGCATCCGTTGCACGACCCCGCGTCTACCCTGTAAACAAAGAATGTTCTCTTTATTTTGTCAAGATGAGCGAGCTTTTTCTCAACGGTATTTTCTTTCTGAATATTTTCAGGAACAGTATATAGAGGACCCATCATCAACCTCTCTTTGTCATTTGATTTACGTAATTGTTTATAGCCTGCTCTCTTCTGCAATCAGGACAGAATTTCAGATGTTTCGCTTTCTCATCAATAGTTGCCCTGTCCCATCCGGCAGAAATGAGCTTATTATAAACATAGTTATAGAGACGCTCCGTGGAGTAATACCTGCCGCAGGAATCACACTTCCTGAGCTTCATCTCCCCTGTAACAGTGAGGTCCTCTTTATCGAAAAGCACGCACATTACATATTGTTTAGAAAGTGAAATTGCTTCAGTGGGGCAGACCTCATCACAACGGCCGCAGAATATACACCTGTTGTAATCTATCTTCCATACTGACAGTCCGCGCTCTTCATCCTTTTTAACAGTGACGGCATTGGAGGGGCAGGCAACAGCACAGGCACCGCAGCCTAAACATTTTTCGTAACTATATTCAGGTTTCCCTCTGAAGCCCTCTGTAACTTCATACGGCACAACAGGGAAATCCCTTGTAACCATTTTCTCTTTTTTTGCGAATTCAAGTATCTTCATATGGGCCCCTCACTAATTCTTCAGAGGAGAATCTTTTCTTGTGATTGCGTACTTCTTCAGATCCTCCATCTGTATAATTTTTGTTTTCTGTTTCTTCACATCAACAACCGTTACCCTTTCAGAGCATGAGTAACAGGGGTCAAGAGAACCGACGATAAGAGGAGCGTCAGCTACAGAGTTCCCTCTGAACTGGAACCTCAGGCTCGGCCAGTTATTATATGTTGAAGCCCTTACTCTCCACCTGTGAACTTTCTGGGCGTTGCCGTGCATTGTCCAGTGGATATCCTCACCGCGCGGAGCTTCAACAAAACCTACTCCGTGGGAATAAGGCTCAACAAAAGGTTTTTTAACCATGATAGGCCCTGAAGGCATAAGATCAAGGCACTGCCTGATTATGGAGATACTTTCGAGAAATTCCCCTGCCCTCACAAGAACCCTTGAAAGGACATCACCGTCCCCGTATACCGGGACTTTGAAATCAACTTTCTTATACCAGTCAAACGGATGATCGTATCTTGCATCTCGGTTGAATCCGGCGCCTCTTACATTGGGACCCACAGGTGAGAAATCCCTTGCGATCTTTTTGTTCAGCACACCGACGCCTTTGAGTCTCTTCAGAAAATTCGGGGAGTCGATAATGCCATCGAGACACTCTTTGAACTCGATCTCAACTTTATCCATAATCCGGTTCATCTCTTTGCGCTCAACGTCTGTTATATCACGTCTCACTCCGCCGGTAAGAATCATACCATAGGTTTTTCTTCCCCCTGTAAGTATCTGAGCCATGTCCATTGTCTGTTCTCTTATCTTGAACATCTGGAGAAAAGCTGTAACGTTACCTGTGAATTCACTGGCAAGACCGATGTTAAGGAGATGAGAGTGGAGCCTTTCAGTTTCCAGGCATATTGTCCTTATGGCACGGGCTCTCAACGGAACATCAAGGCCTGTGACATTTTCAGAACTCTCGATACATGAAACCGCATGGGCAAAACCGCAGATACCGCAGATCCTCTCAGCGATAAATGCCATCTGATCATAGTCCAGCCTGTTTTCAGCGAGTTTTTCAATTCCACGGTGTACATAGAAGAGTTTATAGTCCGCATCTATTATTGTTTCGCCGTCAACAAAGAGCCTGAAGTGCCCCGGTTCATCTGAAGTAATGTGTGTTGGCCCCAGCGGTACATCCATTACACCTTCACCTTCAGGATAGAGGAAATCATAGTCCGGTTCTTTGTCGAGATCGTAAGGTGCGAACTTCTCCCTGTAATCGATTGAGTCTTTTCTTAAAGGATATATCCCGGCAGGGAAGTCGTCAGAGAGAGCAAGCCTTCGCTGATCCGGAAGTCCCTCTGCGATTAGCCCCATCATGTCCCGCGCTTCGCGCTCGTACCATACAGCAGCAGGAACTTTAAGCGCCACTGAGGGATAAACAGGATCATGCGCGGGGATAAGAGCCTTTACAGTGATCCAGCACTTCTCTTCAGGAGGGAGCTCATCCCCCTCCTCCATCTTGTTCCCTTCCATTGAGAGAACATAGTATACTGCATAATTTCCGTTGATCTCCCTCTCATCATTTGCCACCATGGTGGAGAGCCATCCCCCCATTTTATAATAGAGAGTCTTCACCACTTCAGGGAGATCGTTTCTATCGACTAATATAGTAATCTGATCATCAGGCTGATGTCTTATGACTTCCACCTTGAACAGGTTGCCTAATTCAGATATAAACTTTTTACCTTTAATTTCAGTCTTTTCCATCTTCGGTCTCCTTTATTTACCGGTTATTAACCACTATAGCGGCTGCGTTTCTTAATAACTCCAGAAGACTTTCAGGAGGAGCAATACCTATTACGCATATGATTACAGCCATGGCGATCAAGGGAATATTCGCACCCATTGATACTTCTCCCCGATGAACAACCTCTCCGCGTTCTTTACCGAACACTATATCGTTGAAATGGTGCACAAGACCATAGAATACCACTGCCAGCCCTATCAGAAAGATAGCCACTGCAATATACTGTTTCCCTTCTATACCTGCAACTACTGTATAGAATTCGCTGGTGAACATTGCCAGGGGGGGCATACCTGCGAGTGAAAACATCGCAATACCAAGCATCACCGCTGTTAACGGCGCTATCCTGACAAGACCGCCCATTCCGGAAGTGTCCCTTGTGCCGTATATCTCCTGAAGATTACCTGTTGTACAGAACGCCAGGGCCTTGGTTGCGGAGTGTGTCAGTATATGGAAGAACATAGCGAAGAAACCTGTTGCACCGCCAAATGCCATGGCAACTGCAATAATCCCTATATTTTCAACTGAGTGATACGCGAATGTACGCTTAATGTCGTGCTGTCTCATGATAAACATGCCTGCAATTATTATTGAAATAAGGCCCACAATAAGCATTACACTCTGCATGAACCGGGCAACATCTGCAATGCTGTTCATCGCCACGTAGAATCTGATAATCCCTGCCATTGCACATTTAAGAAGAACCGCAGAAAGAAAAGCGGATGCAGGAGCAGGGCCCTCAGCGTGAGCATCGGGCAGCCATGTATGCATCGGAGCAAGGCCCGCCTTGGTGCCGTATCCGATTACTATGAAGACAAATATTATCTTCATCAGATCCGGGTCGAATCCCTTTGAATGCTCAACAAGTGATGTCCAGAGCATTGCCTTATGAGCATCACCGATAATATGATAAGCTGAACTGTACATCAGTACTGTACCATAGAGAGCGAATGCAAGGCCTATACTGCATATAATCACATATTTCCAGCCCCCTTCAACAGCTCTCTTGTTCTTGTATAATGAAACAATAAAAACTGAAGAGAGTGTTGTAGCCTCAATGGCAACCCACATCAGTATTATGTTGTTGGATATTACTGACAGAAGCATAGTAAAAACAAACACATGGGAGAGTGAGAAGAACAGTCTCGCGTCAGAGAACGCGATCTCACCTTTATCAAGCGCCCATGATATATACTTTATCGAATAGAGATTAACCAGCAGGCCTATAACAGAAATCGCCAGAACAAAAACACCGCTGATTGAATCAAATAGCAGGAAGTCGTTCAGCGCTGTGAACGAGCCCCCTTTAACCACATAGGCCACACAGCCTATACCCACAACTGAAGTTGCCACTGTTGCAACCAGGTGGAGCATATATAACAACACCCTGTTATTCCCCCTTGCCGCGAGCCAGATACAGATAGAAGCGGCAAAAGGAATAAGCAGTAATACATTAATCGCGATATTTATATTATCAAACATACACTTACCCCTTTAGTTCATTCGCTTGTGAAGTATCAAGAGAACCGAAATGATTGAAAAACCTCATAGCGAGCGCTCCCATAACTATTACTGAAAAGATAGCATCAGTGAGTATACCGATTTCGATAGTTTCCGGGGCATTGTATGCGGTAAGAGCAAGTGTCAGATGCACGCCGTTTTCAAAAAGGCAGTACGCGAGAATCTGTTTTACAGCAGATTTTCTGAACACAAGTCCCAGTATCCCCATCATGAATACAAATATCGAAACAATAATCGGTATCTGAAGTTTCAGAAGCGAAAACTTTATAAAGATCGGTTCAAGCATGATAGCCACAGCTATCGATACACCGAGAGAAATAAACGGATGGAACAGCCCGCCGAATGGAGCCTCCTCATGCTTAATCCCTGTCTTTTTTATAACAAGAAGTATAAGAAAGGGAACAAGGAGAACCTTGGTGAAAAAAGCTGTTCCGGCCCATATATACAGAACACCGATTGAGTGTTCCCATGCTATGGCAAGAAAAATTAAAACAAGCGTAAGTGTCTGGAGAGCGTAAAGATGTGTCGCCCTCGCGAGGCCGCGGTTTTCAATAACCATGAAAGACAACGCGGCCAGAAGAAATGATAAACCGACAATCAGTCCGAGTTCCATTATCCTACCCTCCCTATTACAAAAAGTATCAGTGAAATAAAGGCAAGGGCGAATGCGCCTGATGCCGCAAGCCTTGTGTCTCCTATGCGGAGGCGTGTGCTCACACCTTCAACAAAGGATGCAAAGTAATAGAACACAACAAGCTTGATTAGAAAGAGTACCAGTGAAACAAAAGGGTTCCCAACAACAGGCCAGGGGATATATATTGTAATAAAAAGCCCCACTATGGCAATCTGTTTGAGAATGAGTGCGCCGTGCGCAAGTGCCAGTCTTTTACCCGCGTATTCAGCAAGAAGGCCCTCCTGGATCTCCTGCTCCGCCTCTGCAACGTCAAAAGGCTTCTTCCCTGTTTCAACATAAGTTGCAAAGAGGAAAGCAACACCGGAGAAGATAAACACCGGGAGCACCTTCAGTATCTGCGGAGAGCTGACGAAATTTTTAATCTCCACAAGGTTAGTAAGTCCCCCCGCAGGGAAAACAACAACCACAGATGAGAGTATAATCGTCGGTTCAACAAAGAGAGCAACCATCTGCTCTCTGCTGCCGCCGATACCTGCGAAAGGGTTACCTGAATCTACTGAAGCCACTCCGAATACAAACCTCATGAGAGCAAAGAGGTAAACTATAAGGAAGAGATCCGCAGCCGCAGAGAGAGCGCTCCCTGAATGCATTATAGGAAGCACTGCAATCACAGTTGCCATTATGGCAAACATCAGGTACGGAGCTGTACGGAAAACCCATGTACCGCACTCAGGCATGGTCTCTGATCTTTTAAAGAGCTTGATGATGTCCCTGTATGTCTGGAATATATCCGCAGGGCCCCGTCTGCTCTGAAACTTCGCAATCATTATCCTTTTAACACCGTCAAGCAGAGGGCTTATGAGGATAATTGCGATAACCTGTATTATTAAATAGAGTATATCTGAACTTTTCATTTTATCCCTCTACCCGAAAATCGCTAATATAATGAAGACAGCCAGCATTATGAGCACATACGAAGCGTATATCTGCATCCTGCCGTTCTGAATAACGCTCAGCATCTGTGAAAGCCCGCTGAAACCTTTAATGATTGGAACATAAATTATATCCCACCAGATATCCTTCGCGTGAGAACTGTACTTCACCTTCCCGAAATATCCGTTAGTCTCCTCGAAGTGGACTTCACTCCTGTAGAGCCAGTTCATTGTCTGTCTAAGAAAACCTGTGAATGGAGAAGCTGTAATCTGCATTCTTGAAGAATACTTTGCTCCGCAGGCCCAGGGTTTTGTTGTCCTCATTGTTGATGTGCTGTCTTTAAATACCATTGTAAAGATGATGGGGACAAAGATCATTGATACGAATATTATTGTGATGAGCACAGGGGACACAACTGAACCTGAAACAGCTTTCACGCTGATACCCGCAGCCGCATCGAATCCTGAACCGGTGATGGATGTAGTTACACCTATAATCTTTGAAGCAGCGTAAGGAGCGCCAAGACCAAGGGCAACGCATGCTGCCACAAGAACAAACATACCTGCAACCATGAGCACCGGTGATTCCTTTGCGTGTTCCCATATCTTCTCATCCCTTGGGGTTCCGGTAAATATTACACTGTACACTTTAACAAAACACATAACAGCAAGGACACCTGTGAGAGCAAGGGCCACTATTGCCATTGTGAAAATTATTGTACCTGCAACACCTGAACCTAAAGCCGCCTGGATGAGAGACTGGTATGTAAACCATTCACTTACAAAACCGTTAAGCGGAGGGAGAGCTGAGATTGCCATTGCGCCTATGAGGAACGCGAATGCTGTGAGGGGCATCTTTCTGCCGAGTCCCCCGAGAATCTCCATATCCTTTGTGTGAGTGCGGAATATCACACTCCCCGCGCCGAGAAAGAGGAGCCCCTTGAATGTGGCGTGATTTATCACGTGATAGAGCCCCCCTATAAAACCGGCTGCGGCCAGTATAGCATTGCCGGTTGCCATACCGTAGAAGCCTACGCCGCAGCCGAGGAGGATTATGCCTATATTCTCAACCGAGTGATACGCAAGAAGAGCCTTGGTATCATGCTGGGTTAAAGCATACAATACACCGAGCAGCGCTGACAGAGCACCGAAAACAATAATCATAATGCCCCACCACTCATTGAGCGGGAGCCACATGCATGTTCTGATGATACCATAAATCGCTGTTTTAATCATAACTGCCGACATCAGAGCCGAAACATGCGATGGGGCAGCAGGGTGAGCTTCAGGGAGCCATACGTGTATTGGAAATACACCGGCCTTTGACCCGAAGCCGAAAAAGAAGAGAAGAAACAACACTGTTGCCAGAACAGGCCCCACTCCCGCACCTTTAAAATCCTGGAAGTAGAAAGAACCTGCTGCTGATGACATAAGGAGCATACCTGCAAGTATTGCAGCTCCCCCCACATGTGCAATTACCATGTAAAGGATTGTTGCCTTTGATGTTTTCTCTGAATCGTTAAAATGTATCAGGAAGAATGACGCCAGGGTCATAAGCTCCCAGAATACCATGAACCAGAACACATGGGATGCCGAAACAACCATGAGCATAAACGCCATGAAGAGGTTAAAGAAAAACCCCATGGCACCGATACTTACGCTCTCCCTGTACTCTTCGGCATAGTGAATACCGTAGATAGATGCCGCGAATCCCACAAGTGAGATAACCAGCGAAAAGAAAGCGCCCAGAGGATCAAGAGTAAACTTCGCGGCCATAACAGGGAACTGCACCACAAGCTCGCTTGTGCCTGTAAGGTTCGTGAAGAAAAACCAGATCCCGTAGAGAGAAGCGGCAGCCGGTATACCAAAGCCGATATAAGCGGCCGCTTTCTGAAACTTATACAGAAGGAGCGAAGCAACGGCTCCCGCGATAAACATTAAATATATCACTGACATATTTACACCTCTTTACCGGAATCAGTTTTCTTTGAAGAGTCCCCTTTTTTAACCCGTGAAATAATATCAAGTACCGCCTTTCTTGATTTACCATCAAGGCTTGCGTCTTCCATCTTCCCAGGTGTTATATAGGAAAGCGCCTTATTTGGGCAGGCTTCAACGCATGCAGGGCCCGCGGCTCTGCCTTCACAGAGGTCACATTTCACTGCAGTACACTTGCCCCCTGTTGCGATTCCGATAAACTTATCGTTCGGTTCTTCAAACATATAATTTACTGAAGGCATAGGTTCAGATTCAGGGAGCACACATCCGAAGGGGCACGCCATGACGCACATCTTGCACCCGATGCAGAGCTCCTCGTGAAGCTCGATCTTATTCTCGCCGAATTTAATGGCACCTGTGGGGCATACGCTGGCGCATGGAGCATCTTCGCAGTGCCTGCACTGGTTCGGCATTGATCCGGACTCGGTGTGAATAACCACCAGTCTCGGTTTCGCGACTTTCCCTCTCTCTTTGGCTGACTGATAACATGCTGACATGCATGTGTAACAGGCCATACATTTATTGGGATCGCAGATAACAAAGCTGTTTAATTTTTCATCTACTACAAATGACATGTTACACCTCCTTCCCTGTGGAATTTACAGCAGTACTCTGATGTGCCCCATGGTGGGCCATATCGCCGCCGTGAAATTTATTGTCAGACTGAAACTTCTCCTTCTTGCTCCCCTGTATCTTCAGGTATTCAGCTTCAGTAATTTTAGCAACATTAACTGCTGAAACCTTCAGTTCAGGAATTTTACATACAGGGTCAAGGCCTGAAGGATTTGTCAGCTCATTGACATTGGCCTCCCAGTAGTGGAAACTTCCGAATATATAATTATCTTTAATCCTGTTCATTACTCTTGCTTTTACCGCAATCTCGCCCCTGTCATTATAGACCTTAACGTAATCGCCTGTGGTAATGCCGATTTTTTTTGCGGAGGCAAAGCCTATCTCGATTACAGCGGGGCCGAACATATCAGCGCCTGTCTCAAGCGACCTGCACTTTCTTGTCATTGTCCCTGTGTGGTACTGATACACATAACGCCCTGTAGTCATAATAAACGGGAACTTATCAGATGCCTTTTCATTAAGTGAGCCCGCCATGATGGGATAGTCTTTATCGAGGTTAAGTTTTTTTCGCCACTGCTCCTCAAGGTTCCCCTTCTCTTTATTGTCCTCTGTGAAAATAACAGGGATAAGAAGAGCCTTGCCGTCAGGAGTGGTGAACTTCCCCCCCTCATGAAGCACAGGTGTACCGGGATGCTGATGATTTGGACACGGAGCGTTGATGCCGTTCATATCCTTGAGGCGCCTGATATCCATACCGCCAAACTGGCCGCGGTTGATTATTCTTATCTCATCCCAGATATTCCTTGCGTCCCTGTAATCGAAACCTTCAGCGCCTAACTTACCTGCAACCATTGAGATAATCTCCCAGTCAGCTCTGGCATCGCCCGGCGCGTCAATAGCCTTGTTAACAAGCTGGACACGGCGGGATGTATTAACAAATGTCCCCTCCTTCTCCGCGAAGGCCGCAGCAGGGAGAACTATGTCAGACTTAAGCCCTGTTTCAGTAAGAAATATATCCTGTGACACCATGAAGTCCAGATGCTCAATAGCATGGACAAAGTGGTTGGAGTCAGGGTCTGACATAACAGGGTTCTCTCCGAATACCCAGAGGAACTTTATGTTTCCGTTTTCGATATTCTCAGGAATAACAGTGAGAGCTATACCTGGCTTTGACGGAACTTCGCAGCACCAGAGATCATTGCACTCCTTCCTTGCAGCTTCATCAGTTACAGACTTGCCGCTCGCGAGGTTCGCCGGGAGAGCACCAACCATACATGCGCCCTGCACATTGTTCTGGCCGCGCAGAGGGTTAACTCCTCCACCCTTAACACCGAGGTTCCCTGTAATTGCGGCAAGGTTTGATGTTGTCCATACATTCCCTGTGCCGTGTGAGAACTGTGTAAGGCCCATTGCATAGAGTATTGCCGATGGTTTGTTCTCAGCATACATGCGGGCTGCCTTTTTAATAAGTTCCGCATCAATACCTGTCATCTTTGAAACAGCTTCAGGAGAATACTCCTGTACCGATTCTTTCAGATACTCAAAGCCCTTTGTGCTGTTTGCAACAAACTCTTTGTCATAAAGATTTTCATTAATTATTACGTGAATAAGTGAATTCATAACAGGGATGTTGTATCCCGGAGGAACCTGGAGAAATACATCAGCCTTGTTGGCCATCTCTGTTTTCCGCGGATCGATGACGATAAGCTTCGCGCCCTTATCAAGAGCCCTGAATACGTGCATCGCAACTATGGGGTGATTTTCACTTGTGTTGGAACCTGTTATAAGAAAGCATTTTGTGAACTCGCTGAACTCCGCGAGGTCATTGGTCATTGAACCGTTTCCGAGACTCTTAGCCAGACCGGCTACAGTGGGAGCGTGTCAGAGCCGGGCGCAGTGGTCAACGTTGTTCGTACCTAACACCTGCCTGAAAAATTTCTGGAAGATATAGTTCTCCTCGTTTGTGCATCTTGCTGAAGAGAGCCCCATGAAGGCATCAGGCCCGTAACTTTTCTTCACATGGTTGATCTTCTCAGCCATTAAGTCCAGGGCCTCTTCCCATGTGGACTCCTCAAGAACGCCCTCTTTTGAAAATACTCCGTCCTTTTTACGGATAAGCGGTTTAGTTAAACGCGCGGATGAATGAACAAACTCCCATCCATATAAACCCTTTAAGCATAATTCACCGTCATTAACCGGATGATTCTTTACGGGAGTGGCCCCCGTAATCCTGTTGTTTTCCACGTGCAGATCTAAATTACAGCCTGTTCCGCAGTACGGGCATGTTGTCTGGATTGTTTTCATAAAACCCCCTGCATGAAATATAATTCCGAATTCGTGCTTTGATTATCGCTATAAACCGGATTTAATCAATCGGTAATGGTCTCTTTATAGTGTAAGATTACTGCCCGTAGATCTATGGGAGTTTGTCTGATACCAATATTAGAGCACAAGGTGTTTTAGAGATGTGTACGCATCCCGGTCACAGAACTTCTCCTCATAGAAAGGGGCATTTACATCAGGGAGAGAGAAAATTGCCTCCCGGAGAGGAAATTATGCTTCTAAAATAGGAAAGCTTGCCTTTCAAAGGAGGAAACTTGCACTCTAAACGATCAAACGCGGACTCTCAGAGTGGGAAACCGGACTCTAAAAGATCAAACCCGGACCCTCAGAGAGGAAAGCCATTCTCAAAACCTCAAAACCGTCATGAAGAGTATCAGCTTAACAGAGAATATCTGAAAAAGTGATCTTTCTATCCTCCCAGGCTTTCTCTGTACTCCTGAGAATCCTCTCCATTACAGTAACAGCCTCAACCGGGTATTTCCCCATTGCTGTCTCAGCGGAGAGCATCACAGCGCTTGTGCCGTCAATCACAGCATTTGCCACATCTGTGATCTCCGCCCTTGTGGGCACAGGATTATTTATCATAGACTCAAGCATCTGGGTTGCGGTAATTACAAATTTCTTTTTATCATTACAGAGTTTTATTATAACCTTCTGTATAATCGGCAGGTATTCATAGGGAAGTTCTATAGCCATGTCGCCGCGTGCCACAAGTATCCCATCCGATACATCAACAATGCCGCGGATATTCTCAACAGCCTCCTGCGTTTCAATCTTTGAAATGATCTTCGCCTTCGAACCGTTGTCTCTTGCTGCCTGAATGACATTACGCACATCTGTTTCTTTCCTGACAAAAGATGCGGCAATATAATCAAAGCCTTTCTTTCCTATGTACTCAAGATCCTTCATATCCTTATCAGACATGGCGGGGAGAGAGACCTTCGCACCCGGCAGGTTCACACCCTTACGGTCGGAGATTATCCCGCCATAAATTACTTTTGTAATAACATCAGTACCTGTCACATCTGTTACTTCAAGTTTAAGCACACCGTCATTTATCAGTATAATCGAACCTTTTTTAACATCACCGCAAATCCCGGTGTGATCAATCTGCACGATTTCACCAGTACCCTGTACCTGATTAACAGTTAAGGTAAATGGAGCGCCGGGTTTCAGTTCCTCCCTCCCTTTTGCGAAGGTACCAATGCGGATCTTCGGCCCCTGAATGTCGGCAAGTATCTTCACGTCACAGTTCATCTCCTTTTTAAGTTCACTGATTATTACCAGTTCATCATCAAAGGGGTTCTCTTTCTTAGCGTGGGAGAAGTTGAATCTGAAGATATCAACACCGGCGCTGATAAGGCTTTTTATGACCTCCCTGTTATTTATCGCCGGGCCCATTGTGGATACGATTAATGTTTTTGCCATAGTTCATCCTGCCTGAAGTATTTGTTTATAGCAGCTTACAATTGAAATAACTCACTTCTTGTCATTCCCGCGAAGGGGGGAATCTGACAGCATCAGTTTCATGAGTCCCCGGCAGTTCAGTCTCAATGACTGTCGGCAGTTACATCATCCTGTAGCTGTCAAACACCGGATCAGTATGCAACAGCTCAATCCCCTCAGCCATGCTCTGCGCAAGTATAAGCCTGTCAAATGGATCGCTGTGATGAAACGGAAGTGAATGGAGCACAGTTAGATGCTTCGGCCTTATCTCCATAATCTTCCACTCCCTTGAGGTTGTCACCAGTGCAAGGGTTTCTTCAAATCCGCGTTTAAGCTGTACCTTCCCCATGCTGGACTTGATTGCAATCTCCCAAAGCGATGCCGCGCTTATGTAGATGGTGTTCTCCTCAGACTCGATTTTGCGGATAATATCCTGGTCCAGGAGCTGTTCACCCTCAAGGTAAACAAGAAGGACATTAGTATCAATCAGATAGTTCATAGCATATACTCCCTGAAACAATCAAGAGGTTCATTGAAATCATCAGACAGAATGATTTCACCTTTCAGGATACCATGCATTTTTCTCCTGGAATATTTTTTCCATGTATTGTCATCAAACTCAATGATAACCCTTACATCACCGGTTTCACGGTTCAGAGGCTCCTCCAGCCTTATGGTCTCCTGATCCAAAAGATACCCTTTCACACTGTAAGCTGTTTTCATGGTTATCTCCTTTTCACAGGTAAAGTATAACGCGGAAAAGGAGCGGAATCAAAAAAAATGCGGTAAATTTTCAGCGGAGTTTATGAGGAATTATAGCGAATTACAAAATGATTAGGTCACTGTCATTCCGGTTGGAGTGATAACAGAGGCAAGCATTATAAAAAATCCTGTTTCAGGAACTGGTTTCTGACATTAAGATTCCGGTATTGCCCGATGGACAAACCGGAATGACAAATTGATCTTCTAATTCAATCGCAAGCAGCTATAAATGATCAATCAGTGACAAGCTTCAAACATCAGTGCGTGCACTCGTGCCCATTTTCATGAGAATGGCACCCTTCGCCAGAGTCTTTCAGTGTCCCCGCAAGGTAGCTCTCGGCAACACTCTTCACGTCACCTGAACACCCCCTGACAACTTCAATTCCCCGGCTGGCCAGTACATTTAGAGCGCCGTCACCCATATTCCCCGCAAGCATCACTTTTACTCCCATGTCAGCAAGAGTATGTACAATGTTTGATTTGCAGCCGCACCCCTGCGGAGACTGAACAACATCCGTTGCAGTGATCTCTTTATTTTCATTCACTGTATAAACAGTATAATACTCGCAGTGGCCGAAGTGGTCATCGATCTTTCTGCCTGCTGTAGGTAATGCTATTTTCATAAT
This sequence comes from Spirochaetia bacterium UBA5763, assembly GCA_002418835.1. Taxonomy (GTDB): domain Bacteria; phylum Spirochaetota; class UBA4802; order UBA4802; family UBA5550; genus UBA5550. The sequence goes on along the minus strand of DIEX01000019.1, from coordinate 148,548 downwards.
TTGCTCCTATTCTTCAATTTTATAGTTAGGGAGATTTTATACTGAGGTGTTACAGAGATTTTCACTCCCCTGCGGCAGATAACGGAATTCACCGGTTTTCCACCTTACAGGGGAAGGATTATTTAGGGATGGAATGAGTCAAGATTAATTTACCCGCCCCACCCTGCAACTCGCGCCATAAGCCACCAGAAAGCGTATGCTTTCATGTTTGCGTTAAGGGGCTGTGTATGAGCAGGATTAGCTTCATCATCAGTCCAATACCAATATGTTCCTTTTGCATGTGAATTCTGCCAGGCTATTGCCCAATTGCCTCCGGTATAATTGCATCCATCATCAGCACTTTTATTAAGATAGTAATTACCGTCAGGATCATAGCTCTCAATGTCAGCGAAATCGAAGAGCCACTTTCCGTTGTCACGGCAGAATTTTCTTATCTTTTCATTATTAATATGGAGATCTCCGCCAACTCCGGTTCCGTCAAGATGACCTGTCATATAAATAAATGTAATATCCGGATAGTCCTTTTCAAGTCCATTCATAAGAGAGAGATAATTATCTATCTGACTTTCAGTGGCATGACTTACCCCTGCACACCATGACCATATAACTACATTAATATCGGTATGGCTGCTGAGATAACTTCTTGTAGCGGACTCCCAAGTTGTATAATCCGGCTGATTCAGATCTGCGGCGCCATATGGATATCCATAACCACCCATGTCACAATTAAAATCAAGCCCGCTGAAGAGATTGTTAGTTCGGCCAATTCCATTCATAAAAGAGTCAAGCCCATTGACACCATCCACAATCTGACTCCCGTGCGAAGTGTGACCGTATGCAATATGCAGTTTCGACTTTGCATTGTCTATCGCGGAATCCGGTATTGATTGCAGTACAGCAAGGCGGGCAACATTATGGTCAGCAATTATTGAGGTATTTACATTATCATCTCCGGAAGGGCTTGAAAAGCAGCCCGGAACTGCAAATAAAAGGAGTAATGTAATAACCTGAATAATGCAATTGGCAGATTTAAACATATTGAGCTCCATATAATTTCATACTGCAATTATTATAAAGATACTTCACTATACAGCAAAAATTATTTAATTTAAGAAACTTTGCGCTCTTTGCGTCTCCGCGAGAGACCCGGTTCAGCATCTCCGGAAAAAGTCACCTCTTCTCCACATTGAGAGAGATCTTCCCCACACCGGATTCCTTTGCCATATCCATAATACTTATTATGACAAAATATTTAATATCCCTGTCAGCCTTGATTATAAGGGGTGCATCGGGTTTTTCCTTCGCGTGTGCTGCAAGCTGCTGTTTCAATGAGTTAAGGTCAGTGCTGCGGTTATTGAAGTAGAACTCCTTCTCGCTTTTGATGATTACTTCAAACTGCTCGCTGCTGCTATCTTCACCGTACTTCGATTTCGGGAGATTAACTGTAATGCTGGACTGAATGATTATAGGTGTTGCAATCATAAATATAATCAGCAGCACAAGCACCACGTCAGTAAATGGCGTGATGTTTATCTCTGACTTGATGGAATGGTTTCTTGTTCGTGTAATTCTCATGCTCTACCTGTGCTTCAGGTAATCATAAAGTTCAGACGCGCAGATCTCCATCTCTTTAATTATCCTGTCGATTCGTGTCACAAAATAGTTGAAAGCAACAACTGAAGGTATGGCAACAAGGAGGCCCATTGCAGTAGCAATAAGAGCCTCGGAAACTCCTACGATTACTGTATTCATCCCGCCCTGACCCAGTGTGGCGATCTCATGAAACGCTTTCATGATCCCGATAACAGTACCGAAGAGCCCGATGTAAACAGCTGTGTTTCCGATAGTGCCTACAATACCTGTGTACTCCTCAAGTTTAAGCACCTCCTCAGAGATGCTCCGCTCCATCGCGCTTTCAACAGCCGCGTCGCTTTTATCATGCTGTGATAGCCCGGCATAGAGCACGCTGGAAAAGGGGCCGGTTTCGGAGAGACAGTCATTTTTTGCTCCGTCAAAATCACCTGAGGTGACCTTTGATTTCACCCTTTCAAGGATGCCGATCCTGTCTGTTTTACTGATCTTTCTGAAGAGGAGAAACTTCTGGATAATAATTGCAACAGTGAGAATTGAGCAGAGGATAAGGACATACATTATGCCTCCCCCTGAATTGAGAATTGAGAAGAGAGATTTGCCTTCAAACATAGAATTTTCCTGTTATATTAAAATTACATATCCTTTACTGCATAGAAGCAACAGTTAATCAATCTATTTTTTTGAAACAGCAGCCCGGAATTTGTTACCCTGCAACATTTATATTTCTTCGCAAAGATCCATAAACTCCTCCATAACAGGAGTTATAAACTTGTTTCTGTGGTGAAAAACCGAAAAATGCCTCACAAAGTTTACACCATCAACCCTCAGTGCAGAAAGTTCACCCCTTTCAATCTCCCTATGAACAGAGAGAGAGGATAACACGGAGAGACCTAAACCATCAGCCACCGCAAGTTTTATCGCCTCTGCATTATTCATCACACCCGCGCACCTGAATTCAATTCCATGAGCAAGCATCACTGATTCAAAAAGCTCTCTTGTGCCGCTCCCCTCCTCCCTTATTATAAAATTCTCAGATGCAAGTTCATCCGGAGCAATATATTCCCGGCCGGAAAATCTGTGCCCTGCTGGGCAGACAAGAAGCAGCTCATCATCCATCATTACCCTGAAAACGATATGTTCAGATTTCATATTACCTTCGGCAAAAGCAATATCCAGTTCATCATTAAGGAGCATTTTTTCAAGAGCCGAAGTATTATCGACCCTCACTGTAACACGGCACTCAGGGATACGGCTGTTGATTTTTTTTATCAGAGAGTTAAGAATAGTTGTACCCACAGTCATGCTCCCTCCGATCCTCAGACTCCCCCCTCTATGCCTGTCATGCATCCTCCTCTCCGCTTCAAATGTAAGTGCAACAATATGACGTGCATAAGAGAGCAGCTCAACACCGCTCTCTGTCAGGAAAAGCCTCCTGCCGAGCCTTTCAAAAAGACGGGTTTTCAGATGCTGTTCAAGTTCGGACACAGACTGGCTCACAGAGGGCTGTGCAATAAAAAGACTTTCGGCAGCAGCGGTCATGCTGAGAGTTTCAGCAACTTTAATAAATATTTCAAGGTGGCGGAATGTCATCTTTCCTCTTGATAGGTTAATGCCTATTATCTCAATAATAACATGTTATTTGACTTATGCAAATTTTTAAGCCAGATTTACAACGATTTATTTGTTTTCACCACAGCTATAACAAAAAAGAGGAAGCATTTCATGAACCAGACTTTTAAAAAAATTATATTCGCTGCGGCTATCATTGCCTGTCTAACGCCGCTGATTGATCCCCCTGTGGCACTGCTTCTGGGATTTATCACTGCCATCACTATGGGCCACCCCTTTATTCATCATAATAATAAAGCCACCAACTGGCTCCTTAAAATTTCAATTGTCGGACTTGGATTCGGAGTAAACCTGTATCACGCAGCTGAAGCAGGGAGAGAGGGACTTATATTCACGGTTTTCTCAATATCATCAGTCCTTATAATCGGCACGCTTTTCGGGAGGATTTTCAATGTGGGGAGAAAAACATCATTTCTGATTTCAAGCGGAACAGCCATCTGCGGGGGGAGCGCTATCGCGACCGTTGCCCCGATTATTGAAGCTGATGAAAAGGAGATAAGCATAGCACTGGGCACAGTGTTTATCCTTAACTCAGCAGCGCTCTTTATATTCCCCCCTGCCGGGCATTTTCTCAATATGTCACAGCACCAGTTTGGTATATGGAGCGCCATTGCAATTCACGACACAAGCTCTGTTGTGGGCGCTGCTTCTAAATTCGGGGAGGAGGCTCTCAGGGTGGCAACAACTGTCAAGCTGGAACGGGCTCTATGGATTATCCCTCTTTCTATACTTACAGTATTCATGATTAAAGGTGACAGCAGAAAAATTAAAGTCCCTTATTTTATTTTTCTTTATATAGCGGCGATGTGTATAAGTACTTTTATCCCGGCATTCAGCTCTCAATATAATTCAATAACTGCCGCAGCGAAAAAGGGGCTCACAGTTACACTGTTTCTTATAGGATCAGGGCTGTCTCCTGAGACGCTGAAGTCGGTAGGCCTGAAGCCCCTCTTTCAGGGTATTGCTCTATGGCTGACTATAATTGCAATATCTCTCACAGCAATAATGTTATTATAGCTGTCCTGAAAAAATGCACCCTGCTGCTGAATGTCGGTCAGGGTGCTGCATACTTTTACTTTATCCCCCAGAAATATGCCAGCACAATTATACCCAGCACAATCCTGTACCATCCGAAAATTTTGAAATCATGTTTCCTTATGTAATTCATAAAAACAGCAATTACGAGGAGAGCAACAATGAAGGAGACAACAAAGCCCACACCCAGAACCCCCGCCTGGTGAGCGTCCATCTTGTAACCATGTTTCATAAGTGTGTATGCTGAAGCGGCAAACATTGTCGGCACAGCAAGGAAAAAGGAGAACTCTGCTGCCACCTGCCTCGACGTGCCGAGGAGCATAGCTCCTATAATTGTTGCAGCAGAACGTGATGTTCCCGGAACCATAGCAAGACACTGAAGAAAACCGATAAGTATCGCTGTCCTGTAACTCAGTTGAGCCACGGAATTTATTCTGCTGCTATGTTTTCTGTTTTCAATAACGATAAGAAAAATACCCCAGATGATTAGCGCCAGAGAAACCACTGTCGGTGTAAAAAGATGCTCCTCCATAAAATCATGAGCCAGAGCTCCGATAACAAGAGCCGGAAGCACACCTGCAACAGCCTTGAACCAGAGGTTCCAGACTTCACGTTTTTCTTCAGTGCTTCTATTATAAAAGAAAGGGAAAAGTTTTTCACGGAAATAGACCACCACTGAGAGTATGGCGCCAAGCTGTATTACAACATCATACATCTTCGCGTATTCGCCGGTAAAGCCGGTAAACTCGTTAACAATAATAAGGTGGCCCGTTGAAGAGATAGGGAGAAATTCTGTAAAGCCTTCAACTATTCCAAGAATTACTGATATGATATAATCGCTCATCTGAACTCCATAGATTACTACTGAAAATATTCCGGATATAAACCATAAATTTCACAGTTAATTAAACAATAGCAGGTAACGAATCAATTATGGAAGCATATCCGGCTAAGATGTTAACAGCCCCCTGGCGGATTTTTGTCAATTAAGATATAGCACCATTATTACCCTGCTTTGCATAAAGTTTTTAAAAGCCTCAACGGTTTTTTATTGATTACTATCAGAATTCTGCATAAATTGAAAGCTAAAGCTTAATTAAAAATAAATGAGACTATGGGAAACAAGACCGGTAACATAAAGAATAATTCGATGAAAACCCTTCTGAAGGATTTTGCGAAGATGATGTTACCCTCTGTTATTATTTTTACCGTTTTCCTTGTGATAATTTTTGCCTTTTTCACCCCTGCCATAGAAAAACAGCATATGCAGAACAAGGAGGACGCATGCCGTCACCTTGTAGCTATAACAATGGAATATCTCAACTCCCTGAATGGAGACGTGGCAAAGGGCAAAGTCTCAATAGAAGAAGCGAAAATCAGGGCGATTCAGAGAATAAGGAGCTTCCGCTACGGTCCTGAACTAAAAGAATATTTCTGGATTATTGACAGCAATGGCATCCTGATTATGCATCCCTTCAGGCAGGACCTGGAAAACACTGACTCCGAAAGCATTACCGCGCCTGACGGTCAGGTATTGATGAAGCTTTTAAAGAATATGTCAAACATCGCAAACGAAAATCCTGAGGGAGGTACAATTAAATATATCTGGAACCGGTGGGACAGAATATCAGAACTTGGCACAAAGCTGTCATACGTAAAAAAATTCAATCCCTGGGGATGGATTATCGGAACCGGAATATATATCGATGAAGCCGAAAAGGAGATTAAAGCCTGGAAAATGGTTTTCATATCAGCTGCTGTTTTTCTTGCACTCTTTTCTTCAGTGATATCGCTTCTGCTTTCAGTAAAAGCAGGTAAAGCGAGGAAAGAGGAGGAGGAAGCCAGGGCGCTACTTATTGAAAGCGAGAAAAATTTACGGATAAGGGAGGAACTGTTCCGCAGTATTTTTGAAAGGAGCCCTCACGCTATTGTTATAACAGATCTTGAGAACAGTCGCATAGTCAATGCGAACCGTGCTTTTATAAAAATGACAGGCTACTGTTACGAATACATTATCGATAATTTTTCTTATATAAAACTTCATCCGATGTCCGGGGAGGAAAAAGAAAAAGTTACTGAAAGTACAAGTTCAAGCGGTATTGCAGAAAATATCAGCTCCACACTGATCTGCGGTGAGAGTATAAAAAAAGATATTATCTATTCAGCAATCCGGATAAACTATATGGGCGAAGAATGTTTTCTTAAAATGATTGTTGATCTTACAGAGGAAAAACTCCTTGAGGAGCAGTTGAGGCAGTCACAGAAGATGGAGGTAATAGGGAGGCTCGCAGGGGGTATAGCTCACGACTTCAATAATATGCTTGGAGTAATAATAGGGAGCGCGGAACTCCTCTCTCTTAAACTAAAAGACGCCGGTGATGTAAAAAAATATATATCGAGAATTCTCGAAACAGGAGATAAGGCATCGGGGCTCATACGCAAGCTGATGCTCTTCTCAAGGAAAGGGGGAGTAATATTTCAGAACTTTAATGTACACGATACAATAATGAATGTGGCAGATATTCTTGGTCACACACTTGATAAAAAAATAAAAATTACATTAAACCTGAAAGCGATAACCGCCATTATTTCCGGCGATCCCACTCTTATAGAAAATGCGCTGCTGAACATGTCCATAAACTCAAGGGACGCCATGCCGGATGGCGGAGAGATAAGGTTCACCACTTCAAATACATATATTGATGAGCACTTCGTTAAAAGCCACCCATATACAATCAACACCGGCTATTACATTGAGATCAATATTACAGATACAGGCCAGGGGATAAAATCTGATCTGCTAAAAAAAATATTTGATCCATTCTTTACAACAAAACCCACTGGTAAGGGCACAGGACTTGGCCTTTCAGCAGTGTACGGCACGGTGAAGGAACACGGAGGGACAATTGATGTCTATAGCGAGCCGGGACATGGAACAGTTTTTAAAGTGTACCTCCCCTGCAGTGATGAGGAAGTCAGGCCGCTGAACAGCGAAGAACAGATACCGGTTCATGGCAATTCGAACATACTGATAATAGATGATGATATAAACATCCTTTTAAACCTAAAAGAGATCCTTACAGATCTTGGCTACAATGTAATAACAGCATCAGGGGGGAGAGAGGGGATTGACATTTTCATGAATAAGCAGCATGAGATAGACCTGGTTATCTGCGATATTATCATGCCTGAAATCAACGGTGTTGAAACAATTAAGCTTCTGAAAGAAATCAAAAATGACGTCAGAATAATTATCTCCTCCGGATTCCAGGAAGAGGACACAACGGGAATCATTAATGACACCGGCGTTCAGGGATTTATCCAAAAGCCTTTCAGGATGAATGAATTAAGCCGTATGCTCCATGATGTTTTAAGTGCTGAGAAAAAATAACAGAGGCGACATCAACAAATACATACCGCCGGTATTTTATGTAAGCAGGGTAAAATCTTACCTTTCAGTAAACGCCAGTTTAACAGCAAGTGAAGCAAGCACCGTACCGGCAAAGATATTCAGCCATTTATCAAACCGTGATGATCCCCCGAGAGCCTTGCCGATACTCCCCGCGAGAAAACTAATCAGTCCGAATACAAGCAACGTCACAATAATAAATAAAAAACCGAGAAATATAATCTGAAGAGTAATTGAGCCCTTCGCCGGTGATGCAAACTGCGGAAGAAACGCCATGAAGAAGATGGACACCTTGGGATTAGTTATATTCATGATGATCCCGCGCCTGTAAAGATTGATCCTGTTTTCATTCTCACCCTTTGCAATCTCCACTTTATCCCCCGCATGCCTGAATGTGAGAAATGCCAGGTAGAGAAGGTAAACCACACCCGCGTATTTAAGAAGATTGAATGCAATCAATGATGTCTGAAATATGGCAGCTATTCCGAAAGCCACAACACTTGTGTGAAAGAGGAGGCCTGTGCAGAGGCCAAGCGTAATTCTGTAACCTGCACGTCGCCCGTATGCTATTGACTGCGACAGGACAAATATATTATCAGGGCCCGGCGCGAATGCAAGGAGTGTTGACGCGGTAAGAAACATGATTATTGAATTCAATTCAGGCATTATTAAGCTCCATAAAACGATTTATATCCACTCTATCTCATCGATAGTTTTTTCATCAACCTTATCACCTGTGTTGAGTGTACCTTCAGGTTCTATCATTATAATTTCGCATTCTTCAGCAGCAAATGGTTTATGCTCAATACCTTTAGGGACAACAAACATTTCACCCTGGCTCACTTTAACTGAACCGTCAGGTAGATTTATAACAAGTTCACCCCTGTTGACAATAAAGACCTCGTCAGTATCATCATGTTTATGCCAGATGAATTCCCCTTTAATCTTCGCAATTTTAAACGCGTAATTGTTAAGCCTTGCAATACCTTTCGGCTGCCAGTGTCCTTCAATTTTTGAAAACTTTGAGTTAAAATTCACAGGTAAGTATTCCATACAGACTCCATTAGTGATGATTAACTCTCATTTATTATCCGGGGGGATTTTTTCAATCAATAATTGCCATTTAGAGTATCAGGGGGATCAAAATTATTATTATACTTTCATGTGGATAATAATTTTTAATAACTCATTTAATTGATTATATTCTAATAAAGTATTGACAGATTTCACCATAAAGCTAAACTTTTGTATAGTAAAAAATGTTGCGATATTTTATTCAGAGAATTATTAACGGATTAATGCAGGTAATTGTTGTAACATCAGAGTTTTCTAAAATACTAATTATATTGTTATTATCAAAAAACATGAAATACACCTCAAAGGGTGCGGATTTCCGCACCCTTCTTTTTTTTGAGGCTATAGGGTAATTTCCGCTCCGCCGTAGAAGCTTCTCCCTTTTGTGTTGTAGCCGTATGTCTCTTCATAATCTTCATCAGTGAGGTTTTCACCGCGGGCAGTTAAGGTTATGGTTTCGTTGAATGCATACCTTATGTTCATGTCGAATTTGTGGTAGGAGTGTAATTCTATGTTTGTAGTTGAAGTAAGATAATCATACCGCTGATCCACAAATAGATATGAACCTGTTATGTCAAGACCGCTTAGTGGTATAAGAGTTGCTGAAACAGCATGTTTATGAGAAGGTCTTTTCAGTGTAGAAGAAGTATCATTATTTTTTTCATATTTAACATAAGTATAACTATATATGATCTTCAGAAAATCAGCAGGTTTAAATACAGCTGAAGTTTCAACACCTTTGTTTTTAATAGTGCCATCAAGATTGGCATAATTGTATGAACTATTATATATTATCTTATCTTTATACTCCTGAACAAAATATGTACAATCAACTGACAAGAGCCCGTTTATAATTTCCTGATAAATACCGGCATCATAAACAAACGTCTTTTCAGGTTTTAGCTCGGTATTGCCTCCCCACATACCATATAATTCTGACATGGATGGAGCTCTGAAACCTGTTCCTGCTGATGTTTTTAATTTAGTCCCTGTTACCGGAATTATAACGGAAGCCGAAGCGTCCCATGTCCAGTGTGATCCGAATACTTCATGATCATCTATCCTCGCACCCGCGTTCAAATTGATAATTTCAGCAACCGAAATTGCATCATGGATGAAAAAGCTTTTTGTGAAAATACTTTTTTCATCAAAAATCGATATCCCATATGTAGATGAAGCAGAAGTGCTGCTTCCCTTTTCATTACGCAACTCAGCACCAATGGTAAGAGTATTGATATTCAGTATATTAAATATATTACATAGATCAATCCCAGAATTTGATCCATTATATGTATAAATTTCATTTTCTGTTGTGTCGATTGGATCAGCCTGATCAATATTTCCCCTGGTAAAAGACATATAAGAGACGCCACCCTTGTATGTCCACCATGCAAATGGAGAGTGACTGAATTCACCCCTTGAAGTAAAGAGTTTACTTGTGTATTCATAGTTAGGATCATCCTCAAATGAACCATCATCCAAATCAGTTTTGTAATCAGTATAACTCATTGCAAGATTAACAGAGGCCGTATCAGTAATTTTGCTGGTCATTTTACCTGAAGCTGAATAATTCTCATAGCTGTCATCATCATATTTTGATGGACCCTGCTTTTCAGCACTTGATATTCCATCGGTTTTATAATGTGATCCGGCAAAGAAAAATGTGCTTTGTTCGGTTGAATCGCTTACTGCGACAGATTCTGCAAATGTTTTATTTGAGCCCGCCTCACCTGTTATAGTAACTTTTCTTCCGGCTCCTTTTTTGGTAATAATATTAATAACACCACCAGAGGCTTCAGCACCATACATACTGCTCATTGCACCCTTTATAACTTCAATTCTCTCTATGTTTGATGTCATTAAACCTGCTATATCATAAAGATTACCAGGCAAAGTCGGATCGCTAACCTTAACACCATCGATTAAAATAAGCACATTTCCGCTTTTTGATCCCCGTATGTAAACATTTGTAAGACTCCCTTCTGTACCGTATCTTGTTATAGTTACCCCTGCAACTGTTTCCAGCACATCAGCAACAGTCTTCTTCCCGCTCTTCTTAATCTCATCCTCTGTAACAACAGTGATACTCTTACCCTCTTTAGATACCGATTTTTCATACCTTGTTGCTGTTACCACAACAGGATCGTTTTTAAATACATCTTCAGCATAGGCTGAAATTAAACCGAAAGCGCATAACAGAAGTGTTGCGCTGAATATTTTCTGTTTCATTGTGTTCTCCGTAATAATCTGTTTTCAAATAAATATTAGCAAACTACAAAATGATCAGGGCAATGTTATCCCGGCTGGAGTGATAACGGAGGCAAGCATTATTGAGACATCCTGTTTCATGCTTGCAGCCAGCCATCGCGGCTGCACTGCCGGAATCTTAAGGTAAAATAAAATTTACCCTGTTTTCAGAAACAAATTCTTATCATCAAGATTCCGGTATTTGTCTGCGACAAAACCGGAAAGACAAACTCTTTTACAGCCATAGAGCTATATATCTCGATAACAGAAAACCGCAGCTTTTCATGCCCCGCAGCGACAATAATTGATGTATTAATTAGAAATCAGTAGAAGAAAATGTGATGCAGAATTATAAACCTTGTCATTGCAAACCCCCTTTTCCGCGAAAGTAGTACTGGTTTTCAGGAGTATCCAAAGACCTGGCTTACATTATCAGAGATAATGATTACAGTTGCGGGACAGCCCGGGAATCGCACCCGGTTCCATGAATAAACCTGATTACTGCAAACATCAATTTATACTGTGATAATTCAAGTAATTATTTGCGGCATAATAAAAATTTTAACCGGCAGAAAATCTTAAATAAAATGTGAGGAGGCATGCAGGTTGAAGAGATAATGTTTTGTATCAGTATGTCTTAAGCAAAAAAATTATATCCTGACTTACCCTGACAGGTGATGAAAGAGCCAGCGTATTTTCGGTGAAGAATACCCACCCCCTTGCAGCTCTCTGTGCAGCAATATCAAGGACGCTATGGCCTGAACTTTTTGTTATATCAACTGTTCCGCAGCTGCCGTCAGGCATAACCTCAAGCATCAGCGTGACCCGCCCCTGGTATCCCATGGCCCGTGCAATTGCAGGGTACTCCGGCGGATTATTCCTGTAAGCCTCGGCAACCAGTCTCCCTACGGCACCGTAAACACCTCCGCCGCCTGCTCCATCTCCCCCCTGATCATCGGAGCCGTTTCCCCTGATCTTTCCGCTTTTTATTCCATCGCGCATTTCATCACGGGATTTTTTACCGGAGGGGGAACTGCCGCTGCCGGAACCGGTGCTGCTTACATAAAGTGAAATATCCCCGCCCCTTATACCGAGATACACACCTGCTCCTCTTTTAAGTGAAAAAGCTGATATTAACGCAGCGTGAAGAAGAACTGATATTATTATATATTTAAATAATTTCATGCTATACACTGAAACTGATAATTGAAAAACGTGAAGGAATATTGCAATAATAATTTATTTCTATAAAACAACCGGTTAGTATCATTTCGCGCTGAAGTAAAGCTTTTTGGAAAGTTCCCTGTCCAGATGAAAGATATCCTCAAAATAATCATTAAGCTTAGGGTCCCTGTCAAAATTACCTTTAATCGTTTTAATCATATTCCTGAGAAGCACAATATCTGTCTTTCTTTTTACATGCCCCTCGCGAATCATATCTCTCAATATATTAAACTCATACTTACGAAGCTTGACCCTGAAAAAGAAATCAGCACCATAAATCATCAGCATCTTATGCGGAGGGAGACTCTTGTCATCCCTTGTATAATCCTCATATTCCGGTGAATCAACAGCCCTTGTTGTCCCGCTTTTATCTCCGGATTTGTCTGATGATTCATCAGCAGCAACCTCTTCCGGTTCCTCCTCCTCTAATGTGCCATTATCAAGATACTCCTGAAGTTTCTCCTCACACCACTCATCAGTGAATTCCTGGGGATACCGGTCCATAAGGTTTTCATATTCATGAAGCATAATTGCAATATTGGCAACACGGCCCACAGGGGTATTCACAATGGTGTTCATCCTGTTCATTACTTCGCGCATCACCTGGGGAGGGCCGAAATTTGTCCCTTTCTCCTTATTATATACTTCGGTGAGCCTCTTCTGGTAAATACTCCTGAGATTGGAAACCACTGAATTATCTGCAACAACATATCCGTCAATTTTTTTATTCCCTGACTGCTTATTCTCCTTGGTAATCGCAATAATAAATACTTTATGAGCTTCGTTCAGAATCATCAGGGCATGTTTTGTTTCGTTTTCACTGTACCCCTCCGCAGAGGTAAAATCTTTCATAAATTGATCGGACATCGGTACAGATGAATCATATTCAGAATTGTTATAGCTTTTAATTCTCTCATACACCCTTTCAATCAGGGTTCTTGTAAGCATAATTTGTGCCTCATGTTATAATTAATTACTTCTCTTTATTTATAACAAATTCAGCCAGTTCTTTCAAGGGAATCCTCTCTCTTTTAAAGAAATCGATGGAATTCTCACCCGAAAAAATAAGATTAATCGAAGCAAGAGAATTGTTGAGATTTTCAAGATTTAAAATATATTCAGAGTCTATTGAATTCCGCTCTTTAAAATTTTCAGGACAGAAATCGACGCGCCCATCCACATAAACAGGGTAACCATGCGTGCGGCAAATAACAGGACGGACTTTATAGATTGAGCAGCTCCCCCCTTTCAGAAAAACGCATCTGCCGGAGCCATTCTGTGATAAATCGGCAGATATTAACGCACCGGAACGGATCGATTCGTATATTACATAAGCTTCAACCGGAAAAACCGATTCAAGGATACAGCAGGAGTCACACCCTTTGCAGCAGGCTATATCAGAGCTGTATTTTTTCAGGAGTTTGCTTTCGTATTGATCAATTTTTTCAATAAGCCTGAGATATAATTCTATTGATTTTAACTGCGGCATAACCCCTCCATGGAATTACTATACAGATGGAATTATCTCCTTTTTTTATCAAGTACCAAATTTTATTCATTTTTAATTGACAAAAAAAGATACAATCCGTATATTGATAATGAAAATCATTTTCAAAAGTGAGGCAGATTTTGCACGGTAGAGGGCCATGGTGGCAGGAAAGATTCAATCAGCACTGCGTCAGAGTAACAGCCGCACGTGAGGTTGTCATTAATGTGCTCCATGAAACAGCAGAACATCTCAGTGCTACTGAAATTTATATGAAAGCCCATGCCATAAGCCCGGAAATAGGGCTCACAACCATTTACCGTACCCTTGAGCTTCTGGAACAGATGAGAATTGTGCAGAAATTCGATTTCGGCGATGGCCAGGCTAGATTTGAACTTCTGAATAACCCCGGCGGAAAGGGGCACCATCATCATCTTATATGCGTAAAATGCAAAAAAATCATCGATTATAAGGATTTCATAAACGAGGAGATAAACTGCCTCGGGAAAACTCAGGAATTTTTATCTGAGAAATACAATTTTCAGATAAATGATCATATCGTCAGTTTTTATGGCCTCTGTGAAGAGTGCAGGGGAAAGAAGAGCTGAATTTTTTTTAATCTTTAAATGAAAATGGTTTTCATTATTATAAATTAAGGAGGTATGTTATGCCAGCAGGAGATGGAAGAGGACCTAATGGAGCAGGACCTATGACTGGAAGAGGCGCGGGATTATGTGCGGGTTATACAGCACCGGGTTATGTAAATTCAGGCCGCGGTGGAGGTTACGGCGGATTCGGAAGAGGCGGCCGCGGTGGCGGAAGGGGATGGAGAAACGGTTTTAACGCAGGCGGCAGACCCTTTTATGGAAGAGGATTCCAGGGTGCCCCCTACTCCGGCAGATATGAGGCGCCTTATCCGCAATATGAATATTCAGCAGATTCAGAACTCAGAATGCTGAAACAGCAGGCTGAAGCAATGAAAAATCAAGCTGATTATATCAATGAAAGAATAAAGGTACTTGAGGCTGCGGCAACTGCAAAAACAGATAAATAGGCTGGAGAAGCTCAGTCTATATTCAACCGGAACTGATTCCTGACTATTATATGATGGTATCGGTTCCGGCTTACTTAATCTGTTCTTTTTACACGGAGAAATAGATATAGAACTTATTTAGAGGAACCAAATGAAAGAAATAGCAAAAAACAATTTTTATGAATTAAACTATGATGACACAGAAAACACTATTTACTGGAAGATGAAAGGTTTCTGGAAAGATATGTCAGTTGTCCCCGATTTCCATAAAGACTGGGACAGTGCAAGAAAGCTTACAAGATCCGGATGGAAAATTTTATCAGATGCCAGCGAATGCAAGGTAATCCCCTCTGATGTTAATGCGGAAAAAATCAAAAACCAGGAGAAAGCAATTGAAAGCGGATGCGCGAAAATAGCCCTGGTGGTCAATTCAGCCATAACAACAATATCAATAATGCGCGGCACACAGGAATCCGGTGCAGAGGATCGGATGAAAGTTTTTGGTTCAACAGAAATTGAAGATGCGAAACAATGGCTTAAATCATAGCAGAAATGGAATAAAACTATCCGGAGTGTCAGGATGTCAGCAATTATAAACACAGAAATATGCACAGGGTGCGGCAGATGCATTGAAGCCTGTCCTGTTGACGCTATATCACTTAATGAAGCTATACGTAAAGCTGTAATTGACAGCGCACTCTGCATTGAATGCGGAGCCTGCATCGATAAATGCAAAAAAGGGGCCATTTCAATTCTCTCTTCAATGGCTGCCGGGGAGAAAGTCTCTCCGCAGGCCGGGAGACCCCCTTCCGGCAGAGGGGGAAGCGGCAGTTCAGGCTCCTGGGGTCAGGGGAGAGGAACAGGTAGAGGACAGGGGGGAGGTTCAGGCTCCGGTGGCGGATGCGGCCGCGGCAGCAGACAGAGGCCAGATGTCATGGGTGAATGCTACTGCCCTGCCTGCAAAGTATCGATGCCTCATAAAGCAGGTGTACCCTGTTCGCAGATAAAATGCCCCTACTGCGGAAACCCTATGGTAAGGAAATAAAACAGACAAAGAGATAGAATATGAAAACTGAAATAGCAACATCAGATTTTTCCAGTGAAGATATTAAAAACAATCATGAAATATTTCTTAAACGCGGAACCCTTTACAAAGAGCAGGGGGTCGACCAGGAGGAACTCAGAAAAAGCGTAGCGCGTCTGGTTCAGCCGGATAGTTCATCAGTTCTTGAAATCGGCACTGGAAGAGGTTATCTTACATCTATGCTTGCGGGTTCATTCAGCAGAATTGTAACCGTGGACATGGAGAGTTCCGACTTGCGAACAGCCAGACTTAACGCGGTATATTATAACAGGCTGGATAATATTGAATTTCTCACAGCCGATGCATGCAGCATGGATTTTCACGACAGAAGTTTTGATGCTGTAGTGTCGTCTTTTACGTTCCATCATTTTGACCTTCCCTTCAAAGCATTGAGGGAAATGGCGAGAGTTGCCGGCAGACAGCTAATCATATCCGATTTTAACGAAAAAGGATTTGAGGCAGTTGCAAAGGTACACCGGATGGAAGGAAGAACACATGAACGGAAACCCGCAGACTTCAGTATTGTCGGTGTATATCTGAAGGAGTTTAATTTTGATGTGACTGTAATTGAACAGGAGTGGCAGACTATCTACTCCGCGAAAAGAAAATAACGGAACTATTTATGATAACAAGTCTTGAATGTGTACCATGCCTGATACGTCAGGCTATTGATGCGTCCGGATTCTCATCTTCAGATTATGATTTTCAGGAGAGAGCCCTGCGGGAAATTCTGAAAAAAATGTCTGAAACAGAATTTTCACTCACTCCCCCTGAAATAGCAGCAGCTATTCACAGAAAGCTGCGTGAAATGTCAGGAATTATTGATCCGTATAAATCGGTAAAAAACAGTTTCAATGATCTTATTCTATCTATGACAGACCAGTTAAAAGAAAGAATAAACAGCGCGGATGACCCTTTACTCGCGGCAATGAGACTTGCAATTGCCGGAAACGTGATAGACTCCGGTGTCAAGTCAGGGCTTACTGAAGCTGAAGTTCTTAAATCAATTGAAGCATCATACTCAGAGGAACTTGCAGGAGATCCTGATGAATTCATACATGAGATTTCACGTGCAAAGAAAATTTTATATATCGCTGATAATGCCGGGGAGATCATTTTTGACAGGTTACTCATTGAAAAAATCGGCCCGGATAGAGTTACACTTGCTGTGCGCGGCTTCCCTGTAATTAATGATGCCACTATTGATGACGCACAGGCTGCGGGTCTTGATAAACTGGTTCCTGTAATTACAAACGGTTCCGACGCACCGGGAACAATACTTGCTGAATGCAGTGAAGAGTTCAGAAAATTTTTTAATGAAGCTGATATGGTCATTGCCAAAGGCCAGGGGAATTACGAAACACTCTGCGATGAGAATAAGGAGATATTTTTTCTTCTTAAAGTCAAGTGTCATCTTATTGCTGATCATACCGGCTTTCCTGTGGGGACTCATGCAATAATACGTTCTCTTCCGGCAGATAAAGATAAAGAGGCGGCTGTGAAGAAACAGAATACAACTCCGTTACCATTTACATGCAGGCCCATAGGGATAATTCACAGCGAACACATCACACCCTCCGAAACCCCGATACAGCCGATTTATGCTGAAGGATGCGGAGGATATGCTGAAATATTCCCTGAATATGCTGACGGACTAAAAGACCTGGACGGATTTTCTCATATTTATATACTGTTTCAGCTCCATAAATCGGAGCCGGTAAAACTTCATGTTAAACCTTTTCTTGATACAGAGGTAAGAGGCCTCTTCGCCACACGCGCCCCTTCAAGACCAAATCCCATAGGGATGAGTATCGTTAAACTGATATCAGTGGAAGGGAACCGTCTCTACCTTGACGGGATCGATATGCTCGATGGAACTCCCATTGTTGACATAAAACCCTATACTGCACGCTTTGATAAGATCGAAAATACCAGAAACGGCTGGCAGGATTCTATTGAAGAAGCTGACGCGCTAAAACGCGGAAGACGGGATTACAATAAAATGATAAATACTAACGAAAGCTAAAACCGGAGGATTATAATGTCAGTCACTGCGGCAGATTATTACACGCTGTTAAATATAAAGAGAGACGCTTCACCTGATGATATAAAAAAATCTTTCAGGACACTGGCTCACCGTTTTCATCCGGATAAGAATCCAGGGGACATTGAAGCCGAAGAGAGATTCAAAGAGATCAGCCAGGCTTACGAAGTTCTGAGTGATCCCGAAAAACGGGTGTTATATGACCGGACAGGGCGCTCCATGTTTGAATCTATGTATGGTTCAGGGAATATGCAGGGGGGGATGGGATGCGCCGGAAAAAGGGGCTGCGGCTGCGGAAGAGGCCGTGGCGGAAGAGCCGCCTGGAGTCACCTGATGCAGAATATGGCCATCCACGAAATTTCTGTTACACGTGAGGAGGCGGTTCATGGCGCTGAAATTTCAATTAAGCCGGCTAATGCTTCTGACGAAGCAGCATTTCAGGTAAGACTACCGGGGAATCTTCAGCATGGCACAGTTCTTCGCTGTATGAACAGCGGCACAGGTGATGATTTCTTTATCAGGATTGTAATTGCAGATGAATAACGGGTTATTAAATAATATTGTTTTCGGGCCTGTTCCCTCACGCAGATTTGGACACAGTCTGGGGATAAACAACATTCCCCCGATGCATTGCACCTATTCATGCATATACTGTCAACTCGGCAGGAATAAAAAAATCAGCACGGAACGGAAAAGTTTCTACGCTCCTGAAGATGTACTCAGACAGGCTGATATAAAAATTAATGAAGTGTTTAAAAATAATGACACCATTGATTACATCTCCTTTGTCCCGGATGGAGAGCCGACCCTGGACCTCAACATAGGTACTACTATACGCCTGCTTAAAAAAACCGGGATAAAAATTGCAGTAATCACCAATTCATCTCTTATGTCTGATGAAAAAGTAAGAGGGGACCTTATGGAAGCAGACCGGGTTTCCCTGAAGGTTGACACAACTACTGACACAGTCTGGCGAAAAATCAACAGGCCGCATATTGCTCTTAATTTAGCCGGGATTCAACGGGGGATGGTGCTCTTCTCTCTATGTTATAGCGGTGATCTTAATACAGAAACTATGCTGGTTCAGGGTATCAATACAGCGGGAAAAGAGTTCTCAACAACCGCAAATTTTATCAGAGCACTAAACCCGCAGAGAGCTTATATCTCAATACCCACAAGGCCTCCGGCAGAACAAAACGTCATGCAGCCGGATGAGGGGACAGTAATTGATGCATACAGGATCTTCACTGATAGCGGTCTTAATGTTCAGTGTATAACCGGACATGAAGGTAATGAATTCAGCCATACAGGCAATATTATTGAAGATATATTAAGCATCACATCTGTTCACCCCATGAGAGATGACAGCATGGATTTATTCCTCTCGAACGCCGGAGCAGACTGGAAAACAGTTCAGCATCTATTAGAAAAAGGGGATCTCATCGAAAGTGAATTTAATAAACGGAAATTTTATTTAAGAAAGTTTAAATAATAAAACAAAAAAAAGCAGGAGTAAAACATGAATGACAAGAAAAAAATACTGGTTATCGGTGGTTCCGCAGCAGGGCCCAAGTCAGCCGCAAAAGCCCGAAGACTTGACGAAAATGCTGATATCACAATAATACAGAAAGCGCCGGATCTCTCAATGGCTTCATGCGGATACCCGTATTATGTAGGTGGAGTTTTTGATGACCGCAACATGCTCCTCTGCACACCAACAGGTGTTGTGCGTGACCCGAAGTTTTACCTGAACGCAAAGGGTATTGTGGCAAAAACTGAAACCGAAGCTACTAAAATTGACAGAAAAGCAAAAACTCTTACAGTAAAAAATCTGAAAACCGGTGCAGAGGAGGTTCTCCCCTATGACAGACTGATAATAACTGCCGGTTCTGTACCGAGAAAAATACCTGTCCCCGGAGCAGACCTTGACGGCATAACTACACTTCAGTCGATGAAGGATGCTGACTACCTCAGGAAGATCCGTGATGAGAAAAAAATACAGAAAGCTGTTGTCATCGGCGGAGGGCTTATCGGAATTGAAACATGTGAGGCTCTCCAGCTTGCGGGTATCGAAATTACTGTTGTTGAGATGCTTCCCCAGCTCCTCACTTTCCTTGACTGGGAACTGGCAAA
Source organism: Spirochaetia bacterium UBA5763 (assembly GCA_002418835.1). Taxonomy (GTDB): domain Bacteria; phylum Spirochaetota; class UBA4802; order UBA4802; family UBA5550; genus UBA5550. Next base: position 128,557 of record DIEX01000019.1, on the reverse strand, counting down.
ACTTGTTGAAAACCATGTAAAAAGCAAAGGTGCAAACGTAATCACTGACAACGGTGTAGCGGAGTTCCTTGGTGAGAACGGGAAGCTGACAGGTGTTAAACTCCAGAATGGAACAGAACTTCCGTGCGAACTGGCTGTTGTCGCAATCGGTGTGAACCCGAACACCGCCCTTGCTAAAGACGCGGGGCTGCTCCTTGGTGCAACAGGGGGAATACTTGTAAATGAATATATGCAGACATCAGATACTGACATCTATGCCGCAGGGGACTGTGTTGAATCTCTCAATATTATCACAGGGAAAAAAGTTCATGCACCATATGGTGACCTCGCGAACCTCCAGGGACGTGTTGCGGGTGAAAATGCCGCAGCAGGTAACAGTGTAACATTCCCCGGAACAATCCAGACAGGGATCTGCAAAGTATTTGATTTCGCAGCAGGCTCCACAGGCCTTTCAGAAAAAGCGGCGCGGACAGCAGGATATACCGACATTGAAACAGTAATAAACGCGAGCCCGGATAAACCGGGATTTATGACAGGACTGCTTCTTGTAACAAAGATCGTTGTTGAAAGAAAAACAGGTAAAATTCTCGGCGTGCAGTGTGTCGGCCCCGGAGATGTAAGCAAGCAGCTTGCAATATGGGCAATGGCTATCAGGGGGAAACTCACAGTTGAAGATATGATTAATGCTGACCTACCTTATGCTCCGCCATTCTCACTTGCCGTTGACCACTCCATTGCTGGAGCTCATATCATTCAGAATAAACTTAAAGGCCGCATGAAAGGGATCTCCTGCGCTGATGTAAAGAAAAAACTTGATGCAGGCGAAAAACCGTTTATCCTTGATACAAGGGGGCCTGATGAATTTGAGCTGATGAGGCTCGGCATTGGTGAACATCTTATTCCGCTCGGCGCCCTGCGGAGCCGTCTTAATGAACTTCCGGAAGACAAATCTGCTGAGATCATATGCTTCTGCAAAATATCTCTGCGCGGATATGAAGCAGCACGTGTGCTTGAAGGGCGCGGCTGGACTAATGTCAAAGTCATGGAAGGCGGCGTAATGGCGTGGCCTTTCCCCAGGGAAAAATAGTATAGTATGAATATGACGAACAGCCTCCCGGTGGATCACGAAATTCACCGGGAGTGTCATTGCCATGAATGTGCCACAGCCCCGGATCCGGGAGTAGTACAGGATGCTATAGAGAATATGACACTTGTACAGAAGCTCAAGTATCACGGGCTGCTCCGCTTTGCGGGGTGGTGGTCAATTTTCGCAGGAGCCCTTGCTGTTAACAGCGTATGTCCTATATGCGGAACACAGGGATGTCCTGTAGGGATCGGCACCACAGGGATTATTGCAGCTTTCTTCGCTGGATTAAAACAGTGGGGGATTGTTTTTTTCAAAAAAACCGTTGATATTATCAGAACTTTTTTCAGGAATAAAACATATTTAAATGCAGCAGAAAGAGGAATTATTATGGATCAGAATTTTAATGCTTCAGAGATAAAAAAAGGATATCACCCGGAAGGTTACAGGATAGATAAAACCGCGTCACCCATGGATTTTTATACTAAATGGGAGATCACTCCCGAAGGGAAATGGATTAACCCCAAGCCAACATGCTTTGATTCGATGCCGCAGGAAGGGTGGCATAAAACTGAATCATTTTGAAGGAGAAAACTGCTGATTGTTTTTCAGCAGAAAAAATAATGCGATGAAAGACACCTGTTCATTCTGCGGCAAAGAAAAGGATGAGATGATGACTGTGATCTATTATCTTCATAAATCCGGCCCTGTTAAATCCGTGTTTCATCGCGGACTTGACGGCAAAAAAACCGGAGTATTCGCTTCACGGACACCAAACCGTTTATCACGCCTTGCAATTCAGAATGTAAAGCTTATTAGAATTGAAGGAACAACTCTTTACGTGGAAGGGCTCGACGCTATTAATGGAAGCCCTGTACTTGATATTAAAATGTACTGGGAAGCGAAAGATTAAAAGCAAATTATTTATTTTCAATAATTTTATATAAACCGGCAAAGGAGACATTATGAAAGTATTACCAGAAGAAGTGATTAAAGCATGGGAGGAAAAATCAGGCCCCGTTATCCTTACAACTGTTGATGAATCAGGAAAGCCCAACTCAATTTACGCAACATGTATAAGCAGATATGATGAAAGCACAATAGTTGTTGCTGATAATTATTTTGATAAAACCAGAAAGAACATTCTTGCAGGGAGTAAAGCTTCAATACTGTTCATTACAAAAAACGGCACATCATACCAGGTGAAAGGTTCCATCCAGTTACATTCAGAAGGTAAAATTTTTGATGACATGAAAAAATGGAATCCCGCGAAACATCCGGGGCACGCTGCTGCCGCATTAACAGTGGAAGAGGTTTTTTCAGGCTCAAAAAAAATAATTTAAAATTAGACCATGTACGTTTTTAAATTAAAGAGAAATGAAGACAACACATGTATAACATTCCATGTGTTGTCTTCTTACTGCTAAAACCGTCTTATCTATTCATTTAAATATCTTGACATTATAAAAATAATCTTAAACTTTAAATGTGATAGTCTTAACCCTATCACAAATGCAATTTTTGATAATCACAGGTAAAATATTGACCAAGATAAAAAGATTTAAAAACATTTTTCTGGTACTTTTGTTGATTTTCATTTTAAACTCAAATGCCACATCCGGATCACACAGCAGACACAACAGAATCATAAAAAAAGCAATTGCTCTTCACAAAAAACTCGAGAATAATCATCACTGGTCAATCACTGGAGCATCAAACCTGGGTAACGAAATTTTCATACGAGAATTCGGTCAGGGCCCGAAAACAGTACTCATTATCGGCGGGATACATGGAGATGAGCCGGCCAGCGTTATTGCTGTGATCAAACTTGCGAAGCAACTTGAAAAAAATCCGGGCCTGATAAAAAACCGCGCAGTGCTTATTCCATGCCTCAACCCTGATGGACTCAGTATTGGTACACGGACTAACGGTAACGGTATTGATATAAACAGAAACTTCCCCTCATCCACATGGAGTTCAGAGTACATCAAAGACCATAACAACCCCGGACAGGAGCCCGTTTCTGAACCTGAAACGCTTACAGCAGTTGAAGCGGTAAACATCTATCACCCGGCAATGGTGATACAGATGCATCAGCCATTCGGCGCGATCTATCCGGACAATAACACACCAATTGAAATCGCCGAAAAGATGTCGTTAATAACCGGGTTCCCCATATCTCACGACATAGGCTACACTACACCGGGATCATTGGGAAGCTTCACCGCGCAGCATAAGAATAAAATCATGTGTATAACATACGAACTCGGAAGGGTTGACAGGGAACCGGATTACGATGCTGTTACCGGCTCCCTTATTGAAGCAATAAATTTCCCTTAAATTTTCGGAGGCTGCAACTTTTTAGATGAGGCTGTTTTCATAAGGAGATCCGCAGCTCTGTATGCGTCAAAATCTTCAAGAGTGCGATCATGCTCATCATAAATCGCATAGGGTGATTTGTTAAGATCCATGTTATTCCTGTAAAGTATCTTATACCCGTTCCCCATGACGACGTATCCGTTTCTTTTAAAACTCACCAATATACCAAGAGAAGAGATTGCATAATCAAGATCAGAGGAATACTTAATAAGTGATTTACCTGTCATAAAGGTTTTATAATCCACATTAAGGCCAATCAAATCAAATGTAGTGGGCATAAAATCCTGGTGAGAGGAATATTTATACTTTATATCATCCTGATCTATACCGGGGTAATAGATCAACGCAGCAGGATTGATCTGTATATCATTGAGCCCCCATGTGTGGCCGAAGCTGCCATGTTCCCAGAACTCCTCGCCGTGATCACCTGAAAGAACAATAATAGTATTTTTAAGTCTCCCCATTTTCTCCAACTCGGTAAAAAGTTGTTTAAATAAAGAATCGGCATAGTAGACAGAATTCATATATCTGTTCTTAAGCTCCACCCTGTCCTTTTCAAAACTTTTCTGCGGCCCGCTTATTATCGTAAAGTCTGACCGGAAATCCGGAGTATACTTCCTGAACTCAGGGGGATAATAATAATTAAAGTGCGTCACATTAACAAGCATATAGTCGAAACGTTTTGTCCCGCTATCTCCCTTCAGTTCCTGTATATAGCGATCAAAGAGCCATTTATCTCTTGGTGCATAATCATCAGTATGAACACCGGGAGCATGGACGTACTTACCCTCAGTGCTCTGAATAATATGCTCATAAATATGCTCATAATTTTTCGGAGAGTTATAATAAACCGACTGTCTGTAACCCGCTTTTTTTAGAATTTCGAGAGGGATATTCCTGAATCTGTTCTGGCGGAGAGGCTCGAAGTAATATGGCGCAAGTCCGGTAAGCATACCAAACAGGCTTCCAGGTGTATTATTCCCGGTTGTGTAATGCTTCCTCAGTTTGAAAGCTTTTTCAGTGGCAAACCTGTAAAGAAAAGGCATATTCTCCGGGTTAAGCATATCATGCCTTAGCCCCTCGACATTTATAAAAAGAATGTTGTACGGAGTTTTTACATGAATATTTTGTGAAAGAATCCTCTCCCCAGCGCTGTTCAGTTTTTTCAGCTGTTCCAGTTCAGTCTTTTCATCAAGGAATGCCGGAGCATTGAAGAGAGCAGGAAATTTACCACCCTTCTTGCCATTTTCATCAACCCTGATGAGATCCTCAGGAAAACCTGTAATAGACTGCCACGGAATTTTATGTTTAAAGCTGTTTATCTTCCAGTTAGTATCAGCCATTGCAACAAGTTTAAAATGTACTATCAATATAACAACTGTTATGATGACAACAGAAGCGATGAAAGAATTAAAGCGAAAAGGCCTTCCCGAAAAACCTCTGTTCATCATTGAATAAGAAAGCAGAAAGAGAAACAGGTAAACAGCAAGAACAAGTACCACCTGAACCACAGTTGCAGCGAAATTTCCAGTATCTCCGCTTTTCCATCCCCTGAAAAGCATCACCATTCCTTCATAACCGAGCTGTTTACCGTAAACAGCAACAGACATATTGTTTGTAATAAAAATAAAAGTAACGATGAGATTGGCCGCCATATATGAAACAAGCGATCCCCTTCTGAAACGGGAGAGAAGAGATTTCATCAGAAAGAATACAGCCGCATTGAGAAAAATCATCGATGCAAATATGTATATACCGGTAAGAATAAGTTCACTGTCAAAAGAGCCTGCATACCTGTCTATCATGAGATATACAGTAAAAAGTGCTGACCAGATGATCAGATTGATAAAGCCTGCAAGATTGACATAAAAAAAACTCTGAAGTCTGAAAAGCATAGATAATACTCCTTATAAAGACCAAAAAGGGGCGGGATAATTATTATTTCAAATGTTTTTTTTAAAACATCCGGATGTTGTATAAATAGACTGCACTATTTCATACTTTCTGCTATTATTTTCAGAGACTCCTTGGTAATAGTTGTATTAACAGTTGTAACAGTAATAGCTGTGTTTATCAGCAGCCTCAGATAGTCATCTTCCCCTTTTTCATCTGTTGCTGCAAGAAAGCTAATTATGTTATTCTTGTTTTTAACTATAGAGAGCCCCATCTGTTTAGGTGGGATATTTTTATTTTTAACCGGACGGTCAAATTTCCAGTAGAGTCCTTTTATTGAATTTCTGTCTATACGGGAATTCCCGAATTTAATATTTTCTCCATAGGTTTTCAGATTATAATCCATCTCCATTTTCATATAATAGTTTAGAATATCAAACTCTGTAGCCTTGGAACCATCCTTTCTTTTTAAAAAATCTATTTTGAGATTTATGAGATCAATTTTCCGGTTATTATCCAAATAAAAATTATAGTAATTATTCTGGCCACCGGTACATTTAAGATACTCTGATTGTATCAAAAAGAAATAATGCAAATCACCTGCATTGACACCGACAATATAACCTCTGTTTTTTACTGTTCCAAAAACAATAGGCTCAACATTTTCATTTCTCTGTTTTTTTGAAGCTGATGAACATCCTGAAATAAGGAGAGATAGAATCACTGCCATAAAACAACTGATGACTTCCTGAGCTGTATTTTTCTTCACTTAACCTCTCCCGGACAATTCATAACCGGAAATATTCTGACAAAACCCCGGCTGAAGAATTATATTTATTTATAGCATTTTACGATTGATTTAGAACATCTAATTGTCATTTCGAAGAAGCGTCAGCGACTGAGAAATCTATCTTTTAACAACACTTTTTTAGATTTCTCACATACGTTCGAAATGACATTGCCTTAATCATTTCGTAAATTGCTATATTCAGATGTAATAAATTATCTTCTGATATTTCAGGCTGTCAAGACTTATTGTCATCCACCGTCAATTACCGTTATTATCAAGCCGCACTCTTCCGTTAATAATCTCTTTTAAACATGAAACAGATTACATAAATCAATGACGCCAGAAGTATTGTCACAGAACTCGCAGGGAGCTTCAGGAGGTAACTCAGGAAAAGTCCAGCACTCATTATGAAAGCACACAGAAGAATTGAAAATGCAATCATGCTCCTGAGACGCTTTGTAAAGAAACCTGAAATTGCAGGAGGAATTGTAAGGAAAGCTATAATCATGACAATACCTACAATGCTGATCATTAGTATCACAGTCATTGATATAAGCATAATAAGCATGATCTGGTAGACAACGGTATTCACACCTCTTATCCTTGTGAATTCCTCATCAAAGGCTGTGGCCAGAAGCTGGTTATAGAAGAAAAAACTGAAAAACAGGATAATCCCGTTTAGAATTGAAATGAGTGCAAGATCGGAACCGTTAAGCAGCAGAATATTTCCGAAGAGATAACTCATAGGGTCAACATAACCCGGGGTTATGGATATAAAAAGAAGACCAACTGACATCCCTGCTGCCCAGATTACACCTATGACTGTATCAATTCTCTCTTTCCCTGATATTACGGCCATACTGATTACAAGGCCTGCCAGCATGGAAAACAGGAATGCTCCCATCATCGGCGTGAAAAATTCCACATGATATTTTTCACCTATATAAAGTGCAATACCTATACCGCCAAGAGCCGCGTGACTCAATGCCCCGGCGATATAGGTCATCCGTTTAACAACCACAAAAGATCCGATAACTCCGAAGGGGATGCTGGAGAGCAGGCCTGCAATGAGAGCAAAACGGATAAATGGCATCTCCGGATTTAATAAAGCGTTCAGGAATCCGTTCATTTATCATCACCATGGTTACATTTATCTCTGCAGCTCTGCTCAATCAGTTTTTCATGCCGGACCACAAGGGGATTACCATCATAGACTGAGGCAAGCATCCCGCAAAAATTATCATCAGCAGGATGTTCAACCAGGGTTTTGTTTATGCAGAGAGCCCTGTCTGTTATATTTGCTACAAACGCAGTGTCATGAGTCACAAGGAGAATGGTCATTGTTTCATTAAGTTTTTTCAGGAGAGAGTTAAGTGTGTCCCCCGCTGAAGGATCGATGTTAGATGTAGGTTCATCCAGCATCAGGATCCTGGCGTCTGTTGTCAGAGCACGGGCGATGAGCACTCTCTGCATCTGCCCACCTGAAAGGCTGCTGAAAGGTTCCTTAAAAAAATCTGAAAGACTCACTTCATCAAGAGACTTCGCTGCTTTCAGCCTGTCTGTTTTTGTATAAAAACCGAATGACCTGACCCTGCCTGAAAGAACAGTTTCAAAAACAGTTATGGGAAAACTGTTATCGTGGCGCGCACGCTGAGGCACATACCCTATTATTTGTGACGCAGCCGCCGGGGGCCTGCCGTCTACAAGTATAGTCCCGGACTTTGGTTTAAGAAGACCAAGGATAAGGCGGAGGAGAGTTGTCTTCCCCCCTCCATTTGGCCCGACGATGCTGACAATCTCTTTCTCGTATATATCTATGTTCACGTCACTTAGTACAGGGTAATGACTATACGCAAAACAGAGATTCTTTATTGATATTATTTTCCCGGTCTTCTTATTCATCTTTATAATGCCTTCTTTACCTCTGCCGCAATATATAAAAGGTTATTCAGGTAATCGGGGTTCAGCGGATTAAGAGTAATGACCGAACCGCCGATAGCTCCGGCAACGGCCCTGGCGCTCTTCTGAGAAAATTCCGGCTGAACAAATATTACCTTTACCTTATCGGCTTTTGCCTTTTTAATTATAAATTCAAGAGCTGACGGAGAGGGTTCCTTGCCGCCAGTTTCGAGGGCCACCTGTTTAAAACCGTATTCATCCGCGAAATATCCGAATGCAGGATGGAATACAAAAAGCGTACTCCCTTTAAACGGCGCCAGTGCTTTTTTAAGTTCGGCATCGGCTTTATCGAGGTCAGCAATAAAACTCTCATACCCCTTTTTATAAACCTCTTTACCTTCCGGATCTTTCTCAGCAAGAGCATTATATATGTTTAAAGCCTGCTGCTTGACAAGCCGGGCAGACATCCAGATATGCGGATCAGGAGCTCCCGCCTCATGACCATGTTCATCTTCGCCGTGACCATCATGATCATCTGATTCAATGGCCCTCTTCTTAATCCCTTCAGAAGTATCTACGATCTTCAGGGATTGCAGAGACTTTGCGATTTTAGGGATGAAGGCTTTTTCAAAATTGACTCCTATAGTAAAAAAGAGATCGGCTCCCCCCAGTGCTATAACCTGATCAGGGAGAGGTTCATATGTTGCAGGGCTTTTACCCGGACCCACCAGTACATTTACGCTTACATGATCTCCGCCGATACGTTCAACAAAATATTTCTGAGGCAGAATACTTGTAAAAACATTAATTTTACCTGATTTAATATCTTCATTTTTCCCGCAACCGGAAACCATAAAAACAGAAATCAGCATCAATAAAAACAGAATCTTTTTCATTTAAAGTCCTCCGCTTAATTTAAATGCAAATCATTTGCATTTAAATTAATGCCAGCGATGATTGTCAAGTTTTTTAAAATTTACATGCAAATTATTCGCATTTACTCTTTACCGCAATCAGGGCAGATCCCCCTGTACTGAAGAACTGTCTGTTCCACGGTGAAATCACCGGGGAGTCTGCTTTTTAAACGCATAGGTTTATCCTGCTTCATACAGTATATCTTCCCGCAGATGTTGCAGTAGAAATGAGGATGCTCGGGATTATGTTTACATGCCAGTTCATAATACTGCCTCTCCTTTTCATTCATCACCTGCCGTATAATTCCCTCTCCGCAAAGCATCTCCAGGTTGCGGTATATCGTGGCAAGATCCATTTCACTGCCCAGGCTGTCATGCAGGTCGGAAGCAGAGAAAGGTTTCCCGGTTCCAATAATAGCACCAAGTACAATCTGGCGCTGTCTGGTGATCTTGATATTTCTCCCCTCCAGAAGAGATTCAGGTGTGCATTTATCCATTATTCCTCTCAATTATATGCCGGGTATATATATGGTTCTTTATCTGCCGGTATCCTTTTAAATGATTCAAGTTTAAGAACCGGGGCCGGCTTTTCACCACCCCTCTTTTCAAGCCTCAGTACTCCATCAACCCTGAGCCATTCATCCTTTATGAAACTTTCATTTATCCCTGAAGCATCTGTAATGAAACCTCCAATGCCGGCATCAGCCGCGCAGCAGAATATTATAAGCCTGGCGATTATAAAATCACACTTTTTGAGTTTCTTTGACTTATAGACAAACCCGTCTACGCTTATCCTTTTCCCTTCATATTTTCCAGGAGCAGAGTATATATCATTTACAATAAAATAATAATTTTCCTTTGTTATTTCAATAAAATCCCCGGATGTATTATAAATATCACTGTCAGGGCCCGGCTTAATATCACCGGCCGCACTGAAGCTGTTCATCGATGCATCCGGTGTAAGAGTATTTCCCTCTGTTAAATGTGAACTGAAAGTTGTACTGTCAGAACCTGTGTTTAAAAGAGCAATGAGAACAATAAAAACAAAATATCTGAAGTACCCCTGCGGAGTGTCAACTTCAAGATCTCTGCCTGCTGAAATAAAAAGCGCTGCACCGGTGAGAAAAAACACCGTAACCATGGCAAGGTTCACAAATACATGATAGCCGGGATTAAGGAAAGAGTAAAGCTGCCGGCCATTCACCAGCCGTTCCAGGGTTATAAAAAGAAGCGAGAGCAATATAAACTCTCTGAACATGTATATATAACGGAGCAGTTTCATAGTATCTTCAGCACCGCTTCAGCCAGAAAAGAAAAACAGACTGTTGAAATAACAATTCCGGCAGCAAGTAAAACAATAAATCTTTTCCGGAAGATCACTCGAAGCATCATGGTTGTCTTTACATCTATCATGGCGCCGGAAATCATAAAGCATAAAAGAGCGCCGGGACCGAAATATGAGGACATGGATCGCGCTACGAATGCGTCTGTCTGCGAACAGATTGAAAGAATGTATGCATATCCGGTCATAAATAATTCCGGAAGCGGAAAGGCGGCCGAAACACCATCAAACGCATTCTTCGGTACGAAAGTCTGGAATGCAGCGGTTACAAGAATCCCGATGATAAAGTATTTCCCTGTTTCAAAAAACTCCCCCACTGAATGATTAAGAACACCTTTGATTTTCTCCACAGGAGTCAGTTTACTGTGATCCTCACCATGATGATGACATGAACACCCTGGAGAACAAACATGGTCCATGAGTACAAAATTTTCACGGTTTACCGGTTTATAATTCTTTTCTTCCGGTTTATTTTTAAGTACGAAGTTATCATCAGAAAAGACGCTCACAGCTAAACCTAAACAGAAGGATACTGCGACTCCCCCTGCCATACGAAGAAAAGCTATTCCCAGAGTGCCGGGAAAAGCATAATATGTACTGGTGAAGGTTACAAGATTCACCACAGGTATTGAGAGAAGCATGGTAACAGCATGTGAAACCGGGAGCCCTTTTCTTATCAAACCGGCCACTACAGGAACAATACCGCATTCGCATACGGGGAACAGAATTCCTGTTAAAGAAGAGACTGCAATACCGGTAACCCTTCCGGAGGGTACAATTTTACTTATTGTATCATCTGAGACAAAAACATCGATAAGTGATGATATGATTACACCAATGGTGAGAAAAAATATCCCCTCAAGAAAAATCGCGGTGACATACGTGGAATATACTGACAGCATAAATACCTGTTTTTAATTGCAAACAACTTGCATTTAGGCCAAATTCATGTCAAATAAAAAAAAAGAAATGAAGCAAATCTATTCAAATTCCGGCGCCGCCTTGCGGATAAATTCATTTGTGATGTTTTTTAACACATCAGGGTTAGTGGTGCTCTTTTTAAATGAAACGGTTATTACCCCTGAAGATACATTAATCAGTTGAAGTTCCAGCGTATAAACTTTTCCTGTTACTTTTTTCGCAAGATACCGGTCTTCACCGGTTTCACCAAGTGTTTTCATTGCTGATTCATTTTTTGCGGAGAAAGAGCCGAACACCACATAATCCGCATTCACAGTCCGCCCATCACGCAGAGCACAATCCCTGTCTCCGCATGTTGTGAATGAAAAGGTATTTTTACTGCGCCTCGACCCGTCACTCTGCACCCCTGTTTTCTCTTCAAGAATCTCCATAACAGGTTTCGATTTCGACTCGTCACAATTATACAGCTTAAGCGTTGTAATGAGCACATTATAAATACGGGGAGGCTTTACTGAAGATTTTTTCTTAAGCCTTATGCTGTCAGTGAGCAGATCTCCATTGCCGGTGAATGATATCACTTTTATGTATGGTTCATAACCATCAGCCTTTATTGAAAGAGTATACTTCAAGTTCCGGCGGAGAGTCGCGCCGGTAAAGCCGTCTGAATATACCGGCCTGTTTATTATAAAGTCTGTTCCTGCTGATTTATATTCCGCGAAGGCGCTCTTAACCGGCAGACCTGTTGAATCATCGACTACTCCGGCGTCATAAAAAAATACCGGCAAAGGTTTGTAAGGTATTTGTCCGCATATATAAACACTATTATTCATTCCTGCGCTGAAATTAAAATATGCAGCACTCCCCGATGAATTAATAAATACCGGATATTTCTCATTCCTGAAAGTATTTGCTGAAGAGACATTCGTTATGCCGGTTACTTGATATGTATCGCCTTTCCGGACAAGCTTTGCTCCATACACATCAAAACCGCCGCTCCCCTCGTAACCGTTTGAAGAGAAATAAAGTGTTTCGCCGTCAGGATGAACTGATGCAGATATCTCATCAAGCAGTGTATTCACCCCTGGCAGTTTCCGCGCTTCACCCCACTCTCCGTCTTTATCTCTTTTTGAAATATACAGATCATAGTCTTCACCGTCAGTTGATGAAAACAGAACTGTGTCGTTATCTATAAAATTCGGGTAATGGTTCCATATGCCGGGATTAAGTTCATCAGGCTTCTCCCAGGATGACCATCTTTTTTTACCGGGGAGATACCTGCGGATATAGATCGAAGATTTGTCTCCGGAGCGGGAACTGACCACGACCTCTCTCCCGTCTTCAGATAATGAGATAAAATTGATTGTAGAAAATGGAATTCCCGAAAGATAAGCGGGATAATTTTCTGCATCAGAAATTGAATTCCCGTTTACTTTAAAAATTGTGTGTTTATATTCAGTAAAATTATATCCGGTAAAGAGACTGTCACGATAGATCGTTGTCCTGATAATGGAATCATCCCCCCATGACGCTTTCTGCCCGCCTGAAGGCCGGGCTCTGCTTGTAGTGGATTTTCTGTAAAGATTTTCCTTATACCTGAGGAGCATTATATCCCTGCTGCTCAGCTCATTTTTGTATTGCCTGATGAAAGTTTCAACCTGATCCGCCGCGCTTTTAAACTTCCCGAGAGATGCTGCTGCAATTATTTTCGCATAAGCAACTTCACTCTTTTTTTCAATGGAGAGATACTGCTCACAATACCTCTCTGTCTCTTCAAACTGCTCCAGGGTGAATGTAAGGTTTATCAGACGCTTCAATGTTTTCAGATCATCAGGGCGCCTTACAATTACTGATTTAAGGATCTCTATATCAGTTTCTGCATCTTTAAACTCATAGCGATCTGTTGTTCTCAGCGCGCTATCGGCACACAAAGGCAGCAGAAAAATGAGTAGTGCTGCTGTTAATCTCAGAAACATATCTCAACTCCTAACCACAAAAAAACAGGAGGAATGTCTTCCTGCTTATCCGGGTTGCTGCTGCTGTACGGTTTATCTTTATCATAAACAGGGAAAAGATAAGATTTACCGGTTTTAAATTCCCTGTTTCCTTTGTCGTATCCATAAACATAATATACATTCCAGAACTCCACATAACAGCGTATATTTTCCCTGGTGTACGTCAGTTTCGCGTCGAGCCTGTGATGAGCGGAATATCTCCCTGAGTTATAACTGCCGTACTGCGGATCAAACCCTCCGCCACCATCCGGAGTTGAGCCTGTTACGGGAGTGTACGGCATTGATGTATAGTAATGCCATACAACTGATGGTGTCCACCTCCCCCTGTGCGTAAGAAGTGCGGCTTTGAAAATATGCGTCTGGTCATAGTCGGAGTCGTATTCATCCACGCCGTCACTCATCCGCGATTTTGAAAGAGAATAACTTGTCCAACCCTCAAATTTACCGGACTTACCCTTCAGAAAAAATTCAGCGCCATAGGCCTTCCCGCTATTATCCCTGGAGTAAGGATTAATCTGCGAAAGCCTGCGGAGCTCTGTACTTGATATTGTATCAAAACCGGATGAAAAGAGATCTTCATATTTTGCATACCAGGTTTCAACCTGCCCTGTTAGAGCCGCTGTTATCTTCTTTTCAAAACCGAGAATTCCGTTCCGGGATTCAGCTTCTTTAAGGCTGCTTCGTGATTCTCCGAGATAGTAATACATATCAGGCTGGGCATGGTAAGATCCTCCGCCTCCGTATATTTTCAGTTCACTGCTTCTGGTTGTATATGATACCACCCCGCGGTATGAAACAGAATTGCTCTTAAGAGGCCCGTAATATTTATACCTCACACCGAGATTCAGATATACAGGCTCTAAATCAATACCGGTTTCATTGAAGAGAGAGAAACTTTTCCCCTCAATTGGAAATGAAGCAGAAATAGAACCCCCTGTCTGATCTTTAATGTCATAATCCAGTAGTTCAGATAGAGCTATGTTGCCCGATACTCCGTCCTTATGCACTGTATACTCATATCCGGTTTTAAGGTTGAGCAAAGATAAATCAGCTGTAACTGTCTGCGCGACCCTGTACATAAGGGGTGAGAAAACAACATCCACCGGAGTATCCCCGGCATCAACATCCCTGCTGCTGTAGTAATGGTTTGTCCTGCTTCGCAAAAATGATGTTTCAAGAAAAAACTTTCTGTTCAGCAGATACTGCCACTTCACTGATTCAGCATGATATTCAGTGCGCGCATTAATATCATCTGTTGATATATAATCATCAGAACCCATTGAAGTAAAATAGAATCTGTGCCCGGAAAAAAAGTTATACCTCAGCTTCAGATAATGATCCTGAAAATAAAAAGTATTATCAGTATCAATATCAGCGGCATCAGCAGCCCAGTCAATGTATGTCCTGCGTCCGGCGAATAGTATAGAAAAATCAGCTGAAGGTGCAGCTTCGCAGTAAACAGTGGGGAAAAGAGGGAGTAGCGGATTAACAATAATTTTTCCGTGAACGCCCGGCTGCTGAACCTCTTTTGTTTTCACATGGATAATGCTCCCTATGCTGTCATCATAGGTTAAAGGATAAGGGCCTTTGTTTATGGTAACCCTGTCTATTATTGTTTCATTTATTGAAGAGAGCAGCGGCACTACAGGGGGAAAGTAATGATAGGGATAATCAACAGGTATATCATCAATATAAGTTTTATCATATATCGGGTTAAGCCCCCTGATTACAGGGACACTGGACATGGTAAAGGAACTCCCCACTCCGGGGAGGGTCTGCAAAAGCCGGAGTGAATCACCAATACCGCTCATCGGCATATATTTAATATCATCAGAAGTTACAGACTGGCTGCCGGGGCGTGCTTTAATCTCTTTAGATTTGTTAACAACAGGAGTGAGACTGTAAACTTTTCCGGAAAGCTCAATATCAGCAATAAATCTTCTTTTAACACGGATGGCCATCTCTTTATTCCCGTAAAGGGGATGCGCCGTATGAAGTGTATAAAAGCCTGCAGGAACAAGGCTGAATGTAAAACTTCCGTCAGGGGCTGTTATCTGCACATCACGCAGCTCCTCAATGGCAACTGATACACCCGGTATGCCTTCACCCGTACTGCTGTCTGTTATCCGGCCCGAAACAGAATGCGCGTACAGCGCTGTACCGCAAAAAACTGTCAGAATTACAGCGATTAACTTTTTCACTGCTCTTCATCCGTAATGAACGAAATTCTGACATCTGCTGCGGAGTCAAAGCTTTTACCGGCCATCCAGGCTGGTTCAATTTTAATCTGACTTAATATTTCATCAGCAACTTCATCAAGTCCCAGGCCAGCTGAAAGTTTCCTTTCTGTTGAGATAACATTTCCGCTGCTGTTCAGTCTGACACGGTACACAGCAGTTCCCTCAATTGCAGCGAGGCTGTAAATTTTATCAGCAGGTTTGAATTCAGGTATGCTTATAATGAAGGGCTCCTCTATCTCTATATATATTTTAAAATGTGAATAAGTAATTACCTTATCGTATTGTTTTGCCCTGTTTTCATAATTAAGAATCAGGGTCGAAGGATTCCCGCTGATTCTATCAGTGATATTATTTTTTTCATAGCGCACGGTGGAACATCCGGTTATAACCAGCAGCATTATCACATAACAACATATATACTCAGTTATTCTTTTCACGGAAAATCCTGTTTTACCCGGTATTATTCTACAATATTATTCTTATAATCCGGAATTGAAAAGACTACTTCAATACCGATCAATGTTCCGTTAAGCGCCGCCTTAGTACTCCTGTTGCCAGCCGTATCCTCATCCTCATACTTCCTGTATGAGAGAAAGGGGGACACCTTAAGAATTACAGCCAGATCCCAAGGCTCATACTGAACACCTGCTCCGGCTGAGAGGCCGAAATCCACGGCAAATTTCCGGTTCACATCAATATATACGTCTGAATGAAATTTATTCCAGTTATAACGATACCCCGCAGCATAAAGATCCCAGGTCAGCACAAACTCAAAGGGTGAGGATAAACCGAAACTGCTGAACCCGTAGAACCCTGCAATAAATCCTGTGGCTTCCGATTCTGTATCGTTAAATGAAATTTCAAGTTCCGACCTTCGCACACCGAGATAAATCCATTTATATGATGTATCACCGGGCCTGCTGAAACGGTATCCGGCCTTTATGTCCGCAATCCATAAATCCGCGTCAGATGAATATTCATTTCCCGGAGTTGAGGCATGTTCAACAATGAGGTTGTCTGTTCCAACACTTGTATAGCTGATATCACACTGAAACCAGTCATAAAAGTATCCGCATGACAGGGAATACCCCTTAAGAGTTTTAAATGCATTATCACTCTCACGCATGGAACCGGATGTGAGAGTGTTATTATTTCCACCATTAATAGATTTATCATAAGGGACTGTATACGAACCCGCACCATAGGGTGCATAGAACCCCTTGAATACGGGGCCATGATTAGGTTTTGCAGATACAACTCCCGGAAATAGAGAAGCTGCGAAAATTAATGCAAATATTGTTTTTTTCATTTTCAGTATTAGTTATGAGTCAGAACCGGTTATTTTTCTATATTCAGAATATTACTTTATCAGAGCTTTATTATTTTACAAGGCATTTTGCTTGACGGAAAATATTTTTTAGATATTTGATATTATCTGATAATGAAACCGGAGAATTAATATGAAACGTAAAAGGCTTATTGATAAAAAACTTCAGCTTACAACATCTTTCGCTGTTATACGTTTTTATTTTATAGCTTTTTTCATAGTGCTGGCTCTTCTTGTAATTCATACAGCACTTACAGATAATAAAATTACAGGAACAGTTAAAGACCTCCGGGGAGCTGTTGAGACAGAAAAGAATATCGTTAATGCCTTTATAAAATATTCCGATATGACTTCAAATTCAGACCTTCAGCTTAAATCGCAGAAAATTTCAGAAGATCACAATAAAAGCGTTCAAATCATTGAAGACCATATATATCTCCTTACGGGACTTATCAAATCCGGCTTGATTGTAATTATTATTATCACATGCTTTATGGTTATAATGGGCCTCATCCTTTTTTATTATCTCATCAGGCTTACGCATACAATCTCAGGTCCGATATATGTTATGACTCAGCAGATACAGGATATAATAGAGGGGAAGGAACCGGCCACAAGACCCCTCCGGCAGAACGATCAGCTCAGGGATTTCTATGATCAGTTTATTACAATGGCAAAAAAAATACAGGAAGAGAAGCAGAAAGATTCCCGGCCATAAACACCGGGCATCCGGGAACAAAATGAGTCATATATTATACAGGTTCAATCAACTCCTCCGTCATTTTTCTCCGGCCTGTTGATCCATATAAAAATATATGTAATAACCATAGCTATTATGCATCCCGCCACAACACAGAACATCCTTTCATAGGCTGAAATACCACCTGCCATGTGTTCTTCATCAGTAAGTACAATAATCAACGCAGCCAGGGCTGAACGTGAGGCATTCCCGAGTTTTATATATGTGCAGAAAAGAATTGTTACAAGTACCGAAATCAGAAGAACAGCGGCATTCATCCCGCATAAAAGAATGGCAGCCAGTCCCACAACTGCTCCAATTATATTGGCTTTCATCCTGTCCAGAGATAACCGGAATGAATCCTTCTCTTCAGGTGCAATAACAAGAAGAAGGGATATAATACTCCACTGGAACTGGTGTTCCGGGAAAAGCCGGTAAAGGGCATAGCAGATTAATGACCCCATAAGACATTTTACAATGTACTGTAAATAATACGGTTTTATAATCTGATCCCTGAAATCGGAGAAGAGTTGTGTGTGAAGTTTCATTTATGAACATTTATCCCTATAATATAATGCAAGATAAAAATACAGCACCTAATTTGTCAAGACTCCGCTGTAAATTACGGTTATTAAATGAAGCTGCCTGGGTAGGATTCAAATATCATTCAGGGTTTCAGATTCAGAAAGTTATTACCTCGTATCCTTCATCCCTGTATGCGGCAATCCCCGGGTGACCCGACATGCTATCAAGAAGAGTAAGTCCCTGCTCCTTTGCAGCATCAAGTGTCCCGAGTTTGGCAGAGCAGGCTTTGCAGACACCCTCAACCAGCCCTGCATCAAGGCATTTTTTCCATAATCCGTTAAGCGGAAATTCAGGTTTAACAAGATCCGGGACGAGCTTAACAGATGCCCCTTCAATAATGATCTTTGCTTCATGGCCTTTATCTTTCATATCAAGAGCATTCAGCAGAACATGGATGAAGAACATTGGATCTCCATTGAATACAAAGAGAGCAAATTTTTTCACAGGGTATCTCCTTTTCTTTTTTATAACACATGTCAGTTACACATGCTGAAAGTTAGGCATTTTACTATTGCATTATGCCCCGAATTGTCATTTCGTTGTTTGCGATAATCACTTTTCAAGTATAAAAGAAAGACAGATTTTAACAGGAAGTCAAGAAAAAAGAAGGGATAAATCCGGCTGAGGGAATTCATCTGCCGGATTTACAAGCCTTATTACTTCGCTCCGATAATATAACAGAACTGCTTCAATCCGAGAAGTTCAGCAACTCCCGCGATTGTTACACCGAAAAAGCAGGTATCGGGATTTGCCTCCAGTATTCCGTCTATTGTACCGTTTACAATAGTACTCCCTGTAGCAAAGACAACATCCGCCCAGAGCGCGTTTTCCTCAAAGCGATCAGGACCGTCTATAACTACCCCGAATTTTGTTGCACCTATATTATCCGGATCAAGATCACAGACCCTGACGTTTTTTACAGCTGCCAGCTTTTCAAGAAGACGTGGCTGAAGCCCCACCAGTAAAGCATTCTTTTTATCGGGAGCTTCGCTCTTTAAAAAATCGCCGAAACAGTCAGAGCATGTGACAGGTTCATCATCTTTGCAGTGAATGGCTTCAGGAATCATTTCAAGGAGTGAAAGTATGGCATTTAATGAAGAAATAAAAATTGCTCTCTTAGCGTTGGTATCAAGCTCCATCTCAAGCACCTCTCTCACAGTGGAGCTGTAACTGGAACATGAGTCTGAAAAAGCCTGCCCTTTCTTACCCATGAATTCAGCCTCAATCATACGTTCCTTACCCTTCTGTATGGGATAATCATCATGCAGAGGATTCCCGATAGCCTCTTCAGCAGTTAATGTCCTGCATGTTATATTTATCTCTTCATCAAGAAGCTTATATTCTCCGGCTATTTCCAGTATCTTTTCCCGCGCCTGTTCTATTATAATTTTCCGGGCCATGAAGAAGTCCTCTTTATTTTATTTATATCCGTACTTATTCTTAATCGTCTCCGCTTCAGGTGAAACAAGGTAAGCTGCAAATTTAAGAGCAGCTTCCCGCCCCGCGCTATTCTTCATCAGGCATGCTGAATGAATAACCGGAAGAGCTTCAGGCATCCTGTAAAAACACCCTGCCTTCCCTTTCTCCGAATACGCCTGAAACAGGTTGCAGAATCCCGCATCAACAGATTCAGTTGTTGCATACTGGAAAACCTGAGCAAGATCCGGTGATTGTATCAGACGCGGCTCAACGCTCTTCCATAAGCCGGAGCTTTGCAGAGCCTTCTTTGCGCTCATTCCGTAAACCGCAATTTCAGGATTTGCTATTGCAATCTTCTTCACATCCTTTCGATTAATTACATCGCGCCAGTCAGCAGCTCCGCATAATTCTTTCTTCGCAGTCCAGAGAACAACTTCACCCTTCGCATATACAAAAGGGCTTTCGGCATACCCTTCTTTGAACAGGCGCTCTGCTCTCTCCTCATCCAGAAGAACTATTGCGTATGGAGCGCCATTTATTACCTGACTGTAGATTTTTCCGGCAGATGAAAAGGTTACCTCGATCTTTATCCCTGTTTTACTTTCAAACTCTGCAGCCATATCACCAAAAGGCTGTATAAACCCGGCAACCACTGCCGCACTGAGTTTGTTATCATTTAATTGTCCCCCAGGTTTAAAAACATAAACCGCGATAAGGAGTATGGCTGCAACAGCAGCCGTGATGAGCCATTTGTAATTATTTTTTTTCATCTATCTTCCCCGGACTATGATAAAAAGATCCAACAGAAACAACCTATTTAGTCAAAATTAACATATTAAATTACCGGGTCAATTATTTTATATTTTTTATCCAGGCATTCGGCCTTATTCTTCCGGCAAGGCTCCTTGTGGGGGGATGGCATAGAGAGCATGGACACGGCAATCACAGGACTAAAAAACACGACCACCTGCATAAATTCTTTGAATGCGAATTCCGGGACATTATAAAAAAAGGGTTGAAAATTATTTTTTCTGAAAATGGAATGTTTGTCCATGCACAGACCTGATCTTTTAGAGGAATTTGATGAAAAAATGGACAGCATGCGCATTATTGGCGCTATTTTCAGTAATATTTTCAGCATCCGCAGAACAGTACAATGTCATTGATCTTAAATCAATAAAATACCGTCTCCTTTATGAATCATACCAGAACGGCAGCTGGGACATCTTCATGATAAATGCCGATGGTTCAGGGAGAAAAAATATAACAGACACTAAAAAAATACATGAACTGTATCCAAAAGTTTCTCCGGACGGAAAAAGGTTCGCGTTTTCAATTGATACTGGAGAGGGGAGAGAGAGAAGACGCGACCTCTACATGATGAACCTTGACGGTTCAGGGAAAAAGCTGGTTGCGGAACATGGACGGGAACACTGCTGGTCACCCGACGGAAGGTACATCGCATTCACAAAATCGGAATCAACCAGAAGGTTCTCTTTTGAAAGCTGGTCAACAAAGGGGCTCTTTATTTATGACACAACAACCGGCGAGACCAAAGAGCATGTAAACAAAACGCTGGAACATATGTACAACCTCTGCTGGTCACCGGACGGGAAATATATCACGGCAACAGTTCTCGGCGGGATGGGCTATAGACACACCAGCATCGGCATTGATGTAAACAGTAAAAAATACGTACAACTTAACGTCGTGGGATGCAGACCGGAATTCTCTCCTGACGGAAGTTTGATAGGGTGGGGAAAAAGTGACTCAGAGTTTGACCTCGCTAAAATATACATGGACAGAACTGTTCCCGTTGCAGAGAAAGATAAATTCCCCTTTCTTTCAGTAACAAAGGGCTACGAGGTATATCACCTTGACTGGTCTCCTGACGGAAAATATATTGCCTTTGCTTTCGGGCCTGACGGAGAACAGAATGTGGGGGGCACAGCCCACGGATGGGACATCTGTATTGCGGAGATTGCCACAGGAAAATGGCAGAAGATTACATTTGACGGAAACCAGAACAAGGAACCGGACTGGATTCCATGAGGAGAATAGAAATGAAAAAATTTATTATTGCAGCTTCAATATCAGCATTGATCGCAACTTCAATTTCATGCGGGAAAAAAAGCTCTGACACATCAGTTAAAAATATCACAACTAAGTCCGGGATAGAGATGGTTTACCTCCCGGGCGGCGAGTTCACCATGGGGAGCGGCAACGCCGGAGAATCTCCCGCGCATAAAGTCAAACTCTCTCCGTTCTATATTGATAAATATGAAGTGACACAGGAGATGTATAAAAAACTTGAACTCTCCAATCCATCCCATTTTAAAAATGAGAAAAACCCCGCAGAGATGGTAGCATGGGTCAATGCCGCCATATACTGCAACGAACGATCAATAGAAGAGGGGCTTACTCCATGCTATGATGAAAAGACATGGGAATGCAACTTTAAAGCTGACGGATACAGGCTCCCCACAGAAGCTGAATGGGAATACGCTGCCAGAGCGGGCACTGATTCAAAATATTTCTTCGGAGCAGACTCAAAGAATATTAAAAACTACGCGATATACAGCAAAAACTCATCCGGTAAACCTGAAACAGCGGGTTCCAGAAAACCGAACCAGTTCGGCCTCTTTGATATGTACGGGAACGTGGCGGAATGGTGCAACGATTTCTACACTGCTGACTATTACAGTAAATCACCGGAGGAGAATCCCGCCGGACCGGCAGAAGGGAAAGAGCGTGTAATCCGCGGAGGGTCATGGAATGACGGAGAGGAGCTTGTCAATTCAACAGCGAGGAGCATGGACGGCTCAATAAGCGATGCCTGCATACTACGTGACACAATCGGATTCAGATGCGTCAGAAGGGCTGAATAGATTAAATGCTCTTTCAGACATGGACTTTTCTTTTATTCTTTACTATTCTTTATTTCCTGTTCCGGAGTATAAAGAACAGCACAGGACGGCAGTACCTTATACTTGCAGCATCATTTATTTTTTACGGATGGTTTAATCCGCTCTACCCGTTATTCCTTCTCTGGATTATTGCTGCTGATTACATTTTCCTGCTTCTGATGGAGAAAACAGGGAAGAGGAGACTCTTTCTGATATTAAGCATCACGAACAGTCTTATCTTTCTCAGTTCATTCAAGTACGCCGGTTTTATAACATCAAACATCAACGAACTGCTTGTAATTACAGGGAATCCCTACAGGCTGCCGCAGCCCGATATACTTCTCCCCATAGGGATATCTTTCTTTATATTTATCTCAATGGGATATGTTATAGATTTTTATTTCGGGAAAGTTGACCGCGAAAAAAACTTCGGCCGCCACGCGCTGTTTGTTTCATTCTTCCCCCAGCTCTCAGCAGGGCCCATTGCGCGGGCATCAGGGCTTCTCCCGCAATTGCAGCATTGGGACAGGGGGAAAGGTTCAGACCTTGCAGAAGGAGCATATATATTCATACGCGGATTGTTTAAAAAAATCGCCCTTGCCGACTTCTTCGCGTTATACGCTGATAAAATATTCGGGAACCCTGCACAGTTCGGGTCAGCAGACCTTGTGCTGGGGGCCCTTGCATTCACCTGGCAGATATATTTCGACTTCAGCGGATACACGGATATGGCACGCGGTATTGCGCGCTGTTTCGGCATTGAGCTCATGGAAAACTTCAGACTTCCTTATATGGCCGCAAGTACAGGTGACTTCTGGGGGAGATGGCACATCAGTCTCTCGTCATGGTTCAGGGATTACCTCTATATTCCCCTCGGCGGGAACAGAAAAGGGAAGCTCACTGAATCACGCAATACGATGATCACCATGCTTCTTTCCGGTCTGTGGCACGGGGCTGCGTGGAACTTTGTATTATGGGGATTTATTCACGGCGCGCTTCATGTCATGGGGAAACTGATCGGCAGATTCAGGATAATAAAGATTACGCCGGTTTTTATAAGGCGGATTGTTGTATTTATTCTGATTGTTTTTACATGGATTTTTTTCAGGGCGGAGAGCGGCGCGGATGCATTCAGTTATATCGCAGGGATCTTCAATTCCGGATATGCAGCACCCTCTATGCCGTTATTGATGTTTATTATTATGACTTTATGCTATTTATACGGCTGGTTTAAGGAGTACGGATTACTGAATTTCATGGAAAAACCTGCTGTTAAAAGTATTGCTTCAATTATAATGCTGGCGTGGATACTTATTTTCGCGTCATCGGATGCAAGTGATTTTATCTATTTCCAGTTTTAGGGATAACTGATTTATGAAGAGGCTCAAATATCTTATAAATGTAACAGCATCCATAATTGTCATGGCCATTGCCATGCCGGTACTTTTCCCTTTAACAGGAGATCAGTTTTTCACATCAGACTACAGGCTCCCCTATAATCTCGGCGAGGATTACTTTCTCTACCAAAAGTACGCAGGGAGTGTTGCGGGATACAACACAATACCGGTAATAGGTGACTCTGTGATATGGGGACACTACACATCGGGCACAGATACACTGACTGCTCACCTGAACCGCAGGCAGGATATCGCTGATTTCAGCAACATGGGTATTGACGGAATACACCCTGCTGTTATGTACGGGCTGGCGGAAAACTACTGCCGGGCCCTCACTAATAAAAAGATTATAATCGGAATAAATCTTCTCTGGATGAGTTCTCCGCGACACGATCTCACAGGCGGAAAAAACAGTGAAATAAATCACAGGGGGCTGCTTCCGCAGTTCACTGAAATAATACCGGCATACAATCCCTCTTTTGAAGAGAGGCTGTCTTTTGTTATAAAAAGAAACACATCTTTTTTTCTATGGATTGATCATCTGAGGCTCACTAAGTTCAGAGGGAAAAATCTATACCGGTGGTGTATGGATAACCCGGGTGAAAACACGCTTCAATTTTTCAACCCAGACACACGGATATATGAACTCCCCGAACCTATGGATGCGTCTAAATTCCCTCTTCAGGACGCGCAGTGGGTTAAAACAGAGAAATCTCTCCAGTGGAGATATACCTTAAAAACATTAAAACTTCTGAAAGAACAGGGTAACGATATACTTGCAATTATAACTCCATTCAACAGGTACATGCTTACAGAGGAGAGCGCAAATCAGCTCGGGCTTATTGTTAACGGGATAAGAGATAATCTTGCTTCTGAAGGAATAACAGCTGTAATACCTGAAATACCGCCGAAAGAGGAGTTCGCTGATTCAAGCCATCCCACAGGGAAAGGGTACAGAACTATCGCGGAAAACCTGCTTGAGAATAGCGAGTTCAAAAAATTTATTAAGCACTGATTTACGGAGAGATGCTCTTCTAAAATAATTTATAAAGATTCCGCGTTCTCTGTGCCTCCAGTGAAGCGGATGGTAAAATTCATTATTAAAACTTAGCGGCTTAGCGTCTTTGCGTGATTTGACTTTCACTCGGGGAGCACAACCCTTATACCGTTAGTTCCTGTCTTTTCAAAGGGCTCAACAGGCCAGCGTTTGTATCCGGCAAGGTCTTTAGGTGCATCAAGTATTGATCCCCCCCTGACAACCCTGTACCTGAACTCATTGTCACCGCCGTCAGGGTCCTCTTTATCTGCTGATGGATATGAAGGGCTGTACCTGTCAAAACACCATTCAGCGACATTTCCGCTCATGTCATAAACACCGAACAGATTAGGTCTCTTCTGCCCCGGCTTCCGCACTTTGTGATATTTAACCCACCAGAACCGCCCCCTGCTGTAATTCTTCTGCCCTGCATTAAACATATGCCAGGCATAAGCACCGGCGCCATCCCAGCTCTGGTTATCACCCCAGTAAAAATCACTGAGCTTTGTACCCATACATGCATACTCCCACTGGGCTTCCGTAGGGAGCCTGAAACCGTCAGCATCTTTATTGACTGTTACCCCCCGCTTCACCTCATCATGGTCGGATATATTATCGTCATCAGTTCCATTCTTTGATATATTATAATAAGGTTTGAGTCCATGTTTTAAGCTTAATTCGTTGCAGAAATCAACAGCATCATACCAGCTAACATTGAACAGCGGAAGACTGTCCCCTTCACCATACCGGCTCTCAGTACATGGATTTGTCCCTTTAAGGTCCCTGTACTGTTTCTGTGTAATCTCATATTTCCCTATCCAGAAACCCTTTGTAATCTTAACTGTCCGTGAAGGGGCATAATCTCTCCCTTTGACATCACGCCCCATTTTAAAGCTCCCTGCAGGTATAAAAACAAAGGGAATATCACCAATACTTTTTTCTACTATTGTATGCTTTACGGCTTTTTTAGGCGCCGGGGCTGATGTCATTAAAACGGAGGAAAATATTATAACAGCAATTGCGGTAACCTTAAGACCGGGTCTCATTACTCCCTCTCAAAAATCTTATATAATTTAAAACAAACCGGAGGCTATTTCAGGGCAAGCTCTTTCTGCTCATAATAATCGGAATATCTGCTGTCCTTTGCATAAAGAACCCTGTTAATCACCTGCGCGCCACCCCTCTCAGAAAGAATCTCAGGGGAGTAATGCACTTCAAGCGGATTTATATTTACAGGAATCAGGGTATACGACTCAAGCCCTTTTTCACTTAACGTAACTCTTGCAAGCATGCTTGTCCTGTGTGCAGATGAATGACGCCCGGCAAAAACAAAATCTCCAAGGCTGTAAAAAATTATTCCGTTTTTATAAAGCTCCACAGGCCCAAGTCCATGGGACTGATGCCCCAGTATACATGACGCACCGGCATCAATAAGTTTATGCCCAAGGGCAACCTGCTCAGCTTCAGGTTTTGCCACAGGTATATCCGAAGTGACCTCCTGGCCCCAATGGATGCTTACAACAATGGCGTCGACCTCCCCCCTGACCTTTTTAACAGCTGCCACCATAAGTTCATCTGAACCACTGGCTGCGCCTGCTCTCTCCGGACCAGCCCATACACTTTTAGGCACCACATTATTAAAAGCAAAAAAAGCCACCCTGGTCCCGCGGTGCCACATAAAAACCGGCTTCAGCGCTTCATCTATATTTTTGCCGATACCAACGGGAGCGATGTTAAGCTTTTCAATCCTTTCGGCAGTTTCGAACATCCCCTCTTCACCGCAATCCTTTATATGATTATTCGCAAGTGAAGCTATGTCAAAGCCCGCATAACGGAGTATATCCTCACTCCCGGCAGGGGATGAAAAATAGAAAACTTCATCCTTGTCGCTGAATGGTTTAAAATTACGATCTGTTACAGGAGCTTCAAGATTACAAAAACCTATACCGGTAATTTCATGTGAGACCTTTGAAAAGGGATAAGTCATAGCACTCTTTCTGCCATGTTTCCTGGCCCTGCTGTCAAGAATCTCCTTCATTGTGGCAAAGTTAAGCGCCACATCACCCACTGCTGTAATGACAGCAGGTTCCTTTTTCGGCCAGATCCTCCTGATATATCTGCTGTCCCTGTAGCCGTATTCAACTGCATTTTTCGGAGTTTCCCAGATCGGCTCATTCTTGTTAATAATATAATCTCCGCTGTGATGTACAATCTGTGGAGAACACGCAAGGGCAGCCAGGAGCGAGAATATAAATAAAGGTTTCCTGTTTTTATCTACATGTTTCATAACTTCTTTTCCTGCGCTTAATAATACATTTTCAATCCGGCTTATGATTATCATTATACTCAAGTAAATCCCCTTCATCTAAGAAATCCGCCTACTGGAGTATAAAATCGCTGAGCCTGTTCTTTGTGATAAAGTCCATGAATTCATTCTGGAACTTGAACATTATACCGCTGAAAATACACTGGCTGAAAGGGCATGTCTCCTTTATCATGGGGCATATATCAGGACGGACAGGGCCCTCTATGGCATTGAATATTTCGAGAAGAGTAATCTCCTCAGGCTCCCTCTTCAGCCTAAACCCTCCGTTAGGCCCTCTGTGTGATATAACCAGGTCTGTTTTCACAAGCCTCTGGAACACTTTGGCAAGATGAGCCTCAGATGCGTTCAGACTTGCAGCAAGGGACCTTGCCGTAAAAACAGTATTTTTCTCACGGGCCATAAGCTCCATTGCATGAAGGGCAAGTGATATTGCCTCTGAAAAATGAAAAAATCCTGACACTGTATACCTCTTTCAAATATTCTTAATCAGAATGTTCAATTAGTCAAGTAAAAGAAATCTTTTGATGTATATCTATGCCAATTATGTAATATTTTGCCTGAAAAATGTCCGGCCCTTTAAAAAAACATAGGGATGCGGAGATATTAAGATTTGAAGGGGGATGCTTTTTATGATTGCTTAATGCCGGAAAGAGAGCATAAAGGTATTTATTATGAACAGTTTGAGATGCTCAATTATCATTCTTATAGTGCTGATTTTACAATTTATTCTCTCTGACGGATATGCCAGGCAATATGACTGCATGCGGGACTTCCCTCTTTTTGATTACAGGGCGGAGGGGAATAAGCTCCCCTGGGGCGACTATGTGATGATACGTTCATTCCGGGAGACAACTCAGATTATTATATGCAGGAATTACTACCACTACACTGTTTATACTGACTGCAACAATCTTCAGGAGGGGTATATTACAGCTTCAGGCTATACAGAGATGGGGCAGATTATAACCACTCCCCCTGTACCTACTCAGCAGGAGTTCAACACAATGCTGCGCGATTATATCCTCAACGGAGTATCTTCGGAGGATGGAGTTATTTTTTACGGAGTGAAATACTTCATGGATAAAATCGCTTCGGACAAAACCATCATAGACCGCTATTCAGAAGAATACATAATGAGGATAGAAGAGGAAGGGGCTCTGACAGAGATTACTGTAGACGCAAGGTGGAAGAAGCTTGTTATACAAAGGACCAAAGGGGAAACCGGAGCATCAGGATGCCCCTCTGTTTATATTGACCAGACACTTGATAAAACACTGAAGCGCGTAATCACGGAGTTCGCATCCAGGATCAGGAAGAGGTAAAATTTTTATATAGGGTAGAACGTGACAACTCTCGGAGTCTTACCCTCGAGTACAAGCCTCACTTTTCTGAGAACCGGAAATCCTTTTTTCGCGCCATCCCGTCCGCCGAGATAGCCTGTTCTGTCACCGGCATCGTAAATATAAACATACCTTGCGCCGGTGTTAGAGGGTTTAAGGTTCCCGCTTTTAGCCTCTGACCAGACAGTATCCATGAGTATAATAATTTTATCGGAGCTCACAGTAAAAACACCATGCTTACTCTTCCCTTTTACATCGGACATATGTTTCAGGATATGCTCAAGTCTTGTCTCACCATCCCGGTCATACCCGGAGATAATGAGCCCGCCCCTGGTCTTCCAGGTATCGGATCTCTCCCTTGTGATGAGCCCCTGCTTTTCAAGGTTACGGATTTCAGGTGAAGAGAAACGGGTATCCTGGCTCCGGATATTAATACCGGCGAAAAGCATAAGAGTTATAAAAAATACAGTCAGACGCTTCAAAGCAAGCCCCCTTTTTTTTCTATGTATCTCTGAGATTCTATGTCAGATTCATATATTATTTCAAACCATCTTATCATCAATCAAGTAAATTATTTTTTGAGCCTTGACAAATTAAACAGCGGTTTTTTCTATGATAAAGAGGTTTCTGATGGAAAGAGATATGACCGTATTCCTGAGGCTGAAAAAGTGCGTTTACGAGGCAATCCCCTCCGCCCTTAAATCAGCAAAATTTCTGCTCTCAATAATGATCCCGGTTTCACTGGGAGTCACACTTCTTAAATACGCGGGGATACTTGAAATACTTGCACAATACATGGACCCTCTCTTTAAACTTGCAGGTCTCCCGGGCGATGCCGCAATTGTATTCATTACAAGCATCTGCCTCAATATATACAGCGCAATAGCTGTAATAAGCACAATACCATTCACAGGGAGAGAGCTTACCATACTTGCGCTCATGTGTCTTATATCTCACAGCTATTTTCTTGAAACTCCCATACAGAAAAAGACAGGTTCATCAGCAGTGAGGATAGTATCTGTGAGGTTTATATACAGTTTTATCGGAGCCGGGCTACTCAATTTTCTTATGCCTCCTGACAGCGGGGCAGCTGTAACAGCGTCAAAATCCATCACTGGCTCTAATGATCTGACTGCGCTGCTCTCCGCATGGGTGTCAAATTCCCTTCTGCTTATAGTTGAAATACTTATACTCCTCTCACTCCTTATGATTATGCAGAGGGTACTTGATGAATTCGGAATTATAAAATGGATGTCAAAAACTTTTGCTTCTGTAATGAAGGTGCTCGGGCTGCCGGAGTCAGTGACATTCCTCTGGATTGTTGCCTATACACTGGGGCTGGCGTACGGCTCGGCAATTATGCTGGAGGAATCTGAAAACGGAAGGCTCACCAGGGGTGACGCAGATCTTCTGAATCATCATATCGCAATATCACACTCGCTTCTTGAGGATACTCTCCTCTTCGTTGCAATTGGCGTCCCTGCGGTGTGGATCATCTTCCCCAGGATTTTTCTGTCAATGGCGGAAGTATGGCTGCTGAGGCTCAGAAGAACGTTTATATTACGGGAGGTTCCGGTCTGTGAAACAGAGTGAATTAAAAATGAAATTGTTTTCGCTGTAAAAAATCATATATTCTGATTAACGGAGGTTTATAATGGAATTTACATTCAACATGCCTGTAAAAGTATTTTTCGGGAAAGGGTGCATTGACAAAAATAGTTCAGTTCTGGCGGGGATCGGTAAGAAAGCTCTTATTGTCACAGGGAAAAGTTCTGCTGATAAAAACGGCTCGCTGAAACAGATTACCGGTGCTCTCAGTACGGAAGGTATTAAATACGAAAGGTTTAACCGCGTTGAAGCCAACCCCTCCGTTGAAACTGTCCGTGAAGCTGCTCAGATTGCGCGCGATGTAAAAGCTGATTTCATTATCGGCATAGGGGGGGGCTCTCCGCTTGATGCGGCTAAGGCCATTGCAATACTTGCATCAAACGATCTTGATGATGACGGACTGTTCAGCGGCGTTTACAAAAAGAAGCCGCTCCCGCTCATTGCTGTACCCACAACAGCAGGTACAGGCAGCGAAGTCACTCCATACTCAATACTGACATTCCGGAAAATCAGCAACAAGAAGAGCATTGCATCACCTGAAATATTCCCTGCGGCCGCGTTTCTCGACGCGTCATTCACTGAGACTCTCCCTGTAGACACCACAATCAACACAGCAGTTGACGCCCTGTCGCATACAGTGGAAGGTTATCTCTCCGCAAAAGCAACTGATGTCATTGCCCCCATTGCCATTGAAAGCATGAGGCTCCTTGGGACTTCGCTTAAAAAGCTCACTGATAAAACTGCGCCTTCATTCAGCGAGAGGGAGAACCTTCTCTATGCTTCAATGCTTGCAGGCATGGTTATTGCACATACAGGAACAACTGCAGTCCATGCAATGGGCTACCCTCTGACTTATCACAGGGACATTGATCACGGGCGTGCGAACGGGCTCCTTATGTACGGGTACCTCCGCTTCCTTGAGCCGGCATCAGCGAAGGTCAAAGATGTCATTTACGCAATGGGACTGAAAGATGTTGATGAATTCGGCAGTCTTATGGAAGCTCTTCTCGGTAAAAAAGAGGAGATTACAGATGAGGAGATTGAGAACTTCACAGATACGGCAATGACCTCTAAAAATATTGCGAACACTTCCCCTTCTCCGACACGGGATGAAGTTAAAAAAATATTTCAGCTTTCATTCGGAAAATAGGGGAACGGATTAGACTTCCGCTTTCTCCACACGGTTTCTCCCCAGCTCCTTCGCGCGGTATAGCGCACTGTCAGCCCGCGAAAGGAGTCTGTCAATACTCTCACCGGGTTCCCATAGAGCACAGCCGAAAGACGCTGTTATTTTTCCCGCTCCGGGGATATCAAGTTTTTCAATAATAACCCGTAATTTCTCAGCGAGACTGATTGCGCCGTATTCAGGTGTGTCCGGGCATACAATAATAAACTCCTCTCCTCCCATTCTCCCTGCCTGGTCAACTCCCCTTATCCCCGAGCTTATAGCTTCAGCAACCAGTTTCAGGACTGTATCGCCTGTTTCGTGACCGTAGCTGTCATTTATCTTTTTAAAATGATCAAGATCCATGGATATTACAGAGAGAGGCTGAGATGTCCTGTCTGAACGGATAATCTCCTCTTCAAGCACCCCCTGTATTTTCCGCCTGTTTGCTATCCCTGTGAGATGGTCTGTCAGTGAAAGATATTCAACCTCTGCAACCTTCTCCCTCAGCTCCGCTGTTCTGACTTCAACTTCATTTTCCAGAATTTCCGTAAAGAGAGTAAGCCTCCTGGCAAAATATACAGAAGCGCTTATCACAAGCACAAGGGATACTGCAAATATCTGATTGAACCTGTACGACAGCTCTTTAAGGCTGGAGAGCATCTCCTCTCTTTTAAAAACAATCCCAAGATACCAGCCCGCGGTGGGGATTGTTGTGAATACCACATACTTCTCCTCAGTAACACCATATTCAATACGCCCCTGTTTCAGGAGAAGTATCTGCTTCATCGCATCACCAATTTCCGGGTCCTCAGTAAGATTCTTACCGAGACGGGACCTGTCCGGATGCACGAGAGCAACTCCCCTGCCGTCTATTACCGCAGCGAAACCCTTCCCCCGGACCCTGACATTTTCAAGCTTTGCGCTTATTGTTGTAAGGAGAAGATCCCCCGAGAGCACCCCTCTCACTGACCCGTCTTTATTATGCACAACAGAAGATACCGGAACTGCAAGGGCGCCGGTTTCCATATCGAGATATGGCCTGCTGATAACAGCCCCGTCTCTGTTTAACGCTGCCCTGTACCATGGCCTTGTCCTGGAATCATAACCGGGGGGTGGAGTCCACCTTGTGCCGCTTATGAATCCTCCGGATGCGCTGCCGAAATACATATCTGAAAAAAAAGCATCCCGGCTGTAGTTAGACAGGAGTTCCGGTGTGATCATCGAATCAGCAGGTATACCTTTCTCTATCATGTAAACATTGGCATTAACAACAGAGACCATACGTTTCAGCCACTGATCAACTTCGGAGGCATAAGCATTAAGGACTTCCTGAATTTCAATATGAATATCCTTTATTATGAATGCCTTGCTGACTCCGTAACTGGCAAGTGAGACAACGGTAAATGCTGTTATGTAAAGCATGGTGAAGACAATAACAAGCCTGAACCTCAGCATGAAGAGGTGTGAAATATCCTTTCTCTTACCTGCTGGAACAGAATCGGCTTTTTTTCGCGGAGGGATGTTAATCATTTTTTTAAATTAATAAAAACAGATAATTGTTGCAACAATAAAATCCCGGATTTTGCAGCACATTAAATTTCCCGGCGGGATGTTGACTAACCATCGATTTTTCCTTACTTTAAATAAGTGACATAAGGATAAGGTGAGCAGCATGGAAGAGATTAAGTGGCTCGGGCATAGCGGATTTAAAATAAAAGGGAGAGGGAAAGTACTTTATATCGATCCCTTTGAGATTAAATGCGCAGAGACCGCTGATTTCATATTTATCACACACAGTCATAAGACACACTTTTCGATTAATGACTTAAAAAAAATATCCGCAGAAAAGACCAATATCTATGCCACACCTGACTGCATGGAACAGCTTGACTGGTTCCCCGGATGGACAATCAGTGTTGAGCCGGGAGGAGTTTACCAGGCCGGAATATTTTCTGTCACAGCCATTCCCGCATACAGCCTGGAAGATGAACGCCACCCGAGAGAGTCCGGATGGGTTGGATACGTAATTGATTTCGGCGACATGAGGATATACCATGCCGGTGATACTGACCTCATTCCTGAAATAAAAGATATCCGCAAACTTGACTACGCTTTTCTGCCGGTTTCAGGGGACGGGGTCATGAGTGCCGGTGATGCAGCAAAAGCTTCCGCCATTCTCAGGCCGGTTCTCTCTATACCTATGCATTACGGGTATAAATCAGGCTCAGCGGAAGATGCGGCCGAATTCAAAGAGAAGTGCCCGGGGGCTGTAAGGATTCTGAAAAAAGATTAAACCGGCCCTTTAAATACTGCAATTTTTTTTAACAAATAACTCCGCTGTGCAACATATTAACCTGTAATAAATAATTATCCTTCAGGAGATTTATTTTATATGAAACAGAGACGTCTTCTTATTATGGGTGTTACAGTACCCGTAATCACTATTATTTTATCGCTCTTTTTTATTTCAGGAGTATTCTGTAAAAACAGCATCGGTTCCTTCGGTTCATCCGGTGTTTCACCCCTTAAAAATGACAACACTGTTGCTGACGCTGTGAAGTCCCAGGAGGCCTTCAGAAAAGTCTATGAAATGAATAAAAACAGCGTAGTATTCATCAGCACTGAACAGACTGTAAAAGTTCAGCGGAACCCGTTCATGGATGACCCTTTCTTCAGGCAGTTCTTCGGACCTGATGCCGGGCAGCAGCCTAAAACACAGAAACGGACAGGACTTGGTACAGGCTTTATAATATCTGAAGATGGATATGTATGCACCAACCACCATGTTGTTAACGGCGTGGACAAGGTTAAAGTGAAGGTTGACAGTGAAAGCTACGACGCTGTAATAATCGGCTCGGACGAAAGGACAGACCTTGCCCTTCTTAAACTCGATTCAAAGAAAAAGTTTACTCCGGTATATTTCGGCGATTCAGACAAAGTTCAGGTGGGGGACTGGGCAATAGCAATAGGGAACCCATTCGGCCTTGACAAAACATTCACAGTGGGAGTTGTGAGCGCCACTGCGCGACGTGACCTTGATTTCATGGGGGGCTCGCAGACACACATTCAGACAGACGCTTCTATCAATCCCGGCAACAGCGGCGGGCCTCTTCTTAATGTGTACGGTGAGGTTGTGGGGATAAACAGAATGATATATTCCCAATCCGGCGGGAATGTGGGTATAGGTTTCGCAATACCTGTTAATACCGCGAAATCTGTCCTTGAGCAGTTGAAGACCCACAAGAAGATTAAACGCGGATATATCGGCGTACAGATTGTCCCTCTAACAGAGGACTATGCGAAAGAGATAGGCCTGAAAAATGCAGAAGGAGCTCTTGTGGGGGGAGTAGCTGAAGACAGCCCTGCGGCTAAAGGCGGAATAGTTGCCGGAGATGTGATACTCTCTGTTGATGATAAAGAGGTCAAAAACTTCGGGGATCTTCTCTCAAAAGTTGAGAGCACGCCGATAGGGAAATCACTTAAAGTGCAGATATGGAGAGATAAATCGAAACTTAACATGTATATAACTGTAAAAGAACGGCCTTAGTTATTATAAACTCCTTATTAAATGTTTTTATGCGGAGGGGAACCACCCCTCCGCTTTTTTATAAAATGTAACATAAAACAGACAAATGGTCTAATAAGAATTGCAGTTCTGAAATAATAATTCAGTCTGTCCGCAATAAATAAAACAGGAACAGGAAACCATGAAAAAAAGTTTACGGTACTTTTCACTGGTAATCGCGGCAGCTTTTATCGCGACTATCGCATTGGAATCGCTTTCATACGCGAGAGCGGGGGGCGGCCGCTCATCAGGGAGCAGAAGCTTCAGGAGCGCACCCTCACAGCAGAGATCATACTCCACCCCTTCACAGAATCAGCGGGGAAACATGCTTAAAAGCATCGGTGGCGGAATTGTAGGGGGTTTACTTGGAGGTATGCTCTTCAGATCCCTCGGTTTCGGCGGCGGTATGGGTGGCGGGATTCTTCAGCTCATTATCTTCGCAGCTATCGGCTACTTCGTCTTTAAATTTATAAGGAACAGAATGAATACTTCACGTGGTGCACCTGCGGCAGCACGCCCGCCGATTAATCACGGCACACTATTCAGGGAGGATTCAGCTCCCTCAGCAGGCACATCAGCCGGAATGCCTCACACAGCTCAATCTTTTGATGAGAGAAGTTTTAAAGATGATGTTATGGATATGTTTTTCAGGATACAGGCAGCATGGATGAACAGGGACCTGTCACCTGTTTCAGATATTTTAGAAGAGAAAATGAAAGATTATCTTCAGGATGATATTAACAGGCTCATTTCGGACAGAAAGATCAACAGGCTTGAGAACATCGCTGTAAGGAGTGTTGATATCACTGAATCATGGAATGAAGGTGGATATGACTGTATTACTGTGAGGATATATGCCACAATCCTTGACTACACTGTTGATGAAAGAAGTGGTGATGTAATTGACGGCAGTAAAACCGAGCCTGTAAAATTCGAGGAGCTATGGACATTTGAGAAGGGTTCCGTCGGTTCAGGCTGGCGCCTTTCAGCAATAAACCAGGTGTAAAAGTTTTTAAAAGGGGCTGTATAAAAATAATTTCCTTGTCATACCGGCTGTAGCGAAGCGAAACGCCGGTATCTCATACAGCTGATTCAATCAGGAGATTCCGGTATTTGCACGAATTGAAGTTGCAAAACCGGAATGACAAAAACATTACAATCAGACTTTTTATGTAAGCCCCTTTTAATTCAAAAATCAGACGCCAATCTGTATCAGATTATCCCCCGATCTCGCAAGAGTTATTATAACATCATTGATTACCCTCCCTGCAAACCCCGCTTCACACACATAAAAATAGTAGAGCCACTTCCTCTGGAACTTACCGTCATAACCGATTGACATGAGATGTTCAGATGAAGCAGTAAAACGTCTTCTCCATTCACGAAGTGTGGGGGCGTAATGAGGGCCAATGTTCCCAAGCGCTTCAATATACAGCCTGCTGTTCGCTGCCATGGATTCAGAGAGAGCGGTTACCGAAGGGAGATGACCGCCGGGAAAAATATGTTTCTGTATCCAGTCCATTCTTCTCTTATAATCTTTGTAATGATGATCCATTGTTGTGATAACCTGCAACACTGCAACACCATCGGGCTTAAGGAGCCTGTCGATTGCTCTGAAATATGAGGCGAAATTCTCATGCCCCACAGCCTCAAGCATCTCAATTGAGACTATCTTATCAAAGGAGCCTTTCATATGCCTGTAGTCGATAATTTCAACATTGACCCTTTTTTCAAGACGCTCCTTTTTAATCAGAGCCTGTACATGCTCATGCTGTTCTTTAGAGAGGGTAATTGTAGTCACGCGGCACCCTGTCTTTTTAGCTGCCTCAACAGCAAAACCTCCCCAGCCTGAACCTATTTCAAGAACATGATCGCTTTTACTTATCCCTGCCCTGTCAATGATCTCATGGATCTTGTTAAGCTGTGACTGTTCGAGTGTATCTGTCTTCTTCCTGTATATCCCTGATGAATAGATAAGCCTCTTATCGAGAAATTCTCTGAAGAAATCGTTTCCCAGGTCATAGTGTGAACCAATATTTTTTCTGCTGCCGTTTATTGTATTTCTCTTTCTCCTGTTAAGGAGCCTGTTCATAATGAGGCCCAGAGTTTTGAGTGCAACATGGTTGTCCTCATCAAGGTCAAGGTGCTTTATAAAAAATAGAATGAGTTTAACAGGGTCTGATGAGTCCCACCCGTGCTCCATAAAGGACTCGCCGAAACCGATCTCACCGTTAAACAGAACCTTTGAAAAAAAAGACCAGCCGTTTATAGTAATGTCAGCCATATCTTTCGAATCAGGGTTCCCGAAATGCTTCGATGAACCGTCCGGATAAGTCACAGCAAGATGCCCCTTTTCGATTGATGAGAATATCTTTTCCAGTCCTTTCATGGAGAGTTTCTGCATGAAAGTCGCGGGGAGCCTGCCGATTGTCATGGCGCTCCGGGGTTCAGGTTTCGGGTTATACCCTAATTTTCTGAAGAAGAAGAGTTTGAAAGCTTCTTTATAAATCCTTGCCACAGTGAGCAGTGTGGTAACAGGGAATGCCCGTATAACAGCACGGAGGTTCTCTGAATTTAATGTTAACGCATCACCGGAGAGCCTTGCTGTAAGTATATCACCCTCTGCCCTGTGAAGAATAATCCTCACATCGATCTTTTCACCCGGCCCAGAGAAAAGAAAGGTGTAGTAGCCGTCAACATTATTGAATGGCGAAACGTGAAACTTTTTGTCATGTCTGAATTCAATAAAGCCTTTCTCTCTCTTTAAAGGTTTATCAAGGAGATATACATGCTTTTCACCAAAAGTATTATTCACCTCTGCCGCAACGCATGAGATCGCCCCGTTTTTTCCGTAGCAGAAGTAGAAACTTACAGGATTAAAAACATACCCCAGGTAACGTGTCTGTGTAACCAGCACAATCCTTGTTACACCTTTATCCGCGCCATGACTTTTAAGGAGAGCAAGAATCTTCTCCTTAATTGGACCATCACCTTTAAGGTAATCCCGGTCGTGCAGAGAAACCATGCTTCGTCTGTTGTAGCCGAAACGTTTTACCTCTTTATCAAGAAGGGGAAGTTCATCCAGATCAAAGGCATAAAAATAGTGGGGATACCGCAGAACATGATTTGCCGGGCGCACTCTCGCGTGCATCACCTCCCCTGTGTAAATCAGAGACTTCATAGATCGCACCCCAGTAATTTCGCTACATCAACACCTGACCGCACAGCATCCTCATGAAATCCGTAACCGAAGTAGCTGCCGCAGAAATATGTTCCGTTTACCCCGTTCAGTTTATTAAGCTCTATTTGCGTATTCATAGATTTAAAAGTATAAGTGGGGTGATAATAATCCATTGAAGCGATAACTTTATCCTTAGGGATCTTTTTCACACTGTTAAGGGTGACGTAGTACTGGTTCACAGTTTTAAATCCCTGGAGCCTGTTCATATGATAGGTCAGTGTAAGGGGCGAACCCTTCTCCTTCCCCGCGCTCCTGATGAAGTTCCAGGAGGCCATTGCATTTTTGTTAGTGGGCATGAGTGTATCATCAGTGTGCAGCACTGTACGGTTCTTCTGGTATCTCCATGCACCAAGAAGCCTTTTCTCATCTGCAGTGGGATCACTGAGCAGTTTAAGAGCCTCATCCGCATGAGCCGCAACTATGGCGATATCAAATGACTCCTCCTTTCTACCTTCAGCTTTGATCTTTACAGATCCTTTTTTTCGCGTAACGGAGTTCACCGCGCTGCTGACAAGAACATCTTTTTTAAGCACTTCACGTATAGCTTTAACATAAGAATGGCTCCCCCCCTCTACTGTCCTCCATACATGCTGCCCTGTTAAACTTAAAAGTTTGTGGTTGTTGAAAAACCGGAAAAATGAATCAGCCGGGAAATCCATCATCTCGTCATCGGGCGTTGACCATATAGCAGAACCCATGGGGAGAATATGATGCGTAATAAATATTTCAGAGAACTTCCTCTCTTTCAGATATTCACCAAGAGTAAGTTTTCCCGCAGCGCCTGTCTCCAGGTCAGATTTCGCGTGTTTATAAAATCTCAGAAGGTCATACACCATGCGCTGAAACTTCGGGCTCAGAATATTCCCCCTCTGCGCGTAAAGGCCGCTTAAGCCCCTGCTTGAGTACTGAAGACCTGTATCCTCACAATGGTAGCCGAAGGACATATCGCTGTCACGCAGGTTCACGCCAAGCCTCGAAAGGAGTTTTGTAAAGAGAGGATAATTAGCGTGATTCATTACAATAAACCCTGTGTCAACAGGTGTACCTTTATCAGGCCCCTTATCAATTACAATTGTATGTGTATGCCCGCCGGCATAATCGTTCTTCTCGAATACAGTTACATTATGCTCCCTGTTTAGAATATAAGCGGCAGTGAGCCCTGCAACACCTGAACCAATAACTGCAATATTAAGTTTCTTCTTAGCCACAACTCCCCCTCTATTCTATGAAAAATATTTTGTAAGATAATATACATAAAAGCCCGCGAAGACCCCCTGCATTGTACCCCAGGCTATATCAACCACAGACATTAGAACTCCATACCCTTTGACAAAAGAGAGGTTGGTGAGATCATATGTTGCGTATAACGCGAAACCTGTAAGGGCCCCGGCCATTACTGAAGTAAAAAGCGCATTCTGCGTATTAAGCGCCAGTGTAATAACAGATACAATGGCAAGAGAGATAACCACCTGCGCCAGAATTCCGGCGTAAAGATTGAAAACAATCTTCCCGTTCTCCACTGTTGCAAGATGGCCGAAATGCTTCAGGTAAAAGGGACTCGCTATGACCGCAAGCCATAGAAGATCAAGAATTATAAATATACCTGCTGACAATGCGGCAGTTTTAATAAAAGCCTGTGACATGAAAATCCCCATATTAACCCCCTGTTTTCAATACTATAACAGATAACGAAAGGCTCAGCGCATTGTCATTTCTAACGTATGTGAGCCCTTCGACAAGCTCAGGAACCGTTATTGACGGTCAGTGAGCCTGCCGAACTGCTCAGTCGCTGACGCTTCTTCGAAATGACATTGAGTTTTAGCCTGTCATTTCGAACCCCCTTCAATTTTTCGGGTGAGAAATCTGATACTTTAATATACGATGACATATATTAAGTACAACATCAATTATTTACTGCACTAATTTTTGCCGAGCTCCGGAAAAAGAGCAACACGAAAAAGCTCTTTTACTATAAATTTAATAAAAATTTAAAATAGAAACTGTTATTTTTTTAACAGGGAGAAACTATTTTTATTATATTTAATAAAATTCTTAAATAGGTGACAACTGTGAATAAAAACAAATTCAGGAAAGCCATATATATAATGATACTTTCTGTTCTCCTCTCTGTGACATCGGATCTCCATTCAGCTGAAATTGACGGAATATATTTTAATGATGAATACTCCGCAGGGAACAGGAAACTGAACCTGCGCGGCTACGCCATTCTTAATTATATGCTCGTTATAAAGGCTTATGCAGGAGCCCTGTACACGGAGAACGGCATACCAGCATCTTCTGTACTTGGCGAGACCCCCAGGATACTGGAACTTTATTACTACCATAAAATCAGCGCTGAGGATTTCAGGGAGTCAACCATAGAGATGATTAAGCGCAATACAACTGATGCGGAATTCGGAACTATCAGTGAAAGGCTCAACACCTTCAACAGCTTCTACAGAGATGTAAAGCCGGGGGACAGGTACAGGGCTGAGTACATCCCGGGCAAAGGCACAACTCTTTATCTTAACGGGAGAGCCCTTGGTACAATACCCGGAAACGATTTTTCAAAGGCATTCTTTTCTATCTGGATAGGGAGAGACCCCATAGATAAAAAATTCAGGGATAAACTCCTGGGGAGGGGATAATGACCGGCAGGCTCCCGCTTTTCACAAAAATCTCCTACGCACTCCCTGCCTTTACCCTTGCTGTAATAGGAATCCCTGTATATGTCTATATCCCTAAATTCTACACAGATACTCTGGGCGTGCCTGTTGCGGCAGCAGGAATAATACTCCTTGTTATACGGCTATTCGATGCTTTCACAGATCCCCTGATAGGGGTAATCTCAGACAGGGCCGTGACACGTTTCGGGCGGAGGAGGCCAATGATCCTCGCAGGGGCAATACTTGTCTCTGCATCAATTCTATTTCTCTTTAATCCGCCGGAACTGACTGTACCCGTCGCAACAGCATGGTTTGCCCTGTGGATATTCCTGCTCTTTCTCTCCTGGACAATTGTTACAGTACCTTACGAATCACTGGGCCCGGAACTCACTTTCGATTACAACGAACGGACATCACTCTTTGCAATGCGCGACGGATTTCTACTGCTTGGGATATTTGCAACAGCGGCATCTCCTGCTCTGATTAAAAATATATTCAGCGGGAGTATAGCATCCGGAGGTGAAGGTGAAGTATTCTTCATAATGTCCATCGTCTACTCACCTCTTATTGCAGCAAGCGCTATATGGTGCGTTATTTTTCTGAAGGAGAGGATCTCCGAGCCTGAAACTACAGGTATATTCCAGGGATTCCGTTATGTGCGGATGAACCGCCCCTTTATGATACTACTGGTGTCATACACAATAAGCGCAATAGGGAACAACCTCCCTGCAACACTGATATTATATTACGTGGAATACGTCCTCCGATCTGACATGGCGGATCTCTTTCTTCTGATCTATTTTATCACAGGGATAATATTTCTCCCTCTATGGATAAAGATATCCGGAAAATTCGGGAAGAAGCAGGCCTGGCTTACGGCCATGGCTATAAATACAGGGGCCTTCTCCGGCGTATTTTTTCTCGGCGCAGGGGATGAAATTATGTACGGGGTACTGGTGTTCCTCTCCGGTATCGGGTTTGGAGCAACACTTGCAATCCCCTCATCTATTCAGGCAGATGTTATAGATTATGATGAGCTTATGACAGGGGAGCGGAGAGAGGGACAGTACATCGGCATCTGGTCTCTTTCAAAAAAAGTTGCCGCAGCAGCAGGTGTGGGTATTGGTCTTTCAATACTTGGTGCAGTTGGATATAAACCGAATATCGAACAGCCTGAAAGTGTGGTGCTAACCCTGCGACTCCTTTACGCACTTGTGCCATGTCTATGCAATGCCGCAGCCATAGTTATAGCATTATCATACCCTATAACAGAGAGTAAACATTCAGAGATAAAGGATGCAATTAAGAGAAGAGGAACCGGGGAGAGAGTTGAAGACCCATTAATACCGGGAAGATACTATTAGAAGATGATAATAATTTCTACAAAGTCTGTCATTCCGGTTTGCCCATTGGGCAATACCGGAATCTTAGGGATTCAATACATATAAGGCTATACTATTATTCTTTGCATCCTTAAGATACCGGCATTCCGCGCTGCTACAGCCGGTATGACATTAGTGTATCTTAATTATGAACATTATACAAAAAAATATGTTTAAAGAAAATTAATACTACTGATAATATGGAGGGGTTATGCCTGAACTTATACAGATACTTTTAATAAACCTTGCAGCAGTGACAATAATGGAAATCGCCGGATGGCTTATAAGCCTTAAAAAAAACAATGTCACAATAGCGGACTCACTCTGGGGCCTGGGATTTATAATTATCGCATGGCTTACATTCCTGCAAAGTGACGGGTTTTTATGGAGAAAGGTGATTATAACTGCGACAGTTACAGTATGGGGGCTACGGCTCTCCTACCATATAACAAAGCGGGGCCTTGGTAAACCTGAAGACCCGCGCTACACGCAGTGGCGTAAGGAATATGGCAGCAGGTTCCCCATTGTAAGCCTCTTCAGGGTTTTTCTTGTGCAGGCGCTCTTCATGTGGCTCATTGCGATGTCTCTTCAGGTGGCGCAATCCGCAGAGATGCCGGATTACATTACAATAACTGACATTGCAGGTGCAGCAATATGGCTCACAGGTTTTATCATTGAATCATCCGCTGATAGGCAGCTATCGCAGTTTATAAAAGATCCGGCTAACAGAGGAAGGGTTATGAGGTATAAACTCTGGAAGTACAGCAGGCACCCGAACTATTTCGGTGAAGCAACAATGTGGTGGGGAATATTCATAATATCATGTTCAGTTGAATACGGGATATTCACAGCTATAAGCCCTGTGCTTATAACTTATACTCTTCTGAAGATTACAGGCGTTTCACTGATGGAGGAGACGATGTTTAAAGACAACCCGGAGTACGCTGAGTATAAAAGAACAACCAGTTCCTTTATACCCTGGATACCGGGGAGAAAATAAACACTAACTAAATCTCCATCCTCTCAATTCTCCATAACGCACCTGCGGTAAAGAGGAGTGACCATAGCGCTGTCATCACAATGGGGAGCATCATCTTCGCGCTCCATGCAAGACTCACCGAAAAAGAAAATGCGATCTTCGACAGCTTCCACGGCATGATGTAATAGG
This sequence comes from Spirochaetia bacterium UBA5763, assembly GCA_002418835.1. Lineage (GTDB taxonomy): Bacteria > Spirochaetota > UBA4802 > UBA4802 > UBA5550 > UBA5550. The sequence continues at coordinate 85,210 of DIEX01000019.1, read as the reverse complement.
ATTCGGCATAAAGCATCGGGAGAAGATTCCCCGCAAGGAAGAAAAGAAAAGCGATACCAAGAACTGCTCCCCTTGTGCTGACAACAGTGCCGAGAAAAATGACAAAGGTAATATAAAAAATACAGATAAGCCATATTACACCAAGCCCCTTGAGAAATGGTATAAGGTCAATCTCTCCATGAAACAGCCCTGTGACAATAAACAGAAGTAACCCCTGAAGTAGAACCATAATCAGAGTGATTCCCGTAATAGCGGCCCCCAGTTTGGAAAGAACAAAAGCCTTACGCGACAGAGGCTTTGAAAGCACCCACTCCGCTGTGCCTGACTCCTTCTCACTTATAATAAGATCGTGAGTCAGTATAATTACACCAATGACATAAGTGAAACCGCATACATTAAAAAAAAGCTGCAAAGCAGCTGCACCTGTGCCCATGGTGTCATAAATATCAGGCTTGGCCGCAACAGGCAATGTAGTAAAAACATAAAGCACAAAGGCAACGCTCCCTGTTACCACGAATGTCCATAGAATTGTCTGTACAATCCACTTCCGTGTGCCCCACCAGGCGCTGTTCTCCTTGAGAAACATATTCCACAGGCCGCGGGTCCACTCCCTTCTGCTCCCTTTATTGTTATCAGACATTACATTCTCCCTCCACTACTCTCATGAATACATCCTCAAGCTCATCCCTCCTGCGGGTAAACTCTTTCACCACAATATTATCTTCGCCGAGGATCATGCGGAGAAGATTTCTTTCAGCGGAAATTTCATCCGTGGCAGTGAGGCTCCACCTTGTGCAGCCGCCGTTTGTTACAGCTCTCACACAAGAGACCCAGGGCTGTGCTGACACACGGGACTCCAGAGATTCACTCTCACCCTGCATAACGATATCGTAAATAACGCTATGACTTGCAGTAAGAAGCTCTTCAACAGGAGCAAGAGCCACCAGCTCACCACGGTTGAGAATCCCCACATTGTCGCTGACCCGCTCAACATCATCAAGAATATGAGTTGAATAAAAGATCGTTGTTTTACCCTTCAGCGCCCGCATAACATCCAGCACATCACGCCTCCCCATTGGATCAAGAGAGGCTGCGGGCTCATCAAGTATCAGGAGATCAGGGGAGTTCACCTGCGCCTGGGCAATGCCGAGCCTCTGAAGCTCCCCTCCTGAAAAACCTTTCACGGAGCGGTCAGCTTTATCATTAAGCCCAGCCAGCATCAGGACTTCGTCAATCCTGCTGTCAATGATGCTGTCTTTTCTGTTGTAGAAAAAACCTGCTGTAAAGCGGAGGATTTCACGCGCGGTCATATAGCAGTAGTATTTAGGATTCTGAGGAAGATACCCTATCCTCCTCCTGATGGCAGAACTGTCATTAACAATATCAAGACCGAAAATGCTCCCTGTACCGGATGCCGGTTTAATAAGTCCCAGAAGGAGTTTAATTGTTGTACTCTTCCCTGCGCCATTGGGACCCAGAAAGCCGAAAATGGAATTGCGCGGAACTTTAAGATCAAGAGACCTCAGGGCCTCAACGCCTCTATATGTTTTTGTCAGATTTTGAGTGGAAATTGCAAAATCATTTTTATCTGTCATATCATCCCTCCGGTGATACACAGATCTCACGCCAGCCGGAATAGAGAATACCATTGAACGGCGTAATGTCAAGATTAAATCGAACGAATGCTCATTTTTTTATTGTAAAATAATACTTACACATTAAATAATGAGCAGAAATAAACAGATGAATAAAGCCAATACGTGGGGGAATCATGAGTAAAAAAGAGAGAGAATATTCTGCGGAAATTTCAGATAAGGTAATCGGCATGATGACCATGTTCAAGGGGAAAGACCTTGCGGATTTCCCCATACCATGCCTCACAAAATGGTTAGGCGGAACACTAATTGAAGCCTCACGCGGGATGATCGAAATTGAAATAAAGGCAAACAGGAACATGACAAATCCAGCCGGATACCTGCACGGGGGAATACAGTGTGCCATGATTGACGACGCCATGGGGTGGGCATGCGCCACACTTGGTTATGAGCACCAGTTCCTTTCAACAAATCTTAATGTTGACTACCTGGGAACAGCACGTGCAGATGACGTTGTGAGAATAAAGGCTTACATTTTCCGCGAAGGGAGCACACTTCTTCACGCTGTGGCTGAGATAAGAAAAAATGATGTTATAATTGCCAAAGCACAGTCCAATGTTTACATCAGCGGAAAACCTGTTGATTACAGGAATATCGCAGGGAGTTTCGGGAGGATGTGAATCATACATAATTGCGGATCTTCGTGCCGATGCGGCATATATGCACCGGCACACACAGGATTATATGACTTCCCGAATCTCTATATCTGCCTGATTAAACTGCCGTACACAGTCTTTGCACATTTTATTCCCGTATCTGTCAATAATTGCTTTTACCCGGTTTTCATCAACACAAAGCCCGATATTAACAGCTGTTACATCATATTCCATCTGCTGGCAGATAGAAGAGCCCTTCAGTTTGCACTTATTCCCCTCTTTTGATGAAAGAAAAATATGGTAGCGCCCTGTTTTCTCATTCATTTCAACCGAATATAGCTGATCACTCATATTCACTCCCGTAGTATTTTATAATACAACCATTACTCAGATAAGAATTGATGCAATGAATAAATAAAAAAAAACAGTTTATTGAGGTATTGCAGCCGGAGTTTCAGCTTCGAGCCGCTTAAAGTTAACAAAATCATTGACAGATGCCACTAAAACCAATAAATTAGAGTATAAGTTTTAATATTACTCTCTGTTTTAAATAACTTTTGCAGGATTATTACTATGCCGGATAGCCGAATAGAAAAGATCGATACACAGGACGATCTGGATAACATCAATGAGCTTGTCCCCCCCAGATACAGAGAACGCCTTAACAGGCAGCCGGTGAAGATCCGGAACAATGCAAAATACTATCCTGACGGCACAATATTTGAACCATATATCTACGTAGTGGGCCTTGGAGAAAGGCATTTCAGAATCTTTGATAAAGAGATTCAGAAGATTACTGAAGAATTCCCCTGGATGCAGAAAAAATTCATCCGCTTTATAATGAATGAGCTTATAAGCAACACACAATTCTCCATGCTGCGCCAGATAGTGCAGAATGTTGACGAAAACAAAAAGTCTGCGGGTTATTTTAATATAATAATATATCCATGCGGGCAGTTCTTTTCAGCGGCAATAGAGGAGTTCGGTGACTTTTTTGATTACTTCAAATATCTGGACACCCTTTCAGATCTCGACTACAATAACCCGGAACATTATGACTCAATCGATGAATCAGTTCTGACCGAAAAAGATCTTCTGAATGACAATCAGGTGAAGCTTATTCTTGATCACGACAGCAACCTGAAACTCGCGGACAGCTCAAACAGAATAGGTCTTAATGTTATAGAAAAGGCAACTGACCAGGACTTCTATATTACATCCTTTTATAAAAACGGCAAGTATATGTGGAAGAGGATCTATTTCAGGATTGAGAATAATTAATCTTCATCACCATATGCAGCCCCGTACAGAGGTAATTGATAATAGCCGATGGGTATAAATTTATCAGGCAGCGGGAGAGATAATCTGACCATTACGGCGGGCAATTTCAATCAGAGCATTTCCGTCATCATTATTATACTGTAACTTACCAACAGGGATTGGCTCAATACGGCTGTCTGTTGCGGCAGCTATCCGCCAGAGGAGGTTTACATGTTCTCTTCTGATTCCGGAATCAAATATAGATGAAATAATAAGAATATCTATATCACTCCATTCATCATGGTTCCCGGTTACTTGTGAACCGTAAAGTACGGCAAAACAATCTTCAAATCCTGAATCTTTCAGTTTACTTAAATATTTTTTTACTGCGATTATAACTGCTTCATCAGCCATATATAAACCTCTTCAGAACGTTTCAGATAATCAATTGCTTCATTCTGAGAAACAGGGATAATATTTGAATCAGGGTATCTGCCTTCGATGTTGAACGCATTTAATTCAGCAAGAATATCTATAAAATTCTGCTCAAGTTTAAGAGAAGCCACCTCAGATAATCTTATAAGATTATGAATTCGTGGTGCAATATCATTTATGTTTTTGCAGACATGAGCTTTTATTATTTTTTCAAGAGCAAGGTGTACAAAAAATAAACCATGACGTAATCTTTTATTGAAAATAAGTTCACGTGCAACTTCAAAATCCTCAGAAGCGCCTTCTTTCAAGTATACTATCTGCTTTTTTACATCGATCATTATAAAATAATTATTAACGCTTTGGTAAAATGTCAATCATAATTAATATGACTCATTTTGTAAAGCGATTGGAATTTTCTTAAATCAGGAGATTTTCAGTACCCGCTTATCCCCTGGAAGGGAACAGGCATGCCCGTCCCCTTCCAGGGGATATTGCTGTTTAATTAAAAATTTTCAACCGTTCCAATCCACAGGCCCGCGTGGGGCGTGACATTGTGTCCCGCTTGCAAGTATATTCACATCAGATGTTTCAATCCACACGCCCGCGTGGGGCGTGACGCATGAGAGGATAAATTGTCATCAGTTTACCCTGGTTTCAATCCACACGCCCGCGTGGGGCGTGACCGGGAATATATCCTGCCCCCCTTCGATATCACAGTTTCAATCCACACGCCCGCGTGGGGCGTGACAGTATCCGGGGAGTGCCCGGAGCATTATACCGTTTGTTTCAATCCACACGCCCGCGTGGGGCGTGACCCTGGTTATTAATATGAGCGAACTTCCGCTCGCTGTTTCAATCCACACGCCCGCGTGGGGCGTGACATTGGTCAACCGCAGCAGCTGCTCTGGTAAACCAGTGTTTCAATCCACACGCCCGCGTGGGGCGTGACCTGCATTTATCAAGCCACCTACATATTCCGTTATTGTTTCAATCCACACGCCCGCGTGGGGCGTGACAGAACAAAATTAAAATCGATGGAGGAATCGAATATGTTTCAATCCACACGCCCGCGTGGGGCGTGACCCTTGAAAGATTATGTTTATCCTTCATTTCCAGACCGTTTCAATCCACACGCCCGCGTGGGGCGTGACTGCCGGGATCTCTTTTTCGGAATATATATTCTTGTTTCAATCCACACGCCCGCGTGGGGCGTGACTTCGAAACATTCCCTGAAATTGGAGGCATACAACGTTTCAATCCACACGCCCGCGTGGGGCGTGACTTTCCTCTCACCTTCGCGTTTGTGAGGTATGCGAGAGTTTCAATCCACACGCCCGCGTGGGGCGTGACTAGCCTGAATGTAATCCCTGTTGATACACCGGAAGGTTTCAATCCACACGCCCGCGTGGGGCGTGACAAATTATGATAAGCTTTAACAGCTATTGAATAAAAGTTTCAATCCACACGCCCGCGTGGGGCGTGACTTGAACTACTTACAAGCTAACGAATATATCTATACGTTTCAATCCACACGCCCGCGTGGGGCGTGACCCATAATTGTAATGCTCTATGTATTACATCAAGCTGTTTCAATCCACACGCCCGCGTGGGGCGTGACATGCATTACTACATCTCCCTTAACTTCAGGTATAGTTTCAATCCACACGCCCGCGTGGGGCGTGACCAGTTAATAATTTTAGTTTTACTTTATCTTCATCAGGTTTCAATCCACACGCCCGCGTGGGGCGTGACCAGGGATAGATATTGATTACTCAAATAACCATAGGTTTCAATCCACACGCCCGCGTGGGGCGTGACGGAGATCGGCATGGACACATTGCAGCCGGATGAAGTTTCAATCCACACGCCCGCGTGGGGCGTGACATTAAGCCTTGCCCGTTTTGCGGTTCTATACCTGTTTCAATCCACACGCCCGCGTGGGGCGTGACCTACTTTGAGTATCATAATACTGTTGAGATGCAAGTTTCAATCCACACGCCCGCGTGGGGCGTGACAGGGTTCATAATTCAGTATAAACCGTGAAACAAAGTTTCAATCCACACGCCCGCGTGGGGCGTGACTACATATTTAGCATATATAAGATTTTACTGGAACGGTTTCAATCCACACGCCCGCGTGGGGCGTGACTATGGAAAGCCGGAGCAAGTTCCATTGTTGCTAAGTTTCAATCCACACGCCCGCGTGGGGCGTGACCTTGGCAGCATCCAGAAGGCTCAAAATCAGGCTTTCGTTTCAATCCACACGCCCGCGTGGGGCGTGACATGCGACAGTGATATCATCATCACCTGATGTAGTTGTTTCAATCCACACGCCCGCGTGGGGCGTGACCCGGTGAGCACCGGCCCCACCGAGTAATCTTTCTGGTTTCAATCCACACGCCCGCGTGGGGCGTGACATCCCGAGTCTCACCATCTCATTGATGGTTTCAACGTTTCAATCCACACGCCCGCGTGGGGCGTGACGGCTCGCTTCATTCAATAAAAACATGGATACCCTGTTTCAATCCACACGCCCGCGTGGGGCGTGACTTAAGTATTTTATTAAATTGTTGTATGGAAGAGTTGTTTCAATCCACACGCCCGCGTGGGGCGTGACATAATGGCCTGGTCTGTTTTTCCCATTGTTTTGACGTTTCAATCCACACGCCCGCGTGGGGCGTGACGAGGGAGCTTCAAGGCTTATCAATAATATTGATGTTTCAATCCACACGCCCGCGTGGGGCGTGACCCCCATCCCACATATACCTTATCCACGCAGAATGTTTCAATCCACACGCCCGCGTGGGGCGTGACAAAAGGCTCCTATTTTGTCCCAATTTTTATAAAGTTTCAATCCACACGCCCGCGTGGGGCGTGACTGCCTGATAAAAACAATTGATTCTATCAGGGCTAATTCAATTTAAAAGCTAACCGGAATAATTTGTCAATAAAATGTTTTCAAAGATCAGGGAATATAGTTTTGTTTCAAACTGTATTATAGAAGAAAAAAAATCCGCTATCCCCCCGCTGTTTTATGTTCGCTACAGGTTAGCGGTCAGACAATCATAGGCTCATCATGCTCAAAACCGGAAGAAAGTCCATGATGTTCTACTCTCCTTTTCCAGTTGCTCCCAAGAAAATAAAACCGGACGCTATCTTCTGCAGGCTCAAAAATATCAAGAAGTTCTGATTTAAAAAACTCCCACTGGTGCGGAGCAACATTACATTCAAAAACAGATTTCTGAACCCTGATACCGTAATTAACACATGTCTTTGCCATCTTTCGCAAACGCTTTGCCCCATTTGAATCAAGGGTTGACACATCATAAGTAACAAGAACCAGCATATAACCTCACTTAATATAAAATGGCGGGTATTGCTCCATATCTCCGCGTATATACCTTGCAAGAAGCATTGCCTGAATATGCGGCAGAAGTCCCACTGTTGTTTTTTCACCAAGAAAAGGATGTTCAATTACCTCATCCTTCTTTTTCTGATAAGCCATAAGCACTTCTTTACGTCCACGGTCGCTTATTCGTATCTCTCCGGTCTCTCTTCTCTCAAAATCAGCTTTTGTTACCTGTTTAAGGTTTATTAAATTAAGCACAATCCTGTCAGCAATATATGCTCTGAACTCCTCCATTAAATCAAGAGCGAGGCTCGGCCTGCCGGGGCGTATTCTGTGAAGAAACCCCACCTGCGGGTCCAATCCCGTTGTCTCCATAGCAGACCGTAATTCATTCACAAGAAGCATATAAACAAATGAAAGAAGAGCATTAACATAATCAAGCGGCGGCCGCTTTGTCCGGCCGTTCATTACAAAATCCTCTTTTTGCGAGGTAATAAGTTCATTAAAACAACCGAAGTATAGAGAAGCTGCATCACCCTCATAACCGCGAAGCACATCCAGATTGTGAGCGTTCTGAACCAGTTTTATATAACGCGCGTGTTCATCTACAGCACGTGAAACTCTTCCATCAGCACTGTCACCATGATTCCTTTTGTGACGCTGAAGAACACTGCGCGAATTGGTTATCTTTGCGGCAATTATATTCTTTGCTATTGCAAGTGATTTCTCCTCGATATCATGCATTGAGTATTGAGTTTTACGCAGAAGCACATTCCCCCTCTGCTCCCCATATACCCTTGCAAGGAACTTCCCGTGCATGGATAGATAGCTGATTCCAATATTATTCTCCACACAAAAAGCCATAAGCGCCGGTGTAAGAGGCTTAAACCCGAAACATACAATATTTTCGATGGTATGCACCGGGGCCTGAAGCGCCTTCTTATCTTCTATCTCTACAACGAAGGTCATCCCCTCTTTGCGGATATAGGCATCGGGTGATGTTATATACAAAGTGTTAAGGTGTCTCTTCATCTTCTTTATAAAGCTCCTCAATGTAAGAGTTTAACTTTCTTGTTGTGACTTCGGGCATACAATAATCATGCAGCGAACATGAATCACATTTAGATTCATATTTTGCAGATGGAATATTTTTTTCGCTTATCATCTTATGAATTGATTTTATAATATCTTCAGTAGCTCTTCTTAATTCATCATCTATTTCGACTTCAAGGCGTCTGCGGGGTTTTCCGTAAAATATAGCAGCTTTTTTTATCGGGACATTTATCATCTCCTCAAGGCACAAAGCCTGTGCGCATAGCTGCGCCATGTCACTTATATCATTCTTGGGTTTTCCCGATTTATACTCAACCGGATATGGTGTTGTATCTTCTTCGCATCCAAGCAGCTCTACAACATCACATCTGCCGGACAGTCCGAGCCTCTTGCTGTAAATATTCAGGCTGCGGAGTATCTGCTTTTCACCACGGGATTCATCTTCACCGGAATCGACCTTTTCGTGCATGATTTTGCCTTTTGCGGTGAACAGATTTTCATTCCAGAGGTTGTGTACATGTATTAGCGCGCACTGTTTAGGACAGAATATATAATGCTGTATTGCGGAGAGCTGTATGTAGTCTTCTTCGGAGTACATTTACTGAATAATCATTCTGAATAAAAATATTTCCTAAGTTCTTCAGGTGCAATATATCTTGATGCCTGATTATAAATTGCACGGAGAGTACCTGTATCAATTTCTTTATGGTTAGGTATGGTTAGTGTTTGCGGTTTTTCTTCAATAAATCTTTTCAGTTTAACATGACTGCCTTTCTGAGATATTACCTCAAAGCCAAATTTATTGAAAATTGCTATTAGCTGAGCACCGGATAATTTTTTAAGCCCTGGCATATACAGCATCCACTTCATAAGTAATAAGTATAGCGGGATTTTCCACGTAACCCATTTCAGCCGGATCTTCACCTTCAAAATGAAGTTCAATTGCTTCTTTTAAATTACTAACCACTTCGTCAAGAGTTTTACCCTGCGTAACAACCGGGAGATCAAAGCAGCTGCCTACATATCCTGACTCATCACCTTCATATATTACTGCTTTTATTGTTCTTTGTAAATGTCTCATAATGCCTCCTGGTTTTAAAAATACAACAATTGCTACTTTTTTATCAACTATAATAAATTACAAACTATGGAAGAAAACTTCTATCTAAAATAATTGTATGCCCTCACCCCGTCGCTGCGCGCAGCCCTGACGTGCATGGATGCACTAATGCCGCGATGCCACGGAGGGCAATGAGCGGCCTCTCCCATTTGAAGAATTGATGAGGGAGAGGGGGAAAGATCTTAAATTACAATTTTATAATTAATTCTATTCCTGCCGGTACTTTTTCATCAATACTTATATTGTAATCTTTAAAATCTCTTGGCAGATTTGTTTTTGATTCAATTACAACTTTATCAAATAATTCACCGGAACGTGCATTACCGAGGTGATTTGAATGCTTGAAAACAATAAGTTTTCGAGGATTCATTTCTCCACGAGCAGCAGCCCTGTCATGCTCAAAAGCATTTAAAAGGGATTCCCATAGGAGATTTAAGTCTTCTTCTGAAAAACCTGTTTTAGCAGCATCAACAGCGGATATAAATCCGTGCATTCTATATAATGCATAAGGTACAGTGGATTTACGCCCGAAGGTAGACGCATGTTCACGACTTTCCTGAGCTTTTGCTTCTTCTTCAGTTGTAACAGCGCAACGAGTAATAGAATGCTCTGCCTGATAAATTCTATCTTCAGATCTTGAAAATGCAAATTGAACAGGTCCTCTAAGAGTACCAGCCCCCTCACCCTTAGCGCCAGTACTTAAAACAGCACCGAATGTTCTTATATCATAATAGTCTTCAGTTAATTTTTTTTGTCTTTCTTCTATATCCTTCCCCGAACTCTTTATAATTGGATTAAGAACATTCCCCTGCCTGATAAATATATTATAAGGAGAGGTGTGCCCATGTTTCAGCGAAATATAATTCCTAACTTTTCTTTTAATACATACGTCAGTAACAATACCCTCCTGGTTTTCAGCATCTGCTCTTGGAAGGTTTGCCTGGTCAGGATCTCCGTTGGGATTACCATCTTTTACATCATATAAATAAACAAAATCATACCTGTTTTTAATTGGATTACGCATGTTTTATCTCCTTATTTTATCAAATTTATTTTACTGCCGGTGCTTCGATACGGGCTAACGCCCTACTCAGCAACCGGCGTACTTCCCGCGATGACCCTGCTCACTCCGACTACAGCAACTTTCTCCGGTTGCTGAGTAGCCGATACTATATACAGGTATCATAATAAGTCTATCAGCGTATCGAAGCACCGGAACTCACCATCATTCCACATCCTCCACCACATCTTTTAGTTCTTTATTCTGTTTTGCCCTGTTATAAGTATCCTGCTTTTGATGATAATAGCCAATGGCAAACTGCCCCTGCTCTTCCAGAGAAAAAACATTTGGAAATGCTTTAATCTTGGAAAACAACTCAGACAGCTCTTTATCAAGAATTACCGCAAGCCCCGCCTTCTCTCCTTTAAGCTTGGTTAGATGATTTTGGGACATCTTCATTAATCTGCCGAATGCAGGGGATGGATTTGTTGAAGCAAAAGAAAAAAACCTCTCTCTTATCCCTGCATTAATATCTTTACCAAGTGCCGCCCTCTGAATACTCTCAAGCACAGCGAATATTCTTCCGCATACATATGCAGAATTAGTATTATCATGATCCAGATCTTCTTTTATCATAAAACCTCCCTTATTATTTCTATTTAATATCAGGCGTATTAACGCCGCTCTCTCTGGTGTTATACTCTCTTTATTTTTTTTATTTTCATCATTTTCCATAATCCTTACACGCTTTAAAACTGATGTTAATATCCATAAAGGTGGTGAAGTGTTTTTTAATGCAGCATTCCATAAGTGAACTGCAATCCTCGAAGAAGTTGTTTCGTTTTTATTTTTCTCATTTTGTGTGGCATTAACAAGCCTGTATAGCGGTGCATGATAGACTTCACCCCACGCCTCGATTCTGATATCCTTAAACCAGCAGGCTATTGACTTCTTTAAATCGCCAAGACTGATTTCAATCCAGTCTCTTACCGCAATACGGGCAGCAGCACCGGATAAAGTACATGAATAAAAATAATCTGGTTCAATCTGACTGGCTTTACCTGCAGTTACTGAATCTATTAACACTGATATTTCTTTAGGGTCGGGATTATCGAAAAGGTCAAGTTCGGTGCATTTCTGATTGTTTTTTGTCCAGTACACCATTGCAGTATCTGAACCGAAATTTCTACGATTAGAATATTTGAATATTTCCTTCTGTTTCCCTTTACTATCTTCTATAAGCTGATTATTACCATTAGACATTAACCAGTTTAAACCTTCTGTATAAGTACGCGCACAATTTGTGCAAATTGATGAATTTAAATTACCCTTTAATGTATAAGATTCATATGCGTCATCATTGTATGATACAAGTGCACATCCACTTGTTTGACCATCAGGCACACGCTTAATCATACCATGAGGTATATCTTCAACAGGAAAATTTGAACTTCCACATATCGAACAAACCTTAACATCATCTTTCAGCTTTAAGTTTTGTTCAGCTTCATACTTATTAATAATTGCATCATACACGTCTTTCTTTTCATGAAGTCTGGAATCATCATTTAATACTCTGAATGCAATATTACCACCGCGTTCCTTTTCTCCAACCTGCTCTTCAAACTTCGCAAGAGCAGTTTCAACACCATTGATTTTGTTATCATTATAGAATTTGATTACAGATTTAACAGCATCAACATCTTTGTATTCATTAAGTTTGTTAATAAAAAGCTCATGTTTCTTATTATCACCCTGATAACAGAGAACTTCTTCCGCTTTATCAAGAAGCAATCTCGCTTTACCTTTCTTTGCAGTTATAGCTTCAGCAGGTCTTACTATTTTCTCTATGACTTCGAACTTACAGAAAGAACCATCGTCTTTAATAACCAGATCTATCGATATTGGTTCATCTTTAAGAGCATCATGGACAATTTTTTCACCTGCATTCGCTTCCCGTATTTTTTTCCCCAGTTCACTGAGTTCCCTGATCATTGTATAACCTCCATATCGAATTCAGCGTCTTCAATCTGCCTGAATTCATAGAGATAAGCACTCACTTCCGAATCAGCAGAAGGCTGTAGATGACTCGACTCCATCATCCTGTCATTTTCAGCCACTTCACAATTCAATACTCCATTCTCTACAGAAACATCATAAAAGAATAAAGGTGATGGTTTCCCTGTCTCATTATAAAATATATCAAAGAGCATGCTCCCTACAGGTATAGGTTCTGTTATTGGAACCTCATTTCCAACGGGTTCCATAAATTCAGCATAAAACTCTCTTGTTCCCAGATAAGGCCTGCGATAACATTGCCCCTTCTTTACCCTGCGTCTGAACATCTCTACATATTTCCTCGGTGGATTACCCTCTGACTTCTCCTTCTGATAAACCGAAGCTTCAATAATATATGAGACATCTTTGAGAACTATGCTGTTCCTCTGGGCTCTCTTATCTTCAATTACAATAGGATTTCTACCCTGCTTTGAGTTAATTTCATTTCTCTTAACAGAGAAAAACTTAACCGGATTAAGGACTATGATTCGTCTAACATACCATTGAAATTCCGGTTTCCATAAAATGGAATCAAGAATACCTCTTGCTGCCGAAGGTGTCATGCATGGATAAGTCATCCTCTCAACTTTTAAATCAGGACGGGTGAAACATGCAAATTCACCTGTGACTTTGACTCTTACTATCTCTTTATCTAACATGAATCCTCCTTATATATCGCCTTACACTTCGATACGGGCAAAGCCATACTCAGTGACCGGCGAACTTTTTGTATAAAAACATTATTCAGAAAAAATTTTTCCGGTTGCTGAGTAGAGCGACAGCTCGTATCGAAGCACCGGCGAACCTTTTGTATTAAACATTATTCAGAAAAAGTTCCTCCGGTTGCTGAGTAGCTGGCATCAAATACCGGCATTACTTAAAATTCATCAGCGTATCGAAGCACCGACGAACCTTTTGTATTAAACATTACTCAGAAAAAGTTCCTTCGGTTGCTGAGTAGAGCGACAGCTCGTATCGAAGCATCGAAGCACCGCTCAGACTAATCCTTCTTCCAAATCTTCTTCGCAAGCTCAGGCAACAGATCATTTCTGCCATCCATCAATGCCTCTTTTTTTCTCCTTGTCCAGCCCTGTACCTGCTTTTCTCTGTAAAAAGCTTCATCGATTCTTTCATAGTATTCATAATAAACTAATTCAACAGGTAATCTCCTCGCAGTATAATTTGCCCCCCTGCCGGAATTATGCTCATCAAGTCTCTGATCAATATGCCAGGTACTCCCTGTATAATATGAGCTATCATCGCATCTTAGAATATACATGTATGGCATAATTATAACCGCTAAACCACAAAACTATCAGAACTTACAGGATCAACTGAAATGCCTGTAAATTCATCATACCCGCCATACCAGACAGATATTCCATTACTGGTTTCCACTATAGAATTACTGTTTTCTCTAATAAAGTTTTCATAAACCTGTACAATATAGATCTGCATCTTCCTGTAATCATCCCGCGATAAAAACGGTTTACCGCTTACATAATCTACGAGTTCCCTGCTTGATTCATCATAATTATAAACAACAAGGCCTCTTGTTTTGTTATCGATAATCCTGTAACTCCGGCTTACAGTTTCAAAATCAAAATTCTCCCTGGCTTTATTTATATTTCTTTTATCAGCATCCACAAATAGACCAACAAGTTTCCTGTAATAACTCTCATAAAAATTATGTTCATACAGATTCTGCTGATTATCTTTAATTAATTCCAATGCATATTCTGAAGCTGTTTTGTACTGTTTATCAGGCATTCTGGATTCAATCAGACTGAAAAGATAAACATTCCCATACTCTTCCATTCTGTTTTCCCTGTTGCATCTCCCTGCTGATTGTATTATAGATTCCAGCGGAGCAGCTTCCCGCATTACACAGGGAAAATCAAAATCGACTCCAGCTTCAATAAGCTGTGTTGATGAAACCAGAATTTTTTTTCTATTGATTAAATCTTCACGAATATCTTTAATCACTTTCTTTCTATGAACAGGACACATCCCTGTTGAAAGATGATATCTCTTTTCCCAGATGCCGGATCTTCCGGAATAATCAAAGAACTCTCTTGCTGATTTCTTTGTATTAAACACTGCAAGGATGGAAGAGTTTTCTGTTTCTGCTATATCAAATATTTCAGCATAATCTACAGGTTCAAAACTATTTACAATATGATATATTACACGGCGCGTTTGATTAAACAATTCAGCGGGATTTTTAACAAGAGATATGATTGATCCAATTCCTTTAAATCTATCTCTTTTTTCAAAGGCTGGTAATGTTGCCGTACAGAATAGAAAAGATGAATTCATTACAGACTTAATGTTCTCAAGTATTGTCAAAGTCGGCTCAATTATATCTTTTGGTAAGGATTGAACTTCATCAAAAACAACAACAGATTCAGCAATATTATGAACCTTCCTGCATTTGGATGGTTTATTACTGAATATCGATTCAAAAAACTGCACTGTTGTTGTTACAATAATCGGGAAATCCCAGTTTTCACATGCAAGCCGTTTAATATACTGAGCATCCGATATATTTTCTGTAATCTCCAGTTCTTCCCCAAGACCGGAATGATGTTCAAGTATATATTCATCTCCAAAAATCTCTTTAAGTATATTAGAAGTTTGATCTATAATATTTATGAATGGGAGAACTATAATTATTCTTTTCAAACTATTTTTCTCGGCATGTTTTAATGCCCATGCTATTGATGATAAAGTTTTCCCCATCCCTGTCGGCAGATTCATTGAATAAAATCCAACAGGCATCTCTGCTTTGGAAACAGCATATTCGCGGACTTCATTTCTAAGTTTATTCAGTTCTCCATCCTTTGATTTGCTATTTATGAAAAACTGAAGTTTATTAATAAATTCATCATAATCAAGGTTTTGTTTTATTCTTTGATCTGATATTTCAGGACTGCAATTTTTTTCTGTATCAAGCCAGTCAGCATCGGTAAGGGAACTGAATAAGTATCTTATGAACAATTCCCTCTCATGTTTATTTTCAAAAACAGGGGAATTTCTTTTGAATAAATTTTCATCTATTCCGGTATCTGAATAAAAAGTTCTGATAACTTCATCAAAATTTTCGACTTCAAGTTTATGATATGGAGTAACATCATTTTTCCAATCGGCTCTATCCGGTAATCCTTTGTGATGCCCGTCAATGGTGAAAGACATCTCCTGTTTATTCAAAATCAATGAATAACCGGCACCAAATGAAGCATGTGGAACACTTCCTCTTCTGCCCCCATTTTTCAAATAATCCTGAAAACGTGGCTGATATTTCCCAAGGTCATGAAGATATCCGGTCGCAAAAAAAGCACGTTTATATTCTTCCTTGCATGCAAACGAAGACATCAGGTTACCAGTCTCTATTAAATGAGATGAAAGAGTATGCCACTCTTTCTCTTCTTTCCCTTCAATGCTATGTGCAAAATACATCATCAATTCCTGCCATATAATAATTTAATAGAATCGCCCATTCCTTTTAATCTTCTCCCCCTCTCCCCTTCAGTTTTTCCCGATCAGGGAGATGGGGATTAAGGGGGCGAGGGGCTTTTATAACCGGGGAAGATCCATTATCCCATTTTCACTATACAATTTACATTATAAATGTCGGAACAACCCAACTCCAAAATAACCATAAAACACGCATACACACTCTATCCGCACCTCAACCATACCACACAACATCCATAAAACATAGACCTGGCAGGTCGATGTCAGAAATTTTCTCAAAATTTTACTCTAAAAAACGGTTTCCAGACTGCAAATCTACCCTTTGAACCCTCATATCCAAAAAAAACTAAATTTTTTAAATAATTTAGAGCATAAAAGTTAAAAAAACACTTGATAATGAGACATAAAAAACGAAAATATATCCATGCCTGCACTATATAGGCATAAAAATAAAAATTTCAGGAGGACTATAATGTCTAAAACATTCTATGACCAGGAAATTGCAGCAATCAGGTCTATACCGGATGACGCAATTCAGAAAGTAAAAGGGATTCCTGTGCTGGTTTACATCCAGGAAGCCGAAAACCTCTACAGCTGGTGTCAGGATGATAAGGAGATACTGACTGCCAGAGGGCTAAAATGGTCTCATGTTGACAACATCCCTGTACGCGCAGGGGCTCTCCGTGAAGCGGAGTCAAGATGGCTGGCAGCAGGGAACACCCATGAGAATTCAGAAAAAATCTGGCTCAAAGAAGCCCCGGTTGCATTGGTACTAAGGGATGAACTTCTCTGCGCAATGAAATTCGCGTATAGAAAAGATTCATATTTCAGGGGAAAACTTGCACATTTTAAAACAGGGGGTACATATCCGAGGATGATACAGAACCTTAATGACCTTGCTGTCATAGCAGGGGAAAATACTGAACCTCTGACAGAAATTAATTATGATCTGTCAAACCTGGAGCTTGCGGCCTCAACCTCCGCAAAAATGGCAGCCCTTCTCGCTAATGTTATTAAAGAGAGAAAACATTGTAACTCTATCTCCAAGATACGGGATCAGGCATTCACGCACCTGAAAGAATCAGTTGATGAAGTACGCAGTTATGGACGGTATGTATTTAAAAAAGATGAGTCAAAATATAAAATGTACACATGCGAATACAGCAGACAGATCAGAAAAAAGCAGTCCGCTAAAAAAAAGGCGGAAGCCGTGCCTGAAACTGTAAAATAATAATATTTCAGTTCATTTCCCGCTGTTTTCAGCGGGAAATTTTTATCACATCATTTCACTCAATACACAATATAGCTTTTTAAACTCCAGCCGATTTTCACATATACAGCTAAATAAGCAGAAAGTGCATCCGTGAGGCATATATGCTATCCCTGAGCCGCATACGCGCCGATCTGAGCCGTATATGCGGCAACCTGAAGCGTATATACCTCAACATGATGCATATATGTAGCGATCTGAGCCATATATGTCACGATCTGAAGCGTATATGCCGCAATATGATGCGTATATACTGTAATCTGAGCCGATTCCTCCCTCCTCATACTAAAGTACTATTGAAGTTTTTCTCTGCGCATGATAATTATTAACTGATAAAAACATGAATTTATACAATTTATAATGGTTCTTTTCCCGCTTTTACGGGCATGCCTGCCTGTAAGAGCGGGAAAAGCATATTGACATAAATAAAAATCTTATATAATAATATCCATTATGCTGAGAACAAAAACCAGAGTATTCCTTGTTGATGACCACGAGATGATTCTTCCGGGGCTTAAGATAGCTATTGAGTCAATGGAAAAATTTTCAGTAATAGGCACGGCAACTGACGGACTCACCGCGTTTAACAGCATCATGGAACTATCCCCTGATATTGCTGTACTGGATCTTTCCATACCTGTACTGAACGGATTTGAAATCACCCGCAAACTCAGGGAGAAAAAAAGCCCTGTTAAAATCATTATACTCACATCATATTCTGAAGAAAAGTATATCCGTGAAGCAATGGAGCTGAAGGTTGACGGCTACCTTTTAAAGGAGAATTCATCGCGTGAACTTATACAGGCCCTTGATACTGTTGCCGGCGGGCTAAAGTATATAACCCCCAAAGTCATGACAAAACTGATGAATAGTGATGATACCGTGAGAAAAAACGCGCCGGCTGTTCTTGCATCTGAATCATTGACAGAGAAGGAATATGAAGTGCTGAAGCTCATCTCTGAAGGGAAGAGGGGGAGAGAGATATGCAGCGTCCTTAACATAAGTGAGTCCACCCTTAAAACCCATAAGTCCCACATGATGCAGAAACTCAATGTATCCTCCGCCAATGAACTTATGCTTTACGCGCTGAAAAACAACATCTTCAGCGGCAGTGATTAGCTATCCTCTGTCTCTGTAAAATTCAACAATATGCCGTATCATACTTTTTTCCTTCATATTTCATACTATTGTATGATTAACATTTTAACGCTTAAACCTTATTATTTCTATTACAACAGAGGCTTGTAGCATTTTACATTTGAATTAGTGAACTCTTTGTCGGGGTTGTCTAAAAGTCTGATTGTAAAGTTTTTGTCATTCCGGTTTTGCAACTTCAATTCGTGCAAATACCGGAATCTCCTAATTGAATCTGTTGTATGAGATACCGGCATTTCGCTTCGCTACAGCCGGTATGACAAAGAAATTACTTTTAGGTCAGCCCCCTGATTTCGGCAAAAAATATTGGTGTGCTCTGAAGGAGGTTTGAAGGTTTATGAATAACAGGCTGCAACACGGGAGCGTGCTCCTCGTGGAAGATGAGATGATTAATGCCATTGCTTTAATGAAGATGCTGGAAGATGAAGGCTATGAAACATTTCATGCCCCGGATGGTGAGTCATCCATACAGATTATCGAAAACGGTAAGCGCTTTGATTTTATCATTATGGATGTAAATCTCGGGCCGGGGATTTCAGGGATAGATGCTGCAAAAAAAATTATAAACATATGCGGGGCTCCTGTGATTTTTTTAACAGCCCGCCCGAAAGGTGAAATAGACTCGCTCATGGGTGACGCCGGGAATTACGGTTATATATCAAAACTCGCCTGCACAATGGATGAGATAAAGTATATGCTGAAAGTTATTTCACGATCCGGCTTCAACTCCTATATAATAAAAAAGATTATTGTTTCTTCAGATAGTACACTTACATTGAGGCCCGATTAATTATCTACTCTTCGTAAACAGGAATGGCTATTACAAATTCAGCTCCGTTATCTGTATTCAGTGCATCTATGGATCCGTTAAATCTCTGTTCAATAATAATCTTTGCTATATAAAGCCCCAGCCCTGTGCCGCCGTCTTTTGAAGAGCGGAATTTATCAAATACATCAGAGGGGTTATCCAGCTTTATACCTCCGGCATTATCACTGATTCTGAGATAATTCATATCCCCCTCAGTGTAAACTGAAATCAGAAGTTTACGGCCGGTAATCCCTCTTCCATTAAATTCGTCTATTGAGTTCTTTATTATATTTACTATAACCTGTTCCAGTTCATTGGAGAGCCCCTCCAGCACAGGGTCATCGCGATAATCCCTTTCAATAGTTACGCTGTTGATTGTGACAAAATCATAAACGAGGATAATGGTATCCTCCACCGCTCCTTTAATTGAAAACAGTTCAACGTCATTATTGGGCCTGATGAAATTGTTGAAATTATTAAAGGTGTTGAACATGGCAATTACAAATGAATCTATCTTATCAAGAGATTCCCCGGCAGCTGCTTTGTTAAACTCGCCCCTGCTGTTAAGAAGATTTTTAAGAGCTTCGGTATACAGAGAGATGGCGTATATGTTCTGCTTCCACTGGTGTCCGATAAATCCTAACATCTCACCCATTGCAGCCTGCCTCGCGCTGATTGTCAGCATGTCATCCTTACGCCGCAGATCCTCAATTGAGGACTTAACCCTCTCCTCTAAATTAAGGTTCATATCCATAATCTTCCGGCTCTGCTGCAATATCTCCATGTTCTGGCGTTTAAGCTCGTCTGTTTTTTCCGCCACAATAAGTTCAAGGTGTTTATTAAGTACAGTGAGCTCCGCGTTGCTCTGCTGAAGGGCTGCTGCAAGTTCCCTGTTTCTTTTGTATTGAACATTGATGTTTCTCCCTATAATAATGGACTGGATTATACAGAATAAAACAATCTCGGCAGGCCCGACTATATTAAACCTGGTCATGGAGGAGCGGAAAAATTTACCCGAGAATAATAACGGTATAAGCAGAAGAAATGAAACCACAAGCAGCCCGGAGTTTTTCTTTTTCTTTGAAAACGCGTGCATAGAGATTCCGAGAAAATAAACAATTGAAAAAAGATAAAGCAGTGTGATAAGATAATACAGTAAGTCGCAACCGGCTGATGGCCTCAGAATAATTACACCGCAGCATATAACAGCCACAGCTGAATATAAAGCCGATATGATTCTGCTTCTGTACTCACTGAACATCATAGTAAAGAAGTTGTAATAGAAATACACAGCAGCAAGCCATGAGATATAACTGACCATTTCAATTTTGTTCCAGGGGACACCCAGTCTCCCGAGCAGTGACGAGCCCACTGCTGTTGAATGCATAAAAGCCGCAAGGCAGACCAGCGCGAAAAAAAGATAAAGCCTCCCCCTTCTAAGTACAATGAAGAGCACTATGTTATACAAACACATGACAAGGAGCCACCCTGTGAGTATCATTTCAAACGCTGAAACTAATTCGATATACCTGGAGAGTCCCCCAGAGTAGCCGAGCAGCAGAGGCTCTTTTACACCTTTACGGGCAAACTGGCATCTGGAGGCGTGAATAACAATATCAAGTATACCGTTTTTAGCTATTGCCTCAATAACCACAGGATAGTATTTCACAATCTCTGACGGTTCAGATGCTGTTCCTGTTGCTCCATTGGTGAAAATCAGCATGTCATTGGAGTAAATATCAACAGCCATATCGTAAGCCGGGATGCGCAGCATTATCTTTTCATCCGGTTTTTGAGGGACATTGATTTTAAGCCTGTATGTGGAAAAACAGTAACCCGGTTTTCTGATACTGTCGGATATAGTCCTGCTTAAAGTTCTTCTGAAATCTATAAATTCTCTCTGTTTAAGCGCTTCAGCAGAATTAAAATCTTCTCCATGATAAAATTTCTCCCTGTAAAACTCCCAGGGCCCTGAAAGTTCAATGACACCTCCACCAGCAAGGGCCTCATGTGATATTATCCCATCAGCAGGGAGGGGGTTTCTCTGGAAGCATCCTGCTGTTGAGAACAGAAGGATAAGCCCGGCCAGTTTTATTAAGAGGAATTTTCTTCTCATTGTTTATTCATATCATTTTCATATTGCATTAAGGGTTCAAACTGTCTTAATTATATGTTATAAGACAGAGATTACTATAAATCCAGCATTTTTTTATTAATGGAATCTGCTCCTCCTTATATTATATTAAAGCCATTATCCCGGAGGAGGGCCCAGGACATGAAATTTCATCTTAATATTAAACTTAATATTAAAAACAAACTCATTGCGGGCTTTGTTTCCCTCACTGTGTTTTCACTGCTCCTTATGGGGGTAACAGTTTATCTGAAAGTTGCGGCACAGACAAAGAACGACTACACCGACTCTCTCCATAAAGAGATAATACATATAAATAACGGTATAGAGAACTATCTTGAGCTCATTCAGGAGAATACCCTGATGATGGCTAAAAATTCTCTTCTACGACAGGCCGATTCACGGATAACATCTTATGTAAACCTGAAAGATCCATCGGGTAATGTTCCCATGACCCCGTTAAAGAACTCTGCTTATGAAGCTGAGGTATATAAAATTTTTCAGCACTTTGTAGAGACTCACCCTGAAGTTGATACTGTTTCACTTGGAGTGGAGGTTAACGGAGGTTTTGTTCAGTATCCCGCATCTCCGAGAAAAAACGGTTATGATGCAAGGGTAAGAGACTGGTATAAACTTGCCCTCGCCAATCCCGACAAACCTGTGTTGAGTGATGTATACCGCTCATCAAACGGGGCGCAGAATATTATATCCATATCAGCTGTTAAAAACCAGGGGGGAAAGTTTGCCGGGGCAGTAACTATGAATATCAATCTTGAAAAACTGACAAAACTGATTGATAATATAAAGCTCGGGAAAAACGGTTATGTTGTTATAGCTGATAACAAAGGGACTATCATTGCAAACCCTAAAAATCCCGATACCATTTCTAAAAATATAAAAGAACTGAAAATCAGCAGACTTGAAAGCGCCATTGCAGAGAGCGGATCTTTTAGCACAAGGATGCCTGACGGGATTAGGTATTCAATCAGCATCAGAAAAACCTCGGATTTAAATTCAAAACTCAACTGGAACTATATATGTTTTGTTGAAGCGCGTGAATTTCTGAACAGCGCAAGGAGCATAGGAAAAATCACCTTTATTTTTCTGGTTATTTCCGCCCTGCTCAGTTTTGCCATAACAGTTTACATCGCACGGAAAATTGCTAATCCCATCAGCAGCATCAGCACAAACCTTCAGTCAATGGAACAGGGTGATTTTTCATCAGAGATCAATTCAGAATATCTGAAATTAACTGACGAGGTGGGTGACATATCAAGATCAGCTGAGAAGATGCAGTCATCTCTTAAAGAGATGCTCTTGAGCATAAAAACCCATTCAGAGGCCATAGATGACAAGGCTGAAATAGTTCACATGTCAGCAGAGGGGATTGCGTCTTCATCAGGTGAGGTTTCAAACTCTGTCCAGGAAGTGGCGAAAGGGACAGCTGAACAGTCGCAAAAGCTTATGGAGGTAACTGATATTCTTTCGGAGTTCGGAAACTCAATTCAGACCATGACAGAGACCCTTATTGAGATACAGGAGAAGACTAAAGATATTAACAGCATCGCTAATAAAAGCAATGAGAATATGAGCGGCCTTGCTGAATCTGTGGAGACTGTTGGTGTTACATTTAAAGAATTCGGTGAAAAACTCAACAATTTCGGGAAGAACATTAATCAGATAAATGAAATGACGGGGCTCATCAACAATATTGCAGAGCAGACGAATCTCCTTGCTCTGAACGCCGCGATTGAAGCTGCAAGGGCCGGTGAATCGGGTAAGGGCTTTGCTGTTGTGGCTGACGAAATAAGAAAACTTGCCGAGCAGAGTAAAAGTTCAGCTGATGAAATCACACAACTCCTTGGACGGATTTCAGATGATACCTCAGCTATTATAAAAAACAGCGACAACATGGATGTTGAATTAAGCGGCCAGCTGAATGCGGTGAATGAAACAATAAGGAGCTTTAAAGAGATCTTCCTGAAAATTGAAAATATAATACCTGAGATAAATCATGTAAGTTCATCTGCTGAAAAGATAAACGTACAGAAAGATAATATCAGGGACAGCGTGGAGAGCATATCCGCCATCTCAGAGGAGACATCTGCCGCATCAGAGGAGATTGCCGCGTCATCAGAAAACCAGACTGCAAACACCGATAATCTCTTTTCCACTGTTGATACACTTAGAAATATGGCAAAAGATATGACAAAGCAGGTGAACAGATTCACGCTGTAACATTCACAGGACAAACGGTGAGCGCTTCAGGCAGGGTAATAGACTCCCCCATCCTCACGCACATCTCCATCTTCAACAAGAATGGCAAGGTTTTCAGCGATCATGTGCTCTTCGAAGTAAGCCTGAATTTTTAAATCAAAAAACCTGTTCTTATAGAAAGGGGACACTGCAACAAGTTCAGCAACTGTTTTCCCCGAGTTAAGAGATGCAAGGACTTCGTTCCTCTGACGGTGAAAAGCTGAAAGAAACGCCTCAAAGCGCCCTGCCGCGTTCCCCTCATGCACAGGCTTGTGAGATGAACAGACACGTTTATAAGGGAGAGCCATAACCCTTCTCACACTTTCGATGAATGGCCTGATTTTACCTTCGGGATTACCGTACCATGGGCCGAACCCTGTGAAGTCTATGTCTGTGGAAAAGAGGGTCCCCGTGTTGTGCTCGAAAAAACAGTAGTGATCATCAAGGTGCCCCGGAGCGTGAATCGCCTCGATGCGTGATGTTCCGTTTTCAATAATATCTCCGCTGCTGAAACGTGCATCAGGCTCCCTGAATGCCTCAATGCCGAGCCATTTTCCGATAACCTCCACCCAGCGTGCCCCTCTCTCCCCGGGCCCCACGTACCGCTCACCAAGAGTTTCTATATTAAACACAGAGGCCGGTGTTTCAGCAGGGAGCAGCAGTTCCCGGTGAGAGAGCACCTTCCACCTCCTGATATGGTCGGGATGTGAATGCGAGATTATAAGCTTATCAATACCGATCTCTTTATCGATGCAGAGCATCAGATTTTCGTCAGCCCCCGCGTCGAGAAGTATATTCTCATCACCGGTGAAGAGAAATCCGTGGCAATAGGGGAACTGCCCCTTCTCCGGTGCCTCTATTAGGTAGATGTTGTCAGCTATTTTCTGTATCTGTTTATTATCGATTAAATTCATAAAGGCAACTCTTGCACGCAGTTATTTTAGTGCAAGGAAATTTTTAATCAGAGTCAAGTATCGCTCTGATCTTCTTTAGAAATGAATGAGCGGAATATGGTTTACCTATGAAACTGACACCTTTCTTCGCGAGGTCCTGCTGAACTATAAAATTCTCTGTATAACCGGAGGTATAAAGAACCTTAATGCCCGGCCTCTGCTTTTGAATTTCCTCAGCAAGGACCTTGCCGTTTATCCCTGGAAGCACAACATCCGTGATCAGCAGATCGATCTCCTCTTTATATAAAGCAGATGATTTAACCCCCTCCTCTCCGCTCTCCGCTTCCAGAACCCTATAACCGGCCTCCTCCAGCATGTTTACTGAAAAGTCCAGTACCAGGGGACTATCCTCAACAATGAGCAGAGTCTCATGTCCGCGGGCCGGGTTCTCATCCTCGCATATACCATCTTCAGCAACCTTTTCACAACCTGAAAGGGGGAAATACATCTTAAAGCTGGTACCCTTACCTTCAACAGAATAAACTTCAATGGTCCCTTTATTCTGCCTCACTGCACCATACACCATTGAGAGGCCAAGCCCTGTGCCGCGCCCCTTAGGTTTTGTGGTAAAGAAAGGTTCAAAGAGATGTTTCTTAACTTCATCAGACATCCCTGTACCTGTATCGCTTACAGAAAGCATCACATATTCACCGGGAGCAGCATAAGCGTGGTTTCTGCAGTAGTGTTCGTCAAGTGTTACATTGGCTGTTTCAAGGGTAAGCTTGCCACCCTGCGGCATGGCATCCCGCGCATTGACAGAGAGGTTCACAAGTATCTGTTCGATCTGCCCGGTGTCTGCAAGTATTTCACCCTTTCCCGCAGCAGGAACTGTTTCAAGTTTTATATCTTCACCGATAAGGCGTTCAAGGAGTCTCTGCATCTGTTCAAGCATTGCATTGAGGTTCAGCGCCTTCAGTTCAATAATCTGTTTACGGGAGAATGTCAGTATCCTTTTTGTAAGATCAGCTGCGCTTTCAGAGGCTTTTTTTATTGTCTCAAGATTATGGAAGCAGGGGTTATCTGCGCCTGACTTCATCAGGCATATTTCAACATTCCCCATAATTGCGGTGAGGAGATTATTGAAGTCATGAGCAATCCCCCCTGCCAGCCTCCCCACTGTCTCCATCTTTTGCGACTGCGCAAGCTGCTGTTCCATGGACTCCTTCTCTTTTTCAGCCCTGAGCCTCTCTGTTATATCAACAGCTACACTGATCAGGTGAAGCTCCCCGGCTATTGTAACTACTTCAGCGGAGTAACGCATGGTATATATATCTCCACCCCGTGAACGGAATAAAATATCAAGCTCCCGCACAACTCCGTCATTTTTGAGCATTGACATTACCTTATCACGGTCAGCCATGCTCCCCCATATATTCAGTTCAGCAGAGGTATGGCCAATAACCTCCTCCCTTGTATAGCCGGTAAGCTTGAGAAAATAATCGCTCACTTCAACATATCTGCCGTCATCAACCCTGCTCAATGTTATTATTACAGGGCCGAGGTGAACTGTTTTGGAAAACTTCTCCTCTGATATTTTCAGTCTTTCATTGGAAGCAATAAGCTCGCTTTGTGTTTCTTCAAGGCGGAGCCTGGCCTTATTCATTTCACTGAGTGTATCGGTAAGAGCACTGTTAACACGTTCAAGTGCATCTTTCTGTTTACGTATGGTCTCCTCCGACCTCTTTCTTTCAGTTATATCAGCATTAACAGCAAGGAGATATTGTTCCCCCTGGATAACAATAATATCAGCAGAAAAAAGCTTGATGCGTATCTCTCCATCCTTACCGCGAAACCGCATCTCAAGATCCCGCACACGGCCTTTTGTCTTCATCTCCTGGAGAATCCTCTCCCTGTCGGAAAGGTCAGCCCATATATTCAGTTCGAATGCCGTATGCCCTACAACCTCTTCCCTTGTGTAGCCCGTTGCTTCATAAAAGCTGTCACTGATATCAATATATCTCCCTTCAGAAATTGTAGAGATAGAAATAACCATAGGGCTTGCGCGGAATGCTTTTGAGAATTTCTCTTCAGAGAACTGAAGAAGTTCATTGGTCTTTAACAGTTCCTCCCTCTGCTTTCTGATTGTTTCAGAGGTTTCTTTGAGATCAGTAATGTCGCGGATCGATTCTATGACTCCTGTTATTTCCCCATTTCTTCCGTGCAGAGGTTTAACAACTCCCCAGAGAAAAGCGCCCCCCTCGCGGATTCCAGGCACATGGCTCTCTCCGTAAACAGTGTCGCCTTTTCTTATAAAAGAAGGATAGATATGTTCAATACTGTTATCAGCTGCAAGCACCAGGTCTGCAAGGATCGGCCTTCTCTCTTTATAAAAAGGGATAGAGTATTCATAATCACCCTTCCCAATAATATCCTCAGATTTAATACCTGTAAGCTCCTCCATCGCCTGGTTCCATATAACCACCCTCCCCCCGGCATCAATAACCATAGTGGCATCAGGGAGAAAGTCGATGACATCCATAATCTGTTCATCTGACCTGAAGTATTTTTTCCAGCTGTCTTTTTTCATAGCTATTATCTGAATCTTCAGTGCATGCACGAAGATTTTATATAAGATAATACTTTATTCAGAAATATGCAATAATTTCGGCAGGGGATATGCGGGAGGGCTTTTGACTTTGCACTATAGCAGTTTACGATTGAATTAGAACCGACTTTGTCATTCCTGCGAAGGCAGGAATCTCATACTATTAATCTATGCGATTCCGGTATTTGTCTGCGACAAAACCGGAATGACGAAGTCCTGATTATTTCGTAAAATGCTATAGTATAATGAATTTACAGCAACCGGAAGAGCTATCTATTTATCATTGCGGGGAGCCCTTCGACAGGCTCAGGATAAACTTCGCGACGCGGCACCTGATCGGGATAAAAAAACCCTACTCCGCGTTCTCCTCTATATAACGGGATAAAAAAATGCTCTGTATAATAACAAAAAGAAACATAAGCCCCATGATTCCGAAGAGTTTGAAATTCACCCATGTCTCAGTGGGGAAATTAAACGCGACGTATATATTCAGCGCCCCCACAACAGCAAAAAAACCTGCCCAGCTGTAATTAATCCATTCCCATACACGGTCAGGTGCAGTCATCTTCCCTGCAAGCATTGCCTTAATCAGGTTTTTCCCGAATAACAGCCGTGATAATACAAGAGCCGCGCTGAAAACAGCATAAAGGATTGTGGGCTTCCATTTTATGAATGTCTCGTCATGGAGAAGGAGTGTGGCTCCTCCGAATATCACTATAATCACAAGGCTTATGATCATAGGCTTTTCCACTTTTTTATTCTTTATGTATGAAAAACCGATCTGAATAATACTTGCTGCTATGGCAACAGCAGTTGCGAAGAAAATACCCTTAAATTTGAATGCCGCGAAAAAAAGAATTATAGGGAAAAACTCGAAAAGAAATTTCATAAAACCTCCGTATTCATCTTCTGAATAATTTTTATCTCTTTATTGTCAAGTGATATACAATCTGAAAAAATCAGGACTCACCCCTCTCCCCTTCCAATCTTCAAAACGGGAGAGGGGGTCAGGGGGTGGGGGCATTTGGATAGATTCAATATTGAAAGCCCGGGCAGACTTAATTAATGTTGACATTTTATTAAATAGAATCATCATATTTTAAATACAGCTTTAATGTTCCAGTTTCCATAAGTCCATTTGCGTTTGTCATTCTGAGTCGTATTATAATGTCAGTGAAAGTTAACAGGTAACATGGAAGAAAAAGTTAAAACCCGTACCGGATACGTGCTGGAGATGGTGAAAAACATCAGGATACTGGCATTAAACGGAAAAAATAACTTCAGAAAATATCTCTTCGACCCTCTTTACGAAGCCGGCTGGTATAATGACACAAGCAGGCAGAGTACAGTAAAACTCATTGAAAGGATGAAGGAGCAGGAGAGAGACCCCTCCTTTATACATACCATAGCGCCGCAGTGCAAAAGGCTTATCTGTTATTCAATGGCAGAGGGGCTTTCCGCTCTGGGGAACAGTTCAATTTTCTTTCTTGAGAAGATACAGTGGGATCAGAGAGTTTCTCTCAGCAGTGAATCAATAGAATTCACTGATATAATTATGCCCCCTCTTAATGAATTCATGAAGATGAACAGCGAAAATAATGAAAAGCTCTTTACAGAGGCTGTTGCCTCCGCGAAAAAAGACGAGATCCTCACAGCCTTTGTGCCTGTCAGGCTCAGCAGCGGCGGCGGAAAGATAAAGCTGGACAGCGAAATTAAACGGCTCTATAACAATATCCAGATTGCCAGTAAATATCAGAACATCCCCAAGTGTATGAAACTCCTCTCAACATATATAATTCAATACAGCGACAACGATGATTATGCAAGAGGTGATGTTGAGAAACTCATTGATGCCATGACAAAGCGTGAACCGGGATTTGATACAGATCTGAAAAACACCATGGCAATTGACCTGTACTACAGAATCAGAAAATCTGTACACAGCGGAGAGATAAGGACAACAATACAGGCAATTCGAAAATACGGCTATATATTTGAAGGGGATTCATCAGCAAAACACTTCTATGATATTGACAGGCTTGAAAGGATACTTTACAAAATAATAACAGAGAAAGATCTCTGGAAGGAACTGAAAAAAGAATCGAGGGGGCAGTAATGGGTGAAGCACTTCTTAAGATAAGCGAATCTGTAAATGACGGGATATGCGTAATAACTCCATCCGGAGATATTGACGCGCATACAGCTCCTCAGTTCAAAGAGGCCATAGAGAAAAATATTGCCTCGGGCAACATCCGCATAGTCTTCGATTTTTCATCGCTTAATTATATATCATCAGCAGGGATCGGACTTTTAAATGCTGCCCTTAATTCTCTCAAGGGGAAAGGGGGGAAGATGTCCATAGCATGCGCGACACCCTCCGTTAATGACACTCTTGAGGTGATGTATTTCACAAGAAAAGTTCCTGTGAGAAAAAATATAGATTCCGCCAAAAAAGATGTTTAAACGGCCCTGCCTTGAAAAAGTCAAGCTTAACTATAAAGGCTGATACATCTGATCTTCACATGGTGAGAAAAGCCATTACTGATTTTGTGGGCAGCGATGTTGACAGCAATGAGAGAACGCGGATTATCCTTGCAATTGATGAGGCCCTGGCCAATATAATTATTCACGGCTACAAAAGAGATAATTCCGGGGAGATAATCATTGATATGGAATCAGACGGTTCCTCCCTCAAATTTACAATAACAGACTATGCCCCCTGGTTCAACCCCCTTGAACTCCCCTCTCCGGACATGGATACATATTTTGACACAGGGAAACACGGCGGACTTGGCGTTGATATATATAAAAAAATAATGGATGTATCGTATGAAAGAAACGAAACAGGCGGGAACCGCCTCATCATGGCCAAAACGGCTGATAAAAAAAATATCAGGATTTAGCATAGCGGATTTTATACGCAGAAGACCGGCACTCCGCAGAACAATGCCGGGTATAAGAATCAAGCTCTCCGTTCTCTTCGCGCTTTTCGTCTCAATTATACTGGCAGCAGCAACATTCTTCAACTACATAAACCAGAGCCGCATACTTGAAGAGAGTTTTAACAATGAAATAGAAATCTCTCTGAGGTATATAAATTCCGCAGCACTCTCAATGGAGAGCATACGGACAAATATCCTCCTCATTGAAGAGATGAAGCTCCGCATAAAAGAGAAGCGGGAGGACCTTAAACAGTACAGAAACTTCGTGTACAGAAAAAAGGATTCAGTGGGTAACCTTTTCAAAAGTTTCGGCAAAAAACTCGGCATGGATGTCAGGTATGACTATTACCGTAAGGGGTACGATACATATTACAGCATATACCTTCCGGAAAAGGAGATCGCCTCCATTGAAAAAAGGATCTCTGAACAGCTGAGGCATAAAGACGGCAGCCGCATAACAGATAATGAGTTTAAAGATCTTCAGAAACAGGCCGGAGTTATCGCCTGGTATCAGCGCCGGATAGATGCACTGGAAAAATCTATTGAGGGAGAGAGTTCACCGAAAACAAAAGCAGCAATAATGTCAAAGGTGAAGCGCGAAAGGAGCCGCATGGCTTACGCCGGAAAGAGGTTCAGAAATATACTGAACAGTTTTTATGAATACACTTTCAGTTCTCTTAATGAAACAGGCACTGACAGCAGCAACATCAGGATAATAACATTCACCACAGCGGGTGATATAAACTATGATACAGGGAGCCTCATACGTGACGGGCTGGTGAAATTCTCTCCGCTTCTCAAGGATAAAAATTACATAAAGGAGAGGTATTCATTCTTCTCTTCACCGGACCGCGCAAAGAATGAGGATTACGCCACAGAATACGATTATGCCATAAGCGGAAACCACTACCACGTGAAGTATCTCCCCATATTCAAAAATCCTTCAACTTATGAAAGGCTGAGGCTCATATCGGATGACATCAGGGAGAACGGCAGCGCCTGGGTACCTTATCTGAAGGAGGATCTCCGCATATCCGCTCTAATTGCCGGGCAGGGGTCAAAGCTCAGAGAGAGGCTCGAGTTTCTAAAGAAAAATAAAACAGTTCCCGGCACAGACAGTGAATACAGGGAACTCTATGGCAGCTACAACAAGCTTCTGAAAGAGAGGGGAGCTGCTTTCGCAAAACTGGCGCCATACTCTGACGAGATGGATCGGATTACAGAGTACTACAAAGAGCAGATAAAAAACTGCATCTCTGAAACTGAAAGGATGCAGGCAAGGATCGCGCAGCTTAAAAAAGAGACTGCTCCTGAAAAAAAAGATGAAATCACAGGTGATATTGAATCCTTTCAGACACTCATTGATGAAAACAGGGATAGAATTAAAAAACTTAAATACGATATGGAACAGGCACGCGAAGATATATGGCAGTCAGAAAAGCTCTCATCAGCCGATGCCATGCGCTTTGTCAGGGACGCAGCTATCATCGATTTTGCAATATTAAAACAGAAGAATAACCCCCGCGAATACAGGGAATACCTCGCCTCATCCAGTAGAAGGCTCATTGAATCCGCCCGTTTTAGTACATTGAGGGAGTGGGTTATGAAAGGTGAAAGTGAAACCGGGCTCCCGGAGAATGTCACCGGTATAAACAACACACCACTTGCCGGTGATGGCATCCTTGCTTACAGCAGAAGCGAAATCGAGGAGTATATGTGGTTTATAGACAGTACCCCCATAGCCGGAGATATAGGTATCTTCTCCGCTGATACAGAGGGTGGGCTCATATTCGATCTGAAGGGCAACAGCATAACAGGCTACAACGCTGTGCTTATAGACAAGACTGACGGTGTTAACAGAATTAGATCCAACAGAAATATGATGATTCTATACTCTTCGATCATTGCCCTTCTTTCGGCTGTTCTAATATACCTTCTTGCGGGCTTCATGGTTAAGAGGATTAAAAAAATTATAAAACAGACAGCACTTGCCGGCCGGGGAGACCTCACAGTTGTGTTCCCTGCAAAGGGGCTTGATGAAATTGAAGAACTCGGCGTGTCGCTGAATTCCATGATTCAGGGGCTCAGGGAGAAAGAGGAACTGAAAGGGGAGATTGCGGCAGCAGGGGAGATACAGAAGATCCTCCTCCCTGAAAAGATCCCCTCAACACTGGAGGGTTATTACTCCATAGGGACATTCTACAGATCAATGCAGGGTGTGGGGGGAGATTATTACGATATCATAGAACTTGATGAAAGCAGGATTTTCTTCTGTATAGGGGATGTATCAAATCACGGAGTGGGCCCGGCAATAGTGATGTCAATGCTACGGGCTCACCTTCACGGAATAATTAAACGTGGTAAAACAGATCTAAAGGAGATACTCGCCGAGCTTAACAGCCAGATCTTTATGGAAACACCTCCCCATATCTTTGTAACATTTTTTGCAGGGATAATTGACCGCAATACAAATGAAATCGAATACTGCTCCGCAGGTCACCTTAAACCTGCTGTTTACAGATACAGGAAAGATTCAGTGGAGATCCTTCCGGGCGGGGGGCTCCCTGTAGGTATGGACGACAACGATTTCTTCATGGAGACAATAACAGTCAGCAGTACAAAGCTCTCGCCGGGGGACCTCTTCTTTCAATATACAGACGGAGCAAGCGAGGCAATGAACAGCTGCAGGGAGCAGTTCGGCGATGATAGAATATTCGATGAACTGAAAGGATATGCCAGAAAACACCCTGAAGTTATGATCACACGGATCGCAGAATCTATAGAAAAATTCACAGGTAAAAAAATTATTGAAACAGCAGTGAGCGAGCTTAATGACGATATTGCGATGATCGCATTCAAAAGAATCAAATAGGCTCAAGCCCAGCCAAGGGCCCTGTCGCGTCCCTCCTCTTTCGCGCGGTACAGGGCTTTGTCGGATCTCTCCTTAAGCTCATCCGTTGTACCTGCGTGTTCCGGAAGCGCGGCAAACCCCATACTGCATGTGAGGCGAAGCTCCTCATGTTCAGGGAACCTCATATCACGTATGGCACGGCACAGCGAATCGCACTTCTCCTGCGCGGCTTTAGCGTCAGAGCCGGGGAAGAGGAATATAAATTCGTCACCGCCGTATCGTACAAGTATATCGTCCCTGCTGAATACCTGTCTGAAAACATCCGCTGTCTGTACAATGAGCCTGTCGCAGAACTCCTGCCCGTACTTTGTGTTTAGTGAGCCGAACCTGTCCATGTCAAACATTACAAAGCTCAAGGTGCTCCCCTCTGTCTTTGCCTTTGTAACCAGGCCTTCAAAGGATTCCTCAAGGTACCTGCGGTTAAAGAGCCCTGTTGCGGGGTCTGTTATAGCGCGCTTACGTGATTCCTCACCGTACTGAACCATCTGCGTGACAAAAGCTCCGGTTTTCATAAGCCTTTCTACTATTATTGAGAGCATCCGGTCCATCATCTTCGCCGCAGAGTCGGGCATTGTGCTCACTATCCGCGTAAAGTCATCGGCATGAAGCGCCAGCAGAACCGTATCCTCAAGCACTCTGCACGCAGCAGATCTGCATGTCTGGTCAATTATTGACATCTCTCCAAAATAACTGCCGGCCTTAACTTCAGTGAGAACAACCTCTTCACCTGTCTGATCTTTGATGAATATTGATACAGCCCCGCTTACAACTACATACATCTCATCACCGGGGTCACCCTCCTGGAAGAGCATCTCTCCGGCCCTGTATTCATAACGCTTCATCTCCATGGAAAGAAGCTCAAGGTGCTCATCAGCCTGCCCTTCAAAGATTGCAATATTTCTTAATATATTTCCATTCATACTACTTCGCCGCGTCCTCCGGGAAGAGAATAATATTCCCCCCTCTCTCGCGCCCGGCAAGGGGGAGTTCATGTGCCTTGAGTATCAGTTCATCAGGGATGTTGGCATGGTCGGGATATACCGCAGCCCCTATACTCATGGAGAGAAAGACCTCCTTTGAGCCTGTTGCCTCTGATATATCCAGTTCATTGAACATACGGAGAATCTCCTCAGCAGTGTTATATGCCTCCCGGCGCCCGTGGCCTTCCAGTATCACACCCAGCTCATTCCCCATATAACGGAGAACTGTACCCCGCCCCTCCATAAACCGGTTAAGGGCCGCAGCCATTATTTTAAGTGTATCATCCCCGGCCTCATGGCCGAATGTATCATTTATCATCTTAAAGTTATCCGGTTTCATAAGGAGAAGTCCCACAGGGCCGTTACGTTTTTTAAGTATTCCGGGGAGTGTCTCTTCAAGATATGTTTTATTATATAGACCTGTAAGCTTATCGCCGTAGACCTGACGTTTAAGCTCCTGTACAAGGGCCGAGTTGTCTTTGACAAGCACATTGGCTTTTCGCAGCCGGTTGGAAAACACTTTAAGGAACCTGTACAGCATAACAGCTGATATATCGGGATGCCTTTCAAGAATATCTCTGAAGTCCTCATCTGAATCAGGGAGGCGAAGCAGGGTTACATCACTGACTGCCTTCACGGAGTTATTGAACAGGGCCCCAGTGAAAAACTCAAGTTCACCGAGAATATCCCCTTCAACAAGTTCTGCAATGAGTGTGTCACCCTCCCACTTATCGGTCTTTACAGCCTGCACACGTCCTGATAACAGAATATAAAGAACGCCTCCGCGGTCACCCTCTGAAATTATAATATCCCCTTCCCTGTGGGAAACCACTCCGGAATACCCTTCAATGAGTTCCAGTTCCCGGTCATCCAGCGCTGCAAAGATCTCCGCCCTGCGCAGCCAGCTCTTCTTATCAATCTGCATAAATAATTCTCTGATGTAAATATTAACATTAAATTGCAACAATAAGCCCGATTGGGCTTACTATGGCAGACGCAATAAATGAATAGTGAATCCATTAGGGCATTTTTAAGCGGGGCTGTCTATTTAAAAATTATGCCTGATGTGAGTTTAATACCGGCAAAACCCATCTTCAGCCCCGGCCGATATAATCAATAATAATTAATATACCGTTACCGGTTTCCCCGTAGGGGGGTGGCGGATATAAATTTAAATAAAAAAATAAATTTATCCGCCGGGGGGCTAAATCTTAAACCTCGAAACCATTACCGCAAGCTCCTCAGCCTCGCTGTTCATGGAATCACTATTTGCAGTGAGCTCCTCGCCAAGTGCCGCGTTCTGCTGAGTTACATCATTCATCTGGTTAACAGCTGTCTGTATCTGTTCGATAGCAGCACTCTGCTCTCTCATAGCAAGCGCTATCTCAACTATTATCTCAGATGTCTCCTTTGTGTTAGACACAATACCTTTAAGTATCTCGCCCGATTTCTGCACAAGCATATCCCCTTTCTGGACACGCTCAAGGCTCTCTTTAATAAGAACTTCTATTTTCTTTGAGGAGTCCGCTGTCCGTACTGCCAGGTTACGCACCTCGGAGGCAACTACCGCGAATCCCCGGCCCGCATCACCGGCACGGGCAGCCTCAACTGCCGCATTCAGAGCCAGAAGGTTTGTCTGAAAGG
The DNA here is from genome assembly GCA_002418835.1 of Spirochaetia bacterium UBA5763. Taxonomy (GTDB): domain Bacteria; phylum Spirochaetota; class UBA4802; order UBA4802; family UBA5550; genus UBA5550. Next base: position 49,613 of record DIEX01000019.1, on the reverse strand, counting down.
CGATATCATTAACCACCTGTATAATATCACCGATCTCTTTGCTGCTGTTTGTGATCTGCCTCATCGCGTCAATGGTCTCTTCTATGGCTTTCTCCCCTTCGCGCACAACACCGAGAGTTGTTTTAGAATTGGAATCAGCCTGGTCAAAATTTTTAGTGTTCATCTGAAGTGACGCGGTGATCTCCTCAAGATTCCCTGTTACCTGCTCAAGGGTGGATGCCTGTTCCTGTGTGCGCTGTGAGAGGTTCTGGTTCCCCGCATTTATCTCGTTTGAAGCGCTCTTCACAGTATTAGCAGCGCCAAGCACCTGCTTCATCGAAGATGCCTGGTTTGTAATGAACCTGTTGAAGCTTGCAGCCAGTGTCCCTATCTCATCATTCCTGAGTTCATACGCAGTGTTTATCTTATTCCTGAAATCACCATCCGCAGTTTTATTTAGAGTATCAGCAGCTTCAGTTATAGGTTCAGATATTCTCTTCGCAAGGAAATAACCTGCGGTTACACCTGCCACAGTAAAAATTATTCCTGCTATATATATTATGTAGCGCAACATCCGTGCGCCTGCTGTTATCTCCTCCTCTTCAAGCACTCCGATTATCTTCCATCCTGTCCTGGCAGAAGTCATTACGTGTGCCATACGCTCTTTACCATCAAGATTAAAATAGAAGGTAGCCTCATTATCCTTTATCCCTTCAGTGAGTTTGGTTATACCCAGTTCACTTATATTCTTTGATAGTATCTCCTTTTTACCGGGATATGCTAAAATTACACCGTCACTTTCGGTAAGGATTAAAAAACCTGTTTTCCCGATTTTCAGATTGTTAATTATCTCGGTGAGCCGTGAAAGGTTAATATCAATACCACCTGAAACAAGGACTTCTCCCGAACTGCCTTTATACGCTTTTATTGCTGAAATAACGTTCTCGCCGCTTGTTGAAAGATAAGCTTTTGAAATAAGTGATTTTCCCCCTCCGTTAACCGCATCAGCGTACCACGGACGTTTTGTGGGATTGTAACCCCCTTTGACTATTGATAAATCACTGGTTAAAAATCCTCCCCATTTTGTTCCTATGAATATCTCAACATAATCAGGGTGTGTGGATTGTATCAGTCTGAAAAAATCGAAGAGTTCCTGTTCAAGAGGGCTCCGCTTCATAGTCTTAAGATCAGTGTCCACGGTTCTTCCGGAAAAATTATTGATTGAAGGGTCGATCCTTCTCATGGCAGGGTGATTAAACATCATCTCCATGTTCAGGATGGCGTTATCAAGAAGTATCTCAATAACATTATTAACCTGGTTCATTTCACCAATGGCACGCCCTATAAAGTCTTTCCGGCTGTTATTGGTTACCCATATGGATGTCATTATAATTATGCAGATTACCGGTATTATTACAAGAAGCATTGAAGCGAGAAATAGTTTCTTTTTTATGCTGTTAAGTTTTAAATTTATTTTTAACACCTGCTCCTCCCTGGATCTTTGTATTGTAAAATTTAAAGGTATTTACAATATATATATAAAGAGGGGAAGAGCCATTTTTTTATTCAGAATAATAATGATTAAAAACAAAAAATATAAAAGTACTACGGGGTGACTTTAACTTCAATTAAAGCGCTTCATAAACTCTGTAGTATTCTGAATTTCTGCATAGACAGATCCTAAAGCTGCAAGGAATGCTCCATGAACATGCAGCGCAGATATAGTGACACCTTCATGAACCAGCTCTTTTGTGGCGCAGGCATCAGCAGCTACCATGCAAGTGTAGCCCAGATCAAAAGCCGCTCTGACAGTGGCATCTACACACATGTGTGTCATCATCCCGCAGATTATAAGCTTTTTAATATTAAGCTTTTCAAGATGTTCAGAAAGCCCTGTCTGCCTGAAACTGTTGGGGAAATTCTTCTGTATTATCTTTTCACCAGGTACAGGAGCAACGCATCTATTAATCTCCGCCCCTTCAGTGCCCGGAATAAAAAATGTCGCACCCTGGCGTGCAGAAAGGTGCTGAATATGGATAACAGCCATATTTATTTCTCTGCAATGAGAGAGAATTTTACCGGCATTTTTCCCCGCCTCAACTGCTCCGTCCAGTTCCATCCGACCTCCCGGAAAATAATCATTCTGTATGTCAATAAACAGAAGTGCTGTATCTTTCATAGTTTAATCCTCCGGTATTTATAGCGGTTAACGATTGTATTAGTTCACTTTTCGTCATTCCCGCGAAGGCTGTGGGCGACCGCAGGAAGAGCTGGAAGCTAATCCCATAGTACCAGTTTTATAGGATTCCAGCAGTGCAGCCACGATGGCTGCCTGCAAGCATGAAACAGGATGTTTCAATAATGCTTGCCTCCATTAACACTACGGCCGGAATGACAGGGGCCTAATTATTTCGTTAAATGCTATAGTCAGCTTAAACAGTTATTTATGATAATTATTTTACAATAACAATCCGCAGGTCAATATAAAAAATTATTACCCGTAATATATAATGTTTGACCGAAAACTATACTATAAGGCATTTACAAGATGCATTAAAAATCTCCGAGGCCCGTTGAATGAAAAAATTTCTCAGCATTACACTTTTAGCTCTTACAATACTTATACCGGGGAACATAAAAACCCCTGTTACAGACTGGGAGCCCATATACCGCATGGGCCCGGAGAAAAAGCTCATCACATTTAACACAGATATAGCAGATCTTATATACAATAAACTCTTTGGCGCGAAGTTTTTATCCCCCGGACTTTTTAATGATAATCACATAGTTGCCTACTACGGCCATCCTCAGTCAAAGATCATGGGGATAGTGGGGAGACACCCTGTTCATGAACTGGGCTCCATGCTTAAGGATGCTGCTGCTTCTTATGACCGGGTAAATGGAGAGAAGGGTGTAATGCCTGCGATCTATCTTATATACGGTACATGCCAGCCGGGCGGAGAGATTAACCGCATAAACAAAAAGCTTCTCGATTTATACATAGAATACACTCTGACAAACGGAATGCTCCTCTACCTGGATCACCAGATAGGGAAGTACAGGCTCGAGGAGGCCATAGGAGAACTGCTCCCGTACCTCAAATATCCCCATGTGCACCTTGCTTTTGACCCTGAATGGCACACCACAAGGCCCATGCGCGAGATTGGGCATGTAACTGCCGCAGAGGTAAACTCCGCGCAGAAGCTGATGAGGGATTATATGCTGAAAAACGGAATCCCCGGCAAACGGCACCTTGTATTCCACCAGTTCAACCCGAAAATGCTGAGGGACAGGGAGCAGGTTTCAGCGAAGTTTGATCCGGTAATACTTGTGCACGCCACCTCAGGCTGGGGGCCTCCGGGAAACAAGATGAGCACACACGACCGTAACGCTCTTACAATTAATATTCCGAACAAGGGGTTCAAGCTCTGGTATTACTACTCCAGTAAAAAGGGTGTCCACTACGACAAACCCCTTATGACACCGGAGCAGGTGCTGAGTCTGCGCCCTGAGCCCGGGCTGATTATTTACCAGTAAAAAACAGGGGACTGACCTAAAAGTAATTTCTTTGTCATACCGGCTGTAGCGAAGCGGAATGCCGGTATCTCATACAACTGATTTAATCAGGAGATTCCGGTATTTGCACAAATTGAAGTCGCAAAACCGGAATGACAAAAACTGGAAAGTCTGACTTTTAGTCAGCCCCATAATTAACATCGTGAATTGACACTTCATGAATACATTTTAATTTTTACGCGCAGCTTGTTTTTCTCTCTTCTGATTCTCTGCCGCACCTGAACTTAAGATAAGGTATAACATCATCATTCTTTGACCCTCCGGTACCGTCGTATTCAATAGTTACAACGGGTATGCCGGTTACCCTCTCGATTTCACCTGACATCGCCTCTGTTACAAGTGACGGGCAGCAGAAAGCGGGATTTGTCTGCACAAAAAGCGAAATGTCAGGATAGTTCATTACAAGGGAGAATATTTTCAGGATGTTTTCCATAGACTCCCCTGTATGCTCCACTTCAAGGCCGAACTTCGCAAGCACTTCATCATATGAGGGGATAGAGAGATGTTTCGCTTCATTCAGAATTCTGTTGAAATAGGGATAATATCTCTTCTCAAAAAGTCCCAGCGCCTGTTTCATTATCTTTGATGATATTGCTCCCATTATATCCCCCTCCCTGAACCAGCGTTTAATATAGGGATCAGCTACAATTTTTATCAGCTCGCTGTAGGGAGTTGTGATGACCTCTCCGCCATTTTCTTCTATTACTTTTATTATATTCTGGTTGAGTATATCATTGTCCCGCGCATAGAGGTCGCCGAATATCGCCACCAGGGGCCTGTTCCCCGGTGTAATCTCAATTCTTTCAAACCATGAAACAACAGTTTCAAGTGAATCTTCAAGAGAGTCACCGCGTCTGAAAGCTTCAGCAATAAGAGCAGTCCCCTGTTTTATCACAGAGTCTGTGCTGCCGCTGACCCTCTCATAAGGACGCACCCTGCACCCCATGCGGCGCAGCATCCCTCCGAACATATATGCAAGGTACATATTCATCGCCACCCTGTATGACACATCGGTGAAAGTGATATTCCCTGTGTAGACATGCATCTTCTCCGCGCCGCCGCCGATTGACTCCAGGAGGCTTTTACTGTAATACGGGAACATCCCCAGGTTGCAGGATATCCTTGAATCTATATTCCACAGCACCGAGTCTTCCGCGTTGATATTATGCTTCCTGATATAATCAACCGCATTCTGAACCATGATATTCAGCGGAATGCACTGCCCTGTATTATGACTGAGGCTTCTCTGTATTGAATCAACACTCTCATCAACAAGCCTTGCGTCAATGCCGTCATTCTGCAGCACAGCAGCCATAAACTCACCCAGTATGGAATCCCACCTGGGGATAAGTACAGTTTTCCCTTTAAGTATTCCGCTGTCCCTGTCCACAACAGGGTTTACCAGTGAATAGTCCGCTTCGATCTCCTCAGCACTTCCGTTAAAATGATTTCTGAAGGAGCGGAGCCCTGCTTCAATCCTTGTTTCATATCCCACATTGGAATCATGCTCATCAAGCTGAAGTATAAGATAGGGCTTGCCATGAGCATCCATGATCCTCCTGAAGTATTCAACAGCATAGGCATCAGGAGTACATTTGAATGATGTGACAAATACAGGATAGAGCCCTTCAATTTTTGCAGCAGCTTCTGCCGCTTCAAGGATCTCTGAAGCGTATCGCCAGTGCAGGGATTTCAGGATTCCGGATATCTGTTTACTATCACCTTTACCGATCTCAATCATGTCCTGGTAGAAAACCCTTGCACCTAATTTACCGAATACTTCCGGTATCCCTTTATTCATAGACGGCGAGAGCACTGTGTACGGCCTCCCGAGAAGCAGAACATCCACATCATCAACCCTTCTGTTTTTCAGGTATAAGTTATTTAGCTGCTTTTTCGAATTCTTCATTTTCTTCTGCGCAGCATCAAAAGCTGCTGATACCCGCATGAATGAGATGCTGTTCCCGGAGATCTCTTTAAGCATTTTATACAGGTTGAGCTTCATGCTGAATGTTCCGGACAGTGTCCGGAGGAGCGGGGTAAGCAGTTTTTTACTTCCGGCAACAGATTCGCAGGAGGAGATCACAGCAGGCGAAAACTGTGTGTAGTAGCAATAGGTTCTCCTCTCGCCGTCATCCCCTCTCTTTTTCTCGATGTATGAAGGGAGAAATACATAGTCCGCTTCTCCGGCAAGGTAAGCAACATGCCCGTGAAGTTCAGACATGGGCGCACAGAATTCAGCTCCCGCAATACCCTTCCCTCTCCTTATACCGTCTTTCAGGCTGTCGCTAATCACAGTTTTAATCCCGAGATTAGCGAAGAACTCTCTCCATAAAGGCACCTCGTCAAGGAGATGAAGGGCTGCCGGAATTCCCATAGTGAAATCGAACTTTGTTTCCACCTTCCTTTTCGCATGGAGAATTTTTGCTCTCTCTTTTATCAGGTCAAAACCTGAACTGTTCTGATTAACAAAGCGTTTTGTTTCATAGTCCCTTCCGCAGAGAAACCCGAATGCCGCAGTTTCACCATCCACCTCCGCAACCTTGATCTTGCAGCTGTTTGTGCATAGCCCGCAGACCTCGCTCCGTACAGGTATCGACTCTTTGTAAAGATGTATCCCCCGGAATAAGCTTTCAGTTATCCCGCTGTCCATAAGCGAAAGAGCAACACCCAGGGCCCCTGTGAGGTGACAATACTTCGACACCATAACCGGTTTTCCCAGTCTCTGCTCGAATGCAGCAACCAGCGCCCTGTTTTTAGCAGTGGCCCCCTGGAAAAATATTTTCTCCCCTATATTTTTCTCTACTGCAACCTTTGTGAGATAATTCTCCCTGACCGAGTGGAGCACACTTGCAAGAACCTCGCCCCGCGAAAAACCTTCGCTCATATAGTGGTTCAGATCCCGTTCCATGAACACTGTACACCTGTCACTGGAGAGAGGCGCGGTAACACCTTCAGCCAGGCCTGAATATTCCGGAAGAGGGCATCCTAACTTCTTCGCCTGTTCCTCAACAAAACTCCCTGTGCCTGCCGCGCAGACATTATTCATAATCGAAAAGGTGACTGTGCCGTTTTTCATTGTGGTGAACTTTGCGTCCTGCCCGCCGATTTCAATAATTGTATCAACATCCGGATCAAGCATATACGCGGCCCGCGCATGGGCAGTGATCTCGTCAAGGGCAAGGTCAGCGCTTATAATGGTGCCGATAAACTTTCTCCCTGAACCTGTTGTCCCTGTACCAAGAAATTTAAAGATACAGTTTTGTGAGGAGGATATATTATCAATTGCTTCAAGTATTGCCTGAACAGCTTCAAGAGGCCTCCCGGCAGTCTTTGTATAAAGACCAGCAATGGGTTCACCGCTTTTATCAGCAATCACAGCCTTTGTGCTTGTTGATCCTATATCTATTCCAAGGTATACTTCATATTCAACTGACGCTGAGAGATCTCCGTATATATCAACCTCCACTTCCGCAGCCATCTTATTAATTGCAGGTTTATATAAATACGATTGCAGCGCGGTAAAATCAGGATAATCCGATAATTTCAGCTCAAGGGGATCATAATGATACCGCCTCTCCCTCTTTTCATCCCGGAATATCTCTTCAAAATTATTTAACAATACCGGAGTTGTAGTTCCCCTGTTCAGATCCTCCAGACACAGAAGAGAAGCCCCTATGGCGCCGAAGATACTGGAATACTCATGTACAATTACCTCTGTCCCGGTAATCTGTGAAAGGTGCTTCACAACCGCTTTGTTAAGGGATACGCCTCCGACCATGACAACCCTCCCTGGTACTTTCTCATCACCGAAGAGCGTATCAGCCACATTCCGCGCAAGACCTTCGCATAACCCGTCGCAGATTTCACTGAGACTGTAGCCCTCCTGCTGCGCGTGAATTAAATCTGTTTTTGCAAAAACGGCACATCGGGATGCAATCTTCGGGGTCCCCCCTCTGTTCCCCTCCGCGATACTGCTGAATGTTTCTATATCCTTAAGGTTAAGCCTCTTCGCCTGCTGGTCAAGGAAACTCCCTGTACCCGCAGCGCATGAAGTATTGGACCTGTAGTTTCTGTAATTTCCATCTTCATCAAAAACAGCAAGGCCGAACTTCTCTCCCCCGATAATCAGCACTTCCCCTGGACGCGGATAAAAGTGTTTTGCAGCAGATATAACCGATACCCTTGAATCGTATGTTTTACCTGTGCTGAAGATATCGGGTGATGATGATGTGAACGCTATACCATTAAAATCTCCGGGATTGAAACCCTTAAGCAGCGCTTCCAGCTTCTCCCTTACATGGCCTTCATGAAAAATATATCCGCTTTTTAAAACCTTATATTCCGGTGACAGCTCAACCACTGCAATCGAAATAGAACCTATGTCTATACCGAGGACATTCCCTCTCCTGTTCATAAACTCTCCTGTTAATTTTAATACAGATCCGATAAAATACCGGTCAATAAATTTAAACCCCGGTAATTCAGTTTGTCATTTCGAATCCTCTTCAATTCTTCGGGTGAGAAATGACAAAGTATCTTTGTTTCATACGTCACTGCAGAAATTTTTATTTAGCAATTAACGAATTAGTTAGTCTCTGTCATTTCGAACGTATGTGAGTCCTTCGACAAGCTCAGGAACCGGAATTAATGGTCAGTGAGCCTGTCGAACTGCTCAGTCGCTGCCGCTTCTTCGAAATGACAGACTCGGACTATTTCAAACGTTAACCGCTATAAAATGTATTATATCACTTTAAAGAAGGAAGATCGACCGGAAAAACAAATCAGGACTTTTCGGAAGGGAAAAACTGTTTTCTATATTTTGCAGGGGAGAGCCCTGTCTGCTTTGTAAAGGCATCGTAAAATACCGACTTGGAATTAAAACCCACGGCAAAGGCAACCGAAAGGAGAGACCTTTTTCTGTCATCCCGCATCATATTAATTGCCTCATCCACCCTGTACCTGTTTATGAAGGTATTAAAATTAATTCCCAACCTGTGATTGAGAAACAGAGAAAACTGCTGCGGCTGGATTGAAAGCATATCCGCGACTCTCTTCAGAGAAAGATCTTCATCACAATAAATCTTTTCATCATCCATGAGCTCTTTCAGGTGTATTTCCAGCAGCTCCAGATCCATACCGGAAAGCGGGTCATCACTGCGTGCCTGGTTTTTTCTTTTTTTAATTGTGGAAGAGAATAATTCAGGATGAATCTGAACAATAACAAACCAGTAGATAAAAAAGAATGTTGTGAGAGTCAGTGAAACCCTTGAGAAATAGGTAATTCCTGTAGCAAGCCCTGCGATAATGAGCACTATAACAATAAAAAGAAGAATTGTAACAGTGGCCCCCACAATGGTGAGCCTGTCACTCTTTCCGTTTTTAAGCACAGAAAAAGCATCTATCTTCATAAAAATCCCCCCTGTATAAACAAATATCAGGGCAAACCCCAGGGAGTGGAGATATTTAAAAAAAGAACCGGCTTCGATATAATCTCTTACTGAGGAAACAGCGCATTCACTTAATCCGGTAGAAGCTGTCATAAAAATCACAAGAGTAAAGACCCCGGCGGCAGGGAGAAAATGCAGGATACCTGAAAGCTTAAAAGAATAATTCCTGTTGAACACTGCAAGATAAAGGATATACATTGCCGGACCCAGAAGAAACTTTGCCAGAAGAAAAATATTCAGAGCTGCGGTGCCGCTGTATTCAGGGGTCACTGAAACAGCATATTCATGAATATGAATAATACCGAGACTTATGAATATCACAAAAAGAAGGATATTTTTAATTCTGCTCCTATCATGGAAAAGCTGCACAATTCCGAGCAGAAGAGCAAGTCCGCCCCCGAAAAGTATTATCGCGTTGAATATTTCAGTTAACATTTTTGAAAAGCCGTATTCTTATGGAAATTGCATGACACGCAGTATTTTTACAAGCATTAATTATTTGGTGGGATTCTGTGGTTATAGTCCCGCTGCTTTTATATTTGACCTGCCATAGTATTTGTATATAGTTTAGCAAAAAGCGGATATCACAACCAAGGAGAACACCATGAGAAAATTAATTATTCCTGTCCTTGTCATATTGTCTCTATTCATACTGAGCTGTGAAGATCCTGAAACAGCAATATTTATCGACAACCCTGAATTCATACCCGACTCAGGAATCTACCAGGAAGCGATCTTTGATAACATAAAAAAGATACTCAAAGAATATGACTTCTCGCGATTTAAAGGTAAACGCATTCAGCTTGAAATTTACGGTAACGGCCTCAAATCTACTGATAAAATCCTGCATTCACTCGCAGAAATATATATGAGCGAAAACGGAGTAATCAGATCAACCCCGGACAGGAGCAGGAGAGATATCGCTCCATATAAAAAGGGTGAGGAACCTGAATATGAAATAGTAATTGATATAATAGCATCCGGTGGACATGTAAGCCGCAATCTCCTGTACGACAGATACAACTCTGTTGTATATTTGCATTTCACAGAAAAAAATACCGCCACTGGAGAAAAATTTTCGAAGACCACTGATAGAAGCAGCGGTAAAATATTTAACATCCTTACAACACTGTTCTGCAAAGTGCTATACACCATCATTGTACTCACCGTGGCCGTAACACTGCTCATGCGTTTTCAGAAAAAGATGCTCTAATGATAAAACCTGATTTTTTTAAAAATATTATTGAATAAACACACGTTAATATTTATCTGAATATGCCGGCTTAATCAGACCGGCATTTATTAAAAAAAAGAAGGCGCTGATATTAAAAAACATGTTGATGAATACGGCATTTCAGTCTATAGCAGATGGGAGAGCCTGATGAAAGTTTACCGGGGCATGATTCTTATAACAATACTCTGTGCTCTGATGGTCTCATGCGGTAAAAAGGAGAAGCAGTCAGATGAACTGATTGGAGATGAGATAGAAGCATCGCTGAAAGACTTCGAGAACAGAAAAAGATACAGTTCCATCACAACAGATATTCTTAAAAATATCCCTGATGATAAACTTGAAATGGCAGTAATCGACTATATAACTGATGTTAAGCTTAAAGGCGACTTTAAAGATGAATACAGGATTATTCAGAACCTGGGTAAAGGGTTCCGTTATATTTACATAACATGGAGCCTTGACGGTGAAGTGAATAACGGAGGATTTATTCAGTATTTCTATAACTCCTCAGGATTATTTGCAGGAGACCTCGCTGAAGCCCTGCATAATATAAAAGCATTAAAAACAGAAAAGATTGCCTTGGAGGCAATTGCTGTTTATAATAAAGAGAGAGCCATTCATGAAAAAGTAAAACAGGATGGATCTATGGAATCCTTCATGAGTTCATACGGAGAGAGTGAACTGGGGAGGCTTGATGAACTCTTCTATAAATCAGGAGAGGATTTAAGCAGTTTGCGTATAAAATATATCAGGGAGAACCCTGATCAGTTTATAACGAACTAGCTGATAATGATAGAGTTCTTATCACACAGGAGGTGAATTTTGCCGTACTTTAAGTATAATGAAAAGAAAGTTTTTTACAGCATAGAGGGTGCGGGGGAACCCCTTCTATTGATACACGGCAACTCTGTTTCTTCAAAAATGTTCAGCCCGGTTCTTGAATACTACAGTTCCAGCTTCAGGGTTATACTTATCGATCTTCCCGGACACGGAAAATCCGCCAGGCTCTATTCATTCCCGAAGGATTTCTGGTATGAAAATGCTATTGCTGTCCATGAACTTCTGAAACATCTCGGGCTCCCTCCGGTAAATGTGATAGGCACAAGCGGAGGTGCCCTCATTGCTCTCAACCTTCTCCTTGAGCACCCGGAGTCTGTCAAAGCCCTCATTGCAGACAGCTTTGAAGGCACAGAATCTGTTGCATCATTCGCAGACAACGTGCATATGCTAAGGGCTGAGGATAAAAAGAAACTTTTCATGAAACTCTACTGGTTCAGGAACCACGGCCTGGATTGGAGAAGAGTTGTTGACAATGACAGCGAGGCAATATATGCCCACCATATGGAGATAAAAAAATTCTTCCACAGGGATCTGTCAGAGATAAAGAAACCCCTTCTGCTTACCGGCAGTCTTGAGGATGAATTTCTGAAAGACATAATTGTTGACCTCTATGCTGATCTCAAAGAGACAATCAAAAGGTGCAGGTCCCATTATTTTTACACAGGGGGCCATCCGGCAATGATTACAAGCGGTGAAGAGTTCGCAAAGGTTGCGGCTGATTTTTTTAAATTCAGCGAATGAATTTCATCCTTTATATTCCCGCAGGGGGGAGCTAACTCATGGATATCCTTATAAAATCAATCTCCGACTGCACACTTGCACTGATAGCTCTTATAAATCCTATAAGCAAAATTTTCCTTATTTCTTCATTACGTGAAAATGCTTCCGGCAGCGAAGTAAGACGCATTATTGTAAAATCTTCATTTGTAGCCATCATAATTCTGCTGGCATTTATCTTTATGGGGAACTTTATGCTGTCAAAATTTTTTCATATTCAGATATACGCTTTTAAAATAGCAGGTGGGACTGTTCTATTCATGCGGGGGCTTGATGCTCTCAACAAGGGCCTCTTCTTTGAACTGAATCACAAACAGAAACTTGAGGATATGTCCATTGTCCCGCTGGCATCACCGATGATCGCGGGGCCTGCGACAATAACAGCAGCAGTATCATTCCCTGCTCAGTACGGAATTCCGGTAACATCTCTCTCTATTATTCTCGCAGTATGCGTAAACCTCTTAATCATGATGCTGGCACCGGTTATCACCACGCACCTTATCAAACAGAATATCATGGGAGCGCTCATAAGGATAACCGGGCTTATTGTGGCCACAATAGGGATACAGATGATGCTGGACGGTTTCAGGATGTTTATCAAAACTCTCTGATATATTTTTGCGTTTATTTTCATCCTGACTTATTCCGATAGTATTAATAACATAACTCTGAAATTCAGGAGTATAGTATGGAATACAGAAACAGAAAGTTTATTTATTCCTGCACATGCGGATATACAGTGAGTGTCTTTATAGATTTCGGGGCTCCGCAGGAAAACTTTAAATGCAGAAGATGCGGGAACAGCGTTAAACGAAGAGAGATAGAATAACTCCCGTATGGAGATTAATGCCAGTCCGGTATGGTCATATATAGATAATCAACAAGCATCCGTTTCTCTTTCAGCTTGTTTCTTATTGCATCAATAAGTTTCTGATGCATAATGATTGTGCTGAGTTTCCTGTTCATATCCTTTGTCAGGTCAACTTCAATGGGGTGCTGATAAAATCTCAGGGATGTCTTCTGCCCGGACTCCTCAAATTTCGCAAACACCATCATTCTGGGCTTCATCATATCCCGTGCGTTCACTTCACTGACAAGACAAATCTCCCCTGTATTAAGGATGCAGAAATCACCCTTTCTATAGAAAGCCTGCGAGTTATTGAGCAGCGCCCCCATGAGATTAATAAAATCACTCACCAGCTCCCTGTCGAACTGTTTATCAACAGAATTAACAATAAGCTTCAGAGCCTCTGAAGGTGAATACGCCTGCCTGTAAGGCTTGGGCGTGGTCAGGGCATCATACATATCACATATTGCAACGATCTTCGGAGATGTGGGGAGAGTTTCATAGGGGAGACTGTAGTACCCCTCATCATCAAACCTCTCATGATGGAAAAGAATTGTCTGAAGTACAATGGGATCAATCCCCTCCAGGGACTTGATAATATTATATCCCTCCTGGGGATGAAGTTTCATTTCCAGCTGTTCATCTTCATTGAGCCTGTCCGGTTTATAAAGGATAGATTTATCAAGTTTAATTTTGCCCAGATCACTGAGATAAGCTCCAAGCACAACGCTCTTGATCTCGTTCCCTTTATATGTCCTTCTTTTTTTAACCATGAGAGCTGAGAGGAGCCCCACATTTATCGAATGAAAATAGAGATACTCATCAAAGGATTTCATGTTCTTCAGGAGATTTATTGCTGTGAGTTCTCTGGAATTCAGATCACTCAGGATTTCATCTATCACCTGTTCGCTCTTTTTGTACGAATCCCTGGTGAATTTATTTGTGATGATAACATCGTTCAGTACACTTTTTGTCTGATTTAAAGCCTTGTCATAGACATAGGAAGGGATAACGCCTATGTCCTTTTCAGTGGGAGCATAGTATACTTTGTTTCCGTACTTTTCCCTTATGGTTTTAATCTTCCCCTGGGTAAGGACTTCTCTTTCGTTTAAAAGCTTTTCACCTTCAGATGAATATAACGGATAAATAAAAGAGGTATCCGGCATAATATAATCAAGGTCTATTTCAACTTTTTTCCGGTTTATATTTTCAGTGTTCATAAATGATCTTCTATGCAAACATTTTTACTCAGGCAAATAAATATATGAACTATCCGTAAAAAGAACAATTACTTTTTATAGCGCCGAATCTTTTTTTTACCTCCAATTGGTAACTGCAACTGCCGAAACTCTTCCCCTGTTCTCATTGAAAGCTCTGTGATAAAAATTTTTATCCGCACCATCGATATGAAGAGAACTGCACCTTATTGTTTCATCATACAGGACTTCACCTTTGAACATTATATCAATACTGTTTAAAATCGATCCATTATGAATAGCACTGTAACCGCTTTCAAAAAACATTTGTGCGTATGAGGCATTATTCATATGACTATTAATATCTATATCCTCATATCTGGTTCTTAAAGTATAAATATAATCATTTTTGTCAGTTTTATCAACAGGAAAAGCCACATAATTCAGAGCCCTCCCCTTGTCATCTGCAAACTGGTTTTGTATAAAATCGGGAATCGCCACAGGTTTTCTCGTTCCCCTGTCTATTAACGCCAGTGATGAAGTGGCCCTGAGAATCTCCCCTCCGGCAGAATCCCGCATAATAAACTCCCTGTTTACCATGCCATCAGTAATCCCTGAACGCCAGGTTTCGCATTTAACAGTTTCATACATTGCCGGGTAGGAAATTATTTCCGCATAAAAACGTGCATAAACCCAGGTAAGGTTCTTCTCGGACATAAGATTTACCGATGTACCCAGGGATTTTGAATGATTATCAGCCGTGCTCTGCATGAAATTAAATAGAGTCCTTATACCTGCTTTCCCGTCAGGGCCGCAGTCATAAAGCCTCACATCAAATACAGAAACACCTGTTTCAGTTTTGCTCATAAACCGTCACCCCTCATAAACACTACTTTTAATAGTGACAATATTTCAGTATTTTTTACCAGTATTTATTCCTAATCATAGCTTTTAGCGTAAAATAAATTTATAGATTGTAACAAATAAACCGTCATCAGCTATAGTGTGCGTGCCCTGAGCGTAGCGAAGAAGTACCCTTGGGGTAAAACCGAAAAATTCTTTTAGGAATTATTACTGATTTTTACTTACTTTATCCTTGATAGAGTTTGCTTTAAATGGGGTCAAAGGGGCGGTAGCCCCTTATAAGCCCCGCAGGGCTCCCTGCGGCTTCAAAAACGAAGTTTTTGAAGCCGCCCATAAGTTTATTATTACAAAAAAACACATTTTTTTATGACTAAACGAAAAACTGATATTATCTTTATTCTGTAACTAAAATCATATATTATATTCTTAAAAGTTTTGATAGACAGAAAATAACTCTTATTTTATAAAGACAGTAAAATATGATAATATTAAATACAATTGCATGTAAAGAAAATGCAATTAAAAAAGGTAAAGATTTAATGAACAACACAAACGAAACACAGGTAAACAGTAAAGCAGCGACTGAAGACCTGAACTACTACTTCAAAATATGGTTGAAAAAATCGAAGGATAGCTCAAACAGGTAATACATTCTGAAAAGAGCGGGTATCCCCTTGGAAAAAATCACCATCCTCAAAGAGAACGGCCTCACAGAGATCATAATCAACGGTAATCTGAATATACACAGTATAGATCTTCTGGAGGTCCGGTTTCGCGACATTATCTCGGATAGCGGCACAACAAACACAATTGCAGTGAACTGCGAAAACCTCGACAGTATCGATTCTTCAGGGCTCGGGATGCTTATAAGCCTCTCCAAACAGGCGGAAAAGAATGATATTATTTTCTACCTCTGCGGCCTGAATCAACGCGTTTCAACACTCTTTGACATTTCAAATCTGGACAGGTATTTTAAAATTCTGACAATGGATGAGTTCAGGCAAATTGCTCATCGCTGAAATCTGAAACTTCGGGAATATCCTCAGATTTAATCCCGCAGAGAAGTTCATCATTGAGTTCGCTGAGCGATGAAAGCCTGTCAGCCTGATTTTGCACGATCTTTTCAAAAACATTTCTTGCAAACCTGCCGTTACCGAAACTCCTGTCACGCCTTGCGTAAAAGTAATCGAAGAGTCCCTGCGCCTTCTTAACAGCACCCTCGTCAAGATTGAACTTAACATCATTGACAAATATATTGAAAATTGACATGAGCTCTTCAGGATTGTAGTGATCAAAATAGAAGTACCTGCTGAACCTGGACTTAAGGCCCGGGTTCGCGTTGATGAAACGCTCCATCTCGTCAGGGTAACCGCCTACTATTACGGCAAACCTGTCCCGCATATCCTCCATACGTTTAAGGATAGTATCAACAGCCTCACGTCCGAAGTCATTACCTTCATGTTCCGGAATAAGTGAATAAGCCTCATCTATGAAGAGCACTCCGTCAACCGCGCTCTGTACAAGTTCGTCTGTTTTCACTGCGGTCTGCCCCACGTAACCGGCAACAAGTCCCGCCCTGTCTGTTTCCACAAGGTGCCCTTTTGCAAGGAGTCCCAGGGCTTTATATACACGCCCCACAAGGCGGGCAATTGTGGTCTTCCCTGTTCCGGGGGGACCGTAAAAAACAGCATGCAGAGAGAGCGGAGTTACAGGCAGCCCGCGGTTCTCCCGCTCCTTGCGGATTTTAATAAAGTTTATGTAGGAGTTGATCTCATCCTTCACCTTTTTCATCCCGATGAGTTTGTTTATCTCTTCCATTACCTCTTCGATTGTTTCCTGTTCCTCTTCAGCTTCGGCTGCATCCTTTTCAGCATCAATTTTTTCAGACTCCGCAGTTGCAGAAACAGGTTCAGGAGGAACCGGCGGAACAGGCTTTGCCGCCTCACGCTGCCCGGAAGACGGCGGCTGCTGTTTATCGGACAGGTCACCGGGGACAACCTCCGCCCCTATAATATTTTTTATCTCAGCTTCTGAAGCATGAGTGACAAAACAGTATTTCTCGCCATCAGCTTCAATGTTAAGTTTAAGTCCGGCGAATCCCCGGGTGAAATATATCCCCTTCATATCCTCCACATCAACAGAGAGATATTCCGAAGGCTTGTCGGAACGGATAAACAGCCCTCTCTCAGATGTAATAATAAGCACTCCGGAGTTCTGCATATCCGCAGCGCAATTATCATCCCCCGGGGTAAAGAATCCGTCTATTACGCTCTGTATCTCTTCATGCTTATTAATTATATGCCCGAGGGATTTAAGTATATTGTTTTTGCCGGGGACAAGGTGCCACCTGCGGATCTTCTTAAGCTCATTTTCAATTTTCTCTAAATGCTGCATGGGGCCTCCGGGATTATAAGATGTATCATGAATAATATATCAAAGACAACTGATTCAGTCATTAATTTTACATAACTGATAATGACAAATTAAACCGCCATTCCAAGATTGAACATCCAAAACATAATAAAAAATTTCAGATATTGAATTCAACTTGTATAAATTTTCTTTCAGGCTCTACCGATCAATCGCTTTTATATGGCATTCAACACTCTGCCATCCTGAGCTCTTTGCCGGTTTTGTCACAATTATAATGTACAATCGATGTTGATCTAAAAATTAGAGCTTTAATATAAGCAGGCCTCTAATTCTTTCTTGACAAATAAGGTGTTTACCAGCACCAGTGAACTACATTTTATTCAGGAGAAAACAAATGAAAAGAATTCTTTTAGTGCTTTCAACATTGTTTATTGCTTTTTTTCTAACGGGTTGTTCAACCACACCAACTCCAAAAGGCTGGCTTGTTACTACCTGTAAAGGCCCGGTATATGGTACCTCAAATTCAAGCGGATCAAAAACTGGAACAGCGGCAGCATATTCTGTTCTCGGAATTGTTGCATGGGGAGATGCAAGCGTTAACACTGCTGCAAAAAATGGCAGTATTTCAAAAATTCAGAATGTTGATTATTATGAACTGACGATACTGGGATATCTCTTTGCACAATATGAAACCCAGGTTTATGGAGAATAACAAAAAAAACAACATTCAATTGGAAGGTAGTATGAAAAAAACAATAACAACAACTACCGTACTTCTACTTGTGACATCCATAGTATTCTTAACAGGGTGCGCCAGGTCAGTAAAACGCCCAACGCCTGAGGCAGTGAACGCAGGTCTTAGAATTACAAATACAGAGGGTCCGATTCCATTATCCGGCGCCACTAACAATAAAAATTTTAAGACCGGTCGAGCCAAAACATCAGGGATATTGTATCTTGTTGCCTGGGGAGATTCCAGCATTAAAGAGGCGATGTCTAACGGTAATATAACCAAGTTGCATCACGTAGATTACGAGTATAGCAATTTTGGCTGTTTATTACCATTTTTTGAAAGTTATACTGTCATAGTTTACGGTGAATAGCAAAACTGGTTAGTTTACAGTTACAATGTTTTAGTCAAGAGGGGCTGTCTAAAAAGGCAGCCCTTTTTCGTTGTATAAAAAGAAAAGCCCTGCTAATGGACTTTTATTTTTCAGTTAAAATCAGCTTTGCCTTAAAAAACTGGCTATTCTATACCTTTAAACTAAATCCTCAAAGTTTAAAACTGGTACAGCCCCTGAACAAAAAAATAAAGGACACTCTTCCGGGAATAATACCGTAGTTCTTTAACTTTAACATGTCCCGGAAGTATAACATAACCACACTTATTATAAAATTAAAGAAGCCCATACCGGGCTTCTTTAATTTATGCAAAGATTCGATTGTATATTAAAAATCCAGCGTATCAACACACCTGGGGAACGGTATAACGTCCCTTATATTCTGCATACCCGTAACAAACTGGATAAGCCTTTCAAAGCCCAACCCGAAACCAGAATGGGGAGCAGACCCGTACTTTCTGAGTTCAAGGTACCACCAGTAATCCTGCTCATGAAGTCCCAGTTCATTTATCCTTGCGAGGAGCCTATTATAGTCATTCTCCCTTTCACTTCCGCCTATAATCTCGCCAAGTCTTGGTACAAGGACATCCATTGCGCGGACAGTTTTACCATCATTATTGAGCTTCATGTAGAACGCCTTGATTTCCTTCGGATAGTCCGTTACTATTACAGGCTTTTTAAATACTTCGCCAGTGAGAAACTTCTCATGTTCACTCTGCATATCAATTCCCCACTCAACCGGGTACTCGAATTTATTTCCCGATTTTTTAAGCTCGTTAATCGCGTCAGTGTATGTTATGCGTTCGAACCTGCTTCCAACTATGTGCTGGAGGTTATCGACAATTCCTTTCTCAATCATAGAATTAAAGAAGTTCATATCTTCTGTGCAATTATCAAGTACATACTTCAGTATATACTTGATAAAATCTTCGGCAACATTCATGTTCCCTGTTATATCGCAGAATGCCATCTCCGGTTCGATCATCCAGAACTCCGCAAGGTGCCTTGATGTATTTGAATTTTCAGCCCTGAATGTGGGGCCGAATGTGTAAACATTTTTCAATGCAAGAGCGTAAATCTCAGCCTCGAGCTGCCCGCTTACAGTGAGAGATGCCTCCTTACCGAAAAAGTCCTGTGAAAAATCGATCTTCCCTTCACTCTTCGGTATATTATTAAGATCGAACGTAGTGACTCTGAACATCTCACCTGCGCCCTCGCAGTCGCTCCCTGTGATTATCGGCGTGTGGACATAAGTGAATCCGTTATCATTAAAATATTTATGAATTGCAAAACTCATGGCGTTCCTGACCCGCATAACAGAGCCGAAGGTGTTTGTCCTTGGGCGGAGATGCGCAATCTCACGAAGAAATTCAAATGAATGCCTTTTTTTCTGGAGGGGATACTCCTCTGCCGGGGCATCACCGAGTATAGTTATCTCAAGAGGAGTGACCTCAACACTCTGTTCTTTCCCCTGGGAAGGGATCAGTTTTCCTTTGATAGAAACACTGGCACCATTAATTAGCCTGCTGTTTATATCATCAAATCCGGGGAAGCTCTTTTCAATAACAACCTGTATGCTGCTCATACATGATCCGTCATTCACAGCTATAAAAGACACATCCTTGGAGTCTCTCTTTGTCCTGATCCACCCTTCTACAGTAACTTCACGTCCGTCGCCGCTCAAAGTCAGAAGATGCTTTATAGTTTTTTCTTTCATAATACTCCACCACCTGCTATTTAATAACTTTTTTATGGGAAACCCGCGCTATTCCATGTCAACGATTTTATCTCCGAAAAATTCTTCATAACTCATAAGCTTTATTCCGTTTTTCCGGGCATTATCAAGCTTGCTGCTTTTGCCTGCCGCATCCTCACAGATTAATATCTCCAGATCTTTCGTAACAGTGTTGGAAAATTCATAGCCCATCTCTTCGATGATCTTTATCAGTTCATTTCTTTTACCGGGGCCTTTACCTGTCATGCAGACTTTACCTTTTACAGTAGCCCCTGTTTCCACTACCAGATCAAGGACTTCACATAGCTCCTTGAAGAGTGCCATGTTAGAAAGATCGTTCTTCCATTCGCGGATGTTCCGGCCTATTACATAAGTATCATCCTGATAGGAGAGGAAATCCTCCACGGTGAATATTCCGAGTTTCACCAGAGATTTTTTCTGCACAAGGGGTATTCCGAGTCTGCCGATAAATTCACGAGGTGTCATCTTTCTCGATGCTCTCACCTCATTTATAAAATTGGCAACTTTTTTCTCTGCAAAGCCCTCTACTCCTTCAAAATCTTTCTCTGTTATATTATACAGATCTCTTATATTCTTTATTCTTCCGAGAGAGAAGAGAGTCCGCACAGTGGCCTCTGCTACGTTCTCTATGTCGCAGCTTTTTACCCAGTATATAATTTTCTGTATGCTCTGTTCTTCGCATGCAGGATTCACGCATCTCAGATGTACACCGGCGCGCACAAGGCGGCTCGCGCAGGAGGGACACTCGCGAGCCACAAACTCTTCATTAAAATCCGATCTCCCGTGAGAGCTCCTGTTTTCCTGCACAAAAGGTATAACATCATTGGCCCTTTGCACCACAAGAGTATCGCCTCTCTGCACCTTCAGCCTGATTACATTTTCGTAATTATTAAGGGTTGCCCTTTCGAGTTTAGCGCCGCCGATAACAACAGGCTCAAACAGCGCAACAGGCACAAGGTTACCCTGTCTGCTCACCTGCCAGATTATTTCCCTTATCTTTGTTTCCTTTGACTGTGACGGCGGCTTAAGGGCTATCGAATAATGGTGGTGGTGATCCACAACCCACATACTGTCGATCTCTTCAAAAAGTCTTCTGTCGTCAACAGATAGGATCAGGCCGTCAGTTTCGTATTCCCACTGATCGCGGAATTCATTCATGTAGCTGTTATAAAATTCCTCAATTTCAGCGATATCAGAGGCAGTCGAATAATTAACTGCATTCATCCCGCTGTCACGGAGTAGTTTAATTCTTTCACTCTCCAGTGTAATTTTTTCAAGCCCCACAACCTGGTAAACTGCAAATCTGACAAATTTCAAATCATCGCGGTTCTCTTTCCGGTTGATAAGCCCGACGCATGAATTGCGCAAAGGCTTCCCCTCTGTGTTATATTCCGTAGTTCTCGGCAGGTACAGTTCTCCACGGATCTCAATATCATCTTTCGAAAATAATATATTCTGCGGAATATCGCTGATGTACTCGGCGATGTGGGTAACGTCCTGCCCAACTTCACCATCTCCCCGTGTTGCGACATAAACAAGTTTGCCATTTTTGTATCTGCATGCGGCAGAGAGCCCGTCAATCTTCGGTTCAAGAACAAATCCGGTTATCTCCACACCGGCAAGCCGTTTAAGCCATGTGCGCACATCCTCAATATTCTTTGCCTTTGCCATTGAAAGCATGGGGGTGGTGTGCTTTATCTTTTCACCCTGAGGCTGCAGTATACCTACAGAAAAAAAATACGGATTTTCAGGATCAAGCTCACGCAGTTTTTCTTCAAGTTCGTCAAACTCCATGTCACTCATCAGGGGCTTAGCGGTATTATAATATGCATCCCTTGCATCAGTAAGAAGTTTCACCATTTCATCTATTTTCATTTAAATTACCTGAAATCTCTTCATCAATATTTTTAATAATACTATTAAAAGCCCATGCAGATTATTCCAATTAGAAAAAAATAATTTTTACACGGAGTAAAGAATAATCACATTTTTTAACAAGAAAAAATATTAACTTTTTTTATTTTTTAAAAATAAACTTTTTTTATTGACTCCCTCCTGAAAATTATATATTAATTATACAAATTAATAATTTAAAGGATGTAAAAAATGAAAAAAGCACTTTGTCTTCTGTTTGTATCTTTCCTTGCAACATTTCTTCTGGTTTCCTGTGAATCACAGCAGCCGAAGACAGATGTAAAGCAGGATGTAACTGTTAAAGCTGATGCAGGCGGTGATATGGCTGTAAGCGCTATTAACAGACAGGTAGGTGATTTCTCAATTGATGGTTTCCCTGGCGGAAGTTCAAAAATAAACAAGAATGATGATCTTGAAAATATGAAAAGAATCGTCGGTCTTGTTAAACCAATAGTTGAGCAGGTTCCGGATGGTTATGTTATGCAGATAACAGGCCATGCAGCTGATTATCCTACAAAATCTCTTCAGGCCAGTATTTCAAAAGCAAGAGCAGCAAAAATTTACAACGAGCTTAAAAAAGCCGGTGTACCTGCTGCTAAAATGTCATACAAAGGCGTAGGAATCAGCGAGCCTCTTTCAGGTTATGACGGAAAAGATCCGAAACAGAGAAGGGTATCTTTCAAAGCTGTTAAGAAATAACCGTAATTATCGCTAATGATAATAAAGGCTCCTCACAGAGCCTTTATTATTTTATTAATCTGTTCTTCACCTTCACTTCCCAGAGTACGATATCAGGCATCTTCTGATCAAGTGATCTGATAAACTCGCCGACTTTTGCTCTGTCTATAAGTGTGGGGTCACTCTCCAGCCTGAAACGTGAAGATGAAACGTATTCATTCAGTTTATCTGTAAGCCTTTCACGCAAAAGGTTCTGCCATTCAAGTGAACCGCGCTTTTCAAAGTAATCGTAGAACTCAAACTTATCCTTAAATACAGGGATCACACACTGTTCGATCTTCCACTTAGGCAACGCTATATCAGCACCGGCAGTAATGTTTCCCCTGGTTCTTTCAAGTACAGATTTCACAGAGTTGGTAATGAACTCCCTGACCTCTCTTTCGTTTTCAAAAAAGAAGACCAGTTCGCCGTTATCCGCAAACTTAGGAGGTTT
Source organism: Spirochaetia bacterium UBA5763 (assembly GCA_002418835.1). Classification (GTDB taxonomy): domain Bacteria; phylum Spirochaetota; class UBA4802; order UBA4802; family UBA5550; genus UBA5550. The sequence goes on along the minus strand of DIEX01000019.1, from coordinate 26,515 downwards.
AAGGAATTTTTCAATATATTCGTCTTTGCTCATATTCTGACCGGCAGCTCTGTCACCTGTGCCGTCGCCGTCCAGAATATCCATGATCACAATGGAATACTCCCTTCTGAACTGAAGCTTTCCGTCAGAGGGATTTTTTGCCAGCATACCAAGCCCGTTTACTGTTTCAGCAAGAATCTCCGGTGTCATTTTTTCAAATCCTCCGGAGGAGGAGATCTTCGCTTCAATGTCAAGCACTACGCGCCTGTAGTTTTCCCTGGCCTCTATATCTTTCAGCGCTTCAGAGAGTTTCTCTTCAAAATTGTACGAGCCCTCCTTCTCTTCGAGAATCTTCAGCAGCAGAAGCCCTGACCATAACTTCGCGGGATTAAGATAATTAGTATGCCTGAAGGGATCAGGGAAGTACTTGGCGTCGAACTCCGGGCTGTTAAAAAGATGCAGAGGGTGAGTCCTCTCAGCGATAAGGTCATGGTAATCCTTTGCCGAATCCTCAAGTGAGTTGATTCTGAATATCGGGTACCCAAGCAGCACACCGATGGAGATCATCTCGTATGGCTTGCAGAGATTGGGGACTTCAAATGTTTCAACACTGATATTCGGTACAGCTGTCTCCCTCTTTCTGTAATGATTAAGCCTTGCCGGGAGATCATTCTGCACGTTTTGAGGATCGTCCCCCTCCTCGTAAGTGTTAAGTTCAAAATTAGTAATAACCCTGTAATACTCCATTGAACTCAACCCCGTTGCATCAAGGTATATATATGGCCTTGAATATGTATCGAGTTTTTCGAGAAGCTTTGACACTGTGATTTTCTTTTCAGAAAGGATATCCCTTATCGAGATATTATCAAAGCTGAAACCTTCGAACCTGGAATATATTATCTTGAAAAGTTTCTTGCGTATAATTTCTATGTCAACACGGAGCATACTGGTTTCACTGAACTGCAGACCCGCCTCACCCTGGCCTTCTTCAAAAAGAATTTTTTTCACTTCATCAAGGGGTTTGTCAACAATCGCGCCAAAGCGGTCTTGAATTATAGCTTTAATCTCATCATCAGCGAGATCAAGTATCTTGAGCCCCTCTGTTGAAATAAGGTATGTCTCAATAAACTGTCTTGTGTCATCCTCACGGTCAAGTCTGACAAAGTCTACTTCGTTGCATAGATCTTCAATTGAGAGTCTTGAGTAAAAATGTTTTTCGAGGAAAGAGTTTATCTCTTTGCCGTTTATCAGATAGAAAAAGAGAGGATTTTTCTTTTCAAGGAGTTCAAATTTTTTATCTTCAAGTTCCTGCCTCAGCTTATCGCGGAGAGCGGAGACTTTATCCATAAGCGAATTAATCTCCATGTTCCTTATATTAAAAAGGAGTGACTTGAATTCACGGACAAAACTCTCGGCAGATGTAAGCATAGCCTCGTAGACAAGCTGACTGAAATTAAATGAAGCCATCTGAATAACAGCTTCAGCAAGTTCTTTATTCGCAGCTCCCTCTGCCGCCTCAACGAGCTTATCCATCTCCTCAGTGGAATACCTGGCAAGGGCAACGCGCTCAGAGTAATACTTCTTCTGGTACATCTCCAGCTTGGCAAGCACAAGGTCGATCACTCTCCCTGCAAAGACAAAGCCCATATTGGGGTCTTTCATGTACTTGTGGATCTCAGTTGTGAGCACTGTCTTCATCTTGTCCAGCTCAACCCTGTATCTCTTCTCCATCCGCACAAGGAGACCGGACTTGATCTTCTCCATCTCCTCCTTGCCGTAATCTCTTATTATGCTCTCCATCAATGAAACAAGGGCACGCTTCTCATTTTTAGCAACGGCAGCTTCAAGCTTCTTCTGGTATGAGCGCATCTCAACTTCCATGTCAGCCTTGTAGTCGGGATACATCCTTTCAAATATAAGTCGGCAGTCGAGACGGAGAGCGCGCACAAGCCCCCTGTTAATATCTCCGATAGTTTCAAGAAGGAGTTTATTGTTTATCTGTTTCAGAAACGCATCTATCATCTTAAGGGCTATTATTCTGTAGCCGATATCCTTGAGCTGCGGCACAGGATAGATCACCCTTGATATACCGAATGAATTATAGCTTGCCCTCCGTTGGGACTTCTCATCTCCCGGGAGGTATACCGATGCTCTGGTGGAATCATTCACTGTACGCTCTTCAATAGCCCCCCCCACAATAGATGAAACAAATGTGGAGATAAACTGTCCGGTGAGCTCCTGCACCTGGTCGCGCCCCTGGAGCGAGTTTCCCGCCATATTTTCGATGTCAAGAAGATAGAGCATACCATCATCGAATATTCTGTCAGGGATCTCCACCTTCCGGCCCGATGGGTACTCAGCACTAAATGTGTTGCCGCTCATAAAAAAATCTATCTCTTTCAGTGCGGCATAAGCGTTTGCCCTTGCGTTCCTGTTGTACACAACTCTCTTAAACGCCGATGGGAGAACAATGATGCCGTAAACACGCGGTTTGGGCCAGTAGTCTTTAAATATATCCTTCACCATTGCAGCAAGGTCAAGGAGCATACCGTTCCCCGTACCTCCCACAATTGATGCAGTAATAAAAATAGAAATCTGGGCGCCGCGCTTGAAGTGAGTTACATCAAAAGTCAGCTCCCTCCCCTCCATGTTGCTGCCGCTTAATTCAAAGTAGTAGCCCTTTTCATCCCTGGGAAAAATTGAAATATCGATCTTCCCCTCAATATGCGGACACAGGAGAGCGCGCGCAGCCTGGTCAGGTTCAATGTTTGCTATTATATGATCAGCGGGGATCTTTTCACTGAAATAGTGGCGGTTTACACCGCGCTCGAATCTGAAGGAGATGGTCTCGCTCCTCTTATCCTCACCCTCTTTGACATCCATGAGCTGGAAGTATTTCGGATCATCAGGAAGCTGCCCCAGCCTGTCCCTCTCCTTTATGAGAGAATCGCGGATCTTCTTCTCGTTGTAGAAAAAAGCAAGCCGGCCCAGCGGCCTTGTCTGGTTAGCCCCCTGGCCTGCCCGTGTTGAGATATCGTAAACATCGGGATTCGGGAGCCATTTGTAAACCGGATCATTCTTATGCTTTTCACGCAGAAACTCAAGTGACAGCTCTTCAGGTGTAGGTGAGGAGAGGTAGAGCATCCTCTTCTCCTCCTGAAAAAACTGGTCCGAGGGGAACCTGTATCTCCCCCCTTTACCTTCGATACTTGTCTCAATGTCAGTTGTGTCAATACCGACCCACCGCATATACCTGTGGGCCTCAACCGGGATATTCTCTTCAATCCATGCTTTGGCGGAGAGGACTCCCTTCATACCCGATCCACCCACACCGATAACTATCGACTTCCGGACTGTGGGCTTATCGTCGTTAATTACACTCTGTATCGATTTATGCAGTTCGTCTCTGCTCATCTATCAACCTGCCCTGAAGGGATCTGTCATGGGGTAGAGCCCGTCGGGACTCGGTGAAGACATATCGTAACCGGGATATATCCTGTAGAGCCTTACCATGAAATTCTTTTCGATCTTAGGAATGCCCGCAGAAGTTTTAACTTCGTACTCCTGTGTGTATAAATGAAATTCAAAGTATCCGTTGGCAAACTTTTCATCCTGGTTAAGCCTGTCACCTATGCGGAGTCTTATCGGCTGCTTCGCCTCAATCATCGGGAACGTCGGATCTCCTGCTGAATCAGGTTCCGGCTTAATATAAACTCTCTCACGGGCTCCCATCTGCCTGTAGCCTTCAAGTCCGGGGTAGTAGACAAGCACCCTGCCGTCGCGGCGCATGTCGAGAATGTACTCTTCATAAATTTTATCAGGGAGATTGTAGATATCCCGATCCCGCTGATTATCAATTATTCTGATATTTATACTGAAATGATCATTAATCACTTCGGTAGAGTAAGTTTTGATGTTCCCTTCAGTCTGCCCTATAGTTATTAGTTTCTCTGTTACCTTTTCATCCGCCAGGGAGAATTTATACACAAGTCCGGGATCGGGAAGATCTCTCCCTTTAACAGATGGCGCAGCTTTAGTTTCAGGTTTTCCCTTTTCAGTTTTTGCAGGAGCGTTTTTACCCGGAGTAATATTAACAGGTTCACCGATATCTGCACCCCTCCTCATCTTCTTGAGAGAAGCCCATTGAAGTATAACAATAAGCCCGAGAATAATCAGAAGCAGAACACCACCCGCAAGGATAATCCTATATAGATCAATCTCCTTCTCCAGTTCATAAATTCTGGGGTCGATCTGCTGAAACATAATAAGGCTGTAGATAAACTTGAACATTATTCCTCCAATGAACCCGCACCCCTGAGGTGGCAAGGATGTGTTGATTAAATATATAATGAATGGATAAACCCGTCGGTTGATCCGAAATAAACTCTGCCGTCATGAATTAAAGGCCTGCTGTAAATATTTCCATCCGACCTGAATGTGAAGATCTGCTTCCCGCTCTTCATCTCAAGGGCGTAAAATGAATTATCCTCTGAACCGAAATACACCCGGCCTTCGTGGATAAGCGCCTCTGTCCTGATCTTGCCGTTTGTCCTGAACTCCCAGATCTTCTTCCCTTCCGTATTCAGACAGTAGAAAAAACCGTTATCAGCGCCGAAAAAGAGATGCTCAGCTCCGCCGATATCAGATGATACAATTGATGAAAGTACAGGCGCTTTAACAACAAAATTCCATTTATATGCCCCCGTATCTCTTGCCACAGAGTAGACAAATCCGTCAATTGTCCCTGCCACAACCTGTCTGTTCTTTTCAGAAACAAAGGGTTTTGATCTGCATGCACCGCTGAGATCGTACTCCCAGGTTTTCTTAAGTTTGTTCCCGCCGTAATCAAACCCCATGAGCTTCTTATCCTCACTCCCGATGAAAAGCATGCCGGAGTGCACCACCGGAGTTGACACTGTGCCGTTTATTGACAGGCCCCAGAGCACCTCTCCAATCTTCCTGTCAGGGCAGTTAAAGGCGTCAAAGGCGTATATACCTTCAAGTGTTGTCACAAGGAGCACCTTCCCTGTGGCAATCGGTTCGGTGAATATACCTTTCTTTGTCCTCTTCTGCCAGATTATTCTTCCGCTTATAAGTTCAGGCTCCCCCTGGGCCTCCTTAAGCCCTGTGTCAACGGCAAAAGCGCCCCCTTCACGGGCAACACAGTAGATAATACCATCATTGTAAACTGGCGGAGAGTAGAGCGCCCCCTGGAGCATAATTTTCCCTGACACTTTTAAATTATCACCGGCAGGTTCAAAGAAGAAGAGTTCGCCCTTAAGGTTCGTAGCGGCAAAAACGACTCTTCCGCTCTTAAGCTCTATCTTCGCGAAGCCTGAGTGAATCGCGCCCCCTGTGCGCAGAGCACCGCACTCCTTCCCCGAGTTTCCCCCTGCCGAAGTCCCTTCTGTAAAATCATCAAGTTCATCACCGAGCATGTCATCCCCGGTTTTCATCAGTCGTGTGAAAGACTCATCAACTGCAAGAGCTGTTTTAGGATCAAATCCCTTCAGGGGTTTTACATGAGGGTTACTGGCCATTATCATCACCGGTTTTTTCAGGTTTACTTTATTATCGGACAGCAGCTTCAAAATATGCAAAACTGCACATTTAATTTAATAGTTTAAATCGCTCAGGTCAAGAAATCTTTTATATCTGACTTTTCTGTATCAGGGGGATTAATAAAAAAAACGCAGCCGCCAGCGGTAAACGGGGGGTGCGGCTGCGTATCTTTCAGCATTAAAAACGACCAACTGTTTTACTCCGGTCTTTTTCATGGCTGAAAAACTGCAATACTTTACCCTTAACTGCAATATTTTAATTTTCACTTTTGAAAAGCTGAAACAGTACAGATAAGTGTCATTGCTAATGGGTAAAATATATACATTTTTTCGATTGTGTCAACATGAATATTGAACATTTTCCATTTTTTGTAAATTATTCAGCAAAATCTACTTAATCCTTATCTGACCAATCTCCTGTGCCAGTTCATGGGATCTGCTGCTTAAATCTTCAGAGAGAACGCTGATTTTATCAGAACTTTCTGCTGTGACCTGGGCATAACTGTTAACAGAGTTAAGCGCTTTAGTCAGTTCTTCAATGGTAATCTGCTGCTCCATTGATGAATCATGGATATCTTTTGATATACCGCTGAATCTCTCAATGTCAGATTCAATTTTCCGGTTTTTATCAGAAAGGTTTTGTGTAAACTCAAAGGTATTTTCTATTACTCCGGATGTTTCAGATATACTGCCGCGGATAACGTTTAGGACAGTTGCTGTATCCATTATGTTATCCAGCTCCCGGCTTATCCTGCGGGACTGCTCGGAGATATTCTTTTTAATATCACCGGCAAGAAATGATGTCTGGTCAGCGAGCTTGTTAACCTCGTCAGCAACAACTGCAAATCCTTTCCCGTGCTCACCGGCCCTTGCAGCCTCAATTGAAGCGTTAAGCGCAAGAAGATTTATTTTGTCAGCGATATCGGTAATCATGTTTACCATATTATCGATGTTATCAACAAATTTTGCGATGTCCTTCATTGTCTCAACAGTGCGCGACATCGATTCGCGCCCTTCATCAGTTTTTGAAAGTGCTGTATTTATGCTATTCATGATCTCCGAAGTCTTCTGCTGAAGCTGGAAGGTGTCACCTGCAATATCCAGTACCACACTCTTCATACGGCTGAACTCGTCCTGCTGTTCCCGGATCCTCTCCACATTCATATCAAAAGATGAAGACATCTCCTCGTAAGCACTGCTGGCCTCCTCAATAATTGCTGACAAGCTCCTTGCTGTATCAGCCATATCGGAGGAGGTGTTCTCAAGGCCTTTCCCTGTTTCCTCAAGCTGAGCTGAATTCTCTGAAATAGTATACACCATTCTTTTCAGATTTTCCTTCATTTTGTAAACCGACTTGTTGATGTTCGAAAGCTCATCTATTACTACAAGCTTGTTGGATTGAACCGCGAGGTTCCCTTTGGTAATATCTTTAAGGACAGAATTAATATTATTTATTTTGATATTAATGCTTTTCGCGAGGATGAGACATACATAAACAGCAAGAAAAAATCCTATTGCGGCAATGACTAATATTCTTCCATAAATATCCATATTGTTCACATTGAGCTTTGAACTTACATGGAGCAGATATGCCAGAATCGTAAGGAATGGGACAAGCATGATTATAATTGTTGTGGGTATAAGCTTCTGTATAATCCTGATGCTGAATAATCTGGGGACCTCAACCCATGCCGGGAATACCTGCTGGTTATATATATTCTGAAGATAAAGCTCCGACTTTAAAAAACAGAGAACAACACTGATGGGGCCGCTTATAAATGTAAGGAGCCACATATTTATGATCTGAATATTGTTTACGTCCGAAAAATACATTGTAAGGGATATCATGAGAGACATACCGATAGTCCACCTGGTCATGGCGCCGATGCTGTGATAGAACGGGAGCTTCCTGAAACGCGCGAAAGCCCTATTATACTCCTCCCTTGTAATATCTGTACCCTTAACCAGCGTCTTAAAATACCTGGCGATTGGCCTCAGCAGAAAATGATTGCTGATCACAGTTGCAATGGTGGCAAGAGACGAAGCGAACGCGGCACTATAGAGAAAAATTATCAACTGATCGCGGGTAAACTCAAGATTTGAATACCCATAAAGCACCATTAGAGGAATGAGGAGATAAAAACTTATGGCGTCTGTTTTAAAGAAAAAGATAAGGGGAAACCTTTTTATATCCCCGGAGTACTTTTTTTTATCACCGGATATCTTTGATGCTGATGCCGCATCAGTCCCGGACTTTCCGGTTTCGGCATTAATTACAGTATTACGTCTGTCTGATCCGGGAGCCGCAGAAACTCTGCCGGTTGCTTTAGTATTATCATTATCCCCGGTAACAATATTTTTTTTAACCTCATTTTTGGCTGTAATGGCGGTATTCACCCCGGAATCAGCCGCAGCCGTACTTGTATCCATTTCCACATTCATATTCATGTCGCTTAATCCTCATCTTTTTAAACCGGTATAGCAGGACGTTTCCGAACTACTCTTATATTTTTTTTTATTAATCGTATTTATTATAAGTTTTTATAAGCTATTTATTAATAATCAATTTCTTTTTTTCTTTTAATTCTAAGAATAACTAAAATTTATACCAAATACGGCCCTCTTCTGCTCATATATAGAGCGCAGTTATTAATCTAATCTATGATATGGATTATAGCATAAAAATTTATTATATTATCTTTATATGAAGATAAGCATTATCCCTTTAATACTTCTCATTGCAGGCATTTTCACTCTTACGCTGGGGATATGGTCAATGAGATACAGGAGAAAGAGCGGCTCTATCCCTTTTGCCGGGCTAATGGTTTGCTCAGCCCTGCACTCAATAGCCTACTCATTTGAGCTTTCCTCCCTGAATATACATGATGTCCTCTTCTGGTCAGACTTGCAGTATATAGGGATTGTATTTTCACCTATGTTCTATCTTTCAATGGCTATTATTTACACAGGGCAGTACAGCCGCAACGCGAAACTTCTTTTAATTTTTATGGGCCTCTTTGGAATTCTCACTCTCGGGATCCATCACACAACGGATCTTCATGGATATTATTACAAAGACCTTGTTCTTCACCAGGGCAGCAGTCTCACAATCCTTACATTTTCAAAAGGCCCCTGGTATGTTGTTAACGCTGTTTATATAAACCTCACCCTGCTTACAGGGAGTATACTCTTCATCAACTTCATACTTAAAGTACAGGGGGAGTACAGAAAACAGGCTCTGCTGATGCTGACAGGTTCACTCTTTCCATGGATTGGATACTCTATATACCTTGGAGGCTTAAGCCCGTACAACATAGACCTGACGCCGGTTATGCTTACAATCGCCTCACCGGTCTGGGCAATAGCTCTGTTCAGATACAGGCTTCTTGACCTTTCACCTGTAGCAAGGGACTTCATCTTTGAGAGCATGGCTGACGGAATGATAATAATTGATTCAAAAGAGAGGCTCGTTGATTTCAACAACGCTGCTTCCCGGATATTCCCGTCTATCAAGAAGAGAATAATCGGAAAAGATATACGTTCAATACTCGCTTCACACCCGGAGATTATTAATATACTCGGCTGCGGAGTCGAAAAATCATCATGCGAAATTACATGCGATATTGATAAGGAGACCGGACATTTCAGGGTCCAGACCTCCCCTCTTGTGACAAGGAGAAATGAAGAGATCGGCAGAATAATCGCGCTAATGGACACTACAGAGCAGGCAGCACTTATGGAGGAGCTGCAGAAGCTTGCCACAACAGATGAGCTTACAGGCATACTAAACAGAAGAGAATTTCTATCCGCATCTATTAAAGAACTAAACAGGGCAAGGAGATACAGCAGGCCATGCTCTCTTATAATGCTCGATATTGATCACTTCAAGAATATCAATGATATGTATGGACACAGCGAGGGTGACAGGGCTCTTAAACATGTTGTGAATATAGTCAGAGACAATATAAGAGAAATTGATATTTTCGGGAGATATGGAGGAGAGGAGTTTACCCTTCTTCTGCCTGAAGTTGACAGTGATGCCGGGTTTCATACAGCAGAGAGATTACGTTCATTTATTGAAAGCAACCCCATTCCTATGAACAGCGGGAGTATCAGCATCACTGCAAGCTTCGGCGTAGCTGTTTTTAACGGAGAAGACATAGACCTGGATGAGCTTATCAGGAGGTCTGATGAAGCGATGTATGAGGCCAAAAGCAGCGGGAGGAACCGCTCTGCAATATATAATCAAAAGAAAGAAAACGTTTAAATTATGCTTGTAAAAGAGAAAATCTCTCACAATATATGCTTTGATATTTATCACCGGACACCGGATTTTTTTTGAATGGACTACTGACATGAAACTCCTTAGAATGATTCTCTTTTTAATAATAATAAATATTTCAGCTTCGGCCCTTGCAGGGGCGGAATGGTCTGAGTCCACATTATACGGGAATAAAATTCAGGCCGGATTTTCTGCCACGGGGCTCCTCCCGTTAGGGGATTTCAGCGATCTCTACGAAATGGGGATTGGCGGCATGCTTGATTTCTCATACGTAAGTAATAAACAGCAGAACTACAGGCTCTCATTCCGTACAGGATACTTCCGCCTTATTGCCGAGGAGGAGACCGATGACGGTTATAAAACCGGTATCAGCGACGGCTTCATTATACCTTTTCTTCTAAACTATGAATACAGGTTCTCCCTTTTTTTCTATAATCGGGTGAAGATAGCCCCGTCTGTTTCGGCCGGCATCTCCCTTAACAGGGCTGTTTATGACGACAGGTCAGGCACCATAAGCGGAGGAGTCCCTACAGGACAGGCTGCGGTAAAAGATAAATCAGTTGTAAGTATTGAGCCTATGACAGTTGCAGGCATCAATATTCTTTACATGCTTAACTGGACAGATTCAATTTTCATCAGGTCAGAGGGTGGAATGATTTATGAATCTGAGACACCTATGTATTTTACACTCTTAAATGCAGGATATGAAAAGAGGTTCTGAAAAAATGACAAAAGGATTTAAAAGAGTCAGGAGTGTTGCTTTTGCAGGGCTCTTTTTTTCGGCTATTATCTCTGCGGTTTCATGCTCTGATATGTATGGGGATATGCTGGATAATGCAAAAAACCAGTTCAATATAATAATACTTGAATCTACTTCAATGCAAACCAGGTTATTAATGCCTGATTCAAATCAGAATTATTTTACAAATTCAAGCTTTAACTCATTATATAGCGGTAGTGCAGTTTTCGGTTTTTCACTCTTTGCCGATTTTAATAATGATTCTATTATTGATATTCTTGTAATAAGGGAGGGCAGTGTTCCACCATATTATTCCGAGATATGGTATCCAAACGCAAATCTTGAATACTCAAAAACCGATTTGACTTTAATTGACGGCTCCGGATTAAGTGATGCTGCAATCGCTGATTTCGATAATAATGGATACAAGGATATAGTTATTGTAACAGGAGGAGGATACAATAACAAATGTTTTTTAAATCCCTCAGCCGGCACGGGATTTAGCCAGTTTACATTTGGGACCTTTATTGTAAAAAACAGCATAAATACTGCCGACTTCGACAATGATGGAGATATTGATTTATTTATAGGAACCAATAGCGCCGGAATGGATTCTTCAGCAGTCTGGTTAAACAATATTAAACAGACAGGAGCTTTTCAATATTCATTTCCCATTGAAACACCTGTCCTGACTGACAGTAAAACAGCTGATTTTAACAATGATGGAATACCGGATATTGTAATTGTAAATAACGGAAGTTATATACAAATTTTATTAAATAATGGTAATGCTACATTTTCATCCGGGTGGGTATCGTCATCAAACTACAACTCACTTCGCGCCGCGGTCGGAGATCTTAACGGCGATGGCAGTTTTGATATCTACGTTGTGAATAGCACTGCCTCGTCAAACCTGATTCTACTGAATGATGGTCATGGAAATTTCAGTATAAAGACACATATTGAGGCTGGAATTTCATATGATGCATCTTTAGCTGATTATGATCTGGATGGAGATATTGACATTTTTCTTGCAGAGAGTACCGGTCTTAAAATTTTTAATAATGACGGACATTCTAATTTTTATTTATCTCAAACAATTAGTCCAGCGACAGGTGGCCCATACAACAATATAGCTTTGGGAGCCTGCATAAAATGAAATCATTGATTAAATTATATAATACGATAATAATAAAGATGAAGAGAAATGAAAACCCATAGAAATAATATAATTCTACTCTCAATTATGGTAACAGCAGCACTCAATCTTTCCTGCTTTGACATGTACGATAAAATGCTGGATAGTATGCCTGAAAATTACCGGCTTGGAATTTTTATTACCACGACGGGTATGGTTAATTACCTGATAATGTCAGATTCAGATGTTAATCTTTCCCAGAAGGCGGTTTTCGCAGGGTATGGCAACGGTTCTGACGGCACAGTTGCAGATTTCAACAGAGACGGCAACCTGGACATGCTGACTGTTGCCCCAGATCAAAGACCTATGATTGCATTTACTGACGGTAAAGGTAATATTACTCATTATTATGACTTTTTACCTCTTACATCAAACGATCACGCTAGAAAAACTGTGGCTGCGGATTTTAATAATGACGGTGCTATTGATATCTTCATAGCAACTGACAGCACCATTGCAAATAAAGTATATTTAAATAATGGAGATGGTACATTCAGAAATGGCCCTCTCTGGACATACTCCAACTTTAACTATACAGATCTTTGCTCCGCTGATTTTAACAACGATGGCCGCCATGACATTATGATTTTTACAGGAACCACAGGTGTTACCTATATTTATTTAAGCAATGGTGACGGTTCATTCAGTGCAGGACAAACCTTCGCATCTTCAAATTCCATATCAGATACAGCCACTGGTGATCTTGACGGTGATGGTGACATTGATATTATACAGGCGGTTTACGATTCAGGCGCAATGCCTGTTAATATTTACAAAAATAATGGTGATGGAACTTTTCAGGTTACAACAGGACCTTCATATCCTCCCGGGTCAATTGCTTTAGGTGATATTGACAGCGATGGCGATCTCGATGCCTATGCAGGCACAGATGATGGAGCTGATCTATCTTTTTTAATAAATAACGGAAGCGGTTTGTTCACCCAGGTTTATCATAATTCCGCAATCCCAGCCTCCATTTTTTCTCTGAAAATGGGTGATATGGATGCAGATGGTGATATCGATATTGTTGCTTATCAGTCCGTTGTATTGAGAGTTTATATTAATGACGGCAACCTTGTTTTTACACGATATAAAGATTTCCCTATCGCTTCTATTACATCAATATCAATTGGGAGATTTATCAGGTAGCTTCACTCCTCCGCAGGCTTATCAATCAGCAGAGGCTCAAACTCTCCACCTGTTTCGCCATCTGTTATGCGGTAGATATCTTTATCCACTTTTTTGAATTCTTTTGATGCCGCATTCCAGCTGTTTACTGTTGTGGAGAGATTTTTCCCCACCCTGTCCATGAACTCCTCATAGTTGTTCAGATGTTTATGCAGCTCCCTGATCCTGTTGATGATAATCTTTATATTCTCCTCAACTTTCTGCTGCTTCAGGCCCTGCAGCACCGTCTCAAGATATGCATAGAATGAAGTCGGCGATACTATAATTACATGTTTGCTGAATGCATATTCCACAAGATCCTGTGTGCTGACATTCACAGCTCCCACATTATAAACAAGGAGGTTATAGTATACACCCTCTGCCGGTATAAACATGAACGCAAAGTCAGTTGTATTTTCAGAAGGCTTTATGTACTTCGAAGTTTCATCAATCCTGTTTTTGAGATCGCCTTTAAACTCCTTCTCTATCTGAGCCCGGAGGTCGGGATCAGTCTCCTGCATAAGCCTGTTGTATTTTTCAAGAGAAAACTTCGCATCCACAGGTATTACCCTGTCCCTGTAGAAGATGGCGGCATCAACAATCTCCCCGTCCCTGAACCTGTGCTGCATTTTGTACTGGCCGGGCTGAAGCACATTTCCAAGGAGTGTTTCCAGGAAATACTCCCCGAGAACGCCCCGCTGCTTCGGATTTTTAAGTATATTCTCCAGACTCTGCATCTGCTTAGAAAAATCCAGCACCTGCCTGTTGGTCTCATCTATCTTAGTCAGCCTTTCGGTAACATCCTTAATAATCGCTGCTGACTGCCTGAACTGGTTCTGCATATTCTGGCTGGTCTCCTGCTGGCTGCGGCTCAGGAAACCGGTGATAGAGTCAAGCCGCTGCTGTATCTCAATTCTGCTCCTGTGCCCTGATTCAGAAAGCTCCTGCTTCATGGAATTAATAATACCAAGCATCATTTCATTATTTACCGATGCCCCCTCAAGCTTCTTCATCTTCTGGTAAGTCATCACTGAAAAAACTATAAGCGGAATTATGAGCAGAGTAACAAGGGCAAAAGTGTATGCAAAAACCGGATTATACATGGAGACCTCTCTAAAAAATACTATATAAATGTTACCCGATTATAACAAAAGTCAATATTTTTGCAAAAAAAATTGCACAAATTTCAAAAAAAGCCCACATAGGCTTTAAATAAATTGACGTTTCCAAATTTATTTCTATCTTTAATGTATAAATCTTATTTTTAAGGAGAACAATATGCTGAGAAGAAAAACTGTTATAGCGTTTATATCGGTTTTCACAGCTTTTCTCATTATCTCTTGCGGCGGAGGCGGCGGCGGTGAAATCGCAGGTGAGGGTGGACCTGACGTTTCACCTGATAATATCTCTGAAGCAATAACCGGTACTGCGTCTTTAACTGCAACTATTGCAGACAGCAGCACAAATGACAATCTGACAGGTACAACAGCTGGATCGGGAGAGATTGTTATTGAACCTGAAGTTATTATTACAACAGAAGGGGAGATTGATACAGGAGCTGATACTACAACAACTACAGCCAGCGGCGAAACCGACAACCCCGGAGTGGATACAAATAATAGTATCACAAACACAACAGACAACTCAACAGTTTATCAGGATGTTGTAGCCATTCTTACAGGGAGCACCGGCGCCTCTGAAGAAGGCACAGAGGATGCATCTGAAGGTGATACCGGTATTAGTTCAGATGAGGCTATTTCAGGTGTTGCAGAAGGGATAGCATCATCCGGTGCAGGGAATACAGTTGAAGATCTGGAGAATGATGAGGAGACCGTTCAGGGCAGTCTCAATTATACAATTGATTCTTCTCTAGGGAAATGGTATGAAGTCGCTGAAAAGAATATAATTTCCGCGCCGGATTATGCTTCTATCAAAGAGCAGATTGAACAGTTAAGAAAAGAGATAAAAGCAGCCAGAGACGAATACAAAAATATTGAAAAGAACCTGAAGGACGCTGATAAAACACCTCCGGGACTTGAGAAAAAAGAGGACACACCTCCCGGTTTAGCTAAAAAAGAAAAAGCAGATAATGCTGATGAACTCAAAGCAGCACTGGATGAATATGCAGCTAAAATAATCTCTCTGAGAAAAAAAATCGCTGAACTCAGGTCATCAATAGGAAATGGCGGCAACACAACGGGCGGAATTGTCACATACTGGGCGAAACAGAACCTTTTCCTTAATATAAAAAGCGGACAACCGGGATGGTACAGGCTTGTAATAGTTGCTAAAAACCAGGGGGTGCTCCCTGATGACTATGACAGGTTCAGTTTCTCTGTTGAAGAGGGCAGTGACTCCATCGCATCCATATCTGTAAAAGCATCTGACAAAGCATATTACAGGGGGAGTGCCATTGTGAAGCTGGATAAACCGGCAGGAACACAGCTCAACATACTCTGGACAAATGACGCTTACCTTAAGGACAAATACGATGCCAATGTAAACATCAAAAAAATTGCCCTTATAAAAATTAAAGAGCCGAAACAGAAAGTCAAAACAACAAAGAGATTTAAAGGAGACCAGTACTCAGTTGTTGACGGCCGATGGTTCTTTGACAGACATGAGGCATATACATTCTGGGCAGACCAGGTAATAGGCTATACATTCAAAAACATGGAGGAAGGCCAGTACGAAGTGACCATCGAAGCAACCAATCACGGTACACTGCCGCTCCCTAAAAACTACAATGAATTCCTTGTTGAAGTGGATTCTGAATATGATTCTGCAACAGTGGCCATACCTGCTGATGAAAAGCATTACAAAAAAGAGAAATTCACACTGAATTTCCCTGAAGGGGATTCAACTGTTTACTTTACATGGGTGAACGACTCGTATAAGGAAAACTCTTACGACGCCAACATCAAGATCAAGTCTATCAAAGTGAAGAAGGTTAAGCAGTCCAACCTTACAGCTTACCTGCTGAAAACAAAACCGGGGAACAGGGTATTCATACTGAGCGCGTTCCTTATGATTTCAGTGGTTTTACTGGGGATATATATGAAGAACAGAAAAAGTGAAACCGGCACACTTTAAGCGCAGAACCTGATTTACCCCGACGCCCATGCCGGGCTCAACAGAAAAAAGCAACGGTTTGCAATCCGTTGCTTTTTTTATATTTTTCATGTTCGGATGAAGACTAATCTGTTTCGTCTTCATCAAGAGAGGGGTCAGAAAATATTCCTGAAAGTTTTTTTATAAAATCAACGTCATCACGCGGGTCTCTGCCATCACGAAGTATTGTCTGCCGTGTTATGAAAAGGTCAGCCATCTGTGCCGCGCCCAGATCATCCATCTGCTTAATGAAGTTCCTTATCTTCTTGGCATCAACATTCATATCAAGCCCGCGCCTTGACGGATCAAATCCGAGGCCAATGAGCATAAGCATTACGGATATATGCATTAACCTCTCGTTATCACTTTTAACCTCCTCAAGCTGCCTGATCTTTTCAAAAAATATTTTTTCAGAGAGTATAACCCTGTTTGTCAGGGTTTCGAGGAGGTCAATCGCAAACTCCGCGTTATTTGTCAGAAGAGTATCCAGGTTATCCCGTGTTGCCACAGCAAGAATTGTATCAGTCATGCAGAGCGCAGTGGCGTTTCTTATCTTTTCATCACCCAGTACTGCAAGCTCACCGAAGAACTCCCCTGCCACAGATGTATGTACTGTTATAATCTCGTCGTCCTCCTTTCTCTTGTAGAAAATAATCCTCCCCTTTTTAACAAGATAAAACTTGTCGCCGGTATCTCCTTCATTGAAAATTATCGATCCGGCAGGATAAAACTCCTCTTCCTGGGATATAACAAGCGGTTTATAAAAGAATGCTTTTAACTGGTCAAAACCCGGGAGCTTGAGTATAAAGACCGCCCCTTTCCAGTACCTCATGAGATTATATTTTACTATAAACAGATAAAATCCGCGGTAACGCTTTGTTATGCGTACAATTGTTCCGAAGGGCTCATGCCTCAGTGTATGGTTTTCCCATATAACCTTTCCTGAAACAATCCCTGACTCAATATTCCCGATCCGGAAACGCAGATCAATTTTTTTCCCGATACCAAGAGTCTCCGTTGTCTGGATAAAACAGTTCCCTGATGTGACATCATTGGTTACAACATATTCATCCACAATCCCGTCTTTCATTATATCAATGTCTGAAATTATCGGAAGCCGTATAAGGCTTTTAACAAAGAACATCGGGTTAACCGCACCGGATATAATAAGTACAAGGGCTATGCATAACGGAAAAAGGACAAATACAGCAAAGACCTCCTCTTTAAGGAGTTCAAGGTTATACAATCCGTGAAGGTTCCGGTATATAGGGAGCCCCGCAGATGCAAGGATAATCAGAATTATAACAAAGGTGAACCTGAAGAACCCAGGGTTCCAGTTGAAGAACGGCGCGGGGCTCGATTTAAGAATACCGGTATATCTCTTCACCCACCTGTCGTAACGCGGCTGCCTGTCCTTGCACATCCACTCTTCAAAGTGCATCCCCATAAGCTTCAGCTTTCTTTCAGGGTAAAAGCTCTGCGAACGGGCGAGCACCACCTCAAGAATCGTAACAGAAAAAATCAGTACCGGTGCCGATATGTATGCAAAAACGCCACCCTTCATCAGTGCCGCGTCAAATGAACCGTGAATGATAAGAGGAAAAATGAAACTCTTGATTCTGAAAAACACCGAATTCCATAATGACCATGAGAGTTTTCCTATACCAAGATAGAACCCCGCGATACCACATGTTGTTATATGGAGAGGAACCGAAAATATCATCCTTACATATATTATTGAGCTGTTCAGATCTGCTGCGTAGAAAAAATTCTCTATACACGAAAAACCAAGCCCGAAAAACATACCGGTTATCGCGCCCTCTGCCACACCAAACTCCGGAAATTTTCTGAGAAGCACATAGATGATTATTATTGCACCGGTTTTTTCTACAATCCCGGCAGTTACAAATCCCCGCATAACAGGATTCACTATATAAACAAATTCAGAGATAACTGTGCCGGCCAGAATCAGGAACAATGCGTATGCGATCCCGGTGAGGATAGCGGTCAGGTATTTGGCAACCGATGTACCCAATGACGAAAAATACCTGAAATAAACCAGGTAGAATATCAGTACCGGCAGAAATGATATTATAAATTTCTCAACGCTCATTGTTTTCCATTATTTGCGAAAACCGGAATAATCATCCCGGATAAGATTACACTATTTTTTTATTTATCGGCTGATATAAATAAATAGAACATAAAAGCCGTATAATTATAGTAATAAAATGATTGTCATAATCCACTTTTAAGCATTACTGCATAACAGATGAAAAATAAATTTAACATAATTACCATTATCGGCCCCACTGCCTGCGGCAAGACAAAGCTCGCTGTAAAATTAGCTGAAAAATACAGCGGTGAGATTATTTCAGGTGATTCCCGCCAGGTTTACAAAGGTATGGATATAGGGACAGGGAAGGATAATGATGAATACAATACCGGGTCAGGACGCATCCCCTGTCATCTGATAGATATAGCAGAGCCGGTTGAGGATTACAACCTATACAGGTATATAAACGATTTTGACAGGTGCTTCGGAACGATCACAGGGAGAGGTAAACTTCCAATTCTCTGCGGAGGTTCAGGCCTCTACATAGAAGCAGCACTCAAAGGTTATGAGCTTCCGGATATCCCTGAAGACAGGGGGACACGGGAGGAACTTGAAGGGCTGCCGAAAGAGGAACTCCTCACCATACTTCAGCAGGAGTCATCTGAGATATACACCCGCACCGACATTTCAAGTACAAGAAGAATAATACGCGGCATCGAAATAGCCCGTTATATGAAACGGGCCGGAGCAACAGCAGCACCACGGAGAACATCTGCATATACCCCGCTCATAATAGGTATTTCACTCCCCAGGGCAGAGATCATTAAGAGGATTAATCAAAGGCTTGATAAAAGACTTAACGAAGGTATGATTGAGGAGGTTGAAACACTCCTTAAAAACGGTGTCCCCCCGGAGAGACTCATAAAACTGGGACTTGAGTACCGCTATTGTACACTCTATCTTCTGAAAGAATTAAAATATGAAGAGATGACCGGGCAACTCAGGACCGCAATACACAGGTTCGCAAAACGGCAGATGACATGGTTTCGCGGCATGGAGAGAAGAGGCATGGAAATCCGCTGGATTAACGGAGACCTTGAGAAAGCCGCCTCCGCTTTGATTGACGGCAGTGAGATCAGGCTCAGGCCCTGATCCCCCCCAGTATCTGATCAGTAATAGGGTCAACATACTCCAGGAGATTCTCAGGTGTACCGTGAAGTATCTTGTTAACTGTGATATACTCAATTATACTTAGTATCATCGAAAGTACGAGTTTAGGATTTGTGCCTGCCTTGAATTCGCCTGATTCAATCCCCTCCTCAATCACAGGGAGCATCATCTGGTAGGTGTCATAGATTATCCTGTACGATTCGGTATTGATAAACTTTCTGTTCTGTTTGAGAATCACAAGGGCAACTGAAGCGTAATCGGGATGAGTCTGCCAGAACCAGAGGTTGTGATATATGAAAGCTCTCATCTTATTCGCTGCTCCCCGTATATGATCAAAGACAAACTCGATCTCCTTCTTCTGCTCACTGGTGAGATCACCCGGTATGCGGAACAGCAGATCCTCCTTTGATGAATAGTACTCATAGAGAGTCGCCTCAGAAACCTTAGCTCTCCCGACAATATCAGCGATTGTTGCATCCTGAAAACCCTTTTCAGCAAAGACTTTCTCCGCTGCTCTCAGAATCTGCTCCCTCTTACCTTCACTTTTCTTTACAGTCATTCCTGAAACCCTGCTATTTAATTATCCGATATCTGATTATTATTCATAATCCTTTTTTAGGCAATACTAAAATCATTCTGCCTATAATTTAATAATACTATAATACAACCATTAAATTATTATAAATATCATAATATCATTATATTTACATTGACATAATCTATACATCGTTAATAAATATTAGTAATCAAAATAATTAAACTCTAATAATATTATAAAAATAAAAGAGGCCTTAAAATGAGTGATGAAATATACAATAAACTCCGTGATCATATAGATTCAATGCCCGCAGGGTATCCCCGCACTGAAAGCGGCGCAGAGATTAAAATACTGAAAAGATTTTTTACAGAGGAGGAGGCTGCACTCGCCCTCCATGTAACAGCAAAACCTGAAAGAGCTGAAGCCATTGTAGCAAGGAGCGGAATGGACGAACCTGCCGCAGTTAAAAAAATCGAAGAGATGGCTGCCAAAGGGAATCTTTTCAGAATCCTCACGCCCGCAGGCCCCCGGTACATGCTCCCCAATTTTGTCATGGGGCTATACGAATGGCATGTTAAGTCCATTGATAAAGAAATTGCCGTGTTTGCAGATGAGGTCTACGACGCTCTCTCTGATCAGCACTGGAAGGACAGGGAGACCAAACAGTTCAGGATAGTCCCGGTCAACAAATCCGTTGACGGCAGAAGCCATGTCAACAGCTACGATATGATTCTTGATCTGATAAAAGGTAAAGCACCCTATGCGGTTGCTCCATGCATCTGCCGCACAGAGCAGATGCATAAAGGGAACGATGTTGAACGCCCGGTGGAGACATGTTTCACATTCGGCCTTGTGGCGCAGTACTATATTCAGAACGGAATCGGAAGAGAACTCACCGGAGAGCAGCTTGTACAGAAACTTGCGGAGTGCGAAGAGGCTTCACTTGTCCCTCTAAGTACAAACGCGAAAAATCCGGTAAACATGTGCATGTGCGACAGGGACTCCTGCCAGCTCTTCAGGTACCTCAGGAAATTCGACAAACCTGCCGCGCAGATCCATTCTTCTTTTTATGCGGAGATAAATGCAGCATCATGTATCGGCTGTGGGAAGTGTACATCAAAATGCCAAATCGATGCGATTACTCCAACCGGAGAAAAAACCGCGAAGGGTAAAAATATTTACACTGTCAGCAAAGATCGATGCATCGGCTGCGGACTCTGCGTTAAAACCTGCCCCTCGGGAGCAATCGGAATGATGCTGAAAGATAATCTCCCGGAAGTTCCTGAAACTGCGGCGGATATGAATATCAGGATCGCTAAAGAACGCGCAGCGCTGAATGTATAAAATTTTTCTTGTATAATCAGGCTCGGCTCATATAAAGATTAAAAAACTTTTTGAGGGGAGCTTGATGTTTATTATACAGAAAATTTTTAATTATATAATTTTTCCACCTTCAATATTTATCCTCGTACTTCTCGCGGCACTCCTTCTTATCAGAAATCATAAAAAAAAAGCTGTTCTGCTGATAACACTGGATATATTTCTTATTTATTTTCTCTCCATTGAACCTGTGAAAAACATGGTATTGGCGCCGCTGGAAACTTATGCGCCGCCGGTTACAAAAGAAGCGGCAAAAGGCGCGGACATCATTGTTATTCTCGGCGGCGGGACACTGGAGAATTCTCCTGAAGAGGGTGAAAACGGCAGCCTTACAGGGGATTCATTCAAGCGTGCTCTTTACGGGCTATATCTTGCAGAGCAGTATAAACTGCCTGTACTTTATTCCGGCGGTACGCTTTTCGAAGGACAGGGCAAGGGTGAAGCGGAGATAGCCATGAAGCTAATCTCGAAATATAATAAAACCGGAATAAAGCTGATGAAAGAGACCATGAGCCGTACCACTTACGAAAATGCAGCTTACGTGAAGGAGAAGTTCAATCCGGGTAAAGTTATACTTGTAACATCAGCTTACCATATAAAGCGTTCATTATATATCTTCAAACGTGCGGGAGTGGAATGTGTACCTGCGCCCACGGATTACAAAATCGACAGCTGCAATTTTAATATAACAAGCTGGCTCCCTAAGAGCTCCGAGATGGACTGCATTTACAAAGGGTTAAAAGAACACATTGGACTGCTCTTCTATATGATTAAATATAATTAATTGATCTGTTATGTGTTCTCAGTAATGGAAACCAGGTTACGCAAGTCTTAATATATCCGCTGTAAGGGAAGGCTTATCCGGTTCCCTTCCGAAGGG
This sequence comes from Spirochaetia bacterium UBA5763, assembly GCA_002418835.1. GTDB lineage: Bacteria > Spirochaetota > UBA4802 > UBA4802 > UBA5550 > UBA5550. The sequence goes on along the minus strand of DIEX01000019.1, from coordinate 4,454 downwards.
TGACGGGATTCTTCCCATAGTTTACCTCCGCCATCAGCTGAATTTATCATAAAAAATCCTGTCAGCGGGAATCCCGCTTTCCGTAATATCTGTTCAGGGGGGGGTACAATTCGTAAAAACCAATAATTAAAAAATTTAAAAAAATACAAAAATTTTTTAAAATTCTGCGATGACCGTCGTATTAGTATTTGAAAAAAAATCTAATATTATAGGAGAGGAATCTTATATGGCATCACAGAATCTAATATCGGCAACGATATCGCCGGAAACAAAAACCGGCATTATGCAGAAACTGGAGGAGATAAAAACCAGCCTGAACTTTCTGCTGACCCTGCAGCCTTCAGAAATCCAGGGGCTTTTCAAGGCCGGTAACACCTACGCGCCTTTTATAGAAAAAGCGTACAATGTAATAAACACGCATCCCCAGATATTACCGGGAGTGTTTAATATTGAGGAGTTCAAAAAGGACTACGCCCTTGCAAAAGACCTTGTGATAATCTCAAACCATGTGGATCAGCTTGCAGACGGTATAGGTAATACCCTCACGGCGGCAAACAGCGACGCAATGGCAGGGGCGCTGGAGGTATATGCAGCGGTAAAACAGAACCGCGACAAGGTGCCGGGGCTTAACGTAGTTTATGATGAGATGGGTGAGTTCTTTAAAAAGGCGAAGAAGAAGAAAGACCAGAAAACCAGTTAAGATATTTCTAATTGCTAATGTTTCCTTCTTACCCCGGAGTATAAATAATATACTACGGGGTATTTTTTTTATACTCCGGAGAGTGACTGAGGGACTCCGGAGTGCGGCTGATACACTCCGGAGTGCGGCGGAGATACTTCAGAGTGTGATTGATATACTGCTGAGAGCCGTTTAGATACTCCGGAATGTATTCGAGATACTCGCGAGTGTGACAGAGATACTACGGAGCGTCTTTAAGATATTACAGAGAGTGATTATCATACTTCGGAGTGCAGCTAAGATACTCCGGAGAATGATTGAGACACTACCGACTGTCATTGAGATACCACAAAGAGTATTTGAGATACTTTTTGTGGTAGTTAAGACAGATTAAAGCCAAAGAGAAACCTGCCGGAAGAGAAAATTAACAGAAATAAAAAGTGTTCAGAAATTCAGGGATAATCCCATCGCCAGGGGGCGGGGGGGGGAGATAATGGGCATTATTGAATATGCAGACAATATTAGTGGAATATATAATTTTTTAAGGGAAGAATTTATACAAACAGTGAATTACTATTATTATCAGGAGAACGTAATTTTTTTTCTGGAAATAAGAATAATTTTTTTTAATATACGGAAAAAATGTTGTAAAAGTAGGTTATAAGAGTTCTATTAATGTTTCCTGTCTGCCATAAGTCAGCAATAGTTTAATTTAAAACGAAGAAACGACATCTGGCGCGTAGGAAGTAGTTATATGCAAAAAGCGCGAAAACTTTTTTAATCGGCCATCCGTGGCCTCATAAATAAGGAAAGACGGTGAAACCATGAAAAGTTTAGTTTTTATTTCTCATATTTTTGAAGAAAAGGATATCGCTTTTCTCGTAAAAGATTTTATTGAAGAAGCATTTCTGGGAATGATTGATGTTTTCATATCCTCAGATAAGGATAGTATTTCCTTGGGTCAAAAATGGCTTAATAGCATTACAGATTCATTAAAAAATTGCAGTATCGAAATAATTCTATGTAGCCCGGAATCTATAAAAAGACCATGGATTAATTTTGAAGCAGGTGCTGGATGGATAAGAGACATTCCTGTAATTCCATTATGTCATTCTGGAATTGAACCATCAAATTTACCTTTACCTTTGAATCTTCTTCAAGCAGCAAAAGCAAATGAAATATCGAATTTGAATATGTTATTACCTGTTCTTGCTCAAGCAATAGGGTCAAAAAATCCATCATACGATTTCACTGAGTTTGTAAAAAAAGTAAAAGATTTTGAAGCTCAGTATACTTTTTGGGGTCAATGCAATAAAATATTTCAAGATATTAATCAATTTAATAATCAGATTGTTCCAGCATTGAAGTTAAATAAAAATATTAGCATTAGTTTAACTGATTTCGACATAAAATTTTTTGAAAGTTTTTCACCATTCCTTAAAACTCACAACCTTATTGATTTTAAAAAAATTGGCGGTGTTCAGATGACACCAACCGGTACTTTTTATGGGTGTGAAATTAACGTTTTACCTGATTTGCAAAAAATTATGAATGATACTAATTTTAAAATATAAAATAAATTATTGTAGAAGCTCAACATTCGTGTTTCGCTTTCACAAAACTTATTGTAATCGCCCATCCGTGGGCTCACGATGTTGAAAAAATGGTACGATTTTAAATGAATGACACTTATAAACCAAAAATATTTAAAAATATAAAAGTTGACGGTATAACAGCTGAAACAATTCCGAAAGGTGAACGTGGACGAATAATCCAAAAATTTTTCATTTCATCAATTGAGGAAAAATTTCCTATACTGGCAACAAATATTTTAAATGTTTTTCAAATACCTAATTCTGGAAATTATATCAATAATGTACTTATTATAATTAAACCAGATAATACAGCATATTTATATAATGATTTTCCATTCGGAGTACGATGTATTCCAAAAAAAAATTTAAAAAAAAATCAGCTTATTTTTAATAACGATATTGCTGATATAATTTCAGTCTTTTTTAATGACGATTTAATTAATCTTAATCCAATTCAGGGTGATAAATTCATTTGGCTATTCAGGGTTAATTGGGTTTTCGGTCTTTACTTTGATTTATCAACTAAGCTTGAACCTAATAATGTTTTAAATGAATTAGGTTATTACTACAAAAGATTATCTTATCTTAGTCTATATAATTTTATAGATAATGATGATTCATTAAACAAGATGATTTCTCATGGTTGGTTTCCATTCATAGCATTGATTAATGATGGTATGGAGAAACTATTACAATACTATAACGAAGGCGAAAAACATAAGAGTATAATTGATGATTTAATAGAATCGTTTGATGAACAAAAAATTAACGATATCGCAAATCTATGGTGGAGTAACCATTATTTTTGCGATAAAAAAAAGATTCTTGAATCAGGGATAAAAAGTTACTTATCAAAAACTGAAGATGGTTATATAAGTTCAGTAAAAATATTTTCGACTGAATTAGAAGGTATTGTAAGATTATCATTTCATAAAGAATATGGTAAAAAGCCATCAAACAATGAGTTAAAACAATATATAACTTCAAAAGGTAGTTCAAAATTTAATACAATAGGATCTATGTGTATACCTCATAAATTTATAAAGTATCTTTCAGATTATATCTTCAAAGGCTTTGATGTAGAACAAGATTATTTACCAGAAAGTAGACATTCTGTTGCACACGGAGTAGCAGATATATCTGTTTATAATAAAGAGTTTGCTTTTAAACTATTTTTAACATTAGATAATATTTTTTATTTTTTACAATAACTTATAGTGACAAGCTCCGCATCCGTGCTCCGCTTGTACAAAACTTTTTGAAATCGCGCTTTCAGCATATAACAAAGGCTAATCGCTGCGCTCGGAGTACCTCGCTTGGCCTGCGGCACATTGCGCAAAAGGCCGCGCAACGTCGTTTAGCCAAGACGTTATGTGCCATAGCCAGCTGAACAAAATATAACAAGAAATATTGGAATTTAAAGATGAAATATAAAGAAAAACAAAAACTTTGGTTGAATAATGTAAAAGAGTTAAGCAAAGTTAATGAATGGAAATTCAAAAGTTATTTTATATTTAAAGTAGTTAACGATTTTTTCTTTTCATCAACATTTTACGTAAGTTTGAAAGAAAATTCTATTTCAGGTTGGCTAGGTTATAAACCTCTTAATATAGATAATGTATTCTGGGATATTATTGATGAACTCCCTAATAAAAAAATGCCTTTAAGTTTCAGAGCAGAGGCAGCCTTTTGTGTAAGAGAAATAAATTACTATAATTATAAAATTGATATAAATGACGAATTAAATCCAGAAATTGAAATAAAGGAAGCACTAAATACTATAGATAAAAATGTTAATGATAAAACTAAAAGGGTAAAAACATTAACAGATTTTCAATCAGAAATGCTGGAAAACGAAAAATTAAATAGTGTAGGAATAATAACATCATTAATTGAACAAAGGAAATTTGATGATGCATTGGGTAAAATAAATGAATACAAAAAAAATAATTTCAATTCGGGATTTAATTTTGAGAATAAAGACTTTTACGATTTAGCAAAAGAATATTGCAATAATAACATCACTAAAAAATGAAATTAACATTTATAGAAGCTGGCTACGGCACATAACAAATCTTATGCGCTTCACTCCCTGGCGGTCGTTCGGGCTACGCCACATCGCGGCGAAAGGCAGCCGCGACGTCGCATAAGAAAAACGTCTATGAGAAAAAATATCAAGC
>DIEX01000029.1 GCA_002418835.1 Spirochaetia bacterium UBA5763 | reverse complement strand
TATCTGAACAGACATCCCTAACAGGCGGAACTGTTAATATAGATGTGGCAGAGAAGACGACACTCCGTGGAGCTGTGATAGCATCAGATACAGGTGACCTTACACTTGCTACAGGTTCACTTGAATATAGTAATATAAAGGACAGGAACAGTTCAACTAATTTCGGTGGTGGAGCGTCTGCTCATACAGGTAACGGAAAGACTGGTAAAGAGAAGACAGAATCCGGTAAAGGATTAGACAGTGCAAGCTTTGGTTTCAGTGACAGTCGACAGACTAATTTTGCCACTATTGGCGAAGGGACAATAACAGTAAGGGATGATGCTTCGACAGGCTCAGCAACCGGGCTGGAGGGTCTCAATAGAGACGTATTAAAAGCTCAGTATAGTACAATGGACCTTGGGGTGCAGTTGAGCGCTGACAAGAGTACGATAGACATGCTTTCAGATATAAAAGGCACTTATGCTGAGACAAAAAAACAGGGATTGATAACTTACTCTATCGGTGAAGGTGCAGCAGGAGCAACAGCGAAAGGTCTGGGGTTTGGTCTTGAGGAAGGGGAAAAAGAGCTTGGGTTAGCTGGCACACTTCAAGCCATAGGAAATAGTCATAAAGATGTAATGACAATGGTTGCCTTAGCTGAAAACAAGGCATTAAGAGAAAAGATAGATGATGCACTTAATGGTGATGCAGCAACACTTGGAGGAGCTGTAAACGAAGCATCCGGTATTGTTCAGACTCGTGATGGAGCAAAAGAAGGAGATATTTCTCAGGTTATCCTCTATCAGGGTAGTGAGACAGATAATGAAATGAGAAATTATCGTGCTGCATATGACCAGAATGAAAATGTGACATATCTGAATACAGAAGGGACTGATATATCACGCGGTGGTGATATAATGAAGTCAATATTCTGGGAAGCGACGAGAAAGCAGAATTATGATAGTAACATCGGTCTTGATAATGAACAGCAGTATACCATGGCATCATTAAGAGGTAGTCAGGCTGAGACACTGTGGAACAGATTCTCAGAGACTGCGAATTTAAACTCAAGTAGTACAGGAAGCTGGAATGCTTCAAATTCAGAATATTTGAGAAGTGGGAGTAAGATAGCATCTGCGCTTGATACCACACCAGGGAATGGTGTTGTGCCCCGTGTTTATGGCGCATATACAAGTATTACTGGCACTGGTGTTATCGGAGCAAAATATCAATCAATGGTATTATTTGATGATAAAACATGGGATGTATATAAAGTTAGCTCTAATGTAAGCCCGACTATTGGAGTTATGATATCTGGAGGCTCTGGAGGATTTACGGCAACATCAGATACTGTTCAGGATTTTCTGAAAAGTGAATGGATTACTCTTGAGGGTGGATATAAAATTTTTGGCGGTGAAGTTGGAATAACCCACGGAAAAAATGGCGGTGTTGATTTAATGTATGGAGGTGATTTTTCTATTAATCCTTTCAAACTAAAAGATATGGGGAAATGGGGAGGTGTGGTAAACATCTACAGTCCTAGGGTTAATGCAGGTTCTGAACCGATAAAACTGGAAAAAGCAAGTGAAGCGCTGAAAGAATTAATTCATATGCGAGATAACAGCCTCGTTAATGAAAAAGTTATAAATAAGGCGATTGATAACTGGGAAAAGAAAAGGGATTAATTTACAAATGTCAACGTTAACAATAATAATATTTATTGTTTTTTTAAGTTCAATACTTTTGATCTTTTTTCCTCTACTTTATTTAAGGATAAAAGTATCACCTTTTGAAAAAAATAACTGGTTTGATAGAGGGATTAGTTATCAATATGGCTATATTTATATATGTCAAAAGTATAATTTAGTAAAAAAAAATTTGATTATATTCGTTAAAACTCTTTCGATAATAAATCAGACTTTTGGTACTCTGTTTCTTTTATTCTTTTTTTATGAGATTTTGTCTATTTATCTTGAAGGAAGCATAAAAGTTTATGTTCCTTTTACAGAAAAGGTATCTATAATTTTTTATTTTATTTATAAATATTATCCTCTGAATATTTCGGCCTTGATGCTTTTGTCAAATTTTTTAATAAAAAAGATTCTGGCAATATTTCTATATTTTAAATATAAAGATAAAATTGCATTCTCTTTACTGGATAGACTAAATTTCTCTTATCCCTTCTATGTTCGTCTTTATGAATATTATAAAGAATCGGAGAAAAACAGAAAGAGAGTCAATGTGTTATTTACCTGTCATTTAATATCAATTGGAGTAATCATTATAATATGGGCTGCTTTTATAATTCAGAATTTATAATTTTGCACTGTGGCACTAACAAGGCCGTTCTAAACAAACCGGTTCCTTAAATGGAACCGGATATCCCGGCCAGTGCAGGTAAACATTAAATCAGATTAAACCAGTGGAAAAGCTATATATGTCTATATAAACTCCGTTCTTTCAAAACATCAAGCTCATTATTTAATACATACAGTACATTTGATCTCCTGTTTAATAGAATTATATGCTTTATCCGTTCTCAGATTAACAGATTTCAGGTGTTCAATATTGTCAGGACGCAGCCCTGCCAGAACCTCGGAAGGAGTTAAACCTTTAAGCGAACAATGAGGCCGTACATCGTTGTAAGCAGGAATAAACTTTTCAAGATGCTTTTGTAAAGCGTGAATATCTGGAATGCTTTCAAGAAAGAGAGACCTGTATTTCACAATCTTATTCACAGCTTCAACCATACTGTTAGAGAAAATAATATCCTGCTGAGCAATAATCTTTTTAATAGAAATACCGGGGGAGTTAACATATTCGTCAACAACGGAGTTATTATTCTCCGAACCACCGTCAACAATAAGCTGAACATCAGGGGATGAATCATTGATATCACTACTGATATATTGTTCATAAGCTTCTTTTATGGAATCAAGTCTTGTTTCAGCAGATAATTTTAATGAAGCTCTCCATGAAAGTATGGCACGGGAAAAGTTATCAACCACAAGGTAAATATAAGCCTTTGTATTATCTAATGTACGGAATACGGTGACATCGGCGTGCCAGTATTGATGAGGCATGACAGCTCTTATTCCGGTTCTCTGTTTTTTTAAACATCGTGGAGGGGATTTTGAAATGCCAATGAGTTTAGCGTATTTATACCAGGTGTGAATTGAAATATTGAGCAGTCCGGTTCTTCTGGCATAATGAGCAATAGAGACTAAAGGCCATCCTCTGAACATATCATCTTCACAGAGCGCCTTTATTTTTTCAATAGATGAAAGAGAGAGCTGATTAGGCCATCTTCGTAAACATTTACCGATAAATGAATCAAAACAGTAATGTTTAACCTGAAAATTCCATGAGTGGAATGTTGAGCGTGATATAGAGAAGTGTTCACAGGCAGAATCAAGACCAATGGAATCCCTGATATCATTAATAACGGAAACAATCTCTTTCATCTGCTGGATTCCAGACAAAGCAGATTCTCTGATTTTGATAATCGTATTCTTAATACGGATAATACCTTTAGCAGCAGCAAGTGCAGATTTACAGAGAAGAAGTTCTTTAATGATCAATTCATTTGATTCAAGCTTACCAGCCAGTTCAATACCAAACAGGTCTGAGTAATCGGAATAACGGAACCTGTGAAGAGTTGATTTGGGGATCTTACTAACTGTATCAGGAGGAAGAAGGTTCATTTTATAGGCAAGCTTAATGCCGGTATGGTACCTGTGTCTGGTAGAAATGGACATAAAAAATCCTGTGTAAAATCTGGAAGTTGATATAGAAAACAGTTAAGCCTCTTCCTTTACCTCTGAGCCAAGCAGAAGAACAATCCTGTCATCATTATTTACAAGGATTGGTTTCATCCCCTGTACAAGTAATTCAGCTTTTTTAATGGCATCTTTTAAGATATATTCAAAACCGGAAAGTTCATCCTCTTTAATGCGATCCATATACCTGAGTCCGTTAACAGCAAAGGAAAGGGCATTGAAAGCGGATAAAATATCGTAAAGCTTATATTCCACACCATCAGTTCTGAAAGCAAAGATTTCCATGATACCCTCCGTAAATTATTAATGTTGCAATAATTGATTCTTTTTAATAACTATGAGTAAAATTAGTTATATCATTAATAAGATTTATCTTATTCTGTCAATAAGAAATTTCTTATTAATTAATCATAATTACGGAAAATCTTATAGATGAGGAATAGAATTTTATTAATTATTGAAGAATTGGAGTTAACTCAGAAACAGTTTTCAGAGGAAATCGGAATAACTGCGGGAGGATTGACTGATTTTTTTAAAGGTCGTTCAAAAGATTTGTCCAGTTCGACAGTTAAAAATATTGTTATTAAGTATAACATAAACCCCGCCTGGCTGCTCACAGGTGAGGGTGAGATGTTTAACGCACCATCTGATATTAAAGATGGGAAGGTAAGCTATACAGCCATATCAGATATCAATGAGATAAGCAGAACAAAGTGGTTTAAAAACCTTACAAAAGAACAGAGAGATATAATAACAAACTGTTCAACAGTGAAGGATAAGGATATATTAAAAAAGGTATCAGTAATAATATCCCGCCAGGCAGCCAAGGAAGAGGGAGACCGGGAACTTGAAGAACTTGAGGATAAAATTAAATAGAATGTAAAAACCGGAGATACCTGATAAAGACAGTTATAAAAAAATATTTGCAAAAATTTAATCATATGATTTAAGAATTAAGAGAAGTAAAATACAGTTCTTTGAAAACACCAGCCCAATGAATCAGTAATTAAAACCGCCCACACCGCGTGAGGGATGGAGGCGTTACCCCGCAGCGCAACGGGGAAAGTATATATCTGATAAAATTTTTTAGAAATAAAGAATCTGCTGTATAGGATAAGTGCGAGGAGTTTAAGCCGAGAGCCCGGCCATGCCGCAGGTAAATATGAAGTTTATTCAACATTAAATACCGGAACACCATGTAGGGTCGTAGCATGCTACGACCATTATAATAAAAAGGCGGCATGGACACGCCCGAAGAAAGTTCCTTGAGGCAAGTCTTAAAACCG
>DIEX01000022.1:56362-67623 GCA_002418835.1 Spirochaetia bacterium UBA5763 | reverse complement strand
CCATTTTTTTGCTATGTCATATAACTCTTTCCTGTGGGCCGTATGTCACCAAATCTTTTAAGGAAAGGTGAAAAACGACTAATGTCACACAGTAAACTAAAAGTCAAGGGGACTCTTAATGTCTTTCAGCTTTCTCGTACTTACATGAGTATAAATCATGGTCGTATTCGGGCTGCTATGCCCCAGCAATTCCTGTATAAATCTTATATCAATCCCCTGTTCAAGCAGATGTGTTGCAAAACTATGCCTCAATGTATGCACTGAAGCTTTTTTCTTGATACCTGCCTTTTCCGCAGCACGGGTAAATATATGCTGTACAGATCTGGCTGAAAGGTGTTCCTTTCTGACCTGCCCTTCAAAAAGCCAGTCATCAGGCCTGTACTCATCAAGATATTCTCTTAAAATCACCAGAAATTTCTCAGACAAAAGAGTTGTTCTGTCCTTTCTCCCCTTCCCTTTCCTTATAACAATCATACCCCGGTCAGTATCAATATCACTGATCTTAATTGTAATTGCCTCATTCAGTCTCAGTCCGGCGGAATAAATCAGCATAAGCACTGTTCGATGTTTCAGGTTTTCAACACTACTAATAATTGAGAAAACTTCATTCCTGCTCAGCACAACCGGGAGTTTTTTATCTTTACGTGGAGGAGTGAATTCATAAATAAAATCCTTTTTCAGTACCTCTCCAAAGTAAAATCTCAGAGCGTTAATTATAAGCTGTACTGTTGACGCATTAGCATTATTCCGTGTGATTGTATCCGAAAGAAAGAGCGTGATATCATGCTGAGTAATATCATCAGCCTTAAGCCGGGCATGTTTCAGCAGGTTGAAATTATACCGGATGTAGCTCTCCATTGTGCTTCCGCTGTATTTGCGAATTATGAGCTCATTTTTAAGGTCAGCAAGGGACTCATACAGAAGTGTCTCCTCCCGGAAGCTGAAAACATCATCCCCGCCTACAAAGATATTATAATTCATACCTGCTGACGCGGAAAGTATTGAATCAAAGTACTCCTTTCTGTCAGGGATATACCATGTCTTTTCATCAAAGCTCCAGCGCCTTCCCGGAATTGCTTTTATTACAGAGAGCAGTTCAGGGTCATACTGAAGCTTTACCGCAAGACAAGATCCCGGAGAAGGGGCTATATGTATTTCTTTTCTATTCATAAATAATACCCTGATCTATAAGAAGAGCGGAGTAGCGTTATTTCAACTCTTTTTCAGGATATTAAAAATAATGTCAAACATCACAAACAAACAAATAAACATTTATCGATCTTTGATTATTTTCCGGCAGGGGAACACGAAGCTGCAAAATAATCCTGTTGACACCGGGCAACGGTGTTATAGCAGTAATCAATAAAACAGGCTGCTTACCGCTGCGTTTACGGAGATTGTTAATGGAAAATAAAAGAATCAAGGCAAACATGATGCTCCTTCTGGTTGCCGCAATCTGGGGATTTGCATTTGTGGCGCAGCGCGTAGGCGCCGGGTATGTTGGTGCGTTTACATTCAATGGAACCAGGTTTTTCCTTGGTGCGCTTTCGCTCCTCCCCCTGCTTTATATGAATAGAGGAAGCCATAAATCCATAGACGCTTCGAACAGAAAAACAATTTTAGCCGGGGGTATCACCGGCTCTGTGTTATTTATCGCAGCGTCTCTGCAGCAGATAGGGCTATCCGATACAACTGCCGGGAAAGCGGGTTTTATTACAGGCCTCTACATAGTGCTTGTTCCGATCTTCGGAATTTTTTTAAGGCACAGAATAACCTTGAACATGTGGGCTGGCGCACTGGTAGCTGTCACCGGCCTTTATCTCCTCAGTGTTACCGGCGATTTTACTATTTCAAATGGTGACCTTTATGTGCTCATTGGCGCAATATTCTGGGCCGTTCATATACTTGTGATTGATCACTACACAAAGAGCATTGACGCGCTGAAGCTTTCATTTGTTCAGTTCATGACATGTTCGATCTTTAGTCTTATCACGGCATTTATTTTCGAGACTGTTACTATGGAAGGGCTCAGGCTTGCACTTGTGCCAATTCTTTACGGCGGGATATGCTCGGTCGGTATTGCCTACACTCTCCAGGTATTCGGGCAGAAATACGCGAAGCCGTCGCACGCAGCAATCGTTCTCAGCATGGAGACTGTTTTCGCGAGCTTAGGCGGATTTCTACTTCTTAATGAAATCATGGGGATGAGAGGGTACACCGGATGCGCTCTCATGCTTACCGGAATGATTATTGCTCAGATCCGCTTTAATGCATTGAAATAAAAGTTAAAGTTCGACAGAAAACTTAAAATTTCGATGCCGTTTTTAACAGATTACTCCCCGTAAACTCCCTATAAGGAGTTTACATTTATTTTTCCCTCTGAAATTGACCATTTTATGCTTAGTTAAACTAAGTTTTTAGACCACAAAACCTGTGCATAAACCTCTACAATCTTAACATAAGCCAGAAAAAAGTACTACTTTTCTAAGAAAAACAAATTTTTTTTGATTAATTTTAAAAAAGTTGTACAAATTTTTTAAGTGTTCAGTTATATTATACTTATAAAGTATGTTCTATGTGTTTCTTGTATTATCACGGGGGCTGAATCTGATATACTATATATACATTTATTCATCCGGTAGAAGAAAAAACCGCAAAGATATTACACATCCAGAATCATTGAGTTCAACATGCATATCACAGGGTTCACCCTTTAACAGTCAGAGTCGAAGAACAGATATAAAGAAAGGACATGTCAGCTTTGCCCGGATTTTATTTATGCGAAATACACAGGTCTTCAGCGGATACTCCTGCTGATCTCCTGTGTAAAAATATATGGGGGGAAATATAAATGAATTTAAAAACAGGGCTTCAGCCAGGTAAATCAGTAGTAACAGACGACGTAAAAAAGACAGTGGATGATATCATTGCTCATGTGGGTAAGGATATAAAATTCGGTATGACTCTTGCTCTTGGTAAACCGATTCTGCTGATTAATGAACTATACAAACGGGCAAAAGAGGACCCGGAGATTAAACTCGATATTGTCACAGCACTGGCTCTCGAAAAGCCCACAGGGCACTCTGAGCTGGAGTCGAGATTCCTCAAGCCTCTGGCAGCAAGGGTTTTTGAAGGAACTCCTGACTTTGACTATATGCTGGATTTCAGGGCCGGAAAACTCCCGAAAAACGTCGCAATTTATGAGTTCTTCAACAAAGCAGGCGGTTATATGAAGAACCCGGAAGCTCAGCAGAACCACCTGGGCTCCAACTACACCCATGTTGTGCGGGATGCCATTAATTTCGGGATAAATGTTGTAGGGCTTCTTCTTGGATCAAAGGAAATAAACGGGAAAAAAATGTACTCCCTGGGGTGCAATACAGATATCACTCTTCATGCTATGGCTGAACTTAAAATACTAAGATCAGCAGGCAAAAATGTAGCAATTGTCGCCGAGGTGAACGCCAACATGCCTTTCATGTACGGAGACGCTGTAATCGAAGGGAGCGAGGTTGATATTCTGCTCGAAGGGAAGCAGTATAATTATCAGCTATTCGGGCCTCCGAAGGACGCTGTTGCGCTCAAAGACCACATGATTGGCCTCCACGTAAGCTCTCTTATAAAAGACGGCGGAACAATTCAGGTAGGTATCGGTTCGTTAGGTGACGCTATTGTTGCAGGGCTCGCCATGAGAAACGACCACCATGATACATACATTGAAGTGCTCGAAAAGGCCGGTGTACTTAAGCGGTACGAGAGTCTGATAAAGGCATACGGTGACACAGGGCATTTCAACCAGGGGCTCTACGGTTCATCAGAGATGTTCGTTGATGCTTTTATGCAGATGTATAAGAAAAAAATCCTTAAGCGGAAAGTTTTTGACAGCATCCCGCTGATGAAGCTTGTCAATGCAGGGAAGCTTGCGGCGGACAATATTCCAAAGGATATTATTGACCAGCTTATCAGCATGAAAGCAATACATGAAAAGCTGGAAGAGGATGATTTCAATTTTCTCACAGAGTTCGGCATACTAAAGAAAGGACTCGAATTCAAAAAAGGGACTATTATAGAGGGCGGCACAAAATACTCCACCGACCTTTCTGACGACAACAACAGAAAGGAGATCAGGAAACTTCTCGGGAAGGAACTTCTTGGCGGAAAGGTTATCCTGGGGGCATTCTTTATCGGGCCACGCGATTTCTACAATTCACTCAACGCCATGAGCGAAGAGGAGAGGCAGCTTTTCGGCATGTCAGGCGTGGAAAAAGTTAACCAGCTTTACGGCGGCGAGGAACTGCGTGCACTCCAGAGAAAGTGCGGCCGTTTTGTTAATGCCGGCATGGTTGCAAACATTTTCGGTGCTGTTGCATCTGATCAGCTTGAGGATGGACGGGTTGTCAGCGGTATTGGAGGACAGTACAACTTTGTTTCCATGGCACATGCACTTCCGGACGCAAGGCTTATAATGATGATAAGGAGTACAAGAGGGAGCGGCAAGACCCTCAAGTCTAATATAGTTTTCAGCTACGGTCACTGTTCTGTGCCAAAACACCTGCGTGACATTATTGTTACTGAATACGGTATCGCAGACCTCAGGGGCAAGCCGGATAAAGATGTAATCATGGAGATGATTAAAGTGTCTGACTCAAGGTTTCAGGATGAACTTCTTGCACAGGCAAAGAAAGCGAAGAAGGTTCCGCAGCATTATGAAATACCTGAAGAGTACAGACATAACCTGCCCGGAAAATATGAATCAGTTCTGAAACCGTTCCAGGCCGAAGGATACTTTCAGCCCTTCCCCTTCGGAACAGATTTAACAGATGATGAAATTGCCCTTGGCGGATCTCTGAAGGCGATGAAAGCCCTGGCGCAGGGTACTCCTCTTAAACTTGTGAGCGGACTCCTGACAGAACTGGTAAGGCCTATTCCAAAAAAAGCAAATCCTTACCTTGAGATGATGGAGCTTGCAAAACCGGGATCAATAAAAGAGAAACTGCTTAGAAAAATGGTGGTATTCGCTTTAAGGAATCACAAAAAATTATAGGTTTCAAATCCCCCGTAAATACACGTGGCGGCAGCAGTACCATGTACTGCTGCCGCCGTTCTTACTATCTTTTCTTTTTCAGTTCATTTATCATCTCAACCATTATTGCCACGTGCCCGGCAAGGAATTCAACAGCTTTTGCATTGTCCTTCAAATCATTAAGGGCAAAGTAGTATTCGGCTATGCTTTTACGGAGAATTCGATCAAGCTCAATTACATGTTTGTACTGCTGCGGTATATTATCTGACATAGATTTCCTCTCTTAATTAATTAAGAAAAATTATAAAGATTTGTCAATGAATATAAAAAATGAGCCGCGCAGAGGAATTGTCCTTAAAAATAACAGCTCCGCGCCGGTGTCTACCCGTTACGCGGAGCAGCAGTGTACTACTTCAGAAATGAGCAGCAGTAATCAGTGGGGGATAATACATTCATAGTAAATCCTGAGTTGCCGGAAACATTAAAAGACTGGCCGCCTTCTATTGCTTTCCAATTATCCGTACCGGGAAGGAGGACATCAAGCCTTCCTGATATAATCTCCATGAGTTCCGGGTCACCTGTATAAAATCTGTATTCGCCGGGCTGCATAAATCCCAGGGTCTTCTCTGAACCGTCGGGGAATTTAATTTTACGGCTGACAACATTCCCGCCAAAAAAGATATTTGCTTCCTTTACAACAGTAACATTTGTGAATTCTGACATTACGTTAAACCTTTATATTTAATATGAACCGGAAGAAGTCTTATATAGCGGGAGTAAAAATATCAAGAAAAAAATAGATCCGGGGGGATATCCGCCTGTATATTATTTTTATAGCTTCATTCGCATAGATCTCCCTGTTCCCTCTGCTTTTAGAAGATCGGAATCGATAAAGATTGTTTACATTATTTTAGTTACATTAAAGAGTTACTTCTATATATTATATTCAATACCCGGATTAAAAGAGTTAAGAGGAAAGTTTATGACTGAAGAAAATAAAAAAAAGAAACCGCTCACAATAATTATTGCTGCGGCAGTGATTCTCCTGTTTATTTTAGTACCTGTAATAATGACGTCAGTGAACAGCAATGACTACATAATCACCTACAAAGATGACCGCATGGTCAGAGGAAAAAAGATTTTTATCCTTGGCAACACCGTTATATGCATGAAAGGCGCTGTTGAAGAGAAAGATAAATCCAAACTCCCGGACAGGGAGCAGAGTTCCTACTCTTTATCAATCCTGTCATTTAAGGAACTGAGGCTTATTGAAATTATTCAGGAGGAGGATGACACAGAAATTACTGCCGAAGGTCCTGTTGACATTAAACATCTCGGCAGATATAAAATCCAGCTCCAGGGATATATCGGGAAGCTCAGACTCTACAAAAATAAAGAGAAAATTTCGGGAACAGTGCAGTTCCCTGACTGGGCCAATGGCAAAGTGGAGTATCTTAAATATATACGAATCAGCGGTGACCGTATTTCATTCACAAGGTCAGCAACAACAGACGCAGAGATGAGGAGATTGGGCGCAAGCAGTCACTTCACTCAAAAATTTACAGGGAGATACACCAACGGCGGCAGATACATCAAAGGCTATCTGATTAACCACAGGAAAGAGCGCCACCAGTGGGACGCAGAAAAGGAAAAATAAGTTGACAGAAATTGAAGCGGGTTTGAAATTACTTTGATCCAAATCCATAATGAATGACATCAGCTAATGAAAATAAAAATTGAATCCTTAGGCTGCCGTTTAAATCAGTCTGAAATTGAATCTGTTTCAACTGCTCTGCAGAATATGGGGCACGATATTGTCACGTCCGGCACTGCCGATATCTATATAATAAACTCCTGCGCTGTTACCGGGAGAAGCGAACGGAAAGTGCGGCAGCTTATATACAGGGCCCTCGACAAAACCGGCGGGAGCGACAGGAAGCGGATTATCGTAACCGGCTGCGCCACTGAAGCAATTACCAGTGACAGCAACATCACGTACGTATCTAATGATCATAAGTATCTTATACCTGAAGTAATTGAGGGGATTGCTTCAGGGTATGAAAAGATGAAACCCTCACGCTTCGGATACACAGCACCGCTTAAGTGTTCCACAAACAGGGTAAACCTGAAAATACAGGACGGCTGCAACAACTTCTGCTCATACTGCATAATCCCTTTCATGAGGGGAGAGCCTCAGAGCAGGCCGTATAATGATATAATTTCAGAGTTCAGGCTGCTGCTTGACAACGGTTACAGAGAGATTGTGCTTACAGGTGTGAACATCGGCAAGTATAATGACAGCGGGCGTGACCTCGGGGCTCTTGTCTCGGGGATACTTGAACTTACAGGAGAATTCAGGCTCCACCTGACTTCACTTGACCCGGACAGCGCATCGGATGAACTGATTAAACTCTTTGCTGACAGAAAGATGGTCAGGCATCTGCACCTCTCCCTTCAGAGCGGAAGCGACTCCGTGCTCCGGAGGATGAACCGGCCATATTCACGCGCTGAATATATCGCCACAGTAAACAAACTGAAAGCAATTGATCCCGACTTCAACTTTACCACTGATGTCATCGTCGGTTTCCCGGGCGAAACTGACGATGAGTTCAGCGACACGGTGCGCCTTGTGAAGGAGGCGGGGTTCTCTCATATTCACACATTCCGTTACTCACCGCGCCCCGGCACTGAAGCAGCGTTAATGAATGACGCGGTTCCTGAAATTATTAAAACAGAGAGAAGTAAAGAGATAATCAATCTGTACATGGAACAGAAGGATAACTTTTACAAAAGGTTTCACGGCAGGAGCGGAATATTTTTAAGCGAGAAGTTCAGAAGCGGAGTCACCACGGGTTTCAATGAACATTACATTCCTGTGGAAGTCGCAGAAAAACTTCCGCGCAATGAATTTTTTAATATCAGGACTCAATACTCCAGGGGGAGTTATAAACTTACAGGCATTATCGAATAACAGGGGGTTTGCAATGTACTACATTCCTTTAATTATTATCGGTTTTTTATTCTTCTTCGCAGGTCTCTGGTGCGCTGTACTCGCGATTCTTTCACTTGTTGGCGGATGGAACAGGCTTTCAAAAAAATTCCCGGCACCGGAACATCTCCTCACATCGGGTAAAGAGTTCAGGTTCCAGAGCGCCAGGTTCAGAGTGATAAACTACTCCCTCTGTGCCGCTGTACGGATTCATGAAGAGGGGGTCACCATAAGTGTGATGAAACTCTTCAGCTTCAGGCATAAACCGCTTTTCATACCCTACACTGAAATGAAAGAACCATCAACAGGGAGATTCATCACAGAGTATATCGCATTCAAAGCAGACAGCGTACGTGTGGAGATCTACGGATCATCAGCGGAAGAGATACGCATCCGCTTAAACAGGATTATGAGTAAATGAGGTATATCTCCTGCATTATTATTCTTTTCATTATTTCATTCACGCCGCTCACCGCTGCAAATGGAAACGGAGCGGGTAGAGCTCTCAGTGAAGAGACTATTACAAACTTGAAGTATGACAGGGAATTTCTCATAGATAAACGGGACGCTTTCATCGAGTTTAACGGAGATCTCCCAGTAACTGAAATTATAATTAAAGGATTAAAAAAAACAAGCCGTGATGTTGTACTGAGAGAGGCAGGAATTGAAACAGGAGCCCCCCTCTCCGCATTTGATCCTCATCTCTTCATAAACAGGATGAAGAAAAAAAACATCTTCACCGAAATTGAGATAAACTATATCAAAGGTGACAGCAGTGCTGTTATCGAAATAACAGTTGAAGAGAAATGGACGCTTATACCTCTGCCGATCTTCTCAAGCAACAGACACGGCACATCTTACGGATTCTATCTCATGGAGTCCAACTTTCTCGGTTACGGTAAATTTCTTTTTGCAGGCGGAACAATCTCCTCAGAAAGCGGCACTGCAATGATCGGATATATTGATCCCTCAATCGCCGGTTCCCGCTTCAGGGGGAGCATCTTCCTCTCTTACAGAAACGAGGTGTACCAGAATGCCGGCATGGACTATGTTTTATACAGGGAATACAAAGCCGACAAGCGCACAGCGAGGCTCGATCTGGGATATGGTTTCACTGAAAAGATCAGGATCTTTGCATCAGGGGGTTTTGAGCAGGGTGAAGTTGACCATGACTATGATGAGTCACTTGATGTCCCTGATAATGAAAAAGCCTGGCTTGCAGGGGGGATCGCAAGGTATGAGCACCTTGTGCACTATGAATATCTCTTCTACGGCCCGAAGATCGAGCTGAACTGTTTCAGGCATATTGCAGCAGCAGAGGAGTATTCGGATTACACCACCGCAGGATACAAGTTCGATTACTCATTCAGGCTTATAGGCTACAACAGGTTCTCAATCGCGTCAAACGGAGGGAAAGGGCACAGGCCGGAGATATTTGAAGAAACTCTCGGAGGGAGACCGGGGGGCAGGACACTCCCTGCTGAGGTTATCACTGCTGATGATTACATAAATTCAACAGTCACATACGAATACCCTTTTATGAGATACCGCTGGGGAGCAGTAACACTCCTCGCTTTCTGGGAGCATGGCTGGTACAAAAATGATACAACAGGGGGGGAGAGATACTACGGCCCCGGCGCGGGGATGATGGTTTACCTGAAAAGACTGGCTCTCCCTGCAATGGGATTTAACGCGGCAAGAAACCTTTCGACCGGCACAACTGAATACAGCTTTACAGTGGGGATGAGCTTCTGAGGTTCGATCTGTCATTTCGAACCCCATCCAATTTTTCGGGTGAGAAATCTAATACTTTAATATACGACGACAGTATGCTTATATTTCAGTACATCCCTGAATTTAATCATTCCGGAGATGCCGGTATTATCTTCGATAAACCGGCATGACAAAGACTTAATAATTATAACTATACGACTCCGCTCTCTTTAAACCGCTCTATCTCCTCTACTGTATATCCCGCTTCGCGCAGAACGTTTTCCGTGTCCTCTCCGGTCTGAGGAAACTTCAGCTCGATGTCGCATGGAGTGCCGGAAAGTTTAACAGGGTTCCCTGCCACATGGATGTCTGCTCCGCTCCCCATGAAATTCATCACTTTAATCATCATCTCCCTTGCGCGCACCTGCTCATGTTCAGAAACCTCATCAAGATCAAGCACCGGGGTGAAACAGATATCCCTGCTGCGGAAATGCTCCACCCATTCATCACGCGTTTTAGTGAGCATGATACCGCTTATCTCCACGATAAGCTCCTCCTGCTTTTCTATATTATATTGCAGCGGGGCAAACTCAACTCTCCCTATGCCCTCACAGAATCCCTGCCAGAACTTCTGTTCTATGGCACCTAAACTCACATACCTGCCGTCACTGCACCTGTAAACATTATACATTGCAAAGCCCCCGGTGAGGAACTCCCGTCCCGGTGCAGGGCATCTGCCGTTGCCGGACCATTCACCTATAGTATATGAGAGCAGACTCAGAGCTCCATCCATCATTGCTATATCGCAAAGCTGCCCCTCACCTGTGCGTGTGCGTGCGAATAGCGCGAGGAGAATTCCGATAACAGAGTAGAGGCTCCCCCCTGCAACATCAGCAATCTGCACAGAGGACATTACAGGCGCGCCATCACGTCCCGCAGTGAGTCCTGATACTCCGGATATATTGAGATAGTTCACGTCATGGCCCGCTGCCTTCATCCAGGGGCCGCTGAGGCCGTAGCCTGTGATTGAACAGTATATGAGTCCTTTATTGATCTTTTTCAGTGATTCATACCCGAGGCCCAGCTTATCCATAACGCCGGGTCTGAACTGGTCAACAACCACGTCTGCACTTTCCGCAAGTTTCATGAATATCTTTCGTGCTTCATCCTTTTTAAGGTCAAGGGTAATGCTCTTCTTGTTTCTGTTCACAGAGGCAAAGCGTGTGCCCATACCTCCGGCAAATGGAGGTAACGCGCGTCCCAGCTCGCCGCCGGGCTCCTCTATCTTTATAACATCAGCGCCGAAGTCTGCAAGAAACTGCGTGGCAAATGGGCCGGGGAGATAGCGGGAGAGATCGAGAATCTTTATTCCATCAAGGGGGCGTTTCATTTTTTACCTTCCGGTTAAAAATATAAATTATATTAAAATCAATGTAAATCGCATTGAACTCAATGCAAATTCAGTTGAATTCAATGTAAATCATATTGAAATCAACACAAATCCGGTTGAATTCAATGTAAATCATGTTGAAATCG
>DIEX01000022.1:0-56273 GCA_002418835.1 Spirochaetia bacterium UBA5763 | reverse complement strand
AAATTCAATTGATTTCAATGTAAATTGTATTGATATCGATGCAAATCCGTTTGAATTCAATGTAAATTGTATTGAAATCAATGCAATTTCAGTCAACGCCGATACTTAACGGCCCCCGCACCCGGAGGGGGCAAAGATTAAAGAATTAATTCATTTAAGTGTAATTAAAAGATATTGTTCACTTATGCTTTTTTAATTCAATACAGTCAGAATCCGGTTTTCAAAACAAAGTTTATGATAAGAAAAAAAACAGCCTTGCCCCCTTCCGGGGGTGCGGGGGCCGGTTTGCAGAATTTCAATCCGTTACGGGTGTTACTTCATTGCAGCAGGAGATTATTGACTGAAACTCAGAGGACTAACCTCAAATCTTTATCTCTACACCTACCTTGATATCTCTGTATCTCTCCCCAAAGGCATCCCTGAATTTATCAAGAGCCCAGTCAGAGCTGTCATGAGGAGAGAGCGCCACTATGGCGGGGTTAAGCGATTTCAAGAGGGCAATGGCGGAGTTAACATCCTTCTCTGTTATGCCTCTGAAGGGGTTACGGTCAACTCCAACCAGGTTCTGCATATTAAGCGGGCCCACCATCATTCGCCCGCCATTTACCGGGAAGTGGAGGCCGCCGATAACCGCGTATATAGGCTCGTCAAATATCTGCTTTGCTCTCTCAATGATGGCATGGATACCCTGGTGTCCGCAGCCGATGATAAGTACAATCCCCTTCCCTTTAACATTAACAGCAAGTGAGTGCTCTGTGGTGTATCCTATAAGAAAGAGAGACCTGGGGTACGCGCCTATGCTTACAATTCCCTTGTCGATTATCAAGGGTTCTTTAACAATAGTTACCGGGAGGTCAGGATGATTCTGCGCGGGTTTAATTTCAGAGGGGGTGAACACCGGAATTTTTTTCATCTTAACAGGCCCTGCTGAAAGAGTAAACTCATTCCTTGATTCAGCAGCTGTGCCTCCGACATGGTCTCTATGCCTGTGGCTCAGGAAGATCATATCAATTTCAGCAGGTTTATGCCCGAGCTTTTTCATATTCCGCAGCAGGGGTGACGGGTCTTCACCGTTTTTATTATAACCTGCGTCAAAAAGAATTGTTTTATCATCAGCCTTTACAAGGTATGAGACCCCGTCCTCTGTGGCTAAATCAGGGTCATCTGTATAATAATCTATCAGCGGTAAAAAAGAGAGGCTTTTGACAGACCCGAAATTTTTCAGCTTTTCTATTTTAATCTGAGAGAGTTCAGCTTCAGCTTTTGCACGGCCGCGTCTCATTTTAAAAATTTTAATAAAGATAAGCAGAGATATAAGAAGGACTAATGAGAAAATGATTTGTAAGAAGAGCATGGAACCCTCCCGGGGAGTTATTTTTTTAAAGACTTGGAAGACACTTAATATTCCAGACGATTATAATAAGTTTATAGATAAAATAAAGCGTAAGGAAGCTTAATATAAACATCAGGAAAGTATTGGCTTTGTAAAGGAATTTTTCTGAAAAGGACTTCTGGTACTTATGGAGTATTGCCGCTTCGGTAATCAGGTAGAGAGCAAGCCCCAAAGCTCCTGATATTACAAAGCAGAGCTTTACGGGGAAGGTTATCTCTGCAAAGAGGTTAAGGTCTGCAAAGAGCCTGAATCCTATGAACCACCATATAATCATGCCGGGATTGGTCACTGCAATAGTAAAACCTGTGAGAAAGGAGAGCCTCTTTTTGTACCTGACCCTCTTCTCCTCGTGAAGCATATACTCCCTCTCCCTGTATGACTTATAAATCAGGTAGGAGAGGACAACTATACCTAAAATATATATTACTATCTGGAAATCTTTATGCAGTAGAAAGTGCCCGAACCCGAAAAGGGTAAGCATGCCGTATAGCAGGTCAGATGTGGCGGAACCCAGGGCTGTAACTATGGCAGGTTTGGTGTGCCCGTTAATGGTTTTTTTTATTACTTCAAGCTGAACAGCCCCTACCGGGATTGATGAAAGAAAACCGAGCATAAGGCCGAATAGTATTGTTGCAAATATTTTAGAAATATAAATATAATCCATTATTAACCCTGAATAGTTTTTACTTCATTTAATATTTCACAGACCGGTAAAAGGGCAGAGACATACCCGGAAAGTCATTTCGAAGAAGCGATAGCGACTGAGAAATCTTTTAATATATCTTAAATTATTTGTAAACCTTTTTTATGTATTATCACTTCTGCTCAACCGGTGCCACAAGTTCTTCAATAACACCAAGAATGGCGTCCTTAATTTCGCCATACTCACTGTCAACTATAGAAACCTCTAATACTGGGATATCCTCCTTGTAAATCATCCCTGTATTCGCGTCCAGTGTTATGAAATCCCCTTCGTGGAATATGGCAGAGCCGAGAATTATCTCATCCTCATGTCCCTGATCTTTACTGTACTCCCAGTGGATATCAGTTACGCAGGGCTTCCCCTCCCCTATGGCCACAAGGGCCGCGTGAGATGTAACTCCCCCCTCTTTCGAAATATAGCCGCAGAACCTGTTTTCAGCCATAATTACCTTGGGGGGTACGTTGCTCTCTGTGAGGAAGATCAGCTTTCCGTCAAAGAGGCTTATGCTGTTCTGGTCAATAATAAGCCTGCCGCGCACGGCACCGCCGTTTACAGGTTTCCCCTGCGCTATTACAGGGGCTTCGTTCAGCGCTTTACGGTCAAGGTATGTGCCTATGATCTTCTTGTTCAGACCAAAGGCTGTACGCTTTATCAGTTTGTACTTTGTATAGATATTTTCTTTATAGAATTCATAGCTGTTGATGATCTTCGCCACAGGGGACTGTTTCAGTACCCGGGACTGAACTATGTATGTGACGCCGCCCCTGATTGCAAACTCAATGTCAGTGGGGAAACGCTGTATCCGTTCATCGGTGTATTTAAATTTTCTGAAGCTTTCAAAATGTTCAGGATGGAGCCTGATGAAGTCATCGGTGTTCCCAGGAGTTATGGCACCGTCTGCAATAACATTGCCGAAGAAACCGTCTCCGAATTCGATCTGTTCCTCGTATGAACTGCCGATCCTCCCGGTGTTGGGGTTCCGTGTAAAAAATACTCCGGAGCAGTCTTCTGAGGAGAGTACAGGAACGCACTCCTGTATGAGGCACCCTGTCTGGAACTGCTCAGGGATACCGAGATGAATCGTCTGCCTCTTCACCACGTCATTTTCAAATGATCTGAACACGGCAATTGCGGATTTGCACACCTGCTCGTAAGGGTCATCCGGTATCAGGGCTCCGCAACCCCTCTCCTGTATAAGCTGAAATATTGCTTCAGCCACATCCATCATTATAAACATCCCCTCTCTGAAAACTGTAACATAGCTGTCAAAGCCTGTCTCCTTCACAAGAGAGTCTGTGTCAATGCCGAGCACACTTTTAGCATAACTGAGCATAAAAGTAATGTACGCCTGATACGCCCTGGCCGGCTCATTCAGTGTCTTTGACCACTGCTCTACGATCTCCCTGTTAATGCCTATATGACTCACTGTGTCCAGTATCCCCGGCATGGAGACAACGCTCCCTGAGCGCGCCATGAGGAGAAGGGGGTTGCTGCCGTCACCAAGTTTTTTCCCTGTGCGCTTTTCCAGTTTCTTTATCATCCGGAGTATCTCTGTCCTGATGTCATCAACAGTGAAGTACCCCTTCTGCATATGGTACCATGTGAGCGCGCTGAATCCGTAACCCCTGGGCACTTCGAACTTCGGAAGTTTGGTTGACCTTATAATGCGCGAATTCCTTATCTGCGAAAAACCCTTCCCGCCGATGAACTCGTTCTTTTCAAGAGCACCGATTGACTCATCAACATCAGTGCCGAAACTGTAGACAAAGTCTTTTATTGTAAGCTTATCTCTCTTCTTCAGTTCAGCAAGCACCTTCTGGAAAGGTTCAGCAGACTTGCGTACATCGTAATTTTTTATGCTGTTTATAAGGTTCCCCAGCACATGGGTTGTCTTTTCACGGATGATGTTATTCAGAATGGCCGTGAGGGCAGGCGCGTTATCACGGTCTGCCAGGTAGCTGTAGTAAAGTTCCTTGATTGAGAGGAAGTTGTTCTCAAGCTCTGAGTTCATTGCCTCAACGATACTGGGGAAGTGAGCGACCCTGTCGGGCCTCGAATCGAGCTGCTGAAGAATCCTTTCAATAAGGAAGGCAAACCTGCCGAGTATCTTTGTGCCGTGACCCACAGACCTTACACAGAAAGCGAGGTCAACAAGTACATGAAGGGAATCAACATACAGCTCGTCTGTAATTATCCTGAACTTTGTGTTCACAAGGTTGGAGTAGTAGATAAAAGATATCTGCTCAAGTAGAGAGTCTGTTGTAATAAGTCTGAAGATAAGCTCACCTTTTCTACTCACGCTGTCACCGGAGATCTCTTCAATGAGCTTCTTGAGATTGTAGCGCAGTTTACCGATTGAGATATCAACCCATTCCTTTTCAGCAAGGATCTCCTTTGCCCTGTTCACATGAGCGGCGAAGTTATCATAGGAGCGCAGGCTCCTGATCTCATCAGTTATAAGCCCCTGGAGATTATCCTCAATAACTCTGAAGAACTCGTCCCGGGACACGCCGTTTTTATTCTCCCCCCTGTCGGACCATGCAATCTTCAGTTTGTTCTTCAATTCAATGAGTTCCTGGAATATCTCCGATTCAAGGAGGTCCTCTTTGCTGTCAGCAGTTACATTATACACAGTGCTGCCGTCAATCATTGCACTTGTTTTGTCGGAGTGGAGGAACTGCTCGAACTTTTCAATCTTTGATATCACTTTGTCAGAGAGATGCTGGTGAGTGAGCTTTCTTATATCAGCAGCAATAGATCCGAAGATGGGATCGTATCTGTACTCCG
Source organism: Spirochaetia bacterium UBA5763 (assembly GCA_002418835.1). GTDB lineage: Bacteria > Spirochaetota > UBA4802 > UBA4802 > UBA5550 > UBA5550. The sequence continues at coordinate 51,390 of DIEX01000022.1, read as the reverse complement.
CGTCAAAGTCATGGGCAATGTCACGCAGCTCTGTAATATCTATTCCATATATATTAAATTTAGGTATCTGTTTTATAAGCTCATACATCAGGGGGTAAATCTCATCGAAACTGCTGCCGTTGTATGAATCAAGGAAACTGATTACATCTGTTTCAAGCTGCCCCAGGGATTCTGTTTTTTCCCCCTTAAGGCTCCCGCGCGTCTTCATCTCGTATCTTATGAAGAGCACAATATCCACCAGCTTCTCTTTTATTACGCTTATCTCATTTTCACCGCAAAGCCCGGCGAGAAGCCTGCTTATATCATCAACAAGCTTAATCTCGCCATATTTCCCTGAACCTATATTCATGCGCTCCTCTGCCTCTTTAAAGAGTTATAGCGGTTAATGATTGAATTAGTTCTCTTCCCGTCATTCCCGCGCAGGCGGGAATCCCATAGTGCTATTATATGAGATTCCGGCACTTCGTTGTCACTACGGCCGGAATGACAAGGCCCTAATTATTTCGTGAAATGCTATAATGTATACCAAATCAGAAATTAAAAAGTGAGTCAATTAAAATTGAAAAATGATTGTCTTTCTCCTTTACCGTTATTAAAATTAGAATGAAACTATAATAATACAATCAGAAAAGAAGTGTATGGAACCGAAGAAAATAGCAGAAATAATTCTGGCCCCCTTTGAAAAGAGCACCATTAATTCAGGGATAATGTACCTGGAAGCACTTTTCAGTGAAGGTGATTCAATAAAAACTGTCTTTAAAAAAAAGTACGGGGAGGATTTCCCCTACCTCTCATATGAAGTTCTTGAAAAGAACAGTCAGTACATGGAAAAGCTCAAGGGGATGAGAACCTTCAGCCTTGACCTTACTTCAAAATATGAAAAAAAAATAATCTGCGACACGTATATAAACCCTGTTGAAAACTATGCCAGGTGGCTGATTATTATTCAGAGCACAACTCCTGCCGATGAACAGAGGAAAGCAATTTCTGAATACCTCACAGAGATACTTTCACGCATAACCATAGAAACAGCTGGAGATAAAACAAACGCCAAAAGCGCAGAAAAATATAAAAATGAACTCCTTAACATCCGGGACCTCCAGGCAAAGCTCTTCCCCAAATTTGATGACATTGAAGAGATGGATATACGCTCAGCTTACCTTCCGGCAGAATTTATGTCAGGTACCTTTATTGACGGGTTCTTCGTGGATAAGAGCACATATACTCTTGCGGCCTGTGATGTCTCTGATTACGGGTCTGCCTCATCATTCGTGGGCGCTGCGATCAGGACTATTCTCCGCACAGAGAATGTGCAGAAGATGATCCCATCTGCAATGATTGAAAAGGTTGATGCGAGACTTAAAGGCATTGTTTCAGGCAATACCCTTAATATCTATCTCACAGTCTACCAGATTAATCTTAAAACAGGAAAGGTGACAATTTCTTCTTACGGAAATATCACCACTCTATTCTACACAAAAAAAAGAAACGGCATTATTGATCTTGCTGCCACAGATACAGGGAGGCTTTTCAATAACAGAGGGTTTTTCAGGGACCTTTCCATCAGTCTTGAGCCGGGTGATGCACTGCTCTATTACACCCGGGGGCTGACACTGGCGAGGAAGGAACAAAGCAATACTGAATTCGGGATTGAAAGGCTTAAGAATGTATACAGGGAGAACATCGACGCAGATTCTCTGGACATTGTTCACTCGATTATTGAATCTGTTTATGAGTTTACCGATTATTCGCAGATGGAAGAGGACATTATACTTATATCGCTGAAGAGAATCGAATAGCAGCTTTCAGTTTTATAAATATTAATATACCCTGCCATCCTGATTTACAAATACACAAGACTCCCAAGAAATTCCATGCTATATATTACTGAAGCCTCCGGGCTTATACGGATCATTAAACCCGGCTTTATCTATGCCGGGTTTATCTTTTATTAATTAAACTCAAAGAGGCAAGAGGAGCAGAAAATGAACTTAATGGTTTCAAACTACGAGAATGAATACCGCAGCAGGCTTATTACAGGGGAACAGGCCGCGGCACTTGTCCAATCAAACAGCAGAATTACTTATGCGGGGTTTATACTCTCACCTGTATACATTGATAAATTCATCGCACAGAGGGTCAATGAACTTGTCAATGTAAAACTCCAGACACAGGTTTATCCCGGAATATGTCAGGCCGCATGGGCAGACCAGAAGAGAGAACATATAATCTTCACGAACGCGCATTTCAGCGTGGGAGACAGAATCCTTCACGACAAGGGACTCTGTGACTACCTTCCTTCACTATTTCACGAGTACCCCAGGGTAGTTGAGTCAGGGTATGCCGGTTCAGATATTCTCTTTCTGCGCGCCACATCAATGGATAAAAACGGATTCTTTAACTTCGGGATTGCCAACACATTCATAAAGGTTGCGGCAAATGACGCAAAACTCGTTGTCATTGAGGTCAATAAAAATCTGCCGCATTGTAATGGCGGCCTTAATGAATCGCTCCATATTTCAGAAATTGATTACATCGTCGAATCTGACCACGCGCCGCTCCTCACAGCACCGGTTATCGAAGCCACTGACACTGACAAAAAAATAGCAAATCTCCTGATTAAAGAGATGAAAGACGGCTCGTGTATTCAACTCGGTATCGGCGGCATGCCTAACACCCTGGGAAAGCTTATTGCTGAATCCGGCCTTAAAGATCTTGGTGTACATACCGAGATGCTGGTTGACTCATATATAGATATGTTTGAGAACGGCTGCATCAGCAATACCAGAAAAAATGTCTACAAAGGCAAAATGGCCTATACATTCGCATTCGGCTCACAGAGGCTGTATGACTTCATGGACCACAACCCTTTCCTCGCGTCATATCCGGTCAACATGATCAATGATCCGAAGATTATTGCGATGAACGATGATGTTGTTTCTATCAATAACTGCATTGAGGTTGACCTCATGAGTCAGGTATCATCCGAATCCAACGGCCACCGTCACATCTCAGGTACAGGGGGGCAGTGGGATTTCGTTTACGGGGCTTTCTGGTCAAACGGGGGGAAATCATTTCTATGTCTGGAGTCAACATATACTGACAAAAACGGAAACCTCAGATCAAGAATCGTTCCTGCATTCAGACCGGGGACAGCAGTAAGCGTTACAAGAAACATGGTTCACCATATAGTAACTGAACACGGAATTGTTCAGCTCAAGGGCAAGTCCACATGGGAGAGGGCCGAAGCGCTGATAAGTATCGCACATCCGTCTTTCAGGGACGAGCTTATTGGTGAAGCTGAAAAAATGAATATATGGCGAAAGTCAAATAAACAGGACTGATAATTCAGTATAATAATGCAGGGCTCATACTCCCTCACATATATAGCCGGGGCTGAACTAAAAAATCAGATTTTACTGTTTTTGTCATGCCGGTTTACCGCAGGTAATACCGGCATCTCATGTCAGTAGTTTATAATATGGCCTATGAGATACCGGCATTCCGTTATCACTCCAGCCGGTATGACAAAAAAATTACTTTTAGTCAGCCCCTTATTTTTTCCTGTTATCTTTCCGGTACTGGCTGGGGGACATTCCAGCCATCCTTGAAAACGTAGTACAGAATGTGGTGTAGGAGTTGAATCCCACAGCGATACTTATAGAAAGGATGGAACGGTCAAACTCCTCAATCAGAAGATCCTTCGCCTCTTCAATTCTGAACTCATTTATAAATGTGCTGAAGTTTTTCTTTATTTTTTCATTTAGAATCTGCGAAAGCTGATGAGTCGTTATGCCCAGTTCATCAGCAAGTTTTTTAAGTGTAATATCCTCATCAGCAAAAGCCTTATCCTCCTGCATTAGCCGGTAAAGGCTGCTTACCACGGGTTCGATATCAATACCCTTTATATACGAATGGGAATACGCGGCTTTTTCGATCTCGATTTTCAGCATTCTGTTATAGCTGGGGTGCCTGCGGGAAACAATGTACACTGAGCATATAAATATATTGGCAACGAATATTGATCCTCTCACCAGCTGCATTGAAAAAAAATCACCGGCAAGACATACAACAGTCATTACTGTAATCAGTATTGCGAAAACATATCCTATCCTGAAAACCGCTGAAAGTTTTATGCTCCTGCTGTATCTTGAAATCCTGTAAAACTTATACAGCATCATAGTCATAAGAACGAGGAGGAATACTTTACTGATTATCAGATTCAGATAAAGAATTTTTGAATACAGGGGGAGAGAGCCGAACTCTTTACTAACAACAGGTATACCCGCAAGGTGATTACTGTTGAAATCAATTCCGTTTATAACAAAAGGGAGCATACAGAATATTGAAACAACAACCGCCGGTATAAAGAGAAACAGATGTTTTCTGTAGAACCTGTAATCAACTGAAAAAATCCATATATATCGTATCAGCAGAAGCGGAGTTACAATGTATGAAACCGGAATGAGCAGCAGAATGAGCCAGTAGAGTTCAGGGAACGCCCAGGTGCTGTAAAGAATTATCTGCATTTCCCAGAGCCCCTGCCCTATAAATGAGAGAGAAAAAATGAAATGCACAAACTCCTTATCCTTCTCAACAAGCTGGCCCAGAGCTATGATGATGAGAAAGAACGGGACAAAGAACATGAGGAAGAGATAGATAAAATTATCGAAGGGCAATCCATACCTCCAGGCCTTTTCTTTTTATCAGAGTTCTATGTAATGAATATAATAAAGAATGAAACTGTAAACTATTTAACCGAAAGGCGGCAGTAAACTTCAACCATCTGTTTCACAGCATTATCCCAATTGAAGAGTTTTTCAATCCTCTCCAGTCCCGCCTTCGAAAACTTCTTCATCATTTTTTCATCGTTAATCAGAGTGTCAATGGCTTCCGCAAGTGCGGCATGATCGCGGGCAGGGACAACTATCCCTGCGTCACCAACAACTTCCGGAAGAGCACCTCCGTCACTGGATATCACAGGAATACCGCAGGCCATTGCCTCCCCTGCCGGGAACCCGAAGCCCTCGTAAACTGAAGGTACTATTGCTATTGCGGACTGCGAATAGAGTTTAACCAGGTCTTCAGTGGAGGCAGTACCAGCAAAATGGATTCTGCTTCTGAGATTAAGTTTATCAATGAGCCTGTTTGTCACAAGGCGGTGCGGAGCGCCGCCATCAACAACCACAAGTCTCACATCAGATTTTATCATAGTCATTGCCTTCAGCAGATAGACAAATCCTTTCTTGCCGTCCTCGATATTCCCCACAAAAATTAAATCTTTTTTATTCTTCTTAACTTTAAGCGGCCTGAAAATATCACGGTCAATTCCATTATACACAACAGTCTGCTTATGCAGGGGTACACCGAAATCAGCATTGTTCATGTGCTTTGAATCTTCAGACACTGTAACTATATGGTCAAGCCTCTTCGAAACAATTGTCTGCATCAGCGTAGGATAAAACATCACACCACGAAACTTCCTGTAGAAAGAGGGAGCTCTCTCAATGACATTACGGAGATCAACAGTCAGCGGATGATGAATGGTAGCAACTACGGGAATGCCGAGTGATTTCATCAGCAGTAATCCGTAATTAAGAGACTGGTTATCGTGAATAATATCGAACTTATGTTCAGCATGAAGTTTCCGCAGAAGAAAGAAAGCCCTGTATCCGAAGGAGCTTATTTCAGGGAAAGCTCCGAATCTGCTGTGAAACCACTCATAAGCATTGACCGGGTGAAATATGTCAAATGGTGATTCCCTGTTTATTATACTGAACTTTTTTTTCACATAGTATTCGTTATTCGGGATAAGATGAGTTATCACGCCTTTCATCTCACCGGGTGACGGAGGCCCCACAATAGCATGAACCTCATGACCCTGGCGCACAAGTTCCTCAGCGATATACTTAAGGTATATCCCCTGCCCCCCGGAATAGGGATTACCCCTGTAACACAAAAGACATATCTTCACTTGCAGTCCCTCTGTTGTTTCAGATCTTTTTCGTAAAGTTTTTTCATTGTGATAACTTTCCCGGGGTCAAGGTGTTTCACTATCTTCGCGGGGTTTCCGATTACAACAACATTGGGAGGAACATCTTTCCGCACCACTGAACCGGCTCCAACAATAGAATTCTCCCCTATCCTTACACCTTTGCAGATTATAGCGGAATCTCCGATCCATACACCCCTCTCAAGTATTACGGGAGCGGTCTTACCCGGAGATGAGGTGCGATCATATATATCATGCCAGTCGGCATCCATAATATAACAGAAGTTTGCCAGCATGCAATCATCACCGATAACAATTTCTTTCGCGCTGCTTATCCTTACACCATTCATAACGAGAACATTATCACCTATTATTATATGTCCCTCATGTCCGCCATAACATACAGAGGTAAGTGTAGTTCTGAATCCATCAGCCCCGACTATAACTGCATTTTTCCCGATATGTATATTCGGGCCGTAAACAATAACATTCCATACGCCCCACACCATGGGCCGCCCCCCCACTGAAGCAAAATTTTTTATGAATGAACGCCTGTATACATATTCACTCTTCAGCATAAAGAAGAGACGCTTAAAATAGGAGGGCTTATCCTTTTCATTAAACATATTATTGTCCGGGAGATATTTTTAATCATAGAAAACACGTAAACGAACTTTCAAAAAAAATCTATCAATAGCAACCAGTCACTCTTTTTAAAATTTAAAATAAGTTTGTTATAGACAAATACAATGGAATAATATTACAATAACTTGTAAACTGTTTTATAGGTAATGGCATGAATCACAAAAATATAATACTTTTATTAATAATAATCGTAATCACTTTCTCCGGGAACCGGCATAGTCTTAATTCTGCTGATGATTATTTAATCATTGAAGATTTCGAAAAATATAATTCATACCCTTTTGCAGAATGGAAACACAAAGATGTCCATGATTCATATCTTATTTATTCATTAATAAAAGAAAATAATAACAAATTCCTTAGAGCTTCCAGCCTTATTATTGATACTTCAGCTCAACTTGTAAAAGAAGTTAATTACAACAGACTTACCGGCAAAAGCCAGATAAACTGGGATATAAATAAATATCCATACTTATCATGGCAATGGAGAGTCCATTTAATCCCTGAAGAGGGGAATGAATCCGTACCAGATACAAATGACTCAGCAGCGGGAATCTATGTTATTTTTCAAAAACGTATTATACCTTACGCAGGATGGAAATACCAGCCTGTCAACTGGATAAAATATGTATGGAGTTCCACACTGCCTGTGGGGACTGTTATTACACGTGAATATTCAAAAGCCGGTATTAGTCTCTATACCGGCAAATATTTCATTGTTGCCTCAGGAAAAAAAGATGTTGGAAGATGGATTACATTTAAACGGAATGTTTTTGAGGATTATGAAAAATTCTTTAAAGCTAAACCGAAGTATAATCCGATTCTAATTGGAATACTCACAGATGCTAACAATACCAAAAGCAAAGTTAAAGCCGACTACGATAATATTATAGCGTTTTCACATTAATCGATCCTAATCTTTTCACCGAGAAATTTCGGCTGCTCACCCGTGATATTAACATCAATAAAAGCCTTTGCCCTGGCAAAGACTTCACGTATCCTCACAGGGACTCCGTCAGCATCCTCCCAGTCCAGGGCATTATATCCTGTTACATCAATGCCCCATTTTCTGCCGATATAAACAGCCCTTTCATTATGAAATTTCTGTGATATTACAGTTATGGAATTCTGATCGAATATCTCCCTGGCCCTCACCACAGAATCCAGTGTCCTGAATCCCGCAAAATCGGGATGGATCTTCTCAGCAGGTATCCCCCTCTCCTTCAGCCCCTGGAGCATTGCACGCGGTTCATTATAGTTTACAAAGCTGTTATCACCGCTTGCTATAATGCAGTCGATCTTTCCTGCACGATATAAATCAGCTGCGGCATCGAGGCGTTTCGCGAAGAAAGGATTTATCCCACCTTCCGCCCTGTACTTGCTTGTTCCCAGGAGAAGCCCGCATTTATTGAAAGGCAAATCGTCCATCCTGTCAGTAATATACCGCGTAGAATAGGAACTGATATACCCGTCAATAAACATAAGAGCCGTAACTGAAAATATAATAATAAAAAATATACAGGCTGTTAAAATTTTTCCGCCGCGCATCGTAACCTATATGATCATTTTTTTTATTATATCAATCTGCTTCGATACTGAATCAGTTGATGTGCTCCCCATTGACAGCTTCCGCTCTATAGCTTTCTCAGGGTCAAGTATATCCTTTATCTCTTCATCAATGAGCGGAGAAAAAACTTTCAGTTCATCCGGTGTAAGTCTGAAGAAATCTTTTTTTTCTGTTTCACAGTATCGTACAATCCTTCCGGAAATTTCGTGAGATTCCCTGAAGGGGACACCTTTTTTCACCAGGTAATCAGCAAGGTCTGTTGCAGTGGAGAAGTTCCTGTAAACACCCTCTTTCATCCGTTCCCTGTTTATCTCAACAGTGGAGATCATCTCAATCATCCCTTCAAGAGACAGTTTCACCGTGTCGATAGAATCAAACAGCGGCTCCTTGTCCTCCTGCATATCCCTGTTGTATGTCATAGGGAGACCTTTAAGAATTGTGAGAAGAGCCACAAGGTTGCCGTAGAGCCTCCCGGATTTTCCCCGGATCAGCTCAGCAACATCGGGGTTTCTCTTCTGAGGCATTATTGACGATCCAGTTGTCACTGAATCAGAAAGCTTTATAAAATTGAACTCAGCAGTAGACCAGAGAACAAGCTCCTCGCAGAACCTGGAGAGGTGCACACCAAGCACTGCTGCGAAATAGAGAAAGTCCAGAGCAAAATCCCTGTCGCTCACTGCATCCATTGAATTCATCACAATATCATTGAACTTCAGTTCGTTCTTCAGGAACTCCCTGTCATTCAAATAATTCACGCCAGAAAGCGCGCCTGACCCCAGTGGGAGGCTGCTGCACGCGTCAACTGCAGCCCTGAGACGGCCTCTGTCACGCAAAAGCTGCCACGCATAAGCAAGCATATGATGGCTGAAACGTACAGGCTGGGCCACCTGCATGTGTGTATATCCCGGCATAATAACATCAGTGTTTCTTTCAGCAAGCGCAACAAGTTCATGCAGCAGCTTTTTAAGGAGAGAATCGATCTCCAAAGCCTCATCAATGATATACATCCTTATGTCAACAGCAACCTGGTCATTGCGGGATCTCCCTGTGTGGAGCCTCTTCCCCGCGTCACCAATCCTCTCGGTAAGCGCAGCTTCTATGTTCATGTGTATATCTTCACGGGATGAGAGAAACTTAAACTCACCTGCGTTGATCTCTTCCCTGATCTTTTCAAGGCCCTGTATAATATCATTCAGTTCGGAGGAGCTGAGAATACCCATCTTCTCCAGCATCCTTGCATGGGCAATTGAACCACGGATATCCTGTTTGTACATCCGTGAATCAAAGTGTACAGATTTGGATATCCGCTCTGTTATATCTGAGGAGCCCTGGTCGAATCTCCCACCCCAGAGTTTCTTTTCTTTTTTTTCTGTCATAAATTTTATAATGCTCCGAAATCATACCGAATTTAAATAATTAAAACTGACTAATTGAGTTTTATAAATGTCACATCCCCCGGCAGTATCCGCAGCTACAGCCCCCCTCCGGGGTGCGGGGGCTTAAAGTCAGATGAACATAAATTTCATGTCCATCTGCGAGTATTCTCCAATATGCTATTTTTTCAATAAGAATTTGCGGGAAACTGAATTTTAAATGTCATAGAATGGCGGTTGTCAGCTGACAATTCTCTTAAGCAGGAGATCAATATACTGCTCAAGGTTTTCCATCAGCTCCTTGATTTCATATTCCAGGATATCCGCAAGACTTATCATGTCATTGCTTTCCATGATCTCAAGCGTCTCATTAAGCATTGTCTGGAGTTCACGGTTTTTCTCATCAAGTGAGATATCGTCAATTACAATCTCAGCCAGGTTGACATCAAATACAGGGGCTATCTGGTAGCATGTACGCGTGTACCCGAACATAAAATCTACAAACTGAAAGAGCTGGTCCATCCCCTGGCTGTCATTTCCGGTCTGGTATGAAACTGCGGCTTTTTCAAGGATATCCTTCTGCTGAGGGAGCTGCTTCTGGATCTCCTTCAGTGAAACGATAAGAACGTCAGGGGAATCTATGCTTTCAATTACAAGCCGCTTCATCTCCTCGCTTACAAGAAATATCCCGAGGATCTCCCTGAGATTCATGAAAAGCGAATCATCGATGTCGGTCTCTCCATCCTCTCCCATCTCTGATAAAAAATTAACGATGTCGTGCTTCATGGTTTCAAGACGGCCAAGATAATCAGCGGCAGTTGTATCCCTGAACTTGACCTCTTTCATGTCTATGCGGAGCAGGGCGGAGACTGTTGCAAAAACCTCCTGCAGCCACTCCATACCTGAGATTATATCTTCAAGCTCATCGCTGTCCATCGGCTCATCTTCAAGGTGGTGCAGAAAGTCCATCACCCTTTCGCAATAAACAATTGCTTCATTCACGGTATCATAAACAACATCAGCCCTTGACTGAACCAGACAGTTTATCAGTTTTATATTTTCAACAACAGTATCAGGAGCTTCATCAGCATTATAATGTTCACCGTCTATATCTACTCCTATGAATATCAGATTCTTCTGATTAATCCAATCGCCGATAGAGCTGACCACATCCTTCGCTGTTTTTTCATTCTCAAGCATTATCTCAACCGGATAATTATTAATTCTAACTTCCATCTATTCCTCCAGAAATTACGGGAACTGTAGTAAATTCATTCCCGCGCGTGCAGGAAATCCCCTGATTATACTGATTGATTAAAAACCTTACTGCTCGCTCTGATTACCGCCGCCCATCTGATTCTTCATCCAGTTCTGCTGGGATTTTGCCCCGGAAATTGATCTTTCCATTACAGCAAATTTTTTGCGCAGTTTTTCTTCAAACTGTTTGATGTGGAGTTCCTGTCTTGTGATTCTTTCATTAGCCATTTTAATTGAATTATCTTCAAAGTCAATTTTTGATTCAATAATATTTTTTCCTGATGAGATGTACGGATTAAGCGTTTTAACGAGAGTATACGCCATACCGTTGTCAATTTTATTATCACCATCGGTATCAGTTCCGAAAAACTCCTTAACTCCATCCGGATTCTCAACAATTACTCTTCTCAGTTCATCATCTTCGACTACAAGCTTACCCTCTTTTATAGACTCCCAGCTTGAATTAACCTTACCTGTCGAAACCCCCATCTGGTTAAACATCTTAACAGGCTTCTCCACTCTGGCCGGGTAACTTGCTCCGATTGTAGTCTTCAAAGAATTCTCAAGCCGGACTAAAGCCATATCCCCCATAAAAAGACCGCTCTCCTGAAGTTTTTCAGATTCACCGGGCTTGTCAACTTTAACAGCTTTAGTGAGAGCCTTGTGAAGTTCGAGGTATTTATTATATGTTTCAACAAATTCTTTTATCTTCTGCACCGGCTTGTCAAGGTCAGGAGAAACTTTCAGTTCCACAGGGTGCTCCGATGTCCGTTTAAGATTAAGAGTGAGCCCCTTGACAACATCATTAAGACCTTCATTCTTATCCCTCTCAATTTCCAGACCTTCTACCTTGAGCTTCGCGTTTTCAGCTTTTGCGATTGTATTCTTTAATTCAAAATCGCCTTGAGCTTTTACCGGTGTTGACAATATTGGCTCAATGAACACCGCGCTGCCGTCACTGCAGTAAAGCACAAGTTTAAGTGCCTGTTTCCCTTCAAAATCGCGCCCCACAGGTATCTCCTGATTTTTAGCCGCGTCTTTTTCTATGGGATATATCTTCTCTACACGTTTGCCGTCTTCTGAAGAAATAATACCGATTCCAAGTGCGGAATCAAATTTTTTATCCTCTTTCTTTGAGAGAGGCCTTATCCTGGATATATTGTAGCTTTTAAGTTTAATACCTTTTACGTTAATTTCATCCTCAGGGCCTGTCTCCACTTTCATGGGGACTTTCTCCTCTTCCTCTTTTGAGTATGTAAAGCTGAACTTGAGTATTGTGTCTTTTTTTATATCAGCTTTAAAGGGGAGTTCATACTCCTGCCACAGTTCACCTTTTACTGTAGCCTCTTTACCCTCTTTTCCTACATCAAGCGATCCATCCTGATCTTCAGGTTTCTTTTCACCGGTATATGAGGAGAAAAACTTTCTGTCGAATACAACAGGGAAATCATCCTGGCTCTTAATCTTCTCACCATTAATTAGCCCCGAAGCTTTGAGAAGCTCCTCTGAACCTTTAACTCCAATCTCACCTTTTTTCCCGGGGATCTTCGATGTGAGGCCTATAACATATTTTGTACCGTCTGTACTTATATAATCAGTTGCAATAATATCATCCGCCTCTTCGCGGATCGCTTCATTGAGAGCCTTAAGTCCGCCCCCCTTAAAATTTATCTTCTTCTCCACACCGTTGACAGTAATGCTTATTTTACCTGCGGGGAGTTTTTTTTCATATTCAATTGCGTCAGTAGTAACTTTATGATACGAAGCGAGCTGAAGAACTTCTACCCTGTTTGAACCGGAATCTGCCTGTTTTGATGCGGTTGCTTCAATTACTGTAGTATCGGAGGATACAGCTTTTTTCTCATCATAGGAGGCCCTGAATCCATAGAGGTCCCGCGCCTTCTCTTCAAGGTCCTTAAGCTGTGAGCTGAGCTTTTTGAGGGCTTCCTTCTTCTGGTTATTGAGATATTTCCCTCTCTGAAGCTGTTTAATCGGTTGAGATTCAACCTCCACCAGCTTATTGATAATGGAATCAGTATCAACTCCTGATGCCATTCCACCCATTGTAACAGGCATATTGTCCTCCGGTTAAATCTTAAAGAGCCCTGAATTACTCAATAAAGACATAATTCCCTTTATGATTAACTTATCGGTATTATCTGAAAAAACAATAAGCATAAAGTCACAACTTAAAAAATAATTATCGGATTATTTTATTCAATTTTTGAAGAGATAATGATTCTACGGGCGGAAAAAACGTATTTTTTCGCATATTTTTTAACCCGGCTGGCACCGGTTATTTAAAAACAGAAATCAGGTAAAATTTTTACCTTGATTCATCAACAAAAAGACCCATATACTCCTGAAAATGCTCAAGCAGCCTGATCGAGTATTTTGACGGGATTTCGCTGACAACTTCATTTGTATCCCTGTTTATCAGTTTGATGATTATCCTGTTGGTTTTATCATCTAGATCAAACCTGACTTTTTCATTAAAGTTGCCTGCGAGCTTATTAAGCTCTGAAACCGCCATCTTAATATCTTCAGGTTTAACTGCTTCTTTTCCATGTTGTATACTGTCAGCCCTTTCAGTAACCGCAACCCTCCCTGATTGATTACTGTTAATCTGGCCTGTCATTTTACTGTTAAAATTTTCAACAATACTCATGACGTTCATAATGTACCTCCGTGTATCCTTTTAGGACTTAATCCTCCCTCCATTTTTTAAAAAAGTATACCCTCCCCGGCTTCCCGGGCCGGAGAGGGTTGTCTCAAGCCGCACTGCCCGGCTGTTAGACATAGATGACCCTCATTCAACCAGTTTCATTATAAGCTGAGGCTTGAAATTCGCCTGAGCCAACATCGCAGTACCAGTCTGAACAAGAATCTGATCCCTTGTAAAATTAACCATCTCAGCTGCCATATCAACATCCCGAATCCTTGAGTCTGCGGCCATCATGTTCTCGTAAGAGAGAGAAAGAGCCCTGATTGTGTTCTCGAGCCTGTTGTAGTAGGCACCGAGATCCGCTCTCTGCCGGTTCAGTTTCTCAAGAGCTGAATCGACATAACCTATCATGGAATTTGCCTGCCCCACCGTGGAAATTGATCTTTTCTTATCCCCATCCACTAAGCTCAGAGCTTTTGCACTCATGGTGGATATGTAGACACGGATTCTCTGGTTGCTGTTTGCGCCCACCTGGAAGAACATGCTGGCAGTCTTACTCTTCCTTGAAAAAGCTCCTGTCAGCATCTTCAGCCTGTTAAACTCCGCAGATGTGGAAATCCTGTCGATCTCATCTACAAGCTGAGAAACCTCAACCTGTATCTGTGTCCTGTCGCTGTTGGAATAAATTCCGTTGGCTGACTGGACAGCGAGCGACCTGATCCGCTGCATAATATCGTTAAGCTGTTGAAAAGACCCCTCCGCCACCTGGATGAAAGAGATCCCGTTCTGCGAGTTCTTCTCGGCCTGGATGAGACCGTTAATCTGGGTTCTCATCTTTTCTGAAACAGCAAGCCCCGAAGCGTCATCGCCTGCGCGGTTAATCATTTCACCCGACGCGAGCTTTTCAATAGACTTGTCCAATCTTGCAGCTACACTCTGCATCTGCCTGTTCGCAAATATGGCACTCATGTTATGATTGATTCTCATTTTAACCCTCCCTTGGTTTTTTTTCGAACTGTCTCTTTTATTTTTGTACAGTTCGAGTTTTTCAGCCGCGCCATCATGCCGCAGCAGGGGCCCGTGAGAGCCCGAAGGTTTTCTCCTTATTACGCTGCCGGACTGCCCATAATCCTGGCAACTTGTGACTACCGGAAAATCTCCGGCAGCCCGTAATGCCCTCCCGACATTACGGGCTGCCGGAAAAACCGGCAAGTTGCGAGGTATGAAGCAGTTCCGGCCCCGCTTTAAGGAGGGCCGAGAACCGGTTAAATTTCAAAGAACCATTGCTACCCGTTACTGACTTTTTCACTGTATCATGTGCATTTAGATAGAACCAAGCAGCCTGAGAATTGACTGGTTCTGGACATTAGCCTGAGCAAGCATTGATGTACCGCTCTGAACAAGAACCTGGTCCCTGGTGAAGTTAACCATCTCTTCAGCCATGTCAGCGTCTCTTATCCGCGACTCAGATGCCTGGATATTCTCATAGGCAGTCATAAGTCCTTTAGCGGCGAAATCGAGCCTGTTATAGTATGCCCCGAGGTCAGCTCTCTGTTTGGAAAGTCTCTGCAGTGATTCATCGAGAACTCCAATCGCCTGGTTTGCCCCTTCAGGAGATTCGAGTGATAATGAAACTTTTCCTGTGCCGTCCTTAAACTTAAAAGACGCCGCTGTCATTGTTCCAATATAAACTCTCTCCCTCTGGTTCTGATTTGCCCCCATGTGGAACCACATGCTTGCTCTGGGGTTAACCCTGGAGAAATCGCCTGTCAGGACTTTGAATCTGTTAAATTCAGCCTGAGATGCGACTCTGTCTACTTCATCAACAAGGGCTGATACTTCAACCTGGATCAGCTGTCTGTCAGAAGCGGAGTAAATACCGTTAGCTGACTGAACTGCAAGAACCCTGACCCTCTGGATTATGCTTGATGTCTGGTTGAGATACCCTTCAGCAGTCTGGACAAAAGACATACCGTCTTCTGTATTCCTCTCCGCCTGTCTGAGGCCATTAATCTGGGTCCTCATTTTTTCAGATACCGCAAGCCCGGACGCATCATCTCCAGCCTTGTTAATCCTCTCACCTGAAGAGAGTTTAGCCATGCTTGAATCAACTCTCCAGTGAGTAAACTTTAATGTTCTGTTCGCGTTGATCGCGCTCATGTTGTGATTGATAATCATTTTACACTCCTTTGTTTCTCTTTTTCTGGCTTCCTTGCCAGACTGAATCTGAAGGCAGTCAGATTCAGCCATTAATACCAGTTAAAGGCTGTTATTACAACAACCGGGATATAATCAGGTTTTACCGGAAAACCGGCACCCCTGAGCCGGAGCAGGCAGGCAAACATTGCACCATGATACAGTTTTCAAAGAGCAAACGAGTAATGGGGAGATCACTCCCTGTTCGTATTGTCGCGGCCTTTGGCAGTGAAATTAAACTCATTTACAGGCATTTATAAACGTTTAAACGTATTTATAAAACAATAAAACTGATTTGCTATCAAATGTATCTATAATCCTTTTTTTTAAAAAAAAATTAAAAAAAGTTAAATAACAGCAATTCTTCTCTTTTTAACCTAAAATATCACTAATCTACGGTACACCACTGCAAAACTGTTAATTTTAATTTGATTCCTCCCCTATGTATGACTATTTTTTAAATAGTAATATGGGCGTTAAAATATATATAGAGGATACCGATATGAAAGACTATGCATGGTTTAAAAAATATCCGGATAAAATACCTCACGAAATAGACCCCGACAGATACAGCTCGCTTGTAGACCTGTTCAATCAGTGCGTAGAGCGTTATGATGATCTGCCGGCGTACGAAAACTTTGAAAAAATACTTACTTATAGGGAAATAGAGAAACTGACGCAGAATTTTGCCGCGTTTCTTCAGAAGCAGGGACTTACGAAAGGTGACAGGATAGCTATACAGCTTCCGAACACTCTGCAATATCCGGTGGCTCTTTTTGCCGCATTAAGGGCGGGGCTTACTGTGGTGAATACAAATCCCCTTTATACTTCAAGAGAGATGAAGGAAAAGTTTAAGGATTCCGGTGCAAAAGCCATTGTAATCATGGCTAATTATGCCACCAGTCTTGAAGAGATCATCTCAGAAACAGAGATAAAAACTGTAGTTGTAACAGAGATAGGTGATCTTGTTGGCGGAATAAAAGGTTCGCTGATTAACTTTGTTGTAAAAAGAGTAAAAAAAATGGTACCCCCTTTTAAGCTTCCGGGTGCAGTTAAATTTAATGATGCATTAAAGGAAGGGGCAAAAGAAAAGTTCACACCTGTTGAATTAAACAGAGATGACATTGCATTTCTGCAATATACAGGGGGGACAACAGGAGTTGCGAAGGGCGCAATTCTTAGACACAGGAATATCCTTGCCAATGTTGAACAGATCTCTGCGTGGATGATTCCGACACTGGTAGACAGGAAAGAGATTATCGTAACACCGCTGCCGCTATACCATATCTTTGCCCTTACAGTAAACCTCTTCTCATTCATCAATAAGGGGGCAAAAAATATTCTTATCACAGATCCGAGGAATATCCCCCACTTCATCAAAGAGATTGGAAAATATAAGTTCACAGCAATGACAGGAGTAAACACACTCTTCAACGCGATGCTGAACAATCCCGATTTTAATAAAATGAATTTTTCATCACTGAAAGTTGTGATAGCCGGAGGAATGGCTCTTCAGAAAGCTGTTGCCGGGAGATGGAAGCAGGTAACAGGTTTGCCGATTTGCGAAGGCTACGGCCTTACAGAGACATCCCCTGTACTTACATGTAATCCCATAGACGGTACAGACAGAACAGGAACAATCGGAGTGCCTCTCCCCTCAACTGAGATTATGATTGCAGATGAAAACGGGAATGAAGTTCCGGCAGGAACAACTGGCGAGATCTTGGCTAAAGGCCCGCAGGTTATGGAGGGTTACTGGCATAAACCGGAGGAGACATCTCTTGTGTTTATTAACGACTGGTTTCGAACAGGTGACCTGGGATTTATCGATGAAGATGGTTTTATTACCATAGTTGACCGGAAGAAGGATATGATAATTGTATCCGGATTCAATGTATACCCTAATGAGATTGAACAGATTGCAATCATGCACCCCGGTGTACTTGAAGCAGGCGCCACTGGAGCTAAAGATGAAAACGGCAATGAATACATGAAGCTCTTCATAGTAAAAAAAGATCCTGAGCTGACAAAAATGGATATCCTGAAACACTGCAGGGAGAATCTGACAAATTATAAAATCCCGAAGGTTATCGAATTCAGGGATGTACTTCCTAAAACGAACGTCGGGAAAATATTACGGAGGGAGCTGAAGTAGATTACAATACCCGGATGTTTTACCCTTTATGGGATGAGGCAGACTTTTATAAAACTGTCCCGGCTGTATGTTCTTTTTTAATAATTTTTATTCCGGCCGGGACCACATAAGGGAGAGATGAAGTCCTTAAAGATTTCCACGCCTTTCAGGTTTTCTATATTTGTAGACTTTCATACCTGGCTTAATCAGGGCTCTGTTTCCGGAGACCAGTTCACATCCTGAAACAGTCATCATCGGGAATGTCACCCTGAGTATTATAATCGTGTCTCCGGAATAGAGGCAAAGAGAGTCGCCCATAAACACCCTCCCGCCAATATCATTGCCGTTGACTGTGATCTCCTTTTGAGTTATCTTTCCGACAACCCCTATCATCCGGCCTGTTTTTTCCAGATGATTCCCCTGCGTAGAAGCGGAAATTGTATTTTTTAAAAATCCCCATCCATTAACACCACCGGTTGCAGCAGTGCATGCTCCCTCAGAAAAACCATTAATCGAATTCCAGAGAAACTGAGGCTTTATAACGACACGGCCCTCTTTATCGATAAAACCATAACTGCCATAGTAACCTGTGGGAGAAAAGCGCGCAAGCCCTTCCGAAAAATTTCCGACATACCCATACTGCGGTTTTATCACCACCCTCCCTTCTTTATCAACGAACCCGTATTTGCTCCCATCATAAATCCAGGCATAGCCTTCCGAGAAGTCCCCTGCATTACTGAAAGTGTTCTCTATCACAATCTTACCGGTTTTATCAATAAACCCGCATTTATTATTTAACCAGAACCTGCACAAACCTTCAGAAAAAAACATTCCGAAATTTGAAAACTCAGGTTTACTTATCACCATATTTCCTTCTTTATCGATGAACCCGTTCACCCCGTCTTTCTCGACCATGGCAAGTCCTTCGCTAAAGTCATATGCCCTTTTATATTGAGGCTTTATCACAACAATTCCATCTTTATTTATAAAACCTACAGATCCTTTCTGATAAATTCTGGCCATCCCTTCCTGAAATTTCCAGGCGTGTTCAAACCGGGGTTCAATTACAACATCTCCCTGTTTGTTGACAAATCCCCATTTATCTTTATGTTTAAACCCTGCAACCCCTTCAGAAAATTCAGTGTTGATATGATCAAATCCTGATGTAAATACGCTCACGCCATCCCTGTTAATAAAAAATGTTTTAGAGCCAACCATGACCATTGCCAGCCCGTCGGAAAAACTATACACAAGATCATATCGGGGCTCAATTTTTATTTTTCCATCTTTTCCAATATATCCCCATTTGCCGTTTTTCTTTACACCGGCAAGTCCTTCAGAAAAACCGTTTATATCAACATGCTCAAATTGAGGCTTTGCCAGCCACTTATTGTTATCTTTTGTGACTTCCTTTGAATTGATATAAGTTGAGAGGAGTACTATGATCAATACGGATGCTGTTAGTATTGCAGTTCTTTTCATTCCGGCCACCTCATCTTTTAACATTAAAATCATAATCTCAACAGTTCATTTGTCAATCTGATTTACAGCAATCAGGGGGATACTCAAACAGAAGAAGAAAATACTATTGACATCACCACGAAAATGCTGATACTTGCTATCTCTATAAAGTGGTGTTCTATGAATAATAAAAGAAAATACGTTATACTTCTCGGTGACGGCATGGCCGACCTCCCCATTGAAGAGATCGGAGGGAAAACCATACTTGAACAAGCAGAAACTCCAAATATGGATTTTATAGCGCGTAACGGCATCTGCGGCATGACACACACTGTGCCTGAGGGAATGGCTCCCGGAAGCGACACTGCAAATCTTTCTATCTTCGGATACGATCCCGCTAAATACTTTACAGGAAGAGCCCCCCTTGAAGCAATCAATATGGATATTCATCTCGGTGTCAATGATGTTGCGTTCAGGTGCAACATAGTTAACGCGTCCGGCGGACTGATGAATGACTTTACATCTGCTCATATAGACAGCAGGCTCACAGAAATTGTGATCAATGAACTTGCAGAAAATATCACTATCCCCGATATTGAATTTTATCCCGGCGTTTCATACAGAAACATCGTCGTATGGAGAAATTACCCTTACAGCGGAATAACTGTGACTACTCCGCCTCACGATATCCAGACCCAAAAGACTGAGCCTTTTCTTCCATCCGGTGACGGTGCGGACATACTTAGAAGAATCATGAGTGAATCCGCAGGGGTCATCGCCTCGTCTGAAAAGATAAAAAAATTTAAAGCAGAGTTCAAAGGGGATCCCGAATCTGTATGGCTATGGGGTGGCGGAAGAAGGCCGGAAATGGAAACTTTAAATGAAAAGTTCGGCTTAAACGGATATACAATATCTGCTGTTGATCTTATTCACGGAATAGGTAAAGCTGCGGGCCTTAAATCTCTTCATGTGGACGGCGCAACCGGATACCTGGACACCAACTACGAAGGGAAAACCGCTGCTCTCGCCAGGGGGCTGAAAGACGGTGATCTTGTCTTTCTGCATGTTGAAGCTCCTGACGAATCGGGACATGAAGGTAACCTGGAACACAAGCTTCAGGCAGTACGGGACTTTGACTCCAGAGTTGTGGGCCCCGCTCTTGAAATTCTGAAAAGTTATGATGAGTATATACTCCTTGTAATGCCTGATCACCCCACACCTGTAAAAGTCAGAACACATACATCTGATGCTGTGCCATTCTGCATATATTCAACCCCGGGGCTTTTTGATACCGGGAATAAAAAATACAGGGCAGAGGCATATAGTGAAAAAGACGCAAAGAGAACCGGCCTTTTAATCGATAAAGGGAGCAGGCTCATGGAAATAATGGTTAAAGGAAAACTTCTCTCTTAAATTCGGAGGATTAAACATTTAATGAAAAAATCTGCAATTATAGGACTTATTATTTTAGCATTAGCAATTGTGGCATCACTGGTAATTTTAATTTCAGGTGATGACACAGTTGAAACAGCAATCAGCGAATATGAAAGCGGCGATTATGTTGATGCAATAGTTATACTGAACAGGCTCATACCCGCTGCTGATTATGATCAGGCTGAAAAGATGCATTACTACAGATGCAAGTCTCTGAACAGCCTCGCAGAGGAGCTTGAAGATGACTATGATGATGAATTAAAAGACGCATCCCTTGAAAACAGGGAGAAACCTGAATTCACAAAGTATAAAGATAAGATTGAAAAAAAACTCGCCGGGGTAAATAGTGCAACCGGCGGGGATCTCTCCTTTATTGCTGCTCCCAAAAGAAGCATGATTGTTTCAAAAGGGGGATTCTATAACGAATTTACCGCGAAATACAGAGGAAGCCAGTTTATAGAGGATCTCGATTTTCACGAAATTAAAAAAATTATAGCGATAGAACCATCAAGACTCTTTGATCATGTAAACAGGTTTTATAAAAAATATCCCGGCTCAACATATACTCCGCAGATTGTAAGCATAATCTTTGATGGCATAAGAGACGGCGCAACAGGTATGGAGCCCAATCAGGATTTCCTGAAAAATCTGATTTTAGGTTACGCGGTAAAATACCCCACAAGCCAGGAGGTCTCCCGCCTCTTCACATCAAATGCTGATGCGGTTAACCTGAGAAACTCGCCCGGTATTAACGGAGCAATTACAGGGAAAACAGTTAAGGACGAGCTCATTATCCAGCTGGAAAAATCTATGGACACTATACAGATAGGGGACACAAGGGACTACTGGTACAGGGTATCGACACTGCGCGGGGTGAGAGGATGGATATTCGGAAAATTTCTCGCGCCGGTGGATATACAGAAAATTGCTGTTACAGAAAATGTGGAAGTCTGGGCACTGGAAGACAGTTTCGCGGCATGGACAGATTCAAACACTCCGGAAAACTGGACTCATGTTCCAGGCGCTGACGCCACTGCTGTTAATTTCAGAAAACAGTCTCAGGGGAACCTTCTTGTTTTTAATTCAAAGGGTATCGGGGCAACAGGTCTTTACAGCAGGTTCAATGTATCAAGAAACTTCAGAATAATGGTGCGGGGAAGATTTATCTCCGGCTCACCCCTTATTCTATCGGCTTATGCCATAGACAGTGACAATATATTCTCCATTAAAATTGAAAATGAAAAGATTGAAGTTAACGGCAGAAGTATTCCGCTGCATACAACCGACTGGCATAATTATGAAATATCATCTACAGATGGGAAGTTCGCGGAACTATCTATTGACGGACAGCTTGTTTCCGGGAGGATACCGCCGGTATCAGATAGTGTATTCAGTGAAAGAGGGATTTACCTCCTGAGCCAGCAGGCAGGCGGGCTCTCAAGCTGTGAAGTTGAATTTATAAAAGTCAGATAATCATTTTAAGATTCTGTAAATTCCGGGATTGTCTCCAGGGATAATCCCGGCTTCACCAATCTCCGCCAGTCTCTCAGCGGCCCTTATGATATCCACGACCCGCTCCCCCAGCTTCTCAGCAATCTCTTCTGCTGATACTGCCTCCGCAGTGAGATTAAGTATAAGCGTATTTTCAAGAATAGAATTATATGCGGACAAAGTTACAGGCACAACGGCTTTGCCTATGATCTTCACAGGGAGAGGCTCAAAAAATTTCTTAATCTCCTGCATCCTCTCAGATGAAACGGGCTTTACCCATTTCTCTGTTCCAGGCCTGTCAAGGCTGTTAAGGTGTATTTCATCAGGGGATATTTTTTCTGATGCTTCTTTAAGCAGTTTAAGTTCAGCAGTGGTATCATTAACTCCCTCAATGATAAATATCTCAAGACATATCTCACCTTTAAACTCCCTTCTCAATGATACAAGGCCCTCAATGACATCACTGGAATTAACTCCGGGTGCGGGTTTCATTATGCGGTTAAATACTTCATCACTTACTGCATCAAGAGAGGGGACAATGAGGTCAGCATGAATAATACTGCGCCTCACTTCAGCGATATGCATGGTAGTGCTGTTTGTAAGCACAGCAATTTTATATTGAGGATAATCAGTTTTCAGATGATTTATGATCCTGCCGATTCCGCTGTTCAGAGTCGGTTCACCTGATCCTGAAAATGTTACAACATCAAGTTCAGGTGACTTCGACAGCACAGAATCCAGTTCACGGATAATACTATCCGCAGGGATATACTCTTTTACCTCGGTCGTCAGATGCGTTGTAGCACCGCATTCACAATATACACAGTTGAAAGAACAGAGCTTGTAGGGGATAATATCTATCCCCAGAGATACTCCAAGCCTCCTTGACTTAACAGGCCCGAAGACATATTTCATTTCCCTTTTTTCATCCTTTCCTTAATCTCTACATCAAGGTCTACAGAAACAAGCCTGTCCCTCTTTTCACAGAAAAGACTCACCTCTCCTACTCTTGAAAGTCCGCTGCCGATACCCGGAGTACCCTGGGCTCTCATCATCAGCAGGTTTCTTATAAAATTATTTTTCTTAATATTAAACAGAAAGAATGTTTTATCATTCAGAATATTTCCAAGTATACCGGTATTCTTTGCTTTATCCATTGTATCGCTTTTTAACGCAGATTTTATGAGACCTGTACTGTTCCCCGCGTAGATCCCCCTGCTGTCATAAGCCACAAAGAACCTCATCTGAGTCTGATCAATATACCAGAAAGCTCTCTTCCCGTCGATCTTCTCCTCTCCGAATTTTTTTTCCTTTCCGTATTTTGTCTGAAGCATGGCCCTGAATTTTTTCCATATCTCCTCAACCTTTTTCTCATCATTAATCGGGAAGAACAGAGCCATATCTCCCATACCGCCGGCAGCTCCTGAATCTACAGCGAATGCATTTATTACTCCGCTGTAGTAGGGGAGTATATCCTTCTCAAAATCTATCTTCCCCTGGTTCTTTAGATCAGACTTAAACTGACTATACTGGGCGCACATCGGAATTCCGCTTCTGCATAGATTATCGAGATATTTATAATTCAGTGAAAGAAATACTGTGGAATCCGCGCTCTGCACATAAAGAGAGTTTCGGTTCTCCCCTGTTTTAAGGAGACCCAGGATCATTTCAACATAGGGATTATCACCGGCCAGTTTGACAGAGCTGTTAAGCTGGAACCTGTTCCTGTCAAAGCCCATACCAGCCGAAATATATTCCACCGACTTTATTAAGGTATTTGCGTCGAACTCTCCTGAAGGAGTCTCTCCACCCTGTGTCAGTATGAGATCCTTAATATCCGCAACACTATACGCTTCACCACCGGAGCCTAAAATCAACTGCTCAATAAATCTTCTGGTGATAAACGCGTTTACATCATAATTATTCTTATCTCTTGAAATATAATCCTTATATTCAGCGTTGAGCATAAGGTGACCGTTTCTTGCCTCCCTGACATCAATAATCTTTCTCACTATATCATCAGTAGAACCGATTACAAAATATCCGGCTAAACCGGCAACATACATATCATCCTTCAATTGTGTTATTTCGATATTCTTATGTTTCGCAGTAACAGGTGATATCGGGGCCTGCCCCTCTTCCGGGGGGGTATTCTTCATTATCTGTATAAACTTATTTATGAATTCCTTTTCGCTTGCCACAGGGAGAAATGCCGCCATAACCTCACGCTGGTTATCTTTTTCAAACATGGCAAAAGAGATTGGCCTGGATGTATCAATGCCGAAATTTTTGAGTGATTCCTCATCAAGGTAATCCACCCCGGTTTTATCTCTAAAGGCATTTTTTTCGGAGATAATCTTATTTTTCTGTTCATCCTCCATGAGGTTATACACCAGGTAATTTGCGGTTTTCAGAAGACGTTCTATATGCCTTGTTTTAACAAAAACAGTTACCCCGTCAGGAGTCATGGATTCGGTATCCCCTGCAACATCTCCGAAAGTCATGGCACTTAAAAGAAAAACCAGTGTTACGATTAAATAGAGCTTTTTCATACTATTCCCCGCAGCGTTAAATATAAATAATATAATCAAAAACATACATCTTTATGCCAACTATTTAAAGTATAGAGCATTAAAAAGTCAGCTATAACATAAAACTATCTTCATGGCATTGTATATACAACTATTTTTTTCTTTAATCACTGCACCCGATAATTATAAAAAAATACTTGAAGATATTCCGGTTACTGCACATCTACCATTAATAAGCTCCTTATAAACATAATTACGAGGCATCAATGAGTTCAATAGAGATAAAAAAAAGCTACGAAGAGATAAATGACAGGATAAAAAAAGGGAAAGCTGTAGTTGTCACTGCTGAGGAGATGCCTGAAATCGTAAAAACCGAAGGCGTAAAAAAAGCCTTTGAAAAAGTGGATGTAGTCACAACAGGGACATTCGGAGTAATGTGCTCTTCCGGGGCTTTTCTGAATTTCGGACATACAAAACCCAAGATTAGAGCATCGAAAGTCTGGCTTAACGATGTGGAAGCTTATGGCGGGATCGCAGCAGTTGACTGTTATCTCGGTGCGACACAGGTGAAAGATGACGACCCCCTGAACATGGTGCACCCCGGATCATTCAGCTACGGCGGCGGACATGTCATAGAAGATCTCATTGCAGGCCGTCATGTTAAACTTAAAGCTAAAAGCTACGGCACAGACTGCTATCCGCTGAAAGAATTTGAAAAAACAATAACAATTAATGATCTGCGTAACGCTCTTCTGTACAATCCGCGAAATGCTTACCAGAATTACAATGTAGCCATAAATCTCTCTAAAAAGATGAAGTATACCTACATGGGTATACTGAAGCCCGATATGGGGAATATCACATACTCAAGCGCAGGGCAGTTAAGTCCGCTCCTTAATGATCCATACTACTGGACAATCGGCACAGGAACAAAAATTTTTCTCGGCGGAGCAGCTGGAGCTGTCACATGGCACGGCACACAGCACTCGCCCGATTCCATGAGAGATGAAAACGGCATGGTGCGCGAAGGTGCAGGCACAATTGCAGTGTGCGGCGACATGAAAGAGATGAACACTGAATTTATACGCGGCGCGTCACTCACAGGTTACGGCACATCTCTTATGGTGGGTATCGGCATACCAATCCCTATACTGAACGAAGACCTTGCGTTTTTTACAGGACTTTCCGACAGAGATATAAAGGCGCAGCTTATCGATTACGGTATCGATTATCCGGAGGGTAACCCTGTCTCTCTTAAGGAAGTGACCTACGCAGAGCTCAAGTCAGGATATGTTGAATTCAGGGGGAGGAGCATACCTTCATCACCCCTGTCAAGCTATCCGAAGGCAAGAAAAATCGCCAATGTTCTGCGGGAATGGATAGAGAACGGATTCACAGTGGGTGTACCACAGCTTCAGGCTCCAACAATCCCTTATATGAAAAAATAGATGAATCACACCAGGCGTTTTTACAGGGGCTACAACGGCACAAGGGGAGCGAGCTTCAATGTCAGGCTCGATACCACTGATCTTTTTATAACAGCCGGGAGTGACCTCTCCGCGGAAGCTTATAGAATACTTGAGGAGCGGAGAGGAGAGCTTGAAGAGCATATACGGCTTTATCCCGATTTTTTATATTCACTGTCCCCTGTCACTCCGCCGGCTGATGCATCTGCAATAGCACTGGAGATGTACCGGGCTTCCATCTCTGCGGGAGTGGGCCCCATGGCAGCAGTGGCGGGAGCTGTGGCGGAACATGTGGGGCGGGCTCTGACTGAATTTAGTGAAGAAGTAATCGTTGAAAACGGCGGAGATACATGGCTTCAATTACAGACTGACGCTGTAATGGGAATTTACGTAAACAATATCTATTTCAGTGACAGAATAAAACTGAAAATAAATGTCGGTGATACACCATGCTCCGTATGCACATCATCAGCGAGCCTTGGCCATTCATTGAGCTTCGGGAAAGCTGATGCTGCAACCATTATTGCGGAGAGCGGAGCCCTTGCAGATGCTGTTGCAACAGGCGCGTGCAATCTTGTTCAGAGCGAAAACGATTTACAAAAAGCAGTTGATTACGCAATGGGCATAGATGGAGTAAGAGGCTGCATGATTATTTACAGGGACAAACTTGCCGCTTGCGGTGCAATTAAACTCTGCTGAGCAGAATAAATCAGAAGTTATATCATTACTATTATAGTACTTTCAGATAAATTAAGAAGAGGAGTCAGATGAAATCAATAAACGTACTGCTGATATTTAAAAAAGAGATTATGTACAAACCTATAATATACAGGATCGCAAAAGACTTCGATATAATATTCAATGTACTTGAAGCTAAAATACTCCCGAAACTTGAAGGGAGAATAATACTTGAACTGCGGGGGACTGATAAACAGCTTGATACAACGATCAGCTACTTCCGTGAAGAAGGTGTTGAAGTACAGACACTGGCGGAGATGATTAAACGCGATGAAAAAAAATGCGTCCACTGCGGAGCATGCACAGCTGTATGCAGGGTAGATGCCCTGGCGATCAACCGCTCCACCATGGAGGTTGAATTCCATCCTGATAAATGTGTTGCATGCGGCTTATGCAGACAGGCATGCCCTGTGAACGCGATGTCAGGCACGGCAATCGACAGAGAAATATAACAGGAAAAAAAATGGATGATTTCAGAATACTCAACAAAGTAATCGACACATCTCCTCATATAATCTGCATAATTGATGAAAACTACATAATAAAATGGCTGAACAGCTACGCGCTGAAATTCTTCGGTAAAGATGTAACAGGTAAAAATTTAAAAACTCTGCTGTCTATCAGCATTGACTCATCTAATACCAAAAAAAACGGGGTACTCACAAGCCGTATAACAAAAAAGAAAAAAGATATAATTCTTGAGCACCGAATAGTTAATGCGGGACGAAAACCAGGCCCGGGCCTCAGGGTTGTAATTACCGAAGATAAAACCGAACAGGTTAAACATGAAGAACTGGTCAACTCTCTGCTGCAGTTTGAAAGCATACTGACAAGACTTGCACTTGAATCGATCAATATACCATTAAAAGAGATCGATCCGCACATAGAAAAAATACTGAAACTCATAACCAAATTTGCAGATGTGGACAGAAGCTACATAGCACTATACAATACACAGGGGGACTCTCTTGTAATCACGCATGACTGGTGTACAAAAAATTTTAAACCATCTGTAGCCTCAGTGATGCGGGATTTGATACCTGTAAGCTGGAAACGTAAAAAAAAGAATGAAATAATAATGATCCCTGATGTAAGAAAAGTCAAGTACCCGAAAAATTCTGACCCATCAAAGGTCTTTTCACGAAATATAAAGTCAGCGATGCTCACCCCTCTTGATTTTAACAGTAACCGTATAGGTTACCTCGGGCTCAGCTCATCAACACCCTTTGAAGAAATTTCTGACGTTCTTAAAACAATATTTAAAATTTCCGCGGAGCTCATCGTTAACCTTTATGAGAGAAAGTCTGTTAATTCACAGCTCGAAATCGCCGGTATGATAGTGGCAAAATCATCAGGTATGCTGGCATATTTCGATTCAGAGGGGTGTATAAAATCCGCAAGTGAGGCATTTAAAAAATTTCACAAGCTGGGTACCCTTACTCATAAACTCAGTATAATCGACCTTTTCAAAAAAAGCCTGGGTACAAGTACAGGTGCTGATAAGCTCCTTGAAAGCATAAATGCCGCTTTAAAGGGTGAAGAGATTCAGACTGAAATATGGCTGCGCCAGGAAAACAAGGTGAGGCTTATGGAATTATCCCTTCACCCTGATATTGATAATTCTGTAATAAAGGGAGTTGTAATGAACTCCGTGGATATCACAGAACGTGTACAACTGGAAACCAAAATTCTCGAAGTAATGCATCAGGAGCGTAAACGCGTAGGGATAGCCCTGCACGATGACCTGGGGCATGACCTGCTTGCTGTTGCAATCAAATCACGTCTCCTGTCAGATAAACTTAAAGGAGTATCATCCGAACTGTCAGAAGAGGCCGGAGCAATAGAACAGGCACTGAGAAAAAGTATCGGAGATGTCAGGGACCTCTCTCACGGCCTTATCCCCTTTAAAAACTACGGCCTTGAATTCAGGGAGATGCTGGATGCAGTAGCTCTGACAATCTCACGGAATTACAAGCTTGAATGCGAATTTAAAATTGACCCCGCCCTTGATATAAAGGATGAATCTATAATCAAGGAGCTTTACTACATAATTGATGAAGCTGTAATGAACTCCCTGAAACATTCCGAATGCAGCGCAATTTATATATCAATGTACTCTCAAAAAAACATGGTAAAATTAAAAATAGTTGATAATGGGAAAGGTATATCTAACAATAATAAAACTGAATCAGGCGCCGGGATTGAAATAATGAAATACAGGGCCAGGTCAATAGGGGGTCTCCTTGAGATAAAGGATAATCCCGGCGGCGGAACATTAATTGAGTGTATTTTCAGCGAAAAAAATAACAGTATCTGAGGACTCCAGATGAACTCTGAAAAAAATCCGGTTATAAGCATTATGATTGTGGATGATCACCCGATTGTTGCCAACGGAATTCAGCAATTAATTGACCGGGAACCTGACATGAAGGTAATTAACTCTGTGCAGGATGCTGACAGCGCTGTTAAATGTATGGATCGATCAGATCCTGACCTAATAATTGTGGATATCTCTCTTAAAGGCTCCACAAACGGCATTGACCTGATTAAAGGATTAAAAAAACGATATCCGAAGATAAAAGCTCTTGTTCTTTCAATGCATGATGAAAACCTTTACGCTGAGCGCGCCATAAAAGCCGGTGCAAAGGGGTATATAATGAAAAATGACCTCACTGACAACATCATCCGCGCTATAAGAATGATAATGAAGGGGAACCTTTATCTCAGTGAGAATATCACATCCAAACTGCTGAACAGTATGGTTAATCAGACAGCTGATGATGAAGCAGCTGTAGTAAGCACCCTGAGCGACAGGGAATTTGAAGTGTTTCAGCAGATATCCAATGGGATTAAAACAAGTGATATAGCCAAATCAATGAATATAAGCGTAAAAACTGTTGAAGCTCACAAACTTAGAATAAAAAGCAAACTAAACATAACAAATAGTACAGCTCTCACAAAATATGCCATTGAATGGAAGCATAAAACTTCCACTGAAAGCTGAAAAATCCTCCTACTGTTATAACAATCTTTTCATTTTACCCCTATTCCATAAAAAATTTTCAAAAAATCTAAAAAAATTTCAGAGATCTGCTTGACGTTTTTTAAATCTATATTTATTTTATTATTGTTAGCACTCAATATAGATGAGTGCTAACAATAATAAAATAAAAGGAGGATGTTCCTATGAAATTCGGACTTACAAGAAAAGATAACAACGTTCCTGACGTTCGAACCCTCAGGAACAGTATGGACAGGCTATTTGATGACTTTTTCAGCCTGAGCCCCATGGAATTCTTTGATTCAGAATGGCTCCCTGCTGTTGATATGTATGATGACGGGAAAAACATCTACATAAAAGCTGATGTAGCCGGAATTGAAGATAAAGACCTGAATGTAACAATTCAGGATAACATTATGACAATTTCAGGGCAGAGAAATGAAGAGAAAAAAGAGACCAGAAACCGCGGATGCGTAATCTCCGAGAGAAGAATGGGATCTTTTTCAAGATCAGTATCAATCCCTGATAATGTGAAACAAGACTCAATAAAAGCCGAGCTTAAAAACGGGGTGCTTACATTAACACTCCCCAAAGATAAGCCGGTAAAAACTAGTGAAATTAAAATTGATGTAAAATAAAGGAGGAGACTATGTATACATACAATTTTTTTGAAGATGCAATGAATCTAAGAGACATTTTTGATGATTTTTTCACAAGAAAAACATCTTATGAGCCTTACAGGGAGTTCCCCTTTGTAAAAATTCACGAAGGCAATGACAGGCTTACAATTACAAGCCTTATGCCCGGAATTAAACCGGAGAATGTTGACATTCAGCTTGTTGATGACAGCCTTGTAATCGCAGGTGAAAAAAAGGCTGACTATGAAGAGAAACCATATCTGAGAAAAGAGAGGTTTTTCGGTGAATTCAAAAAATCGATTAAACTCCCTTACAGGGTCAACCATCAGAGTATCAAGGCTGATTTAAAAGATGGAGTGCTCACAATCACTCTTGAAAAATCAGAAGAAGCAAAACCTAAAAAAATTGAGATTCTATAAGGAGGCTCTTTATGGCAACTGATAAAAACCTGACATACAATGAAAACCTGAATAAAAAGGTATATGTACCAGTAGCTGATATTTATGAAACAGAGGATCTTTACTCTCTGAAAATGGAGATACCGGGTGTTACAAAAGAAAACCTCGACATCTCGATTGAAAACAATGAGCTTACAATATCAGCTAAAAGCTCTATTGAGGAGAAAGCAGATGAGAAATGCAGGTACTCCGAATTCAGCAGCATGGATTATAAAAGATCTTTCAGGATCGGCAACGATATCGACAGAGGAAAAGTCGAGGCAAAACTTGAAAACGGCGTACTGACTCTCCTGCTTCACAAGCATGAGACAGTGAAGCCGAGGAAGATAACGATTAATCAGATTAACTGACAGTTGTCGGCATAAGCCGGCACCTGTTAAAGGATAAAAAGGTATTCAAGGGAGCAGAAGGGCCGTCTTTTTTGAAACATCCTGTTTCAGGACGGCAGGCTGACATTGTGTCAGCTCGGCTGCTCCCTTTTTTTTATTTAATGCTTTTTAATGTTTTAAGAATAGATTTAGGAATATTAAGCTTCATCCTTTTCTCAAGGACAAAGCCCCCATAAAGGATTGAAAGAAAGTAGAGATCAAATATACCTTTTTTTGACAGCAGCTTCAGAGCCATTCTGTAATTATCTTTTGTTATGTCGAAAATAAAAACAAGAGGCAGTGTAGAGCCGTTTATATCATAAACAAGATTCAGCCTTAATATATTTTTATCTATATCAAGAACCCAGTGAGGATCCTCATCAATGATACAGGAGAGAAATTCATCAGTATCAGCATAGAAAAACTTCGCCTTTTTTTTTGTTTTGAGAAAAATAGTGGTGCTGGGGTTATCTATATTATCATAAAAAAAATCCAGCGGCCCGCCTGAAGGGAGAAGTTCACCAACCTTCACTCCTCTAAGAGAGGTAAAGATATCATCCTCCTGCCCTGTATAATCCCTGATGTATTGATTAAGCTCTTTCATAAAATCTCCATAAAAGCACCGTAATTGAAACTATTTCCAAGATTATATCCTCAGAGGAACTATTGATAAATCTTACAAAAATTAAAGCCGTTTAAATTTTCAAAAAAACCGATCTTTTGTCAAGCTTTAGATATCTATCCGCCGGAAGAATCAGTGGAATCTTTTCTTTTTTTATCCGCAATAGCTCCGGCCACAAGATTGCTGAGATCTGAAATTGTAACCGGTTTATTTATAAAACCCGCAGCCCCTTTTGATATCAAATCATCAATACTTACACCCGTGACATAACCGCTGGTCATGTAAACAAGTGCACCGCTGTCTATCTCAAGAATCTCTTTAAGGGCTTCTACACCCCCCTTAACAGGCATAACTATATCAAGAATCACAAGATCTATGGTGTTATGCTCTTTACGGAAAATATCAATACCTGCTGCTCCATCCTCAGCCGAAAAAACATTATAGCCCAGGTCCCCGAGAATTCTTACAAGTGCATTCCTGATTGCCGGATCATCTTCAACAATGAGGATTGTTCCTCCCCCTCCTACAGGACTGCATTTGTTATCATTTTGCGCGGGTTTATCAACTTTACTGACCGGGAGATAAATCATAACAGCAGAATAGGGCTCAGACCCGCTTGTAGAATCCAGCGCCATGCCGCCGCCTATATCTCTTACTCTTCTGTATATATCATAAATACCGGGATCTGCCGTATCGCCAGGCTCATTGAAATCTTTTAAAAAAAGAAATAATCTGCTGAAATTTACGGCTAATGATTTTCCTCTTAATGCCTGCACCGTAACTTTAAGATAATCACCACCATGAAGGGCCGGAACCATACCCCCGGCAGATTGTTTATCTATTCTGATGTTTTCTGTCGTGAGAACCAACCCTCCGTCATCTGGGACTTCACCGGAAAGCCTCGTCAGAAGCCTGATAATAATCTTTCTCATATTCAGAGGTGCGGCCCTGACCATATAATCCGCCGCGTTCAACTGAATCTTCAGTTTAACAGTTCCCCCGTTTTTCCCGGGAAAAACATCCCCTGCTTCCTCAATTATTCTGTATACATCAATAAAAGAGTACGCGCCGTTTCCTGTTAAAGCAAGATTAAGAATCTTCTTAACAAGCCCTGCTCCACGGGACGCAGCGTCCTTTATAAAGCCTGTATATTTTTCACTCTTCTCGTCACCCCTGTGCTTCATCTCTAAAACTTCCGTTGAATTGATAATACCGGCAAACACATTATTCAGATCGTGAGCGATTCCACCTGCTACTTTCCCTGCGGACTGAAGCGCGGCCTCAAGGACAGCTTCATTTTCAATCAAAAACGCCTCATATTTTTTTTTCTGAAGGATTTCATTTTCCATTTTTCTCCCCTTCACCGCGAAATAGACAAAAACGATGTTAATAATCAGAAGAAAAAAAGCAGTCATCATGAGCTTATTCCTGATGCCGTCCATAAGAGCCAGTATCTGTTTTTCCGGAGTTGCCACGACGATCGACCAGTGAGTATTAAACAGCTTAACAGGGGTAAATGAGGCGTGTTTCTTTTCAACGCCAACAAACTTTTCCCTGACAAGATTATATTTATATGAAGCACTCCCCTTCTCTCCGCGTATCATCCTCTCTGCCATTGATATAACATCAGGAAACATGGAGGAAGTTTCATAGATTGTTTTCCCGATGTGCCCAGGCACGGGGCAGTAAAGTTCTGTCCCGTTTGAGCTGAGCATCCACGCATAGCCCCCCTCACCCAGCTTAATATGTTTGATAAATTTTTCAGACAGCTCATCGAAATCCAGAAGTACTCCTAAACTTCCACTAAACTCCCCGTTCCTGAAAACCGGCACATGGAGAGCTATCGCCATAAAACCCTGCACTGAGATAATAACATCACTCAACGAAGTTTTATGTTCGCGAAGCATAAATTTAATGTGCTCCTGTGAAGATATATCTGTTCCACTGAATTTTTTATTATGCGGTATACTCCAGACAATCCTCCCCTTTGAATCCAGGCGTGTTACAGATTTTATAATCCTCTCGTTGCGGCTGTAATAATCCTGTATAACCTCTCTCCCGTTAGCACTCAAATCTAAAACGCCATTAATATTCATTATATAATCCAGGTCATCAGCCAGATGTTTCATATACGTGGCTATTCCCTGTGAGGCCTGTTCAGCCATAATCATCTGCTGTTTATTAAACTCAGAGATCGCAAGTTTTCTTATTCCGTGAAAAGAGAGAAAAAAGAGAATCCAGATTAATATAAACACTGCAACTGTTATAATAATGATTCTGTTAAATTGAATCTTCAAAGTAAATACCCCTGGAACTTATGGATGAGTTTAATATAATAAATATATCGCTATTTTTTGACAAA
The DNA here is from genome assembly GCA_002418835.1 of Spirochaetia bacterium UBA5763. Lineage (GTDB taxonomy): Bacteria > Spirochaetota > UBA4802 > UBA4802 > UBA5550 > UBA5550. Next base: position 16,991 of record DIEX01000022.1, on the reverse strand, counting down.
TTCATCAGGAATGAATACGATTTTCGCAGGGATAAAATAAAGATGATGCAGATTCGAGGCTTTATACGCCGGACATCCATTGACGGATATCCGGCGGAATATATTATTTAAAAAAGTTCTGCACCACAGGGAGCATTGATATATCATTCACTATGACAAACACACCCAGAACAATAAGAAAAAGTATCCCGAATGTCTGAATTTTTATCATAATACTTTCTTTTATGGGCTTGCCCCTGAGAGCTTCTATGGCATAAAAAAGAATATGGCTCCCGTCAACTGCGGGTATCGGTAGGAGGTTCATAAACATCAGGATTATAGATATTCTTGCCATAAGGAGAATAAAGTCAGCAATCCCTCTCTCGTAAAGGACATCACCTGCAATCTTCGCAATTCTGATTGGGCCAGAAAGATTTTCACGGACATTAAGCTCACCGGAGAAGAGCATCCCGAATCCTTTCAGGTTAACTACGATAAACTCCCAGGGTTCAATAAAGGCCTGCTTAAGTCCTTCAAAGACTCCATACTTAACATGTACCATATCAAAGGCAACACCGATCTCTATTCCGATCATCGCCTTTTTGGCGATCTCAAGCTTCCCTTCATACCTGGTATCTTTTACATCAATTATCACACTTCTATCTTTTGACTTCTCAACATCAGAGAGGAACTCCCCGTAAGTCTTTATAGGTTTGCCGTCTACCCTGACGCCTCCGGCTTCAATGGTCTTTTTGAACTCCTCGTTCCCGGCGAAACTCTGCATCTCTTTTTTGTCTGTATCTTTTGCAATTATATATATTTCTGATAAAGCCGGTTTAATTGTTGCACTCAGCAGGTCACCCTTACGCAGATAATTTACCGTCACATCTCTGCCGATATTATTCTGCAGATAATCTGAAAAATCTGACGGATAATGCACATCAACATTATCTACTTTTGTAATTATATCTCCACCTGCGAGACCCATTACTTCAGCAGGGCCCCCTTTAACAGTCCGTGTTACAGTGATACCGCTTGCATAGGGCATCACCCCGATGGAGAACCTGCTCTCTCCGGCATCCCCTCTGGGTTTAACACTGAAAACCTTATGTTCGCCGCTTCTGTCAACCGCAACCTGAAGCTCTTTCCCTTCCGAAAAGAAAACCTCAGTCTGAATATCAGTGAAAGCTTTAACCGCTTTGCCGTCAATCCCCGTAACAATGTCGCCCGTGCGAAGACCCGCTGTATATGCCGGTGAAACATACTCCCCTGAAGTCATCTCCGGAGGAATCATGACACGGCTCGTTTCTTTGTTGTAGCCCACAAGGTTCATCATGTAAAACAGGATTATCCCGAAAATCAGATTGAATACAGGTCCCATTACAACTGTAACAATTCTTCTGAGCGGATGAGCCGAAAGAAACTCAAAACTTTCCCCTGTTCTCTTCTCAGATGGATCATCGCCGTAAAACTGGCAATAACCGCCAAGAGGGATAAGTGTAACCTGGTAAGTAGTCTCACCGAACTTCTTCTTCAAAACACCTTTTCCGTAACCCATGGAAAAGACCCTCGCCTTTATTCCCACCATCCTTCCGCCAAGAAGGTGGCCAAGTTCATGTACAAAAATACATAGCCCCAGAAGCACAAGAGCTCCCAGTATATATGTCAATGTCATCATATTTTAATCTCCCTTATTAAGCCCTTTGCTATATCCCTTGCCTCAGCGTCAGCATCAAAGATCCCGTTTAAATCGGGGGCGCTGCAAAATGTACCAAGACTTACTGTTTTTTCAACAATCTTTACAATATCAGTAAAAGCTATTCTGCGGTCAAGAAAAGCGTAAACCGCCTCCTCATTTGCCGCGTTCAGAAGAGCGGGTGCATTACCCCCTTTTCTCCCTGCCGCATAACAGAGCTCAAGCGCAGGATACCTTCTGCTGTCGTACTCTCTGAAAGTCAGTTTCCCGACTTCGGCAAAATTCAATCTTCCGAAACTGTTTCTTATCTTTTCAGGATAAGTGAGAGCATTAAGAATAGGTAACGCCATGTCAGCCTGCCCCATGTGAGCATAAACAGCTCCGTCAACAGTCTCAATCATTGAATGAACAATACTTTCAGGATGAATCACTGCATTAATCCTGTCATACTCCGTGTTAAAAAGATAGTGAGCTTCGATAACCTCAAGCCCTTTGTTCATCAGTGTGGCTGAATCTATAGTTATTTTGCTCCCCATGCTCCATGTCGGATGTTTAAGCGCAATTTCCGGAGTGACCGATTCAAGTTCCTCCACAGGATAGTCCCTGAGGCTCCCCCCTGAAGCTGTCAGTATAATTCTTTCAAGCTCCTTCTGCCCGACATTTCTCATTAGCATAAATATCGCGCTGTGCTCACTGTCAACAGGGATAAGTTCCACACCCTTCTCAGCAGCCTGCTTCATAAAAAGGTCACCCGCCATGACAAGTGTCTCCTTGTTGGCAAGGGCAAGCCTTTTACATCCATCAAGAGCAGCCAGTGAAGGTTTGAGCCCTGCTCCCCCCACTATTGAAGAGAGAACAATATCGCATTTACGCGATGCGAGGTCAATAATTCCGCTCTCTCCAAACAGAAACTCTACTGATGGAAATTTTTTCCGCAGCAGCATTACAAGTTCTGAATCACGTACAGATTCATCACCTATTGCCACAACTTCAGGCTTAAAGTCATCAATCTGTTTTGACAGTATTTCCAGGTTTCTGTTACAGGCAAGACCGAAAACTTTGAACCTCTCAGGAGCAGATCTTACAACCCTGAGGGCGGAAAGGCCGATAGAGCCGGTTGAACCAAGAATTGTTAAAGAATTCATTTTATCAGGGGATCCCCTTATAAATCAGGTAGTAGTAGAAAAATGGAAGAGCGAAAATCGTGGCATCAAAGACATCCCACATTCCGCCATGGCCGGGTATAATCCTCCCTGAATCCTTGAAGCCGCCGTCACGCTTTACAGCAGACTCGACAAGGTCACCTATATTAGCGAAGACGCTCACAACAATACCAAGAAGGGCACATTCAATCATGGTAAAAAGTTCTCTTGAATAAAATGATGCAAAAATCTGGTTTGTAATTATAAATGCTACAATGCTGAAAAGAAGCCCGGAAAAATAACCCTCCCAGGATTTATTAGGTGATGCTTCAATACCGGCTTTGTGCTTTCCGAACATCACACCTCCGAAATAAGCACCCGTGTCATTAAGCATAACAACAGCCACAAGTATGATTATATAGTAAACACCGTCCACCAGAGACTTAAGAAGTATAAGGTGAGACAGGGAGAGCACAATGTAAAACACGCCAAAGACAGTAATCCCCAGGGAGTACGCAGCGCCCTTAAGCGGCCGTGTAAACAATTGCAGAACAAGTATAACAGTAATAAAAAGCATAAAGAAAGCTGTTACAACCCTGGAATCGAAAAGCGAAAGAGATCCGGAAATACCAAGCATCTTCCCGAAAGCAAAGAGATACATTAATACGTTTAAAAACAGTCCGGCTAAGAGTCCTGTTTTAACAAAGGCTCTGCCATCCTCCCCCCTGTCAGCAATCATATAAAACTCATAAAGGCAGAACAGCGATATAACCACTGTAGCCAGAAGAATAGGGAGGCATAAAAAATTATCCGTAACAATCACGTAAACAAGAACCGGTAGAGTTACAATAGCGCTTAAAATCCTTGTCATGGTCTCTCTGTTCAGTACACTCATAGCCCGCCGTATCTCCTCTCTCTCTTCTGAAATTCAGTTACCGCTTTCTGCAAATCCTCCGGGCCGAAATCGGGCCAGAGCACATCCGTAAAATAGAGTTCCGAGTATGCCAGCTGCCACAGGAGAAAATTACTGATCCTGTACTCACCGCTGGTTCTTATGAGCAGGTCCGGGTCAGGGAGATCTGCTGTATAGAGATACTTCTCAAGCTTTTTCTCCGAAATCTTCTCACCCGGTTTAGCGTTCTCCCTCCAGTCATTGACTGCTTTTATGATCTCCTGCCTTCCTCCGTAATTCACGCAGAAATTCAGAACCGCCCTGTTGTTGTTCTTTGTTTCATCAATAGCTTTAAGTATTGTCTTCTTCGTGGAAGGGGGAAGTTTTGCAAGAGACCCGGAGTGTCTTATCTGTATATTTTTACTTTTTATCTTTTCAAGTTTTGTTGAGAAAAAATATTCAAGGAGCTCCCACAGCCCCTTTACTTCTGTTACAGGCCTGCTCCAGTTCTCAACTGAAAACGCGTAAAGAGAAACCACTTTAATACCGAGATCCATGGCGCAATCCATGACCGGTTCAATAATATCCGCTCCACGCTTATGACCCTCACCTCTTGAGAGGTTTCTCTGTTTTGCCCAGCGCCCGTTTCCGTCCATTATAATACCTACATGGCGCGGTATAACTTCTGTTTTTGTTTTATCTTTTTTAAATATCATCAGGTTCTGTTTTTTTAAATTTACACCCCGCTCTGAAGGCTGCGGGGTGAATGCTGTCAGAGGCTGAGAATTTCCTTCTCTTTATTATCTGTCGTTTTCTGAGTGTCATCAACAAACCTGTCGGTGAGTTTCTGGATTTTATCCTGAGCAGTCTTGGATTCATCCTCAGTGATCTCTTTATCCTTTTCAAGGGATTTGATCATCTCGTTTCCGTCCCTGCGGATATTTCTTATGGAAACTCTGCACTCCTCAGCTTTCTGCTTCGCGAGCTTAACATATTCCTTTCTCCGCTCCTCGGTAAGTTCCGGGATCTGAATCCTTATCAGGTTACCGTCATTTGACGGATTTACAGAAAGATCTGATTTATGAATAGCTTTCTCAATTTCACCAAGATTGCTTCTGTCCCAGGGCTGTATAACAACAAGCCTCGGTTCAGGTATAGATATTGTTGCCACCTGGTTCAGAGGCATTTCAGAACCGTAAACACTGACCCTTAGCCCTTCAAACATGGCAGGATTGGCCCTCCCTGTCCTTATGGCTGTGAAATCTTTCTGAAGGGTTTTGATGCTCTTCTGCATTCTGTCTTCAACATCATGTAAAATATCATCAATCATGAAACGTCTCCATATTAGATTAGAAAATTTTTGTGCCTATATTCTCGCCGAGTACAATCCTTTTAAGAGCACCCTTTTCAAAAAGATTGAACACAATTATCGGGAGATTGTTGTCCATGCAGAGGGATATAGCTGTAAGATCCATAACCCTCAGCTGCTGTTTAATCATTTCAATGTAAGGGATCTCCAGGATCTTCTTAGCGTCGGGATCCTTTTCCGGATCGCCGGTATAAACTCCATCTACCCTTGTAGCCTTAAGTAAAACATCGGCGCCAAGTTCAACAGCCCTGAGGCTTGCTGCGGTATCTGTTGTAAAATAAGGATGGCCGGTGCCCCCCGCTGCAATAACGATGCGCCCTTTTTTCAGATGGTCAAGAGCTTTCTGGATTGTATAGGGCTCCGCAACGTGTTTCATCTCTATGGCGGTAAGTACCCTTGTGGATTTATTCATCTTTTCAAGCGTGTTTTCAACAGCCATTGAATTCATCACAGTGGCAAGCATACCCATGAAATCACCTGTTGACCTGCTGATCCCGAGGGAATCAGCCATGGCCCCCCTGAAAATATTGCCCGCGCCAATGACGAGGGCAACTTCAACTCCAAGATCCGACACCTCTTTGATTTCGGCGGCAATCTGGTTGATTATTTCAGGATTAATACCGGTTTTATCCGGCCCCGCAAGAGCTTCACCGCTCAGTTTAAGCAATATCCGCTTATAACGCGGCCCTTCATTCTCTGTCATTTATCAGCTGCCTATCTGGAATCTGGAGAATTTACCTACTTCGATATTTTCACCGAAGACCGCAATCTTCTGTTTTATAAGATCCTGTATTTTAACAGCGCTGTCTTTGATGAATTCCTGCTCGAGGAGGCATACTTCAGAATAGAACTTTGTGAGCTTTCCTTCAACAATTTTTTCTATTACATTATCAGGTTTTCCGGAATTTTTCATCTGCTCCCTGTATATCTCTTTTTCCTTCTCAATTATATCAGCAGGAACATCTTCAGGCTTAACATAAAGAGGACTGGTTGCAGCTATCTGCATAGCAATCTCTTTTGCGAGAGCTACAAAATCATCATTTCTTGCAACGAAATCTGTTGCGCATTTAAGTTCAACAAGAACGCCGATTTTACTGTTGCTGTGAATATAAGAAGCAACGATACCTTCAGTTACCTCTCTACCCATCTTTTTATCAGCAGAGGCAAGACCTTTCTTTCTGAGATATTCAACAGCTTTATCCATATCGCCGTCATTCTCAACAAGAGCTTTTTTGCAGTCAACCATACCTGCCTGTGTCTTGTCCCTGAGTTCTTTTATCATATTACTGGTTACTTCAGCCACTTTATTAACTCCTTAAGATTATAATACGAAAGTGCTTATGCACTTAAAAAAAAGCAGATTATCAGATAATCTGCTTTTTCAACTGTTACCATGTATCCCCTTCTTCAGCAGGGGCAGCGTCTTTAGTTTCTTTGACTTCGGCAATTTCATCAGGTTCAATGGCATCAACAGATGCCGGTACACCTTCAACGTCTTCGTCTTCGAAAGCGATTTCAGAAGACTGGCCGCCGGACTGCCCTTCAACTATAGCTTTTGCCATAACTTCAAGGAACAGAGCAATTGCCCTGATTGCATCGTCGTTCCCCGGGATCGGGTAATCAATTTCGTCAGGATTACAGTTTGTGTCAACAACAGCAAAGATAGGTATTCCGAGTTTATGAGCTTCCTGGACTGCAATGGACTCTCTCTTCGGATCTATGATAAAAAGAGCATCAGGGAGTCCCTGCATGTTCTTGATGCCGCTTAAGATCTTGTTCTTTTTTGCAAGTTCTCTCTGGAGTTCGAGAATCTCTTTCTTTGTCTCCGCGTCCCATGAATCATTTTCCTGCATTTTCTCAAGCTCTTTAAGCCTCTGTATAGAGTTCCCTACAGTTTTGTAGTTTGTAAGGAGACCGCCAAGCCATCTTTCAGAAACATAGTACATACCGCATTTTTCAGCGTATTCAACTATTGCTCCCTGTGCCTGCTTTTTTGTCCCCACGAAAAGAACTTTTCCGCCGTTATTAGCGAGATCCCTCATTGCAGAATAAGCGATCTTCACCCTCTGCATTGTTTTCTGGAGATCGATAATATGAATCCCGTTTCTTGCAGTAAAGATGAACTGAGACATCTTAGGATTCCATCTTCTTGTCTGGTGCCCGAAATGTACCCCTGATTCGAGCAGCGCCTTCATTGATACTACAGCCAATTAAGTACCCCCTGGTAATTATTAATCATTTATGATCCGCAACATGACCCAGGATCAGAATTTGACCTATCATGTTACTGAATCATTACGGTATAACCGTATACACGCATATAATGCGTAAAAAAATATACTGCTTATTGCCTATTCTCCGGAATGAGGCAACCGGCCACTGACCGGTTTAAATCCATACCGTTTTCCCCGCTCAGGATTTCACCTTAACAGACGGTACTTTTGATAGCCGCAGGCGCGGCCTTAAATTTTACGAAAGATTATAATGCCGAGAATCAGGCCTACAATGGACGCAAAATTTAATTTCATACTGAAAGAGAGTATTTCAAGATTAAACCCGATGGGGCCTGTGAGGCTTGATGTTATCACATGCATCTGTGGGATAAACTTAACTATAAGATTCCCCAGAGCAGAGCCGAGAACAGCCCCCAGAATCATAAATGCTATGAAATAGCCGGTATTTGACCTGTCAAAATTCATATCTCTTACTAAAAAGGCATATCATTATTAATATGCCGATTGTCAAGGTATTTTTCTACAAAAGATTTCTGAATCTGTAGCAGAGCCATTCAAGAAAAAACTCCACAAAACCCCTTTTTTCAAAGACCTGAAGGGTTATCTCCCTGCTCTTTTCAATATCTTTCAGAAAAATCCCTTCCATAATATCCCCGAAACCCTGGTCAAGAATAACTGCATTAAGCTCAAGGTTCCTTCTGAAACTCCTTCTATCCATGTTTGATGAACCTATGGTTGACCATACCCCGTCAACAACGGCGGTTTTGGCATGGAGGACAGAATCGGCGTACTCGAAGATCCGTATCCCCCTCTTCATATATCTTTTATACAGATACCTGCTGGCATATTTTACAAAAGTGACATCCGATTTGCCCGGCAGCATAAGTTCAACATCCACGCCCCGCTCCGCAGCCCTTACAAGAGTTCTGTATATCCTGCCGTCCGGGATAAAATACGCGTTAGTTATATATATAGATTGCCTGGCGTTTCTGATTGCAGATATGTAGGATTCATATACAGGCCTCACCTTTTTCCTTGCCCTTGTACAGATTATCATAAGGAGGAGGTCCCCCATCTCCGGGAGATCAGGAAAATAGAGCCTGCTGTTCATCATGGCGCCGCCGTTTCTGTACCAGTTCTCCATGAAGAAAAACTGGATGTCCTTAACTGCCGGCCCCTCAATCATTGCATGAGTATCTCTCCACCTGCCCCCTTCATATTTAATACCTGCATACTCCTGCCCGATATTTATTCCTCCGGCAAAAGCTATGGCCCCGTCAATCACAAGAATTTTACGGTGGTCTCTGAAACTTATGTTCCAGAATCTCCGCCAGGGAACAAAGGGGTGGTATTCAATAATTTCCACGCCGGACTTTCTCATCATGTCAAACATAAGCCCTGAAGCTGTCATTGAGCCGAAAGCGTCGTATATCACGTTTACCTCAAGCCCCTGCTCAGCTTTCTCCGCAAGCTTTTCAGCAACAAGCCACCCCACAGTGTCGCTGCTGAAAATATAGGTCTCCAGGTTTATGCTCCTCTTGGCATTTTCTATGGCAGAGATTATGCTGTCAAAAAAATCATCTCCATCAGTAATCACCCTGACGCTGTTGCCGCCGGAGAGCCCCCCTATCCCCATCTTTTTCATCTCACGGATAAAACCGGGGAGGAGAAACCTGTTCTTCAGTTTCTTGAAGGAGCGGTTTGCTGATTTGTTGAATGCTTTCATTTCCATGATTGAGTTATTCATTCTATAGCATCTTACGAAATGATTAGATCCTGTCATTCCGGCTGGAACGATAGTGGAGGCAAGCATTATTGAAACATCCTGTTTCATGCTTGCAGGCGGCCATCGTGGCTACACTGCCGGAATCTTGAGGAATAAAACATTTACCATATTATCAGATATAATTTCTATCATAAAGATTCCGGTATTTACATGCGGTAAAACCGGAATGACAAATTATGTGCTAATGTAATAGTAAATTGCTATAATACAGATTATCAGTAATTCAGACAGAGAATCAAGTGAAAAATTTATCCCCTACTTCGTTTCCACAACATGTTCCATTGGCTTAACCATCTCAACCTTGATCATCTTCCTTACGTTCTCCCTCATGTCGGGGTTACTTGTGAGTTTTATCATATTATTATTAATTTCAATGGTTTTCCGGTCATCCTGCGGGAAGTCATAAATTCCATTCTCTTCATAATATTTGTGATCTGCCTGGAATACAAAACGGAGCCTACCCCATATATCATCGCGGAAAATTTTCATCCCGCCAACTCCCAGAAAAGTGGGCGGCGCCACATAGCTTTTTCCCGCGTCTGCAACAAGATTTCCGGCAAGATTATCGATGAGAGAATCTATCTCAGGTGAAGAATATTCATCTGTAACAATATCAACAAGATTAGCTCCCTGCCACTGAAAATATGCATTAAGTATCTCCCTAAGGTTAGGGATTGCAGTTAACGGCCCGGAGAGGAGAAGGCCGAACTGCTTCCCTTTAAGTGTTGGAGTGTGGGTGTTAAAAAATCCCCTGTCAAACATCTGCTTCCACTTTGCCGAAAGATAGCGGTCACGGATCTCCCCCGCGAAAATGATTATATCCGCTTTCTTCAGTTTCTCATTATAGAAATCGATAAATTCGTCTTTGCCTGTATATACGCACCTGTAGTCAAAGCCGCATTCGCAGCAGCCGAGGCACCCGCCTTTGATATCAATATCAGAAAGCGAAAGAAGTTCCGCTTCACCGGAAAAGCAGATTTTCATCCTGTCAATCATTGCCGCAACATTATCACCGGAATAGGCTCTGTCTGACAGGATTAGCACTCTTCTACCTGAAGAATCTGCACTCACTCCTGCTGCGCCTGAAATATATTTCTTCATGTTATAATCAGGCTTAAAAAAAGCCTTTGTTGTGGCCCCTTTTTTCTGCGCGGTGTTAAAAACATTTTCTGCAAAAGCAAGGAGTTTTGCTCTCCCATCCTCCTGCATTATATCATACATGTCTGGTGAGAATGACCCTGCGAATTTCATCCCCAGATCCTCGCAGATCCCCCTCATATAATTATGAGCTGTATTGTCAAAAAAATGGATCGATGTGGTTATTACCGCAGCATATTTACCACGGAATTTCTCCTCGACACCTCTCTCCCAGATAAGCTCAATAAATCTTTTATACTGGGAGGGTACCAGACATACATAAAGAGGCACACTCCATATTACCAGGTCTGAATCATCAATTCCGGAGATTATTTCATTAAAGAGTGCCGTATCGCTTTCAATTTTGCCGATTCTCTGAGAAATATTAACATAATTAAAGTTATGCCCCTCAAGCTTCTTTTCTATAAATTTAACATACTGTATTGTAACACTTAAATCACCCTTTGGGCTTCCGTTCAAAACTGTTATATTCATATACTCTCCCCTTTATACAACGTATGCAACTGATTGCATAATTAAATAACAAATGTTATATGTCAATAAATATTGCATTTAAAAAATTTATTATTTTGAAATATAAAAATTGAGCCGATGCCGATAATTTTATTGACATATTATTCTTTATTATTAATTTAATTATATATATTTATTTAGAATAAAAAAGATAAGGAGATCACAATGGCGGGTTTCACTCTAACTGATATACAAGTAGCTGCTGAACACGAACAGCCGATTCTCAAGCAGACCATTGCCGAAGCTTGGGTAACAATGAAAAGAACTAACTGGGATGATACCAGATTCTGCACAATAAATCCATCTAATGTGCTTACATTCTCTCAGGCAAAAAGCTTTAAGAATTTTTATGAAAGTGAAGGCTGGTTTGTTCAGATAAAAAGAGCTACAAGAAATTATTATTTCGATATCTACAGAAGTCTTGAAGACATGCAGAAATAAAAACTTAAAAACCCGCATTCCCGTAAAGGTCTGCGGGTTTTTAATAATCCCACCCTGCAAGACAACTCCACATGAACGTAATTGAGGAATTCAAAAGTACGCTCCTTGAAGGAAAAAATCTCACTGAGGAATATCTTCAGCGTAAGCCCGATCTCTCTTCTCCCGATGCAATCCAGATAATGCTGGAAATTCTGAAAGAGGTCTATAACTCAAAAATGCCCTTTAATACCTACCTTGGCATTAAAGTCACAGAGCTTAACCTTGATAGAGCAGTAATTGAGATAGACTCACGGGAGGAACTTCAGGGGAACTACGTAAAGAAAATTCTTCACGGCGGAGCAATTTCAGCAGTAATAGACCTGGCAGGAGGGATAATAGCACAGTCTCATGCCTTCGCCGGGATGAATGGCGTGACCATTGCAGAGCTTATTGCCCGGTTCAGTAAAATGAGCACTCTTAATATCAGAGTTGATTATCTCAGGCCCGGCTCAGGGGAAAAATTCAAATGTATTGCAAAAGTATTGCGTGCCGGGAATAAAGTTGCAGTTGTCCAGATGGAGATGTTAAACGATAAAAATATTCTGATTGCCGCAGGCACAGGATCATATCTTATCGGATAGAAAGCTCCCCTCTTTCATCTCTTTACCATTATAATAGATCAGCGGAACCTCTATTTTTGATTCAAGTTTATCCACAGGTATTGTTATACATCCGCGTCCGCAAAGCAGTTTTATCTCTTTTTCGGTGAAACCCAGGCTGTCAACAGTGAAATCCCCTGCTGAAATAAAGATCTGAGTCTCTTTTATCCCCTCCCCTTCGTATGTAAGGGAATACCAGGATGTACCCCGTGCAGAATTCCGCCCCTCATAAAGCTTTAAAGTCTGGACTTCTCCATTCTGTTTATAATACCTGCACTCCTTGATAATTTTTTCCATCTGCGGATTTCCATACTTTATATTCCTGTCTTTCGCCTTAAACCTGTCATGGAAAAACGCAAAAATCGCGAGAATTACAACCAGGATGAATATTATATATGATGCGTATTTTTTCATCTGCAAGCCTGCTCTGTCATTATTCTAATCAAAAGATAAAATCTGCATAGTTATATTCAATCTTTTTTTCATGACATAACAGCAAAAAGGGGCATACTTGGCATGCCCCTTTTTTCACGTAAATGTTAAGAATAATCAGTACCTGTAATGATCCGGTTTAAATGGTCCGTTTACAGGAACGCCGATATAATCAGCCTGTTCCTTAGTGAGCTTTGTCAGCTTAACGCCCAGTTTAGCCAGGTGAAGCCTTGCAACTTCTTCATCCAATTTTTTGGGAAGGATGTAGACTTTGTTTTCAAGTTTTTTTGTAGCCAGTTCAATCTGCGCCAGGGTCTGGTTTGTAAAGCTGTTACTCATTACAAAGCTGGGGTGTCCTGTTGCACAGCCAAGGTTCACAAGACGCCCTTCAGCCAGAACTATGATTGAATTTCCTGACTCAACAGTCCATTTATCCACCTGCGGCTTTATATTCATCTTTTTACATTTGCTGTTGTTTTCAAGATAATGCATCGCAATTTCACTGTCAAAGTGGCCGATGTTGCACACGATTGCTCCATCTTTCATCTGCTCCATATGTTTCCCTGTGATAACATCGAGATTTCCTGTGGTAGTTACAAAGATATCGCCAACTGACGCGGCTTTCTCCATTGTTGTCACCTCGTAACCTTCCATTGCGGCCTGTAGAGCACAGATAGGATCGATCTCTGTGATTAGAACTCTTGCGCCAAACCACTTCATGGACTGGGCGCAACCTTTACCCACATCACCATAACCGGCCACAACAACAATTTTACCCGCAACCATGATGTCTGTAGCACGTTTGATGCCGTCAGCAAGGGATTCCCTGCATCCGTAGAGATTGTCAAATTTTGATTTTGTCACAGAATCATTTACATTAATTGCCGGGAAGAGCAGTTCACCGGATTTTGCCATGTGGTAGAGTCTGTGAACGCCGGTTGTTGTCTCTTCGGAAACACCGCGTATGTTTTTAACATCCTCAGTCCATCTTTTCGGAGTTCTCTTTACGCTGGCCTTCACGCGTTCCATGACTATCTGCATCTCTTTATGATCATACTTCTGACTGAGAATGGATGCATCCCTTTCCGCCTTATGACACTGGTGAATAAAGAGGGTTGCGTCTCCTCCGTCATCAACAAGGAGATTCGGGCCTTTTCCGTCAGGCCATGTGAGGGCCATCTCTGTACACCACCAGTACTCTTCAAGTGTTTCACCTTTCCAGGCGTATACTGCACATTTTCCGACTTTAGCTATAGCTGCAGCTGCGTGATCCTGTGTCGAGAAGATGTTGCAGGATGCCCACCTGACATCAGCACCCAGTTCAATAAGTGTCTCGATTAGAACTGCTGTCTGAATAGTCATGTGAAGACTCCCTGTTACGCGGAGCCCTTTAAGTGGCTTGGTCTTGCCGTATTTTTCACGCACAGACATGAGCCCCGGCATCTCTGCCTCCGCGAGCTCTATCTCCTTTCTACCCCAGTCCGCGAGGTTTATATCAGCAACCAGATTTTTGAGTTTTAGATCCATTTCCATGAATCCGTCTTTTGTTTTAATATTCATAAACTTCTCCTGAATTAATTTTCCATGTTAATCCTGCAGCAACTGCTTCCTTATATCATTCCCGTGAAGACGGGAATCTATAGAAATTTCCCCATAAAAAATATTTTATAGATATGGATCTCCGCCTTCGCGGAGATGACAGATAATTAAATCCTGGTGCATACATAAATAAAGGGTTCCAGGCCGTTTTCAGATGAGAATCTCTTTACAGTTTCAATTTTAAAACCGCACTGTTTCATCCATCCTTCAACAGCTGCATTATGGAATCCGAGCCACCTGTGCCCGAACCTGCTACGCATGGATTCATTAGTGTGTATTGAAAAATCCCCGATTATCAGTCTCCCTCTTTTTTTCAGGATACGGCAAGCCTCTTCAATTCCCCTTGCCGGCTCATCCAGGTAGTGGAGAACCATATTTATTACAACACAATCAGCTTCCTCATCACGCAGGGGGAGATGCGAAAGTTCCCCGAGCCTGAATTCAATCTGTTCAGGAGAGATCCCGGAAAGGTTCTGCCGTGCTATATCAATCATCCCGGTAGATCTATCCACCCCTATTACCTTGCTGCTCTTCTGAAGCAGCAATGCTGCCAGTTCGCCATTGCCGCACCCCAGATCAGCAGTTACAGAAGCCCTCTTCATAACTCCGAGAATCTCACTGTTGAGGTCAAGCCCCGCCAGCATCTCACGCCTTATTGCGCTCCATCGGGAGGCTATTCCGTTAAAATACTCCCGCCCCTTCCGGTTCCGGTCAGCCATATACGATTCGAGAGATCTGCTGTCATTTTCATATAATGCGTCTGTCATCTCCTGCTGTATAATCTTTATCATTTTTTCAGCAGGGCCGTTAACCGGAACAGTATAAAAAGCCCACAGCCCATCCTTTCTGCATGAGAGTATCCCTGCATCAGCAAGAATCTTCAGATGCCGGGAGATGCGCGACTGTCCCATGCCCAGGACATCAACAATCTCATTAACGTTCAGCTCGTGATTTAACAGAAGGCTGAGAATCCTGAGCCTTGTTTCATCAGAAAGAGCTTTCAAAACTGTCAGAAGTTCCATAAACTATATCAATATATCCTGATATAGTTATATAAATTATTACTTCGAAAATAGTCAAGATATTATTGCAAAAAAATAATCACTGTTTTGAGCAATGTAATAAAAAAAACATCATTATCAAGTTTACATACGCCCTGTTAAAAATAATAATTCCGGACACGGCGAATTTTAATTGTAACTTTGCATATAAAATCACTACATATTTAAAAATTTTTCTTTTCCACTGAATTAATATAAATTAGACATATAACTATACCGGAGAAAAAACATGCTGCCGAATATCAACCTGCCGCTAATTCAGAATGCTGACCTTAAGGGGAAGATCGTTCTTGTACGCGTTGATCATAATGTTGTCAAGAGCGGAGTTATACATGATCCCTACAGAATTGATGCAACGATAGGTACACTATACCATATAAATGCACGGGGCGGAAAAATGATTCTCATGACTCACGTCGGGAGGCCGCGCAATAAGAAAACAGGCGAACTTACACTCAGTGAAAAAACCTCGGTGCAGCCCATTGTGGAATACCTTCAGCAGAAGCTTCACATTAAACTCAAGGTTCCGGAATTTATCCGCGATGACAAGAAGGGATACACAGGGATAGAAACATCAATCAATCACCTTATACGGGAGCTGAAAGAGGATAAAATTGACGGGATATACCTCCCCAATACACGGTGGTTTTACGGCGAAGAGGCAAAGGATGATAACCGCGAACGTTTTGCCAACCAGCTTGCGGGGCTTGCGGACATCTTTGTTAATGACGCATTCGGTTCATGGCAGGCGCATGCTTCCACTGTAGATGTAAGCAGGTATCTCCCTTCTTATGCAGGTTTTCTATTACAGAAGGAAATTGAAAACCTCGACAGGATCTACAACCCGCAGGCACCTTTCCTTGCAGTGGTGGCAGGGGCGAAGTTCGACACAAAAATCGAGCCCCTGTATGCTCTTATTCAGAAAGCAGACTGGCTTGTGCTTGGAGGAGTAATATACAATGCCTATCTCTGCGCGAAATACAACATCAGGATCAAGGGAGTTGAAGACGACGATCTTGATCATGCAAAAAAATTTGTGGAATTCGCTGCGAAGTATCCGGGGAAAATAATCGAACTCCCATATATTACAGAGTCCGACGTGCCTGATGCACGTGAAGAGGGGAAATACCGTAAAATTGATATACGGACATTGAAATCCGGAACTTCACTCAACTATATTTATGATGTTGCCTCGGACAGCTTCTCAGTCGAAGAGGTTATTGATACCTTTCATAAAGCAAAGACAATTTTTGTAAACGCGGTAATGGGATATACTCCGCATTTCAACGAAGGGACAATCGCCCTTGACCAGCTTATTGATGAGAACAGCAGCGCTGTTAAATTATACGGCGGCGGTGATACGATGCAGGAGCTGAAGCGCCTTCTTCCCGGGCTTTATATTGCTGCAATAGACTCCCCTGACTACTATATATTTACAGGAGGGGGTGCAGTGCTTAAAGCTATTGAGCAGGGGACAGTTACAGGGCTTGCTCCGGTTAAGGCGCTCATTGAGAGGTGATCTACTTTGCTTTAATGAATTCTTCAACAGTGAGCCCGCTTTTCCGGATTAAACCGCGCAAAAGTCCGGGAGCCAGTTCTTTATGATTCGGGATTGATAATGTTGCTTTTTCAGGATGATACAACAGAATATGGCTTCCGGTTTGATGATCTTGTATATAACCGAATTTTATAAATATTCTGACCGCATCTCTTCCGGAGAAGTTAGAAAGAATACCCTTTTATACTGTAACTTCTCCAAGGAATATTTCACGTGGTTCGTGATTTTCAAGGGGACGATATTTTTTTTCAACTGCAAGCCACCCTGAAATGGCATCCTTTATATTCGCGAGGGCTTCATCCATCGTTTTACCCTGACTCATACAACCTTCAAGTTCCGGAACATCCACGACATATCCTTCATAGTCAGGATCATATGTAATGATTACTTTAAATTTCATTTTCCCCTCATAGATTAAATAGTTAATCATTATTATAGTTACAGTCAAGAATTTATTGATTTTTATCATTAGCAGTTTCCTGAAAAACTAAGT
>DIEX01000032.1 GCA_002418835.1 Spirochaetia bacterium UBA5763 | reverse complement strand
CAGGGTTTTTCAGGAGACTGTTAAAATATTTATTATTACCCGTCAAATAGAGGTTATAGAATGAACATAATAAATAAACTTCATCTCAAAACAGGAAAAAACCGGATTGTTATAGCCGCATTGGGGGATTCACTGACTTACGGATGGCTTGTCAGCAAGGGTTATCTCGACTATCTCGGAGAGATGCTGCATGAAAAATATCCTGATATTAAAATTTCAATAAAAAATCATGGAGTTCCCGGCGATACTGCTGGTGACGGTCTTCGCAGAATTAACCGCGTAACAGAGGAAAAACCTGACCTATGCTTTATCCAGTTTGCACTGAATGATGCTTTTACAGGAATGACTCCCGAAATGTTTAAAAGCAATATAGAAAAGATTATCCGTAAAATTCAATCCTCCACCTCTGCGGAGATTCTTCTGCTGACATCTGTCCCTGTAAGCAGCTCTTATGAAAACAACATAGCAGAATCCTTTTATGACAGAATTGCCGAATGCGGGGAGGAGTTTAATATTCCTGTAGCAAAAGTACATGAATACTGGAAGAGAAAAATCAAAGAAGGGATAAGCCATGTATCACTTGTCCAGGGGGATGGAGTTCACCCCGTGGAAAAAGGATACAAATTTATGGCTGAAGCAATTTTAGAGATTCTTTAGGTACTAATCCAGAAGGCCGTCAAGCTTTCTTGATAAGTCGCCGTTGACGTTTACAAACTCAATACCCATGCCGGCTTTTCCGGAAGGGGTTTCATCATCACGGATCCATCTTACCACACCCTGTACTTCAACTTCACCGTTTCCGGGGAGCATTATTGTAAGATTGACGGTTGATCCATTGCTGAGAGGTTCCGGTGTTGATATAAAAATACCCCCCCTGCTTACATCAACAGACGAACTAAGTGTTACTGATTCTTCGGTCCTGACTTCAGATTTTACCGTTTTATTAACTCTGTGAGTTTTTCTATGCTCAGACATCTTTAACCTCTCTGCCGAAAGTCAATACTATGCTTTAAAAATATACATATTGACAAAATTTACAATCTTTTTTTTGCTAAGAGTGCTGTATGATTTAATTATCGATTAAACAGGATACCCGTACAAGAATCTGATGAATGCCGGCCCACTTAAAATATTCTACCTTAAAAAAAAGGTACTCTTTCCGCACTGTACAGTATCTGTGAGGATGAGAGAATCGAAGCATACACTTGGCCTTGCTCAGGGGAATCAGATTATTGTGTACTCCTTAAGGAACATCCTGGATCTCCTGTTTGTCAGGCGTAGGGTTTCAACTCTCGCAGAGATTATGTCTGTGGAGAAAGAGGAGAATACTATTCGTTTCCAGCTTAAAGGTATTAAACGGGTACGGGTAACATCTCTTAAACGGTTCTTTGAAGCTCAATATGCTGAAATTCCTGAAAACACTGCTCAGCATGATACTGCTCTTACAAAAGAACTGAGAAAAAAAGCGCAGGAGCTTATTTTTCTGATAAATGTCGAAGAGACGGACAGGCTGATTGAACTGATGAATTTTCTCGTAGATCTGGGGCAGATAACCGACTTCATTTCAAACTACTTTGTGCTTGATGACAGCATGAGAAATGATCTGTTAAATGAAACAGACATATCAGCAAGAAGCCGCCTTCTCCAGCAGAAAATTCAGCAGATTATCGAAAAAATCGGAAAACAGGGATAAATAAATGTTTAAAAAAGACGCAAGAGGGGAAGATGTATACTACTCACTGGAATGGTCGCGTCTTTTTGAGTATGACAGATTCAACGCTCGCAGGGTCATGCCAGAGCTCCCGGGAATCGTCTGGCTGCTTCACCCGGTAAAAAAAGATATGGAGAGCCTTCTTTTTTTTGCATGCTGGAGAGACGGACTCAGGGTGGGGCTCCGCAAACTTCTTGATGATTCATTTATTAATATAGGGAAAGAACAGATGCGGGAAACACTGCTCGGTCATGAACTCCACTTCAGGTTTGCTGTAATTGACACAAGCCCCCTTGATATACAGGACATCATGTACTGGATGATCAAAGAATACAAGCCGATATATAACGATATAACTTCATTCACTGACTCTAAGAGATACATGAATATCTTTGTAAAAGAAAACGGCCCGGACATCGCAGATGTAAAGAGGCGTTAACATCAGGAAGCCAGGCCGAACATTCTTATATCATCCGGCTTGTATATATGGCTCACATCCTGTCTTATCTGAAAAAACTCCAGAATATATTTAAGTCTCGCGCATGCGTCAAGCGGAAGTGACAATTTATAATCCGACTGCGGCGAGAACTGCTGAATCCTTTTTACATTAAGAGATTTCTTGTCCGGATTATATATAAAGATATCTTTCTGGAAAAGACGGAACGTCTCAAAAACAGATCTTATAATTGCTTCTGATTCAACAAGGTTTGCTATATAGAGATTGCTGTCGGAATCATGAATATTCCGGGCAAAAAACTTCAGGATACGTAGAACAATTTCAGGATAAAGAAGTTCATTGAACAGCCGCATGATCTTTGCTTCAAGTTCATGGTCATGCATTCTTTTTGTGGGGTAAGCCATGTGAATAACATGGAAAGATCCTGTCTGCACCTTAAAGAAAGTGAAGTCTATGAGACGGTCAATTGCATCCTTCCGCATGAAGTGCTGTTCGGCGAATGTTGATTCTATAAGCTTCTCTGCAACATCCTCAAGCTTTTCGTTCTTGATAATCTTATCAAAGTTTATAAGCTGGCTTTTCCCCGGATCAATACTCTCCAGTGACTCAGGCCTGAATGTTCTGCTCTCCATAGCGAAAAACCTCCGTAATCTAAAAACCGGTTTTAATGCCGGCAAGAACCTCTTTCTTCATTATGCTGCTGTCATTATACTCATAAGCGCTTTTTATTGAGCCTACTAAAGAATGATTATAAAAGGAAAACTCCACTACTGAAAAAAAGATCAGCTGAAACGTGTTTCCTCTCCTGTACCCGTCATAAGCAAGAAAAATAAGCGCACCGTTAGTAATCAGAGACAGAGCACCGAGCCTGTAATTCCCGGTATAAAAATACCCCGATCCCGGAACCACCGCAGACGAAAGCCCTGCAATCAGAGGACTCTTTTTTTCACGGTTCTGTTCCTCACTGATCATTTCAGCCAGCCTCTCCGCTTCAGATAAATATTTCCCTTTAGGAAAAAGAATTTTATATTCACCTATAAGTCTTACAGCATCATCATAATTTTCGGCAAGAGCGCGGGCCCTGCATAAATTAAAAACTGAATCTTCGTAAAATATTCCCCCTTTATAAACAAAATTATATTCCTGGAAAGTCCTTACTCCGAAATAATATGAACCAGAAAGAATCCTCACAATTCCTGAATAGTAAAGTCCCTCCTGCCCCTGTGGGTCCTTTATAAACCGGTTGTAGCACTCTGTAAATGCAACTAAAGATTTCTCAGTATTCCCCCCTTTAAAGTACGACTTCCCCATGAGTATCATGCTGGAAGGATAGAGATCCCCTGAGGGGAAAAGATGCTGGTATCTCATGGATTCGGTAATAGCATTATAGTATTCGCCGCTGTTATAATAATGCTCCGCTGTCCTCATAATCCTGCTCCCTTCAGCATAGAGGTTCACCTGAATAAAAATCACTATTAAAATCAACAGACGCTTCATCTGAGAAGCCCATCCGCATCTATGCATGCCTCTGGAGAATATGCACCGTATCTGCTGTTAATCAGTCTGTACTCTTCAAGGAGAGTGCTTCTGTTTCTCCGATCAGCAGAGTTCCACCCTCCATAGATATTTCCTGCGTAGAAAAGCCCGGAAAAAAAGAACATCGTATATGAATACCCCTCTCTGCCGTTATTGCGAAGATAGATCCCTCCAAGAGCTGTTGCAGCCACAGAGGCAAAGGAAACAATACCCTCCCCGATATATCCGGAGTAGGCCTGCCCGAGACCAGGAATCAGCGCAGAGAGAAAAGCTCCCTTAAGCGGGATCTTCAATCCCGCTTCTCTGAATCTGCCAAGTTCCTCTCTTAAAGATGTGAAGTTGTAATCATCGTGAAAAAACGGCTCCGCAATCTTCTCTTCATTTTCAATGGCAGTCAGGTCTCCTGAAAGGACAAGAGGTGCTGTTCTGCGAAGGAATAACTGCATATCCTCTGTCCTGATTCCTGAATATTTATACACAGAGAGAGCCCTGAAACTTTCATCATACATACCCAGTTTCAGATATGATTCAGATACAAGTAATCCGGCGCAAAGACCCAGTTGAGATCCGGTATAATCATAGCGGGTGACAACAGTTCGATACTGCTCCGAAAAAAAATAATTCATATAGATAAAATAGTCCAGTTCAGGGGATTTATCTTCAACCTGTAACCGCCTGGCTTCAGCTATACTGTCGAAATAACGCTTTTCATTATACAGCAGACGTATAAACTTTTTCTGCATTGCAGGAAAATTTTCTGTTTCAGCAGAGGATACCTGAGTGGAACAGATAAGAACAGCAATAAATGCGGAAAAAAATTTTTTCATTTTTTAAAAGGCTTTTCCGGCACAGGATCTGTTGATGGCGGATAAAAGGGGTTGCATCGAAGAAGCCTGTCCCCTGCAAGTATGGAGCCAAGGAATGCTCCGTGCATAATAACAGCCTGCTTCCCATATGAACTGCATACAGGATCGTGCCTGCAGTTAGGGCCATCCTGCGGAGAAATAACCAGCTGAAAAAAACGGAGGAGAAAATAAGCTCCCCCCTGTGCACCGTTATACACACCTGTAGTATGATTGTGCTTATGAGTTTCAATCAGGTGATCCCCCGTAAGGAGATCACTGTTCCATGGGGCATATTCCGCTGATAGAGATGCTGCGGACAGCATCAGCATAACCGGCAAAATTACTGTTTTAATCATTTTAAGATTCATGAATATCAGATAGACGATGTGCAAAATTAAGTCAAATAATTATTAAACATACCCGGATCATTGTATTGCTGCAAAGAGCAGCACAGACCCCATCTCTTTTTTTAATTTTTACGACCGGACTTCATATTGAAAATTGCTTGATAATTTAAAGAATGTAATATATCGTAGTCGATTCTTTTATTTATGAATTGCTATTGCCCTGCCGGGCAATTATCACCATTCCTTTTGTGAGGATTTAATGAATCAGGAAAAAAAACTGGAAAAGATTCTGGACCGCGCCCTTTCTGAAGACCTCGACGACTACATGAAACTCCTGAAAGTCTTGAAAAAAAGACTCCCTCTTTTCGGGAGAACAAAGAGAATCACTGCAGCTCTCCTGAAAGAGCTCCTCGGTGACATCTCAAAACTCGACATCGAATCATTTAAACTTGCCGGTAAAACCGAATCAGGCAAAATCATCTTTGAAGACATCAAGGATGGACGCGCCCGGCTTTTTATCAACGTAGGTAAGAGCCAGAACATTTCAACAGGTGACCTTATCCGTGAAATTGTAAAGAGATCAGGGATTGACGGTAAAACTGTGGGCAAAATTGATATCCATTCAACCTACGCTTTTTTTGAAGTCCCTGAGCAGTACGCTGAACTTGTACTTCACTCATTTGACAACGCCAGGATTAGAGGGGTTCCCGTTGTTGTTGAACCGGCTAAGAAGAAACAAAAGAGCCAATGAAAAGGTCTCAGGAAAAATGCCCCGTATGCGGGAAAGATGAAAAAAGAATAATCAGCAGCAACCTGAACCTGTGCAGAAACTGTCATATTATATTTAATTCAGACTGCAGATCCCTGTCCTACGACAGGGATTATTTTATTAATGAATACAATGAGCAGTATGGCAGAACCTATCTTGAGGATTACGGAAACATCTACAATCTCTCTAATTCAAGGCTCAACAGGATTCTTGAACTCCTTCCGGTTGAGGGTAAGCAATCACTTCTTGACATAGGGTGTGCTGCGGGATTTTTTCTCAAGGCTGCAAAAGATCGCGGAATATCAACACTTCTCGGCATCGAGATTTCAGAATTTGCTGCTGACTACTGCCGTAAGACCTTCGGCATTGACGTTATTGAATCCCCCTTTGACAGTGTTGAACTTCATAAGAGGTTCGATATTATCACATCATGGTTTTTCATAGAACACTGTATGGACCCCGTGGGTGCAATGAAGCGGATCTTCTCAATGCTTAACAGGGGGGGAGTTTTCGCACTCTCTGTCCCATCATATTACGGCCCTATGTATTACTTTGACAAAGAGAAATGGGTGGAGACGCACCCTGCTGATCACAGAATTGATCTCTCTCCATCTTCCGCGAAGAGGATACTGAAAGAGATCGGTTTCAGAAATGTTTATGTAATTAAAAGCGGTTATCATCCGGAGAGGGTTCTGAAAAGCGGTACATTAACTTACACGGTTTTTGAACCGCTCTACAGAAAATTCACCGATCTTACAGCTTTTTCAGATACAATTGAGATTTATGCAGTAAGATAACTTATAAACTATTTAAGATGTTTTACTGATCTCCTTAAGAATATCAGACTCCGTCAGAACACCCTTATAATTATTTTTTTCATCCATGATAAGAATCTTATATTGATGAGTTCTTTTCATCTGCTTAATAGCTTCTTTCACAGATACTTTTTTTTGTATTGCAACCACAGGTGCCAGGGAAATATCTTTTAGCCTGGCACAGGTCTCCACCCCGTCTGCAAGAAGAGCTATGATTGAATCACTATAAAGTATACCCGTAGGTTTTTCAGTGCTGTCCATTACTGCAACTGAATGAATATGCTCTTCATCAAGCAGTTTGATTGCATCAAGAATCGTCGCGTCTTCATGAAGAGAAAATATTCCTTCATTCATCACATCCCCGGCTACAACTTCATCCGGCCTGCCGAAAATCCTGTCAGTAAGTTTTACATACCATGCTCCTGCCTGAACCTGTACGATGTAGGCAATAGCTATAATGAGTGCAATATCAGATCCCTTTGACCCGAAAGCAACCATTGCAATTGCAAGGGCTATTGAAAGATTACGCATAACTGTTCCATAAACAAGGGCAATAGCATCACCCCTTTTGAAAAAAAGCCGTCCTGCAACAGTACTTATGATGAAATTCACAAAATAGAGAATTATTAGAGGAATAAATACATAGATGAGAGCTGAGGGATCAGCCATTATACTCTCTGCTTTTAAAGCCATGGCTACAAAAACAATTCCAAGAACACCTGCTGTTGAAAGGGCGGGAAATTTCTCCTTAAGATCTTTCTGATAAGCAGCCATTCCGTAATACTTAATTAAAGCTTTGCGGGTCAGATATCCCATTAACATCGGCAGAAAAACAATCAAAAGTATCTGCGTAAAAACAGCTTTAACAGGAACATCAATAACAGCGCCCATGAGCAGTTTTGCATAAACCGGCGTAAGAATAGAACCGGCAACAAGACCAATAATTGTCATCTTCATTGCCGAGCTTACATTACCCCTGGCAAAACCTGTCCATGAAATAGTCATCCCGCTTGTGGGAAGAAGAGAAGCAAGAAGAAGACCGAATGCCGCCATATGATTATCCGGGAAAAACAGCATTCCAAGCAGAAATGCAATAAATGGAATGATCCCGAAATTAATTATCTGCGTAGCAGCCTGAAGTTTAAAATCCCCCCCTTCCAGAAATTTTTTAAAATCAAGGTTTATCATCATAGGATAAACCATAAGAAAAGTCATAGGGATTATTAGCATCTTCAAACCTGAAGGATCAGTAATACTCCCTGCAATGAGTCCCAGTATAATAAATATCGGTATTGTATAAGTAAGTTTTTTCTGCATTTCTATCAGAATTTTCCACATGATCAAACCCCATAATCAATTTATTTAGTTTTTAATTAAAAACTAAATTACTGCACAAAAAGTCAATAAAAAAATTGAAAAACTTAGCTTCTAATCTTTTTTTATCAATTAACAGGAAAAATCTTTCTATTGCGCTTCCGTCGGAGATACAGTAAGTGAGAGACCCATTTCAATGCAAGAAGAGGTTTTATGGTATTCTTTTTTAGGCCTCCGGCAGATACCGGAGCCCCGCACAATTTTCAACCGGCAACTCTTTTAATTGTTCCATTATCGATCATGTTCTGAAATTCGGCAAGCTGCCTCTTCTCCTGCGAGTCAATAATACCGTCTTCATCAGCTATCATCATAATTCTTTCATACTCAGTTGTTGTGATCTTATGATCATCCATTGCTTTTTTAATCATATCCGCGATTCTTTTACCTGAATCACCTTTGGCTTTTTCCATTATAATAACTCCTGAATAAATTTTTTGTTTTTTAGACCAGTCTTGATTCCTTAACTTCTTCAAAGTAAAAAATTCTATACTATATCCACTTTCAACTGAATGGATATATAATTATTCATTTTCACACTTAAATAATTTTCAGGAATTTCTACCGGTTTTATATTCCGTTTTGTTTAAGTTAATACAAACAGAAAAAAGTTACACCTTCCGGAATTAAATAAAAACATCCCTGGGTTTGCTCCCCTGCTGCGGGCCTATGTACCCCAGTTCCTCCATCTTTTCAATCAGTCTTGCAGCACGGTTATACCCTATGCTGAGCCTCCTCTGTAGATATGAGGCCGAGGCTTTCCGTGTCTCCTCCACGATCTTCAATGCATCAACAAAAAGTTCATCCTCATCTTCTGAAAGTTCGCCATCCTCATCTGTAAAGAGAGACGCTTCAATGTCTATATATTGCGGCTCGCCGAGAGTGCGCAGATGTTTAACAATCTCTTCAATCTCATCTTCAGATATAAAAGCGCCCTGTATCCTCACAGGGTATGAACTCATGGGAGACTGGTAGAGCATGTCCCCTTTACCAAGAAGCTTCTCTGCCCCATTCTGATCAATGATAGTTCGGGAGTCAGTTTTCTGTGCAACCTGGAATGCTATACGCGCAGGAAAATTTGCCTTTATTATACCTGTGATAACATCAACTGACGGCCTCTGCGTAGCAAGCACAAGGTGAATACCAACTGCACGGGCTTTCTGCGCGATTCTTGTGATATAACCTTCGATCTCTTTTGATGCTACCATCATAAGGTCAGCGAGCTCATCTATGATTATAATAATAAAGGGGAGTTTTTCCTCTCTGCTCTTCTCTTTATTTATCTTTTCATTGTATGTTACAATATCCCTGGCATTCTTCGATGCAAGGAGCCTGTATCTCCTCTCCATCTCAAAGATAGACCATTTAAGCGCTGCCGGCGCAAGGTGCGGCTCAGTAATTACAGGCGTGAGAAGATGGGGAACGCCGTTGTAAAGCTGAAGTTCCACCATCTTCGGGTCAACAAGGATGAATCGGACTAAGTTGGGGTCGTAATTATACACAATACTTGTAATAATAGAGTTAACGCACACCGATTTACCGGCACCAGTTGCTCCTGCAATAAGTAGATGCGGCTGTTTTTTAAGATCAAGCATTACCGGTACACCAAGAATATCTTTACCCAGGCCGACCTTAAGGCTCCCCTTCTGGTCCTGGTATGACTTCGCTTTTATAATATCTCCAAGTGTAACCATCTCCCTCTTTTTATTAGGAAGCTCGATGCCGATAGCTGATTTACCAGGTATAGGGGCCACGATCCTCACTCTATAAGCCGCAAGTGCCATTGCGATATCATCAGAAAGCCCCACTACACGGTTAATTTTTATCCCTGCAGCTATCTGCATTTCATATAGAGTAATTACAGGGCCGCGATTAACAGCAATAACACGCGACTCAATCCCGAAATCCGCAAGTGTACGCACAAGGAGCTGTGAATTTTTCTTTATCTCACTCTCCCATGTCTCTGTATCAACAGGTTCTGAGTTATGAAGAAATCCGGTAGGTATTATATAGTCTTTGTTGATCTTCAGATGGTTAAACACCCGTTCTTCAACCGGGCCTCCCGGGCCCTTTTCAAAGACGCGCTTGTTGCGGTCAGGAACCTCAGAAGGCTCCGTATTTTTCTCCTGATCAGAACCCTCAGCACCTTCAGCGTCGATACCGAAAATTCTGTTTTTCCTGATTTCATACTCCTCACGGCTGAATTTTACTGATGATTCATCACCGGTTAAAGATTCTTCAGGAAAATCCTTATATTCAGGGAGAGTTTCCTCCTCTTCAAAAAAATCCTCATTTTCAAATGATTCCGGCTCAGTGTTTACGTAATCCTCCTCCCTGTAAGTCTTTACAATTTCCGGAGAATAATCGAAATCATAGTCACTCTCTTTAAGTGAGGCCTTTCTGCCGGGAGCTTCATCCTTAAGAAGGGGGCCATAATCATCAAAGGGGTTTGACTGAGCCCCTTTGAAAAAATCATCCTCCATTGCTGCCGGCACATTCATCTCAAGGAGTTTAACTGCTTCAGATTTTTCCTTATCTTTTTTTGCTCCGCCTATTACAATTTTTTTCTTAACAATCCAGGGGACTTTTTTACCGGGTTTTATCTCCTCTCCAATGTAATTCAGCGGAATCCCATCGCTATCATTTTCAACAGCGGGTTTCTTTTTAGCAAAACGCTTAATAAACTTCTTAGCTCCGGCTCCTGCCACAGTTATTTTACCCCTGTTTTCAAAAACCGTGGTGAGTGAAATAACTCCAAGAAGAATGAGGCCCGCGAGGTTCATAACAACTATAATTAAATATGAGCCCAGTACTCCGGTTACCGATTTCAGAAACTGGTATATGTAGTAACCTATAAAACCGCCGCTGTTCTGATGGATATCGGCAATTGTTGCAGCAAGGAAAGAGGCTGAACTTATAGTAAGAAAAAAAAGAGTAAAGAGCCTGTCAATGACCGTCCCCTGCTCTCCGTTTCTGAACTGGCTCCATGCTGAAAGAAAAAACATCAGCACAAAAATATATGAGGCCACACCGAAGGCAGACCTGAAGAGATGGGCAAGAAGCGCTCCCACAGGCCCTATTATATTCGAGACCGACCTGTTAAAAACAAGGGCACGGTAATCGCTCTGACTGTAACCGGCAATACTGCATAAAACTATAGTTCCCGTAAGGAAAAGAAGAATTCCTGAAATTTCCCTGTACCTTTTATCCTGTAACAAAACTCCCTCCGAGCAGGGCAAATAATGATTATTTAAACGAAGACTGACGGTTTTATTATATTCAGAGTTTAATTTCTGAAACATAAAAGCAATGTAAGTTCCCGCAGCCGAGAGATACCCTGTCTAAGTTAATTTTCGGCTTTTTGAGGGATTTCTTTTAGAGGGTAGTTGGGGTTTATTCTGTTCCGGAGAATTTATTTTACCATCAAATCAAGGAAGGGGTTGCAACCCCTTCCTTGATTGCCTGTTAAACTTCCAGTACTTTGACAACTATGAGCGGATTCCGGCGTGTAATTTTAAAAAGGTAATTTCTCACGCTCTTCTGAAGCTGATCCTCAATTTCCTCTGCTGAACGCCTCTCAATGAGGAGCCTGCGGATCTTATCCTCAATCTCTTTTTTCAGCAGATTGTGTATCTTCGTATTCTCTTTGCTTATAAAACCCTTTGCAGCGATCTCAGGCTCGCAAAGCGCCATACCCTGTGATATCACAGATGTGATAAATATTATCCCGTCAGTGGACATCAGGTGCCGCTCACGGATAACCTCCCCTGCCACGTCGCCGATCTCTGTGCCGTCAACATACATCTCGGAGAGCTGAATTTTATTAACCACCTTGAAAGATTTTTTTGTCAGTTCAAGAACATCGCCGTTTTTAGCAATGACTATCCTCGCGGCTTTTATATTGAGAGATTCAGCAATATCTGCGTGCCTTTTCAGGTGCTTATACTCACCATGCACAGGCATGAAAAACTTCGGTTTTGTCACAGTAAGCATAAGTTTCAATTCTTTTGATGAACCGTGACCGGATACGTGAATATCCTCATCCTTGTCGTAGTAAACATTGGCTCCTGTTTCCATGAGGGAGTTTACAATGTTGGTAACCATCCTTTCATTGCCGGGGATCACAGATGCTGTTATTATTACGGTATCACCTTTTTCAACAATCAGGTGTCTGTGCGTTCCAAAAGCCATGCGTGCAAGGGCGGACATAGGCTCGCCCTGTGTTCCGGTGCCTATTATTACAATCTTCTTATTCGGATGTTTTGAAGCTTCATCAAATCCAATTATAAGGTCATCCTTTATATCAAGAAAACCGAGCGACTGAGCAATCTCGATATTTTTCTGCATTGTAAGCCCTGAAATAACAACTTTCCTGTTGAACTTCTGGGCTGTATCAAGCACCTGCTGTATCCTCTGGATATTTGACGCAAAGGATGCCACAATAATCCTCCCCTTGGAGGAAGAGAATATTTCAAAAAGTTTATCCAGAAGAACCGATTCCGATCTGGTGAAGCCCTCCCGTTCGGAATTTGTACTGTCAGACATAAGGAGCAGCACACCCTTCTCTCCATGGTGTGCAAACCTGTAAATATCTGTCACTTCACCTTCAGCAGAGGAAAAATCTATTTTGAAATCCCCTGTATGTATGATAGTACCGATATTTGTCTGTATGGCAAGGCCCACCCCGCCGATTATAGAATGGTTTACTCTGATAAATTCAATTGAAAAGGAGCCTATATCCTCAATCTGTCTCGGGACAACCTCAACAAATTGCGGTTCATATTTAAGAGGTTTTTCCGCGAGCCTGCTCTGCACAAGGCCTATTGTCAGCTTTGTGGCATAAATGGGCGCCTTTATCTCCTGAAGGAGAAAAGCGATTGCTCCAATGTGATCCTCATGTCCGTGAGTGAGGATTATCCCCTTTACCCTGTCACGATTTTTCCTGATATATGAAAAATCTGGTATTATATAATCTATACCCGGCATTTCGTCCCTTGGGAACATGATGCCGCAATCGACAATTATTATCTCATCACCCTGTTCAAAGAGGGTGATATTCTTTCCAACCGCACCGAGTCCCCCAAGCGGTATTATATTCACTTTCGCTTCTTTACTGTGTTCACTCATACGCCGGTATGCCCGAACCCTCCCTGATTCCTTTCTGTTTCGTTTAGTCCGTCTTTTATAATGAACTCCCCCCTGTATACTTTTGAAAAGATCATCTGACCTATTCTCATACCGCTTTCAACAGTGAAATCCTTATCTCCAAGATTAGTCATTATTATCCCTATCTCACCCCTGTAATCAGAATCAATTGTTCCCGGTGAATTGAGAAAAGTAATACCGTGTTTCAAAGCTAACCCGCTCCTGGGCCTTATCTGCGCTTCGTACCCGTCAGGTATTTCAACGAAAATACCCGTTGGAATAAGTGATGTTTTCCCCGGATTAAGTATAACCGGTTCATTAAGGAGGGCGCAGAGGTCTGCCCCGGCAGCACCGCGGCTCTGGTATTCAGGGAGTTTTGCCCCTTCTTTCAGGGTAATTTTTACTGGAATCATAGGTATTTTTTAATCTCCCTCATAAGACAGGCTTCCACGTCGTCACACTTCATGCAATAGTCATCTGTATAATCAAAGTCCTCTTCCACGCAGATATCTGTGCGTCCATCTGTCATGATCTCTTTCAGTTTTATATGCTGGTATTCATCATCTGTAAGAGCTTCAGACCCTCCTTCTTTTATCTTGCGCAGGATATTAAGGAGCCGCGCAGTCTCTTCGCTCTTCCCCGGGGGAATAACCGTATCCCTGGACTTCATCTCTTTATTAATTTTTGCACGGATCTTTTTTGCCTTGAACTCAATTCCCCTGCGGCGCATAACAAGAAAAAATATACCGCCGAATAAAAGCCCGCCAAGATGTCCAACATGAGAAACATTGCTCTCTCCTCCGGATGATATAAGGGCCATAATTTCAAGCCCTCCGTACATCACAACAAGGTACTTCGCCTTCATAGGAATAAAGAAAAAAATCAGAAGTTCAACATCAGGGAAGAGGAGCCCGAAAGCAAGGAGCAGCCCGAAAACCGCCCCTGACGCGCCTATGGTCGGTATATAGGGAGAGATTCCCCCCATAAACCAGTTGATGATTAATATAGTTACACCGGCTCCGACACCTGTAAAAAAATAATACATAAGAAACTTTCTGCTACCCCACAACTGCTCCACAGGCATGCCGAAAAGCATGAGCGCATACATGTTCAGAAATATATGAAAAAACCCTCCGTGAAGAAACATGTAGGAAAAAACCTGCCATATATAGAACTTACCGATAACAAGCACAGGAGTTAATCCGAAATAATAAGTCAGTTCAGGAATGTTGTGCTGAAACAACCTGTTCCCGAAAGGTATCTCCACAGGAACCCCTTTAACGAAAACTCCCTGAAGAAGATACACCGTTACATTTATCAATATCAGTTTCATCACCCAGTTCTCAGAACCGGGAAAACCATTTCTTCTCATTATTTATTTCCATTTCATTTTCTTTTTTGCTCTGCCCGCTTTTAGGGTGTATGGATTTTTTACTCTGTAAGAATCTCCACCCCGGTTTCTGTTACACATATAGTATGCTCCCACTGGGCTGAAAGAAGCCCGTCCACAGTGACAGCTGTCCACCCGTCGCTCAGAAGCCCTGTCTGGTATTTTCCTTCATTAATCATAGGTTCAATTGTAAATACCATGCCGGGAAACATCTGTATACTGCGGAGTCCTGAATCGTAATGATGCACATGTGGTTCCTCGTGAAACTTTATCCCGATGCCGTGGCCGCCGTAATCCCTTACAACAGAAAAGCCGTTATCCGCAGCATGCTTCTGGATCACCTGTCCGATCCTGCCGAAATCGTTATAGGGCCTGACCTCCTGGATACCGAGGTCCATGCACTCCTTCGCCACACGCACAAGCTTTTTTGCCCGCTCAGTTCCTTCACCAATAATGAACATTCTGCTGGCGTCACCATAATAGCCATCAAGGATACAGGTGACATCCACATTGATTATATCGCCGTTTTTCAGAACAGTCTCATCAGGTATCCCGTGACAGATAACATTGTTTATTGACGTACAGACACTTTTAGGGAACCCGTTATAACCGAGAGGTGCAGGTATTGCACCGTGACTCACTGTGTAATCGTGAACCCATTCATTTATTTCGTTAGTTGTTATTCCCTCTTTTATTTTACCCGCAACCATTGTAAGGATTTCACTTGTGAGCCTGCTGGATTTTCTTATCCCATCAATCTGTTCTTTTGTTTTTATGATTATCCCCTTGGGAGGTTTTTTCGCCTGCCTCTGTACACCCTCCAGCGCGTCAGATTCCATGTGGCACTTTTTATATTTCTTCCCACTGCCGCACCAGCAGAGGTCATTACGCAATATTTTTCTCATTTTACTTAACCTGAAGATTTATTCATATAAACCTGACATTTACTAACTGTTCCACTATAAATTTCAGATTTTTACTCTTTATAAACAATGAAAATGTTGATTTTTGACAGTACTTATATACTATATTAAAATTATATTATAATTGTGCAGTGCAAGCTTTTTTTATCATTTACGGAAGAACGTTTAACTGATAAACTCTGAATTTCCTTTCATCCGTTATGAGTATTTTCGGGCGTTGGTGAAAAAATACTTCAGAAGATCTCCCCGGAGGATATAATGTATTCTGACATGAATAAAATACTAAATATGCTGGTTATTGCGATACTATCAATGATTGTACTGATTTCACTTCTTTTCTTCATAAGAGTGTCGGATAAATCCCATCCATATATGAACGGAGCGGACATCCGGGACACATACGCTCCATACAACCCGTGGAATAAAGCTAAAAACCGCTAACTGCTTTTTAATGATTTGGCCTGGCTGAACTCTTTAAGCCTCTCATAAAGCACATTGAATTCGATAATGTGCATTTTACCTTTATAAAGAACAAGAGCGCTGTCCCTGCATATCCCTCTTACATCAAGTTCGGCAGTAGCTTCCCATTTCTCCCCTTCAAAGGTTTCAATATATGTTCTTTTATCACTTATATAAATAAACCCGCTCTCCCCGACATAAACATCACTGATTTTCCCGAGCTTTTTAACTTCGTTCCTTTTTTTTCCCGGTATTTCATACCTTATAACAGACCATATCCCTGTGCCTCCTCTTACATAAAAAACATCGTCCCCCCTGATGCTAAACTCAAAAGAGGAGGAAGCAATATTTTTTACAAGAGACGAACCGGAAACCGAATCAAAAATACTTATATAATATGAACCCGCTATACCTGTTATAAGGCCATAATATTTATCAGTTGAAATCATTGCTGAACGGAAAAGTTTTTTATATGGTGGATTATATACCCCTGAATCAATTTTGCTCACTTTTTTTTCATCACCCGAGAGTTCCTGCATCCTCCCCCCAGAGAGAAATACCGCATTATCTCCACGGATGGCAGAGGCATCAATTGTCTCTTTTTGGTCAGCCAGGTATATGTTCAAAGGATCTCCATCTGAATCAAATACACAGAAACCTTTACTGTTCCCAAGAACGATTCGGTTTTTCCCTGTGTCAGCATACATAATATTATCACTTATAATTTTATCAGCATTAAGTTTAACCTGCTCAGGATATATAAGAGAGATATCACTGCCGCTTCCAGTTATTACAGTGCTCTTATTAAAATAAAGATTATCTGACCCTGCTGTTAATACTGAAAATGATTCAAGGATTGTTTCAGTGATAACTGAAGTATCACTCACTTCCCCTTCCGCGTATTTTTTCAGAAGGTTCCTGTACTTACCTTCAGAAGTAATGGAGCAGGAAATAAGAAATAAAGGGAGAATGCAGATTATTGTCAGTTCTGAAAATTTCATATTAACCTTTTACAAAAAGTAAACTTATTTTGAATATCTATCCCGTGCAAAGATCAGGAATGATTCTAAAAAAGATACGAGTATTGATCTGAAGTCTTAAAATAAGATAAAAAGGTTATTGCTTTAAAATCTTTAGTCAATTAATATTTCCGGCGCGATGATTATTTCATGTAAAAAGAGTTTAATTTTCTCTCTTTTCTGCAACATTTTATCAGGATTTGCAACAGATGCTCCATGTATTAATATTTTAATGCATGAAAAATTACTTGAAATCTCAGATGTTAGAACCAACGATGATTGGACTTTACTGTCAGGAATTGCATAACCACTCAACACAGCGTTTCCAATACAGAAAACAATATCTAAATTTAAGAGCGTATAATGCCAGGTAAAACCATAACTATTTACGACACAACACTCCGCGATGGCTCACAGACAGTGGGGATTTCACTATCAATACAGGACAAGCTTAATATCGCGAAAATACTGGACTGGCTTAGAGTTGATTACATCGAAGGGGGCTGGCCCGGGTCTAATCCCAAAGATGATTCGTTCTTTGCTGAAATCAGAAAGAGCGAAATAAAACACGCAAAAATTGCGGCCTTCGGGTCCACAAGGAGAAAAGGTTTCAAATGCAAAGATGATCCCATGCTGCAGTCCCTTGTTGCTTCAAAGGCCGATGTCATTACACTTGTGGCAAAGACATGGGATTTCCAGGTCACCAAAGCCCTGGGCATGGAACTTGATGAAAATCTTGAACTGATCTATGACTCTGTTGCATATCTTAAAGACCTGGGATTTGAGGTTTTACTTGACGCCGAACATTTTTTCGACGGGAATAAAGCCAACCGGGATTACTCATTCAGATGTATAGAAAAAGCATGCGAAGCCGGTGCTGACATGATAGTACTCTGCGACACAAACGGAGGGACTCTCCCATCAGAAGCTTACAGTATAACATCCGCAGTAACATCAACAATAAAGACACCTGTTGGAGGACACTTCCACAATGATACAGGCGTTGCTGTGGCAAACTCCATGTATGCTCTCGACGCAGGGGCAGTATCAATACAGGGTACAGTTAACGGCTACGGGGAGAGATGCGGCAACTGCGACATCATGACCCTCATACCCAATGCTGTGCTTAAATTAGGATATAAATGCGCGTCAGGTGACGCACTACAGCACCTCACAGAGGTAAGCAGGCTGGTAAGTGAAATAGCAAATCTCCATCACGTTGAGAACCGCCCCTACGTTGGAGATAATGCCTTTGCCCACAAAGGTGGAATTCACGTTTCAGCTCTTCAGAAAGACACACGTACTTATGAACATGTTGACCCCTCTCTTGTGGGGAACAGACGGAAAGTTATGATATCCGAACTTTCCGGAAAGAGCAACATTGAGTTCAAGGCCAGGGAACTGGGGATCAATATTGGCGGAGAGCTCAGCATCACGAAATCGCTGCTCGATAAAATAAAAAAGCTTGAAGACCAGGGCTTTCAGTTTGAAGCTGCAGAAGGTTCTTTCGAGCTGCTTATACGGGAAGCCACCGGCGAGTACAGGCCCTTTTTTAATTTCCTGGGTTTCAGGCTGATTACAGAGATGGACAGTAACGGTAAACTTGAAAGTGAAGCAACAATAAAGGTTGAGGTGGGGGGTACGCTGGAGCACACGGCGGCAAACGGCAACGGCCCTGTAGAAGCCATGGATAACGCGCTGAGAAAAGCTCTTACAAAATTTTATCCTGAAATTTCAAAGATGCACCTCGCGGATTACAAGGTAAGGGTACTTGAAGACAACAGTGGTACTGCTTCAAGCGTTCGAGTACTTATTGATCAGACTGACGGCGC
The DNA here is from genome assembly GCA_002418835.1 of Spirochaetia bacterium UBA5763. GTDB lineage: Bacteria > Spirochaetota > UBA4802 > UBA4802 > UBA5550 > UBA5550. Next base: position 227,807 of record DIEX01000032.1, on the reverse strand, counting down.
AGATCACTGGGGCACAGTTGGGGTTTCTCCCAACATAATTGAAGCTTCATGGATGGCTCTGGTAGACGGTATTGAATACATGCTCTTTAAAAAGCATAAAAACATAAACAGCTAATTATCCAGAAAGGAATTTAATATAAGATGATTATCAGAAGAAAAAAAATTATACTCATCAGCGGCTTAATCTTCTCCGCTGTGTTAATATCTGCGGGAACTCTCTTTGCATGGTCCGGTTATGACAGTGTCTATGCTGTTGTTAATAACAGACCCATAATGGAGAGTGAAGTAGGGATCAGATTTGAAAGACTTAAAACCGCAAAAAATATTCCCTCAGGAAAAACTGCTGCGGAGAAAAGCCGCATTCTGGACAGACTCATCGAAAATGAAATTGTTTTTGAAACCGCGCAGAAAGAATCTATTGAGATAAGCAATAAACGTGTTATAAATCAGCTTGACGGCTTTATGACAAATTTCTTCAGTTCAAAGGGGAGCAAAAAAGAGATCTCCGCAACTGTTGAACGGGTTTCCCTGAACCTCGAGAAATATCTTGAAAACAGGTTTGAACCGAAAGTTAAAATAGACCCTGATCTAATGAAGTTCATTGATCATATTGAAAGAAAGGAACGAACCGACTTTTTCACCTTCTTTGACGATCTGAGAGTGAAGATCGCGAAAGAACAGATAATGTCAGTTGCTGTTGGAGCCACTCCGCCATCTGCAGAAGAAGCCCGTAAATGGTATAATGCCAACAAATCAAAACTTGGATATGAAGTCCATGTAAAACATATACTGGTAATTCCTGACGGACACTCCCTTTCTGCTGAAAAGAAAGCTAACGAGAAAATTGAAGGGATCCGAAAAAGAATAATGGCGGGTGAATCATTTGAAGCACTGGCATCCCAGTATTCACAGGACCCCGGTTCAGCATCAAACGGCGGGGACCTCGGGTGGCAGATACTTGCACAGCTTGACCCCTATTTTGCTGGTAATGTTTTCCGGATGTCCAAACAAGGACAGATTTCACAGGTCTTTAAATCGGGATTCGGATATCATATCGCGAAATATATTGATAAAAGGGCTGTAACTTTTGACAGGGTCGAACGGATGATTACATATAAGCTTTACAATGAAAACATGGAAGCCCAGTTCGACAAATGGGTTCAGCAGCGGAAAAAAGAATCAGCCATAAAGATATTCATGGAAGATTATGTAAAGGTTAAATAATGGATGATACCAGAGTAGATATTATAATTTATATTGATGAAAACCTGTCAGACTCGATGCTTGAGTTCAGGGGAGAATTTACACCTCTCCTGATTTTTTCGAAAGTTAAATCCGCCTTACCTGAAACTTCAATTTACTACTCTGTTCCATCATCTTATGACGGAATACTTAAATCTGAAGTGAATTTAATAATCCGTGAATCCACAGATGACGTCAACTACTGGAAAGAAATTTTCACCAAAACGTCATCACCTCATATCGCGGTAATTAAAGGGGACTCCCCATTCTTCGATACTGATGTGCTGAAAGAGATGTCTGAACTTCATACTAAATACCTTGCTGAATTTACATATTCTGAAAATCTTCCGGAAGGTTTCACCTGTGAAATAGTTTCAGGTGAACTGATGGATCAGCTCCCTGAGATAAAAGAGAAGAGCCTCCCTCTGAGTAAAGTTATCAAGTCCAACATAAACCAGTTTGACGTTGAACTCTACTACCGTGAGCCCGACATCAGGGATAAAAGAATATCATTCCGTCTCTCAAATCCGAGAGATAAAAGAATTATGGAGAATCTTGCTGAAGCAAAAGGGGGGATCCCGCATTACAGCGAAATCAGGGACATTATCAGAAATAATCCTTCAGTAGTTTTTACTGCTCCTTCATATCTTGAAATTGAAATTACAGGTGAATGTTCACTGGACTGTATTTTCTGCTACAGAAAGACTCTCGCGCAGGCTCACAGCAGGATGAGTATTGAAACAATGAAAAAGATCATTGAGGAGATGAGAGACTTTGCTCTCCCTTATACTGTCTGTTTCGGCGGATCAGGTGAACCCGCAGATCACCCTGACTTTTACGCGCTCATGGATTTAGTCTGCGGCGAACCACTTGCCGAGCAGCTTATTATTGAAACAAATGGAATTAAGGCTGATGCCAATTTTAAATCATATCTCTCCGCACCAGAACGTGCAAAAATAAAAATAATTATCAACAACAACGGGATGGATCAGGCATCCTACCTGAGACTTCACGGATCAGATTCCTTTGACAAAATATTCAATAATATAATATCTCTCAATGAACTGAACGGAAGCGGAGAGAGAGTTTATATTCAGATAATGAAGATCAATGAAACTGATGAATTCAGCGCAGGTGACGAGCAGAGATCATACCTTGATAAATTCTACGATTTCTGGGAGGGGTACAAGGTTCCCATTATTCTCCAGAAACAGAATACCTACTCAGGGAGGATTAAGGACAGGAGGTATTCCGACCTCTCCCCGCTGAAAAGAATACCATGCTGGCACCTTCAGCGTGATCTATATATTCTGTCAGACGGAACTGCTGCATACTGTAAGCAGGACATCGACGGGGAGAGAGCTTACGGGAATATTAACAGCAATCCTCTTAAAGAAATTCTGAATAATCAGAAAGAGGCTTTTACTCAGAATTATTCAGATAAATTTCCGTCAAAACCTGACTGCAGAACCTGCGACGAGTGGTATACATTTAATTTTTAGTTATATTTAATCTATGAAAGCAATAGCTGTTATACAGGTAAGACTCAACTCCACCAGGCTCCCGTCCAAGGCGCTCCTCACTCTCTGCGGAATACCAATGATAACACATGTTATAGAGAGAGCCAAAGCCATTGAAGGCGTGAACACGGTTATTCTTGCAACAGGGAAAAGTGAAGAGAACAACCCTCTGGCCGATATTGCAGAATCCTGCAACATCAGACTATTCCGCGGTTCCGAATCTGATGTGCTGGAAAGATATTACATGGCTGCTTCAGAAACAGACTGTGACTATGTCATAAGAATCACAGGGGACAATCCTCTGACAGATCACGAATCAGCCGCCTTAGCTCTTGAATATGCATACAAAAACGGCGCAGACCATTGCACAACTTCCGGCATACCTCTGGGAACCGGTGTTGAAGTAATAAAAAAAGCAGCACTTGAAACAGCATATAATGAAGGGAAAGAGCCGCATCACAGGGAGCATGTAACTCCATATATCAAGGAGCACCCTGAGCTTTTCCGGATACAAAAATATATCTCCACTATGACCAACCCTTTTCCTGATCTCAGGCTTACTGTGGATACTTCTGAAGACTTTGAACTTATGAATTTCATTTACGATAAGCTTTACAAAGGAAAACCTGTACGACTTGAAGAGGTTATTAACCTCATCAGGCAGAAACCTGAACTCCGGCTGATTAATTGCGGAGTTGAGCAACGCCCGATGACACATCACAGCAATGAATAAAAAAAAGATAGTTATAATAACTGGTACAGGCGGGGCCCTCGGCACAGGTCATTTCCAGAGGATGATGAACCTTGCGTCATACATGAATGAAAAACATGATTTTGAAATTTCATTTCTGATAAAAACCGGTGATTACCCTGTCCCCGCTGAATTTTCAATGATGAAAATATCATCTCTCCCTGACTCATGCGACCTTATAATCAGAGATATGAGAGACTCCACAAAACAGGAGATGCTCTCTCTCTCCGGGATAGCCCCTGTAATTGCTGTTGACGATGCAGGAGATGGTAAAAACTGTACAGAAAACTCAATCAATCTCCTGCCGCTCCCTTCGTCTTCTTCATCCGCGATAAAGGCTGATTACAGCAGGTTCCTTTACGGCTACACATTCACTCTTGGTGTAAAAGAACTGATAAGGAAAAACTTAAATGAACGGGATATCGATATTACAATATATGCGGGATTTTCACCTCCACCCGCACTACTTGTGCTAATAGGAAAATCGTTACCTGAAAACAACCGGGCTGTTTTACTCTCAGCAGGGAAACCGATTGTCCTGACAGGAGATCCACTCCCTGACAATATAACCTATTCCGAAATTCTTGCACGCACAAAGATTGTCATGACTCATTTCGGCTTAACAATGTTTGAAGCACATATATGCGGCTGTTTAATTGCAGCCCTGAACCCCACACCTTACCACAGTGAACTAACAGAAACAGTACGCAGAGAGATGAAAATAATTCACTTAACTGAGTATTCTTCTTTTGATCCTGTGATTATGGGAGATGACCTGATGCTTCACCTTAAAAAAAATAATATTCCGGTCACTTCACCGGAAGAAATTCTTAGCAGTATTAATAACGGCCTTGAAAACTTCACCCGGTATATATATAAAAATTTAATGTGAGGTAGATAATGGAACTACATGAAGCAATAATGACCCGAAGGTCTGTAAGGAAATTCACTGACCACTATGTGACAGATGAAGAGATTACGAAACTTCTTGAAGCGGCTCAATGGGCCCCTTCATGGAAAAACAGCCAATGCTGGGAGTTCATTGTAATCAGGGACAGAGAATTAATGAAACAGGTAGCTGATACTTATTCAGCGACTAACCCTTCGCGAAAATGCTCTGAAACCGCGTCAGTATTAATAGCTGTATGCGGAAAAAGAGATCTCCCCGGATACATGAAAGGGGAACAGGAAACAAAATTTGACTCATGGTTTATGTTCGATCTCGGCATAACAGTACAGAATCTTGCTCTCCGGGCTCATGACCTGGGACTCGGAACTGTTGTTGTGGGATTAATGGACCACGATAAATGTGCAGATCTTCTTAATGTAAAATCACCATACGAAGTTGTTGCTATTCTCCCCATAGGTCAGCCTGTGGAATTTAAAAAAGAAGGGCCGAAACGGAGAGAAATTTCTGACTTCACTCATAAAGATAAATTCGGCAATAAGTAGCCAATGGAACTTTCCGATAGAAAAGCTAAGTCTAAGGACAGAATTTCAAGTCACTGGCGGCTCCGTCTTCATGAAATAATTTTTGAAGCAGATACAGCCGCAGGGAAAGCCTTTGATATTATTCTTCTGGTCCTGATACTTTCAAGCGTCACAGCAGTGATGCTTGAAAGCGTCGCAACAATTGAAGCTGAATATGGAAATTTTCTGCGTGGCATTGAATGGTTTTTTACAATAATATTCACGATAGAGTATATTGCCCGTATAATCACCATAGGAAAACCTGTTAAATATATATTCAGTTTTCTGGGTATAATTGACCTCCTTGCAATTATACCGACATATCTCAGTTTTTTTATTACAGGAACCCAGTTCCTACTCGTTTTCAGAACATTCCGTCTTTTGCGTGTTTTCCGGATATTTAAACTTGCAAGGTATCTCACCGCTGCGGATTCACTTCTCCTTGCACTAAAAGCAAGCCGTTTTAAAATTACAGTTTTTCTCGGAACAGTAATTTCTATTGTTATAATTTCAGGTACAATAATGTATATTGTTGAGGGTCCTGAAAACGGGTTCACCAGTATACCGCAGAGTATCTACTGGTCAATAGTTACACTCACAACTGTTGGTTACGGTGATATCGCTCCCGGAACCATATTGGGGCAGATGCTCGCTTCGCTTATAATGATTATGGGTTATGGAATAATTGCAGTGCCCACAGGGATTGTAACAGTTGAAATGGCAAATCTAAAAAAAGATGAAAAGAGTATTACAACACAATCATGCCCGCAATGCTCAAAGCAGGGGCACGATCATGATGCTGTATTCTGCAAGTATTGCGGAGGGAAGCTTTAAAACCTGTCTGCAACTGTATAATGTGTAACAGATAAATCTGAAGAGATCCCGTATTTATAGTCTTCAGGATAGAGAACAGCCTTTTCAACATTTTCACCCGCAAATGCGATTATAGATTCCATTGATTCCCAGAAAGTAATGAGAGTAACTTCTATTGACGCACCTTCCTCTCTCTTAAAGATCTCCGCACCTTTAAACCCGGGGGTATTCTTCGCGTCCTTAATCCCTGTTAAACTGAGATAAGGTATAAATTCATTAATATTATCAGCCGGACATACACATCGCCACTCTCTTGCTATCATATCTTCAACCTCATAATTTTATATTTTACAAAGTTATCCGGCGGATTATTAATCCTGAATCCAGACAATAAAACAGGGGGCTTCCACCCCCTGTTATAACCTGCTTTATATCTATTTACAACTATTTTTTTATTTAATCATCTCTCCGGCTAATTTAACCGCCTCATCAATGGCCTTTTGCAGATTTGCAGCATCTTTCCCTCCGGCCTGTGCCATATCCTTACGGCCGCCGCCGCCTCCGCCAACAAGGCCCACGGTTTCCTTAATCAGTTTACCACAGTCGATCCCCTTATCTACAGCAGGCTTAGTTGCAGCATAAAGAAGCATGGCCTTCCCCCCTGCGGATGATCCGAGGCACACAACTGAGTTCTGCACCCTCTCTCTAAGAGAATCAGAAAGGCTTCGTAAACCATCAACATCGAGGTCTGATGAAACCATTGAAATAATTTTAACTCCATTAATATCTTTTGCAGCACTTATCAGGGAATCCACATCAGAAACAGCAGCTGCTTTTTTCAGTTTATCAAGTTCCTTCTCAGCAGCTTTGCCCCGTGAGATGATCTCATCCACTTTTTTCACAAGGCCTGTTTCAGGGATATTGATCGATTCTGTCAGAGCGGAAACAATCTCCCTCTGTTCATTGTACCTGTCGAGAAGCCCCTTCAGTGTAACAGCCTCAATCCTTCTGATACCCGCGCCCGGTGAACTCTCTTTTATAATTTTAAAGAGCCCTATTTTACCGGTATTGTTAACATGAGTACCGCCGCAAAGCTCCATACTGAAACCGGCAACAGTGAGCACACGCACAGTCTCCTCATACTTCTCATCAAATACAGCCATTGCACCCATTTTAACAGCATCATTGATATTCATAACGTCGGTTGTGACATCAATGTTCTCCCAGATCTTTTGATTAACAAGAGTTTCGATCTGAGCAATCTCGCTGTCACTGAGTGAGTTAAAATGTGAGAAATCAAAGCGGAGTTTTTCAGGATCAACAATTGAACCCGCCTGCTTTACATGGCTCCCGAGAGTCTGCCGCAGAGCAGCCTGAAGCAGGTGAGTAGCTGTATGATTCGCGCGGATCAGATTTCTGTTCACGCGGTTAATCTTTGCCTCAACCTTATCCCCCTCTTTGAAAGAACCTTTAACAACTGTACCGATATGTATATGCGTCTTGTTATGTTTCTTTGTATCTTCAACGGAGAAGACAGAATCGCCGCAGATAATTTCACCAATATCTCCAACCTGTCCACCTGACTCGCCGTAGAATGGTGTACGGTTCAGTACAATAATCCCTCTGTCTCCTTCTGAAATTGTTCCGCTCTTAACTGTCTCTTTATAGAGGATGAGCACTTTCGATTCAGCAGACTCATGCTCATAGCCTAAAAATTCCGTGTTCCCCGCTGCTGCAATAATCTCATCGAAAACAGATTCAAAGCCGAGATCTGCTCCCTTCCAGCTCTGCTTGCCGCGCTCTCTCTGCTTCTCCATCTCTGCTGTAAAACTATCAGTGTCTACTTTAAGCCCCTGCTCAATTGCCATCTCAGTTGTCATCTCAAGGGGGAAACCGAAAGTATCGTAAAGCACAAAGGCATCGGCTCCGGAGATGAGCCCTGCACCGCTCTTCTTCGCAGACTTCATCAGCTCTTCAAGCCTGTCCATGCCGTTCTCTATTGTTTCGAGGAAACGCCTCTCCTCTGCCTCAATTACATTTTTAACATTGGCAACCGTCTCTGTTATCTCAGGGTAGAAATCTCCCATTGTTGCTACTATCGGATCTACCACTTTGTAAACAAAGGGCTCTTTTAAACCCAGCAATCTGCTGAAACGGAGGGCACGCCTCAGTATGCGTCGAAGAACATAACCGCGCCCGTCATTTGAGGGATAAATCCCGTCAGACATCGCGAATGTCAGCGTGCGGCCATGCTCAACTATTACCTTAATCGGGAGCATGTTTGCACCTTCATATTTCTTCCCTGATTCTCGACTCACAAATTCAATAAGAGCTTTGAGCTCGTCCGTTTCAAAAACAGAATCAACACCCTGAACTAAAGTCGCCAGCCTCTCAAGGCCCATACCTGTATCAATACCTGTTCTCGGAAGAGGCTCAAACTCCCCTTTATCATTCTGATTAAACTGGTTAAACACAAGGTTCCAGTATTCCATGTACCTGTCGCAGTCGCATCCCGGTTTGCAGTCTGCCTTTCCGCAGCCGAACTGCTCACCGCGATCATAGTAGAGTTCGGAACAGGGACCGCATGCTCCTGTGTCGCCGGCCGGTCCCCAGAAGTTATCAGCTTTACCGAGTCTTACAATTCTCTCCGCAGGGATGCCGATTCTTTTATTCCATATTTCAGCAGCTTCGTCATCGTTTTCATATATGCTTGCCCAGAGTTTATCTTTCGGGAAGCCTATAACATTGGTGGAATATTCCCATGCGAAATCAATAGCCTCTTCTTTGAAATAGTCGCCGAAGGAGAAGTTGCCAAGCATCTCGAAGAGTGTAAGGTGCCTCTTTGTACGACCCACCTGTTCAAGGTCGCTTGTGCGGAGACATTTCTGGATAGAAGCAGCCCTTGTGTACTCAAGGTCAACAGTTCCGGCAAACATCGGTTTGAACTGCACCATACCCGCAGTTGTAAACAGAAGTGTAGGGTCATCCTTCGGGACAAGGGAACTTGAAGGGACAATCTTGTGCCCCTTGCTTCTGAAATAATCTATGTATGAAGTGCGTAAATCTCTGACTTTATGCATGAAGGGTTCCTTATTTATAGTATTTTCTTAAACGGGATGTAAGAGGTAAACCCCTTTAATAAGCCCCCGCCGGGCTGCCTGCGGTTTCAAAAACAGATTTTTTAGAACCGCACCTGATTTTATTCGATAAATGCAATTTTTCCGGAAAGTAATGTTTTTTTTCAAGAATTAATTTACGAGGGAAGTTTTAATTACAGGTAATCCTGTGGTAAATTAATTTCTATCTCATAGTTTTTCTTTAAACAGGCATCATTTGTTGCAATTACAGGAGTCATATTTATCGAATAATTTTCGGCCTATATAGTTGACGTTATTTTCCTCATTGAATTAAAATAAGTTTACCCTGCTTTTTGCAGTTAAAGCATATCTTTTTAAGGTTCAATTTGATGATAAAACAGTTATCAGTTCAGTTGTAATTAAGATTAATATCAGGCAAAGTATGATGACTTTTACGACTTTTAAAACGGTTCATTTATAATTAACATTATGGCGGCAATATGAAATTAAAAAAATATATAGTTTCGTGCGTTTTAGCGGTAATACTTCTTTTGCCTGTTCAGGGTTTTTCTCAGAATCCTTACGACAAAATCGGCTGCTGCGGATTGGCAATACTGATCCCCGTATATATTATTACAAGCTGGATCGATGGTATCGAAAATTTAATCGATGATATTGATGATTCCAGAAAAGTGAATGCAGGAGTAAAAGGTGTAAAGGGATCTTTTCAGAGGAACAGTGTTGTATACAAAAAAGACCGGAAAGGGGAAATCCTAAAAGGAACCCTTGTTAAAACAATTGAAGTAACCATCCGTGGAAAAAGAATGAGAATTCTCCCCGGTGAAATTATATTTCATGAAAATGGTAGTATTGCAAAATGTTTAATTTCACAGTCAGAGTTATATGCAGGGAATAATACAGTTGTGAAATGCACTGCTTCCGTTGAATTTTATGATGATGAATCTGTTAAGAGTACAATACTGCAGGAGGATACAGATGCAGAATCCGGAATGTTTGACATCCAGGGGGAGAAACGCAAACTGACCGGAGGAATATCTTTTTATAACAATGGCACAGTTGAACAGTGCCGATTGAAAAACGAAAGCGCTTTTACTGTAGCAGATTATGCTGTTTCCATCCCCGGGGGAACGGCTCTTATGTTTTATGAAAATACCAGTTTATTTTATATAAAACCGGTTTATAAAAAAACAGTCAGTCTAAAATATAAAAATGAATTTATTACTCTCTCATCCGGCATTACCCTTCATGAAAACGGGAAGCTGAAACATTGTAAACTGGATGAATCAATAATTATTCAAAACGGGCGTAATAAACTCCGGGTAAAAGAAGAAATTTCTTTTTACGATAATGAGATGATTGATGAATGCCGCATTGTAAATCCTGTTTCAATTAAAATAAATAATAATACCATCGAATTTGATAAGTCAGATAACGGAACCATCTCCTTTTATAAAAATGGAAATGTAAAAGAGGGCCGAATCACAAAAAATAAAAAGCAGTATTACATTCATAAAGGTAACCGCTTCAGCCTGGGAAATGGAACTCCGGTTAAATTTTATGAAAACGGAACACTGATGAGTTTAATTCCATTGAAAGATACAGTTCTTAATGTGGGCGATGAAAGGTATTTATTACATAATGCACCTGTCCGTTTTTATAAAGAGGGGGGAGTGCTATCTCTGCACAGTACTTCAGGCTCCGAATTTAATTATCAGGGGAGTAAGCTCTACGTAAATAATTATTCAGAGGAGCTTTTTTTTAACAGGGCTCAGCAGCTGATTATTTTTAATAATGACAGGGGTGATTTTCTGCAGATAAACGGAAAGTCCGTTTTTGTTCCCCCATATGTTAAAGTGTCTTATACTGATTATAATAATAAGATAGTGGACTATTTAGGATTAAATTACAAACAGATAACTCTTCCTCCGGATATGAAAATTACTGAAACAGAAGATCGTGATGATACAAAAATTTTTGTTAAAGCGGGAAATTTCTTCACCGATAAAAACCGGAAATCAATTTATGCTGATGATATACGGGAAATAATGTTCAGTGAAGATACCAGAATAACAGTAAGAGGTAAAGAGATCCTTTGTGAAGCGATGACCTGGTTTACAGTTCCTGAAGATAAGTAATTTAAAAAGCCCCATCCCTCCTTTTCCCTTGACTAAAAAAAACAGACTACAAACTTCACCGGTCATTCTGCTTACGCACCACAGCCGCCGGAAATGACACACCCCTTGGAAGGATATAACTTAAAACTTCCGGGGGAATTTTTATTGTACATGATATTAAGTTTAAACCATCAACCGCAGGTTTTAAAGCTTTGACCTCCGAAGCCGAAGCTCAAAGCTCTGAAGTCAAAGCCTGAAGCTTCGGCTTTAATGCTCCGGGCTTAAAGATTAAAGCTTAAAGCTTTAAATTTTCACCCTGGAGCTCAAATTTTGCAGCTCTGAGCTTTAAAATTCCACCTTTGAGTATTGAATTTGCACCACAAAGCTTTGAATCCGGACTCTAAAGCTCTGGCGCCGGAGCCTGGAGCTGTAATACCTGAACTTTTCTGACACCAGCCTCCCCCTCTCCTTTTCAGTTCTTCCCAACCAGGAGAGGGGGATTGAGGGGGTGAGGTCTTTCTGAAGCGGAGAGGGGCTTTTATAGAAACATCCACGCAAAAAAGCCCCCTGAGTTACGGGGGCTTTTTTTAATCCGGGAGAAAAAATCTCCTACTTAACAGTTAAGGTAATCCCGCTCTGCTCACCGCTCAGGCTAAGAGTTTTGCCTGTTGAATCAACCGTGCCGGAATGTACATACCCCTCACCTGAACTGTACACACCGTTTTTAAACGTAATCTTCAATTCGTAGCTCCGCTTCTTCTCCTCCATCCCCCGCGGGCCCTCCTCTTTTGAAAGGGCGTTCACCTGGAGGTACACGTCGCTCCCTGAAATTCTCTTAACAACAGCCTCTCCGCTTGAACTGAAAACCAGTCCCCCTGATGAGAACCTGAAACTCTTATTGTTAATAAAAAAAGCCGGCTTGTTTCTTTCAGCTATAACCGCCCGGAGTTCCTCAGGATCGCCGAGGTAAGGGACACCCTTTATTGTTGAGCCCGGGAGGAGCCATGCCTCAAAGGGCTTTTTGTAATCATGCCCTTTCCCGATATATCTCTCCCAGTAAGCTTTCTGAAAATCCGATGCCCCCTTAATGCTCACCACGTTTTTAAACTGCGGGTCAATGGAATACCACCTCTTCCCGATATTTACCGCGATTACCCAGTGCTCAACATACCAGCTCATATCGTAGTGATATTTCGCCACAAAAAATTTATCAGCAGGGACCCCTGCCACATAGAGAAGGGTTGCCATTACCTGTGAATTGGCTGTGCAGTTCCCCACCGGTATAAATCCGTATCCTGAATATGTATCAGCCATCTCCTGAAAAGAGGGCCACCTTGTCAATGGATACGAATCGCCTTTTCTGCAGTTTCTGTACATGAAGTTATCAGCTGCCTTGACAGTAGTGTCATTTGATCCCATTGTATTTTTTGTCCGGGTTTTAAAGAATGAATAAACAGCTGAGAACTTTTTCGCTATCTCCTCATCGGTGCGGGCAGGGGTGCTCCCTCCTATGGCGCTCACGAGTTTTTTAACTGCGGGATTGTTCATGTCCAGAGAGGTGAGACCGGGAAAATAAAAATCCTGCCTGTTTGTTACGATTCCGTTTTTACGGAAGAAGTAACCATCCTTCTCATAATAATACTGCTTACCTCTGTATAGAGTATCCACAAGGAGATACTCAGGTAAACTGTATTTTTCTGACGTAAATGCATCAATAGAAGTTTTACCGCTCTTGGGATATAACGGGGCATAGACTGAAGCCCTCTCTTCCGATTTTGAAAGAAGAAAGACTGTCTCGTAATCTTTGTAAGTCTCCCCCAGGGAGAACTCCCCTTTCGAGTCTGTTTTAATTAAAGCTTTTTTCTTATATGGTTCTTTGTTGTCACTACGGTCAAAATACCAGATCTCAATATCAGTTTGGCCGGGATTGACTGCTCCCCTTCTCCCGTTTTCATCTGTATCATAAGCCTGCAGCTTGCCTTTAATTTCATTTGAAGCGGAGCCCCCTGAACCCGGTATATACCTTGTCAGAGTTCTGGAGTCCTCGAAATACCACTCCATCCACAGGCCATCATGGTCCCCCCATGTATGGATATTTGATCCGTTGCGGTCGCTCCTGTTGGCAAGGCATATTGCCCTGTTCCAGGCTGTGTATATCTTCCACCTGCCGTTCCCCAGGTGTCTGAAACGGAACTTCTGTGAGGCTGAGTTATTAGGTGTCCAGATCTGGATGCTCACTCCGTCACCGTTCTGCCCCCCTTTAACGTCAGCGTAGCCCCCGTTGGCTGAAACAATGTAATACCATTCCCCTCCGGCATTTACAAAGCGGAACATCTGGTCAGATGCCCCATCCTTTGACCAGGCAGCGATGTTGTCCCCGCTTTTATATCTGCTGTTCTTACCGGGCTGATCCCAGTACCCGCTGTTATTGTTACCAGCCTGAACTGATTTGATAAAGAAAAAAGAATTCACTGGAGGAGTATCAAACTCCGCTGCGGAACTTCTCCCCTCTGAAAAAACAAGTAATGAAATAAATAATATAGAGAATAAAAATATTTCTGCTCTCCTCTTAACTGTCATACGAACCTTCCGTCTTATGTTTTATCGCGACTTACGAAATGATTATTAAGCTGTCATTCCGGTTTTGACGAAGTCACATGCCGGTATTATCTTCGATAAACCGGCATGACAAACTATGTATTTAAGCAACCATTAGCCGCTATTGTCAGGAATATTTTAATGGGGAAATTTTATTACAAGAAGGATTTTAAAAAAGTTAAGCAGTAGCATATGAACACTCTGATTTATGATGTAATACAGTCAGCAGTTCTGTACATGCTCTTTTATATACCGGGATTATGAATTACTCCTCCTCATCAAACACCATGAAATACTCATACACTTCATCCATAACCTCTTTTAAAAGCTCAAGAGAAAGAAACCTCAATTCAGGAAACCCCTTAAGCTTATACGCCACTTCCTCCATTGTGAGAGACCTGTCGCCTGTCTCAAACTCCTCTTTAATTCTCTTTGCAAGTATGGGGGTAAACTTTTCTGAACCGGAGATATGGCGGGGGAGAACTTCAGACACAACTTTCATAATATCATCATAGAGATCATACCGGCTATCTTCAACACCGGCCTCGTCAAACACAAATCCGAGAATCGGCCCGACAATGCCGTTAACATCCGGGATAAGCAGGCCTCTCTCCTTAATATTAATATGCACATGACTCATTATTTCAGAAAATGCCCATTCACCCAGCCCTATTTCATTAACGCAGAACCAGATATCTGCAAAAATAGAACTCACTGCATTCTCACCGTACTTTTTCAGAAGCTCCCTATTCATAAAACGGAATTTATTATAACAATCTTCCATGGTTGTACCGTTTCATCAATGGTCATTATCATGAAGCATACTGAAAACAGAAAATGCAGCATCCTCAAGAAGTTTAAAAGGGAGAAAAAACAATTCCGGATACCGCCTTAAATTATTTGCAACCTCGTTCATCGGGCGACTCCTGTCGCCTGTTTTATACTCTTCAATGAGCCTGTCTGTAAGGATCGTTGCAAACCTGTAGACATCTTCAATATAATCAGAAGTAATATCATACACAAGTTCGAATATATCCATCTTCAAATCATCGTAATTGATCCCTGTATAGCCCCTCTCCCTGAAAACGAAGGCCATTACAGGATAGATAATATCTCCGATAGAAGTCATATCCACCCCTCTCCTCTCCAGGTGTTCCCACACATCCCACCATGATAAAGGGGAATAATCCATCCCGTCCATAAACAAGTATACATAATTAAAAAGTTCTCTGATTCTCTTTTCACTGCAGTTTTTGTAAAGGTCACGATGTTTGAACCTGAAACTGGTATATGACTGTTCATGTGCATCATCCCAAAAATACATATAAGCTTCCATAAATGTTTATCTCCTTATTTATAACGTTTGCCAAACACAACCGGTAAAAATTTTTGCTTCTGTCTATTAATGCTCAATTTTAATGTAACGTATTAATAATATCCTCTTAAAAATCAAAACTTTTTCCCGTTGACCTCTTTTTTTCGCTGATCAATTATCATATTGTTAACTTATAAATATATAGAAGGCGGGCAATATCAGAATGAGATTCAGATTAATGTTATCAGCATTACTTATTACCTCAGCACTTATTCCGGTTTACTCGAATGATAAAACCTTTATCGCGGATTTTGAAACCTGGGCACCATTCAGAATCGCTGACAGCAGCGCCCCAAGCGGCTTTAAAGGACTTGATATTGAGATACTTAATGAAATTTCAGAAAAACTTAATATAAAAATTCAGGTAAGGAGATCCCCCTGGGCAAGGAGCCTCGAAAATATAAAAAGCGGTGAGTCAGATATAATCACAGGTGTGGCGCATACAGATGAAAGGGCTGAATTCATCGATTATATTGAACCCTCATATTACTCGGTGACACCGGTTTTTTATGTGCATAAGGGGAAAGGGCACCTGATTAAAAACTACAACGATCTCTATGCATACAGTATAGGGTATTCCATCAAGTCCGCATACTTTGAGCCTTTCAACTCTGACAGAAAACTTAACAAAGTGGAGCTTTCGACTGAAGCCCAGCTAATCAGGATGCTTATTCTCGGCAGGGTGGATGTCATTATAGGCACAAACCCGAACCTGGCATACGACCTTCTTCAGGCAGGGGAGAGTTCGAAGGTGGAGCCGGTTTTCTACACTCCCCCGAAAGAAACAAAGCTTTATATTGGCCTTTCAAAAAAATCAAAGCTGATAACAAGAAAAAAGGAGATCGAAAACGTGCTGAACGGGATGATTAAAAACGACCGGATAAAAAAAATAATGACAATTTACAGGTAAATTTAAGTCTTTTACATAATGAATTTCAGCAATACTATAATGATAAAATATTAAATCACCATTTCCGTTTTCCAGAGGATTAATGAAAGTGTTTCCCGGACATCTCAAAAAAGAAAAAAAACTGTTTTTTGAAACCTTTATAATATTTATAACTATATCTGTTATCTCTATCCTGATATTAGGAGCTTTTTTTTACTTCTACACTACCCGCTCCATGGTCTCAAATTTCAAAATCAAAACAGAAAAAACAGCAAAGGAGATTTCAGAAATACTATCTGTATCATTATATAATGTGGATAACGATGGTGTTATTAAAAACGCCAGGGTATACCTCTTATCAGGGAGCCTCTCCGGGATAGAGATTAACTCAGCTGCTGACGGCCTGCTGATTAAAGATACAACCGACACTGAATCTATGATTGAGCCGATAACTGTTCAGCTTACCCGTCACAATATTTATCTCGGTACTGCCACATTCCGGTTTAGCGACTCGGAGATAAAAAACACTCAGCATACCATGATTTTATTTATTATTCTTTCTGTAATTATATCAATAATTGTAAGCGGTTCACTTATCTATCTTATTATATACCGTTTGTTCAAGCCATCCCTGGAAAGCATCCAGCTGAAAATTGAGGAAGTAGCTGAGGGTACCACTGATAATATTCTGCCCGATTCAAAATATGAAGAATTTAATCAGATAATAAGATCCGTAAATCACATGTCCTCAGAAATCAGTTCAAAAACATTAAAGCTTATACAGAGTGAAAAGAAGTACTCCGAAATATTTAATAACATCTACGTTGCAGTAATTATCCATGATCACCTTGATAAGATCATCGATGTTAATGACACAATGATGAGGATGTTCGGCCTCAGCAGTAAAGAGGAGGCATTCCGTTATTCTCTCAAGCATGACTATTCAGATTCAGCTAATCCCATAGAGAAGATGGATGATGCGTGGAAAAAAGTAATGAATGGAGATGAAAGACATTTTGAATGGATTGCACGTAAACCTCTGACCGGAGAAGTTTTCAGCGTGTATATCTCTTTGAAAAAATTTGTTTTAAATGACACACCTTATCTCCTTACGAATATTATTGATACTACCGAAAGAAAAATTGCAGAGGAAAAACTTATACACGCTCAGAAGATGGAGGCGCTGGGTACTCTCTCCGGCGGGCTGGCCCATGATTTCAATAATACTCTTGTGGGGATCACCGCCCCAATATCAATGATTGAGCAGCATTATAAAGATATTGAAATCCCTGATAAAGATTTATTCAATGAATACACAGGTATAATTAAAAAATCAGCAGACAGGGCCACAGGGATCATAAGCCGGCTTTTATCAATCGCGAGAAAACAGAATTTTAAATTTGAACTTTTTAATCTGAATCAGACTCTTATCGACCTCATAAGGTTTTCTGAAAGCACAATCGATAAATCCATTGAAATCAGGTTCAATCATCCTGACAAAGACGCTTTTATCTGGGGGGATATTAACCAGATTGAACAGGTTTTTTTAAACCTTATAGTTAATGCTTCCCACTCCATGACATTTATGAGAAATACAGAGGAAAAATGGGGGGGACTCCTGGAAATAACCATCAGCAGTTTTTACCCTGACACGATGTATTTAGAAACCAATACAAACATGAGGGAGATAGATTACTGGAAGGTGGAAATCAGGGACACCGGCGTAGGGATCTCAAAGGAAAACCTGCCTAAAATATTTAATCCTTTTTTTACCACGAAGGAAAACGGCAAAGGTACCGGTCTGGGCCTTTCCATGGTTTACAATATTATTAGACAGCACGAAGGCCATATAAGTGTATATTCAGAACAGAGTAATGGAACTGTATTTAATGTATATCTGCCGGTGTCTGAAGAGGAAGTAAGCGGTAAAACAGTATCGGCTGATAAGATAAACAGATTGAAAACCGGGAGAGAAGGGCTTATTCTGATTATCGATGATGATGAGTCTGTCAGCAAAACAGTGAAAACAATGCTTGAAAAATCAGGCTATGATA
Organism: Spirochaetia bacterium UBA5763; assembly: GCA_002418835.1. GTDB lineage: Bacteria > Spirochaetota > UBA4802 > UBA4802 > UBA5550 > UBA5550. The sequence continues at coordinate 209,883 of DIEX01000032.1, read as the reverse complement.
CATTCACAACAGATGATTGTCTTTCAGGTATAGATTATTTTAAAAATAATTTCATGAAGGTTAATGCTGTAATATTGGATTACTCAATGCCGCGTTTCACAGGGAAGGATGTCTTTTTAGAACTGGTTAAAATTAATCCGGCGGTTAAAGTTTTACTCACTTCGGGCTTCGGTCTTGACGACAGGACAATTCCTCTCCTTGAAATGGGGGTCAAAGGTTTTCTTAAAAAACCCTTTACCCTTGACCAGCTCCTTGAGGCAATAGACAGTATCATCAATTAAACCTACCCGGCTCAGATAAACTCACCTCAGACGCTCCTGCACTCCCGGTTTATTAAAACTTGACTTTACATTTCTGAAAAAAGTATTGTCTCATTTCTTTCGGGAGTTATTATAAACATAAAATTATTATCCAAGGAGTTTTACTTAATGGCGCCGAAAAAATATTACGCAGTGGCAAAGGGCCTGAAACCTGGAATATACGATAACTGGCCAGAGGCAAAGAGCCAGATCGACGGTTTTACAGGCGCCCTGTACAAAGGTTTCCCCTCCAGAAAAGAAGCAGAAGAGTGGATGAAAAATCCCGTGTTAAAAAGAATACCCTTCTCCGCAATACCATCAGAAAATGCCGGAGGAGACTCTAAGCCTAAAGATGGTGAAATCACTATATATACAGACGGCGGAAGTTCCGGTAATCCCGGCCCTGGAGGGTACGGCGTTGTTATAATACATGAAGGTAAAGCAGAGGAATACTGCGGAGGATTCCGCCTCACCACCAACAACCGCATGGAGCTGACAGGTGCCATAGTGGCACTCCGCAATCTCCGGCATAAGGATAAGCCTGTAACTCTTTACACAGACTCAAGTTACGTTGTTAACGGCATAACCAAAGGGTGGGCCGAGAAATGGCGTAAAAACAACTGGATCAAATCAGACAAACAGCCCGCAGTAAATCCTGACCTATGGGGGGAACTGCTCGATTTAATCAAACCTCTCAAAATAAAATTTATGTGGGTAAAGGGGCATGCAGGAAATATCTATAATGAACGTTGTGACGAGCTGGCAGTGTCATCAGCAAAAAAACCGGGACTCCCTGAGGATAAAGGCTATAAAGGATAAATTTTAATTGATTCTCCCGCCTCATTCAGCTATTATATATATCAGACCTGTTGCATTAAACTTTTTTTTGCAGAAAACTGATAGCGAAACCGATTTAAAAACTGTCGGATTCTGTAAGAATTTTAGAATGGATTCAGCAAGCAACTCTTTAAAAAAACGGGAGGGATCATGGAGGAAAGACTTCTTAAGATTGGTGATACTGCACCCGATTTTACACTTCAGAATCAGAACAAGGTTGATGTAAATCTTAAAGCGCTGCAGGGGAACAAAGTTCTCCTCTCCTTTCACCCCCTTGCATGGACGCGCATCTGTGACATACAGATGAGAACCCTTGAGGCCAAAAATGATGAACTTAAAAGGCTTAATATAATAGCTCTCGGAATAAGCGTGGACAGCCAGCCATGCAAAAAGGAGTGGGCTGATTACATGAAGATCACAAAAACCGATCTCCTTGCAGATTTCTGGCCCCATGGCGACGTTGCAAAAAAATACGATCTCTTCATTCAAAAATCAGGTATATCAGGGCGTGCAAACTTCCTTATTGATGAAGAGGGGAAAGTCAGCTTTATACGCATATATGCCATACCTGAAGTCCCGGATATTGAAGAGATTATACGTTTTGCTATGAAATAAAACAACTATCCTTGACAAAACTTCTACACTGAAATCCCTGTGATCTAAATTAATAAACAGGTAAAACAATGGTTGATTACAGGGATATACAGGCTGCCGCAGAGAGACTCAAAGGGATAATCACCCCCACACCACTTATACACTCCGCTCCATTTTCCGAGGAGTACGGACATGAAGTCTATATCAAACCTGAGAACCTTCAGATCACAGGGGCCTTTAAAATACGCGGCGCTTACAATATGATCGCCTCTCTTGATGCGGAAACAAAAGAGAGAGGACTCATTGCATCATCAGCAGGGAACCACGCACAGGGTGTAGCTCTTGCAGCAAAACTTCTCAATGCTAATGCAACCATCGTTATGCCGAAAACCACCCCGCTTATAAAAACCGAAGGGACACGAAAAATAGGCGCAAAAGTTGTTCTTGCTGGTGATATATATGATGAAGCTTATGCTGAAGCACGACGCATTGAAAAGGAGGAGGGGCTCCGTTTCATACACCCCTTTGATGATGAGCAGGTCATAGCAGGCCAGGGGACCATAGCTCTTGAGATATTAAAGGAGCTTCCTGACTGCCAGTGCATCCTTGTTCCTGTTGGAGGTGGCGGTCTTGTGTCAGGTATAGCCATTGCCGCTAAAACAATAAATCCAACAATTAAAGTTATAGGAGTTGAGCCTGAAGGGGCCCCCACGCTTAAGCACTGCATAGAACAGGGATGTATCTGCGAACTCCCACGCGTACAGACAATTGCAGATGGTGTAGCTGTCCGCCGTGCCGGGGATATCACCTACGAAATAATAAAAAAATATGTAGATGATATAATCACCGTATCAGATTACGAGCTGATGGAGTTCTTCCTCATGCTCCTTGAAAAGCATAAACTTGTGGCAGAGAACGCTGGTATACTCTCACTCGCGGCACTGAAAAAATTAGGGGGAGATCCGCAGAAGGTTGTCTCTGTTGTAAGCGGCGGGAATATAGATGTTCTCACAATATCAGCAATGATAGACCAGGGGCTTGTTAACCGCGGCAGGATATTCTGCTTTTCAGTTGAGCTTCCTGACAAGCCGGGGCAGCTCCTTGAGGTGGCACGGATACTTGCAAAGAAAAATGCCAATGTGGTTAAGCTTGACCACAACCAGTTCAAAAGCCTCGACAGGCTCCACAGAGTTCATCTTGAAGTTACAATAGAAGCAAACGGCCACGAACATATCAGTGAGATCACTGAGGCGCTCACAGCCGGAGGGTACAGGATAGAGAAGATTTACTGACAAAAATTATCTCGGTTTTCCAAGAACGCAGAAAGTGTTGATGGCTGTATTGAAATATCCGAGAGTTATCATTTCTGTCCCATCAGATTTTATACGCCTGATCTCTTTAGGATTAGAATCATTATAAGCAAAAAATATAAAACTTACATCTGGGGACCATGCTCCTAATGATAATGAGCTGTAAGTTGAGGTATAAACATCTGAATAAGTTGTATCCGGCCGTGTTATTCTTAAAAATGTGCTGTTATAAACAAGAATATCTTTATTTAAAGTTGAATAAGACATACCAATTCCACCATTAAAACTTGTCACTGGGGCTCCAAGATTTAATAAATTAATTTTAATACTATACGATGGGCCTAAAAGCTGATAATGTGTTGCTAACTCTGTTTCATCATAACTAACTGAAATTGACATAATATATGCATTCGTATCTATTAATTTTAATGAAGTAATATTATTCCCGGATGGATCACTCCTTGCAATTGTATTATGTGATGTTCCATCCTTAAGTGCAAAATAAATATTACCCGAAGGCCCGTATGTTCCAAATCTCCCGTCCATGAAATAAACCGGAGTGCCGCCTTTATAATTCATCACGTACATTTTACCGCTGCTGTCAGAAAGAAGAATATCCTCTCCATCCATTGATGAACTTACAGACTCATATGTGTTTGCATCATTTGTCAGTCGTTTAAGGTTTCCACCATTAAAATCTATTGAGTATACCTGTCCCCCTGATATAAAATATACCGGTAGAGAATCGAGTTCCTCTCTTCCGCATGATAAAGATATTATTGAAGCCGCTATCAGCAATAGTTTTATGAATCTCACTCCTGAACCTCCTCACCCAACCTCTGTAAAACTTTTTTAATTATATCATAATCAAATCCACGCTGCCGCAGGTAGTTAGATACCTTTACTGCAGGATTATCCTTATTCTTAACTGACTCATATTTTTTCTGTGCCATATGAAAAACCGCTTCCTCATCTGCAACATCAGCGCCGCACTCTTTAATCGCTTTATCAATCTCTTTACGGCCAAGACCCTTTCTGTAAAGATCGCGGACAATCAGATCCTTACCGCGTTTACCGGATTTCATCCGATCCTTTGTATAGAGCACAGCAAACTCATAATCATTGAGATACCCCTTCCCTTTCAGGTACTCCACAGTATCATCAATATCCCTGTCAGAAAAATTTTTCTTTTTAAGATATTTTTTCATCTCATCAACAGATCGCGCCCTCAGTCCGAGGTACAAGAGCCCTTTGCTTCTGCATTCAAATTTCCGTGACTCATCATACACCTCCATGTAGAGGCTGCCGGAAAGATCCATGCCGCTGCATAGTTTATATTGTGAATAAACATCATAGGTCAGCCGTAGAGTCTCACCATTCTCAAGTTCAGCAGCGACCGAATTATCATTGAATATCAGTTTTATGATTATAGGCATCTATAGTCACCGTTTGGGCATACAATTAATTTAAAATCAGAGCATAATTATGAAAAGCTGAAAATATTATTTCCTGCAGAATAATATTTAATAATTGATTTTTTTATAATAATCTGCTCTAAAAAAGTTATGACAAATCAATAAAACTCCCGGGGATTAAATGAAAAAAATTATTTTGTCTTTTATGATCGTTTTTGCCTCTTTACCGGTTTTTGCTTTTAAAGAGGGTGATGTTTTACTGTATCCTTCAATTGCTTTAGGATACAGTATATTAACAAATGTAGAATCATCCAGAGATGATTCAGTTGCTGTCGGTTATGATGCTAATATAGCAATAAACGGTGAATTCTTCATTCTTGATGAACTCTCTATTTCCGCCGGTTTCGGCACAGAAATAAAACATTCATACACCAGTATAGATGCCGACTACGAAACTGATTGGGATACTTTTGATTTAATAATAAAAGAAAAGTTTCTTATTATACCTGTGATTGCGCGATACCATGTACTGCTTTCTGACGATGCAACCCTCTTTTTCGGCGCAGGGATGCAATATAACAAATGTATCTCCTCTGAATATGAAGCATCTTCTTATGCGTTAACTGAAGACATTTCAGGCAAATTCAAAAAAACAGATGAAAAATGGGTATCTTCGAAGTCGGTCTTTATGCAGAAACTGATGATGTTTTTTTCGGTGGCGGACTGCGTACCTTCTACGGAGCAAAAGATAAAGAACTGTCCGGACCGCTTACTATTGAAATCGGAAAAAACTTTTTTGGACAGACAATAAACGGATATATTGGTATCAAGTTCTAACTTTCATTTCAAATGGGGGTTCATGCTCCCCTTCTGAATAATTTAATAATCTCTTCATAAAAAAGAGGCCTTAATAATTATCCTGTCATTCAGCATATTGTGATTCATTTAACAATAAGGGATAAACAAAGAAGGATGCCTCTGGCATCCTTCCCCGCATATAAAATATATTGTATCCCGATTAACGTTTAGAGAACTGGAATCTCTTCCTTGCTTTCTTCTGACCGGGCTTCTTTCTTTCAACTTTCCTTGCGTCCCTTGTAATGAAACCTGCTTCCCTGAGGTTCTTCTTCAGTTTCTCATCAGTGAGAACGAGGCATCTTGCAATTCCCTGTCTTACAGCACCGGCCTGTCCTGACCAACCGCCGCCGCAAACATTTGCATAAATATCAAACTTATCAAGCTGACCAACCTGCTCAAGAGGCTGCCTTACTATAAGTTCAAGAGTCTGCCTTCTGAAATATTCATTAATAGGCTGTTTGTTAATAACAATCTGGCCGTTTCCCGGCTTAAGCCATACCCTTGCAACCGAGGTTTTTCTTCTTCCTGTTGCGTACTTCCTTTCTATCATTTAATATCTCCTTAAATCCCTGTAAACTATAGATTGATTATTTCCGGTTTCTGTGCATCATGAGGATGTTTATCCCCTGCATAGATCTTCAGGTTGCCGAGAACCTTTTTCCCCATCTTTGTCTTAGGAAGCATCCCTTTAACAGCATGCTCAATAACAAATTCGGGCTTCTCTTTCATCAGTTTTGTTATGCTTGTAAACCTCTCGCCGCCGGGAAACTGAGAGTGGCTGAAATAATCTTTATCAGTCCCCTTTGACCCGCTGAGAACAATTTTCTCGGCGTTAATTACAATAATATTGTCACCCATATCAAGATGAGGTGTATATTCAGGTTTATTTTTACCCCTGAGGATTGTAGCTATCTCTGTGGCAAGCCTGCCAAGCACCTTCCCTTCTGCATCAACAAGATACCATTTTTTCTGTATCTCAGCTTCTTTCATAGAATACGTTTTCTGAATGTCCTTCATTACCTAAGCCCCTTATCTACTTATAAAAAAATAACAATTCCTTTTCAATTGCAATAGTAAAGTTAAAAAACAATATATAGGCACTAAACTGTCAACGAAATTAATGACATTTTCAGACCATTTGCGAATTAATTTTGATTAATACAACATTTAATTAACTTTATTTACAAAACGCCGAATTTTTCTTGAGAATCACCGGGTATATTATATATCTATATCAGTTTTATAGAAAATCCAATAATCAGACAGGTAAAACATGAAAAAATTGTCCATTTTTCTTATTATCGCGCTCTTAATACCATTAGCATCCTATAACAGCAGCGCTTTTGAACTTCCCGATCAGATAAGCGGCTATACAATACCAAAACCCACTGCTGAAATCGTAAATTTCGACATTGATTCAATAAGCCTCACAGATATAACTCTTCTTTTTGATATATCTATTAATAACCCGTACCCTGTAAAACTTAAGCTCTCCACTGTAAAAGCGGCATTTTTTGTAGAGAATAAACAATTTTTCCAGACTGCCACAGATAAGCTGAAGATAAAAGCCAGGGGAAAAGAGACAACCAGAGTTTTTGTAAATCTTAAATATGCTGACATGGCAAAAATTGTAAAGGATTACCAGAAAAAAGATTCTCTTGAATGTGTAATTGATATGGTTATTGTTCTCCCTCTCCCAAAAACAGTACATAAAGTTGCAAAAGATGTGACATTTAAGTTTAAGCTGAAAAAAGATGTCCCCACAATTAAACCGGAAATCAATATCGCAAATTTTAATGTAATTAAACCAACAAAAGCTGACATAGAAGCTGCAATAAAAAAATCAGCAAAGAAAAACCTCAATGCAGATGCCATTACAAATATGTTCGGCGCAATAATAGACGGTAAAAACCCTTCAAAGGTAATTGACCCTTCAGACCTCGACCTTAAATTAAAAGTAAACTTTGACATAGTTATGAAAAACAAAACAAAAGCACAGCTTCTCTTTAAAGATCTTAACTATAACTTTAATGTAAACGCAAGTAAACTGGTTGACGGTTTTACAAAGGATATACAGAACAAAGACGGCGAGTATACACTCGGCGTGAATAATGAATTCAGCTCAAAAGCTCTTGGTAAAGCAATTCTTAATGCCTTCAATGAAGGGAAAGGTAATTATACCCTCACAGGCCATTCACTGGTAAAATTCCCTGATAAAATTAAAAAAGATGCCCTGAAGCTGAATTTCAATGAAAAAGGAGTATTCAGTTTAAAATGATAATACCTGTAATAATGGCTGGGGGAGCAGGAACAAGGCTCTGGCCCATGAGTAACGAAGATAAACCAAAACAGTTCCACAACATGTCAGGACACGGAACACTTCTTGAGGAGACCATCAACAGGCTGAAGCCTGTTTCTCCCGAAGAAGTTGTTATAGTTGGAGCGGAGAAATACGAAAACCTTTCAATTGATGAAATCGCAAAAACCGGTTTGAAAGGTACAATACTCTCAGAACCTATGCCGAAAAATACTGCAGCAGCCGTATTATATGCAGCATCTTTTCTCCAGAAAAAATATCCTGAATCGATCATGATAGTGCTCCCTGCGGATCATTTTATCAGAAACAACCAGGCTTTTGCAGATGTGCTGAAAAAAGGGGTGGATCTTGCAGAGAGCGGCTCACTTGTAACAATAGGAGTGACGCCGGATTATCCTGAAACCGGTTACGGCTATATAAAAGGGGTTGATGGAGCAGAGGGGAATGAGATCCCTGTTGATAAATTCGTAGAGAAACCGAATCTTGAAACTGCGAAAAAATATGTGGCATCCGGGAACTACTTCTGGAACAGCGGAATCTTTGTGTGGAAAACATCTGTAATCATGAGTAAATTCCGCGAGTTGATGCCCGCGCACTTTGAAGCATTTAAGCCGCTTATGGATATGGACCACACGAAGATATCATCAACATCTGATGATATAAAAAAACTTAAAGCTCAGATATTCAGTTCCATTGAATCGATATCTATAGATTACGGGATCCTTGAAAATGCAGACAACCGCATGGTTATACCTGCCGAATTCGGCTGGGCGGACCTTGGTAGCTGGAAAGCGGCTGACGACATTCTTGACGCTGATTCATCAGGCAACAGGACACAGTCACCTGATAATTCAATTTTTGTTAAAAGTGAAAACTGTACTGTATTCAGTGAAGGGATGAGAATAGCTGTTGTGGGTGCATCTAATATCGTGGTTGTACAGTCAGGAAATGATATACTTGTAATAGATAAAGAATCTTCGCAGGATGTACGGGCTGTGGTTGATATTGTGAGGAAAAAATAACTGCTATACTATCTTATTTCATGATCTTTAGTGATGATAAAAAATCCTGCTGTATCAGCAGGATTTTTTGTTCTTTATTCCCACTCAATTGTTGAAGGGGGCTTTGAAGAGATATCGTAAACAACACGGTTGACTCCCTTAACTTCATTAATAATCCTGTTTGAAATTTTTCTCAGCAGAGCCTCCGGGAGATAAGCCCAGTCAGCAGTCATGGCATCCACAGACGTAACTCCACGTACTGCTATAACATTTTCATAAGTCCTGTTGTCACCCATAACTCCCACGGATTTCACAGGGAGAAAAACCCCGAATATCTGCCAGAGTTTTCTGTAGAGCCCGGCATCCTTGATCTCCTGCACAATAATATCATCTGCATGCTGGAGTATCTTTATCCTCTCAGGAGTTACCTCACCGATAATCCTTATTGCAAGCCCGGGACCCGGGAACGGGTGTCTATGAACAAGTTCCTCCTGTAAACCGAGTTTTAAACCAAGTTCACGTACCTCATCCTTGAAAAGCTCTTTGAGAGGCTCAATAACTTTACCTGATTTAATAAGCTTCAGCACTTCAGGAACCCTGTTATGATGGCTCTTGATCGTATCAGAAGGACCTTTGGTGGAAACAGATTCAATAACATCGGGATACAATGTTCCCTGTGCCAGAAAATCAAATTTACCGATCTTCTTTGCCTCATCCATGAAAACAGAGATGAATTCCTTCCCGATAATTCTGCGTTTCTTCTCAGGATCTTCCACACCCTTAAGCTTAGTGAGAAACCTCTTTGAAGCATCTACATATATAAGATTCAGTTTCATGTATTTCTGAAATCTTTCAACAACCTGCTTCTCTTCATCTTTACGGAGCACACCATTATTGACGAACACACAATAGAGTCTCTCCCCTATTGCCTTCTGAAGAAGCATTGCTGTAACAGTCGAATCCACTCCGCCGGAAAGGCCGAGTAAAACTGTGCCGTCACCAACCTCTTTCCGAATAGATTCAACGGATATATCTATAAAAGACCCCATATCCCAGGTGGCCTTCAATTTACATATATTAAACAGAAAATTTTTAAGAACCTTTATTCCATTTGTCGTATGATAAACTTCCGGATGGAACTGCACGCCGTATACCCTTTTAGACGGATTTTCAATGGCTGCAATTTCCGCATTTTCGGATGAAGCTGTTACACTGAAACCTTCAGGCATTTTCAGAACCTTGTCGCCATGGCTCATCCAGACCTGCTCCTTCTTTCCAAGCCCCTTAAGAAGTTCCGACTTCCCTTTTATATTTATAACTGCCCTGCCGTATTCACGGGAAGCCGCCCCGCCGCTTTCACCTTTGTATGCATTAACAACAACGTAAAGCCCGTAGCATATTCCGAGTACCGGAACTCCTAATTTAAAAATTTCATCAGAAATTTTCGGAGATCCTTTTTCATAAAATGAAGCCGGGCCCCCTGACAGAATAATCGCTGAAGGTTTTTCTCTGACAATATCTTCAACCGGATGATGAAAAGGGATTATTTCAGCATAGACATTCAATTCACGAATACGTCTTGCAATAAGCTGTGTGTACTGTGAACCGAAGTCCAGTATAAGAATCCTCTCCTTCGGTATTCCGGCAACATGCTCTATCATTATTTACCCTCCAGATTCTTTATATAATTCATAAGCCCTGTTTCTTTTATGACTCTGTTTTTATCTTCAATCTTATTTTCAATTTTTTTTCTGTAGGAGCTGATTTTATCCGCAATCGAAGCATCACTTACAGACATTATGCTCAATGCATAAAGAGCCGCATTTACTCCTCCGGATTTTCCCGCAGCCATGGTGCCAACAGGTATCCCCGCAGGCATCTGAAGTATTGACAGGATTGAGTCCAGTCCTCCGGCAATATTTGTTTCGACGGGGATCCCTATAACAGGAAGAGTTGTATGTGAAGCAACAACACCGGGAAGATGGGCAGCGCCGCCGGCTATGGCAATTATCGCCTTCATCCCTCTATCCCTCGCACTCTTCACCCATGCCACAGTCATTTCGGGGCTCCTGTGAGCAGAGGAGACAAGAACTTCATATTCAACTCCAAACTCATCAAGAATTTCAAAACACTCTTTCACTTTAGGAAGATCAGAGTCACTTCCCAGTATTATTCCCACTGCAGGCATAAATTACCTCTAAATATCAGACTTTTTTATAACCGGAAGAAGCCTTTTTCTTTGAAAGATTTCTTAAAAATATCTGATGCCGTATTTGTCAACATATAATACTTATCTTACAACGGAATGCTGGTATGATCAACACTAAAAACATTTTTTTCATATTGCTTGACTATTTACAGACTCTATTGTTATATAAAAACATAGCATATTTAAGTTTAAGGAGAAAAAAATGAAGTTATTCAAAAGACTCGCTTTAACACTTGTAATAGCTGCGACAGCCACTGCTCTCTTTGCAGAAGGTTCAAACATCAATTTTAAAGTTGGTGTGCAGTTCCCGGATGCACCGAATAAGGCAGGCCTTGACACTGCCATATCTGTAAATTACGGCGCAGATAAGTATTTTACAATTGGTGCGGAAGGCGGATTCGGCTGGGTCAAATATAAAGATGAAGGAGATTCAACGAAAATTGATGATGTTGAGTTTACTTCAGTTGATAAAACAAACATCTACAGCTTCCCTCTTCTTGCAGTGGCAACCATAAGACTTGCAGATATGATGGATCAGTACGGCTTTATGCCCTTCGTTACAGGTGGTGCAGGCTGGTCGTGGGCTAAATTTGATAATCCTGACATGGACAAGCAGTTTCCCGGATTTGATGATACATTCACCGGTTTCACATGGCAGGTTGTTGGCGGAGTTAATATCCGTCTTGGCTCTGATTCAAATATGACACTTATTCTCGAAGGCGGATGGAGAAGTGCCGAGCTGGAAAACAGCGATGATATCATGCTTGATATGTCAGGTTTTATCTGCCATGCAGGTGTAACTTTCCCCATCGGATATTCAGATTATTAATAGAAAATTTTTTATTCACAAAAAAAGCTGCCCGCGGGCAGCTTTTTTTTTACTTTTTCAGAACCAGAACTTTCTTCATTTTATCATCCGATTTATCAGAGACCTTTTTCACAGAGAGCACCTTTGCCCTTGTACGGTAAACCGGCTGAACTGATTCCTGTACCCTGACAACCATATGCTCAATAACATTCTCTATCTCATGGCTAAGCGCATCAAGATACTTCTCCCGCTGTCTTACCTGCTGATACCTGAGATAATTGCGGTCAATTACATTCCTTAATTTTTCTATCTCGCTGTTTTTATCCTGAATTATACGCTCATAATCACTCTTCATTGAAGAGACAGCTTTCGCATGGCTGTTTTCAAGGTTAACCTTCATTGATGAAAGCTTTTTCCCGTATTCTTTTTCACAGGCCTTCCTGACCTTCTCTTTTTCCTTCCTGAGCATATCATTTATGTTGCTTTTTAAAATAATCATGATATTCCCCTGTTATTTAAAACTTAAGCACGACCGGGCCATTCTTTTAAAACGGGAAACCATGTCAAGTTCCAAATAACAGCTGTTTTTATCATAAAAGAGCAAAAACACTAATTTTAGAATATAAATTCTGCAAATACCAAAAAAAATCCCGCCAAATGGCGGGATTTTGTATCCCCTATGCTAAAAGACTTTAAGAATCACCCGCCGAGAAGCTGAAGAATGGATCTTGTTTTGACGTTAGCCTGAGCCAGCATCGCAGTACCACTCTGCACAAGAACCTGATCTTTAGTCAGATTTACCATAGTTTCAGCCATATCAGCATCTCTGATCCGGCTTTCTGATGCCTGTATATTTTCATAAGCAGTCATTAAACCTTTTGCAGCATATTCCAGTCTGTTGTAGTATGCGCCAAGATCCGCCCTCTGCTTTGAAATCTTGTGAAGCGCATCATCAATTGTGCCTATAGTTCTGTTTGCGCTGTCTGCTGTTGCCAGATCAGCGATAAAGGCGCCGGTTTTTTCTCTGAGTCCGAGTCCCTGAGCTGTCATAGTTCCAATGTAAACTCTTTCTCTCTGATGCATATTTGCACCCATGTGGAACCACATACTTGCTTTGGCATTCGATCTCGCGAAATCACCCTGAAGCAGTTTAAATTTGTTAAATTCAGCCTGAGAAGCAATCCTGTCCACTTCATCAACCAGAGCAGATACTTCAACCTGTATGAGTTGCCTGTCCTGATCAGTATAAATACCGTTTGAAGATTGAACAGAGAGAACCCTGATCCTCTGAAGAATTTCGGAAGTCTGATTCAGATAACCTTCTGTTGTCTGAACAAAAGACATACCGTCTTCAGTATTCCTCTCAGCCTGCCTGAGCCCCTGTATCTGGGTCCTCATCTTTTCAGATACAGCAAGTCCTGAAGCATCATCTCCGGCTTTGTTGATCCTCATACCGGATGCGAGACTCTCCATAGACCTGTCAACATCCCAGTGCTTGAATTTCACTACCTTGTTGGCGTTAATTGCACTCATGTTGTGATTGATAATCATATTAAACACTCCTTTGTTTAATTAGCTGTTTCCGCTCCTCCTACAGAACGAAAACTCCCTGATCTCCATATCAGGGGTTTGATACCAGGTTTGAAAGAAATAGGGAATACAATCGCCGTATTACAGCGACCATGTATACTGCGAGGGAGCGCTTTCGCGCCTTACCCGCTCGCAGAACCCATGCTCGCTGCAAAATTACTTTCTGTTTTCAAAGATCATTAATGAAACGGGCCCCCGGCCGGTTCTCCCAAACCTGCCGGGGGGAATGAATGATTATAAATTCTCTACCTCAGAAGCTGTAATACACCCTGAGACTTGGCATTAGCCTGAGCCAGCATCGCAGTTCCACTCTGAACAAGAATCTGGTTCTTTGTGAAATCAACCATGATTTCTGCCATGTCAGCGTCCCTGATACGGCTTTCAGAAGACTGGATATTTTCATATGCAGTCATGAGGCCCTTTGCAGCATGCTCCATCCTGTTGTAGTATGCGCCGAGGTCTGCTCTCTGTTTCGCAAGAATATGAAGAGCATTATCCATAACACCGATATTCCTGTTAGCTTCAGCAGCTGTAGAAAGTGTAAGAGGATTCCCTATCATATTTTTCAGACCGAGAGCTTTTGCTGTCATTGTCTGAATATAGATTCTCTCCCTCTGGTGCATGTTTGCTCCCATATGGATCCACATTGACGCAGTTGTACTTACACGGCCGAAATCACCCTGGAGGAGATTCATTTTATTGAATTCCGCCTGAGATGCTATCCTGTCAACCTCGTCAACCAGCTGTGATACTTCCACCTGTATGAGCTGCCTGTCTTCCAGCGTGTATATACCGTTTGAAGACTGAATTGCAAGAACACGAACCCTCTGGATTATGCTTGATACTTCATCAAGATATCCTTCAGTTGTCTGAATAAGAGACATACCGTCTTCAGTATTCCTCTCAGCCTGTCTGAGTCCCTGAATCTGAGTTCTCATTTTTTCAGATACTGCGAGTCCTGAAGCATCATCTCCGGCTTTGTTGATCCTCATACCGGAAGAGAGTGATTCCATGTTCTTGTCGATGTTCCAATGCTGGAATTTTAATACCCGGTTGGTATTAATAGCGGACATATTGTGGTTAATAATCATCTTGATTCCTCCCTGAATCATTGTTAAGTAGCCCGGCATCCTTGCCATGGCTGTCAGATATGTTACCCTGACGTTATTCTATTCGGGATTAATAACCTCTATATTGAACCTGATTATTAGCATTTAAAGACGTTTATAACCGATTATTTTGATTTATATCATAATACAACAATCAATTAACCTCTATTATATATTTTTTGCATATTTTGCCTTATTTATATATTCGGGATTATGGATTTTTTCACTTAGCATATTTTTTTTACTTTTCCGAAATTTTTCATGTAACAAATTTTTCTTGCTTTTTGATAGTATTCATCAAAAGTCATAATCAATCCCTCACAAAAAATTACTGTACTGCATCAATTCCAGTATTCTCTTTCAGGGATGATTTTAATTAACAGGAGAGTTAAAAAAAATGAAGAAAGGTATAATCCTTCTGCTTATGTTAAGCATTGCTTCATTCTGTGTATTCACAGGCTGCTCAAAAGAACAGTCTGCAGGTAAAAAAATCATAGTTGCAACAGACGCGACATGGCCCCCGATGGAATATGTTGACGAGAATAAAAACATTGTAGGATTCGACATCGATCTCCTCAGTGCCGCTGCAAAAGAGGGCGGATTCGCTGTTGAGTTCCAGAATACAGCATGGGACGGAATTTTTGCAGGACTTGCTGCAAATAAATATGACGCTGTATGCTCATCCGTTACTATTACAGAAGAAAGAAAGAAAACTATGGATTTCACTAATCCCTATGTAAGCATCGGACAGACAATTGTTGTTAAAAAAGAACTCAACGGAATGGAACAGCTTCCCCAGTTTGAAGGCAAAAAAGTGGGGGCTCAGATTGGAACAACTGGCGCTATTGAGATAGCAAAATACAAAAACATAACTCTTAAAACTTACGATGAAATCGGTCTTGCTATTGAGGATCTCTCAAAAGGGAGAATTGATGCTGTAGTATGCGACAACCCTATTGCTGCAAATTACGCACTTCTCAATCCTAAATACAAACCGGTTCTTAAAATTGTCGGAACACCATTTACAACTGAAGAATATGGCATT
The DNA here is from genome assembly GCA_002418835.1 of Spirochaetia bacterium UBA5763. Taxonomy (GTDB): domain Bacteria; phylum Spirochaetota; class UBA4802; order UBA4802; family UBA5550; genus UBA5550. The sequence goes on along the minus strand of DIEX01000032.1, from coordinate 194,491 downwards.
GCTGTAAGAAAAGGAAACAAAGAAGTTGTTGACATGATCAACGCCGGACTTGCTAAAATCAAAGCAAAAGGCATAGACAAAGAGCTTGAGAAAAAGTGGCTAAGATAAATAATAAAACAAAAATTGAGGTAACTGATGGAGTTCTCATCCCCGCAAGGGATGACTCCTCCATCTTTTCAGCCTGGAGAATCGCGTTCTACGGAGCAATATCAGTACTGGTATTGCTCCCGGTTCTTTCCCCGGAACCATACTGCCATGTGTTTAAATTTGTGGTCGGATTCAATGAGGACTGGCATTTTGACTTCGCAAGCAGCGGTTTAGTTAAAACATTTGAAGTTACAGTTCTGTCAATCATCTGCGCTCTGATCATAGGGCTGCTTGTTGGTCTTGGACGAATTTCAAGATATCCTGTTATCAACAGAATTTGTACAGTGTATGTTGAGGTAATACGCGGCATTCCTCTCCTTGTACAGCTTTTCTATATTTATTACGCACTTGCCAAATTCGTAAAAATAATGGATATAAGCGCAGCTGTCATTGCAATGGCTATCTGCTACGGCGCGTATATAAGTGAAATATTCCGCGCTGGTATACAGTCTATTCCCAAAGGGCAGATGGAAGCCGCACTTGCTCTCGGAATGACACGCTCCCAGGCTATCTATAGAATTATTCTGCCTCAGACAATAAAAGTTGTATTGCCTCCAATCGGGAATGAGTTTATAGCTCTGCTAAAGGATTCATCACTTGTATCAATTCTTGCAGTTTCTGACCTGCTCCGCAGAGGAAGAGAGTATGCTTCAACCGCGTTCTATTACTTTGAAACTTACACAATGGTTGCCATAATATATCTTATTTTAACGCTCTTTTTCTCACGATTAGTTGCGATAATGGAAGAGAGGATGAAAACCGATGTCAACCAGGGTTAAAGTTTCTAATGTATCAAAAAATTTCGGCCACGTTGTTGCGCTGAACAATGTCAGCTGCGAAGTTAAACAGGGTGATGTTTTCTTTATCATAGGTTCATCCGGAAGCGGCAAAAGCACCCTTCTCAGATGTATCAACCGCCTTGAAAATGTCACAAGCGGTGACATCTGGATTGAGAATGACCTTGTAACCGGGCCAAAAGCAAACATAAGAAAAATAAGGGAGGAGACCGGAATGGTATTTCAGTCATTTAATCTCTTCCCGCATCTTAATGTTCTTAACAATATAACCCTTTCTCCAAGAATTGTGAAAAAGGTATCCATCGAAGAAGCTGAAGAAAAAGCAAGAATACTGCTGAAACGGGTAGGCCTACTTGAAAAGGAGAGAGCTTATCCTGAGCAGCTTTCCGGCGGACAGCAGCAGCGGGTTGCCATTGCCAGAGCCCTTGCTATGAATCCTATGGTTATGCTTTTTGACGAACCCACTTCGGCGCTTGATCCGGAAATGACAAAAGAAGTTCTTGATGTTATGAAGGATCTTGCAGATGAGGGTATGACAATGATGGTTGTATCTCATGAGATGGGATTTGCAAAAGCAGCAGCCAACAAAGTAGTATACATGGATAATGCAGAAATAATAGAAATGGGGACTCCGCAGCAGATATTTGATAATCCGCAAAAGGAGAGAACCCAACGCTTTCTCCGCAACGTTCTTAGAACATAAAAAAAATCCGGCAAAAGCCGGATTTTTTTCTATTCCTGCTCCCACCACGTTGTTCAATTCCGTATTCATAAGTATTATATTTAAAACCGGTATAATTAAATGTATGAACCTGTTCAGACCTCTGACAAAATCTATCCTGTGGGTCTCTTTGAAGCTACAGGAATAGAACTTGAATACATGATCACAGACTCTGGAACACTTGATGTTCTCCCTGTTTGTGACAGAGTGTTATTTGAAATTTCAGGTTCTTTTGATAATGAAGTCTACCCTGATGGAGAAAACGGATTTTCAGCATGGTCCAATGAGCTGGCACTACATGTTCTTGAATTCAAATCACTTAAACCTATCCCTGATCTTTCCAGCTCAGGGAAACTGTTCCAGAAAGAAGTCTGTGCGGCGAATAGAATCCTTCAGAAATATAATGCAGTACTTCTTCCGACAGCAATGCATCCCTGGATGAATCCTGATCGTGAATTCAGAATCTGGCCCCACGGAAACCGTGAGATCTATAATACATTCGACAGGATCTTCGGATGCAGCGGTCACGGATGGTCAAATCTCCAGAGCATGCATATCAATCTGCCATTCAGTAATAATGATGAATTTATCAAACTGCATACTGCAATACGAATACTACTGCCTGTGATTAATGCACTTACAGCTTCTTCCCCTTTTTTAGAAGGTAGCTATTCCGGTTTTCAGGACACCAGGGTGGAAGTTTACAGAACAAACTCCGGCTTTATACCTTCAATAACCGGATCTATTGTCCCTGAACCTGCAACAGGGATCGATGACTACAACAACAGAATTCTAAAAAAGATCTACTCTGACCTCGAAAATTATGATCCTGAAAAAATAATAAGTCATGAATGGGTAAATGCACGCGGATGTATAGCCCGCTTTGAAAGAGGCACAATAGAAATCCGCACAAGTGATATTCAAGATTGCCCTGGGGCTGATATCGCATGTGCCCGCCTGATCATTCATGTACTTAAAAAACTTGTTTATGAAGAGATTGCATCAATGAAAGATCAGATCAATAAAGATACTGAATCTTTATATAAAATTTTAATTTCAGTTATCAGAAACGGGTCCTCCACAGTTATTGATGATTCAGAATATCTGAAAATTTTCGGTTTACATGCTCCATGCCGCGCTATTGAATTCTGGAAGAAAATGGCGGAATTATATTTTCCAGATTACGGTGAAGATTCAGTTTTTATTTCAAATATCTTTAAACACGGCAATCTTTCAGACAGAATCCTTAGAGCGGCAGGGAAAACACCTGCAAAGGATCAATTATTTTCCGTTTACAAAGATCTCTCCATCTCTCTTGCTCAAGGGATTCAATATATCCCTTAATAAAAATAAAATGCTAATGCTGATCTGACGTTATTAACTCTCTCTTTATAAAATTATGATGGAAAAAATTAACACTCCTTATCACAATAATACTTATATTTATTAATAACAGAAATATATAGATAAAGAGGGGATTCCAATGAAAATTGAATTTGTCGGCGGTGCACGAACAGTTACGGGTTCATCATATATTATAAAAGATCAGGATTTTACTATCATGATCGACTGCGGTATGTTTCAGGGTAAACAGGAGCTGACCCAAAGAAACCAGCTTGGTCTTATTTATGCTCCCCCTAAGATTGATTGTATGCTTCTTACTCACGCTCATATAGACCATAGCGGGCTCATTCCGAAACTCGTAAAAGGCGGGTTTTATGGAAATATTTACGCGACAAAAGCCACTGTTGACCTATGCTCAGTCATGCTTCCTGACAGCGCCCACATTCAGGAAAATGACATCAAATGGATAAACAAGCGTAATAAAAAACTTGGAAGGCCACAGGTTGAACCACTCTACACAGTGGAAGATGCGGATAACAGTATAGATAATTTTGTTCCTGTCAACTATGGTGAGATCGTACAGATTCACCCCCGCGTGGAAGTAAGATTCAGGGATGCGGGCCACATTCTGGGCTCATCATTTATTGAGATGTGGGTTGCTGAAAAGGGTAAAAAAACCAAGATTGTATTTTCCGGTGACATCGGAACTAAAGATCAGGCAATTATAAAAGACCCGGAGACCCTTGAAGAAGCGGACATAGTACTAATCGAATCCACTTATGGAAACCGGCTCCATAAAAGCAAAGAAGATACATATAAAGAATTCAAAGAGATTCTTCTGGACTCAATTAAAAAAAAGGGGAATATTGTTATCCCCGCTTTCGCTGTTGAACGTACACAGGAGATCATTTATGATCTCAACAGACTGTTTAAAAGTGGTGAGTTACCGAGAATACCTGTATATATCGATTCACCTCTTGCTATTTCAGCCACTGAAATATTCAGAAGTAACCCTCAGTGCTTTGATGAGGATATGATTAAATTGCTTAATTCCGGTGACAACCCCCTTGATTTTCCAAATCTTAAATTTACAAAGTCATCGGATGAGTCAAAGCTCCTTTCTAAAGAAAAAGGTGGCGCAATCATAATCTCCGCAAGCGGAATGTGCAATGCCGGAAGGATTCAATATCATCTTCAGAACAACCTGTACCGTCCTGAATCCAGCGTTATCTTTGTGGGCTACCAGGCAGAGGGGACTTTAGGCCGCCGGATAGTCGAAGGTGCAAAACAGGTAAAAATTTACGGCGAGGACATTGCTGTTAATGCGAATATACATACACTTGGCGGCTTCTCTGCCCACGCTGATATGAACGGATTAACTGACTGGCTGAAAACAAACGGTAATCCTAAAGCAAAAGTCTTTGTTGTTCACGGTGAGGAGGAATCATCTGAAAGCTTTGCTAAACATGTTACCCGGGAGCTTGGTCTTACTTCCTACGCTCCTCACTGGGGAGAGATTGTTGACCTTGACACAATGCATTCTGAATTCGCCTCTTACGGATCTGAATCGGATGAAAAATATCTCCCTGTTGACAGTCAGATAGAAGCACTGACCAGCAGCATTAATATTCTGATTTCGAAATACAGCAAGGCTAAATCAGAAAACAGGCTCGCGGATATTAAAAGACTTCAGGAGGATATTAACGATGCCAAGGAGATGCTCGCTGTAATAATCGACGAGCTTTAGTACATCTATTATTTACAGAAGCCTGCGGCCCGTGCCTCAGGCTTTCTGCAGAGGGAATGGCATACTGCTATTGAAAGGGCATCTGCTGCGTCATCGGGGCCCTTAATTTCATCAAGATTCAGTATCTTCTTTATCATAAATTCAACCTGGCCCTTCTCCGCTTTGCCGAAACCTGTAATTGAATTTTTTATCTGGGTTGGAGTATATTCAAAAAAAGGGATTTCCTTAAGTTTAAGTGTAAGCATAACAACACCTATTGCCGCTGCAACATTCATCACTGTTTTGCTGTTTTTCTGAAAAAAAAGTTTTTCCACAGAGGCGCAGTCAGGCCGGTATTCATCTATAATAGCATCAAGGCTCCTGTGTATGTTCAGGAGCCTTGCTTCAACCGGATCAGAGGGTGATGTTTTGATAATTCCGTAATTGAATACTTTAAATTTATCGTTAATCACCGACCATCCTAAAATATCATAACCGGGATCAATTCCAAGAATTATCACTACTGCTCGCTTATTTTAAGCATTATTTCATCAGAGATATCATAGTTTGAATAAACTTCCTGAGCGTCGTCCTGATCCTCGAGAAGCTCGATAATTCTCATACACTGACCTGCTTTTTTCTCATCAAGCGGAACTGATGTTTTGGCAATATATGTAAGCTGATTCTCAATCAGGGTGTATTCTTTCTTCACAAGAAAATCTGAAACTTCATTATAACCATCAGGACTGGTTGTTATAACAATATTCCCGTCCTCTGTTTTCACATCTTCAACGTCAAAATCAAGGAGCATCTCCATGATTTCATCTTCAGTTACTTTGCCGGCTTCAATAATAATCAGGCCTTTTCTATCAAAAAGATAATTTACCGAGCCGCTTTCACCAAGATTACCGCCATTTTTGCCGAAGATTGCCCTTATCTCCGGAGTTGTACGGTTTTTGTTATCAGTAATACAATCAACCATAATAGCTACTCCGCCAGGTCCGTAACCTTCATAGCGCACCTCTTCATACACAGCGCCCTCAATATTACCTGCCCCTTTTTTAATAGCTCTGTCGATATTATCATTAGGCATATTTGAAGCTTTTGCTTTTAATACAGCTGTTCTGAGCCTTGGATTGGAATCGATATCCTCCCCGCCTGCTCTTGCGGCAACTGTTATCTCTCTTATAATCTTTGTAAAAAGAGCACCCCTTTTAGCATCAACTGCCCCTTTTTTTCTCTTAATTGTAGACCATTTATTATGTCCTGACATAGAAACCCCTTACAAATTCGGATTGGTATTAGATGCAATATACTAATAGCCCCTTCTTATTTTCAACTGTAATTTTGTAATCATATCCCTTGAAAGATTGGCATTATAATTAAAGTATACAGCTTCCCTGTAATACCTGATTGCGTCTTCATATTTCCCTGTTTTTGTATAAATCTCCGCAAGATTCCATTGTATTTTACCGGGATTCATATTTCTGAACTGATACTTTAAATTATCTATTTCTGTCTCTATTTTCCCCTGGTCATCCTGCAGCATTTCAAACTCTTCAAAATTATTAAAATCCTGCTTATATATTACTTCACTTTTCATCTCAATAATTTTCTGATTTATAGAAGCCAGTTCATTTTTCTTCTGCTCAATCCGGTCCTGGATCATTTTCTGGTATTTTATCCCGTTTTGATACAGCTCAATACTCCTTGTATATTTAAGATTACTGAATGACATATCAGCAAGATATTCAAGGGATTTTGATCTTCTGTAAAGATCATCTTCGCGCAGCAGTCTCAATGCTGCTTTGAAAGAAGATTCTGCAAGTGTATAGTTACCTGTATGAAAATATGCAAGATAACCCAGAGAATAATGAACTCCCCCCTCTTCCGGTTTATACCTCAGGTACTCATTATAGTTCTTTTCAGCTTCCATATATTTTTTAATTGATTCATACAGACTCGCAAGCTTCAGATAGATATCCGGATCAGGCGTTTCTCCTGACTGCTGCACAAATCTTTCGAGATGATATGCTGCCTTTTTTTTATCTTCAGTTCTGAACAGGGCAAGACCAAGCTCCCGTGAATACTGATAATTGTTTTTATTAAAAATATATGCCTGCTCCAGAGAATCTATATATCCTTTAAAATAGATCCCGCCATCCATTGTTTTAAAAATACCGGATATCTCATAATAGACTATATCGTCCTTCATATCCTCATACTTCGAAAATCTTAATGACTGGATATAATTGTTCAGAGCATCCCGTTTTTTATTCAATGCGGAGAGAGACCTTGCAGCATATAAATGCAGTTCAGACATTTCTGCATTATCCTCAATCAGAAATCCCTTTTCTTTTCTTTTTCTGAAAAGTTCTATCAGATCGGTTTTTTCACCTACATTGAGAATAGAAATCATCTGTTCCGGAATACGCCTATCATCAACTTTTTTTAAATAATATTCATTCAGCTTAATATTTATCAGTTCAAGAGATTTTGCATAATTCCGTGAATTATATGCAGTTTTAAAATCATCCGATTCTGTCTGAGCATGATTAATTATCGGTAAAAAAAGAATAACGGCCGATACTACAAGTGTATACTTTAATTTTTTGCTAATCATTATGCCGGGCCTTTTGAAATTATAATTATTATCGGTTTTTTCCGGGTTCATAATTATAAGGAAATAAATGTTAATTAGAAATAACTGCCGGAATGATGCTTTTGTATATTATTCAGAGAAATGAAAGGGATAACTCATTATTTCTGTTTTTAAAAAAAAGTTCTTTTTTTATAATTTTATCCCTTATAAAATGACTTTTAAGTTTTTAAAAATTGCCATAACATGATTACAAGGAGTCCTTTTTAATGAGCAACATTAAAAAATTCAGTTATCAGGATACATCAAAAAGATGGCTGATCCCTGTCTCGGTTTTTTTAACTTTTTTTATACTTATTCTGCAGATAACTGATATCATACTTACATATAAACAGTATCTTACTTATTATCCTGTTACATCTATTGTTCTGATAATTGCAATTATCTCTTTTTTCGCGGGGAATATATCCGGCAGATTTTTCTACTCACTCCTTAAAAAATCAATTATTATAAATATAATTTTCGCTCTTCTTTTCAGCACCGCAGTTTCGTTCTACTTTTTAAAAGGAATTATGTTTAATGACCTCCTTTCAAATCTGAACATATATATCTATAACAGATACCTGGCTGCTTTAATGATTATTCTTCCCGGATTCTTCAGCGGAGTTCTTAACAGTTATTTTCTTAACATCTCCACCGGTGACTTTCTGGATGAAAAAAACCTTTTATCCAACTATATTTTATCTATGCTCCTTTCCATCTCTGCAGGATTGATTATTGCATCCCAGAGTTTTTTCTTTTCTTTTCATATTAATCAAATCATGCCGTTTTTCCCGGTGCTTACTCTTTTGCTTTTTCTTATTATGATTTTTATTAATAAGAAATTTAACCCTGAGCCGCTTTTTGCAAAACAGTATCTTGATGATGCTGTTATTGAACCGGATGATCAGGTTCAAAGAGATGATCTTTTTTATACTTATCTGAATTTTACATATATTATAACCTATATTTTTCTGGGGCATCTGGTACTGGTAAAATTTTATGGAAACAACTATTTTCACGGACAGATATATGTTTCAGTTGTTTTTCTTGCAATGGCAGCGGGATATTTTGCCGGGAAACTGAAGAAACCCTCTTTCTGGTATGTATACAGCGAAATGCTCTTCCCTGTGATTTTTCTGGCTTACCTCTTCCTGTTATTTTATTTTTCAGATAAAATTTCACTGACAACTGCTTATGCAATTGCCGCTGCTCCCCCGGCAATTTACGGATTTTCTTTAAGGCAGACCTTTGAGAATATTCTCTCTAAATATGATCATAAAAAACGATATAATATAATCAATTTCTCTCTTTATATTCTTCCTATTCCTGTTATTCTATCTATATCTTTTCTCCAGTATACAAATATTCTTTTTTATATAATTCTGTATATAATTGCAATTCTCAATATTCTGATTCCGGGGATATTTCTTTTTAACCTTAAAATTAATCCTCTGAAAAAATTTGCCTATTTTGTTTTCACTCTTGTCTTTATACCTGCTGTACTGCTGCTGCATCTTTATTTTAAGATACCTTTATCAGATAAACCCTTTTTCACCCGCAGTGAGAATTTCGAACTGCTTCAGAAAACAAACTTTAACCTGCCCTATATTTCTGAAAAAGGGGTAATCAAAATTTACGGAAATCCTGCTTTCTACCTGTCAGACAGCAATATTAAAAATCTGAAACGGGGAGCTGCGGCAGCAGCACTTTATGCAAAGGAGAATACTTCCACTCTTGTTATTGACAGCAACCAGAAATTTTTCCGCAATCCGGTATACTCACTTATGCCGGAGATGCTTTGTATAGATACACTTTCTTCTAAACTTATTGACAACAACCGGCTCCCCATATCAGGAAATCAGTTATACTCCCCTTTACAGCAGGAGCTTCTTAATTTTCTTCTGGCTAATAAAAAGAAATTTCATCTGATCCTTGATTCACCGAATATACCGGATCAGACAATTCACTCTTTCAAGTCTTCCTCAGAATATTATGATCTTATAAAAAAGCAGATGTCAGAAGAGGGCGTTTACGCTGTTATCTTTGACATGAAATTTGCAAGTGATGAAATGCTTAAAAATTCACTTAGTCAGCTCAGTAATAAATTCAGGTTTCACACTGTGTATCTCTTCTCGGATATACTCCTTGTTTTATCATCCGGCAATCAGGATTCCCTGAAAATAAACGCTGAATCACTTAAAAGAATAGCTCCCCTATATTCCGAAAATACCGGTGCAGGGGGAATCTTCTATAATGATTTTCACTGCCTTAATAATATTCTCTACTCTGAGCTTAATACACTGATGAATATGCTTTCAGCAAACCAGCGCCCGGTTAATGAAAGCGGTCACATGCTTCTCCCCGCTGCACTCCTTGATTATTATCTGAAGTTTACACCTGACTGGTTCAAGATTTCTATAAGTGATTCAGATTTAAGATTTTATTCAGATCTGAAATCTGCTATACAGAGAAATGCTAAAGTTTTATCCATTATTAAAAATCTTGAATATGCTGAATCTGTTAATGAATATAATAAAGAGATTCAGAATATCTTTGAACTTAAAAAATATGCCCCATATAATGATTCAATAAAAAACTACGTTAATGACCAGCTCTCATTCAAAGATAAATACTATCAGAGCGAAGCCCTTCGGCTTGAAAAAAACAAAAAATGGGATGAAGCCGCAAAACTCTACCAGGCTATCCTTACTATTGATACAGATAACTTTGAAGGAAACTATAAACTTGGACTTCTATATATAACACTTCAGGATATGAACAATGCTTTCACATACCTCGATAAAGCATTAAAGCTCCAGAAAGATAACCCCCAGGTTCTTTACCAGATGGGAACATTGATGTTTTTCAATGACAAGTATAAAGAAGCCGTCGATTATCTTGAGAAAGCAAATAAGCTTAATGTAAACACGTCGCTTCTCTACATGTATCTTGGAATATCTTATGAAAAAACCGGGAAAGATGAAGATGCTAAAATTAATTATGAAAAGGCAATTCAGCAGGACCCTAACGACAGGAAGCTTCAGCTGCTTCTTGAAAATATAAATGTAAAGATAAATACCCTCCCGTATAGCGGCCAGGAGGGTCCGAAGACTAACATGATTGATGATGAACAGGGGGAGAATATAACCATTCCTGTGAATAAAAAAGCGTTAAAAGCGCGTATAAAGGATGATGAATAATCACCCTTTATAGGTACTCAATGCCTCTTTAAATTTCGGAATTGCCCTTTCAATAATTTTTTCAGAAACACAATAAGCAAGCCTGAAATAACCGGGACCGCCGAAGCCGGTTCCAGGTACTGCCAGAATATTATACTTCTGAAGGTGTCTAACAAAACTGACGTCATCATCAGTAGGAGTTTTTACAAATAGATAGAATGCGCCTTCAGGATCAGTAAAAGTATATCCGGCATCCCTTAATCCTTTGATGAATATATCCCGGCGATTTTTATAAACATCCACCGCAACAGAAACATCATTCAACTGTGCAACAATCCTCTGCATTAATGCGGGAGCATTTACAAAACCGAGAATTCTGTTGCACAGGTTTAATCCACCTAAAACAAGATCATGGTCTGTCATCTGCGGGTTAACAGCTACATATCCAATCCGCTCTCCGGGGAGAGATAAAGACTTGGAATAGGAATTCACTACAAACGCGTTTTTATATTTTGACAGAACCGGAGAAGCTGCTTTTCCGTCATAGGCTATTTCCCTGTACGGCTCGTCAGCAATCAGGAATATCGGCCTGCCGGAGGGTGTTTTTGATGACAAAAGAGCCCCAAGGTTTTCTATGTCAGATTCTGAATAAATTTTTCCTGTGGGATTGTTCGGGCTGTTTATAATCACTCCCCTTGTTTTATCTGTTATTGCTTTTTTAATGTTGTCAATATTTATAGAAAAATCCGGCGATGATTCAACCTGAACCATTACTCCCTGATGATTCGAAATGTAGAAACCATACTCAGCAAAAAAAGGTTTGATAACTATAACTTCATCACCCGGGTCAAGGATGGTCTTCATTATAATATTCATACCGCCTGCGGCACCGCATGTCATTATTACCGAATTTCCGCCTATCTCCAGTTTATGTTCTTTTTTTATCTTCTCTGCTACACTATTCCGTACATCTGTAAAACCTGAATTCGGCATATATCCATGAATTCCGGTAACACGTGATGATGATATTTTTTCGAGAACATTAAAAAATTCCGCAGGTGGTTCAAGATCCGGATTACCAAGACTGAAATCGTAAACATTATCAGCGCCGAACTCTGCTTTAAGTTTAGTCCCCTCTTCAAACATCCTTCTTATCCATGAGGATTTTTCTATTGAATCTCTGATTTTATCTGATATTGCCATTTATATTAACCTGCATTATTTATTTTCAATTTTCTGAGCAAGAGTTTTAATTGATTCATTACCTGAGGCAAGCTCCATGGCTTTCTTAATATAATGCAGGGCCTCATTTTTTTTCTCCATCTTGTAGAGGGAGTAAGCCATATTATTATTAATTTCAGCCGAATCAGGATTTATCGCGTAGGCAACAGAAAAAGCCGCGTTAGCATCTCCATATTTACCTAATTTCATGAGAGCAATCCCCAAATCATTATATGACACATAGAACTCAGGGTCAATGCCGTTAGCCCGTTCAAACAGGGTTCTTGCCCGCTGATAATCTCTTCTTTCAATAGCGATTTTACCGAGAAGCCAGAAGAGCATTGCATCCTCTTTCACTTTCAGTCCGTCTTCTATAACAGAACCTGCCGCTGAAAATTTTCTTTTTTCTATTAATAACATTGATAGGTCAATATAGGGGTCAATCTTTGTTTTATCAATGGCCATACATTTTCTGAAATGTATTGAAGCTGACTCAATATTCCCGAGTTTCCAGTGGTTATGAGCTGCAAGATACCTGATTTTATAATTTTGAGTACCGGGTTTAAAATCATCGGCCATTACAAGATCCTCAGCACAAATTGCAAGTGATTCCTGAAACTTATTCTCCTGATATAGAGACAGTGCTTTATCATACGCAGCGAATGCAGATGAACTAATAAAAAGAACAAGAAATATTAAAATCAATTTCTTCATTATTTACCTTCCTGATTTATACAACAGTTTGAGAAATTCTAATTTAACCCCAAAATACTGTAAATGAATTTTACAAAATTATCGGTTTTTGCTGGTGCATGTAATCAGTTTTATACCGCAAATGATATTTTCAATAATTATTTAATCACCATCAGTATTTAATCAAAAAAAACGGCCCCTAAGGGCCGCTCTTTTTTATAAATTTATGTAAACTGTTACTTTTTTTTGGATTCGCTGTTCAAAATTGCAGCATGAGCAGCCGCAAGTCTTGCAATAGGCACCCTGAAAGGTGAACAGCTCACATAATCAAGTCCAACTATATGGCAGAATTCAACTGACGAAGGATCCCCGCCATGCTCACCGCATATACCAAGCTTAAGGTTTTTCCTGGCTGATTTACCCTTTTCAACAGCCATTTTTACAAGCTGACCGACTCCGTCCCTGTCAATAACCCTGAAGGGATCATTCGGCAGGATCTTCTTATCAACATACTCAGGCAGGAAAACCCCTGCGTCATCCCTGCTGTAACCGAAAGTCATCTGAGTAAGGTCATTTGTACCGAAAGAGAAGAACTCAGCCTGTGCAGCTATTTCATCAGCCACGACACATGCTCTCGGAATCTCAATCATTGTACCAACCTGATAATCAACCTTAATTTTCTTCTGAGCCATTACCTTTTCAGCTACTGCAACAATAAGGTCTCTCTGAGCCTCAAACTCTTTCACTGTACCTACCAGTGGAACCATAACCTCGGGCTTAACATCAACACCTTTAGCCTTCAGTTCACAGGCTGCCTCAAAAATAGCCTGTGCCTGCATCTCAGTAATTTCAGGATAAGTTATACCGAGACGGCACCCCCTGTGTCCCAGCATAGGGTTGAATTCATGAAGAGCTTCAACTTTTGCTTTAACCTCTTCAATACTTTTATTCAGTTCCTGGGCCATCTCTCTCTGGTTTGCCTCATCGTGAGGGACAAATTCATGAAGCGGCGGATCAAGCAGCCTGATTGTTACACCATAACCTTCCATGGCTTTAAGTATACCGAGGAAATCCTTTTTCTGCATCGGCAGGAGTTTCTTGAGAGCCTTTTTTCTCTCTTCAACATTATTTGCAAGGATCATCTCACGCACAGCCTTAATCCTGTCACCTTCAAAGAACATATGCTCTGTTCTACAGAGACCGATACCCTGTGCACCGAATTTTTTTGCAACTTCAGCATCATGAGGTGTATCTGCATTTGTTCTTACAGTAAGCTTTTTAAACTCATCTGCCCAACTCATTATAGTGCTGAAATTTCCTGAGAGTTTTGCATCTACTGTCTGAACCTTGCCAAGCATAATATCGCCGGTAGACCCGTCAAGAGAGATGAAATCCCCCTCTTTTACAACAAGGCTCCCGACTTTGAATGTTCTTGATACATAATCTATCTCCAGAGCTCCGCACCCTGAAACACAGCATTTACCCATACCGCGTGCAACAACCGCAGCGTGAGAGGTCATACCACCGCGGGCAGTAAGTATACCCTGTGCAGCGTTCATACCCTTAAGGTCTTCCGGAGAAGTCTCAATCCTTACAAGTATGACCTTTTCTCCTTTCTGTGTCCATTCATCAGCATCTTCGGCATTGAATACAACTTTACCAGTTGCCGCTCCCGGTGATGCAGGAAGCCCTTTTGCAATAATCTCTTTTTTTGCTTTCGGATCGAAAGTCGGGTGAAGGAGCTGATCTAATGATGCAGGGTCAACCCTCAGAACCGCTGTTTTCTTATCTATAAGCTTTTCATTAACCATATCAACAGCAATGTTAACAGCAGCCGTAGCTGTTCTCTTGCCTGACCTTGTCTGAAGCATCCAGAGCTGCTCGTTCTGGATTGTAAACTCTATGTCCTGCATATCCTTATAATGCTTCTCAAGCTTCATGTAAACATCCTGAAGCTGTTTATATGCTTTAGGCATATACTCTTCAAGAGAAGGAAATTTCTCCTTCCTCTCTTTCTCGAATACGCCGTTCTCTTTGGCCCATTTCTGTGAACCTTTAACTGTTACCTGCTGAGGGGTACGTATACCTGCAACAACATCTTCCCCCTGCGCATTTATAAGATACTCGCCATAGAAACTCTTCTCACCTGTAGAAGGATCCCTTGTGAAAGCAACACCTGTGGCACACTGATCTCCCATATTACCGAATACCATGGACTGAACAGTTACCGCTGTACCCCAGGCATCATCGAAACCATTCATCTTTCTGTAAAGAATAGCTCTTTCGTTATTCCATGAGCCGAAAACCGCCCCGATAGCGCCCCATAGCTGCTCTTTGGGATCATCAGGAAAATTTTTCTTTAACTTGGTTTTTATAAGAGCTTTAAATCTTGTAACCAGCTCTTTAAGATCCTCAACCGTAAGCTCAAGGTCTGTTTTATAACCTTTTGAATGTTTAAGTTTATCCATTACCTCTTCAAAAGGATCTACTTCATCCTTATGCTCAGGCTTCAGGCCCATTACGATGTCGCCATACATCTGGATAAAACGTCTGTATGAATCCCATGCAAACCGTTCGTTACCTGTTTTTCTGATTATACCTTTAATCGTTGAATCATTGAGTCCAAGATTAAGAACTGTATCCATCATACCGGGCATAGAAACTCTCGCTCCGGATCTTACAGATACAAGAAGCGGATTATCCGAATCCCCGAAAACTGAACCCATTACCTTTTCCACTTTTTTCAAAGCAGCTTCTACATCTTTATCAAGTCCGGCAGGAAACGCTTTCTTATTTTTATAGTATTCTGTACATACTTCCGTAGTTATTGTGAAACCAGCCGAAACAGGAACTCCCAGGTTTGACATCTCTGCAAGACCGGCGCCCTTGCCTCCGAGAAGGTTTTTCATTTCCGCGCCCCCTTCAGCAGCACCTCCGCCAAAACTGTAAACTCTTTTACCCATTAACTTACTCTCCTTAAATTAATCAGTCAGATAATATTTTAAGAATAAT
Organism: Spirochaetia bacterium UBA5763; assembly: GCA_002418835.1. Classification (GTDB taxonomy): domain Bacteria; phylum Spirochaetota; class UBA4802; order UBA4802; family UBA5550; genus UBA5550. The sequence goes on along the minus strand of DIEX01000032.1, from coordinate 179,010 downwards.
GTGTTTCATAACACTGTTTAAAGCAGATCCCCTGTAAACATGAACACATAATACGAGGAAAAAAAATTTTTAAAAAAAGGTAAATTATCTGGAATTACAGCACTGAGAACAGGCTGATTACCCTTTTATTAAAAAAAGAATATCTTTAGCAGATATATTAAAATGTAAAGGCTTTTTTCTATTGTGAAAATAGTACAATAAAATTAAAAGTCAAAAAATAGTTTGAAAAAATATTAAAAATAACTTATTAGAGACATAATTCTTCACTTTTAGAATTTAATGCTTTATAAATATTTCAAGACCTTTATTATGACTACTATTCAAACTTATAATGATATTATTTTAAAAAATGCAGACTGATACTTTATTTATCAATAATTATTATTTTATTATAATCCGATATTTAAGAAAAGAATAATTACAATGTCAGAACTAAGAGATTATACCCTTGCTGAGATGGATAGAGAAGATCTTGAAAAAATGGTTTTTGATCTTCAAAATCTGATTGAAATAGCACTCAGCCTGTCATCAAACCTTGAATTCGACAGCCTTGTCGAATCGCTTCTCTATATATGCATCGGACAGATGCTCGTTGACAAAGTCGTTCTATTTCTTCATGTGAATTTTGAAAATGAAGATTTATCCTTTTATATGACCAGGGGTTATACAGTTGATCCTGAAACAAAAATCAGTGAAAAATCGCAACTTCTGAATCATTTCAGAACAAACTGGAAAATTATCAACTCCGCCAAGGCAAAAGAACTGATGGCTGAGGATCCCTATACTTCTGAATTATACGCACTTCTTGCTCCGGAAATAGTTATACCATTAAGGTCAAAAAATACCCTGAACGGACTTATCTTCATGAGCAAGAAAATTATGGACACCCCTTATACAGAACAGGAGTTTCTCTTTCTTGATAAATTATCAAAATTCGCGTCTATTGCAGTGGAAAACTCACGCCTTTACAGAATGGCGACACTTGACAGGATGACCGGCCTTTTCATACATCATTATTTCCAGGAGAGGCTTGCAGAAGAAATTAAACGTGCGGAGAGGATGAATAATCCCCTTACTCTGCTAATGGCTGACCTTGATCATTTCAAGGATGTCAATGACACACACGGCCACCCGCAGGGTGATATTATACTCAAGGGTACCGCAAATATTATCCACCAGAATATCAGAAGTTTTGACATTCCTTCACGTTACGGCGGCGAGGAGTTTGCTATAATTCTTGCTGATACGGACATTACTGCTGCTGAACATATTGCTGAAAGGCTCAGAAAAAGGGTTGAAGATACTGCTTATAAAATTGATTCCGGCGAAATACGTATTACTATCAGTATAGGTATTGCTCAATTTGACCCGGAAATTGATATGACAAGCAAAGATTTGATAAAAAGAGCTGATGAAGCTCTCTACTCCGCAAAAGCACATGGCAGAAACCGTGTAGTACGCGCAAATGATTTATAAGTCATTCCAGCCATCTGAAAGGAATAATAAATGATAAATAAACCTGATAAAAATGCTAAATTAAGAATTGCAGGACTCCTGAGCATTATATCAAAAAATAGAAGCAACAGGGATGCCTGCCTTATGCTGGCAACTGAACTGGCCAGAATCAGCAGATTTGACCATGCCATAAAATATTTCCTGAAAGCCAATGATCTTAAAGAGGATTATATCTCTCTATACAATATAGGTTCCCTTTATTATAAAAAAGGGGAATATAAAAAAGCCATTCTCGCCCTGGAGAGGTCAAAAAAGCAGAAGCCTGATTACATAATGTCATCCCTTGTCACAGGACTCAGCTACAGCAGGCTTAATAATATTAAAGCCGCAGTTTCAAATTTCATAAACGTCCTGATGATTGATCCGTCAAATAAAACAGCCCTTGCCGCGCTATCTATACTATATCACAACACCGGAAACCTTTCAGATTCATACAGACTGATGAAAAGACTTTCAGATAAATATCCAGCTGATGAAAAACTTATAACCATTAAATCCGACATTCTCTATTATTCAGGAGATGCCGTAAAATCTGTACAGGAAATTAAGGATTTAAAAAATAGATCTGAAAAATTTAAACGATATGATGAGTATATAAAATCCGTTCCAGTCGATATATGCAATGACCGCTATGGCTCTCTGGAGGATAAAGTTGCAAAACTTGAATCTGAAGATGCGGAAGACAGCGACAATCTTATGAAACTGAGTCTGGTTCACCTGTTTTCGGGAAACACAGACTCAGCTATAGATTATCTCTTTAAAGCAAGAGGGCAGAAAGAAATGATTAATTCTTCCTTTTAAATAGAGATTTCACTTTTTCAATAATCGACTTTTTCTCTTTCGGAACAGATGCTGATTTGATCTCTCTATTTACAACGAAATCCTCGCCATATTTTTCCTTGTAATAATCCATTCTCTTGTCAGGAGAAGCTTTTCTTGATGGCCTTTTTTCATCTTTTACCGGCTTGCGTGGAGCAGCTTCCTTTCTGACGGAATCTTTTATGCTGCTTTTTCCTTTCTGAGCTGAGACTGCTGCAGCAGTTTTTCTCTCTTTCTGAGGCTGCGCTGCCTTCTCCGGCCTGGATACAACATTTTTCTTCCGGGATTCAGGCACAGCTTCCGCTGCTTTCTCCCTCTTCTCAATGACAGGTTTCTTTTCATATCCCGGTTTTTTGCCTTTTGGCTTCCTGTCACCTTTATCTTTTCGTTCTGTGGACTCCCTGGTATCTCTGGAGGTTCTCATAAAGCTTCTTATAAATTCGTCAGTGCTGTTATCCTCGGCATAGAGTTCATCCCCTGCCCATTCAACAGGTACTTTCATTTTTATATAGGATTCAATTGCCTCAAGGCCGTAGACAAATTTTTCACAAGCAAGAGTAACAGCAAGACCCGATTTCCCTGCGCGTGCGGTTCTTCCTATCCTGTGCACATAGTTTTCATAATCCTCAGGTATGTCAAAATTTATAACCATATTGAGATCGTCGATATGCAGTCCCCTGGCAGCAACATCTGTAGCAACCAGATATCTCAATCTCCCTGCTTTTATATTATCTATGATCTTAATTCTCTTTTTCTGCGGGAGATCACCTATTATATAATCGCATTCATAACCGTTCCCTGCAAGGCAGGCCGCCACGCGTACCGCTCCCTGTTTTGTATTTGTGAATATCAGCACATTCTGGGGATTGTGATGTTTCAGCAGCCCGAGGAGGAGCCTCATCTTATCCTGCGAGCCTACGTGGAAAACCGCCTGTCTTATTTTATCAACTGTTATCTGCTCACCGGACATGTTAATTTCAACAGGCTCATTCATATATTCCCAGGCAAGATTTTTCACCCTCATGCTCAGGGTTGCGCTGAAGAGCATTGAAATCCTCTCTGAAGGGGGAGCCATCCGTTTCATAATCTTCCTGATGTCAGGGAAAAATCCCATGTCAAACATCCTGTCTGCTTCATCAATTACAAGAATACCCACATCGCTGAACTTAATCTTGCCGCTGCTTGCAAAATCCATAAGCCTGCCGGGAGTGCCTATCATTACATCAACGCCCTCCCTGAGAGATGCCTCCTGCTGATTATATCCGACTCCGCCGTAAAAACTTCCAATTTTCAGTTCGAGAAATGAACAAAGCATTTTAGCCTCTTTCTCAATCTGTATAACAAGTTCACGGGTTGGTGCAAGAATAAGAACTTTTCTATTTTTATAATCTTCTCTTGTAAGAAGTATATGATATACTGTCACAAGGAAAGCCGCAGTTTTACCTGTGCCGGTTTGAGACTGTACAAGGATATCCACTCCCGCAAGAGAATGCTTAAGAGTCTCTGCCTGTACATCCGTACAGTTCACAAAACCGGCCTTCTCTATACCTTTTAAAATCTTTTCATCAAGATTTAATTCACTGAACTTCATCTGTTAAACTCCCAAAATGTTAGACCTATAAAAACCATTTTCCGTTATGCAAAAAACATATTCCCTTTTACGGGAAAATTTCAGTCAAACGCCAGGCTGGATACGCTTTTACACTGTTTTTTGATTCCTTCAAGCCTTTAATGGCATATAAAGGAAGAAATATTTTTTTGTAAAGCAAAACGATATTTTTTAATTTAGCATTGACTATTTTATACTCACTTGCTACCTTTCAATTATTGGTTGAACCATTACACCAAAAGGTAAAGTATGTTTACAGCTGTCAGCAAAAAGAATCTAAGTGACGAAATTGGCGATCAGATAATAAATAAAATTCTCTCAGGAGTACTGTCTCCCGGTAATAAACTCCCCCCTGAAAGGGATTTATCTCTCCAGATGAATGTAAACAGACATACTCTCAGAGAGGCCCTGAGAAAACTCGATACACTTGGACTTCTTTCAATACGCCAGGGAGACGGCATTTATATCAGGGATTTCAGGGAGAGTGGCAACCTTGAGCTTCTTAAACATATACTTTATCTCAGGAGGGATATAACTTCTGACATAATGAAGAATATCCTTGAAATACGTAGATTTATTTCACCGGAGATGGCCTACAGGGCTGCTCAGAACAGAAGTGAAGAGGAATCAGAGCATCTGAAATCACTCCTGGAACAGGATCTTCCTGTTGAAGAAAAAGATCTGGCAATTCATCAGTCAATTGCACGCGGCAGCGGTAACATCCTCTATATCTTTATTCTTAATTTTTTTAATAATATTTTCAGAGATTTCGGCGCACTCTATTTTTCATTCAAGGAGAACCAGGCAGCTTCTGAAAAATTTCATAAAAATATAGTTAAAGCAATAACTGAAAAAAATCCCGAATCGGCAAAAAAAATAATGAATGAGATTCTTGTTTATGCTGAAAACATTACCTTAAAATATATGGAGAACAAATATGAAGAGATCTGATTTCAAAGAAAAGAAAGAATATGATCTGATTATCGTAGGCGGAGGTATAACTGGTGCTGCTGTGGCGTATGATGCCGCATCACGCGGACTCTCTGTTGCGCTTCTTGAAAGAGACGACTTCGGGTCAAAGACATCCTCTGCCACTTCAAAGCTTATTCACGGAGGTTTGCGCTATCTTGCAAATTTTGAACTGGGTCTTGTAAGGGAATCGCTTCGCGAGAGGAGAATTCTTGAAAATATTGCACCCAACTTTGTTTATCCTGTACCCAATATGATTATCACAGATAAAAAATTTATAAAGAGCGCAAAATTCGCAATCAAACTGGGCATGATTTTATACGATATACTCTCTTTTGATAAAAAATTCACATGGGATAAAAGTAAAAAACTACCCTTACACAGATCTATGTCCAGAGCAGAGACTATCAGTGAGGAACCTCTCATGGAGAAGAATGACCTCACAGGATCTCTCGTCTACTACGACTGCGCGAGTATATTCCCGGAAAGACTTACTCTTGCTTTCGTAAAATCCGCCCTTTACAGTGGAGCTGAGGCAGCAAACTATATGGAAGTTACAGGCTTCACATTTGATGGAAACAAAGTCACAGGAGTAACAGCAAAGGATAAGATAAAAAATAAAAAAATAACAGTTTCAGGGAGACTTGTTATAAACTGCGCGGGGCCCTGGGCTGACAGAGTGCTTAACCTCACAGGGAAAAATCCTCATGAAGAATCTCTCCGGAGATCCGAAGGTATTCATATAATCACTAAGAAGCTAACAAATAAACATCTTGTAACAGCTATGACACCTTCCGGTAGGCATATCTTCATAATTCCATGGAGAGGCTATTCTTTAATCGGTACAACGGATAAAGAATACCTGGGGAGCCCTGACGACTGGAAAGTTACACGGGAGAGCATTGACGGGCTCATAGACGAGATAAATACCTCCTTCAGTGATAAAATAACAATTTCATACAGCGATGTAATTCACTCTTACGGCGGGCTGCGCCCGCTTGTTGAAAACCAGACAGAAGATGTTTATGAATCCTCACGCAAATATGAAATTTTTGACAACAGCAAAGACGGCATAGAAGGCCTCCTCACAGTAGAGGGAGGAAAATATACAACAAGCAGAAACCTTGCCCTTCACGTTGTAGATGAGGCATGCAGAAAGCTCCGCATTAAAGCTGTGAAATCCGAAACTGATAAAAATTATCTAGCAGGATCTGAAATTGAGGATATCGAAGCCTTTGTACAGTACTGTATTCAATTATATGATAATTGTGATAAAGAACAGGTTGATTACCTTGCGAGGATCTACGGCACAGAGATCGAAAATGTTATGCAAATAGCAGCCAGGGATAAAAAGCTCTCAGAAAAGCTTAATAAAGATGGAGAAATTCCGGCTCAGGTAGTTTATGCTGTAAACGAAGAGATGGCCTTTACTCTTAATGATATTCTTTTCAGAAGAACAGGTATTGGAACAATAGGGCATCCAGGAAAAGATGTTCTGAAAAAAGTTGCCGACACTGCCGCTAAAATTCTCGGGTGGGATGCAGCGAGGAAAAAAGCTGAAATTGATTCAGCTGAAAAAATCTTTAAAAAACCATAATACGGAGAATACTATGACAAAAAATATTTTTGAATCTCTTTGGAGAGAAACTCCACCTGCTGACAGAAGCTACAGATCAATTTTCAAATGGGGCGCGCCTGGTGAATACAAACATCCGAATAAAAAACTTTTTCAAGAGATCAAGGAGCAATTTCATCTTACTGATGATGATTTCAGAACTATCAGAACCACTGGTGATGAATCCGTAAGTTTTAAAAAAAAGACAGCGCTAAAAGCAAAACATATAGAGGCATTTGAAAAAATTTCAGGTAAAGAGAATGTTTCTGTAAATGAATATGACAGGCTGAAATATTCCACCGGCAAAACTGTTGAAGAGGCAATAAACCTGCGCAACGGTAAACCGGGGCCCTTAAGCGACCTTGTAATCCATCCGAAAAATATTGGCGAAATTTCTGCCATAATAAAACTTTGCAATAAAGAGAAGATCCCTGTGTATGTTTATGGTGGAGGCTCCTCTGTAAACTTCGGATTCAGGCCTTCTCTTGGCGGGATCACCATTGTAATGAATACCCACATGAACAGAATCCTTGAGTTAAATGAACTGAATCAGACAGTTACTGTTGAAGCAGGGATAATGGGTCCTGATCTTGAAAAGACCCTCAACAACGCTCAAGAAATTTATAAATCAGAGATTAACTATACCTGCGGCCACTTCCCGCAATCTTTCGAGTTTTCATCTGCCGGAGGATGGATTGCAGCTCTCGGTTCAGGCCAGGCATCCTCTTATTACGGTGACGCTTATGACCTTGTGCTTAACCAGACATATATCACACCTGCCGGAGAAATTACAACACTTGCCTACCCTGCAACCGCTACAGGGCCGAAGGTCAATGACATATTCAAAGGGAGCGAAGGCTCTTTCGGTGTACTGGTTGAGCTTACTCTGAAAATTTTCAGGTATATGCCGGAGAACCGTAAACACTTCGGATTTATCTTTCCCTCTTTTGAAGCAGCAATTAATGCCGGTCGTGAAATAACCCAGGGTGAATTCGGGATGCCTGCTGTTTTCAGGATATCTGACGAGGAGGAGACTCATATAGGTCTGAAACTTTACGGTATAGATGGAACAATCCTTGATAAACTTATGCAGTTTCGCGGATTCAAACCAATGCAAAGATGCCTGTTCCTCGGAACTGCTGAAGGCGAGAAATCTTTCGCTAAAAATATTAAGAAACATGTAAAGCTCATCTGTAAAAAACATGGAGGTATGTATATAACAGGCCTGCCTTCAAAAATGTGGGAGCCCGGCAGATACAAGGATCCATACCTGCGTGAAGACCTTCAGGATTATGGTATACTTATTGATACACTGGAAACAGGAGTACGCTGGGACAACCTGCATAAAGTTCACCAGGAGGTGCGGAAATTTATCAAAGCCCGCCCTGAAACTATATGCATGACGCATGGATCACACTTCTATCCCCAGGGGACAAACCTCTACTTTATTTTCATTATGAAAGATAATGGTGTTAAGGAATATACTGACTTTCAATCAGGTGTAATTGACAGCATAGAAAAAAGCGGCGGGAGTTTAAGCCATCATCACGGAGTAGGTAAAATGATAGCTCCATGGATGGAGAGGCATCTCGGCACACCTCAGATGGATATACTTCGGGCCATCAAAAAGCACCTTGATCCGAATAATATCATGAATCCCGGCGGCCAGATGGGGCTTGATCTTAAGGGTAGAGACTGGCGGAAAATTAAATAACTCTTAATAAAAAAAATCCTCTGAATTGTCAGAGGATTTTTTTATTGCCACTTTCGATATATTATCAGCAGTTGCTATTTATGGTACATTTATGAATGCAGAAATTAAATTTATAATCCTATGGACTGTAATACTGATACCTTTTTTTGCAGGCTCAAGAATCCGCAAAAAACTTCAGTCGCCTCAGGGAACAGCAAAAAAACTGATAAGAGTTAATCTCTTTTTTCTCGAACCTTTTATTCTTTTCTGGAGTATATGGGGTTTAAACTTAAACTCTCACGTTTTATTTCTACCTCTTGCGGGAATTTCAACAGTAATTATCGGATATCTAACCGGAAAATTTTCCATCCGTTTCCTCAGACTTAAAGGAAAAACAGCTTCTTCATACCTGATAAGTTCCATACTCGCAAACCAGGGTCTGACACTTGGCGGACTGATATGCTATTTAATAGCCGGTGAACAGGGATTGGGGCTTGCTACTATTTATGTAATCTATTTTCTCCCTTTTGTTTTTCTCTTTATCTTCCCTTATGCCAGAATTGCTTCAATGAAAACAGAAGCCGGATCTGAAAAAATTCCTGTTATGACACTGAAAGAATATGCTCGGCTGTTTTTCAATTTTCAGAATCTTCCTGTTGCAGGAATACTTGTGGCGCTTGTTTTACAGCTTTTTCAGATTCCAAGACCGGTTCTGTTTTTTAATATGGATTACCTTATCTATACTGCCATTTCATTATATTATCTTACATTGGGAATTAATTTTCAGGCAGGCCATATTACCACAGGATTTAAAGAACAGGCAGCTCTTGCCCTGTCGAAATTTATTATACTTCCGGCATTGACTTTCATTGTTCTCTATTTTATTGAACTTGATCCGGCAGTGGAAACAGTTATTCTGATTCAATCCTGCATGCCTGCTGCGGTTTATTCAGTAATAAGTTCCATACTGTTCGATCTTGATGCAAAGCTTACATCAGGATTATTTGTAGTCAATTCACTTCTCTTTCTGGGGATTGTACTTCCGGCAATGATGTTTCTGAAAGGGGCTTTTTAATAAGTCTGTCATTCCGGTTTTGCATCTTTCATTTATGCAAATACCGGAATGGCAAAAACTATCTGTTGTACAACTCGCACTTTCCTGTCATCAGGTATTTAATACCTTCATCCAGTCCGTCCAGAGTCAGTTCAAACATCGGGAAAACATCACGCACCATTCTGATAGAATGGACATACTCCCATGATCTCTTTGGGAGAGGATTAAGCCAGATTGCATCCTTGAACTTCTCCTTGAATCGCTGCATCCAGATAATCCCTGCAGTGTCATTGTGATACCAGTAGTCTATGGCTCCATTGGCCCATGTAAGTTCAGACGGAGCCATCTCGGCATCTCCAACAATAATCACCTTGTAGTCATGATCCTCGCTCTTCAGAATCTCCATGGTTGAAACGCACTGGTTTCTCTCCATATCCGTCCAGAGATCCTGGTAGAAACAGTTGTGAAAGTAGAAGTGTTTGAACCGGTTTATCTGACCTGCGGCAGCAGAGAAAAGCCTCTCCACAAGTTCTGCAAAAGGTGTCATTGAACCGCCGACATCCATAAGGAGCATAACCTTGGAACTCTTCTTCTCTTTGTTCTCCCATACAAGCTCAATCTCACCTGCATTTCTGCATGTCTGATCAATTGTCTTTTTCAGGTCAAGTTTTTCACCATACCCGATGGGCAATAAAGATCTGAGGTGAGAGAGAGCAACACGCATCTGTCTTGTATCAAGAGTGATGTCGCTTGAATAGTTGCGGAAAGTCCTCTTCTCAGCAACCTGGATCGCCCTTTTATGCCTGGACTCCCCCTGCCCTATTCTTATACCAGCCGGGTTATACCCCCAGGCGCCCTGTGTTGAACGGCCCCCTGTACCAATGGCCTTGTTTCCACCGACGTGATTTTTATAATGCCCCTGCTTCATCTGCTCTTCAAAATTTTTAAGCACCTGATCAAGGTTAACCTGCTCAATCTGTTTCTTCTCCTCTTCAGAGAGTTTCAGCTCCTTCACTTTTTTAAGGCCCGCAAGTATCTCATCAAGCATCTCATCAGTGGTTTCTATTCCGCCGAATGTGTCGAGAAAGGCAATGTCGTACCTGTCGAAGAAGATTTCATTCTTCACGAGTATGGATCTTGCCATGTGATAAAAATTGGTGAGGCTGCAGTCATTGAGGTTCATTGCCATTGCATGGTGGAGTGTAATCCACTCATGCAAAGAAACGGGTATCCCCTTTGACTTCAGGTTGAAGAAGAAATTAATAAACATCCCTTGTCCTCATGCTGGAGTTGTACGCATAATGAGATTTCCCTGATTTCTCAACCACCTCGATATCCTCCTTCTTCTTGAGCAATGTTCCAAGGAAAGGTATCTCGTTTTCAATAGTCTTTGCAGGGATTCCTCCTATTACAAGAGCCTGGAGCCAGTCTATAAGCTCACTTGTTGAAGGCTTTTTGCGGAGCATATCAAATTCTCTGATCCAGTAGAACTTCTTCAGTGCTTCGCGAAGGAGTTTCTTCTCAATATCCGGGAAGTGAACGTGAACGATCTCCTCCATAAGCTGCTGTTCAGGGAACTCGATATAATGAAACACGCATCTTCTGAGGAAGGGGTCCGGAAGCTCCTTCTCGCTGTTGGATGTTATAATAACTATAGGCCTTGTTTTAGCCTTTATTGTCTCTTTTGTCTCAGGGATGTAAAAGCTCATCTCGTCAAGCTCGTTCAAAAGGTCGTTCGGGAACTCGATATCTGCTTTGTCAATCTCATCAATGAGAAGAACAACCTGCTCATCAGCATTGAATGCCTCGCCGAGTTTACCAAGCTTTATATACTGTTTAATATCTGCAACATCATGATCACCGAATCTTGCGTCATTGAGCCTCTGTACTGTGTCATACAGATAGAGGCCATCCTGCGCCTTGGTTGTTGACTTGATATTCCATATATGAAATTTTTTCTCAAGACCCTTCGCGATTGCGTGAGCAAGGAGAGTTTTACCGGTTCCCGGCTCCCCTTTTACTATAAGAGGTCTTCCGAGAGCTATGGATACGTTTACATTGTCCCTCAGTTCCTTTGAAATAACATAATCTTCTGTACCTTTAAAATAATCCATTTTTCCTACCTGTTTTTTGGGATTTATACTGTATAACAACAGTTGATTAGCTTCAAACATCTGTCATTTGAACGAATGTGAGACAACCAAAATAGAGCTGAAAGCTAATCTTTAAAATGATCTTAAAAAATAGATTTCTCAGTCGCTATCGCTTCTTCGAAATGACAAAAGATTTAACCTGTCATTTCGAACCCCCTTCAGTTCTTCGGGTGAGAAATCTAATATTTTAATATACGATGACATATTGAAGCCGCTCACTTACTAACATCATTATAAAAAGCCGTTTTCAGCATAATTCTTTTGAAACTAAGTTTTTCAATAAATACTGTTTCAGTATTATCTTTATTACCAAAACAATTAATATACCACTCTTTGCAAGTATTAATTCCCTGTTTTTTTTACTTATAGCTGTTCAATTTTTCTATAAATACTTCAGGCACCTCACATACTTTCCTCTCTGCATAACTGAAAGTGACATAACCTGTCTCGGCAAGCGCCGCAGTTTTCCCCTCTTTTGAAATTCTGTAAAAAAAACGGAAACCTTTGTTTTCAATCTCTGAAATATCTGCCTCTATAAGAACTTTTTCACCGAGAAAGATCTCCGTTTTAAAATTAATAACAAGGTCCCCCATGATGAGTCCCGTTTTACCGTCACCAAGGTTAAGCTCGCTTAATCCTAAAGTTCTAAGCAGATGAATTCTCCCGTCATGCACAAGATCCGCCATCTGCGAATTCCCCACATGCCCTGCGGGATTCAGATAGGCTATTGTTATCATCTGTTCGGTTTTAAACCTGTAATTTTCAAGTTCTGTAAGTTTTACTCTCGGCATGATACTCCCCCTATTTATTCTATAAATACTGTAATATTCATTTTTCTATATTCATCAGGTTCGCTATTATTTTATCAAATAGAAAAAGCATTTTTTCAGAATTAATCCAATACAGATATTCTCCCCCCCAACCCTAAATTTTAATTGAATTATAAACAATCCACTCCCTATACTGTAAGAAATACAGTATGAACTCCGGCAATATTTATAAAATGCTCTGCTGTGGGGATAATTAGCGCTATAATAAATAGATCCGGCGGATTTTATGCTGCAAAAAGACAACTAATTCAAGGAGAGTATCAATGAAAAGGAGTATTGTAAAACTCGTATCTTTATTAATCGCTGCTGTTTTTATTGTAAGCTGCGGAAAAGATGCTGCTAAAGACAAATCACTGGAGCAGATTAAGGCTAAAGGTGTTTTCGTTGTGGGACTCGATGATCAGTTTCCTCCAATGGGCTTCAGAGGAACAGACAACAATGAAATAATCGGTTTTGATATTGACCTTGCAAAAGAAGCTGCAAAAAGATTAGGCGTAAAAGTTCAATTCAAACCTGTAGCATGGGACGGAATAATCTTCTCTCTCAACAAGGGTGACATTGACGTTGTATGGAACGGTATGACTATAACAGATGAGAGAAAAGCAAAAATAGAATTCTCTAAACCATACCTTAATAACAGGCAGATAATAATGGTTCAGGCTGACAGTACAATCACCGGGAAAGATATGCTGAAAGGTAAAATCGTGGGACTTCAGCTTGGGAGCAGCAGTGAAAACGCGCTTAACGAAGCAGCAGATCTCAAAAAGAGTCTGAAAGATATCAAAAAATATGAAAACAACACTCTCGCTCTTATGGATCTTGCGTCTAAAAGAGTTGATGCTGTTATAATAGATGAGATCGTTGGCCGCTGGAACATGGCAAAAAAACCGGGCGCGTTTAAAGTGCTTAATGACGACCTCGGGAAAGAACTCTACGGTGTAGGTATCAGAAAAACTGACCTCACATTTAAAGAAGCGCTGGACAAAGCTCTTGATGAAGTAAAAAATGACAAAACTGGCGAAGAAATTTCAAAGAAATGGTTTGGAGAGAATATTCTCCTTAAATAATAATGGAAAATTACTTACAATATGTAGCAGACTCAGCAGCTTTTATTCTCGAAGGGAGCGTTCTGACATTGCAGCTTTATGCTGTTACTATCATTTTCGCAATACCCCTTGGGATAATGCTGGCACTGATGAAGATATCGAAGTATCAGTCACTGAGATATCTTCTCACTTTCTACACATGGGTGTTCCGCGGAACACCCCTTCTTTTGCAGCTTTTTTTTACGTACTACGGGCTTTCTATAATAGGGATCAATCTACAGCCCTTTACAGCAGCTGCACTGACATTTGTAATAAACTACTCCGCATACCTTACAGAGATTTACAGGGCGGGAATCGAGTCCATAGACAAAGGGCAGTACGAGGCGGCCCGTGCGCTTAACATGGACTACTTTCAGACAATGAGGAGAATTATACTCCCGCAGGTTGTGCGTAGAACAATCCCGCCTACATGTAATGAAGCAATTACACTTGTTAAAGATACTGCACTCGTCGTAGTAATCGGTATGGGAGATCTCCTAAGATCCGCGAAAGAACTCTTCTCAAGAGATTTTGCGATCACACCATTTGCAATAGCAGCAGTAATCTACCTGTTAATGACAACCGTTATAGTTTACTTTTTCAGAAAACTTGAGGATAAGTACTCCATTTATGAATAATACAGATCCCGATATGAAGATGATACAGGCTCTGAATATAACCAAATCATTCGGAGCCCACACAGTTCTTGATAATGTTACTCTTGAGGTGAAGAAGGGTGAGGTAATTGCAATTATCGGCCCTTCAGGTTCCGGGAAAAGCACCCTTCTCCGCTGCTTTAACGGTCTGGAGGAGATAGACTCAGGGCGTATCATAATAGAAGGTGACATATTTTCTGAAAAAGATGAAAAGCACCATAAAGATAAAATCAGCGCCAGGGCTAAACGTGAAATTGCAAAAAAATTAGGGATGGTTTTCCAGCACTTCAACCTGTTTCCTCACATGACAGTTCTCGGGAATGTTGCGGAAGCGCCGGTAACAGTTCTTGGGCAGAAAAAATCAGATGTCATTAAAAACGCATTGATGATTCTTGATAAAGTGGGGCTTCTTGATAAAAAAGATGCCTACCCGTCAAAGATTTCCGGCGGACAGAAACAGAGGGTGGCAATAGCACGCGCGCTCGGTATGAATCCTGACATAATGCTATTTGACGAGCCGACCTCCGCCCTTGACCCTGAGCTTATAGGTGAAGTGCAGAAGGTGATCAGCGACCTTGCAAAAGAGAAAATGACCATGCTCATTGTTACGCATGAGATGCGCTTTGCAGGAGAGGTTGCTGACAGAATAATTTTTATGGATGAGGGGAAGATCATCGAAGATGCAAAACCTGCTGATCTCTTCAACAACCCTGAGCACCCGAGGATAAAGACTTTTATTGATAAAATATCACGCCGTGACGCTGAATAAACTCCCTGCTCTAATAGAATAAATAAGTGTTTCCCTTATACAAAAATAAGATTAATTCCCGATTGACTAAAATGAAATTATATGGTAGAAATTCATCACCATTTAAGTTGTATCATATTCATGATTTTCTCTCAACCCCCGTGACCCGGGGGTTCCTTTTTTCTCTTGATTTTATCTCCTTATGTCGCATATTCATACCATGAAAAAAATAATTACAACATTCTTCTTTATCTCATTATTTCTGATATTGTCATGCAGCTCTTCTCATGTTCAGTCAGAGAGGTGGGAGGGATTTACAGATGACACAATGCGTGTTGTAATCTCCGAATTCTTTATGCCTGACGAAAAAAATCCGAATGCGGTACCTGAAATACTTATTAAAGAGAGAGTTTCCCAGAGAGCGTCACTACTCCTTGCAAGTTATGTGAATGTAAACCTCCCCCGCGACAAAGTATCCCCTGAATCAGATGCTTTATTCAATAAACTTATTAATGAAGCACTGGCCTCGCCAGGAACAATCTTCACTGAATGTCATGAAAATAACTACTGTACTGTTATTACAGATTTTAACATTACTTCAGTAAACAGAGAGCTTGAGAAATCAGGAAAAATACTGCCGAAAGATAAGAATTAATTATGATTTCATCTGTCTTTTCAGATAGTATAAATATTATTGACATCCCCTCTTTTATTTAATTTATTTTTTATACAATATTTAATCAGGAAAACCTCTTTATGAATAATAATGATGTCAGATGGAAACAGCGTTTTAATAATTTTGAAAAATCATTAAATTTTTTGAAAGATGCAGTTTCCCGATCAAACCTCTCTGATCTTGAAAAAGCCGGTGTTATACAGACTTACGAATTTACATTTGAACTGGCATGGAAAACAGTGAAAGATTATCTTGAAGAAAAAGGAGTTTCTGCAAAATTTCCCAGGGATACAATAAAAGAAGGTTTCAGATATGAAATTCTTGAGGATGGAGATCTCTGGATAGATATGCTGGAAAAGAGAAATCTGATGTCTCACGCTTATGATGAAGCGAAGGCTGAAATTGCATATAAACTTATTATTAATGAATATTTTCAAATGCTGGAACAGTTATATAATAAACTAAAAGAGGATTTATGAATAACCGTTTTGGAATAACTGAAAGATCCTATAATTTTATAGTCTCTTTTCTCAAAACAAAACCAGAAATAGATGCCGTTATTCTTTTCGGCAGCAGGGCAAAAGGTAATTATAAAAAAGGAAGCGATATTGATCTGGCAATAAAAGGGGAAAAATGTTCTCCGGAACTGGCAATAGATATAGAATCTTTTATCAATGAAGAGATCCCTGTTCCATATACTGTCGATGTTGTTGATTATAATTCACTGAAAAAGAAGGAATTAAAAGAACACATTGATCGCGTAGGGGTTTTGTTCTATCAGAATTAACCGTTGTAGTTGTAGAGGCGTAGCATGCTACGCCTCTACAACTACAATCACTACGCCTCTACAACTACAATCACGCTAAATTAACCTGATTCTTCTTTATAATTAAATCAGCCCCCTTTTTTTAGCCATCTGAATCATCTGATCCCTGGTATTTGCGGGAACTGACTTCCGGCTCCCCTCAGGCTTTTCGTTCAGTTTTACTGCGTCATAGTTACAGGTCATAAGGCAGAGGCCGCAGCCAATACAGCGATCAAGATTAACCTTCGCTCGTCCCGCATCATTCATGAAAATCGCTTCCATGGGGCAAATCTCTTTGCAGGCCTCACATCCTATACAATCATCCTGAATTATCGATGCGAAATAATTAGAAAAAACAAATTCTGAAGGTTTAGGATTTGCTTTAATGGCGCCGAGAACAGCACAGCAGTCACCGCAGCAGTTGCATAGCCCTGTAGGATTCTGAGATGTTGCAGGCTGCGTAACACATCCCGCTTTCTGCGCTTCTGCAACAATCCGGAGCGCCTCCCCCTTCTCTACTCTTCTCCCTAATTTATTATCAATATAATACTGGGCCATTGACCCGAACATAAAGCATGTTTCAATGGGTCTGCCGCACCCTTCATCCAGAAGTGTTTTATGCTTTCTGCAGAGGCACTCAGCCACAACAATCAGATCATTTGTATCAAAAATAGCTTCAACATCATTATAAGCAGCTATGTGGCGTTCAATCTCAACATATTTCTGCACAGGTATCACACGCAGAAAATTCTCAGCATTGTCAGCAATATTTCTGTTATATGCTTCTTTAAAGAACTGCTGCAGGAGAGAGGAGAGCTCCCTGTCAACTCGCTTTATCTGGAACTCAGCTACTCCATGCATAAAGGGGATTGCACCATACCTCACCTTACCGCCGGACTCCTGCCTGAAGATAAGTCCTTTTGACGCAAGCTCCTCAAGTTTATCCTTAACGTTCTCCGGAGAAACATTGAGCCGTGCTGCTACATCATCAGATGGTTCAAGCTTCAGAGAGAGGTTAAGAAAAAACTCAGCGTCGGATTCAGTGAATAATTTTTTAAGCAGGGTAATTTCAATACCTGATTTTGTTGCAGGGAACCCGAAGGAGTATGTATCAAGGCGTTCCCTGAGCTTTGTGTATATGCTTTCCATTTATATCCCCCTTTTATATGTTCTGAGATATAAAAAACGGTGTTATGAAATTTTACAAGTATTTATTGCTTCACTCTATTTTTTATGATAAAATCAGGGCAGCACTATAATTTCTTTTTTTTAAATTTTTCATCAGATAACAGACAAACCCCCTACCCTATAAGCCTGGCCACTACTCCCTTCTTTAATTCAATGGCTGCCTCAGGACAGATCTCCGCGCAACAGTAGCACCTGATACACTTTGAGTAATCATACGAAGGAACTTTTCCGTCACTGCTTTTATCAATTGCATTAGCAGGGCAGATCCCTCTGCACTGGTAACAGAGTGTGCATTTCTCCGGCTGCGGAACAGGTTTCTCCACCAGAAGATTTTTGAAAAACGGAGAATTAAACGGCCATGCTGATACCATAGATTTCGATTTTGGAGGGACAAAACTGTTGCTGAAATCTGAAAGAGAATTCCCGGCAATAGTAATCTTATCCGGCGAGCTGAATCCGTAACCTCTTCTCTCCCCCTCGATGCAGACTCCGGATCTTTTAAGGTCAAGGCCCGCCACCCTTATGGCAACAGAGTCAACTGCTATTGCGTCGTACCCTGCAATGATTGCGTTTGCTGCTTTAGGTTTACCTGAAGCGCCGGGCCCCTCACCTTCAAGTCCCAGGATTCCATCCATAATATGCACTGTACCCTGATTCTGCAGATAGTACCACCCTCCGTAAAGATCAAGGAGGAAAGAGATAAACTCCGGAGCGCTGCTTGCCCTGATATGCCACTTCGATTTCTCCAGCCCGTGAATTGAGCCGAAGAGGTTTTTTACTGCTCCTGTAAAATATGTAAGGGAGTGCGTTTTGAGTTTCGGAAGATTGAAAATATAATCTGCTTTTACGAGATCCTCTGCCACATGGAAATATTTATATTTCACGCCGGACTCATTCCTCAGATTTGCTGTTATTTTAGTATCACTGATACGGACCTTCTCTTCAAGTAGAATCTCCATATAGCCGCCTTTAGCGAGAACTTTTTCAAGCGGGATAAAAGCCGGACACTCAACCAGAACCGGTTCTCCCCCATACGCCTTTATGAATTTAATCACTGCGCGGAGAAATTCAGGATGAGTTGTAATCCCCTTTTCAGGAGCGGCTGTTGTGAGGAGGTTCGGCTTAACTGCAACTGTTGCCCCTTTAAGCCCTGTGGGATCAAACCTGATGTTTTCAAGAGACCTTTCTATCTGATGATAAAGCAAAGAGGAGTCATAAGACTCCCCTTTAATTAACGATACTATGCTCATAAATTATTACCTTTTTAATGGAGAACATCTTCGTTGGATGGGTAATAATGCTTCCTTGCCCACTCCAGCCTCTTCTTCTCATCAGGAGTGAGGGAACTCATACCGCTCCTGGCAATTTTGCCGAGAATCTCATCAATGATTTTCTTGGCCTCAATTCTTGTATCTATCTGTTTCTTCTTCTGTTTCAGCCTGAAGCCCTTAGTAAGTCTTTTAAAAAAAGAGAGTTTAACCACATTGGATTTTGCCCTGTTTTTCATAAAAGAGCGGTAGAGGATAAAACCTGTGATAAGGCCCCCCACATGCCCCACATGACTGATGTTCCCACCCGTGCCGGCAGCAGATGAGAGTGTGCCGAAGAACTCCACAAGTCCGAAAGCGATTAGGAGATATTTGATCTTTATAGGAAAGAGAAAATAGAGGAGCACTTCACGATTCGGCCATGTGAGTCCGTAAGCAAGGAGTATAGCATATATTGCGCCTGAAGCGCCGATAGTCACAGCGGATGTACCGAACCTTAAGGCGACATAATAATTCATTATCGCAATGAAGAAACCTGCACCAATACCTGAGAGAATATAATACCTGAAGAACCTCCCCTTGCCCCATATCTGCTCAAGCTCGCCTCCGAACATCCAGAGTCCCAGGAGATTAAAAAATATATGGAGCCACCCTCCGTGAAGGAACATATAAGTCACAGGCTGCCACAGCATAAATTTCTGAGCGAATCCGCCGTGGCTTATACCGAAAATCGCTTCCAGCATATTTGGCTCAAAAAGTCCGACAATCTGCTGCAATATAAAGACCGAGCCGTTCAGGATCATCAGCTGTTTTACAGCCGGTGTCACCGGCCCTCCGAATCTGATATTCATGCTTCTCTGATGCATTATGCTTCTCCGGTTTCCTGTTCAGAATATTTTGTTCTTATCTTATTGAATTCTTCGGCATTCTCTATAAAAAGATTGAAGAGTACCGGATCAAATTTCCCCACCTCACCCTTCATTATGTCAATCGCTTTCTCCTGTGAATAGGCTTCTTTATACGGCCTCCGGGAAGTGAGGGCGTCATAAACATCCACTATCGAAACAATCCTTGCGGTCAGGGGGATGTTCTCCCCCTTGAGACCTTCAGGGTACCCTTTGCCGTCCCACCTCTCATGGTGGTAAAGAATTATATCCATGGCCATACTGAGGAAATAATCAGTCCCCTGGTCTGCGGAAGCATTCTTCAGGGCATCAAAACCTATCACAGTATGTTTCTTCATTATCTCAAACTCTTCAGTGGTCAGAGAGCCTTTTTTAAGAAGGATCTCGTCAGGTATTCCCACCTTCCCTATGTCATGAAGAACAGAGGAGTCATAAAGGTCACGCAGAAACCTGGCGTTTATTTCAGGGTGGTCCCCGTCATATTTATAGAGCTGCAAAAGAAGCACCGAGTAATTCCTTATTCTCTCAAGATGATCCCCTGTTTCGGAATCCCTTGCATCAGCAAGGCTGCCAAGGGCAAAGATAGTTATCCTCTGTGTTTTAAGAACCTCCTCGGTTCTTTCAGAAACCATCTTTTCAAGATTGCGGGAATGATTTTCAATCTCCTTCATAAGCTCAGCCCGCTGAACGCTGAGGGCTATCTGCCCCACAATGGATTTTACAAATGTTATGTGGTGATCTTTAAAGGATGACTTATAGCATGACATAAAAAGGATTATTCCGCGAACCTGGTCTTTGAGTTTAAGGGACACCGCAAGTATAGAGTTTATGCCATTACGGAAAAGCTCTTTCAGTACATCGTGCGCATCGTTTGTCTTAATATGGGTGCCGAGATCAGATATATTGATAAAGTCCCTCTCCTCCTCTATATATTTCCCCACGGTAAACTGTGAAGCAAGGAACCTGTCACCCTTACGAATAATGCTGTGAAAAAAGCCGTGGTTGAATATTACATTCTCAACATTGAGAAATGTATTTGTTTCATTGAGAAGTGTCAGCATCATACCGTCAAAGGGGATAACCTTTTTAAGAGAAATATTCAGCATGCTGAAAATCTGGTCCGTGCTCTTTCCGCTGTTAAGCATGGATATAATTTCATTTATCCTTTCAAGCTCAGCAAGGTGTCTCTCCCTCTCCTCCCTGAGCTTCCTGCTTTCAACTGCCCGCTTTATGGAATACTCAAGTATACCGAAATCCTCAATTGGCTTATACAGAAAATCATAAGCACCGGCCTTCAATGCTGCAATTATATCATCATTGGTTCCCTGCCCTGTAAGAACAATCTTCGGGATAGAGGGAAATTCACTGGACATTGTCTGAAGAAGCTCCCTCCCGCCAAGCCGGGGCATCTGAAGATCCGTAAGCACCAGATCATACGGATAGGAGTTAAGCATCTCAAGAGCGCCCCGCCCGTCCTCTGCTGTTTCAACATAATACCCCAGGCCGGAAATATACTTTTTCAGAATTTTCCTCACAAGGGGATCGTCATCCACAACAAGAATGCTCTGCCCTGCCTGTATTTCATTAACTGTCTTCATCTGCATTTAAACGCCTGTTCTTTTAAACTTTATCATCCGGCAGCGAGTCAACAATTTTTAGCGGGAGTATAATTTATAATCTAAATTAAGCGCCAACTATCCGTTAATATAATATACACGAACTTCACGGAAAGACAGGGATTTTTTTATTGCCCTGCAGGCTATTATTTTTAATTAATCCAGAAATAACAATAACCAGGAATAAAATCAATGTATTTAGCATACGACATAATCGTAATAGGTGCGGGACACGCCGGGTGTGAAGCAGCTCTTGCCTCCGCAAGAATCGGGCTCAAGACCCTCATACTTACAGGGAACCTCGACACAATCGCGCAGATGAGCTGCAACCCGGCAATTGGTGGAATAGCCAAAGGTCATTTAGTCCGCGAGATCGACGCCATGGGCGGAGAGATGGCAAGAAATATTGATGACACAGGTATTCACTTCAAAATGCTTAACAAAAGCAAGGGGCCCGCAGTTTGGGCATTAAGAGCCCAGGCTGACAAGAAAGCATACCAGTTCAGAATGAAAGAGGTGATGGAGAAACAGAAAAATTTATACATCATTCAGGATATAGCGGAAGAGATACTTGTTGAGAATAATGAAGTCAGGGGTGTAAAGACCACGAGACATAATGAGCATTATTCAAAAGCTGTAATTCTATGTGCAGGGACTTTCATGAAGGGGCTTATTCATATAGGCGAGTACCAGGAGAAGTGCGGAAGGCTCGCGGACTTCTCAGCGGAAGGGATTTCTGACTCTTTAAGGAAACTGGGCCTCAGAGTCGAAAGGCTGAAAACCGGAACCCCTCCGAGAGTAAACTCCGACACAATAGATTTTTCAAAATGTGAAGCCCAGTACGGAGATGAAGACCCTGAACCCTTTTCATACACAACAGAAAAGATCACTGCTGAACAGATACCATGTTGGATCACATACACTGGAGAAGCTACGCATGAATTCATCCGAAATAATATCCACCGCTCCCCTCTCTACGGCGGGAAGATAAAGGGGATAGGCCCGAGATACTGCCCTTCTATCGAAGATAAGGTTGTACGGTTTTCTGATAAAAGCAGACACCAGTTATTCCTTGAGCCGGAAGGAATGCATACAAACGAATATTACATCAACGGTTTCTCCAGCTCCCTGCCGGAAGAGGTTCAGCTCCAGATGATAAAGACTATACCGGGGCTGGAAGAGGTCCACACAATGAGACCGGCATACGCTGTTGAATATGACTTTGTCCCCCCGGAGGAGATATACGGGACCCTTGAAACAAAAAAGATTTCGGGACTGTACCATGCGGGACAGGTAAACGGCACATCAGGATATGAAGAGGCAGCAGCGCAGGGACTCATAGCAGCCATAAATGCCGCTTCAAAAATAATCGGAAAACAGCAGATAATTCTCACAAGGTCCGAGGCATACCTTGGCGTCCTAATAGATGATCTCATTACAAAAACAATCACTGAGCCATACCGGATGTTCACATCAAGAGCAGAACATCGTCTACTGCTGCGACAGGACAACGCAGACAGAAGACTTATGAAATACGGGTATAGCATAGGACTTATCTCTGAAGAGAGGTTCCTCAAAATGACAGAGAAGTATAATGAAATAGACGCCATTATCAACAGAATCAAAAGCCGTGTAATTGATGTTGATGACCGCATTCTCTCGATACTGAGAAAGAAAGCTCCTGAACTGGAAATGAGAGGAAGGACACCCCTGGATAAAATTATCAAAAGGCCTGAACTCGGAATAAATGAAGCACTTGAAGCAGCCGATGAACAGTGCAAACCTGAATTAGCACCCATTATCGAGATGGAGATTAAATACGAAGGATACATCTTCAGAGACCTTGAAAGAATAAAAAGAATAGAAAAGATGGAATCAAAAAAGATTCCGGACGATTTAGACTATTCTGCAGTTAACGGTCTGAAGAATGAAGCCAGAGAGAAACTTAAAAAGTTCAGGCCGCAGACAATTGGTCAGGCATCAAGGATATCAGGGGTTGACCCTTCCGATATATCCATACTTATAGTTCATCTTGAAATTCTCAGCAAAAAAGGGTGAGGTTCCACGTGGAACATTTTTATAAAGAAATCCTCTCAGCCCTTTTCCCGGCATGCAGAGTTGACAAAGAAAAAGCCGTTAAACTTACCAGATTCGGCAGACTTATTCTGTCGGAAAACAGCAAATACAATCTTACGGGACACAAGAATATTGAAGATATTATTCACGGACTGATCATAGACAGCCTGACCCCTATAACCTTTTCCAATGTTCCACGTGGAACATCTGCCGCAGACATGGGCACTGGTGCAGGAATTCCAGGAATTCCCCTGGCAATTATTTATCCTGAAATTTCATTCACACTGTTTGATTCCAACAGTAAAAAAATACGCTTCATTGATTATGCTGTAAACGAACTGTCTGTTCAAAATGTGAAAGGGGTCTGCGGAAGGCTGGAAGATGCAGCCCGTGAAACAGAATACCGCGAAGTGTTTAATCTTGTAATATCACGTGCAATGTCCGATATCTATTCTGCCGGGGAGCTTTGCTCCCCATTCCTCAAACCCGGAGGATACATGTACCTGTATGTGAGCGAAAAACAGAAACAGCTCCCCTCCCCTGCCATTGAACATCTTAAAAAAGTTTCTCTTGATATAATACCTGATGGAAACATTGAATCTACTCTATTGATAAATACTACATCAGGTCTTCTGCTTCACAAAAACTCTCCTGTTGCCGATATTTACCCGAGAAGAATATCCGCAATACGGAGAGGCGCTGCTGAAATTGAAAAGATTAGCCGATAGTATCCTGCTTATACTACTCCTTCTCTCCTGCAGTGCGGGACAGAAGGAGACACAACAGAGTGATATTACTCTTATAATCCCGGGCAAGTCCGCTGAAGGATTTACGCTTAATGAAGCTGTAAGTATTGCAGATGGAGCAGCTTTGATTGAAACTGAAGATCTTCCTGAAGCTCTTTCTTTCCTGACGGGCAACAACCGGGTACCCTTTGCCTCGTTTAAAAATATCATCTATATGAAAAACCGTTATGCTCTCTTCACAAACAACGGAACAATAACAGCAATAGCCGGACTCTCACCCGCAAACCGCGTCACTGATGATGCTGTTAAACTGACCGACGGGGCTGACAGCTTTATAATGAGCTACGGTAATTCAGGGCTGACTATGTTTAAAGATGGAGATCACAGAATCTATATTTATAAACAGACGGGGATAGCGATCTTTGACGATAACAGTGATGATTCAATAGATATGTACCTGATCTTCCCGCCGGAAAAATAAAAAAACAGTCTCAGGAGTAAGAGACATAAACCTGATACATGTGTCCACCAGCACAATCCGGTGTTTAAAGCTGTTCATAACAGCTATTAGAAAAAGTGACATAAGACAAATGATTAAAAATAAATTATTATTGAATATCCTTCAATCATTCATTGAATAAGACGATAATATAAATGGTTTATTGTAAACCCGCACTTCTCTCTCAGGAAGAGAGTCGTATTTAAGGGACTTCATTTATTAGACTCTACACACCGGAAGAAGATTTACAATTAGCCTGATAAATTCTTATTAAAAAGCAGAGAACTATGAACAGTATAAATATCGATTTCAGAAAGAGCAGCGGGATGGTCCCTGTGATAATTCAGGATTATCAAACAGGTGAAGTCCTGATGCTTGCATACATGAATGAAGAGGCCTACTCTCTTTCAATGAAGACGGGCCTTGCCCACTACTGGAGCAGATCTAAAAACAGAATATGGAAAAAGGGTGAGGAATCCGGTCACATACAGGAGATTAAAGAAGTCAGGATCGACTGCGACAGCGACACAATCCTGATGAAGGTAAATCAGGTCGGTGATGCAGCCTGCCATGAGGGATACAGGAGCTGTTTTTTCAGAAAAGTTATTAATGATAAAACTGTTATCGATGGTGAGAGAATTTTTGATCCTTCGAAGGTATATAATAAAGAATGAAACTGGAAGAGCTTAAATCTATCGGAGAAAAAGTATATGAATTGCCGCGGGGAGGTTATATTGTTGATACCCCTTCAGGATATCTTCAGTTCGGTTCTCCTCCCGAGACGATTAAAGACACAATGCTTCTGCCTGGGGGAGTTCCTGAAATCTTTGTTCTCCCTGAAAAGATGTTCAACTGGACTAAGGGTATAAGTATTGGCGAAATTGAATTTCCCCTCTACTTCAATTATTTCATCCGCAGTAAAAAGACAATTATTATATGCAGGGACTACCAGTTCCCCAAGGTAAAGAGAGTTCTGGAGGAATCCCTTTTCGGTCCTGAAAGCTTTGATTTAAGTGATGACTATTCAGATACAGAAGAGGAAAATATTGCTGATATAAAGTCTGAAATGGAATACTTCAGGAAAGGGAATAAGCTCTCCAATATGCTTCAGTTCGGTATTTTTAAAAACAATAAATTCTCATACAAGGGTCTTGCAGTTTCCATTGCTGAAAACGGAGATTACAAAGTACATTTTAACGGAGAGTTCCTTGGAGATGTTCCCGGGGACATGGAGTATAAAACAACCTACCGAATCGGGGAGAGGTTAAGTGAACCGTACATCCCTCCACTCTTCGGCGTAACATGCCTTGGCCCCAGCCACGGTTTTGATCCTGAAGAGAATACTTCAGGTTTTATAATCTGGCTCAATCACCAGGGTGTAATGGTTGACCCCCCTGTTAACTCAACAGAATGGCTTGAGGATTCCAACGTAAGCCCCAAGTTCATAGACAGCATCATCCTCACCCACTGCCACGCTGACCACGACGCGGGGACTTTCCAGAAAATTCTTGAAGAGGGGAAGGTTACAGTTTATACAACAGAAACTGTGATGAAAAGCTTCCTGAGAAAATACGCTTCACTGAGTGATGTTGAGCCTCAATACCTTAGCAGGCTCTTTGATTTTCACCCTGTAAAAATAGGCACCCCCATATATATAAACGGCGGAAAGTTTGAGATGTTTTATACTCTCCACTCAATACCGACAATCGGGTTCAGGATGGAGTTTCAGGATCAGTCATTCGTCTATACCTCTGATCACAACAATTCGCCTGACCTGCACAGAGAGCTTTATGAGAAGGGGGTTATTTCAAGGATCAGATATGGGGAGCTCTGCAACTTCCCCTGGGATTCAAAAGTCATCTATCATGAATCAGGGGTGCCCCCGCTTCACACGCCGATTAACTATATGACCTCGCTCCCTGAAGAGATACAAAAACGGATTGTAATATATCATATTGCAAAAAAAGATTTTCCCGACGACACAATTCTTAAGCTTGCTCAATTCGGAATGGAGAACACCCTCTACTTCGAAACCGAAGCCCCTCCTTACGAAGAAGCTTCACGTATACTGAGCGTGTTTAAACGGCTGGATTTCATGCAGGACATGCCGATATGGAAGGCCCAGGAATTTCTTGATATCGCTGAAATTAAACGCTACTCCAAGGGTGAGCGGATAATCGAAAAAGGTAGCGAGGGGAATGAGTTCCATATAATCTACTCCGGCAACATCTCAGTTGACAGCGGTGGACTGGAGAACAATAAAATTTACGGGGCTTATGACTACTTCGGCGAGGTTGCTCTCATTACTGATCAGAAAAGAGCTGCCCATGTCTATGCAGCAACAGATGTGATACTGATATCCATTGAAAAAAATAAATTTCTTAATTTTATAATTGGTACAGAATTTGAGAAAATACTTAAAAAGGTTGCAGAAATTAGAAGCAGTGAAACATGGAATCTCCTTTCAATCAACCCTATGCTCAGGAGCTGCACCTCAACGCAGAAGACCTGGCTTGAATCTATCTTTAATAAATGCGGAATAGTTGCTCACGGAATATTTCTCATGGAGGGTGAACCGCTGAAAAATATCTATCTCATAAGAGATGGTGAAGTTGATGTACGCAGGTGGAACATTCTCATAGGGAAACTCGGTAAAGGTGATTTTATAGGAGAGCCTGACAGACTTTACCTGAACCTTGAATCACAATATACTTATATCAATAATGCACCGCTCAGCCTCTATGAAATAAAAGGAGAGGAATTAAAATATTTTCTTGATAAAAATCCCGGTTTAATCGTGAAATTCAGGTATGATTTCATGGTAAAGAGATGATTAAAAAAGTATCAATTAATTTCAGGCCGGACGATGCTCACTCAATTCAGATTATAAAACAAATCTGCACCACTCTTACAGAAAGGGGGATAAGCACCGCACTCCCCTACTACAGCATTTTACACAATGAAGGTCTTGAGCATTATATCATGGACGATGAGGAATACCTCTCGCCTGACCTTGCAATAGCAATTGGAGGAGACGGTACATTCCTTAAAACTGCGCGTATTTTTCTGGAGAGGCAGTGCCCCATCATGGGAATTAATCGGGGCAAACTGGGCTTCCTTACAGAGTTCAGCCCGGATGAATTTGATAAATATCTGGGAGAGGTAATCTCAGGTAAATATACTGTTTCAGACAGGACAGTGATGGAGGCAGTTCACAGTAAAAACGGGACAGAGGAAGCGCTCTATTTTTTTAATGATGCTGTAATAACGAAGGGGGCTTTCTCAAGAGCAATAGAGATTGAACTCAGTGTTGATGATATGTTCTTCAGCAGGTACAAAGGTGACGGCCTGATAATTGCAACAGCCACTGGATCAACAGCATACTCTCTTTCGGCAGGGGGGCCAATCATCGCCCCTCTTGACAATGACGTATGCATAGTAAATCCTGTATGTCCCCACTCCCTGTCCATAAGGCCTGTAGTACTCCCGGCAAAGTCTGTTATAAGAGCACGGGCTCTTTCTGACCTGACAAATTTATTATTGACAACAGATGGTCAGGAGGCTATCAAATTCAGCGGCGGCGATGAGATCATCTTTCGCCAGTGCAACAGGAGGATGAAGATAATCCTCCACCCGGAAAAGAACTACTACTCCATTCTCCGGGAAAAGCTCAACTGGGGGTGACCCCGTAACTCTTCTCTGAAGGTTGATTATGCTGCTGGATCTGAGAATTAAAAACTTCGTAATAATAGATTCACTTACAGTAAGCTTCACACGCGGCCTTAACATTCTCTCAGGCGAAACAGGTGCCGGAAAGTCGATTCTCATTGATGCCATATCAGGTGTCCTTGGAGAAAAGCTAAGCACTGACATGATACGTACAGGTTTTGACAAGGCATCTCTTGAAGCGGGTTTTGATGTATCCGGACTGAAGGAGCTTGCTAAAATCCTTGATGAAGCGGGAATCGATACTGATGATGATCAGCTTGTTATAAGGAGGGAGATCTTCGCTAACGGCAAAGGGAGATGTTTTGCAAACTCCATGCAGATCCCTGT
Source organism: Spirochaetia bacterium UBA5763 (assembly GCA_002418835.1). Lineage (GTDB taxonomy): Bacteria > Spirochaetota > UBA4802 > UBA4802 > UBA5550 > UBA5550. The sequence goes on along the minus strand of DIEX01000032.1, from coordinate 150,429 downwards.
TGCAAAACTTAAGGAGATCTCCGAAAACCTTATAGATATACATGGCCAGAATGAACACCAGACAATAGTAAACATATCCAAACACCGGGAGCTTCTTGACAGCTTCGGAGGGCTCTCTGGTGATGTTGCGAAAGTGAGAGAAGTCCACGAAAAGCTATACTCCATAAGAAACAGAATAAGCTCCTTTGAAATTGATGAAAGAGAAAAGGCCCGCAGGATTGAATTCAATACCTTCTCCATAAAAGAGATCGAATCAGCAGGACTGAAACCTGGAGAGGAGGAGGAACTTCGCAATGAATCGAACCTCCTTGCAAATGCCGAAAAAATCTTTAAAGAAGTAAATGAATCTGCTGAACTTATAACAGGTGAAACCGGAGTCATCCGGAACCTGAAAAAGGCTGAATCGAACCTCTCTAAAATTTCAGACATAGATCCTGACATCGCCTCAATGCTGGACAAGATCCGGGAGGCGCTTTATTCTCTTGAGGATTCATCATCAGAATTACGTGATTACAGAAATAGTATAGATTTTTCTCCTGACAGGATAAACCAGGTTGAGGAGAGACTTAATACCATCCAGGGACTTAAAAAAAAGTACGGCGATTCAATCCATGAAATTCTCCAGTATGCAGAAAAAGCAAAAACTGAACTTGATGCTATTAACTCAAGCGACGAGGAGATGGAACAGCTCAGGGCAGACGAAAAAAAGACAGTGAAAGATGCAAAGGAACTGGCCCTTGCCCTGTCTGAGAAACGTAAAACTGCAGCCCTTAAACTGGAGCAGCTTGTAATTAAAGAACTGAAAGATCTCGGTATGGCAGGAACTGTTTTTAAAATTTCCATCAAACGGGAGATCAGCCCTGACGGCGACATTGAAAGCGACAATAATAAATATATACTCTACCCCCACGGAATTGACAGGATAGAATTTCTCCTTTCAGCAAATGAAGGAGAGGACCTGAGGCAGCTAAGAAAAGTCGCCTCAGGGGGTGAGATGTCGAGGATCATGCTGGCCCTGAAAAATGTAATCCAGTCCGCTGACATTGTGGAGACACTGATCTTTGATGAGGTGGACGCAGGTATAAGCGGTAAAACAGCGGAAATTGTCGGAAGAAAACTGAGAAATCTCTCAAAGGACAGACAGGTACTCCTTATCACTCACCTCCCCCAGATTGCAGCCATGTCAGATACGCACTTTCTTGTACAGAAGGGTAAGAGCGATGGACGCGTTACCACCCTTGTGAAAAATCTCTCTGACAAGGAAAAGGTTCGGGAAGTTGCCCGTATGCTTGCAGGTGAGGAGATTACAGACCTCTCCATTAAGCATGCCGAAGAGATGATTGAGAGAGCCCTGGCAAACTGATGATCCACTCTTCTATAAATCTTACAGACACACTCTCTCTCATCACCCATGAAATGATTGTCCGCACGCCGGAATTCAGGGGATATGATATAAACAGGATGCTTGTCTGCTGCGCGTCAAACAGAGCTGACAGCAGGGGGGGGATTTACGGAAAACTTGTCCCTTTAAAGTTTGAAGAGGGATCTGACATAATAAACTTTCACGGAAGACTATACACAATCCCGAAAGTTATATATAATGATATTGAGATAAAATACCTAATATACTACTACCACCCGAAATTTTTCGACATTAGCGCCAGAGAAAAAGTCAACGTGATGTTTCATGAACTCTACCATATAAGTCCCGATTTCAACGGTGATATCCGCAGGATGGGGAAATTTAAAAAAGCCCACGGCCATTCAAAGAAAAGTTTTGAGGAGAAATACCTTGATTACGCTGAAGAATTTTACAGCTATGTAAAGGGGACACCCTACCACTCTTTCCTGGAGATGAATTCCCGTGATCTGCAGAACAGCTTTAAAAAAATAAAATGCAGGCGTATGAAAACAATAAAACCGGTACTTATTGAAGCAGCTCAGAAAAGATAATCTCCGGACACTTTTCCCGAATAATCAGAAACATCCACATCTGTTATCCTGCCAAAAAAATGATGCCCCTCAGGATTTGTCAGGAGCGCACTGATATATCTCTGCAAAATTTTTTCATCGTCAGAGTCAAGAACAAGACGAACGGAACCGTCGCTCATATTTGTTGCTGAACCGCGTATCCCGAGGCGTCTGGCATAAACAGCGCAGTAACCCCTGCACCCCACACCCTGAACTCTTCCTTTTAGTATAACTTTTTTACTCATAGAACCTTTTGCATATTGACATTATTGTGGCATACGAAAGACTCATTCTGTCACCATATATTAAAGTATGAGATTTCTCACCCGAAAAATTGAAGGGGTTCGAAATGACAGGCTAAAACTTTATGTCATTTCAAACAGACGTGAGAAATTTCTTTTACAGGGAATATATCATTATTTATAATAATAAAAAAAGATTTCTGAATCACTATCGCTTCTTCGAAACATACTATGACTGATAAAAAAAATTATTTAATCCCCACGGCAGACGGTACTTCAACTCTTTTTCTTGAGGAGTATGATCAGGCCATGCATTCCGATTCCGGCGCATACGAGGAATCCCTGCTGAAGCATATTTATCCCTCAGGAGTTCTGGATCTTGACGCTGATATAATAAATGTCCTTGATGTTGGCTTCGGGCTGGGGTATAATACCCTTGCCCTTATCCATGAGTTTAAACTGAAAAAAAAGCAATCTGATCTGAATATAATATCTCTTGAAAAGGAGCGGCATCTCATTGAGTTTATGGAGAAGATCAAATTTAATGATGAAAGAGATGATATTTATAACTTCATAAAACAGGTCTACAGGAGTGGAAAAGGTTCAATCGAAAATATCACGCTGGAGATACTCTTTGGAGACGGAAGAAATTTTTTAAAAAAGATGGAGAGAATAAAATTTGATGCTGTTTTCCAGGACCCCTTCTCTCCCTCAAAAAATCCCGAGATGTGGAGCGTTGAATACTTTGCCTGTATAAAGAATCTCACGGCTGAAACGGCCATCCTTACCACCTATTCCAGTGCTGACCAGATCAGAAGAGCAATGTTAGAAGCAGGTTTAATTATCGGATCAGGTCCATCTGTGGGTAGAAAACGTGAAGGAACAATTGCTTCAAAATCTGGAATAATTGAACCTCTGAATGATGAAAGGATCAGTAATATTATGGATAACCCAAGATCTGAGCCTTACAGGGATAGAGGACTTTCCATGAAAAGAGAAGAGATTCTTTCAGAAAGGCTCGATAGAATCCGGGAGGGGAAAAAAGCCGTAATCAGATAATATCATCAAGTTCATCAAGTATTGATTCTCTTTTTGCAGCACCCTGTTCATCGGATAAATCTTCAGAAACCATAGTGGATTCTTCAGAAAATTCAGTTGTTCCCGTAAGATCTCCACCAGGGCTGAGCCTGTGAACCATTGCAGCAGCAAACCTTTGTGATATCTGTATTGAATCATAGATCTTCTTGTCTTTAAGTTTTTTCTCACCTTCAATCTGATAAAAAAGCTCCAGTATATCCTGCGGATTATTAATATAAAACTGACGTCCGTTCATATCATCAACAAGTTCCGAAAGGATATGGGCAACATTATCCATGAAGACTCTGATTAAATATCTGCACTGTGTCCCTATATCATTTTTTCTTTTTGTAACTTCATCAAGGCGTTTTGTGTAGGTTATATACTGTTCATTGCTGATAGGTTTAGCACTCCTGATTTTACAGTATGAACCGTAAGATTCATAATAGGAGAGAAAAGCTTCGTGGCATTTTCTCATCCTGTTAAAAAGCTCCTGCATTGTTTCTCTGTAATCCACCTTTGTGCTTGAAGAGAAATCTATATTGAATTTAATCTGGTTTGTGGTCAGTATAACAGAATACTCGTTTTCGAATTCAAGAAAGAGAAGATATGCCAGGAAAGTTTTATCATTATCATATATCTGCTCAAACCTGTTCTTCTTATCATACATCTTTCTCAGTGAATTGAAATCAAGGCCGTACATCAGTTTCAGCCCCTCCTTAACTGTGGGATCCTCCTCCTGCGCAGCATTTTCCTCTTCATCTGAATCAGCCTCTTCCTGTTCTGAAATAACATCATTTGAAAAATTTGAGGATGGCCTGGTTCCTCTTCTCCTACCTTCCGGTTTTTCCGCCGGGGCAATAGAAAGAATATCTTCTATCCTTTTGTCATTCTCATCGAATAGAATTCCGTAATACTGACAGAATAGTGTATGCAGTCTGGGGTAGAGTTTATCAAAAATTATGAAAAGCGCATTACGTATCTCTTTCTTTTTTATTGATTTCGCATTTTTTGAATCAGCTATATCAGAGTAAAGAGTTATCGATTTTTCGAAGGCATTCATAAGTGTATTTTCATAGGGCTTTAATATGTAAAGAGGCCTGAATAGATCAATGACAGGCTCCTTCAGATCTGTGATAGGCTGCGGTACTGATGGGAATGCCAGATATTTCTCTGTAATCTGATCAATAATCATCGGTTCAAAAATTTCACCGGCCCTTTCAAGAACGGCAAAATAGAGAGGTGATGCTTTATCCAGTCTGACAATTATTCTTCCGCCGAGGTTCAGGTCTCTTTTAAAAAGAGCGAGGTATGCCATCTGTATTTCCATGAGAGAGGTTTTGTAACTCCCTGTAAATGAATCAAGAAATTTCCCGTGAAAAAAAAGTGTATTAAAACCTGTAACTCTCATGAAACGGAGGCGCATCCTTATACGGAATTTGTTCCATGGGGTATCTTCAGCAAGAGGTTTGTTTCTGATTCCGGCTGGCTGGGGCTGTTTTGCATAAGTGGTTTTCACTGAAGAACTCTTCATAGACTTGTAATGATCGTCAAGTCTCTGCTGGTGTTTTTTCTGTTTATCCCTGTCTATTACAAGCCCTCTCCGGGCCTCTCTCTCAGAGAGTACTTTACCGCCGGCATCAGAAAACTTCTGAAAAAGTTCCTTCCTCTGTTTTTCATCAATTTCATGAATCTTGATGTTTGATTTTGTTTTATCTATTTCTTTCATTTACTGATACCCGCTTCCTGATGAAACTCCATTTATACTAGATAATATAATGAAAACTATAGCAAATAACGAATGGATTAGGCCATTGTCATTTCGAACGCATGTGAGTCCTTCGACAAGCTCAGGAACCGGGATTAATGGTCAGTGAGCCTGTCGAACTGCTCAGTCGCTATCGCTTCTTCGAATGACATAGATAAGGAACAAATTTAATCGTTAACAGCTATATTATAATAATTTTAAACAGATTACCAATATATAGTCTTAAAATATAAATAGAGTCAATTATTTTATTGTTGATAAAAAAGGAACGGGCTATATTGTAAATTATTAAAGTTTTTCAGGGAGATTTTATGAACAAGCTTGGAATAATAGGGGCAGGAGTCATGGGTACTGATCTTGCTCACATAACAGCTGAAGCAGGTTTTCACATTCGAATATTTGATATAAATCATAAAAAAGCTGTTATTGCACTGGAAACAATCGCTTTAAGGCTGGAAGAATATATAAAAAAAGAGAGAATTTCTGCTGATGAGAAAGATAAAATTCTCGGAAATATTTCCATTGTGGAAAACCTTAGTGATATAGCTGATTCAGATATTTTTCTTGAAGCAGCAAACGAAGACCTTTCCGTGAAAAAAGAAATTTTTAAAAATCTCGATACTATTTCAGGAGGGGGGAGCGTTCTTGCTTCAATAACATCATCAATATCTATAACAGAGATTGCAGCAGCTACAACCAGGCCTGAATCTGTTATTGGTCTCCACTTTCTCAATCCTGCAAGAGTAATGAAACTGGTTGAAATTGTCCCGGGTTTCTGCACCACAAGGGAAACCATTGAAATGGCAAAATCATTTCTGAAAAAACTTAAAAAAGATTTTATAGAGGCAAAGGATTATCCCGGATTTTATCTTAACAGGATACTTTACCCCATGATTAATGAAGCAGCATTCCTTCTTTATGAAGGTGGCGCTAAACCTGAGGTTATAGACAAAGCAATGAGAAAAGGTCTTAACATACCGATGGGCCCTCTTGAGATTGCGGATATGGTTGGTCTCGACGTAATACTTAATATCGGAGAGGAGATGTTCAGGGGATATGCTGACTTCAAATACAGGCCGTGCCCGCTGCTCAGAAAATATGTCGCATCCGGTTACCTTGGTAAAAAAACAGGCCGTGGATTTTATATCTACTGATAAGTACTATGAAAACAATAAATAAATTAGCATTTTTAATTCTCTTCTATGCATTCTGTTCCCCTCTTTACAGTTCACAGTTTGAGGAGCTGGATAAACCACCTGAAGGAGCACACGAAGGGCAGATGCTGGCTGGAGGTTTCTTTTCAATAGGGATGCCTTATGGGGATGCAATTTCAGGGGAGGAGGATTTTGTTAAAGGGAACACTTATACCTTTGATGAGAGCCAGACCACGAAAGAACTGGTTGTTAACCACCTCTCTTATGATTTCGGCTTCTTCTTTGAATATATGCCGCTGGATCACCTAGGTGTGAAAACAAAGATAAGGAGGTCTGTGGTTGTCCAGAGGACCGCTTTCGGTTCTGACTATCAGAACTGGAATGAAAATCTCTATCAGAATTTTTCACTGGTTCTTGGCCCGTCATTCCACCTCACTGCAAGAAAACAGTGGGATATTATCCTGACCCCTGAAATAGGTTACGCGGTGGCAAAATACACTGCAACCCCTGTTGCAGCAAAACTGGTTGATTCTTATACAAATAACGGAGACCGGGAGAGAGATGTAAACGGAATTTTTTATGGTGCGGAACTATCTCTGGCAATTTATTTCAGCGGAGGATTTTATCTCTCCCTTGGCGGTGAATGGACATCATACAGCTTAACATTCAGCCCCGCTTATAACCTGAATCAGACAGTGGGTACTGAAAACCGAAAATATCTGAACGGCGCAACTTCAACTTCCATGCAGACTATTAACTTTATAGTTTCTGCGGGTTACGCATTCTCCAACTGATTCTCTTTATCAGATACTGCTTTTATCATTCTAATGGCGTTCAGGGTAACCCACCTGCTTTCACCCTTCTTCTCAGGAAGCATCCCCTGATTTGTATTCAGTGAATGCCATCGCCCTTCGCTCCCCTGAAAACGCATAACGTGGTTGAAGAGTTCCCCTCCCATGCTGCTGTCAGATAAACCTGTTGCTGTCAGGAGCTGTAAAACAGAGATTAGATCAAACTGTGACATTACAGGATATCCCGGTTTCATCGGATCAATGGATAGGCCGCATCTTGTTCTGCATTTTCCGCTTTTTCCTGAGAGATCCAGCGATGTTAGAAAAACTCCCGCACGGGTAATTGCATCGCTGTAATTATTATTTTTACTTTCTATAAGCGCACTCATACATGAGCAGGTTGCAACAGGGCAGCTTGGTATTTTAACATCAGGATCATCAAGATGTCCAATGCCGGGCTTTTTAATAAATATCAGTTTCATTACATCCGGCGCGCCTCTGAAGGGGCAGTGGAGCCACCCTCCATCATGTCTCTGATTTTTAATAATCCAGGACAATCCCGCATCTGTTCTTTCATCATTAATTACTGCTTTTATCATACCTTTGATCATATCGCCGGTTCTGCATCCCACTGATACAGGGGGACGCCAGTTAAATGAAAAGCCGCCATCAGGGAGCTGAGATTCTCCGCATATATAATCAGCTGTAGCTTTTACAAAATCAGTTCTGCTGTCATAACCGGATTCCGCAGCAAGAAGAAAAAACCACACGCTGCCGCTATGGAAAAGATCAAAATTTTTGGAATCTCCCAGAACATTCCCTGAAGAATTATTTCTGAAATAAGCTGTTAGCGAAGAAGCGATAAGAGTGTTATATAAATCATCAGGATCTGCCGCATGAGAGAACTCCTTATGCGTCAGATAAGTAACCGCAGGATTCTCTCCGTCAGTGAGCCATGGCAGCGGATCTGATTTAAGGTATTTTCTCATTTAACTGGACCATTCCCGGCAAGAAATTCTGCAATTTTGTAATCAAAGTCCGTTGTTATTTTGAAATTCTGCGGAGAGCCGTTTACAATTTTTACATCATAACCTCTTGCCATCACCAGTGAAACATCATCTGTAACCTTTATATTCAATAGTCCCTTTTTATATTTTTCGTGTGCATCTTTTATAATATCGTACCTGAATCCCTGGGGAGTCTGGGCATAGAATACCTGCCTCCGCTCAGGGATTGAGATTACTTTACTATATTCAGCAATAGTTACAGTATCAACAGCAGGGATATAAATGCCCGCTGCACCTGAAGCTTTTACTTCTGCTATCAATGATTTAATTATATCAGGAGTTATAAAGGGACGGGCAGCATCATGGAAGAGTATTAGATCATCAGTGGAAAATTCTTTTGAAATAAGCGCGTTGTATGATGAATCGGATCTCTCAGCTCCACCCTCTATGAAACTTATAACTTTCGGAAAATCATATTCAGGGAGCATTGCTTTTAGTGTTTCAAGAGAGTTTTTTTCACCTACAATAATTATTTTATCTATTTCATCAACAGACTGAAAGGTTTCAACAGACCATCTGATTACAGGTTTACCAGCCAGCGGCAGAAGCTGTTTCGGAACATCCCCCCCGAGCCTGAGCCCTTTTCCACCTGCAAGAATAACAGCATAATTCATAAATATTTATTATCCGGAATCAGAAAATTTGAAAAAAATTGAATTGAAGTAATATCAATCTATATTGAATATATTTCAATAAGTATTTTTTAAACGGGGTGTAGATTAAATTTATGGAAAAGATAAAATGCGGAATAATAACAGTAAGCGACAGGTCATCCAGGGGTGAAAGGGAGGATCTCTCAGGCCCTGAAATCAGAAAATGGGCAGAGAGGAACAACATAAATGTTTCAAAAGAAGTAATTGTACCTGACGAAATTGACCGGATAAAAAAAATTCTTATCGAACTTTCTGATGAAGGGATTGAGCTTCTCCTTACAACCGGAGGTACGGGATTCGCTCCAAGGGATGTTACTCCGGAGGCAACAAAGGAAGTTATTGATAGAGAGGCGCCCGGCTTTGCAGAGGCCATGAGGATGAAGTCTCTTGAAATAACTCCTCATGCCATGCTTTCAAGGGCAGTTTCAGGGATCAGAAAGAGTACCTTAATAATAAATCTTCCGGGGAGTCCTAAAGGTGCAAGGGAGAACCTGCAGTTTATTGAAAAAGCAATTCCCCATGCAATTGACCTTCTGCGGAACCAGGTTACAGACTGCGGTGGCAAATAGGTGAAGGTATGGAAAAGTCTGATGCTTTTAAAAAAATAATTGTAAAAAAAGGCGATATCACAAAGGAGAATGCTGATGCAATAGTGAATGCTGCAAACCCCACACTTCTCGGCGGTGGAGGAGTTGACGGAGCAATTCACAGGGCTGCGGGCCCGGGGCTACTTGAAGAGTGCAGAAAACTCGGGGGGTGCAGGCATGGAGAAGCAAGAATTACCAAAGGGTATAACCTTCCTGCAAAACATGTGATTCATACTCCGGGACCGATATATAAAGACGGAAAACATGGGGAAGCTGATATTCTCCGCAGCTCATATTACAACTCGATGAAACTGGCAAAGGATAACGGCCTTCAATCAATTGTATTTCCTGCAATTTCTACAGGGGTCTATGGATACCCGAAAAAAGAAGGAGCGGAAATTGCAATTAAAACAGTTGTTGACTTTATGATAAATGAAAATTACCTGATCGAAGTTATTTTTATCCAGTTTGATAATGAAAACCTTGAGATCTACAATAAACTTCTGGAAGGGATGAAAAATGAATTACATTGAAATGCTGAAAGAGAGCGCAAAAAAATATTCGAGCATAGTATGCCTCGGGCTTGATCCTGTAATTGAGGATATCCCTGAAAAAGATGGAACTCCCGGAGAAAGAATATATAAATTTTATGAAAACATTCTGAGTGCCATTGTTAAAAAAAATATATTCCCCGGCGCTGTTAAACCGAATTATGCCTTCTATGCACAGTATGGAATAGATGGAATTGTCTCTCTAGAAAAAGTTATTACAATATATAAAAATGCCGGTATACCTGTAATTCTTGACTACAAAAGAGGGGACATTGGTAAAACCGCTGCTGCTTATGCTAAAGAGGCTTTTGACTTTTTCAAAGCAGATGCCGTTACACTTTCACCTTATCTCGGGTATGATTCAATTGAACCTTATATCAAAGGTTATCCTGATAAGGGTTACTACATACTTACAAAAACATCCAATGCAAGCTCAGGGGAGATTCAGGATGTTCAGACTGGGGGGAAAGATTTTTTTCTTCATATTGCAGATATGATTGTAAAATGGTATCACCCCGGAATAGGATCAGTTGCAGGGGCAACCTATCCTGAACAGCTTGATAAGATCAATGATACATTTCTTAATTCAGGGAAGGAGATCCCCTTCCTGATACCTGGAGTCGGTACACAGGGGGGGAGCATAAGTGAGGTCATGGCTGTTCTCAGAAAATGTCCCGATGTGAAAATTCACAGGATCAACGCATCAAGCTCAATCAATTACGCGTACAAAACATATAAAGAGATGAAGTATGATGATGCAGCAGTGGAAGCACTCAGACAGATGAACGGGGAGATCGGGCTGTAAAATAAATTAAAGAAGCAGCTTCAGTTTTGATATGACCTCTTCAATTTCTGAAGCTGTTACTTTTGAAATATATTCAGCATTTCGTGATTTCCAGTCCAGGCTTTTCACCTGATCAGAAAGAATTACTCCGGTGATTTTTTTACTGCTTATTTTTACCTCAAAAGGATAACATTTTTCTCTGCTTGTAACAGGGCAGAATATTGCAAGGCCTGTTTTTAAATTATATTCTTTTGGCGAGAGAACAAGAGCAGGCCTCTTACCCATCTGCTCATGGCCGGATTGAGGAGTGAAATTCAACCAGACAAGATCTCCGCGTTCAGGAACATAAGAAGTTTTTACCATATCTCTTTCCCTTCTGGTTTGCCTGTTTCAAACTCGCTATGAATATTAGATTCATTTATTCTGCTTAACATATCTGAAAGTTCATCTTTTACAGGATATATAATAATTTCACCTTCATTTTCTTTAATTTCAACGATGGTACCGTCTTTCAATGAGAGATTCTTTGCAAAATTTTTCGGAATTCTTACACCGAGGCTGTTTCCCCATTTTTTTATTGTTATATACATATCAAACTCCTTTAAAAAAGTTATACCATGTATATACATCTGTCAAGAAGATTGTTTCAACTTTTTTTCAATCCGAATGAATACGGCAGCTTTACATAATCCTGCTTTATATCTCTGTAAAACTGCTGCATCTCTATCTCGTCAATAAATGCTACATGCTGAAAATCCTCTGAATAATATTTTTTCAGAAAATATTTTACGCGTCTGTATTCACCCTTTTCTATCAGTAAAGAAAGTTCTTCTCCACCTTTTGCAGGGAGAAGCGGGGCTGTTTTTCCGTTAACCCTGAAAAGCGGAGTGATCATTGCTGTTGTGCTTAGGATAGTATTATAGATTTCCGGACTTTCAATAACCTGGAAAAAGTGAAAGATTGAACCATCAGAGTAACCTGTGTACAGATTGATCCTCCTGTAATAGTTATCCTCTTCATTGCTGCTTATAATACTAAATAATTTTTCATTATCGATTAATGAATCTGAATAAATAATAATATTATAAAACCTGTTTTTATTACAGGAGGAGATAAAGGCCTGAATCCGGGAGAAAAATTCAGGCACCGAGTTAACAGTAATATGTAAATCAACAACAGCGGTATCTACTGCTTCTATAATACTTTCCACATCAGGCCACTCTCCTGCATTGAAAGAGAGACCTTTAGTGAAAAGCGGATTCTCTGACATGGTAAAATCAGGGAGATAAAAGAGGCTTGATGACAGCCCTGTCTTCTCCTCAAGGTACATTGAAACATCAGCGATGTCCCGGTTTTTAAAATTCCACCCTTCAAGAAAAAAATAGGGGGGCTTCTGCTGGTAAGTAACTCCATCCCTTTCAGCCATCTCACGTATTGCTGTGCCTGGCAGTACCATGAGAGGATAAAGTTCAATGCTTTCACTGAATCCGTTTTCCACAAGTATATCTATTGTTTTAATGAAATTCTCCGGATCATCTCCGGGGAGTCCCGGTATTATTCCTATTTTAAGATCTATCCCCGCATCCCTGAGATAAGCCATGCCGGCCAGTTCCTTTTCAGGAGAGCTCTCCCTGTTTACTGAAACCAGTGCCCTTTTATTAAGAGACTGAAGTCCCACTTCAAGGCTCCTGAATCCTGCGTCATAAATAAGCTCTGCTGTTTCAGGAGTTATTCTGTCAGTACGCATCTCTGTGTGAAGCTTTACATTATGCTTCATCTTCTTAAGATTTTGAAGGTTACTTATAAAATCAGGAGACCTGTCGAACGTAGGACTGAGAATATAAATTTCAGTTATATCTTTTCTGCTTTGAATTACATCAGTAAGCCTGTTAAAGGGGATCTCTCGTACCTTTTTATAACTGCGGGAATAGTAGCAGTAACTGCATCTGTATGGACATCCTCGTGTCAATTCAAGAAAGACTGAACCGTCTGACATAGTATTAAGTCTCTTCCCTGAAAGAGGTTCAAAAATATCTGCTGTTTGAATAAGTTCATCAGGAGGCTGAATCGAAACCCGGTTTCCATTAATAAATGATGAATTAAAATCACTCCCTGAAAAAAACTTATTAAAGAACCACTCCCCTTCACCGGAAATAAAGTGATCTATATATGGCCTCTGTTCATTGAAAGCATAAGAACCTGCTGCAATTTCAGGCCCTCCGAAAAAGATAACTGAACCTGGAGATTCCTTTTTTACAGCTTCAGCTATCCGGAGGTTCCTTTCAATACTCCAGAGATAGGAGGTAAAAGATATATATTCCGGGTTAATCGATGATATATATTTCACAATTAATTCATCTGAACCGAAATTTGCTATTACAGCAGGTAAAGTGATACAGGAAATATTATTGAATTGCTTTGCAATAAAGCCGGAAATTGCAGCAGGGGCATAATCAATATTCCCATTGATATAACCATGAGAATGATCCTGGAGAGGTAATTGAATAAATAGTATCTTCATAAATAAATATTTTAATAGAAAACAGAGTTGAAATTAATTATTATAGCATTTTACGATTGTTTCACTTTGTACGCAAAGACATTGCCTCATTTAAGGATTAAGGATAAAACAACCTTATTTCAAAATTTAAAAGACTATAGAAAATAAACAATGATAAAAAATATTATAAATAAAAAGTACAGAATTCTCTGCATAGATGACAGTAAACTCAACAGGGCATTTATCATTAAAATACTAACCCCTCTGAATATCACTGTTGATGAAGCAGAAAACGGCATTGCAGGCCTTGAGATGATTAAAAGAAATTCCTATGATCTGATCCTGCTTGATATTATTATGCCGGAGATGGACGGCTTCGGGTTTCTGAAGGAGTTCAGCCGGGATGCAAGGGAACAGTTTATTCCTGTAATTCTTATGACCGGCCTTGATGATCTTAATGCAAAAATTAAAGGACTCAGCACCGGAGCTGATGATTACCTGCTTAAACCCCTTAATGAACAGGAGGTTATTGCCAGGGTATTTTCTCTGCTCCGTCTCAGAAACGCAAACACTGAGCTATACGAAAAAAATATGCTTATAAAAAAAGAGCTGGAAGCAGCAAAAAAAATCCAGCGGTATATTGTGCCAAGTGAATTCAGCTTCATGGATTACCCATCTGTAAGCGGAATTTATAAACCGATTGAGGATATCGGCGGAGATTTTTTCGACTGCTATAAAATTGATGATAACCGTTCAGCTTTTGTAATAGCTGATGTAACGGGCCACGGTATTCCTGCCGCTCTTACAATGACTATGGCAAAAATGCTCTTCAGTATTTCAGCTCCCAAGTTCAGAGGAGCTGATGAATTAATGAAAGAGATTAATAGACAGATGAAGGGAGCCCTCCTTGATACACAGTATGTAACTGCATTCTATCTTATCTACGATAAGAACGCAGGGAAATTAAGCTATTCCAACGCGGGGCATACACGTGCCTTATTTTACAGAGAATCGAAGAACCAGGTGCTGGCACTGGATTCATTCGGCTGGTTCATCGGTATATCTGATGAATGCGAATATGAGGAGAAGAATGTGAATGTCGCGCCGGGGGACAGGCTCTTCATATATACCGATGGCATCACTGAGGCAAAGAATAATTCCGGAGAGGATTTCGGCGAAGTACGCCTTGCAAAATTCATAAGGGATAAAATCGGAATAAAGGGGGAGGAGTTCTGTACAGAACTTATGAAAAACCTGAACTTCTTCATTGATAAAACTCCTGTAAATGATGATATTGCCTTTCTGAATATAGAATTCTGAAATGGATCCCTCTTTTATAATACCGCGGCTTATAACAGAACTTATTCTCCCCGGTATTTTCGAATTACCTGAAATAAAAAATTTCCATGTATCCTTCTCTCAGATTACACCTGCAGCAGTATTAAACACACACGATTTAACTCTGGTTATCGAAAGACTCAGAGAGAGTATAAAACCGGGAATAGCAATCTCAGGCTCGTGTGAAGATAACAGAAAAAAAATTATCGCTTCTATTAAAGAATCTGTTAAGCGGGCAGCTTTTATTCTTCAGTTTATTTCAGGAAGAGAGATCAAAGATTCATCAGTTATTGATAAAGATCTGGTAGAGGATAAAAACAATCTTTACCAGTATACAATAGCCTTACGTAAAGATGAGAATGAAATCATGCTGATAATAAGCATACCGGGAAGATTTTTTAATATTATTATTCCTTCTCTCGACACATCATATATGCGAGATAACATTTCGGAGCTTCTGATACCTTTTTTTAAAAAACCTGATTTATTATACCCGTCAATTGAGATGCTGCTGTTAAAACTTGAAAGCATTGAGCTGTCAGCAATGCTCGACCTTCTTAAAAGGAACAACCGGCTTACAGATTATCAGCTCGTTCTACTGATTAACGGGTTTCCTGAGTATTCACTTAAAATCAAAAATGCTCTTTCAAAAAACAGACAGGAAAGTCTCAGGGAGGAACTGAAAAAATATAAAGGAAAAGTAATAAAAGAGGATATTGTTTGTGGAATCTATTCTATTGAAGAAAATATTAATCAGGCATATAAAAAAGAAAAAAGCCATATCGGTGATCGCGTCAGAACACTTTCCACTCTCATAAAAAAAATCACAGATTACGAATTATACATGAGGAAAAGCTGGACTGAATGGATTTCTGAAATGGATCATAAAAAGATGCTTTATAAAACAATACTTAAATGCAGCGACCGGACCATACATGACGCATTTACGGAATATAGCGAAGAAAAATACCCCTTTTTTAAAAGAGATTTTTCACCGGCAAGAATCAGCGAATTATTTTATGGAATTACCAGCAGCTCTTCGCGTTCTGTGCCGGATGCAAGGATTTCAGTAATCAGAACATACAGAAAACTTGCTGCAGAAACATTAAGATTCAGTCATGAGGATTTCGGTTATATACTTGCAGCTGTTATAAATGATGCTAATTTTGAAATTATAGTAAGAAACAGCGGATGGTATCTCCTTTCAACGGCATTAAAACAGTGCAACCGAAAAACCGTTGATCGCGTGACAGGTAATGTTAATTTTCCGGCATCGATATTGATTAAGGGTGTTCTCTCCGGAACGATTAATCCTGAGATTATTCATGATGAAATTCAGGTTAACCGTGCCAGGAATGAATGTGTAAGAGTAATTCTTGAGCTTTTTGAGGATGGAATTATTGAACTTGAAATTTAACTTTCCTCTTCAGTGTTTTCAGACTCTTCCTGATCAGGGATACCATCTGAATAATCAGCCTTATGCTGAGGTGCAGGCTGATCAGGAACTGTACCGCCGGATTTATCAGTGATATATGCTTCAAGCTTATTAACACCATCGCGAAGTTCATTAAATTCAGAGATATTAAGAGCAACCCCTTTCTGAGTAGGTTTATAGATATCATTGCCATCCATATCCCGTCCGGCAACATACCATATTCTTATGTTTATAAGTTCTTTGCCTTTGAATTCAGAGACTTCGATTCGTATTATTTCACTGGAATTTCTCTGTATGTCCTTTATCAGAATAGACATGATTTCCCTCGTAATATTAGTATTTAAGACTTTTTTTATGAAATTACATTCTCCATGTAATAGATTATTATTGTCAAAAATAAAACATAATTGATTCATGTTTTTGAAATGAGTACTTTATAATATAACGGAGAATTAATGAAAAATCATCTTATTTGCATTATCTCGGACAATAATATTGAATTTATTAAAAAAGCTATACCTGAGATAGAGAATGTCGATGATGCGGATCTGCTCATCGTTGACGACGGCTCGGATTACGATATTATTGAAGAGATAAGCGATTATAAATTTGCCAAATGCATTATGCATGAGATGCCTCTGGGATACGGCACATGCATCGAAGCAGCCTTTACGTATGCAAAGGATATGGACTATAAATTCCTGATAACCCTTGATCCCTCAACATCAGGTATGATTAAAGATCTCTCTTTTATTATGAATAATCTCAAATACGGATATGATATTGTGAACTGCAGCAGGCTGCTGGAAAACTATGATCTTGAAAAACTCGACAAGGATCTTATCGGAATATATGAAGTGATTGCAGAGGAGGTGAATAACGCTGCTGAATTAAGCATCACAGATCCCCTTTCTACAAATAAAGGATACAATATTGAATCTATCAGGGAATTTGAGTTAACAGATAGCGGATATGGCATACTGTTGCAGATTTTCATACAGGGTTCATATTTCGGTTCGAATATAATCGAAATCCCGTCTGAGGCAGATCTGCCGCTGGGGACAGAATTTTATGAATATGAAAATCCTCTTGAATCATTTCATGCCATTATTGAAACAGAGAAATATCTGTACAACAAGGGGACAATTAACTGATAAGTATGTGTAAATACAGCATATTCATTTTTGTTATTGACAAAATGATTTATTGTTAATTTATATCGTAATCTTTTAAGAACCTGAAATGACAAAACCGGTAATAGTACAGAGCGATAATACTCTCCTTGTGGAAGTGGACAGTCCAGTTTTCGAAGAGGCGCGTAATTCGATCTCACGCTTTTCGGAGCTTGAAAAAAGTCCGGAACATATCCATACATACAGAATCACCCCTCTTTCACTCTGGAATGCAGCTGCTTCAGGTCTTAAAGTTACGGATATAATGTCCAGCCTTGAAATATACTCGAAGTACGAAATCCCTGCAACAGTTCATACAACCATTAATGAGCAGATGAAACGCTACGGCATGCTTAAGCTGGTTATGAAGAATGACGACCTCATACTTATCTCAACTGAGCCTGTTCTCATAAATGAAATTCTCTATAACAAGAAATTCCAGAACTATATAATAGAAAGAATCGACCCTAACAGCCTCAAAGTAAAAAAACTTTTCAGAGGCCATATAAAACAGGCACTTATAAAGATAGGTTTCCCTGTTGAGGACCTTGCAGGTTATGATGATGGCGATCCGTTTGAAATTGATTTAAGGCCGGAAGAGGGAGAGAGCAAAGGTGTTTCTCTCAGAGATTATCAGACAAGTTCTATTAATGCTTTTCACCAGGGGGGTGGCCCCGAAGGGGGAAGCGGAGTTGTTGTTCTCCCATGCGGCGCCGGAAAAACAATTGTAGGCATCGGGATTATGAGCCTTATAAAAAGTGCAACCCTGATTCTTGTAACAAACACAGTAGCTCTGCGCCAGTGGAAAGATGAACTGGTCAGCAAAACCATGATCACAGAGGATATGATAGGTGAGTACTCCGGGGATAAAAAGGAGATAAAGTCTGTTACAATAGCAACATATAACATTCTCACCTACAGGAAGAATAAAAAAGAGGGCTTTGTCCACTTTGATCTCTTCAGTTCAAAAAACTGGGGACTCATCATATACGATGAAGTGCATCTCCTTCCAGCACCTGTATTCAGAATGACTTCCGAAATACAGAGCAAAAGGAGACTGGGCCTTACAGCTACCCTAATCAGGGAGGACGGCCTTGAATCTGATGTGTTCAGCCTTATAGGCCCGAAAAAATATGATATGCCCTGGAAACTGCTGGAAAAGGCAAACTGGATTGCTACGGCACTCTGCACAGAGATCCGCATTGAGCTCCCGGAAGAAAAAAGGATACAGTACTCAGTATCAAGAGACAGAGAGAAATTCAGGATTGCATCAGAAAATCCACGTAAGATTGAAATTGTAAAAAATATCCTGGCACATCACATTGATGCAAATGTAATTATAATCGGGCAATATATATCACAGCTTGAGGAGTACAGGGAGGCCTTCGGATTTCCGCTGATAACAGGAAGCACTCCGGTTCCTGAAAGGGAGGAGCTGTACAAAAAATTTAAAATGGGGGAGATTAAAAATCTAATTGTATCAAAAGTTGCAAACTTCTCAATAGATCTCCCTGACGCCAATGTGGCAATCCAGATATCCGGAACCTTCGGTTCAAGACAGGAGGAGGCCCAGAGGCTCGGAAGAGTCCTCCGTCCTAAAAAAAATGATAACTCAGCATATTTCTATACAATAATTACTTCAAACTCTGTGGAGGAAAAGTTTGCCCACAACAGGCAGCTATTCCTCACTGAGCAGGGTTACGCCTACTCCATAATGAATGAAGAGATGTTCCTCAGGAAATTCGGAGTATAATATGCTCACAATAAAACATCTGATAACAGGGATTACCGCAACGGTAATGCTTCTCCTTATCACAGTAAACTCCTCCTACGCGTCTGAAGCACGAATTTTAATTGCCACAGCAGCAGATGGTGTCCTTGCTTCTGAAAATGAGGGGAGATCATGGAGCTCTTTCAACAAAGGGCTTCCTGACAATTGCAGGCCGCAACGGTTCTATGCAGAAAAAACTGATATATATCTAACGACATACGATTCAGGAATTTTCAGACTTGAAGGGAGCAGATGGATTGAACTTAACGATAAAGACTTCATGAGAAGGAGCATATACAGCAGCAATCCCGGTTACAGAAAAATCTCAGCCTTTGCAATAGATCCAGCAGACAGCAGCAGTCTTGTACTTGCCACAAAACACACCATTTACAAAAGCAGAGACCGGGGGAAATCATGGCAGAAACTCCAGGCTACGGTACTCAACAGAAGGAGTTATATCACTGCCCTGGCTGTATCGGGAAACAGGATCTATGCAGGGACATCTTTTAACGGGATACTGGAATCTTCAGGGGGAGAGTTTAAATTTTCCGGAAGCGGACTCCCTGCTGAGCCGTATTCAGACTCGATGAAATTCACAGAACAGGTTTCCTCTCTCCACATTGACAAAAGCAGGCTCTATGTAGGATTTCAGTTCGGCGGTGGTCTCTACTCAAAAGCTTTTAATTCAAAAAGTTTTGAACCGGTGATTAAGAGTGATGATAACAGATTTGATTCGATTATTTACGACATAAAAACTTCTGACGGGAAAGTATTCTTCACTGACGGAAAAAAGATAAAAATAAAAAACTCCCATTCAATTAATGATTTAACTGAATATTACACAATACTTGAAAAAATTTCAGCGCTAAAAGGTATTCATACAGCAATTATTGAAGATCGGGAGAACCGTTTCCCTCCATTAACTTTATGGATCAGCAATCCTGAAACTGAACCATCAAAAAAGTCAGCAGCAGGAAAAAGGGCTATTTACTTAAGCGTACCGGCAATACAGAAAAATCTCTCAAAGTATATAGAAATTGCAAATTCTACTGAAATAGATACCTTTGTTATTGATATGAAGGATGATTTCGGAAACATCTATTTCCCTTCAGAGAACAGAACTGCCGTAGAGATTAAAGCTTTGAGGAAGCCTGTTAATCTTAAATCTCTTCTTCCGAAGCTTAAATCTCACGGAATTTATTCTGTTGCAAGAATAGTTACATTCAAAGATGAAAAGCTGTTTAAAGGTTATAATGGGAAATACTCTATTAAAAACAGAAATACCGGCTCGCCATGGAGTGGCGCTGTGGGGGAATTCTGGGTGGACCCGTACTCTGAATTTGTTCATGATTATAATATAGAACTGGCAAAGGAACTTGAAAAAGCCGGTTTTGACGAAATTCAGTTCGACTATATCCGTTTCCCCTCTGACGGACCGGTTCATTTATGTAAATTTTCATTTCAGAAGGATACAGAAACGTATAAATCAGAAATTTTAATTGATTTTTTGAAAAAGGCTAAACAATCATTAAAAGTACCTGTTTCCGTTGATATTTACGGTTTTAATTCATGGTATTATTTCGGTAATATGATTGGTCAGGATATGGAGGATCTTTCTTATACTGTTGATGTAGTCTGCCCAATGGTATATCCGTCGCATTTCGGCAGCAGATTCTATAATAAATTTAGCCATAGTATCAGGCCTTATAGATTAGTAAAAGATGGCGGAATCAGGGGGGGGCAGATGCTGAACAGAAAAACACTTCTGAGGCCCTATATACAAGGTTTTAACCTGATGTCGCCAACATGGGGGCCGGGGTATATAAGTGACCAGATTAAGGCATCTGAAGAGAGCGGATGCAGCGGATATACAATCTGGAACGCAAAAGGCGATTATGAAATACCGTTTAAAGCATTAAAGGAAAAAAAATAAATTTGAATATGAATCCTTTTCACTTAACATGGGAGATAGAAAAAGATATTCCGGTTATATATCTGGAAGGGGATATTACGTCTGAATCTGACCAGATTTTAAAAGATGCATATAATGAAATAAAAAAGAAAAGCCGATCAAGGATATTCATTTTTGATTTCGCTCAATCAAACTATATCAACTCATCAGGAATATCATCCTTTATTAAAATTATTCATCTCCACAAGGAAGCAAACGGTGATTTTATTTTCACAGGACTTTCGGATCACCTTCTGAAAGTTATGGATATTGTAGGTCTTACTGAATATATCTCAATATCAGAAACCATTGAATCAGCAATAAAAAAAATACATACTACCCACTAACAGGAGACCTCAATGGCAGCAAAAAAGGTTTCAAAGGATACTGTCCTCTCTATAGATGCAGGCACGCAATCTATTCGTATTGCCCTTATAGATTTTAAAGGAAATATTCTGAAAATAGCCAAAACTGAAATTGAACCTTTTTATTCAAAAAATCCGGGTTGGGCAGAGCAGGATCCGGAGTATTTCTGGAAGATTCTTTCACAGACATCAAAACAACTGTTCAGGGATAATCCGATACAAAAGGATTCAATAAAAGGCTTAACTATAACTACTCAAAGAAACACAATGATTAACCTAGACAAAGATAAAAAAATCCTAAGGCCTGCCATGGTATGGGTGGATAGAAGAAAAGCGGAACTCGGAAGCTGGCCCCCTTTTTATCTTAGCACAGCGCTGAAAGGGATGAATATTTATGATCTGATAGTTTATTCAATAAGAGAATGTGAGGCAAACTGGTTAGCGCAGAACCAGCCGGAAATATGGGAAAAAACTGATAAATTTCTTTTTCTCTCAGGATACCTGACTTTTAAAATAACAGGAGAGCTGAGTGACTCCTCGGGTAACCAGGTAGGATATGTCCCTTTTGATTTTAAAAAACAGAAATGGGGATCTGATAAAGATATTAAATGGAAAATGTTTTCAGCTATAAGAAGAGAACAACTACCTCAATTATTCAGGCCCACTGAAATTATGGGATATGTAACAAAAAAAGCTTCCTCTGAAACCGGGATCCCTGAGGGTCTCCCGGTTTTTGCAGCAGCAGCTGATAAAGCCTGTGAAGTTCTCGGTTCCGGTTGCCTCACTCCTGATATAGCCTGTCTCAGCTTTGGAACTATGGCAACAATTGAAACAACTAACAGTAAATATGTTGAGATAATACCATTTCTGCCCTCATTCCCCAGCGCTGTTCCAGGAGCTTATAATACAGAGGTTACAATCTACAGGGGTTACTGGATGGTTAGCTGGTTCAAAAATGAATTCGCACAAAGCGAGGTAATGCTTGCGAAAAAGAAAGGGATTCCACCTGAAATTCTCCTTGATCAGATGGCAGGAAACATCCCTCCCGGGTCCATGGGTTTGATGCTCCAGCCCTTCTGGTCACCGGGAGTAAAGACCCCCGGCCCGGAAGCTAAAGGCGCAATAATTGGTTTTGGAGATGTTCATACCAGGGCACATGTTTACAGGGCAATCCTTGAAGGGCTTTCATATGCTTTGAAAGAGGGGGCAATAAGGACAGAAAAAAGAAACAAAGTTAAAATAGAAAAATTACGTGTTTCAGGAGGGGGATCCCAGAGCCGTACTGCAATGCAGCTCACTGCGGATATATTTAATTTACCAGCTGAAAAACCTCACACATACGAGACATCAGCCCTTGGTGCTGCTATTGATGCAGCAATGGGATTAAAGATTTTTCCGGATTTCAGCAGTGCGGTTAAATCAATGACGCGGGTTTCGGAAGTGTTTGAACCTGATCAAAAAAACAGCGAAATATACAAAGATCTTTTTGATAAAGTTTACATGAAGATGTACAAAAAAATGCAGCCGCTTTATGAGGATATAAGGGAGATTACAAACTACCCGGCATTCTACAACAGGAAGAGATAAAAAAAACAAGGGGTTGCAACCCCTTGTTTTTAGCCCATTTTAAGGTTAGTTGAGAATTTTATTGATCATCTTGATTACAACATCAATATCTTCCGCTGACCCTTTATCCAGCAGTCTTTTAAATGTAACAAGCTCATCTCCGTAGTTACGCTCAGCGGCATTTACAAATTTTTCACCAACACCATAAAGAAGCCAGTCCAGTGAAATTTTGTGCCTGATTGATACGCTTCTCAGAAACTTAAAAGACGGATTCTGTGAACCGCACTCAACTTTAGCAACATACCTTCTGTCGATACCTGCAGACTCGCCGAATTCTCTCTGAGTAATTTTAAGTTCTTTTCTGACTTCTTTAAGCCTGAGTCTTATCTGTTTAAAAAACTCCTGCTCCTGATCGTCATCAAGAACGCTTTCTGAGAGAAACTGGTGGTCATTATACCTTTCTCTGTACTTGCTCTGGTTACCAATTGTTGTATTCATATTCCCTCTTTATTTATTTGTTTTTTACAATTAATATTAATATGCTCTTTTTTTTCAAGAAAAATACTAATATTGATGTGCTAATTTAAAAAAATACTCTTTTGACTGATATTGGTAAAACTGCTTATTTATTAAAGAGTAGTTTTAATTTAACAAAAGTTACACGATTAGAGTCTTTAGAAATAAAAATTTTTACTTTACACGGTATGCTTTTAGTCATTTTTTATATCAATCTCGCAAACAGGACAAGCTGATGATATCCGTTGATAAAGCCATTGAAATAATACTTTCATCAATTCCATTAATTAAAGAAACAGAACGGGTAACCTTGTTTGAAGCATGGGGCAGAGTCCTCTCGGACGATATAACAGCACCTGCCAACGTACCTCCTGAAAATAATTCTGCAATGGACGGTTATGCGATAATTTACACTGACACTGATTCCGCAGGAGAAACAACACCTGTTAAGCTGAAAGTTGATGAAGAGATACGGGCCGGCCAGGATAATGAAGGTAAAGTGCTTAAATCCGGTTATGCCATAAGAATAATGACAGGAGCACCTGTTCCGGAAAATGCTGACGCAGTAGTTCCATTTGAGGATACTGATGAGAGCTGTGGCGTTGTTGCAATAAGGAAACCCTTTGTAAAATATGAAAACATAAGATTCGCAGGGGAGGATATTAAGAAAGGTGAAACAGTCCTTAAAAAAGGGACACGCCTGGACTCCGCAGAAATTGGACTTCTTGCTTCAATGAATAACCCGGAGGTCACAGTTTACAGAAGACCGGAAGTTGCGATTTTATCCACAGGGGATGAAATACTTGAGGTGGGCAAAGAGAGCCCCGGAGGGAAAATTTTCAACAGCAACGCATATGTCCTCTATTCTGAAGTAAAAAAATATGGTGGGAACCCTCATTACGCAGGGATAGTTAAGGATGAAAAAGGTGATGTTTTAAAAAGGTTCAGCGAACTCCTTAACTATGATATAATTATATCATCCGGCGGAGTTTCAATGGGGAAATATGATTTTATTCCTGATGTCCTTCGCGATCTTGGCATAGATCTTAAGATACAAAAGATTCTGATGAAGCCCGGTAAACCTGTAGTTTTCGGTACAAAGGGGGATAAGCTTTTTTTCGGACTCCCGGGAAATCCTGTTTCAGTGATGGTTTCTTTTCAAAGATTTGTAAGGCCCGCACTTCTTAAAATGTCAGGGGCTCAAAAAACAGATAAACCTGTAATATCAGCTGTTTCAGAGGATGAACTGCATAAGAAAAAAGGGAGAAGGTATTTTATAAGAGGGCATTACACTATCAGAAACGGGGAATTCTACGTTAAATCTACAGGGCCCCAGGGGTCAGGCATACTCACTTCAATGAGCAGCGCAAACTGTTTTATTATTCTTCCGGAAGATACAGAAGTCGTAAAAGAAGGTGAAAAAGTTGAGATAGAGCTTATCAGGCATGGTGAAATATAATGCAACGAGTAAAAGGAGTTCTCCTTTACTCAGGGGGGCTTGACAGCATTCTTGCAGCAAAACTTCTCATAGACCAGGGTATAGATTTAACCGGACTGTACTGTATACTCCCCTTTTATCCCCCTGATTTGAATCCGGAAGATCTTGAATCTTCAAAACTTGCAAAGCAGATTGGGCTGAAGCTTGAATACTACCGCTGCGATAAAGAATATATTGAGATGGTTAAAAATCCGCCTCATGGATATGGAAAGCATATTAATCCATGTATAGACTGCAAACTTTTCTTTATAAAAAAAGCCGCTGAACTTATGTTAAAAATTAATGCTGATTTTGTAGCCTCAGGTGAAGTTGTCGGCCAGCGGCCTATGTCGCAGCTTAAGCACACCCTTAACCATATTGAAAAAGTCAGCGGTTTAAAGGGTAGACTGCTCCGGCCCCTCTCTGCTAAAATTCTGGAGCCCACAATACCTGAAATTGAAGGAAAAATAGACAGGAGCAGACTCCTTGATATATCAGGGCGCGGACGTAAAAGGCAGATGGAGCTGGCAAAACAATACGGAATATTGAATTACAGCCATCCGGCAGGAGGTTGCCTTTTCACAGACAGATTTTTTTCAGTACGGCTAAGGGACTTTTTTACACATCAGGATGCATTTACAGCAACAGATATTTATCTCCTCACAATAGGGAGACACTTCAGGATAAACGGGTCGCTTAAATTAATAATTTCAAGAGATGAAAGAGAATCTATTGAACTTGAGAAACTATCCGGCTTTGCTGATTACTTTATCCGTCCTGAATTTAAAGGGCCTTCAGCATTTATTACAGGTGTACTGAAAGAGGAGGATCTTGATCTGATAAACTCCATTATTTCAAGATACGGGAAAGTTACTGAAACGGAGAACAGTCTGACACTTATATCAAAAGATAAAAGCTCCAGAGAAATTACTGCTGAACCGGCTGCGGATGATACAATAATTGATAGTATGAGATTATAAATGAAAAACAGGTCTCTTAAAAAAATCTCTTTCCTCGCCTCAGGTAGAGGCTCTAATTTTGAAGCAGTGGCGGAAAAAATTCTCTCGGGATACATCCCCGCCGAAACAGGTATACTGATTACTGACAGGGAAAACGCTCCATGCCTTGAAAAAGCAGCGAAACTGGGTATAGATACAGTTTTTATTGATCCGAAAAAATTCAGCTCCCGTGAAGAACATGAAACGGAGATGGTCCGTTACCTGGAGAGATATAATACAGAGCTTATTGTGGCATCAGGCTATATGAGGCTTCTGACCCCTTATTTTACAGTAAAATACAGGATGAAAATTATTAATATTCACCCTTCATTACTACCATCATTTCCCGGGAAAAACGCTCAACAGCAGGCAATTGATCATGGAGTCAGAATCACCGGCTGTACAACTCACTTTGTTGATGAAGGTACTGATACAGGGCCGATAATTCTTCAGGCGGCAGTGGAAATTATTAGCGGAGATGATGCGGATTCTCTTTCAGCAAAAATTCTGAAAGAGGAACATAGAATTCTTGCTGAAAGCGTAAAACTCTTCTGTGAGGATAAACTCTCAGTTACAGATCAGAAAGTAGTTATTACAAGCTGAATTATTTCCTTTCAAATTTTGCTTTAAGGGCTTCATCCCTGATTTGAAAATAAATCTGAACTCCACCGATCACCTCTTTCTGAGAAATAACTTTCCCTTCTTTCAGCGGTTTATCAAACTCAGCGCTGATCTTGGTAATATCCGTAAACCGGCTCTCATTCATCATGCGTACTTTTATTATATCATGAAGAATTTTATGCTTTGCAGCTTCCCTGGCTTTATCACTGTCAGGTGCGGTTACTGACACGGTATATGTATCTTTATCAGTCCACCCTGTGGAGGGAGCAGTTTCTGTTTCCTGTTTAACTATTTCAACCGGTTTATCTTTTATGATCTCCTTTACAGGTTCTTTTACAGTCTCTTTACCTGCACATCCTGTAATGATAAGTAGTATTAATAAAAAACAAATATTTCTCATAAAGAATTACTCCTGGAAAGATTTTTTCTTGCACCTATACTATATTAGTAATAATTAATCTGAAATTTAATAATATTTCATATTATTAAAAAAAGAGGAGCTGAAATTGGATACACAGATTGTTTTAACATTAATAATTTATTCCGTTATATCCTTTATACTTACATACTACCTTCATCTTTTTACATCAAAGAATGAGTTTTCACGCCAGGAACTTAGTGATTTATTCCCTCAATTGGGGAATATGCTGAAAAAGATAACCAGCAATTACCCTGTACTCAGACTTACAGGTATTATATTGCTATCTGCTTTTATTGCAATAATTATTCTCTCTATTTTCAGCAGCTGGATAATTAATTCTGCAATAATTCCCCTGATTATATATTTCGCCGGCCCGAAACTTGCAGTATATTTTGAGGAAACTCGTGTAACTATTACAAACAACTTTGCTGACATAATGGAAACCATATATTCAAGGTATTACAGGTATATAATGGCAGGTTTTATGGCGGGGTTCGGCACAAAACTTATTGATAACTGGATAAATATAGGAGCAATATCATTCTATTGGTTTATACTTAATTTTATTATAAATACAGCATTAATTTTACTTATTCTGAGGGATGATATTTTTGAGCAGTAGTGCCATTAATATGCAAATTAATGCTCAATAAATAAGTATTTTAGATCAAAATTAAATATAAAAAATCGCAATTTTATGTTGACTTGCTTAAAAAATTTTTTTATTGTAAAAATGCTTAACAAACTCATGAAAAATAATTACATGAGTAATAAAATATTTAACTTATACGAGGAGGTTCTTCTCATGAAGAAGTTGTTTGTAGTGAGTCTCGTTCTTACAATGGGTCTTGTTTTTACTTTCACATCCTGCGGTGGTGGAAAGCTTGGTGGAACTGTTCAGGGAGAAACTTTTACATCAGAAGGCTGGATTGATGATAATACTTATAGAACAACAGCTGTTGGTGTTGCTAAAAAAACTCTAACTAACAAGACACAGCGTAGAGCTACAGCAAAAAGAGCAGCAATCCTTGCCGCGCAGTATCAGGTTCTTGAAAAATTCAAAGGTTCAAAAATTGAAGGTGCAGCAGGTGTATCTGATGCAGAAAGTACAGGTTTTGCAATTGCTCAGGAAGTATCCGGTATGGTTAAAGGCGGTTCTGTAGTTAAAGAAACCTATAACGAAGATGATGATTGTGAAATTGTTTATGAAGTTAAAGCTAAAGGCCTGAAAAAGAAAGTTTCAAGTGCTGATTGGCAGTAAGTTTAATAAAATACTGTAAAAAAAGCTGCCATACTGGCAGCTTTTTTTATTCACAAATCTGCAATAATCTGATTTATTAAATAATTACATATAAAAAAAAGACATCCGATGGATGTCTTTTTTTTATATGTAAACCCGGCAGCTCCCTGCTCTCCCACACAGCTACCCGTGCAGTACCATTGGCGAATAGAGTCTTAACTTCTGTGTTCGGAATGGGAACAGGTGTTCCCCTCTATCTATAACCACCGGGAATAGTTTAAAAGCTAATGAGACATAGTTAATAAAACATGAAAAAACAGTCAATAAAAAATGTTTGAAAATTATTTTTTTTCGCCGGTTTTGTTTACTTTGTTCAGCATTGCGAAAATCAGATTGAATACTATGCAAAGGAGCATGGTAATTGAACCTGTAAAAAGATCCCTCTCAACGAAAAAAAAGTACATGCTTGCCGCAAGAGATCCCAGGGCAAGCAGCAGTATTATTTTATTCATTTAATCCCCCTTTAATCCTGAGTTTCAGAAATTACAGCAAAATCTGAAACTATATCTGTATCATTCAGGTCAAGCAGCCTGATTCCAACAGTTGATCTTCCCTGGGATGATATATCTCCCGCAAGGAGTCTTATGGTCATACCTGACAATGATGTTATAATTATCTCATCAGTTGGCGTTACAGATCTTATACCTGCCGCAAATCCGTTTTTATCGGTGATCTTCAGATATGTCATCCCCTTTCCGCCGCGGCCTTTATTTACAAAATTATTGAATGAGATCCGTTTACCGTAACCTTTGTCTGTTATGACAAAAAGGGCTGAGTTGTCTTTCACAATATCCATACCAATAATGTAATCGTCTCCATCGAGCCTCATGCCAATAATACCGGCAGCCCCTCTACCCATTGACCTCATCTTCTGGAGATTTGTTCTCAGGAGTGAGCCGTTTTTAGAGGCAATTACAAGATCGCTCTCTTTCTCAACAACCTTCACATCCACCAGTTCATCTTCTTTCTTGAGATTAATACAAATTATTCCGCCTTTCTTTGCATTAACAAATTCATCAATGGCGGTTTTCTTTAGTATTCCATATTTGGTAGCCATACAAAGAAAATCATCCGTTTCAAAATTCTTTATAGAACATATAGCTGTTATATTTTCACCTGTTGCAAGGTTGATGATCCCCTTTATAGATTTTCCCCTGCTGGTTTTTGTAGCCTGGGGGATCTCATATGTTTTGAGGGCAAATATTTTTCCTTTATTTGAAAAGAGGAATATAGTGTCATGGTTTGTAGCAACAGTCATCATCTTGACAAAGTCTTCTCTTTTTGAAGACATCCCTATTACACCCTTACCGCCGCGCCCCTGTTTTTTGAATGTATCTATAGGCATTCTTCTGATAAAACCGTCATTTGTCATTGAAACAACCATGCTCTCATCA
Source organism: Spirochaetia bacterium UBA5763 (assembly GCA_002418835.1). GTDB lineage: Bacteria > Spirochaetota > UBA4802 > UBA4802 > UBA5550 > UBA5550. The sequence continues at coordinate 120,959 of DIEX01000032.1, read as the reverse complement.
GCAATAAGATCTTCAATATCAAAATCAGTGGAGGACTCTCCGCCAAGAAGAATCTCTGTTTTTCTTTTATCACTATACTTTTCTTTAACTTCAGCCAGTTCGTTTTTTATAAGATTATTTATTTTCACTTCACTTTTAAGAATGGCATTGAGTTCAGCAATAAGTTTGATAAGCTCTTTGAGCTCATCTATTATCTTTTTAATTTCAAGGCTTGTCAGTCTCTGCAGTCTCATCTCAAGAATTGCTTTGGCCTGAATTTCAGAAAAATGAAATCTTTTAATAAGTTTAGCACCGGCTTCATCAGGTGTTTTTGAAGCTTTTATTATTGCTATAACCTCATCAATGTTTTCAAGGGCAATCTTCAACCCTTCCAATATATGGGCTCTCTCTTCAGCCTTTTTAAGATCATATTTTGTTCTTCTTATTACGACTTCTCGTCTGTGAGTAATATAATGAGACAGCATACTTTTCAGATCAAGTACCTTCGGCACTCCATTAACAATAGCGAGCATTATGACTCCGAAGGATGTCTGAAGCGATGTCAGTTTGAGAAGTTTATTTATTATTACACCGCTGTTTGCGTCTTTCTTCAGGCCGATATAAATTCTCATACCCTTTCTGTCAGATTCATCTCTGAGTTCCGCAATACCTTCTATTTCCTTCTCATTAACAAGTTCCGCAATACGGGTTATAAGAGTGGCTTTGTTCACCTGGTAGGGAATTTCAGTTATAATAATCTCTTCTCTCCCCTTTTTGTTCTCCTCTATTTCATACTTGCCCCTGACAACTATGCTACCACGCCCTGTATTATAGGCTTTTATAATTCCTTCATTTCCCATGATCATTGCGCCTGTGGGAAAGTCAGGACCTTTAATGTATTTCAGAAGATTTTTTACAGGAGTATCAGGATTATCCACCAGGTATATTGTTGCATCAATAACCTCACCAAGGTTATGAGGGGGGATCTTGGTAGCCATCCCCACAGCAATCCCCTCTGAACCATTTACAAGAAGATTCGGATAAGCTGACGGAAGAACATCAGGCTCCTTTCTTGTATCATCAAAGTTAGGAGAAAAATCAACAGTCTCTTTATCAATATCTCTTAAAAGCTCTTCAGCAACTTTTTCAAGACGGGCTTCTGTGTACCTGTAAGCTGCTGCGCGGTCACCATCTACAGAGCCGTAGTTCCCCTGTCCGTCAATAAGAGTTATTCTCATGGAAAAATCCTGAGCCATCCTGACCATTGTATCATAAACAGCAGAATCACCATGAGGATGGAAATTACCGATAACCTCTCCGACAATTTTAGCCGATTTAACATAAGGCCTGTCACTTCGCCAGGCTCTCTGATCCATGGCCCAGAGAATTCGTCTGTGAACAGGTTTAAGACCATCCCTTACATCAGGGAGTGCCCTGCCTACAATTACACTCATGGCGTAATCCAGATAAGAAACATTCATCTGGTCTTCGATTTCTACATTTATAACTTGCGGTGTAAATTCTTCATTATTATCTTTTTTTGATGGCACTTCTTTTACTCCGGTAAAATTTAAAATTTCTGATTTTTTTTAATTCTATAAGTCAAGATTCTGAACTTTGTGTGCATTGTCCTCAATGAATTTTCTTCTTGGTTCAACAGCATCACCCATCAATACAGAAAAAACCTGTTCTGCTTCAACATCGTCATCTATTCTCACCTGAAGCATTATTCTTTTTTGCGGGTCCATAGTTGTATCCCATAACTGTTCAGCATTCATTTCACCAAGACCTTTATATCTCTGTATAGCAGCCTTCTGATCTTTAAATTTATTTAGGAGAGCGTCTTTTTCCTCATCACTGAAAACATAATGGAGATCCTTTCCTATTTTTATACCATATAGAGGCGGCTGAGCAATGTAAAGATATCCGTTTCTAATCAAATCCCTCATATACCTGAAAAAGAAAGTCAGAAGAAGAGTCCTGATGTGCGCTCCATCAACATCAGCGTCAGTCATTATTACAACCTTATGATACCTTGCTTTCGCTATATCAAATTCCTCTTCCCCAATACCTGCGCCTATTGCAGTAATCAGGGTTCTTATCTCTTCATTACCTAAAATTTTATCAATACGTGCTTTTTCAACATTAAGAATTTTTCCTTTAAGCGGGAGAATTGCCTGAAAGTTTCTATCCCTCCCCTGTTTTGCTGAACCGCCGGCTGAATCTCCCTCAACGAGGTAAAGTTCGCATTTTGATGCATCCCGTTCTGAACAGTCTGAAAGCTTGCCCGGAAGGTTATCAAATTCAAGGGCGCTTTTTCTTCGAGTAAGGTCTCTCGCTCTTTTGGCTGCAATTCTTGCCCTGGCTCCGAGGATACATTTATCAATAATTTTTTTGACATCCTGGGGATTCTCTTCAAAGAAAAGAGAAAGGCTTTCAAACGTAGCTGATTCAACAAGCCCCTTTACTTCGCTGTTGCCAAGCTTCATCTTGGTCTGACCTTCAAACTGCGGTTCAGGTATTTTAACACTTATAATAGCAACAAGGCCCTCTCTAACGTCATCGCCTGAAAGCTGTGTTATATTTTTATCATATTTGCCTTTTTTCAGGTAATCATTAATAACCCTTGTTAAAGCTGATTTGAATCCTATTAAATGAGTTCCACCCTCTTTGGTATTTATATTATTAGCATATGTAAAAACATTCTCATTATATGTATCTATATACTGAAGGGCAACCTCTACATCTATATTATCTTTAAGCGTGTGAAAGTACACAGGCTTTTTAAGAATTGAAACTTTATTTTCATTAAGATACTGAACAAAAGATACTATCCCTCCCTTAAATTGAAAAATATGCTCTGTCTCTTTTGCAACCTTATCTTTTATATCTCTTTCATCCCTGAGCTCTATACGAATCCCCGCATTAAGAAATGCCAGTTCCCTCAATCTTTTAGAAAGAGTATCAAAATTATATTCTGTTGTTTCAAATATCTCCTCATCAGGCCAGAAATGAGTCCGTGTCCCTCTCAGAGTTGTTGTACCAGTCTGTTTAACATCATGAACAGGAATACCTTTTTTATAACTCTGAATGTATTTCTTTTGATCCCTGTAAACTTCAACTGTCATGTTTTTCGAAAGAGCATTAACAACCGAAACGCCCACACCGTGAAGACCGCCTGAAACCTTATATGAATCATTATTAAATTTTCCGCCTGCATGAAGTTTGGTCAGGACTATTTCAAGTGCGGATTTTTTATAAACAGGGTGAGGGTCAATAGGGATTCCGCGTCCGTTATCAATTACCTCAATTGAATTATCTTTATGTATTGTTACTGTAATGCTGTCACAATGACCTGCAAGGGACTCATCTATTGAGTTGTCAACAATCTCATAAACAAGATGATGAAGGCCGTAAACGTCTGTTGAACCTATATACATGGCAGGTCTTTTTCTTACTGCTTCAAGACCCTCTAATACCTGTATATTATTCGCGCTGTAACTTTTAGTCATTATCTCTACTCCATACTATTTCGTCTTCATTTATAGCTTTACGTTTTATAACTGTAAAAGGGCTTACCCGTGTACCTGTTATATTATTTTTTACATCTATAACAATCAGTTTTTCATCTTCATTGATCTTATTAAATATCCAGTTGTTATCATCTGACTGTTTTAATGTTTCTGTATTAAAAATACCAACACACTTTCTGTCGCTTATAAGAACATTATTTCCGATGTGAATAAACATTATTTATTCTTACTCCATCTGCTCTTTCTGACTTCAAATCTGACAGCATTTATATAACCTTGGCCGAAATCATCTTTAATTTTTTTAAGAATTAAATTCTGATGCATAGACAATTCATTGGAATATGCTGAATGATCAACTCTTATAAAAAGAATATTATTGAATATTCTGTCTGGTGTACTGTGTGATGAAAGAATACTACCCACATATTCCGGCCATTTTTCGGCAATTCTTTCAAGGAAAAAAGAATCATTCAGATCCAACTCATCAATAATATCCGGGATAATATTACTGAATGACAACGTCTGATTTTTTCTGATATTTCCAAACCTGAATTTCAAATTTCTTCCTGTTTACTTAGTATAAATTCTTCCGTTATCAACTGAAAAGATTTTAAGGTCACCCTTAATCCCTGCGGTTATATAATCTGAGTTTACCATGGTGAATATAAGCTGGCTTTTATTCTTCAACAGATCAATCATATTACTGCGCCTCTTTTCGTCAAGTTCTGAAAAGATATCATCAACAAGAATAATGCTTTTTTTTTGTTTTATTTTGCTTATCATTTCAAATTCAGCAAGTTTAAGGGATATTGAAGCTGTTCTCTTCTGGCCCTGTGAAGCATAATTATTGAAATTTATAAAATTTCCATTCTGAAAAATATAATCATCCCTTTGAGGACCTGTTCCTGTGCTTCCTCTCCTTAAATCTTCCCTTATCCTCCACTGTATCAGTTTATAAAAATCTTCAGCACTTCCGGATATTACACTGTTATATTTTATTTCAGGAGACTCTGTCTCTCCTCCTATAAGGGAATAAGAATTGTTGAAAAAAGTATTAAAGTCTTTTATAAAAATTTCTCTCCGCTTCAGTATAATATAAGCTTTTTCAGAAAAGAGTCTGTTCCACACATCAAGCTGCCTGTTATCAGCTTTTCCCTCCCTGATTTTTTTCAGGAGGATATTCCTGGAATTCAGGACAGATTTGAATTCATTAAGTTCATCAATATACTCAGGGAAAATCTTGGAGATTACTGAATCAAAATATCTTCTCCTTATTTCAGGAGCACCTGTTATTATATTAATGTCAGAAGGATTAAAAATAACAGTGAGTAGTTTTCCGTAATAATCCGAAGCCCTTGTTATCTCTTTACCGTCGATCTTGATTTTTTTTTTTATTTTTTCACTTTCATTAAGAAAGCCCACTTCAAATTTTTCATACTCAGAATTATCTATATTGCCGCTGCAGTAGTATGACGAACTTCCCCATTTGATAATATGTGAGTCTGATGTATTTCTGAAAGATTTTAGATTTGAAATAACTGACACTGCTTCAAGAATATTGGTCTTCCCTGATCCATTATCACCTGTGATAAAATTTATCTCAGGTGAAAAATGAATATCAAGAGAACCGTAGTTTCTGAAATTCATCAGTTTTAGATTATTGAGTATCATTTTATTCTGATGCGGTTTTTATCTGGATAGGCATTATAACTGAAATATAGTTTTTGTCATCCTCAGGAATTATTGTCACAGGGCTCATCTGTCCTGTAATTCCGCATATAAAAGAGTATGAATTCACCTGCTTAAGTGTATCAAGGAGAAACAGCGCATTTATACCGAGAATAACTTTATCTTTGCTGTCGGATTCATAGGAGATCTCCTCTTCAGCTTTTCCAAGCTCAGGTGTGTTGGCCTCAATTCTGAGAATCTCTTTATTAAAAGTCATAACAATTTTATAGGCCGGTTCACGTGTGAATATCATTGCCCTTTTTACAGAATCAAGTATCTTTGATGTTTCAACAACTGCTTTCAGGCTGTATTCCTTCGGAATAATCTGCTTGTAATTAGGAAACTGCCCGTCAACTATCCTTGAGTAAATCTCTGTGTCATCTATTTTAAAATAACACTGATTGCTGTCAAAGGATATCCTGCATACTCCGCTGTTATTAAGAAGTCTGTATACCTCATTGATTGTTTTGAGCGGGATTATTATACCTTCGCCAACTATTATCTCACTCACTATACTCCTTGTGATCATAGAGAGCCTTCGTGAGTCAGTAGCTATTGCGGTTATTGTTCCCGGATTTTCAGATACCAGGTATATACTGTTGAATACAGGTTTAATAGTATCATTGGCAGCTGCATATATAACTTTCTTAATCATTTCTTTAAGAACAGCCTGTTCAATCTCAACAGAATTTTCCATGCTTATTACAGGGAGTTCCGGATATTCATCTGATGCAGTTCCGTAAAGTGTATAATGACCTTTAATATTTGCAGATTTAATATCTATGACATGTGAGTCGTCTACATTTATAACAATATCATCATCAGGGAGTTCTTTAACAATACTTGAGAATTTTTTTCCGTTTGCAGTGAAGGAGTAGGAACCATCAGCAACAGCTTCAATTTTTGTTTTAATTGCTATTTCATTATCAGTACTGATTATTTCTGCCTGGTCTTTTGAAATATTGAAAAGACAGTTTGATAGAACAGTATTAATATTTTTCGAAGAAATAACTGAATCAGCAATACCAATTGCTTTAAGCAAAAGTTCCTTGTTTATGTTTATCCTCATTTATAATCTCCTACTATATATATTATATTAATGTTTTATTATTAATTAGCAGTAGCTGTAGTTCACTGTATATGTTAATAATTGTTTAAAGCCCTGATTAAACCAGCAGTTTTATTATCTGAATACTGTTGATATTTTTCAATCTAATTTCATTTTTTCTGTAATTGTAAGGATGTTAATAATTTTTATATTTTATCCGCAATAATTAAACAGATTGTCTCAGTGTTATTAACATCCTGTTAACTGCGAAGTTCAACTTTAAGATCTTCAATATGCTCTTTAAATTCGTAATTATTCTTCATGTCATCTTCAATTTTATTAATTGCATTAACAACAGTTGAATGGTCCCTGTCACCGAACTGCCTGCCTATATCGGTTGTTGTCATATCTGTAAGTTTTCTTGTGAGATACATTGCTACAAATCTTGGAATTACAATTTTATTCTGCCTGCTTTTTGATATTATATCCTCAACACTGACTCCATATAAATCAGCTATACGGGATATAATATCATTCGGAGTTACTTTGCGGCTTGTCTCCTCATCAAAAAGATGCTTCAGATGCTCTTTAACATGCCTTACTGATATAGGTTCACGGTATATATCATAAACCATTCTGAGGTTTGCAAGGGCTGATTCAAGGGCGCGTATGCTTGATGTGATCCTTCTTGCTATATAATTGAATGCTTCATCGGATATGATAATATCCTCTTTAGCAGCTTTATTTCTCAAAATGGCTTCCCTTGTCTCCAGGTTCGGAGTCTGAATATCTGTTATCATACCCCATTCAAACCTTGTTCTAAGCCTGTCTGCCAGAGTCGCGATCTGTTTAGGTGGCCTGTCGCTTGAAATTACTATCTGCTTTTTGTTTTCATACAGGGTATTGAATGTATGGAAGAACTCGTTCTGAGTCTCCTCTTTCCTTTCAAGAAACTGTATATCATCTATCAGCAGAATATCAACATTCCTGTATTTAATTTTGAAACTCTGCTGAGTATTTGTCTGTATTGAATATATGAACTCATTAATAAACTGTTCTGTTGAAATATAGAGTATCTTCAGATATGGACGTTCCTTAAGAAGATGATGACCTATTGCCTGGATAAGGTGAGTTTTTCCGAGGCCAGTACCTCCATAGATAAAAAGAGGGTTAAACTGTGTAGCAGGGGATCTTGAAACTGATTTTGCTGCGGCATGTGCAAGCTGGTTATTGGGCCCCACTACAAAGTTTTCAAATATATAATTGGCGTTAAGAGGTGAAACTCTTTCGTTTTCAGTTCTTGGTGTTGGTGATATATTCTGAAAAGGAGATTGCTCTGTTACTTTCAGATTTTCCTGAACAGAATCTTCAGTTAAAAATTCACATTTATATCTTTTCCCTGTGGCTGTCTCGATTATCTCTTCAATGTCTTTAAGGTACTGATCTTTCAGGTGCCTTGCGGCAACATCATCCTTAACTCTTATTTTGAGAAGATCCCCGTCTATAGAGAGGGGTTCTGTATCTTTAAGCCACATCGCAAAAGACTGTTTATTAATTCGTGATTCAAGACTTTTCAGGACTTTGTCCCATATGACCTGTGCCAAAATAATACCTCTTATTTTATCAACAATTGTTGATAATTATGTTTATAAATATATTATTTCCTGTGGAAATCAGAATATCAGGCAATCATCATACCTTTGTATGGAGATATAAACCCGGTTTTTTGAAATTTCTAAGCATAATTTTTATCTGAAAAATTAATTCTCCATATAAATTCTGTAAAATGGAAAATTACCAACGCAGAAAAGTGAAAATGAATATTTTATGTATTAAAATATCAGGTTAGAAGACAGGATAATTATGTAGTTTTGAAGAGCATATTTGGCAACAAATTAATTAAAGGAGTAATATGGTGGTTTTAAAAAAGTGAAAATGTATTGATAATATCTTAATAAGCTGTTTATAACTGTTAATTTCTGTGGATAAGATGAATAATTATGTTAATAATTTTTTATTAACATAAGAGTGTCAAATTAACACAGTATAATATAATCAGGAATTATTACTGACAGAAGGTTTAATTATGATAATGTACACACCAGTTATTATAAAAATTTCACCTGATTCGAGTAAATTATTATAAAAGGAAAAAAAATGCCGGGCCAGGAAAGACATTATATAAGAGAACTTGAAGAAAAATTTTTCAGAATAAAAATGAATTATTACAGATTCGTCATAAGGAATGAAGATAAAAACGTATTAAGCAAGTTTTCAAAGATACCTGAAAGCTGGGATAATTATACTCCTGCAGAGGGTACAAGAATCAATGAAGAGGTTAAATCCCGTCTCAGTGACATTAAAAAAAAGAAATCATGGGAGCTTAAACTTGAAAGCCTTTATCTTTTTTATATAACAGATGTTGAGAATAAATTAATATCAGCAATGCAGCAGAGAGAGATATCTGAAAATGAAATTGATGAGGCTATTGATTCAGCAAATAATCTTATTATCGAATTTGATGATGAACTTATTAATTTTAAATACCTGATGCTTACACTTGCCAAGAGATCGGTCAGTGATTTTTATTATATTTTAAGCGCATATAACAGGTTTTTCTTTAAGAAAAATTTTGTCTTTGAAACAGATGTTAAAACTGTTATGAATGATTTTATTTCAATACTACTCAGGTATAAAAACAGGAATAAAATTTTTAGCAGGTTTATAAGGAGTAATGAAGAGATTGAAATTTTATTTCCTAAAAGCTCAAATCAGCTTGGATGGAGAATGAATGAGTTTGCAGTTAAGGAATACCTTGATAAATCAAATCAGGCTGTAAAGATTGCAGAGTTGAACTGGACAGTAAAAGAGGGTTTTGAGTATAAAAAAATTCTCATGAATTACTATTTATTTTTGAAATATTACTATAACGAAAATGACGGTAAGATGTTCCGTCTGAATTTTATAAGTGAATCTCTTAAATTGAAATTCGATGAAGGAAAGATAACCCGTGATATTTATGAATCTTATGAAGAGATACGGGAAGCCTTCAGGGAGTATAAGCTTCATTTTGAAGGAGCCGGGCTGCTGGAATTCGGCCCTGATGAGATGTCATATATAGAGCTTCTCGATTTTATATACAGGGTCAGCAAGATAATTGAATTTTATTATCTCCGCAACATGAAACATGAGCAGCTTCAGACTTTCAGAAACCAGTATTTTTATTATATTGAGAAAGAGATTTTTTCAATCAAAGGCTGATTTTTTTTACACGACTTTCAGCATCTGATGCAGTTTTAATGCTGTAAAATATCCCCGGAAAACCATATAGAGATTTTTCACCTTGTGTCTAACCACAATTATTTTATTAAGATAATAGTAATTATTTCTGACTATAAGACCGATTTATATATTATAATTAGAGTTCCATTCGATTTAAAGATTATTAATAAAGAGTATTTATGTTATTCTTCATACGTTTATAAATTATTATTAATTAATAGCAGGATAAAAAATGTCATATTCACAAAGACATCACGTAAGGGAGCTTGAAGAGAAGTTTTTTAATATAAAGATGAATTATTACAGGTTTGTAATCAGAAATGAAGATAAAAATATTCTCAGAAAATTTGCAAAAATTCCGGAAAGCTGGGATAATTATATTCCGGCAGAGGGAACGAGATTAAATGAGGATGTAAAAGCAAGGCTCAGTGACATAAAGAAAAAGAAATCCTGGGAACTGAAACTTGAGGGTCTTTATCTTTTTTATATTACTGATATAGAGAATAAAATAATTGCTGTGATGCAACAGCGTGAAATTTCTGCTAATGAAATTGATGATGTGATAGATTCAATCAACAATCTTATCATGGAATTTGATGATGAACTGGTTAATTTTAAAAGTCTTATGCTGACGCTTGCAAAGAGATCGGTCAGTGATTTTTATTATATACTGATTGCATACAGCAGGTTTTTCTTTAAAAAAAATTTTGTATTTGAGACAGATGCAAAATCAATTATGAGTTATTTTCTGGCAATTTTCACCAAGTATAAAAACAGGGAGAAGATACTTAAAAAATTTGTCCGTTGTAATAATGAGATTGCACCGTTGTTTCCTAAAACTTCAACTCAACTTGGCTGGAGCATGAATGAATTTGCCGTTAAAGAGTATCTTGATATTTCCAGTCCTAAAGTCAAAATAGTGGAACTTAACTGGATTGTAAAAGAAGCTTATGAATATAAAAAGGTGCTTACAAATTATTATTCTTTCTTTAGAAATTACTATAGTGAGAGCAATGGTAAACTTTTCAGAATGAATTTTATCAGTGATTCTCTGAGAATTAAACTTGATGAAGGGAGGATCTCAAGAGAGGTATATGAATCTTATGATGAGATCAGGAAAACTTTCATCGAATATAAACATCATTTTGAAAGTGCCGGTCTTCTTGAATTCGGCCCGGATGAGATGTCATATATGGAACTTCTTGATTTTATCTACAGGGTGAGTAAGATTATCGAATTCTATTATCTTCTTAATATGAACTATGATCAGCTTCAGAAATTCAGAAATGAAATTGTATTTTATATAGAGAAGGAGATTTTTGCTTTAAGAGGACAGGCTATTTCCTGTTATTATTAAGTTCTTCAATATGTGAAGCTATTTCGTTACTGAAAGGCATATCCCTGAATGCTGCGTTGAGATGTTTTTCCGCCTGTTCATAATCCCCTGATTTAAGATATATGTAACCGAGGGTGTCCCTGTAAGCAGAATTGTTTCTATCCCGCCTGCATATATATTCAGCTATTTCAAGGGCCTTTTTAATGTTTATGCCGGATTTTGCCATAAGATAGGCTGTTGAATTCATACTGTTAAGGTTGGTTTTATCGTATTTTAAAACTTCACTGTATGTACGTATGGAATCATTTATCTTTCCCGATTTTTCAAGTGTATACCCTTTCATATTAAGAGCTGATACATCTGAGGGGAAATCCTGAAGTATATTATCAAGTTTTTCCAGAGCTTCTTTATATTGATCAAGGTTAATGAGGCAGAAGGCGATATTTTTTTTTACCTGAAGTATATCAATAAACTGGAATTTAAGAAAAATGACCCTGTTAAAATATTCCAGCGCGGTTTTAAAAAGACCGAGTCTGGTATAGGCTATGCCGAGATTGTACAGTATTTCAGGATTATCTTTGTCCAGAACTTCCCCTTTTTTAAGTTCTTCAAGGGCAGAAGTATAGTCTGAGGCAAGGAGGCTCCCCGCAGCTGATTTCAGTATGGATTGAACAGAGTTGTTTAAATCATTCATTATCTGATATTCAGTCTCCCTCTATTATATTATATCCTTACTTGCCAGTCATTTCCTTTATTTTCGCATAATCCGTTGAGTCCACAGTCATCGGTGTTATTGATATATAACCGCGTTTGATAGCATAATCGTCATTCCCCTCTTTAGAATCGGTATCAATATGCCCGTCAAGTGAAACCTTGATCTCTTTCGGGCTGATTTCACTTTTTATATAAGTATCTCTGTAATATCTCTTCGACAAAAAGGTATATTCAATTCCGGATATTTCTGAAAAAGGGATATCTGGATAATTTATGTTAAGAAATGTATCTGCTGATACAGGATTATTTTTTATATAATCAGCGAGAAACTCAGATGCTTCAGTCATATTCGGTGAAGCTTTATGAAAGCTGTCTATCGAGAATGCAATTCCGGGTTTGCCGAAAATGAATGCTGTTCTTGCTCCTGCAACTGTACCTGAAAAGTGTACATCATCTCCCAGATTCGGTCCATGGTTTATTCCTGAAACAACAAGGTCTATTTCAGGAATAAGATCAGAATGGAGAGCAAGGCTTACACAGTCTGCGGGGTAACCGTTTACTGAGAAGGCGCGGCCGCTGATTTTTGTTACAGTAATTTCATCTCTCACAGTAAATATATTAGAGCAGGCGCTCCTCTCCCTGTCCGGCGCAATTATATATGTTTCATGGTATTTTGAAAGGACCCTTTCAAGAATTATAAGTCCTTCGGCTGTAATGCCGTCATCATTGGTAATAAGTATTTTCATATAAAATTCATCCTTTGACTTATTTCCGGTTAAGCATTATCTTATGTCAAGTATTCAATTATTAAAATTTTATTTGAAATACTCTTGCCTTATTACACATTTATTTATAAATTTTCATATAAAATCAGAATAAAGTATTCTGATATTTTTTAAACTTATGGAGGATAGTTGTGAAAAACTGGTTAAAAGTATCAATAATAGCGACGGGATTTATCTTTTTTGTGACAACAAACAGTTTTGCACTGGTGGATGCAGCTGTATGGGGCGGCTATGTTTTTAATAGTGAACTTGAGGGTAGTAATGATGATCCGAAAGGGGGACAATATGGGTTCAAGGCTCATTATAATAAATCTCTTATACCATTACTTGAGATTGGTGTAGGTGGTTTTTATCAGTATTCAAAACTTAAATTTGATTATGAGCTTACTGATTCGGAAAAAGATATTAATAGACAGAATGCAGGTCTTGATCTGAATCTTATACTTTCACTCCCTATAATTCATCCCTACGTGAGGGGTACATACTCTTTCTGGGATAAGATGGAAGTTGCAGGTGAATCGGACACAGATTATTTAAAAGCTTTCGGAGCTGGTGCAGGGCTTGAGCTTTCATTCATCCCTTTTGTAAGATTCTATTGTGAATATATGTATGATTACTCAAATCATGATTCATATATCAAATCTCATTCAGCTAATATAGGTTTGAAGTTTGATATATAAATAGTATTAAACAATACGCGCAAAAAAATCCGGTTATTAACAGACCGGATTTTTTTGCGTTAAATATTACGGTTTATTGATAATTTCTTTATAATTTCTTAACAAATTTTCCGCTTATTGGGTTCAGTAAAATTTATTTTGAGAAGCGGTTATTATTGTGAATGAAAATTTAAAAGAAGAGATAAAAATCAGAAAAACAAAAAAAGAGAAGAAGCACAGCAGTATTATTTTTGATATCTTTATTGAAAAATTTTTTCTGATTATCGGGCTTTCATGCCTTGTGATACTTTTTCTTATAATGCTTTTTCTTGTTAAAGAGGGTGTACCTCTTTTCAGTAAAATCAGTTTAACAGATTTTCTTACAGGGAGTGAGTGGTATCCTACAAGCGAAAACCCAAGGTTTGGTGTTCTTCCCCTTATAATAGCATCAGTTTCTGTTACCATTCTTGCCTCTGCAATATCGATACCTTTGAGCCTTGCTGTTGCTATTTATCTTGCCGAGCTTGCCGGGAGCAGACTCAGGGAGATTGTTAAACCTGTGGTTGAGATCATAGCATCCATCCCTTCTGTTGTTATAGGTTTTTTCGGGATGGTGGTGATAGCTCCATTTCTCATGGAAAAGTTTGATATAGATTCCGGGCTCAACATGTTCAATGCTGCTGCCATGCTTGCATTCATGGCTATACCAACAATCGCCAGTATTTCTGAAGATGCAATCTCCTCTGTTCCGGTGAGCCTGAAGGAGGCTTCATACGCTCTGGGGGCAAACAGATGGCAGACAATTTTTCATGTTACTCTTCCTGCGTCACTTTCAGGCATATGGACAGCAATAATTCTCGGTATATCAAGGGTTATTGGAGAAACCATGGTTGTGCTCATGGTTGCCGGGGGAGCCACTCTTATCCCTCATTCAATATTTGATCCTGTACGGCCTCTCACTTCCAATATTGCCGCAGAGATGGCTGAGGCTGAAGTCGGGGGGATTCATTATAACGCTCTCTTTGCAATAGGTTTAATCTTATTTGTAATAACCTTTATGTTCAATCTTGCAGCAGACTATCTTTCAAACAAATATAAATTCAAATCGAATTAAGGCTGATTTAATATGATAAAAGTTAACAGATCAAATATAACTGAGAAAACGGCTTTTTTTATGATAAAGAGCGGGGCTTTTATTGTAATAGGGGTTCTCCTTTTTATACTGGGCTATATTGTTATGAAAGGGGCCTCTGCTATTTCATGGGAGTTTCTTACAGAGATGCCGCGCAAAGAGATGACAGAGGGGGGGATCTTTCCGGCAATAGCAGGCACATTTTATCTTATGTTAGGCTCCTCTCTTATATCTATTCCTGTGGGTGTAATAACAGCAATATATCTTTCAGAATATGCAAAAAATCCGCGAATAGTAAAAATTATCAGGCTGGGGATTAATAACCTGGCTGGAGTACCGTCAGTTGTCTTCGGCCTATTTGGTTTAAGCCTCTTTGTAATTTTTCTGGGATTCGGTACTTCTATACTGGCCGGATCTCTTACACTGGGACTGCTTAATCTTCCTGTTATTATAAGATCAACAGAGGAAGCTCTCATTGTTGTACCTGAAACATACAGGGAAGCGTCAATTTCTCTCGGCGCTACAAAATGGCAGACAATTTATAAAATTGTTCTTCCTAATGCGCTGCCAGGTATACTTACAGGTGTTATGCTTTCGCTCGGAAGGGCCGCAGGTGAAACTGCTCCCATAATGTTCACGGCCGCAGCTTTTTATACTCCAGACCTCCCTGTTTCAGTATTTAATGAAGTAATGGCGCTTCCCTACCATATTTATGTTATGGCCACAGCAGGGACGCATATCCAGGCAACAAGGCATCTTCAATATGGTACTGCAATAGTTTTAATAGGACTTGTTCTGATGCTTAATCTTACAGGTTTAATACTGAGATACAGGTTCAGGAGAAGACTGAGGTTATAAATTTATGGCTTTTCCTGTTTATATTAAAAAACAGCGAAAAGCTATATAAAGAAAAAATGATTTTACTTTTTAGGTTAAAATAATATTGTAATCCGTATCTCTATACAGGTGATCGGATTAAAGTGAAGCATAGAACTACTAACAGACTCCTCGGGACTATTATGAAGGCTCGAAATCTTGCAATATACAGACTTATCTACAGGTTTCCCCGTTTTTTTGTTTCTATATTGATATTATTCGCTATTATAATACTATATGTTTTTGTTAACTTTGTAATGAAGTTTCTTGTTGTGTTTAAGTGAATAAAAAATGAAATATTTAAATAGATTCAGTTTTTATTATTTCTCTGCTGCAGTGATTCTGCTGGCCGCATCCCCTTCGGTCCTTAATGCGGATATATTCCAGAATGAATACCCTGTTGAGTACAGATACAGGTACACAGGCGCCAGTATTAAAACTGTAAACGGAAAATTCTACGCATATATTGTACTCCTTTTTAATGAAAACCCGCATTTTGTTAACCTTATTCAGAAGGGTACAATATCGATGAAGGAGATCGGTAACGAGGGTTTCAGTATTAAGTCATACAGAAATTATCTCTCCACAATTCAGGAACCTAAACTTCAGGAAGAGGTTCAACTGATTCTTAAGGTATTTCTGGATCCCGACAGTTTCAATGATCAGCGGCTGAAGCAGATTGAAAATTCTCTGGTGAGAAGAAACATTGTTCTTAAGTTCTACAGAGAGGGTGTTTATAAAGGTGCAAAGTTAAGCCTTGATTACTGCATATATGGAGAAAAGGTAAAAATTGATATAGCACACCCTTTCCTTGAAAAAACTGATGATATGTATTATATAAAACCATATATATATTACGATGAGTTCTCTACCAGCAATTCAACTTTCTATCATGATATGATCTATATTAATCCCGATGAAGTTTATAATGATTATATAATAGCAAAAAACATAATCAGCGGGAAGGATTATAAGACAATGTTTTTTGTGGGATCGAAAGTGACAGAGGATATAAAATACTGTATCATCATGGCTTTTAAAGATAATTCCTCAATCAGGGAGGAAATCTGGCGGATGTTCGTTATTCATGAACTTACGCATAAGTATCTGAACAATCAGCTTAATAATTATGACCAGGTCTCAGGAGAGGAAATATCCCTTTCAAGTACAATCTATGCCAATCCCTATCTCGGCCTTTCTGTGATGTACAGCTATCTTAATTACGGGAGTCTCAATCCTCACAGAATGGCTGCCATGAACTATATTGCTTTCCTCGCAGAAAATTCCGGTAACAGGGAGATTCTTAATAATCACAGTTCTATAAAAAAAATTTCACCGGATAAGCTGAGGGAGCTTACGAAGAACCATTTTTACCAATGCATGAATAAAATAAAAAACCGGAGATAAGTTCTCCGGTTTTTTCTGTCTGTATTATTATCTGCCAGCTACTCAGGCTTCATTGTGGGGAACAGCAGTATATCCCTTATTGTACTCTCTCCTGTAAGAAGCATTACAAGCCTGTCTATTCCTATGCCCATTCCACCTGTGGGCGGCATACCTGCCTCAATTGCCTGAACAAAATTTTCATCCATTGGGGGAGCTTCTTCATCAACTTCTCTCCTTAATGACTGATCATAAAGTGTTTTTCTCTGAAAAACAGGATCATTGGATTCGCTGTAAGCATTGGCAAATTCTGTGCCGTTGATAAAAAGCTCAAACCGCTGAAGGAACCTTTCATCTTCAATGTCCGGTTTGCAGAGAGGTGTTGTTTCCACGGGCTGGTGTGTAACAAATGTGGGAGCTATAAGTTTATCCTCAACAAGGAGTTCAAATAGTTCATTGATAGCAAGGCCCCGTATATAATCACCTTTAAGTTCTCCGCCATGTTTTTTTACAGCGGCCTGAAGATCCTCATCGCTCATTGCCATTACGTCAAGGCCTGAATATTCCTTTATGGCGTCTGTCATTTTTATCTTTTTCCACGGTGTTGTGAGGTCGATCTCCTTACCGTCGAAATTAACTTTAGGTGAACCGTTTACTTTCATTACAGTATCTACTATAAGTTCTTCAGCAAGTGCCATCATATCATTATAGTCGCCGTATGCCTGATAGAGTTCAAGCATTGTAAACTCCGGATTGTGGGTCCGGTCAATCCCCTCATTCCTGAAACATTTTCCTATTTCATAAACTCTGTCAAATCCGCCGACTATTAATCTTTTAAGATAAGGCTCAAGTGATATACGGAGATATAGGTTAATATCAAGAGCATTGTGGTGTGATGTAAACGGTGAAGCAGCTGCTCCCCCATAAACAGGCTGAAGCACCGGGGTTTCAACTTCAAGAAACTCCTTGCTGTCCAGGATTCTTTTTATATTCTTTATAATCTGAATCCGTTTAAGGAATGTCTCTTTAACACCGGGAGTAACAATAAGGTCGATCTGCCTGTTTCTGTAGCGAAGCTCCTTGTCTGCGAAGAGATCAAAAGTTTCGCCATCTTTCTCTTTTACAACCGGAAGGGGACGTATATTTTTTGTAAGAAGAGTGAATTCATCGGCAAATACTGTAATCTCGCCAGTTTTAGATTTTTTGACAATTCCTTTTACACCGATTATATCTCCGAGGTCGAGCTTTTTGAAAAGAGAGTATATCTCATCTCCAAGTTTGTTTTCAGCGAGATACAACTGAATTTTTCCATCTCTGTCCTGAATAGTACAGAAACTGGCTTTCCCCATTACTCGCATTGCCATGATGCGGCCTGCAACTGAAACCTTCTTTTCTGATTCAAAGTAGCTGTCGAAATTGTCGATTATTTCTTTGCTGTAAGCGGTTATGTCATATCTGTACGGGAAGGGATTAACTCCGAAATTTTCCCGTATCTCTTTTATTTTATCGATTCTTATCTGAATAAGGCTGCTTGTGTCTTCCATCTTTTCACCTGGTATTTGTTTTTATTAATCAGTTCAATAATTATGCTAATCAGCTGAATTTTCTTTTTCATAACTGCAAGGGGGAATTCTCCATGTGAAATTTCAGAAAAATCAGGCAGAGCAATACTCTTTTAACTCTTTTTTAAAATACTATGATGTCAAATTGTTTTTATTGTTCAGGAGTTAAAGTTAGGAACTCATCAGAGAGTATTACTATACTGTTGGTTTTAATTTTTACTTTCAATATAGATTTCCGAGTCCCCGGTGGAAAAGAAAAATTTATCTTTTCCATTTGAATCAAATTCCGAGCTGATTGTTTCATAATGCTTTCCGCATACTGAGATTATTTCTTTTTCCGGGAAGAGGCTGTACAGATATTGAAGCTGTATAAGCTCACCTTTATCAACGTTGTTAATAAGCCTGATATCAAATATAATTGCAGTTTCGGAAATGGTTTTCAGGAAAGCGCCGGTAAAAACTTTTTTTCTCTCTTCAATTGCTTTTTCAGATTTCATTGTAAACCGGAATGAGATGTTTGTGCTTCCAGATTTTCTATCGATAATAATATTGTTCACATTGTTTTTTTCAAGAACAGTCTTTTTTTCCTTGGCCTGTTTAAGGCATGTACGGATTTTTGTTGAGATAACTTTTTTATCAGAATCTTTTGCAATATAGTCTATTATTCCGAGTTTCATGGCAAGGAGTATGTCATCTTTTTTTGTTTTTGAAGTGTACATAATGATAGGTATATTTTTTGTAAAATCATCTTTTTTTAAAGCGTTGATTACATCATAACCATCCATTCCAGGCATCTCAATATCCAGCATAATCAGGTCCGGTATTCCTGCTGAAGCAAGTTTTATACCTTCTGCACCTGAATGCGCAGTCATTACATTCTGGCCGTCTTTTTTAAGAAGATCCGATGTAGACTGCAGGATCACGTTTGAATCATCAATTATGAGGACAAGGCCGTTTATAGTAATCTCTGAATCACCCTCTTCAACGGGCTCTTTTCCGGCAGGCGGGGGTTGAACCGCGGTATCAGCGGATAGGGTTTTATTAACAGTACGTATGACATTATCATTCGCGAAGGGCTTGACTATGAAGCCGGAAGCTCCCCTGTTTATCCCTTCTATAATAGTCTTTTCGTTGCTGGCTGCGCTGATTATAATTATCTTTGCATTCTCATTTATCTTTTTAATTTCAGTTATTGCATCAAGGCCGTTCATCCCCGGCATATTAATATCCATTGTTATAAGATCAGGCTTATAAAGACGGAATCCTGTAACAGCCATATCGCCGTTATCACACTCATATATTATTGTATGACCTATAGGGATGAGTATATCAGCAAGTTTCCTTTTTATGAATTTTGAATCATCAACAAGCATTATCTTAGCCATTATATGTTTATCCTCAGTACCATCAATAATGAAAATTTGAATTATTTCATAACTACTGTAATATAGAAAAAGTAATAAAAATATTGAAAAAGAGGTAAATATAATTGAAAATGACATGTTTAAAATAAATTTAAATCATTATAAGGAGTTTCAGGAATGTTGAAAATTAAACCGGTATCTTTAATCCTGTTTTTTATTCTTATTACAGGTGGAGTGTCAGCACAGAATTTAACGGCTCTACAGAAATATTCTGACAGCAAAAACGGATTTTCTCTGTCATATCCAAAATCTTTTAAAGTTAAGAAGAACAGTTCCGGAATTGAAATCTTTTCAAATAATAAAGCAGTTGTTGTCAATGTTAAGATATATGACAGTAAAGAGCTTGCAGGAATTGCAGCAAAAGCATCTAAATCCTCTGCTGATACATTTATTGTTCTCCAGTCAGTTGTATCAGCACAGGGAGTTACAAAAGAACTGGACAGTTCAATGAGTACTATGCCCCAGGAATATATCTCCGATGCTAAAGCAGATTCAGGATCATTGACAAAATATGACATGAAAAAGAAAAACGCGCGATTTGTCTGCAGAAGCATGGTATTTGCAAAAGGAGAAAAAATGATATCGCTGAGCTATTCAATTGCTGAAAAAAAAGGTAATGAAAAATATGAAAAGCCCGCTGACGAAATCTTGAAATCTTTTGCTTTCGCTAATTAGTATTATAGATGAAGTTTATGTAAAACGGCCGGACCATACCGGTCGTTTTTTTTAATCCGGGTTATTTACAGATCTGTATAAACAACATTCGGCTGTTTACATTAATAAACTCATGTTTAGAAAAAGCTTTTAACATTTTACCGGTTTCAGGTGTATATATAAAGTATACGAATAAAAGAGGTATTAGATGTACGAATTTGAAATGGGCCCAATACGTCCCCCAAGTGAGGCTTACAGTATCCTGTTAAGGATTACGCGGAACTGTCCGTGGAATAAATGCGCATTCTGTCCTGTATACAAGGGGCAGAAATTTTCTCTCAGAAGTGTCGAGGAGATCAAAGCTGATATTGATTCCATGTATAGTATTGCACAGAAAATATACGGAAGAATTTCACAGAACGTAAGCGGAGAGTTTGAGGACAGCAATTTTCACCAGCTCCTTAATGAAGATGGAATTCCTCAATATTATCTCCAGCAGATGTTATTCTGGATGCATTACGGGATGAAGAGCTTATTTCTGCAGGATGCTGATTCCATGGTAATGAAGCCTAAGGAACTGGTTGAAATTCTTAAATATATAAGAGAGAGATTCCCTTCGATAGAAAGGATCACATGCTACAGCAGGTCAAAAACATTAGTGGCAAGATCCATCGATGAGCTGAAAGAGATAAGATCAGCAGGGCTTAACAGGATTCATATTGGTATGGAATCTGGATCGGATGCTGTTCTTAAGCTTATAAATAAGGGCGTTACAGGCGCAGAGCATATAAACTCAGGGAGAAAAGTTGTTGAGGCGGGTTTTGAACTCTCTGAATATTTTATGCCCGGTATCGGAGGGAAAAACCTTACGGATGAAAATGCCGAAGAGACGGCAAAGGTTCTGAATGCAATTAATCCTGATTTCATAAGGATAAGGACAACTACTCCTGTGCCCGGTACTGAACTGAGGCGTATGATGGATGACGGTGAGTGGGTTCCGCTCAGTGAAAAAGGGAAGGTTCAGGAGATCCGTAATATGGTTTCCCTGCTTGAAGGGATTACTTCTTATGTACAGAGTGATCATATGATGAATCTCATTGAAGATGCCAACGGGAAACTCCCTGAGGATAAAGATTCGATTCTTTCTCATTTCGACAGGTTTCTGAATATGAGTGAAAATGATCAGGAGTGTTTTATCGTGGGTAGGAGAACCGGGCAGATACGTTTTCTCGCGGATTATACAAGAACCGCGCAAATTGAGAATGCAAGGGACAGGATGAAAAGCATGTATGGAACAATCGACAATGCGGCCCTTGAATTGTCAGGGAGATTTATCTGAAATAAAAAAAGCTGCGGAAACGCAGCTTTTTTATTCCGGATGCACCCGGTATGGGCTCATCCGTTCAGTTATAAAAATAAGGTTTTCTACTATTTTATCTTTTTTGCAATAATCTCAAGTTTATTGGGTCTTGATGATTTTACATCTATATCAAATCCCATTGCGTTTGCCTTTGCTGTGAGTTCCTGCTCAAAGTCAGGAGTTTTCCCTGCGAAAAGGACTTCAAGTCTTGCTGCTTTACCAACACGGCCCTTCTCCATAACCTGGCTAACGCCCCTTATTCTGTTGGACACCTGATCTCTGAAATTTCTCAGTTCATTCGCGTCAAGACCAGCAATAAGAACTTTGATCTCCCTGGCATTTGCGGCTTTTACAAACTTTTTCACAATAGTTTCCATAAAGGGACCTGCAGCGAATTTCCCCTCATCGTCTGTTTTGCCAACGATCTGTTTGAGAGCATTTTCAATAGCTTTTTTGGATGCTGTTTCATCCTCAATATGCAGGCCGGGAGCCTGTTTGCTTGTTGAAGCAAGGATATCACCGGTGTACACATCTATTGCCTTGATTCTTATTATAGCTGATCTCGACTTCATCTCTGTGGCACCCATTTTTTGCAGGGTTGCAGCTCCCTGAGCTTTAGTTTCTGCTGTACCAACAATAATAACCTCTGCGCCTGCATCATCAAGAAGGAGATCCTGAACATCTTCAGAAACTGTTCCTGAAACAGCCTTCGTCATTTTGGCTTTCTCCCTTTTCATAAGTTCCTGGGTCATGGCTGCATCAACAAACTGGAATCCTGAATTTCCCATTATCTCCTGAACCAGCATCTCTGTTTCAGTAAAGCCGGGGATGTTTTCTTTGCCGTTGAATGTTTCTTTTACAAGAACCATGAATTTGGGCTTGCCGTATCTGTTTAAAGCATCTTCAATGGCATCTTCAACAACAGATGGTTCCACAGTACCTTCAATAGTTACGAAGTATTCTGTACCTTCCTGCCATTTCTTTATGATCTGTACATTTTTTACAAGTCCGTAGGATTTAGCTTCAACTATGTTAGAAACAAGTTCATAATCCTCCATAAGGCTTGTACCGGAAATATTTTCACCGAGAACTTTTTTTACCAGTTTTGATTTTGCGTCATCTGTTGCTCTGTCCCTTGCAAGGGCTGTATCGTTGTCAAAAATTGTCGCATAACCTGTTTCCTGACCTCTATTCTGCTGACTGCTCTTTTTTGAGGATGAACCGGATGAACTGTCGTCCTTCACGTTTTTCCCTCCGCCGCAGGAAGCAAATACAGTCAGGAGTATAAATGATAATGCCAGTATAAAACCTTTCTTCATTTTTCGGCTCCTTCAGATTTAATGATATTTAATCCTAAACAGCAGGATTATAATCTAAGGTTGAATTTAATAACTATTCAGGGATGGAGTCAATTTATTTTTTATATTACTATATACAAAACAGAATTTTAGAAGGATATGATTCATGAAAGTTGCGGGGCTGATATATTTGCTTGATTTAAATAACGAGAGAGTTTAATATCTGTTTAAAATAACCTGATGAGTGTGAAACCTTGAGCGATGAAAAAAACTTTCTTCAGACCATTAAACTTGAAATAAGCAGAAATTTCAGGCTTGAACCATATGAGCGTAAAGCCTTTCACAGGATCCTCGGGCTGGTTAAATCGCAGCAGGGGAAGGATATTCTCCTGCGGGAGCTGGAAAAGGGAGGCGATATAAGGAAAAGCGCCATAGGCGTGCTTGCAGAATTCAAAGACCTTTCCCTTGTGGATATTTTCATTCCGCTCCTTGAAAAAGATTTATCTGATGACGAGAAGATAATAATCCTCAGGTTTTTTTCAGAATTTAAAGATGAAAAAATACTGACCGCTGTTATTAATCTGATCGAAAAGAACAGGGAAAAGAAGGATAAAGAATATCTGATAAAAACCGCATTTTATGCTTTGAAACAGAACGGTGCAGAGAGCAGCGAGCTTCAGCAGTTTTTACTCACTGTCATAAATGAGCAGAACCCTCCCGATCTTTTTCTTGCAGGCGCGATAAATACATTATCGGTTTTTAATAATATTTCGGTTTTTAAGGATCTTCTAAAAAGAAATAATGACAAAATCTCATACTATGTTTTTTCATCAATATATAACTTTAATCTCGCCCTGAAGCTGGATGTTGAAGATGAGGAGGATTACTCCTCTCCGGAATGGACCCCTCCGAAAAACCTTACACCTGAAGATGAACTGCTTCTTCAGATAAAGGTTCTCATTGGAAAGATGACAGCAAGATTTGAGGATTTTTCCGTTGATACAAAGATTGCTTTTCTTAACGCCATGCTTTCCTGCAACCACAGGGAGTCGGTCATTTATATAATGAAGGCTCTTGAATCAAAAACCCCTGAACTGATTAAAAACACTCTCTATTCACTTTACAGCAATATAATTTACCTGAGAAGCCCTGAAAAGATATTCAGAAGCCTTATATCAATGAGTGTGGAGAGCGACAGGTATAATGATCTCATTGTGAAAATTTTTACAAAATATTTTACTGAGAGATCCGTTACCAGATCTGATATTCTTTTCAGAGACAAGCAGTATGGAAATATAACATCCACTCTCGAAACTTTTTTTGAGAATTACAGGCGGGAGTTTATGATCCCCGATGTTGTTGAACATGCCTTCCCTGAAAGCTTCAGAAATGTGCGGCAGTATATACTGAGAAATCTTGACCCTGAGCATAAGAGAAGACTGGTGACAGCCTTTACCTCTGAGGGCAAAACCCGGGTCCGGGATATGATCGATATAATGTCAGACTGGGTTTTCTTCGTTAAAGAAGAAGAGAAGGGATCTGTTTCACAGCTGCTTGACCTGATGCTTGATGAGGACAGGGTTTCCCAGGAGAACAGCGCTGCACGGATAGACTCCGTTAATTTTGAGAAGAGATACCTTCAGTCCAGGATTGTAAGGCTCTGCAATATAATCAGCTCCCTTAAAATTGAGGGCGCTGCCAAGTCTCTTGTTTTTATATATAACTACCTGAAGAAGTATCCTGATAAAGAGATCTTTGAAGCTGCGGTTAATGCGCTCTGCAGAATGAATTATTCATATATGTTGAGCGAAGTTGAGATAATGCTCACAGCAGGGAGCCCTGAAGAGCAGGACCTTGCGGTACAGCTGCTCCCGCTTTTTACAGAGAAGAGGCTCATTAACATACTTGTTGAGTTCCTTAAACAGAATGTAACATCGGAGAACGGAATAACAGCCGGAATTACATCAATACTTGCAGGGCAGGATATTAAGTCAAATATCAACGCAGTGGCAATTTTTAAGGATATTATAGAAAAGAATCCGGATTCGGCAATTAAACAGACAGCAATAACAGGTATCGGCCACTGCGCTTTTACAGAGGATATAGAGTATCTAAATGATCTGTTTCATAAATTTCAGGATCAGAAATTGAAGGAGAGTATTGTTAAGGCTATTGCTTCGGTAATGGCCTTCAGGGGTGATTACAACAAACAGTCTCTGGCAAAGATGGTGCAGGAATACCTGAAAGATCCGGGGATAAAGGTAAGGATTTTTTCATGTATGATTTTAATCAGGCTGGGGAACAAGGATGCCTTCAGGTCTATCCGTGAGATGCTCATAATAAAAAATAAAGGGATACAGCGGGAGATTCTTTCAATACTCAGGGATATCAGGACTCCGGACTTTTATTTTTTCCTTGTATCCCTTCTCAGAGAGGAGTTCGGCATCAGCATGGATATTATAAATGTGCTTGAAAAGCTTCCGCAGGAGGACCTGAAGGAGCTTGAGACTTTTATAATTAACATGTTCAGAAAATTTGAAATACCTCAGGGGATAGGTATACAGCAGAAAGAAGCTGTAACAGTATCCGCAGAAAAGAAACAGTGCTCGATTTTATTAGCAGGGATTGAAAATTTCAGTGCCATTTCTGCTGAACTGAATTTCTTCCAGCTTATTGAATTATATATGACAATTGATTTGCTGATTCTCCCTGCAATTGGTGAAAATTCAGGTATTATCTCCCACAAGGACAGCCATTATGTTGCGGCAGTTTTCAATGAGTCTGAAAGGGCAGTTATGGCTGGCTCAGCAGTTATCAGTAATATTGAAGCTTTTAATCAGTCTGTTCCCTTTGACAGGAGGATATCCGGAAGAATTTTAGTTATGACAGATAACTTTACAGTTTACGGGGATGAGGTGGTGGAACCTGTTAAGTTAATCATAAACAGCAATTTAAGCATGCCTCTTTCAAACAACCTTATTCTTGACAACAGGACAGAAGAGGTTTTAAGGGAGGGTTATTACTCCACATCAATTCCTGAACTTCTCTATTCCAATGAGCTTTCAGACAGGCTCCATCATGAATTTGTCACCCCTCTGAATTTCAGAAAGATCTCCCTTGCAATGCTGAAGGCAAAAGAGGAGGAGATTGCAAAGCAGAAGGAGGTAAAAGCGCAGATTGACGCACAGGTGAAGATGCTCAGCACAGGGAACAGGTCAACCACATCTATCGCAATTGCAGGTGAGCTTGAAAATGTCGGGATCAAGATGAAAGGGATGATTGACGAGATTGAGGCCTACATGAACCGGAGGTCTACAGATCGTGAACTGAACAGAAGCGTCAGGCAGATGCTCCTTAATGTATATAATCTCTACAGGGTGGAGATATCAAAACTTCAGATTAAGTAAGACGTTACAGGTAAGCAGCCTACCTTTCTGTAAAACGCCGTGAAAGTTCAAGTTTGTGTTTAATGAGAAGAACTGAATTTATGAGGAAAAACCGGTCTGTCGTAAATTTCAGAAGATTTTCATATTCTCTTGCAGCAGTATTATAATCACCGGTTTTAAAAGCTGATTCCGCATAGTAGTAGTGAAGAGCTTTATCGTAATCCCCTGAAAGATTTACAGATTTCAGAAGAACAATGGTTTTAACATACTCTTCATTTATAAAATGAATCTTTGCAAGCCCCAGCAGGCCGTTTGGAAATACATTATTAAGTTCAAGTGCTGCCTCATAGTATTTTTTTGCGGTTGAAAGCTGTTTCCTGTTAAAATAAATATCCCCCATGAGGATATATGTATTAAGATCGCGAGGATGAAGCTTAAGAGCTTTTCTGAAGTAGTCAAGGGCCTCACTCTGTTTATTCCATCTGCCGTTAATATAGCCCAGCTGTAGATAAGTCCTGTAATATTCCGGCACAAGCTGAATCGCTTTTGTGAAATGCATCCTCGATATATCCAGCTTATTGAGGTAGAGATAGCAAATCCCTATGTTGTACCTGTAGGGATAAAAAAGCGGCGCGTGCAGGAGTCCGTTTTCAAGTATTTCACCGGCTTCGCTCCACTTACCTTCAAGCATAAGTTTCGCTGCCCTGTTGTTTTCTGTTCCTGCGATGTCATCACCTGAACAGAAAAGAATATCGTTTTCAGGATAGATCTTATATTTTGGGTGAGATTCATTCTCTTCGATGATATCAGTTTTATCCACGCAGATGCCATCCGGTGTTAAAAACGGGAGCAGCATAATAAGAATAATCACAGCAGATGTCAGGGTTAATAGCTTCATAAATTATATTGTTAAAACCTCTCCATCAAAAAGTAAATAAAAATAAAAAAACGTTGAAAAGGACAGGGGCGTAAATCAAATGAACATAAACTATAAAAGATAAAGATTTCTATGAAAATATATACAGAAATACCTCAAAATACAGGTCAGTTTAAAAATCCTGTTGTCACCATCGGAAATTTTGACGGTGTACATACCGGACACAGGAAGATTATTGAAACTCTTCTGCATAAGAGCCGCGAGCATAACGGGGAGCCCTTTGTCATAACATTCAGAAATCATCCAAGGACAGTTATTCATCCCGGTTCTGTATGCAGGGTGATTACAACCGTTGAGGAGAAACAGAAGGCTCTTTATGAACTGGGTGTGACTAATATTGTGATGCTTGATTTTACAAGAGAGCTTTCGCAGCTCACTGCTGATCAGTTTTACAACGGGCTTCTTGTTGAGCGTCTTAAGGCACGGGAAATTGTAATCGGATATGATCACGCTTTCGGGAAAAACAGGGAGGGGAATATCGATTTTCTCCTGAACCTTTCTCAGCAGACAGGAGTTGAGATAACCCAGATTGGAGAGGAATCCTGCGGCAGCGAAATAATCTCCTCCACTCTGCTTCGAAGTGAAATAGACAACGGCAATATGGATAAGGTGGAGAAACTTCTCGGCAGGAGATATACTCTTTCAGGAAAAGTTGTTAACGGCGCCGGACGCGGGGGTAAAAAGCTGGGCTTCCCCACCGCGAATATTCTTACTGATAATCCTGATAAGATAATACCCTCAGGGGGTGTTTATGCTGTAAGGGTTACACTCCCTTCAGGTGAGATAAAAGGGGGGATGCTTAATATCGGCCTTAACCCCACATTTAACGGGACAGAAGTAACTGAAAAATTTATCGAAGTGAATATTTTTGATTTCAGCGCGGATCTTTACGGAGAGTATCTGACCGTGGAATTTTATGACCGCATAAGAGATGAAAAAAAATTCCCCTCTGCACAGGAGCTTATTGCACAGCTTAAAAATGATGAATCTCTGATTCGGAAGATTCTGGATGAAAAGAAGTGAATTCAGTTTTCCGGGAGATTTGTTTTTTGAATACTTCTGCGAATTCGAAGGGATAAAGCTCAGGCTTGTTTCAGATGATCTGTTTCTGAAAGAGATAGATTTTTATAAAGGGGAAAATTTCAGGCCTTCCAAAACTCCCCCTTTATCTGCTCCTCTTAAAATAATGCTGCAATACCTTGAAGCCTGTTTCAACGGCGAAAGCACCGGCAATTATTCAATACTCTTCAGGCATAATTTTAAGAATATAATGGCGAAAAAAGGTCCAGCCGCTTTAGCAAGCATCGTTCTTGATATGGAGGGGTATA
This sequence comes from Spirochaetia bacterium UBA5763, assembly GCA_002418835.1. Lineage (GTDB taxonomy): Bacteria > Spirochaetota > UBA4802 > UBA4802 > UBA5550 > UBA5550. The sequence goes on along the minus strand of DIEX01000032.1, from coordinate 92,555 downwards.
CAGAGAAGGAAGTTAATGTATACATGGAGCTTATTAAAGTTGCTGAAGGTGAAAAAATTTCATACGGAGATCTTGCCGCAAAAAGCGGAATACCGCAGGGTGCCCGTTTTATAGGGAATACCATGGCAAAGAACAGGTTCCCTGTGATTGTCCCCTGTCACAGGGTGGTTAAGAGTGACGGGTCCATGGGGAATTTTTCAGGGGGAGTTGAGATTAAGGAGAAGCTGCTTAAATTAGAAAAAGATAGTCATAAACAATAAATTTTATTATTGCCGGGAGTGACAGTGAATAAACCTGATAATCAGTATTATAAATTATTAAAGCTTAGTCAGATTGCTGCACTCCCTTTCAGTCTTTTCAATAACCCCTGTTTCATCAGTCTTTTTTAAATGCCCTCACCATTGCAACAGTCAACCCTGCTGAAATCAGAAGTGTACCGAGCCACACAACCCAGATGAATCTTTTCATGGATATATCGAAAACAGCAAAGTCCGGAGGAATAACTGTTCCGGGTGTTGGTGAAAGAAAAATTTTAACCGCCTTGTGGGTTGCGTCGATACCTTCAATCCTTAATGTACGGCTCCCCTGAACTGTCTGTGTAATCTGTTCGGTCTCGCCATTGCTGAATCGCACTGAGGGGAAATATTTCATTCCGTCAATAAGTATATCCGCACGGATCTCCATGCCCTGTGCGCCCATGTTATTAGTGATGAAGCCGTTGAATTTTAAGTTGAGGCCGCTTACCACTTTCTCCTCTTTTTCGTGCAGAAGGGCTGTGCTGTAATTAATGGCGGAAAAGTTGTACTGTTGCGGTGTTATATATATGTCCCCCGCAATTCCGGTCATAATATAGGGTTCCCTGTAAAGGGACTGAGTTTTGCTGTCGATGTAGTAGTACATTGAAGCATCGGCTGTGCGGAAATCTTTTTTGATTACAGTATCAACTGTTGATTTCTCTGCATCAGTGAACCCCTTGAGGGTAATGCTCACAGGGCCGGATGTGATTGTCTCTCCAACTGAAACTTTTTTCTGCTCGGTCCATGAATGCATCCCTGAGATCATAACTCCTATAACGAAAACAGCGATCCCCAAGTGAGCCAGTCCCGAGGGGAAGAGCCATGTTTTTCTGCTTCTGTAGAAATGAAAAACTATAAGTGAAATGAGGAAAAATGAAACAAAGGAAAAAATATATGCAAGAGCATTAAAAGGGAAGAATATATTGCTTATAATTGCTGCAAATACAGCAATTCCCGCACATAGTGTTAACTCCATCTTTTCAAATTTACCGATTATCATTACAAATGCAGTTATAAAACCGAGTATCATAACTCCGAAGGGGATCGATATATTGTTATAGAACTTCTCTGTAACTGAGATCGGATTTTCCATAAAGGATGAGAAGAGAGGGAGAGATGTCCCTATGAATATTATTAAAGCATAAATAGAAAGAGTTATTATCCCGTAAATAAGCACTGTTTCAAAAGTAAAAAAACCTGCATCTGGTTCACTGCTTTTAATTTCGTTAAATCTTTTAAAGAAGAGGTATACTGATATACCGAGAAAAACAGCAATACCAGCAGCAAGGTAAATGGTAACTTCTGACTTCCCGAAGGAATGCACGGAAAAGTCTGAAAGTACACCGCTCCTTGTGAGGAACGTGCTGTATATGACAAGCAGGAAGTAACCAAGAGCCATTGCAAGGTTTCCCTTTTTCAGCATTGATTTTCTTTTCTGTAAAATTATACCATGCAGAAGTGCAACAGAGATAAACCAGGGTATAAGTGATGAGTTCTCAACAGGGTCCCATCCCCAATAGCCCCCCCAGCCGAGAACTTTATATGCCCAGTAGCCACCCATGAATATGCCTATACCCAGTGTCAGTGTGCTGAAAAGAAGCCACTGGTATGCGGGTTTTATCCATTCATCATACTCCCTGTTCAGCAGTGCCGCAATGGCATATCCGAAGATTACTGTTGATGAAGCATAACCGAGAAAGAGCACAGGGGGGTGAGCCACCATCCATGGATCAAGGAGGAGCGGGTTCATTCCGCTGCCGTCACCGGGAATCTCTCCAGGCTGCATTTCTCCGGGAAAGTAGTTCCATACATAAGTGAAAGGATTCTTCACAAGGAGTATTGCAAGAATGAAAATCTGAACAAGAATAATTGATCCCAGTACAGGTGTTTCAAATTTATCCTTTTTCCATATTATAAGCTGACCGCAAATATTGAGTATAAAGAGCCAGGTAAGGAAGCTCCCTTCGTTCCCGGCCCAGAGCGCCGCGATTTTATAGATGAGGGGCATCCCTCTATCGCTGTTATTATATACATAGGCATATTGAAACTCATTATTAAGAAAGGAGCTGAATAAAAGAAGTACCGCAAAGAATAGAAGCAAACCTGTAACATAGAATATTCTTTGAGCTGAAATAATCTGCATCTCCTTTCCTTCTCTGCTTTTAAAAAGAAAGAATAGAGCTGCAATTGAAAGCATAAGTGATGCTATGAGGAGTATTGAGCCTGTGTTCATGTTATCTGCTCTCCTTTTCATATTTTGAAGGGCACTTCACGAGCACCTTGTCAGCAATAAAGGTCGAATTATCCTTTGAGAATTTACCCAAAACAACAACCTGTTCTGTATGCTCAAAATTAAGGGGCTTCACTCCTGAGTGATATACATTAAGTTTCGCGCCTGAATCTTCAGTCATTGAAAAGGAGAAACCTTTTTCATCATGTTTAACTTCGTCACCCTTCCCTCTTTTCCCTATTACCTGCACATATTTTCCTGGGTGCGCTTCAGCGTAAGAGAATGAAACGTAAGGTGAAAAGAGATCGTCGCTCATAAGAATTATTGATACAGTGAGGAGAACAACCGCGGAGATAAATACGATAATTTTTTTACGGTTCATTTATCTCCCCCTCTATCTTTGAAACTTTTCTGTCGAGCCTGTAAAGAAATAATGCGAGCCCGAACCATATAATCATAACCACTGCCATGAGTGACATGAGTGGATTAGATGTCATAATGTTTTTCCTCCGCTTTGATTTCGAGGCGTGAAATACGGTTCATCAGTCTATATATATAGCCGTAGAGAAGTGTAAATGTTACAATCGAAGCAAAAAGAGTTATCCTCATTGCTGCCTCAAGGTGAATTTTCCCCTCCTGATTAATGATTGTGTCAGGATGGAGAGATGAATATATTCTCGGTATAATGAAAATAAAAAAGGGCATTGTAATCATTGCTATGATGAGATACACGGAACTTATACCACCGCGGTTTGGGTGTTCTTTTAATGAAGAGTAGAGGCTCAGGTATGCGATATATATGAGCATAAGCACTACAATTGATGTTTCGCGAGGGTCCCAGTTCCAGTAGCTCCCCCAGCTTAATTTTGCCCAGATTGATCCCGTTATAACAGTTAGAATGGTGAATACCATCCCTGCGGCAGCGGAATTGTATGCCATGTACTCCCTCTCTCTTCTTTTGTTTTCAGAAACAAGAAAGAGGATCGACTGAATCCCTGAGACTATGAAAGCAGCAACTGAAACCCATGCAACTGGCACGTGAAAGTAGAGTATCCTGCTTGCGTCACCGAGAATAGCCGCAGGTGGCGCCCACATGAAAGACATGTAGATTACAACAGGCATGAAAATGAAAACGAGTCTGTATATCAGCATCTACTGTTCCGTCCATATAAATTTAAACGTGAGATATGAAACTGATATAATAACTCCGGAAAAGGCAAGTAAAAAAAGGAGGCTCCGCAGTTCCGGTGGGGACCCCCCTTCTAATGAATCTGAAGTAAGCTGTATGGAGATCCAGAGCACAGGGATCATCACAGGAAATGAAATTACAGTAAAGAGTGAACCGCGTGATTCAGCCTTTGCAACCATTGCTCCGAGAATTGTTGTAATTGAAGCAACTGCAAGGCTCCCTGCTGAAGCTGTGAGGATAAAGTATAATCTGTAAACCGGCATCACCTGCATGAAGAAGAGGTAGAGCGGCGTCACCAGTGCAGTAATACACGCAAAAAGTATTATGTTGAATATCAGTTTAGAGAGATATATATTTTCCGCGTCTGAGTGCAGGGCGAGAAACAGTGAAGTCCTCTCCTCCTCCTCCCTGATGAATATGTGTGAGAGCCCGCTCATTCCGCTGAAGAAGATTATGATCCAGAGGAGTACAGAATGTATCTGCGGTGTGAGAGATGCCCCTCCGCAGGCCAGGCTTACGGAGAGTGTTGTGATCCCCGCGAAAGCGAAGCTTATATTCATAGCTGACCTGTTTCTGAATTCTATAAGGAAATCCTTCCTGAGATTTTTAAATAGTCTGCTCTGCAATATCAATCCCCTTCCCGCACAGTTTTATTTCTTCATGTTCATTTGTGGCGATTATGATAATTGTTTCTTCCCTGATCTTTTCAATTTCTGAAAAGAGGATATCCTTCCCTGATGAGTCGAGGTAGCTGGAGGGTTCATCAAGAAGGAGAATCCCCGGCGAATCGATCATGGCAATAATAAGCCTGAGCCTCTGCTTCATCCCTGATGAGTAGAGCCCCACATGTTTGCTCCTGTGCGGGTAGAGGCCGAAGAGGTGAAGCATTTCATCAATTCGATCCCCATTCACTCCTGATGCTGCGAAGCGGATATTCTCCGATGCTGTCAGCATGTCGTAGGGATTAACCGCCGGACTCGCGAAGCCGAAGTGAGTGAACCGTTCTTCAGCAGGGATCTCTTTTTTTTCACTGGAGAAAATTATTTCACCCTCTGTGCTCTTCTGCACCCCAGCGATTATCTGGAGCATGGTTGATTTCCCTGAACCGTTGGGCCCTGTGATAAAAAACGATTCGCCTGTTTCAGCGTTGAAAGTGATATCGCGGAAAAGAAGCTGCTTTCCGAATCTCTTTGAAATTTTATTTATATATAGAGAATAGTTTTTATGCATCGGAGAACCTGTTTTTCAGGTGTTTGCCATCGCAGAAAGGTTTGTTCTTTGAAAAGCCGCATCTGCATAGAGTGTAGTGATCGTATGTTTCAGGTGCTGTACCCTGATCATCTTTAAGAATAATTCCGCCGTAAAGTTCAAGGGGGCCTTTTCGGGCGATTTTAATCATCGGCTCACCCTTGTAGTAATCAACATGCTTTTCACCTGCAATTGTATAGCTCAGCGCGCCGGATGGGCATTTTTTTATCACTTCAATTATTTTTTCAGCGTCAGAATTATCAGGTGCAATCCATGGGCGTTTATTGACATTAAATACCGACGGGAGCTCTCTTATGCATGTACCGTCATGTGAGCATACACCGAGATTGTAGTGAACAGTAATATTCTCCCCTCTGTAGTCTTTCCATTTATAAGGGTCACGGTCAGGTTCCTTATCACTATTGATTCCTGTTAATGAATGGGTTCCGTCACAGTATGGCTTACTCTTTGAGTTCCCGCATCTGCATAGCATGGTCACAGGTTTTAATGTCAGAGGATTGCCCCTGGCGTCCTCCATTTTTTCAAGGTCAATTACCATGTAGGGGCTGTATTTTGTGAAAGCAATAATGGGTCTCTTTTTTTCAGACATACAGGTCTCCGGGTGTTTTTTTATCAGAAAGAATCGGCTGGTGTTATTAGGTTGCAGGGATGATTTTTTTTCAAGAAATTAATAATAACACTTTTTTTGTTTTTTCCCCTATCCTTCATTTGAAAAAGCAGAAAGGGGGCATTACTTTTCTTCTATCAATTTCACAGCGCCGGTATCTGCCGGAATTATTAAGGAATTTCAGACATAGAGGAATATGACCCTTACAAAAAAAACAGTTCTCTCGGTCTCAATACTGATGCTCACAGGTTTATTCCTGATGTCGGTACTGCTGTTTCTTTATATAACATTTAAATTCAGAGAAACGGAGATTCAGAGCGCTAAAAAGGATATGGCGAGAGTCCTTGGTGTGCTGGAGAGAGAGGTAGATGCAGTTGACAGTTATTGTAAGGATTATGCTTTCTGGGATGATACATATAGTTTTATGACCGGATATGATGAAAACTATGTAAGCAGTAATTATAACGCGCCATATCTGAAAACTCAGCGGATACATTTTATATGCCATGTTAATTTAAAAGATAAAATAGTTTATAAAGCAGTATATATGCCGGATAGTTTTAAACCTGTTGATTTTAATGATCTTAAAGATGAAAACGCTGTTCTGCATGATATTCTTTCAGTGAAAAATCTGAAAGAGGAGAAGGGGATTGTAAGCACATCATTGGGTTATCTGATGATATCCTCAAGGCCTGTGAGTGACAGCTATATGAAAGCCCCTCCAAACGGGAAACTTCTTATGGGGAGATTTCTCAACAGGGAGGAACTTGGCAGGATATCCTCAATGCTTAAAGTCAATATGGAGATTCTTCCGCTTGATAAAGGAGGGCTTTCATCTTTTGGAATTACAGATAACCGGAGGCAGAACGGCAATAATTTTTCCGTTGAATGCGGGAGTAATGTAATCAGAATCTATTCGGCTTTAAATGATCTTCGCGGGAACCCTGTTGCGGCTGCTCTTCTTAATTATCAGCGTGATATAAAAGCCATAGGGATGCAGACTGTAAAATTCACCCTTCTGCTTGTTACGGTTCTCTCCCTGCTGCTTATGGGCCTTGTTCTTTTTTTTCTCAGGAGGGGTGTACTTCAGCCAGTGGAGGAGCTTACAGCCGAAGCTCTTAAGATTACACATAACCGTGATTTTTCAAGAAGGCTCCCTGAAAGTGAGGTTGATGAATTTCTTATCATGGCCAGATCCTTTAATTCTATTCTGGATATGCTGGTTGATGCTAATACTAACCTTGAAGCCAAGGTTATTGAAAGGACATCCGCTCTGACAACAGTGAATCAGGAACTTATTCTGATGCGGCAGATATTTGAATATTCTCTTGAGGGTATTGTAATTACAAATTCCGAAGCGAAGATACTGAGCGTCAACCCTGCGTTTACAAGCATAACGGGATTTACAAGCGAAGAGGTGGCTGGTGAGAATCCCCGCATGCTTAAATCAGATCTCCATGACAGTTTCTATTTTGAAAACATGTGGAAGTCACTTACTGCAACAGGACACTGGGCCAGCGAGATATGGAACCGTCATAAAGACGGCAAAGCCTACCCGGAATGGCTGTCAATAAGCGCAATCAGGGATCTGGGGGGGAACACAACACATTACGTCGGAATCTTTCATGATATAAGCGATATCAAGAGGCAGGAGGAGCTGATTAAGTACCAGGCTTACCACGATGCTCTTACAGGCCTCCCTAACAGGATTCTGCTGAAGAGCAGAATAGACAAGGCAATAGCTCACTCCACAAGAAACAAAAACCGTTTTGGAGTGATTTTTCTCGATCTCGATAATTTTAAAATTATAAATGACAGCCTCGGTCACGCAATAGGGGATCTTTTACTGAAGGAGGCTGCTGACAGGCTCAGGAGAATTGCCCGTAATGATGATACAGTTGCGCGTCTTGGCGGTGATGAGTTTATTATTCTTGTGGAGGATATTGCGGATGAAAAACCATCAGTTATACTTTCAAGGAGAATTATACAGGCGTTCAGGGAACCCTTTTTGATCAAGGAGAACAGTCTTCATGTGGGGGCAAGTATTGGAATTGCTATATATCCTGAGGATGGTGAGGAGTCGGACAGCCTTATTAAAAATGCCGACGCTGCCATGTACAGAGCTAAAGACGAGGGGAGGCAGACATTCGCCATGTTCAAGCCTTCACTTAATGAGAGTGTTGCAAGAAAACTTAAAATTGAAAATGAACTGCGGCAGGCCATTAATGATTCAAATTTTGAGGTGTACTATCAGCCCAAGATGGATATAAAAAGCGGAAATATTATGGGGATGGAGGGGCTTGTCAGGTGGAAGCACGCCCAGGGGATCATAAGCCCTGCTGAATTTATACCCCTGGCTGAGGAGATCGGCCTTATCTCTGAAATTGACCGTATTGTTATGCACAAGGCTTTCAGGGAGGTTGGGGAGCTTATAAATTCAGGTATGGTTTCAATGAAACTGGCTTTGAACTGTTCAGCTAAATCGCTGCACTATAAAGGACTCCCTGATATTATAAGCGGCGCTCTTTCAAAATATAATTTCAAACCTGAGTGGTTTGAGCTTGAGATTACCGAAACTTCACTGATGAGAGATATAGAGGCCAGCAGGTCAATTCTCTATATGCTACTTGAAACAGGGATCTCCATCACCCTTGACGATTTCGGCACAGGGTACTCCTCTCTTTCACAACTGAAAAATCTTCCTATTCATACTCTCAAGATTGACGCGAGTTTTATTCGTGAAATTGAAAACAACAGAAACGACGCGCATATAACAGAGTCAATAATTGCAATGTCGCGCAGAGTGGGGATTGAGGTTGTTGCAGAGGGTGTTGAAAAAGAGACCCAGCTTGAATTCCTGAAGAACGCCGGGTGTGATATAGCTCAGGGGTACCTCATAAGCAGGCCGATTCCGATGAAGGATTATAAAGTATTTTTAGGGATTAGTAATTGATCTAATAGAATTAATGGGTAGATTTTAAAATCTCTAAATAAGTGCCCGTTCATGATTGTATCAATGATAATATTTTCCGCATTATGTCATAAAAATCTTGACTCAATCATAAACAGGTTTTATCTATTACAGGGTGGAAACGTAAGTTTCATCCTGTTTCCGGTACGTTCCGCCCTTTTATTATTCCTTTAATAGTCTTGTTGTTAATCAATATTTTAAAATGGGGTCTAAGGGGCGAAGCCCCTTAAAAAGCTCCCCGCAGGGGCTACCCTGCGAGTGCGAAACTGAGTTTCGCAACAGGTAATAATATTCATCTCTAAAAAAATAAAATCAAGGAGTCTTTTATGGCCAGAAGGATGATTCAGGTTGAGGAGAAGGTGGGCCTTCTTGAAGGTTTCCCATTAAGTCTTCAGCACCTGTTTGCAATGTTCGGCGCCTCTGTTCTTGTTCCGACTCTCTTCGGGATAGACCCGGCAATTGTTCTTCTTATGAATGGTATCGGCACGCTGATCTATTTATTTTTATGTAAAGGGAAAGCTCCGGCTTTTCTCGGTTCCAGTTTTGCATTTATCTCACCGGTGTTTGTTGTTCTGGGAGCAGATAAAGCTTTCTGGGGAGCTAACTACGGTTATGCACTTGGCGGGTTTATTGCAGCAGGGTGTGTGTTTATAACTGTAGCACTTATTATAGGTTACTTCGGTATTGAATGGCTGAAGATAGTTCTCCCCCCTGCTGCGATGGGCCCCATAGTTGCGCTTATAGGCCTTGAACTTGGGACTGTGGCTGCGTCAATGGCAGGCATTATTCCTGATGCTCAGGGAGTGTATGACAGCAAGGCAGTCATTGTATCCATGGTTACTCTTGCGGTTGCTGTTTTCGGTTCAGTAATGCTCAGGGGTTTCCTTGCAGTTATACCAATTCTTATCGCGATTATTGTGGGCTATTGTGTGGCTCTCCCAATGGGTATAGTGAATTATGAGCCTGTTGCAAAAGCCGGAATACTTGCTATCCCGCAGTTCTATTTTCCAAAATTTGATATTAATGCAATTATCGTTATTCTCCCAGCTGCACTTGTTGTTGTATCAGAGCATATCGGGCATCTTATCGTAACAGGAAATATTGTAGGAAAGGACCTCACGAAGGATCCCGGTCTTCACAGATCGCTTATGGGTGACGGTGTTTCAACTGTGATTTCAGGTTTCACAGGATCTGTTCCCACAACAACTTACGGTGAGAACATGGGTGTTATGGCTATAACACGTGTTTATTCTGTATGGGTAATAGGGGGAGCTGCTGTAATTTCAATAGTCCTTGCTTTTATTGGCAAGCTTTCAGGATTCATTCAGTCTATACCTGTACCTGTAATGGGTGGAATAAGTCTTCTCCTTTTTGGGGTTATTGCAGCTTCCGGAATCAGGATGCTTGTTGAGGAGAAAGTGGATTACAGCAGGGCATCAAATCTTATACTTACATCAGTTGTATTTATTGTGGGTATAAGCGGCGCGTTCCTTAAAATCGGGCACGTTCAGCTCAAAGGTATGGCCCTTGCAACTGTTGCAGGTATGCTCCTGAGTTTTATTTTTTATCTTATAGAAAAATTTAAATTAGCTAACGATACTCACTGAGAGACAGGATGAATAATTTCATTTAAAGTGGAATCCGTTTTTCTGTCATGCCGGTTTCTCATAGAGAATACCGGCATCTCAAATAAAATTTTACCCTTTCAGATTACAACAGGATCCTCTTTTTTATCATTCCGTATTACGCTTGACTCTTCCCATTTAAAGATGTAAATTTGAATAAATGCCGGATCTGTTCCTGCTTAATTCAACGTAAACGGAAGGCCAGGATGAAAAAAAGTGATATAGGTAAAGAGGTAACTATTCTTAAAAAAAGCATCACTTTTGATAATCCGATATTGCGTCATTTTGTAAAAAAACACTCCCTTGATGAAAAGGACTCCGTTGTACTTGGTGTACTCCTTGAGCTGACCAACCAGACCAGAACAGATATAAAGACACACTACAATCTAATAGCAGAAGCAGCTGAACTATCCTCCATGGATGTTTATCAGAGTATAAACTCTCTGCACAGGTACAGGATAATTGACTATAAGCCTGAAGGAAAATTTCTGCACGTCTCTTTTAACGAAATAGAAGATACAATTGAGGAGATTGCCCTGGCATATATTAATGCCGGAAAAATCAGGCATCTTGAAAATGATGTTTCATACATGAAGAGAATGAACTATCTCCCTTCAGATGAACTTTATGACAGAATTTCCCCCCTTGTTGGAAAGCTTATAGCAGCCAAAATTGCTGAGGCTTTCCGCGCCCTTGTTAACTACGTTAATGACAGACTTGAATCATCACTGAGCGGTAAGATGTGGCGCTTCCGTTATCTTGCGTTCAGAACAAAACTTCCTCTTGGTGAAGTTATACTGAAGGAGAGCCTGGCCTGTGTTGTGGACGAGGTTCTTATTATAGAAAAGAAAAGTTCACTTCTGCTTGGGCATGCTTCGAGACATGAAGAAGCCGGTACTGACAGGGATGTTGTAGTGGCAATGCTCTCCGCAATAATGGATTTCATTCGTACCTCTTTTAAAAAGAATAAAAAGGGGGATGAGTCAGGCGCACTGCTCAATGGAATCGAGTTCGGTGATTCGAGGATTATAGTTCAGGAGAGCCCCTATTTTTACAGTGCCTTTGTTGTGCAGGGAGCGCCGGGGATAGATTTCCTTTCAGGGAGTGATTCACTTTCAGCATCAATTCATGAATCGTTCAGGATGAAGCTTAAGAAATTTGACGGTTCAATGTATGGCCTTGAGGGGATCAGCCCCATGCTTGAGGAGTTCATTACAAAGATGAACATGGTGGTAGTGCCCGGTCGGGGTGAAAATAGAGATTTCAGAAAACTTAAAATCGCCGCAGGGATTGCTGCTGTTATTTTTTCATTATGGGTCGGTTTGACAATCAGGGGTGACATTCGGGATTACCGGCTGGAAAAAAAGTTCTATGCCGCAGCCTCTGAAAAGATTCAGAAATTCTCGTATGATATTGTTGCGGATGCTGATGGTGATAAGCTTCTCATCACCGGCCTTGTGAGTACACCTGCAATATCTGCGGAGTTGAATTCAATTGCCTCCGGTTTCCCAGAAATAAAGGACATTGAAAACAGGACAGTGGTTGCCGATTTCAGAACTGCTGAAAAATATCATAGTAACTACATGGAACTCGAACAGAAGTTTAACGATCTTCAGATTCTTCTGATAAGGCAGGAGCTCGAAAAAATTGTGATCCAGTTCCCCTCAGGAGTTGACACAATGGGGAACAGCCAGATGCTCCAGGCACGCAGGATATATGAAATTGTAAAGGAGTACCCCCGTATTCATCTTGATATAATAGCATTCAATGATCCTGATGGAGGTTTTGAAATTAATAAAAGACTCGCTGAGGGGAGGATGAGCGGAGTCGGCTCATATCTCGAATCTCTCGGTATAGATAAGGGAAGAATCCACCTCACTGAATTCAATCCTGACGTAATATCCGCTGACCCCCGTTATTCAGCATACACTGACAGGCGGGGGATAATGCTCTTCGCCAGGATGGAGAAGTAGCATCTCAAATGGAAAAGGGGCTTAACAATATAATAAGCAGCAGGTTCGGAATTTTTTATGCTGTGACCGGTACCTCTCTTATGGTGAAGTTTCATGATACAAGACTTATTGAATACCTGGGGTATGCTGATGAGTCCGGTAAGGATATGCCTCTGCAGGAACTCTTCCCTGAGATAATAGGGATTGAAAAAGATATTATGGAGGTAATCAGGGGGGAGAGGGACAGCATAACAATAAAAAGGATTAATCGCACCGTTACAGGCGAGATATATTTTAACCTTCATTTTTTTTCCGGCGCCCTGGGTACAGGTTATTCCTACATAGTTGTTGAGGATATAACTGAAAGCAGTATGAGTTTCAGGGAGGCGCAGCAGAAGAGAAATGAGGTGATTATTAAAAATCTGGAGCTTGTAAAGCGGGAGGAGTTTGTAAGCACCATCCTTGAAACAATACCGGCTCCAATATTCTACAGAGATTCATCCGGGAGGTGTCTCGGGTGCAATAAAGCCTTTGAGGAATTTGTTGCAAAAAATAAGGATGAAATCATCGGGAGAGATATAAGCCTCATTTTAAAAAACAGCAGTGAGTTGCTCCGCTTTGATGATGAGATGAAAAAATATGGCGGAATCAAACGTTACGAATCAGGTATTGCAGATGGTTACGGAAAAGAAAGGCATCTGATTATAAACAAGTCACTCTTCTTCGGGCCGGATCAGAAAAGCAGTGTAATTGTAAGCGCAATTGTGGACATTACTGAACGCAAGAGGATGGAGGAACAGCTTAAGTTTACCATGAATGAGCTGGAACTGAGCGAGAAGAACCTCAGCGATAAGATCAGGATTATGGAGAACAACCTGCTAATCGCGAGAAGAGCAGTTGATACCCTGATCCAGAAGGAATTTCCTGAATCAGATAAATTCGATATAGATTGCAGGTATCTACCCCTTGAACAGATTGGAGGTGATTTTTATTCCATAATTCCTTTTGATGGATTTATGGGGGTTTTTGTCTGTGACATAACAGGACATGGCGTAGCTTCCGCTCTCTTTCTGTCTCTCATGAAGTATTTTACAGATAAAATAAAACCTGATCTCTGGATAAACCCTTCTGAATACCTGAGCATTATAAACAGGGAGTATTTTCGCGGGAACTCAATGTTCTATTTTTTTTCTGCAATAGCGGGAGCGATTATATATGACAATAACAGCAGCACCATGGAGTTCAGATTTGCCAATGGAGGCCACCCACACCCTGTGATACTGAAAAAAAGCGGTGAGGCTTTCTTCTGCGGCGGGAATGATGCGGTTATAGGGCTTTTTGATGAGCAGAAATTTGAAGAGAACAGGATCTGCATTGAAAGCGGAGATATGCTTTTTCTTTATACAGACGGAATACCATCCACATATAGAGAAGACGGGTCAATTATAGGTTTTGATGAACCATTACTTGATATATTCAGAAAATCCAGAAGAGAAAATCTTAGAGAAACAATTAATGCAGTAATTAACGAAGTTGAAATATACAGAGGTGAAAAGAAGCAGGAGGATGATATACTTCTGCTTGGATTTTACTGTAAATAGTATTAGATTGAAACAATATATCGAAGGAGCAGCAGATGCCGGGCGATTATAAATGGAAGGTTGTTATGCTGGGTGATTTTGCAGTGGGCAAAACAAGCCTTGTGCGCCGTTTTGTTTATGATGAATTCAGCGATTCCTATCTTACAACTGTTGGTGTCAAGGTAACCAAAAAAGATCTCTCTATTGAACAGGATAATGTTTCCCTTCTTCTATGGGATATAGCAGGAAGTGACAGATTTTCACCTGTTACTCCTGAATACCTGCGCGGAGCATCGGGAGCTATTATTGTTGCTGATATAACCAGGGGGAGTTCCGTTGATAGTATCCGTACTCACGTAGATATGATTCTTTCAATTAATCCTTCAGCAGGGATCGTTGTGGCTCTGAACAAGCTGGACCTGGTAAAAAAGAGTGATGAAAGGGTTGTGTACATGAAGTCTGATGATTTCAGAAACAGTTTTAACGGCTCACCTGTGATCCATTTCACAAGCGCCAGAAGCGGGGAAAATGTTGAAGAACTTTTTCTCTCAATAGCAGACAAAATCAGAAAGGCCGCGCCTGATGAATGATGATTTTTTTTTACCTCTCTTTAACCGGTTCGGTCTTCACTATGGTATGATAGACAGCGAGCTTGTTCTACACTTCGAAAATGACTCTATATGTGAATTTCTTTCAGTCAGTCCCTGCATGAAACAGGTGAATTTAACTGATTTTCTTAATGAGGTTATAGGCCAGGAAAATGAGATTAGAAAAGTAATCAGCGGTGAAAAGAAAGAATTCAGTATAAGGGGAATTAACAGGAGTTCTGACAGGGAGATCTTTTTTAATCTTTATTTTATAAATCATAATTATAACGGTTACCCGGCAGTAGTGGTAATCAGGAATATTACAAGTGAACTTCTTTTTTATCATTCATTACAGCAAAGCAGGAATGAAATTCAGCTGCTGCAGGATGAACTTCTTGAAAAGAATAGAGAGCTTGACAGGATTAACAGGGAACTTGAGGAGAAAGTTGCCGAGCGGACTAAACAGTATCAGGAGAGTTCTGATCTTGCAAAAAGACTTTTTCTTCAGACAGTGAACTCTCTGACATATGCCCTTGAGATGAGAGATCCTTATACTTCAGGTCACCAGCGGAGAGTTGCCATTCTTGCAAGCGCCATTGCAGCAAATATGGGTCTTGATGAAGACACTGTTGAAGGAATAAGGATTGCGGGGCTTCTGCATGACATAGGTAAAATATATGTGCCGAGCGAATTTCTTACCAAGCCCGGCACTCTTCCTGAAGAGGAGTATAATGTAATAAAGACTCATCCTTTGAGAGGATTTGAAATACTGAAAGAGATAGAGTTTCCCTGGCCTGTTGCATCTTTTGTGCTTCAGCATCATGAAAAAATTAATGGAAGCGGTTACCCGTACAGCCTTGAGGGGGAGGAGATCAGGATTGAGTCCAAAATTTTGTGCGTTGCGGATGTTGTTGAAGCTATGGGGACAAACAGGCCATACAGGATATCGCCGGGTGTAAGCGAAGCTCTTAAAGAGATAGGGAAATATAGAGGGATAAAGTATGAGCCTTCGGTAGTTGATTCTTGCTGTGATCTTTTCAGAAATAAAAATTTCAGCTGGGATGAATAACAGCTTCTCTCAGTGGAGCATGAAGGAAAGCTCAATGAAGGGAGCTTCAAATTTAACAACTGCAAAACAGTCGCCCCCGGGATTTGTTATATTATATTTTGAAATCATTTCAGGATTATCATTTAAATTTCCTGATCTCAGGACAGAGCCGGTAGTTGTGAGATTTTTAACATCTCCATTATTGTTAATTGTAAATGTCATGGTTATCGGTGTGTTTTTTTCAAGGATTGAGCCTGAAAGCATATATACCCCGCCAAGGCTTATGTTAAGAATCCTACCCGGCAGATGGGAGTCTGCAATTTTATCAGGATAAGCATAACCCATTGTAAGGTCTTTTTCATATCGCGGGAATTCTCTTTTATCCATAACTCTTCCTTGTAAGCACTGAAATCCTGAACCGGCTTTCCGGTTGCGGATTACCTTTTCTGTATTATCTATAATAGTATGTATTCAACAATAAAGGCTCCTGTCAATAAAAATCCGGGTAGTTGATCCGTTTCCGGAATTTAAAAAAAGGGAAAAGATGGTAATTGCGGGGAGGGGCAGTGACGAAGGAATCTGTTGTGTTAAAGATAAGAACTTCATGTATAATATGCCGGCATTATCTCTGATAAGCCGGCATGATAAACTTTCTCCTTAAGGAGATAAGAATCAGTAATTTGTCTCCTTGATTTCAAAGTATGCCTGAGGGTGTTTACACGCAGGGCATTGCTGCGGAGCTTTTTCCCCTTCATGGAGATACCCGCAGTTTCTGCATTTCCAAATCTGCTTGCCCTCTTTTTCGAAAATTTTTCCTGCCATGAGGTTGTCATAAAGCTTTCTGTATCGCGCTTCGTGTGCTTTTTCAACTGTTGCAATCATCTTGAAAGTCATGGCTACTTCTTTAAAGCCCTCTTCCTCAGCAATTTTAGCGAATTCAGGGTAGAGATCTCCCCACTCCTCAAGCTCACCGTCAGCTGCTGCTTTAAGGTTTTCAAGCGTAGTTCCTATAACGCCTGCGGGATAGCTTGCTGTTATCTCTACCATCCCACCTTCAAGATATTTGAAGAAAAGTTTCGCGTGTTCCTTTTCGTTGAGAGCTGTTTCTTCGAACATTGCAGCTATCTGCTCAAGCCCCTCTTTTTTTGCTGCGCTTGCAAAGTAGTTGTACCTCATTCTTGCCTGTGACTCACCTGCAAATGCTTTTAAAAGGTTCTGCTCGGTTTTTGTTCCTTTTATTGACGCCATTGAATTCTCCTTTTTATGGTTTTTAAAATTTTATTTCATGTGATATAAGAACTGTTCTATTATTGCAATTGTCCCTCTATTTAATGCGTGATCTTCACAATTATGTTTTAAATTATACGCGATCAAAACTCCCTTTATCCGCTCCGCATACCGGGCATTGCCATGATTCCGGAAGATCTTTAAAATCTGTCCCCGGGGCGATTCTCCCCTCTGGATCACCTTCTGCGGGGTCATATATATGACCGCATAAGAGGCATTTATATTTTTCAGAGTCAGATTTCTGCTCATTATTTTTGTCAGGATCAATATATGTAGGCGCGTTTTTCGGCGCTTTGCCTTTCCGCTCCTCTCTGTAGTACGAATAAGTCAGTGGTTCCCCATCTTCAATGAGGCATGTGTTTACAATTTCAGCAGTAAAGAGGAGGTGTGTCCCCACATCAATTGTCTGGGTTAACCGGCATTCAAACCACGCAAGGGAATACTCTGTAACAATGGGCGCTCCTGTGATTCCTGTGGTATATTTAATGCTGCTGAATTTATCAGTATCCTTCCCGCTTTTGTAGCCGAAAGTTGAAATCAGGGACTGGGCTGCATCTCTCTTGAGAACTGAAATTGAGAAAGACCTGTTTTCATTTATAAGTGAAGCAGTATAGTTATTTTTGCTGCAGCATACTGCAAATTGTGCAGGTTCAGCTGTTACCTGGAAAACGGCGTTTGAAATGTAGCCGCTTTTTTTGCTGCTGTTCCCTGCGCTGACAATGTAAAGACCGTAAGAAATTTTAAAGAAAGCCTCCAGGTTAATATCCTGTGCAGTTGCTGTCATGAACTCTCCTGTTGTGTAGCTGTATTTATAAATTATTTTGAAAATATACAAATTAATTGCAAGTATTTTTTAATAATAAGAACGATTCTTAATAAAAAATAAGTTCAATATCTCTTAAAGTTATACTTTAAATTGCAACCGATAGTTTTATCGCTGGCCTATAATTGAACCGCGGCAGGGAACCTGCCGCGGATTATTTAAATCATGATTTCTCTAAAGCCATTAGTTTAAGAGAGTTGTTTATCTATGTAAGAGACATAATATCTTTATTAGTGTAAAAATCAACTACAATACGTTTTTTTTGAGAACAAGGTCTCAAAAAATGACCTTTTTTTACAGATCAGTATTTTAATAAAGGTTGTTCCTGAAACGGGTTGAAGACTGAGTCAGTAATAATCCAGTGAGACACCAGCAGAATGGATAGATTAAATCAGATCAGACCTGTAAATAAACCGTTGACATATCATTGTGATTCCTGAAATTTCCGGTATTTAAATTAAAATTTTCCGGTGATAAATTGAACAGACTCAGATTGAAAGATGGAATTTTTGCAGGGATTCCTGTATTTATAGGTTACTTCCCTATTGCTGTGACTTTCGGGCTCCTGGCAGTATCTGTGAAGATTTCTCTGCTGGAGACATTCAGCTTCTCTGTAATTGTTTTTGCCGGAGCCAGCCAGTTTGTGGGACTTAATATGATAAATGCAGGTATAGGTGCAGGTGAAATTGTGCTGACAACATTTCTTCTGAATTTCAGGCATTTTCTGATGAGCGCATCTCTCTCCACAAGAGCTGCATTCCGCAGAGGGCTTATACCATTTGTTGCATTCGGTATTACAGATGAAACATTTTCAGTTGCATCAATGGAGAAGCGGGAGTTTTCGGAGAGCTACATGCTGGGCCTTAATTTTACTGCATACTCAGGGTGGGTTGCGGGAACTGTTGCAGGATATGTTGCCGGTGATTTTCTCCCTCCTGTCCTGCAGGAGAGTATATCTATTTGTCTCTACGCAATGTTTGTCGCAATATTAATTCCTGCGGTGCGAAAATCATACCGCGCGGGGATTATAGCCCTTATTGCAGGTTTAATAAATTCAGTTCTCGGATATTTTGCAATCTTCGGTTCCGGGTGGAACATTATTTTTTCTATACTTGCAGCTTCGATGGCCGGTATGTTTTTTTTCAGGGAGGAGTGATATGGAGATAACCGGAATCATTATTCTTATGGGTGTTGTGACATATCTGCCGCGGCTTGTCCCTATGTATATTATAGACGTGGAGAGGATTCCGGGGAGGCTTAAACTTTTCCTTTCATTTATTCCCTATGCCGCGTTAGGCGCGCTGATACTCCCGGGGAGCATCAGCGCTGTGAACGGGAAGCCTGTGGTATCCGCACTGGGGATTCTCTCTGCTGTTATAATTGCATGGTTCAACAGAAATATAATTGTCACAGTGCTGCTTACAGTGCTTGCCACTTTTATTTTTATTTCTGCTGGTTTTTAGTTTTAAGATCTTCTGATCTATCAGACTTAATTTTGTATGTTTCAAGTATTCTTCCGCTGAATTTATCAGCCATCTCCCTTTTAAGAACAATTTTATTTCCGGAATCATCCTCAAAAACATGGAAGGTTTCTTTGTTCTCTTCAACAGCTTTTACCAGGTCTTCCATTCCGGCAATTTTAATACCGTTTACCTTTTCAATTACCGCGTTATCCATGTCGTGATAACCGAGATTAATTTCATCAGCAAGCACCTTGGTAAGGAGAATAATCTCTCTCTTCTCCGCTGTTCTTATGCCGTTCTGATAGAAGTAGAGTAATTTTGACGGTGCGCTGAAAAACCACTGGCTTCCCCATTCCAGCAGATAGTTTTTTGTCAGAGGCGCGAATACAAGTCCTCCTGTAATATAATATGTTGGCGCGGTGTCGTACTGTTCAAAGGGGACGAGCCTTGTTGAGTTCATAGTAACAGTGAGTCTGATTTTTAAATTTTTTACTTCACCATTTCTAAGAATACTCAAGTTGATCCAGTCATTGATAAATTTTCTCTGCACAAGGTAATTAAGCGAGGTGCGTTCTCCGGGCCTGAATTCAATTGAGCCGTCATTCTCTATCTGTATATTGTCAATGGACATTAAAACGTCATTAAGCTGAAGAACGTTACGCGCAGGGGAATCGATCAGCATATCCGCAATAAGGACTCCGCTCTGGCGTGTTGTCATTTTGAATTTTTCGCGGAGGTCAGGGTTCTCCATTTTCTGAAATAGAATCCCCAGTTCCGGGAATCCGTCGTATCTTCCGTCAGTTATATCTTTAAGAAAATGGAGAATTATGAGAGCGGGAACCATGTAGCCTATATTTTCCCCTCTCATTGCTGACTGGAATGCTACACCCACAATTTTATCTTTTTTAATTACAGGGCCGCCGCTGTTTCCGGGGTTTATTGCCGCGTCAATCTGGCACGCCAGGAGGTTGGCATTACTGTGGGCATAATGTCTCTGTTCAATGCGGGAGACAACGCCTTCGGTGATACTCATTTCATCCCCTCCGGTGGGGAATCCGTAAACAGCAACCTTATCCCTTACTTCAGCCAGGTCCCCGATCTGTACAGGGGATGAATCTTTAAAGAATTCATTGTCATCAACTGTAAGTATTGCAAGATCGCTATGGTGAGAAACAGAATCAACCTTTGCAGTATAGCGCTTTGCCTCACCTGCTTTCTTCACCTGAATGAATGTGCTGTTGCTGATCACATGGGCATTGGTGAGAATCCTTCTCCCTTCGATTATACAGCCTGAACCGGTACCCTTTGACTGTCCTGTAGTCTGCCAGGGATTATCATAGCTGTAGCTGTCAGAAACGGTATATATTTTAACAACTGATTTGCTGATTGGTGATTGCGCATGAAGTACTGTAAATGGAATAAGAAGAATTGAGGCAATGAGTACTGTTTTTTTTAACACGGATTATCTCCTTTTTTGGCTTTTGAGGATTATGGCACTGTACGATTGAATAAGTATATTCAAAAAATCATTTTTTTTCAAAGGCAGACACAATTGCATACCCTTTCACATGCCCCTGAAAATAATCATTTTCAATGATTGCCCTGCTCCGGGTTGTTCTCCCTGTGCGGATCTCCGCAGGTGTTATCTCGATAATTTCAGCATCCGCAGGGGGATTCTTTATAAATTCAACAGACTCCATGTAACGCTTTTCTCTTGTCTGCAAAGCTTTTTTAAGAGCCGGGTATGATGAAAAGATCATGGGGAGTATTCGTGATTCAAAGAAGCTGCTCTTCACATATTCAGCAGGACGCGAACGTATAACCATGATCCTTCGCGCGCCGCGGCTGTATGCCTCCTGAACCGGAATGGAATCGGAAACTCCTCCGTCTGTCACTTTCCGTCCGTATATTTCGACAAAATTTCTGTACATCACAGGAACAGAACTTGAACCTTTAAGAAGATCATCAAGTATCTCTTTCTGTGCTTCGGTGTAGAGCGCTTCACCTGTTTCAACATCTGTGGTAACAACAAGAAATTTTTTATCACCAAGAGTTGTGGCGCTCTCCCTGTCCAGTCTATCGTATTTATCAACATAGTCCCAGAACCAGTCGAGGTCCATGAAGTGACCACCGCGAAGGTATTTTTTCGCACTGATAAATTCAGGCCGCAACATGTAATCTGTATAACACCTGTAATTTCGTTTATACTGCCCCGCCAGATGCGAAGCGAGGTTGCAGGCCCCTGCTGAAACTCCTATATATAAATTAAAAGGATCAAATTTCTGTTCGTAGAAAGCATCAAGTATTCCTGCTGCGAAAACTCCGCGCATACCTCCACCTTCAACAATAAGGGCATAAGATTTTTCCGGCATAACATCCTCCACATGGACATTCTTTTACTATAATTCTGTTTAACAACTTTTTTTTCTATATAATATGCCGATTCATTAATATAAAGTTCTTGATGAATAGCTGTTATAAAACTATTTTTAAAAAGTAAGTACTCTGCAATTGCAGAAATAAGGCAGGTTTTCATGGCTCCCGTTTATATATCGGTCGGATTCAGCGCAGCAATCTGGCTTTACCTTATTTACCGGAATGACAGGTTCGAGCCTGAACCTGTGAGGTGGCTCCTCTTCGTGGGGATAGCCGGGGGCCTTCTAAGCGGATTGCCTGCCGCTCTGCTGAACAGTTTTGCCGCCATTGGACTGGGCTTTAGAATGGATATGCTTGCAGGTGAATCAGCAGTTGATTTCAGATTACTTCTGCTCTTTTCACTCTTCGTGGGGTTTAACGAGGAGTTCTTCAAGGCAATGGTTTCGATTTTATTACTCAGAAAGCTTCGGGAGTTCAATGAGCCTGTGGACGGTCTCATTTATTCAATGACAGTTGCTCTTGGTTTTGCAGCATTTGAAAATATTGAGTACACAGTGAATGGAGGCCTCGGCGTTCTTATTGTGAGATCTTTTACAGCAGTACCCCTTCATGTGGGACTTGCCTCAATCTGGGGCACAGGTATAGCCAGGGCAAAGTTTTATAAAGGGGGGAGTTACGTAAAAACAGTGATCCCTTATGTAATACCCGCAGCGCTTCTTCATGCTCTTTATAATCTCTATCAGTTTATGAATCCCGATTCCCCCTTTGCGCTCATCTTTGCACTGATGTTTTCTTTTATTGTTATTATGTATGCTTCAAAGAAGCTGAGATTTTTTCTCAGGGAGAGCCCTTTCAGGAAAGCAGGGGTTTGCCCGGTCTGCGGTACAGAAAACAGTTTTTGGGCAAGGTATTGTAAAAAATGCGGAAGTTATCTTGTTTCTGATTTTTTTACTCTTTGCGAATCATGCGGTACAAGAAACAGATCCGGCGCGAAATACTGCAGGCATTGTTGTGAACATATTGAAAAAGCGGGCGGAGTTTGTCAGTGATAAAAAATATTGCTCAAGATTCAGATAATAACAATGATCAGAAGGAGATAAATTCGCTTCTTATAAGCAGTTATCTAGACTCTGATATATTCAGGTATATTTATCATGTGCTGATATCAGTGGTGCTCGGTCTATTTGCAGGGAGCGGAGGGATACTCTTTCATTATCTGCTTGATAAAATGAGGGAATTTTTTGAACCTCAGAGCATAAGCAGAGATTATGATATCAACCCGTTTTTTATTATTCTGATTCCTGTAGCCGGCGGCCTTGTCTGCTCTCTCATGACAAAACTTTCACCTGAGATAGCTAAAGAGAAGGGTGTACTCAGTGTAATCAAGGCTGTAATTATCCGCAAAGGTTTTATTCCGATCCGCGAGACTCTGTTTCATCTTGCCGCTCCCATTATCTCTATTGGAACAGGAGCACCCCTGGGGCCTGAGGGGCCGGCAGCTAAGATTGGAGGGGGGATAGGTTCTTTCATGTCCCAGATTTTCAGGCTAAGCAGCAATGATATGATCATGTATACTTCGGCTGGAGGTGGGGCTGCTATATCTGCTGTGTTCAATGCGCCTATTGCAGGTGTGTTTTTCGGTATAGAGGTTATTCTCCTTAATGATCTGAAAAACAGAGCTCTCAGCGCGCTTATCATTGCTTCTGTTGTTGCTGATATCCTTTCACGGGCAGTTCTCGGGAACAAAAAGATTTTTAATATTCCTGCATACCATATGGGGGATCTTGAGTCATATCCGTACTTCCTTGCGCTGGGAATTTTCTGCGGATTAACAGCAATGATGTATTTTAAATTTTCCGAAAAATTTAAAATTCTCTTTAATGATAAACTTAAGCTTCATAATCCTTTTGTCAGGCTTCTCCCTGCAACAGTTATTTTCGGGTTTTTCCTGATCTGGAATTATGAACTTTTCGGTATAGGGTATTCAACTATCAGTAAGGTTCTTCACAACGGAATAGAGATTCCTGACCTGACACTGCTTTTTGTACTAAAGATTGTTTTTCTCGCCATGTTTATCCAGGCCGGGGCCTATGGCGGCACTTTTGCTCCATCACTAAGCATCGGCGCGTTTCTCGGGTACATCTTTGCTGTTACTGTGAACGGTTATCTTCCTGTTGTTCTCGATCCTGTTGCTTTTGCTCTTGTAGGCATGGGGGGAGTTCTTGCAGGGATAAACTCCATCCCTCTTACATCAATCCTTCTTGTTTTTGAAGTAACCGGGGACTATATGTTTATTCTCCCTCTGATGCTTGTTTCAATCATTTCATATCTTGTTATAATTTATTACAGGAGGGGGAGTGAGTATACTCTTGCCCTTATGGATGAGAATATCGATGTTACAAAAAAGGGGGACCTTGATATTCTCGGGAAGATAACAGTGGGTTCCATTCTTAAAACGGATATGGATGTTGCTGATTTCAGAACTCCTTTCAGAGAACTGGTAAGGATAATAATAAACTCAAAGTATGGTGATATATTTATTGTAGATAAGAAACAGCAGCTCGTTGGCATTATTACACTTAAGGATGTGAGGCACGCAATTCTGGATAATGATCTGGCGGATCTGCTGATTGCCAGTGATATCGCAGTTAAGGTTCCGGCTGTGGATATATTTGATCCTGTTGCTGATGCCCTGATTAAGCTGAAGGAGTATGAGCTCGAAATTATACCGGTGGTCTCAGGAGAAAACAATAATGTTTTCGAGGGGATCATAACACACAAGGATATTATTGAAACATACTTTGAAGTGATTGAAGATATCAGTATGTCTGAACATCTGACAAAATCAGGGAAGAAATTCAAATAGTAAAGAAAAAACAGAAAAGTCATTGATTTCCTGAACTCCTGCAGAAAAATAATAAAAAGATATTATTCTACTGGAGTACCGGATGAAACATAGAATCAGATTATCAGTTATAGCCATAGCCCTGTTCACAGTTCTTTCACCAGTAACTGCTGCACAGAAGAGCGTAAATCTTAAAATATTCCCTGAAACCTATACACTCTCAATAGATGGAGCCTGGGTTAACCCGCAGAAGGTCACACAGTATCTGAAACGGATTAATGTTCAGACAGGTGAGCGCGAGTTCCTTTTAAAAGCAGAGGGCTACCTTGATAAAAAAGTTAAAATAAATATTACCGGCAGAACTTCAGAGCTTGAGATAAAGCTTGAGAAGAAGAGTTCAATGATAGAACAGGTTGCTGTTTTTCAGACAGGGGCTCATCCCAAGAGCGTTGAATTTACGCCTGATGGTAAATATTTCGCATGCGCCCTCCTTGAAGGAGCAGGGGTTGACCTTTTTTCAACGTCAACTTTTCAGAAGGTGAAAACCATTGAAATTCCTCATCAGTACGCGAAACTACGCAACTTTGTTGAGATTGTTTTCTTCACTGACAGAAATGAGATGTGGGTATCTCAGATGGCGGCAAATGCCATTCATGTAATTGATATGAAGGACTACTCATACAAGCTCACAATACCTTCAAAGGGTATATGGACAAAGATTATAGCAATGACCAATGACCATAAACTCGCTTTTGCGTCTAACTGGGAATCTCACGATGTTTCAGTAATTGATGTGAATCAGTATAAGGTTATTAAAAAGATCAAGGTCGCAGGTATTCCCCGCGGGATGGTAACAACTGCTGATGATAAATTCCTTTATGTCTGCATATTCAGTTCAGGAGAGATTCAGAAAATTGATATTGCTTCAGGGAAGATTGTAAAGACAATGAAGTTCCCTAAAGGTGCAAAGAGGCATATACTCCTTGATAAAAAGAAAAATCTCCTTTATGTTTCTGACATGTACAGAGGAAGCATATATGTAATCAATCCGGCTGATGATAAGGTTATTAAAGAGATCCCTGTTGATTCAAAACTCAACACTGCTAAACTTACACCTGACGGGAGATACCTTTTTGTCTCTTCAAGGGGGCCGAACAATCCTGTGACATATTTAAAAAAGGGCCCGAAATTCGGCAAGGTTTTTGTGATAGATACAGCAACTCTTCAAATTGTTGAATGGATCTGGGGGAGGAATCAGCCTACGGGACTGGACATCTCCCCTGACGGAAAATATCTGGCCTTTACAAATTTTCTTGATAATGAAGTTGAGTATTACAGGATAAATTATAATAAGTAGTATGTAGCTTAAAGTTTCAGAGATGAATCCCTCTTATTCATAAGAGGGATTTTTTGCGTCAGTGCAGGAATCTGAAAATCCTTTCGTAATTATTAATATTTTTTTATGACAATGGTTTGCACCGGGTTTATATTAAAGATAATAGATTCTTATAACCTGGAGAGTGTGTACTGAATGAAAAAAGTAATTATTTTTTCGTTTTTTCTAATTGCAGGTCTTGCCGGATCACAATTTCTCCCCGGAATAATTGGCGGTTTATACACTGCTTTTTCAAAAATTATCAGTATACTCACACTGATTGCGCTCTCATTTATTATGATTCATGTGGGATATGAATTCGAAATAGAGAAGGATAAAATAAAATCTTATGGAGTGGATTATCTTGTTGCGATGACTGCCGCAGCTTTCCCTTGGATTTTTGTGGCTCTCTATTTTGTATTTATAATGCTTCCATCAGCATTCTGGCAGGACTGGAATGCCTGGAAAGAGGTGATGCTTGCATCCCGTTTCGCTGCTCCCACATCAGCAGGGGTGCTCTTCTCCATGCTGGCGGCGGCTGGTCTTGCTTCTACATGGATGTACCGTAAAACCCGGGTTCTCGCGATTTTTGATGACCTTGATACTGTGCTCCTCATGATCCCGCTGAAGATGATGATCGTGGGCTTTGCCTGGCAGCTCGGTTTCGCTGTACTTGTGATGGTGACCTTTTTATGGCTGGCATGGAGGTTCATGCATCGCCTGCCGTTTCCTGTAAAGTGGAATTCTGTGCTGGCATATTCAGCAGTAATTGTTCTTGTCACTGAGGTTATATATTTTCTGACCAAGTCGATAGATCCTGATGTACCTATTCATATTGAAGTTCTTCTCCCTGCCTTTGTTCTTGGCGTAATGATAAAGTACCCTGAAGCAGGTAACGTGTATGATTCAGAAATTGAAAAAAGAGTATCCACAATTGTTTCAGCTTCTTTCATGATACTGGTGGGCCTGAATATGCCTCTGATTTTTGGAGAAGCATCAGGCGGGCTGAGCGGGGCTGTTTCGACTGTAACCGGTTCGCAGCCCGCAATTAGTCCCGGGGAGATAGCTTTTCATGTAATTGCTGTGACGCTTCTCTCCAACCTCGGGAAGATGTTCCCGGCTTTTGTTTACAGAAAAGAGGCACACTGGAGGGAGAGGATGGCAATAGCTATCGGCATGTGGCCCCGCGGGGAAGTTGGAGCAGGTGTTATAATTATCAGCCTTGGTTACGGCATCGGAGGCCCCATAGTAACAGTTGCTGTTCTGATCCTTGCTCTTAATCTCCTGCTTACAGGTGTTTTTATCTGGATTGTAAAATATCTTCTTGCCGGTGTTCCGGTTACTGACAGGATCAGGTAGTGATTTTTTTCTAATAAGGAGATTCGTTGTGATATACTCTTTTCCATTAAGCATGAAGTTCACCGGCAGATTATTTACTGCTGTCGGGGTATGTTTGCTGGCTGGTATGATTTTTTTTACTATAAAAACCTGGAGTTTTATGTCATCATCTGCTGAAACAACAGGCAGGATCGTCGATTACATTGAAGCGGATGAAGCTGACACGGATGGTGTAAACAAAAAGGTTTTTTATCCTGTAATTGAATTCACGGACACTGAAGGGAGGAGTCACAGGTTCCGCAGTGAAGTCAGTATGGATTATGAGGTTTGGACTTTTATCAAAGCCCGTGAATCAGGTTTTACAAATTCATTTTATAAGGTTCCGGATATTAAATTGCGTTATAACCCTGATATGCCTGAAGAGGCAAGAGCTGCGAGATCATTCATGGATGTCAGGCATGCTGAAATTGCTCTTGGTCTTCTCTCAATAATTTTTTTGATTGTGGGACTTGCTCTTCTCAGGTTCGGGGAGAGGAGAAATCAGCGTTCACAGAGGGGTCCTGACAGGGCCTGACACAGCTTTCTGAAGGCTTGTAATATTTATAATTCAGGCTTATCCCCATTACAAAAAGCGCGCTCCCTATTCCTATAAGAGCGCTGTATGGCGGAGGGGACAACAGCGCAAGGCGGATAAAAACAGTGGCCACCGCGAATCCGGAGTTTCTGAAAGTGATAAGGTAGCTTGTACTGTAACGCATTGAAACAAGGATAATCAGTATATCACTGAAGATCAGGATCGTGAAAAAAGTATCAAAAGCCTTGTGAGACTGTCCGGTCTGAAGGTATAGAATTGCTTCATAAATGATTATAATTATAAAAGAAACCAGTAGTACAAAAGCGATATTCTTTTTTATCTTAATAAAATTTTTAGTTTCTCTTAAATCATTGGTAATAGGCCGTGCCTGATAAATCCTGTAATAGAAACCGAGAATAATAAACAGAACAAGGGCGCCAAGGGCGCTTGAGATCATGGGGAATAGAAATGGTTTGGCCTGAACCCATTCAATAGGCTCGGTAAAGTAAGAGAACTCCTTAAATACTTCTCTCAGGAGAACAAGTGAAAGAACCTCGATCTGTTTTCCCATGGAGATAGTAACTGAATGTACGAAGCTGAATATAAGACTGATCACTTCAAAGCATAATACAAGCGTGAATACCTGGGCTATTATTACAAGATGTTTTAACGGTATAAGCCCTGAGAGAAATCCCGGAACCAGACCCCTGATATTCATTTCAACAGCAAAGATTCCAAAGAGAAAACTAAAAGCAAGAAGTGTTCCGACAACGGAAATATTTTTTGAAGATTCAAATAACTCCTCAAGCTTATCCATCAGAGTGCTTATCAGATTAATTAATTTCATTATCATTTCTATTTTCAATAAATTTTTTAAACTATAGCATTTTACGAAACGATTAGGGCAACGTCATTTCGAACGAATGTGAGTCCTTCGACAAGCTCAGGAACCGTTATTGACGGTCAGTGAGCCTGCCGAACTGCTCAGTCGCTGACGCTTCTTCGAAATGACAATTTGATGTTCTAATTCAATCGTAATTTGCTATAATAAATCATGTAGTCAATTAATAATAAATACTATTTTTCCGGCATTAATTTTTTAAAATAATAACTATGCCGGCATAGAAATAAAATATTATTATGCAATAATTTATTAACAACTATAAAAATTTTAATTTATTTCTTGACAAAGTTTTTTGACAGGTGTTAGCCGGAATTAACCTGTTATTAAACATAACGGCAGGATTAAATAAAGAGGAGGATAAAGATGAAATACGCAAAACTTTTGCTTATGTGCTTTTTTTCCACTCTTATCATCTCCGGCTGTGGTACAGCTGTAATTCCGGAAATGAAAGAATGTATGCGGGCGCATGGTTCTCTCGAGAACTACAGGAGTGTAATTAAAAAATACGCTTCGCCGGAAATGCAACAGGATCTTTCAATATGCTGCACTTTGATCAATTCCAGAATAATCGCCTCTGAAATAAAAGACGGTATTCTCTATTACTGGGAGGAAGGCAGACTCCTTGAATCGTCAAATGAAATACCTTCCGACACTATTCAGATCGTAAAGATCGGCTGGAAGGATAAAAAAATTGTTCTTCTTAAATTTCTCGGATCTGACAAAACTCAGGAGAAAAAATATCAAAAATCTGAACTTGCAAAGGCTGACGAAATTAAAATAATCAGATAGGTTTTATAATAAACAGGCTGACTATGCCTGTATCAGTCTATGTTTTGAAGGCGGTGTTGATTTCCGCCTTCATTTTTATACGTTCAATAAATAAAAGGTAATAATATTTTAATTTTGGAAAACGAAAGGAGATGAATTACATTTTTAGAAACCGGAAAGGATAGTATAAATTTATGAATAATAAAACAGGAGCAATTGTCAGTAATTTTTTAATAATAATCTGTATTATACTTTCAGGTTCTATTACAAAAGATGTTTCAACTCAGGCTACGCGTGATAATTACCTCAGAGCGATTGAAAAAGTCAAATCCGGAAATTTTGAAGGAGCATTGACTTTTATAAATCAGGCAGTTGAAAATGAACCGGAAAATCATGAGTATCTTGCATATAAAGGCTAATCTGAAAGGGCATGCCTGGTTTGAATTCTACCTGCGGGGTTCGGGATGGGTACCGGTTGAGCAGTTCGATATCTCCAGTATAGGTCTGCTGCCTCCATCTTATATAAGAATGTATACTACAGATACTGATATTTTTGACAATAATGCAATACGGAATATAGTTGCAATTATGTATAATGATAAATGGGGAGATATCGTTGAATTCAGCAGAAGGGTAATTGATAAAGAGTGATTCCGGTAATTAAGGGAGTTACAGATACGGCCTTATATCAGTTACAATCATACCTGCTCTCTCCGCTGCAAGAAGCCCCATCTCTCCGTCTTCAAATACCTGGCAGAACTGAGGTTCAACTCCCATAAGTTCAGCACACCTGAGAAATGTATCAGGGAACGGTTTGTGGTTCGCAACGTCATCCGCAGCAACAATTGCGTCGAAAAAACCGTCAAATCCTATCATATTAAGAGTAAGTTCTGCGATATATTTTTTTCCTCCGGTGCCAATGGACATAGGGAGTTTTCCGTGGTACCTGCGCACAATATCAGCAACAGGTTCAATTGCCCTGACCTCTTTCAGATTCTCAAGGAAGAGTTCCTCTTTTCTTTTAGAGAAGTTTACAGGGTCAAGTGATAACCCTAATTTTTCATTTACCACAGGAACAATTTTATGTGTGGGCATCCCCGCAAGGCTGTAAAACAGTTCTTCGGTATACACAAAGCCGTGTTCAAGCGCGGTGAGCTTCCACGCAAGGAAATGAACAGGCATGGAATCAGCGAGTGTGCCATCCATATCAAAGATGAGCCCCCCGGCTCGTGGATTGATTTCAATTATTTTCATGTCGGCAGAATCTATCGGGGGAGTGTTTCCCGCAACAAAATTATATCTCAATAGTGAAAGAAGTTCCGTTTTTATCTGAGGATACTGAGACCCTCCACCCCAGAACCATTGCAGCATGCTTAACAATGGAAAGCCCCAGACCTGTGCCCCCTGTTGCCCTTGACCTGCTTCTGTCCACCCTGTAAAAGCGTTCAAAGATCCTGTCTATATACTCTGAAGGAATCCCTATACCTGAGTCGGAAATTTTTAATATTAATCCATTATCTTTTTTGCCGGCAGTAATATCAAGTTTCCCCCCCTGGTTATTATAGTTTATCGCGTTATCTATAATGTTGAAGAAAACCTCTTCCACAAGGAACTGGTTTGCAGTAATTTTATAATCAACCTCTGACGGGAGACCTGTATACAGTTTGATCTCTTTTTTTGTAATTTTGGGAGTAACTATATCGAGGCAGCTGAGAATTATCTGCTTAAGATTAATTTCATCTTTTTCAAACTCCTTTGATGATTCGATCATGCTGAGTTTTATAATATCCTGTATCAGCGCATTCTGCCTGTCTACATTTTCAATAGCACGTTCAATGAAATCGTTCATCATCTCTTTGTTGTCAGGATTTTCTCTTATAGTTTCAAGGTATCCCTTGACAATGGCTATTGGAGTTTTAAGCTCATGAGAGACATTGCTCACCAGATCACTCTTTATCCTTTCAATCTTTTTCCTTTCAGAGGCATCATGAATGACAATAAGTATCCCCTGAATAATATCATCATCAGCTTTAATCGGATTAATAACCGCCTCGAAAAACCGGTCGTTAACAGATTCAACTTCAAAGAAATCTCTCTCGCCGGATGATAATCCCTTTTCTATTTTAGAATTTATTGCCCGGTTTCTGATTACCTCAAAATACGGTTTTTCTCTTGTATCCATGCTGATACTCAGCAGTTCCGAAAAAGCCTTATTTGAAATGAGAATCCGCTTGGCTGAATCGATCATGGCGATTCCGTCGCTTATGCTTTCAAGAGTAGCTTCCAGCTTCTTTTTTTCGAAAACATGCTGATCTATGGTTTCAACAATTGTATCCGCCATTTTATTAAGAGATCTCTGCAGAGTACCGATTTCATCATTGCTGTAATTAAGAATCCTTTTACGGTAGTTCCCTTCGGCAAAATTATTAGCGAAACTGATTGTTTCATTGAATGGTCTGGTTACCTTGATAGAAATAAATATGATAACTATTATTGATGCCAGAAGTACAATCACTGAAATTCTGGTTGTCAGAGTTTTAAGTTCCCGGATGCTTTCATCAACTGCGTATAAAGGTTTGGCAAGACGTATAACGTAACCTTCAAAGTTTTTTGCGAAGTAGAGCATGTCAGTTTTGAGGGTGTTGCTGTGACGTATGCTTGACCCCTCCCCAGTCTGGGTTGCCTGGTAAACTTCGGTTCTGTAATAATGATTATCCAGCTCCTCCGGATTATTTGCTTCTGTATCAGCTATAACTTTTCCATCTTTATCAATCAGGGTAATCCTGATCTGCATGGACTGAGCGTATTCAAAAAGAATACTTTTTTTCTCAGTAATTTTAAGCGGATCCGTATTGTTTCTGATAAGTGACGTATTGATGATTTCAATTTCATGAGACATTTCGTTTTTAATCATTTCAATGTGAGTCTTTTTAAGCAGACTCTCAACCATGAGAAAAACAGATATAACAAGAACAAAAATAAGAATGATATATGATGTGATTAGTTTATAACTCAGTTTTTTAAGCATGTCTATTCCTTAAAGCCGTATCCCACACCCGAGAATGTGGTTATGATGTTTTTGTAATCACCTAATTTTTTTCTGAGATTCATTATATGAACATCTATTGTTCTGTCCACGACAAAGACATCGTGACCGCGAACGCTGTCTATGATGTTATCTCTTGAAAAAATTTTTCCGGGATTCTCCATGAAGAGAACAAGTATATTGAATTCGGTTTTTGTGAGTTTTATATCCTCTCCATCGACATTGAGTGAATACTGTTCGGTGTTGAGCTCCACGCCTTTATATTTCAAAATCACATTTCCTGATTCCTTTGGAGCCTCTGATGTTCTGCGGAGAACCGCCTTTACTCTGGATTTAAGCTCTTTGATGCTGAATGGTTTAGTGATGAAATCATCACCGCCGAGCTCAAGGCCAAGAACCTTGTCGAACTCTTCTGAGCGTGCAGAGAGAAAAATTACGGGGATATTTTTCAGTCTGTCATTGCTGCGGATGTCCCTGCAGAATTCATAACCGTCTTTCCCCTCCATCATGATGTCCAGTATAATCAGGTCGGGCTTTGCTGTTTCAAAACCCTTTACAGCTTCAGATGCCGAGGGGAAAGGGTATACCTCATAACCCTCCTGAAGGAGATTAACTTTCAGGATATCCCTTATATCCTTTTCATCATCAATAACAAAAATTTTCTTTTTCATCTCTGTCCTATGAAATTTCTCCGGGTGCCCTGTGCCTTATATCCTCACCCTGAATATAATAAATTGCCCGTTCAGCGACATTTTTTGCATGATCCCCTGCCCTTTCAAGAGCTTTTGCAACCATTATCAGGGAGAGGCTTTGTGAAATATTTCTGTTAGCCTCGCACATATAAGTAAAGAGCTCCCGGTATATCTGGAGGTTAAGCTCGTCAATTTCGTCATCCATTGTAATAACGGCTTTAGCTTTTTCAACATCCTTTTCACTTATTGACGCAAAAGCCTGCTGGATCATTTTTATGGCAATATCAGCCATTCGCGGAATATCGATGAGAGGCTTGATAAGGGGAGTGCCATTAATCTTCAGAGTCTCCTTCGCAATATTAGTCGCTATATCACCTATCCGTTCAATATCCGTGTTTATTTTAAGCATTGCAAGGGCAAAGCGGAGATCTGAAGCGGCAGGCTGACGTGTAACTATGAGCCTGATGCAGTCATCATCGATCTCAATTTCCAGCAGATCCATGCGCGTATCGTTTTTTATAATCTCCTTCGCAAGGATAAGATCCGCATTTTTTAGCGATTCCACAGAGAGTTTAATAGCCTCAGTCGCAAGGTCTGCCATTTCAAACATTTTTATTTTAATCTGTTCTATATCCATTTCAAGATGGGTCTGCATAATTATCTCCATTATTTAAATAAATTTATGATATTGAATATTATCAACCGAATTTTCCGGTAATATAGTTCTCTGTCATCTCCCTGTCCGGTTTTGTGAATATTTTGTCTGTTTTATTAACTTCAATTAATTCACCCATGTAGAAAAAAGCTGTGTAGTCACTTACCCGTGCCGCCTGCTGCATGTTATGTGTAACAATAATTATCGTATAATTTTTTTTCAGGGTCTGGATAAGCTCTTCGATTTTCTGGGTAGAGATAGGGTCAAGTGCTGAGGCGGGCTCATCCATAAGTATAACTTCAGGCTGCACTGCAATTGTTCTGGCTATGCATAACCTCTGCTGCTGTCCTCCTGAGAGCCCCATTGCTGATTTGTGAAGCCTGTCCTTGACCTCATCCCAGAGAGCAGTGCTTTTAAGGGATTTTTCCACTATAGATTCAATTTCATATTTATCTTTAACGCCGTTAATTTTCAGACCGTATGCGATATTGTCAAAGATAGATTTTGGAAAGGGGTTAGATTTCTGGAAAACCATCCCAACCCTTCTGCGCAGAGTTGTAACATCGTACCTGTGTGCATAAATTGATTCATCATCTATTGTTATATCTCCTGTAATATTTGTACCGGGGATAATGTCGTTCATTCTGTTGATGCATCGCAGGAAAGTCGATTTACCGCACCCCGAAGGGCCGATGAGTGCGAGCACTGAATTCTCCTTTACAGAAAGAGAGATATCTCTGATAGCCTGGTTGGTCCCGTAAAAGAATGAGACATTTTTAGCTGTAATTTTTTCTTCCATTATCAAAATCCTGAATAATTATTAGGCTGCTGCAACATAAAGTTCAGTTTAATAACCAGCCTGTTATGAATATGAATAAAGATTGAAGAAGTTAAATATTGATAAATAAAATATAAAGATTATGTTAAGATTCCCTGTCTGCTTTAAAGGTTAATTATAAGGTACCAGCTGTTATCCTTAATTAAAAATTTATAAATTTAAAAAAATGCTGTAATACAGTATCTATTCATTTATTATTTAAAAAATCTTTATAAAAAATTAACAAAGATTTATGACATTACCGCTGTAAATTAAATATGGAGGTAATTCAATAAATGAATATCACTATTAAAAGAACAGTTTCAGCAGTAACAGCAGTAATCCTTTCAGGGATTGTCCTGGCTGCATGTTCAAGGGACACAGGCAATAAGATTGTAATAAAGGGTTCAACAACAGTTCTTCCCATAACACAGAAGGCTGCTGAGGAATACAGGAAACAGAATAAAGTCTCCATCACAATTGAAGGGAGCGGTTCCGGTAACGGGATCAAGGCTTTAATTGACGGTACATGCAGTATTGCAAACTCATCACGGGAGATGAAAGAGAAAGAGCTTGGCACTGCAAAAGAGAAAGGGATTGCAGTTAAAGAGATCACTGTTGCTTATGACATGATTGTTCCGGTAGTTAATCCCGCGAATACTGTAAAAAATCTTACAATGGATCAGCTTAAAGGTATTTATGACGGTTCAATAAAAAACTGGAAACAGGTTGGCGGAAAGGATGAAAATATCGTTGTTATATCGCGAGATACAAGCTCAGGTACTTATGAAATCTGGCATGAGAAAGTGATGAAAAATACTGATGTTGCAAAGGATGCTCTGCTTCAGGCTTCCAATGGTGCAATTGTATCAGCCATAGCAGGAAATCCGAAAGCCATAGGTTATATCGGTTACGGATATATTGATAAAACAGTGAAAGCTCTCACAGTCTCCGGAGTTGAACCGACTCTTGATAACGGTAAATCCGGGAAGTTCCCTGTTTCACGAAAGCTCTACATGTATGTTGATGAGAAAAAGATAACAGGTGAAAGTCAGAAATTTATAGACTATCTCCTGAGCCCTGAGGGTCAGAAACTCGTCAAAGAAGCAGGTTTCATTTCAATAAACCAGTAAAACTTAATATTTAAGAATCATATACTCCTTTCATACTCCCTCTCCGGGAGTATTTTTTTATTAATGCTGCAAATAATAACTTGCCCATTTATATCATATATAGCATTTTACGAAATAAGTAGACTCTGTCATTCCGGCTGGAATGACAACGAAATGCCGGAATCTTAAGCTAAAACAAAATTTAGCTTGTCTTCAGAAACAAATTCCTATCATTAAGTTTCCGGTATTTGTCTGCGACAAAACCGGAATGACAAATTGAGTACTGATTTAATCGTAAACAGTTAAATCACATTGTCATTTCGAACTGAGGAGCGGTACGCACTTCATGCAGTCGTTCGCAATGTGATGTATTAAAACAACAGATTTATATGGAATAATCATGACCGATCTTCTTAAAAATCTTAACGAAAACCAGAAAGCTGCTGTTCTCCATACGGATGGGCCGCTCCTTATCCTTGCAGGTGCGGGTTCCGGTAAAACCAGAGTGATTACTCACAGAATCGCGCATCTAATCAGTACAGGGGTGAAGCCCTGGAATATATTTGCAGTGACATTTACAAACAAGGCATGCGAGGAGATGAAGAAGCGCGTGATGACTATTGTGGGCCCCCAGGGGAACAGTGTGTTCATCAAAACATTCCACTCTGCTGCAGTTTATATACTCAGGAGGTTCGGTGAGGATATAAAAATTCCGTCCAGCTTTACGATTTATGACACAGGCGACCAGGAGGATGTTATAA
This sequence comes from Spirochaetia bacterium UBA5763, assembly GCA_002418835.1. GTDB lineage: Bacteria > Spirochaetota > UBA4802 > UBA4802 > UBA5550 > UBA5550. The sequence continues at coordinate 56,365 of DIEX01000032.1, read as the reverse complement.
AGAGAATTCTGGCCTCCATGAATCTCGATCCGAAAAAGGTGAAACCTTCAATGATTGCCTCAAAAATATCTGAAGTTAAGGACAGCGAGAGGTTTATCGACGGTGTTGATGTGAGCCTCCTGCTTCCCGATTATTTTTCTTTTAACTTCGAGGAGATATTTAAAAAGTACCAGGAGAAACTTGCTGAGAACAATGCACTGGACTTTAATGACCTGCTGATAAAAACAGTGGAGCTTCTCCGCAATTCAAAACGCGCGCTCACCGAGCTTCAGCGGATGTGGCAGTATTTCATGATCGATGAGTACCAGGATACGAACCATTCGCAGTATATAATTGCAAAATATCTTGCGTCAGCAACAAAGAATATCTGCGTTGTGGGAGATGATGACCAGTCTATATATTCATGGCGCGGAGCAGATATACGCAACATCCTCACTTTTGAAAAGGATTACGAAAAGACAAAGATTATTACTCTTGGTGAAAATTACAGGTCATCAAAACAGATACTGGATGCTGCATACTCTGTAATTCAGAATAACGGGAACAGGAAGGATAAAAATATTATCGCGTTCCGCGGTGACGGCGAGAGAGCCGTGTGGTGCATGGCTAACAATGAGTATGGAGAAGGTGAATTTGTTGTAAACACTATCCTCTCGATAAAATCCAGGGAGAAACTGAAGAACAGCGATTTCGCGATTTTTTACAGGACAAACGCGCAGTCCAGGATCTTTGAAGATTTTCTCCGGAGAGAGAACCTCCCGTACAGAATAATCGGCGGCCTGAAGTTTTATGAAAGGAAGGAGATCAAGGATATACTGGCGTACCTGAAGTTTCTTGTGAATCCAGGCGATACAGTTGCGCTTCGCAGGATTATCAACACTCCGGCCCGTGGAATCGGCAAAGCCTCGCAGGATCGTATAGCGGAGATTGCAGAGAAAGAGAACCTCCCTGAATGGGTTGTTATCAGAGATGAGCTAATGACAGGCCGTGTACCGAAAGGACTCGATGATTTCAGGAAGATCATCGTGAAACTGATGAGGATGATGGAAACAGTTCCGGGGGAACTTACGCTTTCGCAGTTCATGAAGAGTGTCATTGATATAACGGGTTATAGGGAGAGCCTCCGCGAAGAGAATACCCTTGAGAGTAATTCACGCCTTGACAACCTTGATGAGCTACTGAACTCAATCTATGATTATGAACAGACATTCCCTGATGCGGCACCTGCAAACTTTATTCAGGATATTTCACTCTATACATCAGAAGAGAATCCCTCTGACGACCCCGAGGCAAAAACAAACAGCATTACGCTTATGACTGTGCATAACGCCAAGGGCCTTGAGTTTCCGGTAGTATTCCTTACCGGAATGGAGGAGGATACATTCCCGCATAAACTCTCTGTTGACACTGATGAGGGGATTGAAGAGGAGAGGCGCCTCTGCTATGTGGGTATTACGCGGGCAATGGACAGAATTTTCCTTACCAGCACCGACCTCCGCAGGAGCTACATGGGGCCTGAGTATAAAAGGCCCTCCCGCTTTCTCAGTGAGATACCGCGCGACCTTCTTGATGTAAAATCATATACCAGCGAATACTCCGGCGGGCGGGACTATTCAGGCGGAGGGTATTCATATAACGGCTACTCTCCGCAGAGAAGAGAGTCTGCTGCTTCCGCAGCGCCTGTAAAAAAATACCAGCTCCCCGTAGAGGATAAGAATTCTGTTTTACCGCCGGTGGAACTCGCTGAACAGCAGGAGTTATCTGCAACAGGTTCACAGTTTTTACTGAGGGAGAGGGTGCTGCATCCTAAATACGGCCCTGGAAGAATTGTTAAGATTGAAGGGAGCGGGGACAATATCAAACTCACCATAAGTTTCGGCATAACAAACAGAGTCTTCATGGAAAAATACACTCCTCTCCAGAAGATGAACTAAAGATATACCTCAGATCCTTCGATAATAAAGATAAGTTACCGGAGGATTTTCATGAAGTTCAGAATTCTTATCCTGCTATTAATATCTGCTGTTTCCTGTTCAGCTCCCCCTGTCAAAGAGGAGGTAAAAGTTGCAGTGCAGGATACAAATATCCCGAGTCTTGAAAAATTTTTTAAACGCTCGGAGGGGGATTCTATACGCGCAGGGCAGGTAATTGAAAAGCATAACATAGTACAGCAATTAACACATCTCCGTTTAATGGATAAAGGTGGAAAAAAGTATTATCTCCTTGAACGTGAAAATATAACAGAGATGATCAATGCTGTTACAGAGGGTATATACCTTGACTACGTGATAATTAATAAACATGGCGATATCATTTATACAAAAAAGAATGACAGCCTTTTCGGAACAAATGTTAATGAAGGGTACGAGGAGACACCATTAAAAAAATGTTTCTCTATGAGAAGAGGCGTGTATTTTGAAGATATATCACTGATTACTCCCGGTGCAAAAACCTATTCGCTCTATGTGTCGTCACCGGTGTATGTACAGCAGAATTTCCACGGAATACTTGTGATGCTTATTGATATTTCAAAAATCAGTGAGATCCTTGAAAAGAATACAGATGTGGTAAACAGTAAAGGGGTAATTAAAATAACAGATGATTATTCCAGGATTAATTCAATGATAAATGAAAACATCGGTCTGAACATAAATGATGCCGTGAGGGATGGAGCGGCAAACATGGAGACTTCAAATGAGGAAATAGATCTGAAGACCTTTAATTTTAATTCTATATCATGGATTCTTGTTAAAAAAAAAGCGCAGACCTTAACCTCTTATAATCGCTGATTCTATTTTACCTGAAATTTCACTGAAAAATCCGGGATACCTGTATGAATCTGATATCTCCCTGGATGCAGATGAAGAAATTTTAAGAATAAGTTCATCGCTGAAAAATTTCTGCTCACCTGCTGTAATTCCATTAATCATGGGAGCTATAAGCGTCAGTAGATCAGCATCTCTCACCTGTATTATCTCCTTAAGCCCTTTATCTGAAAATAAACCGGCATCAACTGGCTCACTGCTAAAACCTGTTATGACTATACACCCCGGATTAAGATACTGAATGTTGTCCTTAAGCAGCTGATCATCATAAACAATAAGTATATCAGCATTGTCCGCAACATTCTCAATTGTGGTGGCAAGTCCCCCCTGGGTTTCAAAGGACATCATTGTCCTCTCCCTGTTGTCATGTCCAAGTACCTTCAGATATCCGGCAGAGCAGAGAATACCTGTGAGCCGTATCATACCCTGGTTAAGGCCCAGTATCCCTACTGATGTCTCTTCAGGTTTGCACCTCTGCTTTCTGCAGATTTTTGTGATTATGGTCATCAGGTAAAAAGGGAGTTCATCAAGCTCACGAAAGATAACGGGTTTACGGATTGAGTCAATAATCGTGTTTCTGAATATATAATCTTCATTGTCAGTATTCATAAAACGGAAACAGGAGAAACTCTCCTCAATACCTTTAAGTACTTTTATCAGGTCTTCGACAGTCTGGTATTTAATGCTCACAGGGAATGCGTTTTTATTTGTAAATCTGCTGATTATAATAGCGTCTCTCTCTGAATCAGCGCAGTAATGATAATACTCATCTGTGGGTGCAGCCATTTTTTTAAAGCCGCTTATTATTCCTACGGATTCTGAAACGGAGCAGTACTGTTTTCCGAAGCCCGCATCTATCTTTTCATGGACAAGTGTAGTTCCACCGAGAAAGGATGTCTCGATGTCGCTGTTTGTGTCTATCTGTATCTTGCTCCCAGTTGAAAGGAGCCCGCCGCGGATCTTGTCTTCAAGAGTGCTTGTTATTGATAAATCCCTGAAATAGTCACTGTTTTTTTTCAGGGCTTCCACAACTCTAATGAGGTCTTTCTTTGATGTATAAATTATTTCAATGCAGTAGCCGTCCCATTTACCATCCGCTTCTGTGAGGTTTATGTTGCTTACCTCCATCTGCTGTTTATAGACTGTTGCGATAAACTGGGGGAGTATCCCTTTTTTCATTTTGATTGTGAGAACAGCTGTCAGTTTCATATTTAACCGGCCTGGTGGATGATTTAAAGGGCTGAATATCTCTCACCAATGATACGTGCCTTTTCAATAAATTCAAGAGATATTTCTGAAGAACTGTCAGAGAGAGGGTAAAGAATCGCATCTTCCGGACTGTAGGAGGTATTTATTGCGTTGTAGAAATGCTTTATCCCCATTGAAACTCCATCGAACATACATTTGTATTCATCACCTGCGGCACAGATAAAAAGCCCTTTTGCAGTTTTTAAAACAGGTTTGTTCCGCCTCCCCTCCTCCCAGATAAGCTGGCACCTGTCCATGATTGCTTTAAGAGGAGAAGGGAAAGATGAAAAATAGAGCGGTGAAGAGATCGAGATAATGTCAGCAGAACGTATGAGCCTGTAGATATCTGTCATTCCGTCATTGATACAGCAGCCCGGATGTTCGCTGCACCAGCCGCATCCTGTGCAGGGTTTCACGTCCGTCTGGTAGGCATAGACCCTTTCAATAAAAAATCCCCTCTCCTTGAAGGGGATTATAAGTTCCTCGTGGAGCCTTGAGGAGAAACCGTTTCTCCTGGGGCTTCCGAAGATCGAAAGGAGGAGCAAATCAGTCCTCCTTAAGTCTTGTGAAGATCATGCGGCCCGCAGTTGTCTGAAGAACAGAGGTTACTGTTACTTCAACCTCGTCGTTAATTCTTCTCCGGCCGTTTTCAACAACTACCATAGTGCCGTCATCAAGGTAACCTATTGCCTGGTTGGAATCCTTCCCCTCTTTAAGAAGAAGAACCCTCATCTCTTCACCCGGCAGAACTATTGGTTTCAGCGCATTGGAGAGTTCATTTATGTTGAGAACATCAACTCCGTGAAATTCAGCCACCTTGTTCAGGTTGAAGTCATTAGTAATAACTTTGGCTTTCATTACTTTCGCAAGCTGTACAAGTTTTGAATCAACTTCAGGGATATCCTTGAAATCTATGTCGGATATTTTTACCATGATAGACTGGTCTTTCTGCATCTTGTTCAGAATGTCCAGTCCTCTCCTCCCCCTGTTTCTCTTGATTGAGTCTGCGGAATCGGCGATCATCTGAAGTTCATTAAGTACAAAGTTCGGGATTACAAGAATTCCCTCAAGAAAACCGGTGTCGCAGATATCTGCAATCCTTCCGTCAATAATAACGCTTGTGTCGAGAATTTTATAAGGGATCTGGACATCGGCATCACTCTCTTTAACAGGTACTATCTTATCAAGGAATGTTATATCTTCGTTATTAATAAGAAAAAACATCATGGCCGCGAAACCGCTGATATGATAAATCAGCGGTTTAATGATTCCGTAATATCTCTGCATAATGTCAATGCTGAATGAATCTACACCTGAAACAAGAAGGTGCCCTATCCCCAGACCGAAAAGAAGGCCGAAGATTGCTGCGAGTATCTGTCTCGGCTGAAAGCTGTGAGACATAAATTCAATTACAATAATTACTGCCAGTGATAAAATTGCTGCGGCTACACCTGCGATAAGCATCGCCTGAATTGAATGGCCTGCATAAAAAAGCACTGAAAAGAAAATGGATGTAAGGATAAATAATGTCCTGAAAATGATAATAAGCATAATATAACTCCTGAAAGAATATAAATGGGAAAATATAAAAATATGATTATAATATAACTGTTTTGTTTATTATAAATAATAAAAAAAAGGGAATCTTTTAATGCAACAGGCGGAAAATCTGATGTGTTTAGTGAAAAGCACCGGCTTGAATTATTTATTAGAAACTATTCCTCTTCTTTAAATCCTGAAGCAAGGGCTTCAGAAACTACATTTCCGGCCTCATCAATTTCAATACTCTTTGCCATTGCAACTTCATAGGTAATAAGCTGGTATGCATTTTCATACAGCTTTCTTTCCATAATTGAGAGTTCCTTTTCATTCCCTCTTTTGAAAAGGTCCCTGGCAACTTCAGCTACCTCATAAATTGATCCGCTTTTTACTTTATCGATATTGTTCTGGTACCTGAGCTTCCAGTCCTCTTCGATAGATTCTGCAGCAACGGAGAGGATTCCCAGAACTTTTTTAATGTCCTTTTTAGGGATAATGCTTCTAATACCGATCTCTTTTGCGTTGTTTACCGGAATCATCACTTTCATGCCGTTATTGATGATTGTAATCATATAATACTCATTACGCTTACCGAGCACAACCTTCTTCTCAATCCCGTCGATCTGCCCTACGCCATGCATCGGGTATACTATTTTATCACCAATTTTAAACATTGCAATAACTCCTGTATTAACCATCAGATTGTATAATACCGCTGTTATAATAAAATACACATTATAAAAAAGAATGTCAATGAATGAATTTTAGGCTATTCTGTCAATCCTTCTTTTTCCATATATCTTTCGAGAACAGTCTTCATCTCATAGTGTCTGCCGTCGCAGACCTTCCCCGCACCGCTCCCTTTAAGGCCTATGCCTCCGGAGATCTTGTGGCAGTTCGGCCCGGGAATAAGTCCTGTATACATGCATACACCCTTGCCCTCAACATCGTCAGGCCTCGGGGGGAAAACAGGATCCGGCATACCGTTGTATACCTCTTTCATGTAGTATCCCCAGATCGGAGCTGTAAGGGATGCTGCTGCCTGCCCTTTACCCAGAGTCATAAACGGTTTGTCATAACCCATCCATACAACTGCTGCTATATCAGGTGTGTACCCGCAGAACCAGACATCGGCCCAGTTCTGGGATGTCCCGGTTTTACCTGCCGCAGGCTTTGTAAATCCGGCCTGGTACCTTATTCCGTAAGTCGGGGTTCCGTGATCAACAACCCCTCTCATAAGCTCAGTCATGATATAGGCCACAGCTTCAGGTATAATCTGTATTGTGCCATCAATCTCTTTTGACGCGATGATATTACCCACTTCCTCTTCAATGTTTGTAAGCTCATTGCCGTCCCTGTCAAGGACATATCTTATTGAGAAAGGTATTACATCGCGGCCCCTGTTTGCGTAAATGGCAAAACCTGTGGCCATTTCCAGAGGGGTAAGCTCGGTAGCGCCCAGAGCAAGTGCAGGGCTCGGGGTGAACCGGCTCTGCGGAACCTTGAGCATGTTTGACGCGTAATCGATTACGTTGTCTGCGCCCACAAGGTCAAATATCCTGATTGATATAATGTTGATCGACTGTGCAAGAGCTTTCTGGATAGAGACCATTCCGGAAAAATCACCGTCATAGTTATCCGGTGACCAGGTTGTACCCGCAGCGTCAACATCTCTTATAGGAACGTCAGGGAGAACGGTTGCTGTACTTATTACTTTGTTGTGAATCCCTGCACCATAAACAAACGGTTTGAATGATGATCCGGGCTGCCTTCTTGCCTGCACTGCCCTGTTATACTGGTTGGACACCTCAAACTCAGATCCACCGATCATCGATGTTATGTAGCCTGTCTGAGGCTCAACAGCGATAAAGGCCCCCTCAACTTTCATTGAGGTGGAGATTCCGGAAATTGCTGTCCTGAAATATTCGAATGTATCATAAGATCTGGGGGAATCTGAAAGGAGTGTAAGCATATCGAGTGAATCTATAAGGCCGTCAGCCATTGACTTTTTGAACCTGGTGTCCTCGTCATTTACAACAAGAATTCCCGGTAGAGAGAAGATCATCCGGAGTGCGCCGTAAGCACCGAAGAGGCCGCCATCCACGCCGCCCCCTGTCATGTTCATCCTTGAGGAGATCTTGTCCTGATCCTCCACCCCTTTAATCATATACCTGTCGGCTATTCTCTGTCTTTTAAGGTTAAGGGTTGTGTATACTGTAAGCCCTTCGTTATACATCACGTCTTTTCCGAAACGTGAGTCAAGGATCTGGCGAACATAATCAGTAAAGTATGGAGCAAGGTCTTCGCTTCTGGAGAGGGCCGTCTTTGTGGGGAATTCGGTCCTCATGGATTCAACAAATCCGGGCCAGAAAGCATCATATATCTCATCTGATCTCTTTTTTTCAAGGAAGCCCGCGTTAACCATTCTGTTCAGTGTGTCGCGGTTTTTATCATAAGCCTCTTTCGGAAACTTGAGAGGGGAATACCCCGCCGGTTTAGAGGGTAAAGCTGAAAGTACAGATCCCTCTATAAGAGAGAGGTGCTTAACATCTTTATTAAAATAGAAGTCGGAGGCTGTTTCAATACCGTAGCAGCCGTGACCGAGATAAACCTGGTTAAAATACATCTCAAGTATTTCATTCTTGGTAAACTTCTTTTCAATCTGAAGTGCAAGCACAGCCTCAAACATTTTACGCCCCATGGTGCGTTCACTTTCTGTAAAGAGCTGTTTGGCAAGCTGTTGTGTAATTGTTGACCCACCCTGAACAATTGTGGGCCTTAAAGCTTTTACTGATGCGATGATATTCTTTCCCATTGCACGAACTATTGCCATGGGATTCAGGCCGAAATGTTCGTAGAAATCCCTGTCCTCCTGGGCAAGGAAAGCGTTTATAAGAGTATGAGGGAGCTCGTCAAAGGATACTAGATTTCTCTTTTCCTGGAACAGCTCGGCAATGAGCTCGCCGTTAACATCGTAAAGCCTTGTGGGGATGCTTGGCTGAAACTTTTTGAGATTGTGTATGCCGGAATAGTTTTTTATCTCTGAAGTGATATATCCGAAGATTAATCCTCCGGTTAATGAGCAGACTGCAACAGCAATCAGAGCTATTTTTTCTATTTTATGAATTTTTTCTTTGATTATGTCCATTTCCTGTATAGTTCTCGGGGTTGATTAATTCTCTGCTAAGGTAAAAATGAGACATCATTAATCAACTATTATTTTTATACGACTCGTATATGAATCTACCCATAAGGTATAGCACGAATATGATTGCCCCGTACATTGCTAATTTAAGGATAACATTTAACAGCCATCCCAGAAAGCTCATAATAACAGGGAGCAGTATTTTGAAAGTTACAATAATAACAATCAGGATTATCAGGTATTTAATAATTGTTTGTGTAAAATCATTCATATGATTATGCAAACTCCAGGTTTGGATTAACGGAATCCCGGTTTAAACCCCCGTACGTTTTAACCGTTAAAGCAGCAGTCCGGGATGTTCCTTTTAGAGCTAATCTGAAAAAAATTAAAATTTCAACAACAAAAATTTTGAAATAACTGGAATTTTATTAAATTGATCCTGTGAGTTTAGCTTTTCTTCGAAATCTGTTTTAAGCTTTCAGGTGAAGAGGTGACAAACCCGTTTGATCTTTGAATGTTCGAGTCTGGAGGGGTGAAGAGCGGTACTCTTACCATTTAAGAGCTGTTATATGACATAATTATACAAAGTTTGGTTTTATATTTAATAATTTGTATAAAAAATAAAAAAAAAGTTGTCGAGTTTAAAAGGATAATTTAAAATTACATTATATGCACTAATATTTTTTTAAGTACGGATACTTAAAAAACTGTTATCTTTATCTAGGAGATAAATTATGACAATCGAGAAGAAATACGGAAGAACCTTACTGGTTATCGCTTCACTTATTCTCGCTTTTACTCTTTCAGGTTTTTCCCAGGAAGCGAAAGAGCTGGATCCCAAAGGGAGCGACAATATTAACGAGAATTTTAATCAGGCTGAAAAACCTGATGATTCTTATCTCGCAAAGTTTCACGCGAATGATGTTTCAGCCAAGCTTGTAAAGAAGAACCTTGAGCAGATTTATCTTCTTAATGTTATTGTCACCAATTTCGAGAAATACGGCTGGAAAGGTGATTATGATAAAATTTATGAAGAGTATAAAAGAGCCATTGAGCTTTATTATAAAAGAGATACCATTTTTGCCAAGGTATGGTTTGAAAGAAACGCGAAATCTATTTCAGATCTTATGAAAAAGATGGCAGAGCAGTACAAAAAAGATACGCAGGATATTCTTGATAAATGCCATACACAGGTAGTTGCTCTTCACCTGAATCAGAAAACAAGATCGGATCCGAACAAGCACAGGGAACTTCTCCAGAACCAGATGAGACTTAGAATTGCTTACGGCCAGATGGATGATGCTGAAAATGAATATACAGCAAGGAATTTTGAGCAATCCCTCTATCATTTCAGGGTAGCCAAAGCTTATGGTATCAGAATCCTTGAAACTGTAGCTTACACTGACGAGGCTGATGCAAAAAGTGATGGCCTTAAGGTTAAAGATATAAAAGAAACCTATAAAAAAGATAAAGCTGATAACAGAAACAGAATTTATGAGGATGTTCAGAAAGGTGAGCAGAAAGCTTCATCAACAACGAATCCTCAATAGTTACATTACTAAAGAGAATAAAAATTTTCTGATATAAAAAAGGGGGTTAATACCCCCCTTTTTGTTTTAGAAATTAAACAACAGTGTCTATTAAATGGTTATATAGTGAATTTTATCTGTAAAAACAAACGGAAAAAACTGGCCTTCATACTTTTTTTGATGGCTATCCTTGCTTTTACCCCTGAAAAAATTGAACAGTATGAATTCCCTGTTTACCGTGTTGTAATTGATCCGGGTCACGGAGGTGTTTCCCTTCAGAACAAAGAGAAGCATGGTGATAAGTTTGATCTGGTAACCGGGAAATATCTGGATGAATTTGCAGAGGGTGCCAGCCTCCGCGGGATTTATGAGCGTGATATAGTATTCAGCATCGGTACTAAGGTCATGCGTCTTATGGATATGTGCGCCCCTGAGGGTGATTTTGAGGCTTTCAGAAAAATTCTCTCCAGGTATACTGACAGAACTGTCCGCAGGATTTATATTGATACAATGATCAGCCGGGAGGATTCAGTGCCTTTTGATCAGGCATCGAAGATGAAGGACCCCAATGCCCCATACAGGCTGTATGATTACCCTGACGCTGAGGGTGAAATTCAGAAGGGTAGAATTTCTAAAATAAACGAATTCAGGCCGCACCTTGTAGTATCTCTGCACCTTGCAAAGTCCGCTCCCTCTGACTATAAAGGCCTTAATGGAATTATTATCCCCCCTTATAATGTTTTAAAAAACGGATTAATTAATCTTCAGAAAGGGGGAAAGGGGAAGATTAATGATTACGGAATTCTTAAATCATGGTTTAAGCATTCCGTAAAAGTTCCATACAGGCTGGCTTATTTCAGGGATTGCGCGCAGTATTTTACCGGTTATAGTCTTAAGAAAAATTATTCTACAGACTACAGCGATTATAACGGTTATAAGTATAATATGGTTAACTGGATTTATATGGATCCTCATGACTGGCATATTGCAGCAAGGGACCATAAACCGGATACGCAGTATTCAGATGATTATATGACATACAGGGAGGAGGGCCCTTTCCGGGATAGGGAAAAATCTGTATATGAAGCCTACCGGAGAGGGGACAGTTTTAAAAATTTCGGAGGGGATAATTACTTTGCCACTTACGAAATTATAAAATATATTCTTCACTCCCTTGACCATAGGGGGGTAAATGGTAAAGATAAGATTCCGGGTAAACCCTTTGTCTCAACATGGTCTGTTCCGCTCCTTGTGAACGCAATAAGCGCATATATCGAACTGGGATACCTTGACAGAAAATGGGATAGAGATGTTCTTCTTCAAAGGCAGGATGAGATTGCCGAGGGAGTTGCTGTGGGTATATACTCTCTCCTTGCGGGGATGGGTGATATAAAAGGCGACTTCAGGCATAAACCCTCGGGCTCTAAGATCGATTTTGATAAATATAAAATGCAGGATGACAGAACCTATTTCGATATTGTTGTGGATTAATTATGAAAATAAAGGCAATTTTTCCTCTCCTTCTCATATCATTAACAGCTTTAGCCAATCCCTCTGAATTCAACAGGTATTTCATAAGCGCTTCCGGTACAGCGAAACCTTCGGTTGTAAATATTTCAGCGTATGAAAAAAAGGGGAGGGATACCGGTGGGAAGCTTGTAAGAATTTCATACGGTACAGGGACAATAATATCAAAGCACGGATTTATAGTTACCAATTATCATGTTGTTAAGAAGGGTGATTTTTTCAGGGCTGTATGCAGTGACGGCAGGACATACGACATGCAGCTTTTTGATAACGGCAGGTATTATGTTTCAGACAATAAAACCGATATTGCTGTACTGAAGCTTGATAACAGGGACGGCTCTGTGTTTACTCCGGTAAAATTCGGTGATTCGGGCCTTCTCAGTGAGGGGGAGTGGGTTCTTGCGATAGGAAATCCCTACGGACTGAAACAGTCTATTACTGCAGGGATAGTCTCCTCAAAGGGGAGAGACAATATAGGTTTCACGGATATTGAGGATTTTATTCAGACCGATGTTTCCATTAATCCGGGGAATTCCGGCGGCCCGCTTATAAATCTCAGAGGGGAGATGGTGGGGATCAATACTGCAATAAGATCCGGCTCCGGGGGGTTTCAGGGTATAAGCTTCGCGATACCATCAAATATAGTACGGCAGGTCTGCACTGAGCTTACTGAATTCGGAAGAGTCAGGAGAGGGTGGCTCGGGCTTATAGCGCGCGAGAGGGAGCTGTCGCATAACAATGATAAGAAGATGGTGGAGATCGTTTCTGTGATACGTAATTCCCCGTCTGATACAGCGGGGATAAGACAGGGTGATGTAATAAAGGAGATTGGCGGAAAAAAAATTGAATCCCTCGGTACTCTTTTAAAGCTGATAGGAAATATGGGGATAGGCTCCAAGCTGCATATTACAGTATCAAGAAACGGTAAAATACATGACATAGTCCTTGTTCTCCGGGAAAAAGATGAATATGAAAGAATGAGGAATGACCTTTACCATCTTTTCCAGTCTTATGGAATAGAAGTTGACGAGGATTCTTTATCAGGGAGAATTGTTGTTTCATATATTTCCCCCAGGAGCCCCTACAGAGAGATGGAACAGGGGGATATTATTATCTCAGTAAACAGCAGGAAAACAGAGTCCATTGATGAATTTCTCGAACAGTTCCGCAGGTCAGGGAGAAGGATTGATACTGTTGAGGTAATGAGAGATTCAGGTATATATGAATTAAATTTTAAAAGCATAGATAGTGTTTATGATTAGGAAATATATTGCAATTATACTAATAATACTCCTGGCTTTACCGCTTTTTTCACAAACGGAACTTGTGATGGATACATCTTTCTTCAGAAAGTTCAGCTCAGTCAGCATTATATCCAGGGATGATTATCTTGAAGGTTATCTGAACAGTATAATTATCGGACGAGGGAAGATCCTCTCTGTAGCAGAGAGTGAAAGATATAAAAAGAGATACAGAGTGGCAATCGAATCATCTGATTCATCAAGGTATGGCCATAAATTTACATTCTACCTGTTTCTTGATAATAAGGATACAGCAGACCTGCTCACAGCTGGGACAGATTTTGAATTTAAAGGGCAGTTCATGGGGTATACACCTCTTAACACAAAGAGGAATGCGTATATAATTGACGCAGTACTGATGGACGCATCCACTGTAATTGAATAATCCTTCTTATTAAAAGGAATAGATTCCCGCCTTCGCGGTAATGACATTAAATATACTAATTCGATCTTAAAGTGCTGCAATGTAAGATTAGATATTATAATAACATATAATTATTTTAAGGGTTAAAAAATGAAGGATATTAAAAAAGCATATCAGACTGTACTTGATGATAATTTTCCTGAAGAGATGACAATTACCTTTGGTGATCAGAAGCTGGTCTATAAAAAGAGGATCTGGAAAATCAATGATGAAGGGACTGTTGTGGAGAGGGGACTCCGTTACGGTGAAAACCCGGAGCAGGAAGCTGCAATGTATGAGCTCGTTAACGGGAACCTTCTCCTTGCAGGGTGTCAGTTCATAAAACCCGGAAACCCCCTTGTGAGCGGAATTGATGAAAACATGATGGTTCAGTTCGGCAAGCACCCCGGGAAGATTAATTTAACTGATATAGACAACTCCCTCAATATACTGAAATATCTCATGGACAGGCCTGCGGCAGTTATTGTGAAACACAATAATCCCTGCGGTGTTGCATACGGTTCTACCATTGCTGATGCTTTTAACCGCGCTTTCAGGGCTGACAGGATTGCGGCCTTCGGGGGATGTGTTGCGCTTAACCGCGTTTGCGACAAAGAGACTGCTGAACTTATTTCAAAGCAGTATCTTGAAGTTATTGCGGCACCTGATTATGAGGGAGCTGCTGTTGATATACTGAAAGCGAAGAAAAACCTGAGGATAGTTAAAATTCCGGGGATCCATAGGCTTGCGCAGTACAGGGACGCGGTGTTCCCGGACTTTAAGTCACTTATTGACGGAGGGGTAATAGTTCAGCAGTCACCCACAACAAAGATTAAGAGTAAAGCGGATCTCCTCCCTGCTGTTTCAGAATATAAAGGGGAGAGATACGCCATAGAGCGAAAGCCCACAGACAAAGAATTTGATGATATGCTTTTCGGCTGGTACGTTGAGCAGGGTGTAACATCAAATTCCGTGTTATATGTTAAGGATGGTGTCACAACAGGAATTGGCACAGGTGAACAGGACAGGGTAGGTGTAGCTGAAATTGCAATTTACAAGGCTTATACAAAGTATGCGGATCTTATCTGCTTTGATAAATTCGGGATGTCGTACAAGGATCTTGAGCTTGCTATAATGAAGGGTGAGCGTAAAGGCGCTGATAAAGCTGCAATCGATGAGGAGACGAAAGCCGCAAAGGGGGGCCTTATAGGCTCAACAGCTATATCTGATGCTTTTTTTCCATTCAGGGATGGGGTCGATACTATTATCGCACAGGGGATCACTGCAATCCTTCAACCGGGCGGTTCAATAAGGGATTTTGAATCAATAATGGCATGCAATGAATCGAATCCGAAAGTGACCATGATGTACACAGGGCAGAGGGCATTTAAGCATTGATTAAGTTTTTAATCAGATAAAAATTTTCAATTTCAATAAAACAGATTCCCGCCTTCGCGGGAATGACATGGGATAAAAAAACTCCGGGGTGGCCGGAGTTTTTTTGGTTTATATTAAGGCTTATTACCACTTTCTCTTTTTCTGGGTTTTTTCGTACTCTTTCATATATTCATCAATGAGACTTCTTTTCTGAACAGCTTCGCTGAATTTGGCATCACTCTCTTTAACAGGCATAAGCTTCCCTGCAAGAAATTCCGCTATTGCCACTATAGGTTTGGTTATGAAATCTTTCACTGTTTTGAATATATCAGCAATAAATTCAAGCATTGTCTTAAAGAATGGCTTTTTAGATCCGGATCCGGGGCGCGAAGGGCGCAGCGGGGTCATTGCCTGTTGAACTGTTTCTGTTGTTTTTTCAGCGACAGTTGAAACAGATGAAGTTACGGCTTTTGCAGCGTCAGAGGCAACAGTTTTAACAGTGTACATGGAAGGTATCGGTGACGGAGTTTTATCAATATGCACTGTAGGGATTCTCTGCTTCCTCGAAGAAACACGCCTCGCCCTGTAGGGAACCGGGCCGCTTGTTTCGGATCCACGGTCGATCATAAACAGGAAAAGATAGTATACATACATCAACGCGTTGTAAAAGATAAGAAAAAATGCTGCCCATATATCAAAAAAGCTCCAGAAGACTTCTACCATCATTTTCCCGAAATCAACAATCTTGAATACGAATTTGAACATATTGTCGATGACAGCATTGGAAAACTGCTTCACCATAGTGTATTTCATAATTTATCTCCGCTTACTCAATAATCGGCAAAAAAACTTGATAAATATAATTATTTTATTCAGCATGAGTCAATTATTTTTTATGCTACATAATTCGGCGGGGAGGTAAATCTTTTAATGCATCCGGAAAAAAGGATTTATATTGCATCACCACTGGGATTTTCTGAAGCAGGAAGATTTTTTATGTATGAAAGGATAATCCCCTGCGTGAAGGGATTAGGACTGGAGGTAATTGATCCCTGGAAACTGACACCGCAGTATATGATTGATCGTGTGCTTGAAATGCCGGATGGTAGCAAGCGTAGTGCAGCCTGGAGAGAGCTCAACATGATAATAGGTGAAAATAACCGTCGGGGAATTGATAGTTCGGACGGGCTTTTTGCTGTTCTTGACGGCTGTGATGTGGACAGCGGAACCGCTTCTGAGATAGGGTATGCCGCAGCTCTGGGTAAACCTGTAACCGCTTACAGGGGTGACTTCAGGTTCTCCGGTGATAATGAAGGATCAGTAGTGAATCTGCAGGTTGAGTATTTTATATTCAGTTCAGGGGGGAGGATTTCCGGTACAATGGATGAGGCTAAGGAAGAGATAAAAAGAATTTTTATCTCTTCTTCTCCTTTACTTTAAATACTTCCCTGTAAAGAAGTTCCTCTTTTTCATCAAATATGAGTATTGCAATCTCGTTAAAGTAGTAGTATCTTCTGGTGTAATTACTTAAAAATTTAGTGCGGAATGTAATATTTTCATCCAGCATAAAAGGTTTCCCTGTGGAAGGGTCTACTCCGGCCTTGATATTTTTCGGGTATTTTATATAAACTTTTTTATCCTTACCTGCTTCATCTTTCTCTGTGTATTCAAAGTTGGAAAGATCATCAGGGAAGACCTTTATATTTTTGATCTGGGCCGGGTCGTCAAGTGACGGACTCTGAAAGCTTGAATCTGTTTTATATGATTTTTCGTAGGTGGCAATTACAAAAATGTAAAGCTCCAGCGGTGTTTCAACCAGGTTTTTTACCTGGAATTCCACCTCGAGGACTTCTCCCGCATATCCGGGTATCATCTTGTTAAAGCTTAAGTTGTAGATTTTGAAAAGTTTGGTTCCTACAGCCTGGACAGGGAAAACTTTTTTCCCGGATGTATTTTCTGTTCCCTTATCCTGTGAAAAAAGGAGAACCGGAATAATCAGTATTAATAGAGACAAAAAGCGCTTCATCTTCCCTACCTTCGAATTATATTTGTTTGATATAATTTTCGTCATACCGGGCCCTTTTTTAAAGAATTATTCTCTCTATCCCCTCTTTTTTCATGATATCTGAAACAGCTTTTTTCTTCCAGTTTCTGCCGAGGAAGGTTTCTGCAAGGTATACAGCCATGGATTTTCCGGTTACAGAGCTCCTCCCGTTTATCTTTGAGAGCCCCTGTACGCAGCTGGGGCATGTTGTAAGTACAGTGACGCGCTCTTTTCTTTCAAGTGCGGAGTAGATGTTAAATGATTTTCTCCCCCTGAGAGAGTTGGATATCGCAGGAGTGGAGAGTGACATGGTTCCACCCTCACCGCAGCAGTTAGGTATTGAAACAGGTTTGTTTCCGAGTATTTCATTAAAGGTTTTGTCAACACCGAGGCTTCTGATCGGGGAGTGACAGGGATCGTGGTAATAGAGTGTATCTTTCTGTATTTTTTTGTAGAGCCCTTCACGTGCAACAAATTCATTGATATCTGTGATTTTTGAATCAGGGAATATATTTTCAATGTTATACTTGGAGAGCATTTCATAGCAAGTTCCGCATGATACAATTACATCTGTAATTTCCATGTAGTTAATTATGTCTGACATTCTGTGGAATATTACCCGGTTTTCGTAACTCTTGTTCTCTGCGTCCTTCTTTCTGCCGTTGGCAAGGAGCGGGTATCCGCAGCAGAGGTATTCCGGCGGAATCACCACTCTTACCCCTGCATTGTAAAGAAGGGCTATTACAGCTGTGCATATATCAGGGAACATCCTCTCTGAGCCGCAGCCGGGAAAGTACACCACGCTTTTTACAACCTCTTTATCCGGATTATGGAAAGCAAAGAAAGTGTTTGTCCCTTTGAGCCCCAGCAGTTCCCGGAGAGAGGGGTTTCCTGTTTTCGGGAGTTTTGACTGAAGTATGCCGTTTATCTTTGGTGCAATAATCGCGCTTACCCTGTTAAAAGGCTTGTTCACAAGAAACGCAAATCTCTGCATTGAGTATCCGAACTTAAGCAGCAGTATCCTGAAGATTTTATTGAAATAGTACCCTTTTCTGCGCAGGTAGAAGAGGACAAAGTTTGTGATGAACTTGGGCTCAGACCTCTTTCTGTCGTGCAGGAGGTTCCTGATTGCAAGGGTTACATCTCCGAAATCTATATTAACAGGACATGGATTGTAACAGTTATGGCACATGGTGCAGTGATCGGATATTTCACGGAGCATCCTGAAGTTGAGAAAGCTCAGGTTGTTTGTTGTCTGCGCCTCGTAGAGTACAGCCTCTGTGATCAGAGTTACAGCGAGGATCTTATTCCTGGGGCTGTAGAACATGGTGCAGTGCGGGTAGTGTGTGTTGCATACCTGTTTGCATTTTCCGCACCTGACGCATGACGATATAGATTTTGTCAGGGCCTTCATGTCTGCAACTTCGAGGATGAAAGCTTCAAGCTCCAGAAGGTTAAGCGACGGCGTATATATTGTGCTGTGCGGAAAATCGTGACGGAGTTTTCCCGGGTTGAAGAGATCTGTGGGATCGCTCTCTTTTTTGTATTCTGCATAGTCGTCGAGAATATTCTTGTCTATAAATTTCAGTTTTGTGAGGCCGATTCCATGCTCTCCGGAAATTACACCGTTGAATTTTACAACAGTATCCTTCATTATGAGGCCGGCCATCTCCTCCGCCTCTGTGAGCATTCTGTAGTCGTTGGAGTGTACCGGGATATTCACATGGATATTCCCGTCACCCGCGTGCATGTGCGTGGCAATTATAAGTTTGCGGCTCTCCCTGAATTCAACTATATCCCTGAAACTGTTTATGATATCGTCATATCCATGAAAGTTTTTACCGAACTTTTCTGTTACTGATTCACTGATGTTGAACTCGATCTTTCCGTCCCGGAGAAGTTCAAACAGCGGAGTTTCTTTATCTTCAGGGTTACTCACCGCGGCAACAGTTCCTGCGGGCTTCTCCATGTTTTTTATGTAATTCAGCTGTTTTTCTTTTATTTCAAGTATTGAGGAGAGGTATGCGTCCAGTTTGGACTGGAAGAAGCTGTCCTCTTTCTCTCGGATCTTTTTCAGGTAATCTGAAAGTTCATCGATAATGACACAGTTGTTTTCGAGCTCCTTCTGGAGATTAAGCCTGTCTATGAAGTCGGCAAAATCAGGGAGCGACTCCACAGGTATTACAATGTCTTCATTCAGTTTGAAGGCGTTTGTATGACGGGCAATTGCGCCGAGGTTTTTTCGGTCTTTCCAGAAGAGCTCCCTCTTCTCCTCTGTGTCAGCCATGAAACCCTCAGTGTTGTACTGCTTCACCAGGTCCAGGATCATTTTAGTTGCCTTGTCAAGCTCGTCATGATCATTGCTTTCAACATCTATAAGAAGAACAGCTTTCGGGAATTCGCTCCTGTCAGATTTGTTTCTGTAGTTGATCGCCTTTACATACTTTTCATCGAAGTGCTCAAGTGCTGTGAGGTATGCGGCCTGGTTTTTTCCGAAAGACTCGCGAATCTCAACTATAGCCTTTGACGCGTTAATGAGGTTTGTGCCGAAAAATTCAAGACAGATTGTACGGCAGTGCTCAAAGGGTTTGTAGAGCACAAACTTCGCTGAAACAATAATTCCGTCTCCACCCTCTTTCTGAATTCCGGGTACACCTTTAAGCGCCTTGTTGGTTATATCCTTCCCCACACCCTGCTTCCTGATGTCAAGGCCTGTGAGATTTATTGTTTTAATGAGTTTCTCCCCTTTTTTGCGGGAGAGAGAATATACTTCGAATACTACTTCATCTTCAGGTTCAATCTTTCTGTAGGGGTGATCCTTCCTCCTGACTTCAAGAAGGTTCCCCTCTGCATTCACAATACGGAATGAGAAGATATTATCAATGGCAGTACCCCACATGACGCATTTTTTGCCCCCTGCGTTTTCGGCGATATTCCCGCCGATTGTTGATGCCCAGGCTGAGGTGGGGTCTGTGGCGAAGATGTATCCCTTCTCTTTGCAGTAGTGGGTCACATCCTCTGTGATTACTCCTGCCTCGGTATCTATAACGGGAATATTCCTGCCGTCAGTATGTATAAATTCAATCTCAGAAGAGCTGTGCATCTTTTCAAGGTTGACGATCATGGTGTTCGGGTAAACAGGGATTGCTCCCCCTGTGAGCCCTGTGCCGCCGCCGCGCGCGATAATTTTAAGATCAAGATCCTTTGCGGCTTTTACCAGACCGGAGATCTCCTTTATGCTTTCAGGGTAAACTATAACTTCGGGATATTCCACGCGCCAGTCAGTTGCGTCTGTTACATGGGCCACCTTCTGGAAAGCCGAGAAGTGTATATTATTTTTTGATGTTATTGTGCTCAGAGTGCTGAGTATCCGTATCCGTCTCCATTTTTCAGACCGGAATTTCTGTATAAACTTCGCGTCAAATTTGCGGAGCTTTTCAACAAGTTCAATTATTCTTGGATTGGAGGTTTTATTTTCTATGGAGTCGAGTCTGATGCTATGCAGTTTTTTAAGTTTTTTAAGCTTTTTCGGGTGTTCAATTATGTCATTGAATATATATGGGTTACGATCTATTATGAAAATGTCGCCAATGATCTCGAATATGAGCTTGGCGCTCCTCCCTGTTATCCTCTGGTTCCGCAGGTTGTCCAGAAGCTCCCATGTCTCTTCATCAAAGTATTTAAGGATTATCTCCCTGTCGGAAAATGATGTATAGTTGTAGGGTATCTCCCTGTAGCCGAAATCTTTTTTCATTAATTTGTCCCGATTTATGTATAAAAATCCATAATACTCACATAATGACCGGCTGTTTATGTCAAGTAATTTCAATTGTGTTTTTATTTGTAGAAACAGATGGCAAAAAAGGTCAATTAATTTCACGAAGCCAATACGACGCCTTCCCGAAGCCAATACGAAGACAACATGAAGCGAAGGTGAAAGCTGCATGAAAAAAATTTTAGGTTTTTAAAAAAAATTTAAAAAATCCGGAGGGAGAAACGTATTAATAATGAATTTGATTTTTGCTGTCGGAATGAGGTAGGTTTTGCCATTTGCTGACAGTCTCCTTTTTCATAAATGTTTTGCCGCTCAATGGCTGTTTTCCCGGACATTGAGCGGGTTTTTTAATGCTATAGCAGTTAACGATTTAATTACTCCTCAATGCCATCTCTGCGGTGAGCAGGTTTTAAAGCTGGTATTAAAGAAGCAAAACTTTTCAAGTTAATTATGCTCTATTATAAAGTGGTTGATTTTTCTCCTCAATTTTCATCAATAAGGGGCATTGAATATATGTGAGGTATCAGGAGGTAATATGCAGATAGACATGCATTATCATGGAACTTATGTGCTTGCCCGTGCTGCGGGGATTAATGAATCAACAGCTCTTATAATTGCAACGGCCTCTCAGTTTGTGGATGATTCTGTTGAAACAATCCAGGATTGTGTTTTTAAAGACGGGAGCAGGCTGAGCCAGGTTGTTACAGCACACCATGCTCTGTCAATAGCTAATACAAGCAGGGATGATCAGAGATCTGTATGGGTCCCTTTTCATTTTCTTCCGGGGGGCGGTGACGGGAAGGGTGATCCTTTTGAAAAGAGGCTTATTTGCAGAAGAGACAGCCGCATTGCCCGGCAGATGTTTGATAACGCAATTGAATGTTCAGGGAAGGAGTTCGGGGCTGAGCTTATCGGTATTGCAGCTCATGTTTATGCAGATACATTTTCCCATTGCGGATTCTCAGGCATAAGTTCAAAATATAATGAGATTAAAAATAAATCGATTAACCTGATTAACATGGAGGAGTTCCCTGATCATATCAAAGAGTATATAGGCATTAAACTGAAGAAAAAGCTTCTTGATAGAATCAGCGAGCTTGCAAAGCCGGTTATCAGGTTCTTCTCATTTGCTGCGGAGAATTTTTCACGCGGGCTGGGGCATGGTGCTGTGGTTTCATTCCCCGATATACCTTTCCTGAAATGGAATTTTATATTCGAGGACGGAAGACCAGGTTACGAGGCGGGGGATGAGGATAACAGCCTCAGGTTTCTGTATGGTTGCGGGGAGCTTTTCAAGTATTTCAGGAAGTATGTTTCAGTAAATCCTGCAGTAACGGATAAAGCAGCAGTTAAAAATATAAAGAGCTTTTCTGTCATTAAAAAAGATATTCTGGCCATACTTTCCACACCGGGGAATAAAGATGAGAGGATAAAAAAATGGCAGGAGTATTATCTGCAGAACAGACTTATAAACAGTAAGGGTAAAACTATACCTGATTATAATATTGAAAAATGGACAGGTAACCTGAAAGAGATCTGTGGTACCAACATGCGTGATGCTGTGAACAGGAACCTTTATCACTTTTACCAGGGTGCTGAGTTTCACAGGACTTATGTGTTGAGGGAACTTCTGCCGGAACACGGGATTTTTGTGATATAAAAAAATTTCAAAAAAAATGATAAAAATAAAAAAAATTTTTTAATATTTTAACCGGCAGTCGTATTAGTAGTATCACGTGATATAAATATAAAGGACCTTTAAAAACATTAATGCAGGAGGAAGAGAAATGGGAGAAATTAATTACGACCCGGTAGTTGACAGAATTAGAAACAGAGTGGGCAATTTTGTCTACACAACCTGGAAAGGTAAAAACATTATCAAGAAGTATAACGGTGACAGCCGCAAACCTTCTGAACTCCAGGTTGAGATACAGCGGGCTTTCAGTGTTACAGTGTCTGTGTGGAAACAGCTTCATCCAAAGATGAAGTCAAGCTGGAAAACAGCATCAGCCGGCAAAAACGCCACAGAGTACAATATGTTTATAGGGACAAATGTCAAAAACCAGAGAAACGGAGTACCCTATAAAATTACATGTAACAACGGGCTTGAAGGGGTAAGTAATTGTACTGTCCAGTCTTCAGGGGCAGGGGAAATTTCAATCAGCTTCGATTCACCAGGAGCAGAAGTTTATCTGACCGTTGCTCTTCACAGGCTTGAAAACGGGAGAGGTGGTGCAGTTCTTGATATCAGGAAAAACCTCCCTTTTCAGATTCAGCCGGTAACAATAGGGGGGCTTGAAAGCGGCACGGATTACTTTGTGTACTGTGTTTTTACTGACCGGCCGATTGATGAGGCAATAAGAATGACCGAATCAATTGGTAACAGGGTTACAGTGCATTAATGAAGTAAAGGGTTAACCTGACATGTCTCTTTGACTCCACAAATCTTTAAGTCACAGGGCCCGTTTGTTGTCTCCCCCGCGAGGAGATGATGAACGGGTTTTTTATTGTATACTAATCTTTCGCTTACTTCTTCGTAGTCTGTATTTTACGGATTTAAATAATTACTATTCAGAGTTTTTCCATAATTCCTGATTTATAAACAGGAAGAATAAATTAATCCAATATGATATTAAATGTGTATATGATTGCTTGTTTTGAAGTGTTGAACAGTTCTGTGCTGATACAGAAAGGGTTTTTATGAAAACAAGCATTATAATGGTCATAAAAAGCATGCAATGGCCAATCTGCTCTTTGATATGAATATTGGTTACAATTTCTCTTTAAACAGAGGCATCTTTTTAAGATGAGGGAATCCCGTTAAAATCGGGAGCGGACCCGCCGCTGTAACCGGTGACGAACATCGCGTAATGCCACTGCATATCCTGCGGGAAGGTGCGATCAGTAGAGTGATCCGGAAGCCAGAATACCTGATTGTGATCTTTCAGCCATTTACAACGGAGATGGGTAATATGGCATATTCGGCGGAGAGAAAAAGGGATATCCCCGGAGCATTAAGGCTCGGGGATTTTTTATTTCAAAAAAAGGAGGAGTTTTAAATGAAAAAAGCTGTTTTTCATCTAATGTCAGTCTCCGTTTGTGTTGCCCTTTCACTGAATGTGCTGGCAGCGCAGAGCGGAAATAACAGTAGCGATCTCGGGAAAGTTGTTGTTACAGCTACAAAGACAGAAGTGCCCCTGAATGAAACAGGGAGTAGTGTTACTGTAATAACATCCGGAGAGATTGAAAAGAAGGGGAAGAAACAGGTTGTTGATATCTTGAGGGATATCCCCGGTGTTACTGTAAGCAGGGGGGGGGCTTTCGGAGGTCAGGCCGGTATCTTCGTGCGGGGTGGAAATTCAGGGAATGTCCTGGTTCTCATTGACGGTGTACGGATCAATGATCCTATGAATACAACAAGGGGAGTAAATCTCGCTTTTCTTACTACAGACAATGTTGAGAGGATCGAGGTTGTCAAGACTCCCCAGAGCTCTCTTTATGGTTCAGATGCACAGGCTGTAATAAACATTATTACAAAAAAGGGGGAGGGGAAGCCATCTGTGATAGCAAACTTCGAGGCAGGTTCATTCGGGACATTCAGGGAGGGGCTCACCTTATCCGGCGGCAATGATCTGGCCAGCTACAGCCTGGCAGTATCGAGACAGGATTCAGATGGCATATCCAAGGCTGAGAATAAATCAAAGGGGAGCTCTTCAACGAAGAAGAACAGTGATTACGAGAAGGACAGTTTTGAAAATACTACTATCGCGTCAAAATTCAACATCCTCCTCCCCTTGAAATCGGATTACACATTCAGCGTGTATTATCAGTCTTCAAAATACGGATACGATGATAATCTGGAAGAGGATGATCCAAATAAGAGTGGAGATTATGAGACTGTGTCATTCAATAATATATTTTCTCAGCAACTGTTCGACTGGTGGTCCCATAAGATTGAGTATGGTAAAAGTACAATATCAAGATCTGATGAGGACAGGGCTGACTCTGCTGATACAACCGAGTATAATCATACCTTTTTTAAAAGTAATGTGAACCAGGCTGAGTGGAAACATGATTTTAATATAAGAAATATAGATACATTAAGCGCAGGTTACAACTTCTACATGGAGGAGGGATCTAGCGTATATTATGATTCGGCATGGTCTTCAAATTCATTTGGAAAGTCTGCCACAACTCAAAGTATTTTTGCTCATAATCATTTAAAGCTGATGAAACGAATCTTTCACACAATGGGGGTTCGATATGATGATCACGATGAATTCGGAGGTAATACCACATGGAATACAACGGCCTCGGTAATTCTTCCATTTACAGAGACAAGGCTTAAAGGGAGCTATGGAACATCATTTAAAGCCCCATCTCTTTATCAGCTTTATGACAGTTACTCCGGGAATCTTGAGCTCGATCCCGAGAAGGGAAAACATTATGAAGCGGGATTCGAACAGCCTGTCCTGTCAGATAAAGTTGTATTCGGAGCCACTTATTTTAATAACAAATATAACGACCAGATAGACTACAATTTTACAACTTTCAAGTTTGAGAACACAGGTGAATATGAAACATCGGGATATGAGGGCTACATGATATTCAGGCTCCCCGTGAACCTTGATGTAACAGGGACTTACACATACACTGATACAGAGAATAAAGCTACAGGAGCGGATCTCCTCAGAAGGCCGAAGCATAAAGGCAGCGCCATAGTCAACTGGGCATTCATCGAAGGGGCGAATTTTAACCTGATCTATAACTATGTGGGCACCCGTTATGATTACACCACATATCCTGCGACAGCGAAACTCGATGATTATTACACAATAGATATTAAGCTTTCATACTGGATGAATGAAAACATCCAGGTTTATGGCAGAGTTGAGAACGCTGGTGATAAAAAGTACCAGGAGGTTAATGGCTACGCAATGCCGGAGAGAGCATTTTATGCCGGTATTGAAGGTATAATACAGTAAAGATCAATAGTGTATCATATCAGAAGTTCAGTTATTATGGAACCGGCAAATAAAAATTCTTACTCAAAGGATTATTCCGCTCAACCCGAGCGGGATAATCCTTCTTTTTTAAGCAGGTCAGAATATATATGATACACAGTCAGGAGGGAATCCATGTTTGAATTGCTTAATAAAGGGGGATGGGTTATGTATCCTATCCTGCTCATATCGATAACCGCTCTTGCAATAATGATAGAGAGGGTAATATTCTATATATCCACTTCATCCAGGCAAGATCCTGCTTTCCAGCTCATAATTGAAGCAGCAGAAATGGATGAGATTAAAGCAGTGTTAGTATCGGGAAAAGCATGTGCCGGTATTTACTGGAAAGTCGCTACTGCATATGTTGAGAACTCAGATCGGCCTGTTGAGATTCTTGAAGAGAGTGTGCATCTCACGGCTGTGCAGGAGATGAGAAAGCTCGAAAGGCACCTCTCCTCCTTGTCAGCAATTGTTGTACTATCCCCACTCCTCGGCCTTCTCGGCACCGTACTTGGGATGATCGTCACATTTCAGGGACTTTCTACAGCAGGGGGGCAGCCGGATGTCAGTGCTCTTGCGGGTGGTATATGGATTGCTCTCCTCACCACAGCTTTTGGGCTTATTGTGGCCATACCTACAGCTGCTGTTCACCACTTATTTCAGAATCTTGTTGATTCGAGGATTGCTGATATTGAAGAGATGGTCTCAATGCTTAATTTAATTTTCGGAGGGGGATGCGTTAGCCGTTTCGGGAAAACCGCTGCCGGATCTCATTCGGGCGATGAGAAGAACCGATGTTCCCGAGTCACAACACCATCTATTGCTGAAAGTAGAGAGGGGTGAAAACTGTGAGATTTATAAAGAGAGAATCCAGGAAAGGGATTGAGTTGAATTTGACACCGCTTATAGATGTGCTTTTCAATATGATTATTTTTCTTGTTATTGCTGCGGGTTTTATAAAACCGGGAATATCCCTCCAGCTCCCTGATGTTTCAGGAAGAGAGAAGATGGAGAAAGGTGATATCATTATATCAGTTGATCATAACAGCACGGTTTATGTTGATAAAGAGGCTGTAGAAATAGGTAAGCTTGACGGTATGATATACTCAAGGCTTGGCGAGGGTTTAAATGGGGGAAAAAAAAGAGTGGTATTTTATGGAGATGGGTCTATTCCATACAGAACTTTCGTTAAAATAGTTGACGTTATAAAGAGTTCAGGCGCAGGTGAAATCAGCATCGCTCATGAATAGGCTGAGAGCAAAGTATTGCTCTCTCAATGAAAAACCGGGTGCTGTTTTTCTGGTGGCGTTTTTTAGTTCTATTTTTATACATGTATTTATTCTACTATTCCGGGGATGCGCATGGTATTCTCCGGAACAGGTTCATCTTGAATCTGTTAAGGCTAAATTTACATTAATAAATCTTCAGGCTTTCTCCGATAATATAAATAAGGAACAACCATCAGAAAGATCATCAAGAGATCACAGTGAATCCCTGCTGACCGGAACTGATGGTAGAAATAATTCTTCCGCAGATGTGTTAGAACAGGCCGCATCATTATCTGATACTGATAGCATTGAGAAGAAAAGCTACGAGTCTGAAGTGTTGAAACGGATTCACAGGATGAAATACTATCCTGAGTATGCAAAGCGGATGGGCCTTGAGGGGCGTGTCACATTAAAATTTACAGTTTTTAAAAATGGGATACTGGGCAGCAGTCCTGAAGTGATACGAGGGTGTGCTCACGATATATTAAACAGGGCGGGTATTATTACAGTTTCACACTCTTCACCATTCCCGCCGTTTCCTGCTGATATAGCTGATCAAGATGAGAGTATAACTTTTTTTGTAACTATAGATTACAGCTTCCAAAATTTATGATATATAAATTCCTGCTGAATACGATGAAGATCCGGCAGGAATTTATAATTTCAGTATAAATTTTTAGAAAATTTTAGTCAGTGCAAGAGTTGAAACGTAACCTTCAGCTCTGTCAACTGCTCCGAACTCTTTTTGTGCTCTAAGTGAAACAGCGGCCATAATCTGGGGAATGAAAACATCAATCTCAGGGCCAACAGCAAATACCCTGTCGTGTACACTTTTGTCGTATGTCACTCCGTCACCGCTATCATCAGTTATCTGCCATGTGCAGTATCCTGATACTCCCAGGTCGATGATCTTCATAACGGTTTTGCCTACACCCCATTCGAAGTGAATTTCATCACCAGGCTTGATCTCTAAATCACTCTTCTCAGTGTGAGTTTCATATCTTGCAAGGATTGATGCTGTCCATGTCTTCTCGGTATCGAAGTACAGAGTACCGCCGAGTGTAAGCATCATTGCCCACATATCCTTTCCGGCAGATGATGGATCTGTTTTGTCATATTCACCTGTTGGAGCAAAAAATCCGATTCCTGCTGCCACATCATATGCTGCTCCATGCCATGCAAGTGCTGCTGGTTCGAAACATATATCACCAACCCCAAAAGAATCCTCTTCAACCTTTCCGCCAGGGGTGTTCATACTGATGTCTGTATACACAAGCGGTACGAGCATGTCTACAATAAGGTCGGCTCCAAGTACTTTTACGCCAGTGCCCCAAATAAATCTGTGTACATTTGCGAATACGGTGAGATCGAGATTGGCAGCAGAGATATCTTTTCCGTCTTTGTCAGTAACACTATCAGCAGTGTAATATGTGTTATACATTTTGTAGTAAAATCCAGGTCCCGGGAGTGTCGCGGCTTTTATACCTTCAACGCCATTCACGTAGTTACCGGTTTCACCGGCAAATGCGGATGATGCCAGTCCCAGAAGTAGAACAAGTGTGTAAGTAAATTTGGACTGAATCTTTTTTTTCATAAAGACCTCATATTATTGTGAAATTATGTTACCGGCTGTTTTTCCGGCAACCTGTCTTCAGTAATTTTTTGCAGGACTTTGCGGTTGTGCAAAGCCCTGTTTCAGTTCTACTGAAAAAATTATCGTTTTAGTCGCGACCTGGTTTGAAAAAGAAAAGAATTGCCGCACCAGGCAGAGCCCATATGATAAAGAGTAACAGGAATCTCCATGCAGCAACAGGGCTTCCTATCATAAGTGAATCAGCTAAAGCCCATGAACCTGCGGCCAGTAAACCCATCTCGATCATAACCAGCAAAATTTCATACCATTTCAGGCTGAGTGTCAGTTTTATATCTTTCATAGGCTACTCCTTCTCCCACATTTTAACAGCATCTTCATATTTCAGAAGACCTTTTTCATACTTTTCAGATCTTTTCGGGTATACATCGTCATTTTTCTTATACCATCCGCCAGTATAGAGTTGTCCGGATTTCAGAAGTTTTGTGACTTCCTCAATTGGCATATATTTGCCGGGGAGGGGAAGGCCTTTAGGGAGTTCACCTTCTTTATAATCCCAATGAACGTTCCTGTTGCGGCCATTTTTATCAAGAAGTCTGTCGGGAATTTTCCCCCATACAACTCCTTTGTATTTAAGGCCTACTTTGCCCATCTGTGCTCCCACTCCTGTAGACCACTCCTCGGCAGTTGATCTGTCATCTTCTGTAAAGACATACTTCCCTATTACATAGGGGAATTTCATTTTGAATCCTTCATCCTCCTGTATCCATCTTGCAGGTCTGTTTATGTTATATTTGCCTGCCCATGAAGATGTTTCAAAATCGAGCCAATCTTCAAGTCCTATAGCATTGACGTTACCAAAGAGATATGCTGAAATCGGAGAGTGACGTGTGATGTAAACTCCGAGTCTGTGGAACATCGTATCAGGTTTGTTGTATGGACAAACCCTGAGACATTCATTACAGCAGTTACCGTTGAGATTTCCGGCCCTAAATCTTACACATTTATCCTTGTCAACGTGCCACATTTTAACGCCATTCTCAACAGTCATATCACCCTGTGGTATTGCGTTAACAGGGCATGCTCTTGCACATCTGTCGCAGTGTTCACAGAATTTGGTAATACCATGGCCTTGTTTGTTTTCATCAGGAGCAAGAGGAAAGTCTGTAAGTATTGTTGCAGATTTGAATCTTAAACCGCCAGCTGTAGGAACAACCGCGTCGCTCAAACGGCCATACTCTCCTAGTCCGTTATATACTGAGAATGGTGATTCAGCAGTATCATAGTTAATACCGCCGTGTCCAACTCTCGCTTTATAACCCATGTCGCGAAGCATCTGGGCCATCCTTACTGCTATCCAGGCACTTGTGCTGTAAGCCTGTCCGCTTTTAGTGATACTCCACCATGAATGACCCGGATCATTGTGAACGCGTCGCCAGTTCTGGTCGGTGAAGACCTGTATAGCGTATTTCATCTCTTTAACATCTTTAAGGTCAAGAGGTGTACCCATTGAAAGAAAATCGTGGGAATAAAACCATCGTGGGTCAACTTTGCATATGCCAACTGTCATTGAACCGAGCCACAACCCTATCTCTTTAATCATGAGGGCGTTCTCTTCAGGTGTATATTTAGCGGTTTCATAACCAACTTTTTGTGCTACGTCACCAAGCAGGAGGTCACCTTTGTTCCATCCGATTTTGTTTTCCCTGCTTGCGCCTTTCCATGTTGTCCAGGCATAAGGTACAATTTTAGTCGGTTCTCCACCATGTTGCACGTTATCTCTTAAGCCATCCGTAATGGATGTAGCACCAAAAAGGGCCCTTGTTAGAGGAAATGTGGTTACAAATGTTGGTAGTGCCCCGTAATCCCCAAGCCCCTTTATCTCTTCAGCCGGTGTAAAAACAAGACCGTGATAGACAAGGTTCGGTCCCAGAGCCCCGAGAAGACCTCTTCCCCAGCCATGGTTCGGCTCACTGAATCTGTGGACTTCTCCAACCACGTATTCAGGCCTATCGGGTACAGGGAAGGGAAAGAGAAACAGAAATGCCATGACAATCCAGAATGCGTTCACTCCGTGTATTGCCTTCTTCCTCATATTATCTGTGACTTTTCCTGAAAGTCCCCAGGCCATAAAAGAGGTGGCTAACATCACAAAAAAAGTTAAAAATGCATATATACTTAAACCCGCAGCGAAAAACCAGATAACTGTTAAGGCTGTTGCTGACCATAGGCTTATGAGTATATATTTCTTCTTGTTATCCATAAAAACCTCCAAAATATTTTTACTCTTTTTTTCGGTTGATCAGACCCGCTTGATCAGACTCCCTCCCCGTAATGCAATAATCTTTTTCCTGTACCGGAAGTGAAGTGCTGAATTATATTCAGGGGGCATTAAAACTTCATAAAGGTAAAAAAATCTGAAGTAGTGTAACATTCTCTGATAAGAACTGACTTAATAAAAAGTACTCAGTGAAACGCCCCTATTCACGTCAGGATACGCTTCGATTTTTACTCATTTTATCTTCACGTTCTATTCGTAAAATAAATCCGGAATTGTTGATTTACAAAGAAGGAATACTTTTTTGCTTATCATTATATATTATAGCCTTATCATATGTTCTGAAATTTCCGGAATTCAGTATTAATTCGATGGAATGGAGTTTTTATGAAAGAAGTATTATTCAGCAATGATCAGTTTACCCTGTTCAATGAAACAGACAGAAAGGGCAGCAGCAGGAGATTGATGTATGAGGTGAGGGCAAAGTATATAAAAGAAGATATATTAAAGTCACTGGTTATGCAGGCTGGTACATACTCTAAAACGGGTTTCGATTGGTTGGAGATGCCAGCAATTGAATCAACAGGAAATGATGTAATATATATTAATTGTTTTAAAACAGATAAAAATCTGGAAAATAATCTGAAAAAACGTGGAAAAATAAAAACTGAGGCAGCTTTAGAGCTGGTAGTAGATGCTGCAGAAAAGATTTTTTTACTCAGTGAGACAGGGCTTTTTAACCGAATTATAAAACCTGAAAATATTATTCCGGATGAAAAAGGAGTCACTATTATATTCTCCCTGCTTAATACTGCCTCAGATATCAGGTATGGGAAAAACCAGATACCAGAAACGGAATTCATTATAAACGAACTGAAATATACAGCTCCTGAACTCCTGATATATGGAGAACAGTCGTCAGACATCAGCAGTAACATATATTCACTCGGCATAATACTTTACGAAATTCTTACCGGGATCACACCGTTTCAGTCGGATGAGCCTGATGAACTTGTATACTCACATCAGTACAGGCAGCCTGTACCACCAATGAGTTTGAACCAGAGTATTCCTCCGGAAGTATCGGAAATAATAATGAAGATGATTGCCAAGTCAAGGGATGATAGGTACCTTACAATTCCGGGTCTTATTCATGATCTGAAAATCTCTCTCGAAAATATTCAGAAGCATGAACAGGGGGTAAATTTTATCCTCGGGCAGTACGATATACCTGAGGTACTGAGGTTGCCGGCAAAACTTTACGGACGGGAGGAGGCTGATTCGGTAATAAAAAGTTCACTTGAATCTGCGAGAAGGGGCTCAAAGCAGGTGCTCTTCATTGCCGGAGCTTCAGGTATAGGTAAAACGGCTCTTATTGAAAGAACAATTAAACCAATTGCCGGGGATACAGTATATTTCCTTTCAGGAAAGTGTGAAGCTATAAAAAGGAACATACCTTATTCACCCCTTGTAAAAGCCTTTAACCATATTATTGATCTGATACTTCTTGAGCCATATGAAATACAGCAGATATGGAGAGATAGTATTGTTTATACAATCGGAGACAATGGCGGGATTATTGTAGACATGATCCCGAGGTTTAAAGAGTTGATAGGCGAGCCTCCTCCGATGCAGGCACTTGAGAGTGATGAGAATAAAAACAGGATGAATATTATCCTCTCAAGGCTCATCAAGGTTTTCGCCCCTCCCAAGCAGATACTTATAATTTTTATTGATGATGCGCAGTGGATAGATTCGGCTTCCCTTTCTCTGGTCAAGTATCTTGTGAGCTCAGGAGATGTTGAATCCCTTCTCTTTATCTGCTCATACAGAGATAATGAGATAACGGAGTTTCACAATCTTAAAATTTTTAGGGAGGAGATCCGCGGTACTGTTGCAAATGAGCAGGAGGTTATACTTAAACCCCTTGATATCTCAAACATCAACAGAATAATATCGGACACAATCCGCATAAGCGATCATAGGGTTCGGGAACTCTCTGAACTTACACTTCGGTTCACTGAAGGGAATCCGCTTTATATAAGAGAGTTTTTGGGAAATATTTACAAAAGAGGGATACTTAAGCACAGCCATGGAAAGGGATGGATCTGGGATAACAGCCAGATTCTCCGGATATATGAAACAGACAGTGTAATAAGAACCATGATAAACAGGATGAATGAACATAAGCCTGTCGCAATAGAGATACTAAAGTACACAAGCTGTATAGGAAATACTTTCAGTACCGGCCTTCTAAGTGAGGTGATGGAAGTTCCAGCTGAATTTATTGACGAGGAGATTAAGTCTCTGATCCGGGACGGATATTACAGGCAGAGGAGTAGCGACTACGTGTTTGTACATGATAAAATAATAGAGGGAGCGCTGTCGCTCCTTACAGAGAGTGAAATTTGCAGGATACACTATAGGATTGGTCAGGTGCTCATGAATAGGAGGATCGCGGAAGGTAATGACAATTACCTGTTTGACATAATAAATCACCTTACATTTGCGAAGACAATGCTTGATAACGAGGAAAAGTCCACATTGGCATTTCTCAAAAGCAAAGCCGGAGAGAAGGCCAAAAAATCCTATGCATATGAAGCTGCACTTAAATGTTTCTACGGCGCAAGTGAGCTTATACAGGAGGAGGGTGTTATACGGGGTGAGGAGATGCATGAATATCTCATAAAGGTATATACTGAATGCTTTATCTGTGAATACATGATGGACAATATGGAGAGATCTTATGAACTTTTTTCCATGCTTAACCGAATGGCAAAGACTAGGGGTGAGAGGGTAAGAATTTATACTATCAATTGTATGCTCCTTTTTAATTTCAGCAAGCCTGAAATGGCTATTGAAATGGGGATAAAAGGTTTAAGCCTCATTGATATAAAGATCAGCAAAAGACCTGGACTTGTGCCGATTTTAAGAGAGTTGGCCGCGTTCAGAATGAAAATGCTGCGAAGGGATCCTGAATCAATTCTGGAGATGAAAAAGCTGAATAGCGATGAGATCCTCGCGGCGATGGAGCTCCTCTTTGAGTTGTGGATGCCGGCCTATGCGTACAGCCATTCACTCATGAAGCTTCTGACCCTGAAGATGGCGAATATTACGCTTGATCACGGCTTGTGCCACATATCCCCTTTTGCGTTCATGGCCCTCGGAATAATCTATGGCACGGGGAGGGGTAAATTCAGATACGGATATAACCTCGGTATGCTTTCTCTCCGGCTTAATGAAATAGAGAAAAATGCTAAAATGGAGTGCATACTGAACTACTATTTTGCAAGCTTCCAGTCATCATGGATTAATCATTATAGCAAGTCTATGCCTTTCTTCAACAAAGCAAATGAGATTGGGCTGAAGAACGGGCTCATATACTACACCGCTTTGAACAGGGTATTCTTCGTGGCAACCAGGCTTATACAGGGTGAAAACCTTCATGAGGTGAGCAAACTTTGCGATGAGTATCTCCGGGATATAAAGATGAATAATGACAACCCCTGGTTTGCGACAAAAGCCATTAGCTCAATTAAACGGAATATTGAGCTAATGACCGACTATGATTCTCTCCAGAATACCAGGCTTGCGGAGAGGGGGTTTATTACAGAACTCAAAGAGGGTGAAGTGAGGCAGCCACTCCACTGGTTCTATCTTTTTAGAGCAAAGGTGAATATGCAGTTAGGAGATTTTGATGAAGCGCTGCAAGATATTCACTCTGCTGACCGTGTCGTAAACTGGCATTTCGCATCAACTGTAATTTTTGAACACCTTTATATCAAGACAATTTCAATACTAAACAGCACGATGAAAAAAAGTTTCATTAGAAGATTGAAGGAGTGGTTCATAATTAAAGGCAATATGATGTTTATCAAAAGATGTGCCAAGAGTGCACCTGAAAATTTTAACCATAAATATCTACTGCTTAAAGCCGAGCTTCTGAAAAGATCTATATTCAGATATAAGGCTCTTCTGTTTTATAACCGGGCTATTGATTTTTCAAAAAGGAATAGTTTTAATAATGACGCAGCCCTTGCTTATGAGCTTGCTTCAAAATTCTACAGAGAATCAGGAGCGGAGGAGTTATATAGGAACTCTATCAGGTGCGCTTATGAATGCTACAAATTGTGGGGGGCGCACACCAAGGTAAAGAGGCTTGAGTATGAGCATTCATTTCTCATATCTGATGACGCGGGAAGAAAAGGTTCAGCTTCTGTTGGAATGGAGTCAAGTATTCTTACAGACATTATAGATGATCTTATGAGTATAAGTTATGAGCAGGAAATGAATGTAGTAATTGAGAAAATTTCAAATATTGTATACTCAGGAGGTATTGCTGACAGAATCTGTTTTCTTGTTGCCGACAAAGAGCAGATAATGATCACCTCGGAAATGAGTGATGGATTCTTCACTTTCCATGGTGAACCACAGAAATTTACAATGGTCGATAAGATCGGAGATATATTCAATCATAGGAATAGGGATTATAAGAAGGGGGTTAACTTCATCAACAGTATGATTGATAGCGGTGTTTCCGGAAATGTATCCATTGCAGTTATTCCCTTTGAACAGAGAGGGCGAGTTCATTTTGCTTTATATCTGGAGAAGAAAAAAGATAATTTCAGCGAGGATGAGAAGAGGAGTATATATACAATTGCTGCATTTTCCTCACCGCTTTTCGAAAACGTGCCTGAAAGAAAGAGGGCAAGCTCTGATGTCAGGAAAGATAATAATACATTTAACAATGTGATCATGAGCAGGTTGATGCATAAGATCAATACTGAAAAAGTTTATTTAACAGAAGAGCTCACTCTGCCTATGCTGGCAAAGGAGATAGGTATAACTCCGCCACAGCTGTCAGAGTTCATTAATAATTATTTTGATATGAATTTTAATTCCTTTATAAACAAATACAGGATAGAAGAAGCAAAGAAAATTATACTTGAGAATAGTGATAAAACTATTCTCAATATCGCCTTTGAAGTGGGGTTTAATTCTCTGTCAGTTTTTTATAAGGCATTCATCAAATTCGAGGATATAACACCTGCGGCATTCAGGAAACTCAATGATAAAGGTGACGCAAAAGGATACAGGCGGGATTAAATTTTTTATTAATTTGGTTTTATTTCGCTTTTTAATGAAAATTTGCGATATTTTGCGGGAGGTATTCCTTCACATTTAAGAAAAGCATTATAGAATACAGATATAGAATTAAATCCTACATCATAGGCGATATTTAGAACAGGTCTTTCCGGATCTTCTGCCAATATTTTTTTGGCTTCTTCTATTCTATAACGGTTTATAAAAGAATTAAAATTCATATTAAGATTATTATTTATATACTCCGAAAGCTGCTGTGGTGACGTCTCGAGTTCCTTCGCAAGCATTGTAAGAGTTAGATCCTCCGTGAGAAATATTTTATCCAGTTCCATTATTTTTAAAAGTCTGTTTCTAATTAGATCATTAAGGTTGGAAGATATTAGGTCTTTTTTTAAATCAACAGCTTTATGTTTCATCCAAATGTTTTTATCGACGGTATCTTGCAATATGGAAGCAAGAATTCTGATAATCCTTTTATCCATATCAGTAAAAGGTCTTGTGTATTTCTGCAAAACAAAATACCCCTCAATGTTTTTACTGTTTGTAATAGGTAAAGCAGCGTAGAAAGTGTTGGTCTTGTTTACGCTTGTGTCAATTGTTCCTGTAAAATACTCTTCAGAACTGTTAGTTTTTTTTATTAGTTCAGTTATATCATCAAAGAAAGGCAAATCTTTGTTCCCGGCTTTTTCATAATATGTTAAACCGTTAGAATCTATAACGAAACTAACAGATAAGGATTTTTCATCTTTGAGTAGTAATATAATTCTTTCTCCGAAATCATTATTATAAAGTATTTCAGATATGTTCTTTATTCTATTATACGGATCATCTTCTTTTTTTGCTTTAAGTATATTCTCAAAAAGAACTAAAAGTGAGTTATTGCTTTCTTCTGAAGTATGCTGTGATTCCTGTGAAACTTCAATAGAAGTTCGAAGGAATTTATGCTTTATCTCCATATCCTCAACTTTCCTTTTTGCTCCCCAGAGGTTATAGTAAAAGTGTGCTTTCTCAATCTGTCTTTTTTCTGAGTCTTTAAGGTTGAGCTTTCCAGTATAAGATGCCTGCATATCGTAAATCAGAGCAAGGTCATTAATTAAACCTGTTTTTTGAGCTTGTTGTATAGCCATGTCATAGTACTTTGTTGAATTGATGCTATGTATTCTTTTTTTATTCTTTTCTCCCAGGACGAGGAAGTATTTGTGCAGAAAATTTTCCGGTGATGATTTTGCGGCTTTTTTAAGGTTACGTAGATTTCTTCGTAGTATAATAGAATAACGAAACCGGTTTAATATATCTTTTTTTATTGTTCTGTTGAGAATCGCAATTGATTGTATAAAACAGTGTTCGGTTATAATAGATGATGCGAAATGCCAGTGTAGTACCGATTCAGCTATTTCCATATTGATAAGAGCATCATCAAATTTTTGGAAAATAAGTAATGCTTTTGAACGGAATACCGTAAACCAATGAAGAGGTTGTCTTACTTCAAGCTTTTTGAGATTGTTTAAAAAATCACTATCATCAAGTTTCATATCCTTATAAAAAAAGTCAGTATCACCTACCTGCAGATAGAAGATGTTTTTTATCATACTCATAATTGCATACCAGTGAGCATTGCCAGGCAAATGCATACTGTTAATCTGCTCCAGAGATTCCTTCATTACATTATCAAGGTTATCTCCTTTCAATAGTCGCGTAGCTGTATAAAAAACTCTACTCAGTCTGGAATAATAGATGATTCCGTATTTTGTTCCAAATTCATGAGCCTTTTTGAAAAATGGAATTGAATACTCGTAGCTTTTCATCCACTGAGCGTGAAAAGATGCAAAAAATACATTGATTACACATTCAACTTCTCTATTCATGATTGTTTTATTCTCGGTCATCTGAAGAGCTAGACGTCCAAATTCATAACCTTCAGAATAGTGTTCTCTCCCTGTTCCGAAGATCATTCCAAGTGTTATAAATGCAAAGGGTGATATATGGCAAAGACCATATTTCATTGTAAAGTTTGCCATTTTAAGACTCAAGAGTTTCATAAGATTTTTGTTTGAGGCATAAGTAGGCATCCACAAGGTGTACATCAGTTCCATTGCCATAAGAATGTCAGGATTTTTTATATTATCCATAGATAAAATAGTATTATAATCCTTTCTCTGTAACCATATCTTTGTTTTGATGTATTCGTTAATGATTTCAAGTTTGCCGGGATTTTTGGATGTTTTAACTCCAAGCATCTTTAAACCAATAAGCCCCATCTCTATGGCCATATCCGGCTTACTAAGGTGCATGAGAAGAAGAACATTTGTTTTATATATTCTGGCTTTTTGAGCATTTGTATCACAAAGATTCATCATAATATTAAAAAGCGAATATGCGTTTTCATAATTCTCATTGAGATACTCACATATAAAACATTCATGATAAATTTCGATTTTATCGTTATTATCTACTTCTAATTTCTCAGCAATATCAGCTGAAATGTGATAATACATAAGAGCAAGTTCGTATGCTACGGAGCTTTTGGCTTTTTCGCCTGCTCTGTAGTTTATTTCAATAAGTCTTTTTTTCTCTTCAGTATTCAATATTTCAATGGCAGCATTAAAATGATTAGCTATAATAAAAATATTCTCATCCCTCTCGTTTTCCGTCATAGAAGTAAAAAGATAATCTGCGATTTTGTAATGAATCTCAGCACTTTCTGCCCGACTATTGATAATTGCTTCAGCGGATTCGTGAATTCTATCGTGTATAAATTTAAGTTCTATTCCGTTTGATTCAATAAAACCTTCAGTGGCAAGCAAGTCTGTGATTTCCTGAATTTCATTTTCATCATCTCCTTTTATTTCTGAGATTATTGCCGGATTAAAAGATGATCCGATACAAGCCGCATATTTTAAAAATTCTTGTGATTTTAAAGGGAGGCTATTCATCCGGCTTATCATTGTTGAAACAAAATCTTCAGATTCGTAAAGATCAATAATACCGGTATTGTCCCATTCCCATCCTCTGTCATCATCAAATCTTAATAGTTTTTCCCTGTAAAGAGTCGTCATAAATTCTTTAAG
The DNA here is from genome assembly GCA_002418835.1 of Spirochaetia bacterium UBA5763. Taxonomy (GTDB): domain Bacteria; phylum Spirochaetota; class UBA4802; order UBA4802; family UBA5550; genus UBA5550. The sequence goes on along the minus strand of DIEX01000032.1, from coordinate 17,338 downwards.
ATACAATGGATTCCCTTTCGTATACTTAAAAGCAAGTTCTGCAAGAGAGAGTGTCTCGGCATTAGCAGTTCTTATTGTTTCGCTTAACATCTGGCAAATACTGTTTAATTCAAGATGCTTTAAGTTCATTTCAGTACATGAAATTCCTGATGAAGTAATTTCATTTCTGAATATATGGAGACTATGAAATTCAGATACCTCATTATCTCTGTAAGATGAAATAAGAAGAAAGGATTTAACTGCTTTTGAAGTTATTATATATTTTAGAAGAGACAGTGTTGTATTATCGATCCATTGCATATCGTCAATGAATAGAACGAAAACTCGAGCGGATTCGATGAAAACATTCAGGAACTTCAGCAATACACTATTGATCCTATTTCTGTTTTCTTCTCCACTCAGAGCAGGGAGTGGAGGCTGTTCACCAAGAATCTGATGCATGGGTGGTATTAGTTCAGTTATAATTCCGCCGTTGTTACCTACAGCGTTGAGAATACTCTCTTTCCAGATTCCCTGAATTTCTTGAGGCTCAACGAGTATTGGCCTGATAAGCTGGTTAAGAGCCTTTATAAAGGGCTCATAAGGTATGTTTTTTGTTCTATTTTCACATTTCCCTGTTATAAATATCCCGGATGATGTTATGAGTGGTTTCAGGGTTTTTTTGATTAGAGATGTTTTTCCAATTCCAGATGGCCCGGAAATGAAAGCAGCATTGTTGGTTCCCTTCTTTGTTTCATTGAAAAGTTCTAAAATCCGATTGGAATGTTCCTCTCGTCCATAAAGTTTATCAGGTATTATTAAAGTTCGTGGAATATCCTTTGTGCCGGTAATGAAAAGTTTTATTTTTTTAAAATCTGATAGTGCTTTTTTGCATAGACCCAGATCATAAAGCAGACCGTTAAAAGTTATATATCTGTCATATGGTGATTTTTTCAGCATCCTGGATATTACATCTGATATTTCCGGAGTGATATCCAGATTGAAATTACTTATTGGGACGGGTTCTCTGAAAAGATGTGAATAGATAAGTTCATCGTATTCGGTTGATCTAAATGGTGTAATACCTGAAAAAAGTTCATAAAATATAACTCCAAGAGAATAGATTTCATCCCCGCCTTCAGGGAAAAGCTCGTCGTTATTAAAATGTTCAGGGGCCAGATATAGAAGATCTGTCAGTATACATTCTTCATCCGGGATTGTATCTTTACCATAGAATAAATCGCAAAACAGGTTTAACGGTGATAGTTTTATTTTAATATCATTATTACCAACCATAATGTTTGATGTTTTAATAGATCGGTTTAAAATATTTCTGCTGTTAATTAATGCATATTTTTCTGTTATGTTTATAACAGTCTTTAATATTTCCTCAATAGAATTCTTTTTTAATATCCGGTTTATTAGAGGTATATATTTATTAGATTCAGGGATTGAAAATTTTATTAAATCGGAAGTAACTTCAGTTTTCTCAGGACCTATGAGCCAACGGTATTCAGTATTTTTCCAGCTATTAAAGCCGGTAGTTACAATCTCAAAAACTTCTGGTTTAATATAGCGACGTTTAAATTCATACACTACTTCAGAGATGTGATCATTTTTGTCATAAATATTATATATCTGAAACTGGGGTGTAATTATATCATCATTATTATTCATGTTTAGATCTTCTCTTTTTTTATAATTATTATAATAATAAATCAAAATAATAAAACGTAATAAATAATTCAGTAATTCCTGATTTCGCAGAAAGATTTCAATTAAATCAGGAATTACTGGAGGTTCATAGTATTATTATAATTAGATTATTTAATGATAAATGTATTCACGATTTTCATCTCAAGCAAATGTATAATAATTCTGCATATCTATGATTATTGAAATACAACTTCTCTCTGTCAAATGATGCTAAAAAACTTCTTAAAAAAAATCAGTAATTCCTGATTTCTATTTCAAGATGATAACTTCAATTAAATCAGTTTAATCTCTGCATGTTATTAAAAAAGGAGAAACAGATGTCATGATTGAGAAAATACAAAAAGTGATATTTATTATGCTTCTTATCACTCTTGCTGTGCTAATATATCTTTCAATGCCAACCGGGGGACTGAAAAATGAGTACGACTGGGAAGGAAAGTCCAGCTATGACAGCACTACGTTGAAAAATCCGACTGAAAATGAAATTATAGAAAAACTCAGGCAGGTCAAAGACCCCGAACTCAACGTAGATATTATAGACCTCGGACTTATATATGATCTGAAAATTACTGAAGCGGAGCTTGATATTGTCATGACCCTGACATTTCAACGTTGCCCCTACGCTGTTGAGTTGATAGATGATGTAAAAAGAGCTCTTACCTCTATTGATGGAATTAAAAAAATAAATCTTAAGATTACATTTAATCCTCCCTGGTCATGGGAGAGGGTCAGGCCTGAAGTAAGGGATAGTATTATCAGTAATATGAAGCAGCTCGGAATAATTGAGGAGGGACCAGCTCATGAATGATATATCCGGCGCAATTCTGAACGGGCTGATACTGGGGCTCACCACAGGTCCAATCTGCATGATGGGGTGCCTCCCCGTACTGCTGTCATTCATGCTTGGTGAGAACGATAACCTCAGCAGGGGGGCGGTATGGGGATTTATCGGAAAATTTACGGCAGGACGTTTTGTAGCGTATATGTTTTTCGGCCTCCTCTCCGGTTTTCTGGGTAGTGTAATAGGAAAGGGGCTGGGGACTGTTGGTGTGATTTCGTGGCTCCTTATGTCTCTGCTGCTAATCCTCTACGGACTCGGCGTGAGCTTGGGTGAGCTGAGTTTATGCAGAGTCACAGAGAGGTTTGTCAGCGACAGGAAGTTCCCTTACGTTCTGGGAATGCTTGCAGGTATAAATCTCTGTCCTCCGTTTCTTCTGGCGTTTACATATTCCGTGGAGAGGTCTCATAATCCTGGTTTCGGTATTCTATTCTTTTTCTCGTTCTTCATTGCAACAACTCTTTATCTACTCCCTGCCGGATTTTCCGGACATATAGGAAAAAACGAGCTCTTCTCAAAGATCGGTAAGGGGGCTTCTGTTTTAGTCGGCCTTCTCTACTTTTACCAGGGGATAAGACTTCTTATTATATGAACGTACTATGTGGAACAGTAATGTCAGGGAAAATTTTAAAAGGAGAAAGCTAATGAATATGATTTTTTTTTATGTCATAGCGTGCATATTCATGGCTGTTTCTGCATATCTCTCCGGGCTGATGTGGAAAGAGGCCAATGGCCCAATGGAGTTTATAAAGCTGTTACTTGTTGAACGCCCTTTAATAGTCCTGATTACAGTTATTCTATTCATCGGAAGCGGCACACTCACACAGCTGGGAAAGGTTAGTTTTAATCTGAGTTATTATGAAATATCAATCATCTGGCTTGCCACAGCCTGGGTGTCGGTTATAATTCTCTGGTTTGTCAGCGGTATAAAACCGTCAGCAGTTGAATTTGCCGGATTTATGATATGTCAGGCAGGTCTTATTGTCGTGGCATTATCGAAGGTAAATATCTGAAAAATGTATTTATAATTTTCCGGAGGGATAAATGAGAACAAGGTGGAATTTATGGGATATATATGGAGTTGCATGGATTTCTGTAATAGCTGGATTCATGCTTTACTATTCAACAATATCTTTGTCTGAAAAAGAACTGCGGGCAATGCTGGTCTCTTTATTGATATTTCTTATTATGATTCTGCTTCTGGTAACTTTTATAATTTTTAAAAGGAAGAGACGGTTAGAGAGAGCAGGTGCCAGGCGGATTATTAAATGGTGCATGATTATATATACCTGTTTCATTGCATTTCTTTTTATTCCGACACCCCCGTATGGAGATAGCGGGTCCTGTAAAATGGGCACATACGGTTTAAAAAGTGAAATTGAGAAAACGGACGCGAGCAGCCAACAGGGTAGCGAATCGCTTATCAGGGTTAAAGAATCGGTGAAAGGAAACAATGTGGAGTATACTGTTTATGATATCTGCATGGGTAAACTTAAAAACACCGTGAAGAGAGATGGGAAAGTTAGCCCTATTAAAATAGAAATTATTGATTCAAGGGCTCTTACAGAACAACTCAAAGAGGAGATTCGATCATTCGGCATTGACGATGTAGGTATAGCTGAACTGAAACCTGAATATGTGTATTCAAAGGATGTTAACGGCAGGGCGGTTTCTCTTAGCCATAGGTATGCTATTGTAATGGGAAAGGGTGTTGCCCACAGGCTTGCCGGGCCTGCTGCTCCGCTACCATATCAGGATTCATATTCATCTCTCCCGGAAGAGCTTGCCGCTTATTTATCCGGGCTTGAATTCAAAACAAACAGCGCGATACCTGATGACATTGCAAAAGATATTAAGGAGACAATGGAGTTTTTCAGTGAGGGTGGAGCAACAGCTGTGCAGCTTGCTGAACATATACGCGCCATGGGATATCCTGCAAGAGCCCATTTCAACAGGTGGTCAGAGGTACAGCTTGTTCCTCTTGCCATTCTCGCAGGCCTCGGAGAGGTAGGTAAAAATGGTATGATAATTAACAGTAAATTCGGTCCGCGCGGAACATTCGCGGTTGTTACTACGGATCTCCCGCTTCTCCCAGATACGCCTGTAGATCTTGGTGTGAAGGAGTTCTGCGCTGTGTGTAACAAGTGTTCACGCACATGTCCGGTCCAGGCGATTCCCTATGGAGGGACCATTATAAAGAATGGAGTCGAGAAATGGGCAGTCGATTCGGACAAATGCTGGGCTCATCTTTCAAAAAATTTGAAGTGCATGTCATGCATCAGCTCCTGCCCGTATAACAAGCAGGATTATGCTGTTCACCGTGCTGCGGGGTTCATGATTAAAAGGAAGAATGTTGTCACAAACTATTTGATTGCGAAGCTGGATGATTTTCTCGGATATTCATCCCATTTAAAAGATTATTCAAAATTATAAGAGGAGTTTTATGAGGACATTAATCGAAAAAATGATATTCCGGGCAGATTCTGACCGGAGCAAACTGTTGATAGTATCATCTGGAATGCTGTGCGGCATGGTGTTCAATCATGTATACGGGAATACCTGTATCGACCCGCAGGGGATCCTCGGTGGTGCAATCAGCTCTATTCTTGTTATATGGCTTAATTAGGAGGAGCAGAATGGAGCTGATTATAAATGTTCTTATAATTCTGGTCGGAGCTGTTCTTTTCTTTATTTTTTTACGGCAGAATTTTACCGGGAAAAGCACAGGTCCTGATTCGGGAACATGCGACTGCAGCAGCTGTTCTTCTCAGACCTGCGTCACAAGAAATAATACTACAATAAATCCGGATAAATAGAATGACTGTATCAGGTGTTGTCGCGCTTATCATATTCTTCGGCACGATTCTCGCTTCTCTGAAGGGATGGATATCACAGAGGCTGTTTCCCATGCAGGTCGCCCTGCTTATAGCTTCTCTTCTTATAGTTATTATCGGGTTTGCACTTGGAGAGAGAGCAAATCCATCTGTGATAATTACAGGAACCTTCCTTCACCCGATAACAGCAACTATCGCAGGATTCATCCTCGCGGGAGCTCTTAAGAGCGCAGGAGCTTTTGAGGCGGCATCGGCATGGATCCGTAAGCTCCAGAATTCATATCTGGGTGTGCCTTTTGCAGTTATAGTTCTGATGAATATCCCGACACTTCTCGCCATGCCATGCGGGAGGGTATGGGTTTCCCCCCTTATACCTGTTGCACTTGCGCTTAGTTTCGACATAGCTGCGAAAACCGGCGACAGGAAAATGCCTGTTATAATTGTTTCCGGCCTTGTAATAAATGCTGCCGCATCGTGCGGTCCTTCATTAATCGGAGGTATCGGATTGATAGGCGAGGGGATGGGGAGATATCCTTCCGGATCTTTCTCCGATCACATGCAGTTTGCAATTATGTTCATGACCGCATTTGCCATGATTTTTTCAAAATATATATACAGCGAGACTGTAAGCGAAAGAATGTTCGATGTTGAAAGCAGTGAGGAGGTTAAGGATATGTCAGAGCACGGCACTTTTTCTCTTCTCTTATTTGTCACAGTTATAGTAGCAACAATTATAATCAAACCGGCAATTCCTATACAGGCAATACTTCTTTGCACAACACTTTTTATAATGATCATAGCAAAGCTCGGACTGGATGATCTTATGCGCGGTATAATACTCCATCCTCTCACCGCGATGATCTCGGGATTTATCGCGGCAGGAGTTCTAAGTATGTTCGGTGGATTTGATGTGCTGGTTTATCTTCTGGGATTTATATCCGAACATACACCACTGGGGTATGTTGGAGTGTCAGTTATTCTCATCTATATCCCGATCCTGCTTCCTCTCCCATGTGGAAGAATAATTGCTGTGAGCCTTATTCCTGGAGTGCTTATGTTCGGTGAACATATCGCACAGATGGCAGCTATCCCCAGAATTCAGGAGGTCATGATTGTCAGCTTTATCCTTGCAGGCGCAGCTTCATGTGGGCCATCCCCTCTCGGCGGGATAGGAAGTATCGGTGAAGGGAGGCTCCGGCTGAAAAAGTCAACAGGAATGTTTCTTTCCCTGTCAGTCTTTTTAGCAGTTCCGGTTGCGGCGTTCTCTGTAAGCGCGATTGGGCTTTCATCTGAATCTTTTTCCAGGGGATTTCTGCTTGAGGCTGTTATTACCGGGGTCGTTACAGGTATGATAACCAGTTATATTACTACAAAAAAAGCATTTCATCCGGGCGGTATAGCAGGGGGGCTTGTTACTTCATTATTGATGCTGGTGCTCTGAGTATGGACAAACTTATGAAAAAGATTAATATTTTTCTCTTCACAGCTATTGTATTCTATCTCGGATTCATTGGAGCCAGAGCGTTCTTTTCTGGCTATCCGTTCTCTCTTATCTGTTACAACTGCAAATCATGTGACTCGATCTGCGTAATAGGGATTGATCCACAGGGATTTATGGCAGCATCAGTTGCAGATGATCCTGACATTTATATCTATGTCACCAATTACAGGATTTATGCCGGAGAGGCTGAGAAGCTGGACCCTGATATGATAATTCAGTGTAATGACAAAAAAATAAAAGTATCGGCAGCACTCAATGAAGGACTGATAAGCCGCGATACAGAAATTATTACCTATAAAATGAAGGCAAAAGATGCTGCAAAGGTATGCATAGAGTGTGCAGCTTGTGAAAGAGTATGCCCTGTAAAACTGCCGATCCTCGATGTTATAAAAGGATTAAAAAATCCGGGGAGAGAAAAAAGTTTATGACACCTAACAGATACATCAATTATTTTCTGATAATCGTACTGATTACCCTTGTGATATATTTCGGTAGAAAAGTATACAGAGAAATATTCCCCGGTGATTATCCCATGGTTACCCCCACTGCGGAATCTAAATTCATCTTCGGTGAAAATGAGATCATAGTGAAGCTCTCAGCTACGACAAAAAACGGGAATATTATAGTATATACTTATGGGCCAGACGGGAATTTTTATGGAATGCTCAAACCAATTAAGGATCTTTCCATTACCATAAGGAAGGGAGATAACGCTGATTTCATGGTGCAGGTCTATGGAAGAGAGATTGGGGAGACATCTTTTATGAAAAAGATGGATCGGTATATACGCAAAGTGGGCATGTATGATCTTTTAATTGAAGCCGTGGAGAAAAAATGGAATTATGGAGTTCAGAACTGTCTTTACCCGATATGTACAAGATGTACAGACGGATGCAAAAGTGTTGTGTCAACATCGAATCTCCCGCTCGTAATGTCAGTTATGGATAATGGTGAAATTAAACCTGTTTTCCGCAAAGGGAGATGCCCAAGATGCGGAAAATGTATTATATGGTGCCCTTCAGGAGTGATCCAGAAAGAAAAACAACCGTGGGAGAAGTGAATCATTATGGTACTGGCTTTCTATACAGCATCTATTTTCATTCCGGTAATTATTATAATTTTTCTTGCTATAAGGATGATTAAACACCGTGTCGCGGATGTAATGCTCTGTCTTGAGTGCGAAAGGTGTATGGGGGTATGTCCTCTCCTGCTGAAGAAAGGTAATACCTTTCCCGGCCCGGTCAATATAATGATACAGGCAAAGGCATCAGCGGCTCCTGATAAGTTTGATGATGTTCTCCTTCTCTGCACCGGCTGCGGTCTCTGTTCAAGAGCATGCCCGAGGGGGCTTGAGCCGAATAAGGTACTTGATAGGTTAAAAAAAAATAACGGGGTATAGATTATGAAAAAATTTTTAATTATTATCTGCCTGTTCTCACAGGTGTTTTTTCTGGCCTGTATAAACAGAGAACTTGCAAATGTAGGAGGAATCTCTATAAAGGAATCTGATGTCAATTACCGGATAAAGAATATTGATCAGAATCTGATCAAAAACCTGGGAGAGGATAAGATGAAAGAGATGATCCTCCAGGGTATCATTGAGGAGAGTCTTGTATATCTTGATCTGCGTGACAAAGGATATGAAAAAGATGATAAGCGTAAAGCCGAATGGGTGCAGAATGTCAGAGGGCTCAGCGTACATTATTTTCTGAATACATTTCTACTCGAGGAATACCCTGTATCAAAAGATGATTTAAAAGCAGAATATCAGAAAAACCGTGCATCATTCAAAAAAGATGAGAAGGTGAAAGTGGCCCATATACTTGTCCGTACTGGCGGCGAGTTCCTCGATGATAAGTCAGCATTGGGGAAAATTAATGAGATATCATCAAAACTGAAGGAAGACGGGTCAAACTTTAATGATCTTGCTACAGAATATTCAGATTGCCCCTCTGGAAAGGATGGAGGTGATCTCGGATTTATCGGAAAGGGTGAGATGCTCCCGGAATTTGAGGCTGTTGTTTTTACTTTGAAATCAGGCGAAGTAAAAAGGGATCCTGTAAAGACAAAATTCGGTTATCATCTTGTGAAGGTCTCTGAGAAGGAGGAGATTAAGTACATGGAAATTGATGAGGTAAAGGATTATTTATCCAATATCATCAATATCAGAAAACTGAAGGATGAGTACAAAACTGAATCATATCCTGAAAAGTTGAATAATGCCTCTGATGAGACTGTTGTCGGCAAAACCGCAAAATCCGGGATTTCATATAAGTATTCAGATCTTCTTGCGGATATTAATATATTTATGGGCCCGGTGAGTCTGATTAAAATTAAAAAGGATATCAGTTTAGCAAAAAGAGTAATCGATGAAATGATTTTAGCAAGAGTCATGGAAGATAAGATGAATGAACTTGGGATGAGTAAAAACAGGAACTACTCTGATTTTATAAAACTCAGGGAGAAGGAGTTTTATATTAATAGTTTTATAAAGGATCATATCGGCTCACAGGTCAAAGTGGATAAGAATGAAATCCGGAAAGAGGTGCTCTCTAAAGGAACTGAGTACAGGAAAAAGTATGGTGATAGTTTTGTGAAAGATTCCGGGCTGAAGAATGAAGTGGATAAAGTGGTAGCTCAGGATATCGAAAATAATAAAAGAAGTGAGTTGTTTGAAGTTAAATATAAAGCATATCTTGAAGAATTAAAGAAAAAATATAATATAACTCTAAAGTAAATCTACTATCTTATCTCAATTTCTCCACCCCTGTCCGGGATTAAGGGCAGGGGTTTTTTGTTACTCCGCCTTATTTGATAACCTTTCCCCACTTCAAAGAAAACCTCTATATCAGGAATTCCTGAATTATTAAACAGGAAGTTAATTTAATTTTCCCGGTGTAAAAAAGGAAGATGTTCTTTGTTCGCCGATTTAATCCGGAATTCAGAATTATTCTACTGCGTGCCAGGTTACAGAACAGGAACTGATAAAAATAATAAGGAGGTCATTATGAGCGAGAAGAAAAGAAAAAATATTCTAATCTTGCTCTGGGCTGCAGCAGGCATTGCGCTTCTGTGGTTTTTCCTGTCGGGGCTTAACATTTACGCCCTGTTTATGATTTTTCTAATAATCGCGGTTGCTCTTCTTTGGCAGGGTTTACATTTCGAAATCACTGAAATTAAGAGACGAAAAGCATTGATGGGTATGAGCGGGTTCTGGACGTTGATTGCTATCCTGATGTTCTTTCCTTTCCCTGCACCGGATGCACCGCAGTATGTTGTTGGTGAAGTCCATAGATTTAGTGAGCCTAATCACGGTTGGGGGCGTATGTATATGGGGCAATTGGGACCTAACCTGGTTAATCATGGTTATGTCTATACCCACAAGGATTTCATTGAACCTATGGCAAAAGCAAGAGGAGGGAGTAAGCCGAGTTTTACTACAACTTATCCTCTTGCAAGGGCTACTTTCGGTATAACCACTATAACCGATTCATTGCGTGGCCCGAACACTGTTGGCGGGGAACCGGTTAAACCAATGAAGTATCCCTGGACTTCATTTGAGGGATCACATCGTGCCGAAAAGATCGGATGGAACAACGGTGATCTTCTTCTCGGTGATGTGGCAGGAAAAGTAGGGTATGAAAAGGCAAAGTATACTCCGGAAGAGAATGCCCTTATGGTAAAGGAGATCGGTAAATGGCTCGGCTCCGTGGAAGTCGGAATATGCAGGGTAGATCCGAGATGGTTCTATTCTCATGATTTTATTTCCAAGGGGACACCATTGTCACTCGATGACGTGAAAGATCTGAAATATGGTATTCAGGTGTTCACAGATCAGAATTGGCGCAGGGTGTTAAACGATCCGGGGCACTCCTGGTGGAGCGCTTCAAAAAGCGGTGCGGCATACAGCACAAGTGCCTGGATAGCAGTAAGGCTTGCGCAGGTGCTCAGGGACATGGGTTATGAAGCGCGAGTCGGGCATGGTGGAATCAACTATGAAACAATTGAAACACCATTTTCTGTTTATAATGGTATGGGAGAATACGGCAGGTTAAGCGATGCAGTTGTTCCTTCTGTAGGAGGGCTCCGTTTTAAATCAGCTACAATTCTTACCAGCTTTCCAATGGAACCTGATCCTGTAAGAGAATCTTATGGTGTTACAAGATTCTGTGAACATTGCGATAGATGTTCAAGAGCATGTCCAGTAAATGCAATCCCTATGGGTGAACAGACAGTAGAAAATGGAATAAAGATGTGGCACGTTGATAAAGATAAGTGCGTAAGATTCCGGGCTGGTAACCTAAATGGAAACTGCTGTAATGAGTGCCTCAAGGTGTGTCCATATAACAAACCTGTAAATGCTTTCCATCAGCTTGGTGCATATATGACCAAACATTCATTTTTAGCTCCATGGTTATTCGGGAATGTCAATGGTGTCGGTCTTGAAGACTGGCTGGAATATCAGTATGCAACAGAATCAGGAGAATTCGGAACAAACAGACCAGCAAGGTGGATACAGGAGAACCCTGGTTATAAAATTGAACTTCCGAGACTTGTTGGAAATTATATCTTCACTGAAGAGGACAGGTCAACAGCTGAAGAATGGTCTACGGGAATCGGCGCCCAGATGGGTAAAGTCGGACTTAAATACAAAGGGATTGAGTGGGGTAAAATTCCTGACAGGCTTCTTGATAAAGATGGGCGTAACAGAAACGTTCATTGGGACTACGATGAAGGAGAGCTTGGTCCTGATATGCAGAATATAGGTAAAACACTTACTCCTGAAGAAGTGGTTAAACTTTTAACAGAAGGGAAAGCGTTTACTGGCGGATGGTATAAGAAACATGAAAATGTATATCCTCCGAGATCGGCGTATGAAAAGCAGTTTATGACATACGAAGAAGCTGCAGAAAAATGGTCCAAGGAATAACCGGAGGTAATTATGGTTCTTAAGATTAAGAGAAAAGAAGGAGTTTCATTAAGCCTCAAGTGGCATGAGGCTTATGCCTGGGGAGTAACATTATCTATGCTTCTCTTCGGTATCTGGGGATTCTATGATGGTATAGAGGTCGGAAGTATAACAGCTGGATTGAAGTTTATATTGTTTTTCCTGATAATACTGAGCCCCAATTTTGTAATATTGTTTTTTTACAAACCTAAAGCAGATAGTGCGGAGTAAGGTTATTCAGATATAAATTTTTAAAATGATTTTCCGGCATCGGACTTCTGTAGAAATTGTAACAGAAATGCTTGCTGGCATGAAAGATGCCGGAAATCATCTGATTTAAATATGAAGCATTAAACAATGTAAAGTTAAAAATTATTTCAAAAAAGCTGATAAAATACAAGTGGAGGAAACCTATGTTAAAAAGATTTTCAGCTATTTCTATGTTTATAATTACTCTTATTACAACTTCCGGGGCCTTTGCACAGGAAGCTGCAATTACAGTTAGAAATTTTGATCCTTATGCATCAATCAGGATTTTCCTCGGGTATCACAATACAGATCCTGCAGAAAATGCCACTTATGATGGTGAAACTGAACTTGTAAACAGGCTTCAGGCAAATACAAGGTTTGGTGCTAAAATGGAGATAGAAGGTGTTAAAACTCATGTTGAGTTCGGGCTTAATACAAACTCAACAACTGAATCAGATCCTGCTTACCTCAGACTGGCATATGCAACGTATGGATTTAATGGTTTACTGCTAATGGCTGGTCAGAACTATACTCCATATTTTTTCCCGGCTACTGGTGATTATGTTGATGATAATGGCCTTGGTGGTTTTGGTGTGCCATATGATGGACGTCAGCAACAGATTATGTTGTCCTGGAATGGATTATACGCTTCATTTATAGAAACCAGCAAAATAACAACTGGAGCTGGTACTGTGGCAGATATAACAGTTCAATATCCAAAAATAGCTGTAGGCTATGACTTTAAATCCGGGGCCAATTTGATAGGAATCGGTGGCGCATATAATACCGTTAAAATTAATGATCCGATGAATGTAATGGATGGCAAAAACCTTGTTTCATGGATTACTTATGCGAGGCTAAACTTTGTTCTTGGAGATTTTACATTAAGAAGTACAGCCATGTATGGAGTAAATACTGGTAATTTTGGTATTGCGTCAACTCCAAAAGCCGCAAATGCTGACTCAATTGCACCTAATATGCCTACTACTGTGGTAGTTGATGTTGATGAGTTTAAAAATTCAAAACACTTTATGGGATATATTAATCCGATGTATCAGATATTATCTTCACTTCAAATCGGGTTAGGTGCTGGCTATGCGCAGGTTGACAATGATACATTTGAGAAGGTGGACAAACAGGTAGCGTATTTTATTAACCTGAAGTATAACATCAACAAATACTTTCATGTAACCCCAGAATTCACATACAGGGATTTCATGAAAGATAAATCAGGAGTTGATGAAGGTTCTGAATATTACGCTGGTGCAAAAATACAATTTGACGTATTCTGATTTCATGACATATTTCATTGTGCTTTCCCGGGGAAACCCGGGATTTTTTAATTTTAAGATTTATTTGCAGCTTGTTTAAATTGTTCCAATTCGCCTTGAACTGAATTCCTGTTGATTTTAAACTTTTTCACTCTCAATCGTATTATGAATGAGGTTCAATGATTGGTTTGACATGCGGCCTTTTCATGCTCCTATTCATAAAGTTTTTTATCCTCGCTCCCGGAGCGGGGATTTTTTTACGGTTCTATCGGGATTGATGAAAACTTGAAAGTTATTATGGAATCGGGGTGCAGCTGCAGACACCTGGAGCTTGACCAGTATCCTGATAAGCATGTGTATATAATTACACAGAAGGTTTAATACAATTTCAGTTGATGCGGTTGCCGGGATAGATGTACAAAAAAGAGTTGAAACTCTCCGTGTAAAAGGTCTATATAATAATTACGGTTCTATCTCAAAGCTCTTCGTAGAGATTAAAAAAATTCAGTCAAAGATCAGCTCCCTGGAAATGAAAGAGCCCATCGGAGGTGATGCGGAGATACAGGAGAAGATAAACCTTCTGACTAACTGTTTTCAGTTTATTAATGTTTTGTATGCAATAAGTCAGGTTTTATTTGTCATAAAGAGATTATGTGAACTATTACGGATAAAAGAAGTTATATGCAAAAAACGCGAAAAACTTTTTAATCGCCCATCCGTGGGCTCATTAAAATAAAACTTATAGAGTTAAGAAATGGAACGTGTAATAAAGAAATTTTCAAAAAAAGAAGTTAATCGTGCTGGTGAAATATTAAAAGAAAATGATCCAAACCATCCAGATATTGTTTGGGCTGAAAGTGTACTCACAAATTGGAGATCTATACATTCATACCCAATTAACACTTTTCAAGCAACACTTCGTGAAAAATTAAAACATATTGATGAGAAAGCTTTTGTTGCTCAACGATTAAAAAGATCACAATCAATAATATTAAAATTACAGAGAACTGAATCTATGCAACTATCAAGAATGCAAGATATTGCTGGATTGAGGGCGATTTTATCAAATATAAAAAAAGTCAGAGAATTAGAAACTAACTATAGAAATAGTCATTTTAATCATGAACTAGTAAATCAAAAAGATTATATCACAGAACCAAAGGAATCTGGATATAGAGGTATTCATCTTGTTTACAAATACATGAATGATCATGTACCAGATTATAACGGATTACGAATCGAATTACAAATTAGAACAAAGCTACAACATATATGGGCAACCTCAGTCGAAACAGTTGGTACTTTTTTAGACCATTCATTAAAATCAAGTGAAGGTCCTAGAGAATGGTTAGACTTCTTTTCACTGGTTGCATCAGCATTTGCATATATAGAAAAATGTACACCTATTGCAAAATATTCCCAATTAAATGAAAAACAAACTTTTCAAGAAGTTATTCGAGTTTCAAAAATACTAGAAGTTGAAAAAAAATTAAGTGCTTATACAGTTGCTGCAAGTGCTATTTCGCAAGATGTAAAACAAGGTAATTATCATTTAATAACACTTAATCTTTTAACAAGACGATTGAATATACGAAACTTTGGTCGAAAAAGATTAGAAGAAGCCAATGAACAATATACAAAAATTGAAAAAGAGATCAATGAAGGTAAACCTTTACAGGTTGTTTTAGTTTCAGCAGATTCTGTAGAAACACTTAGACGGGCTTACCCGAATTACTTTTTAGATACTCGCGAATTTATAGGTAAACTATTGTTTATTGAAAAAAATATTTCAAAAGGTAGATTTTTCTAGTAGAACAAGTTGGTTTTATCCGCAAATTATTTGTTTATTTAATAGTATTAAGGTTTTACTCTATTAATCCATTTGACTATGTCGGTATGTTCTTTATACCCGAGACGATATTTATCATCTTGTATCCATGATTTAGCATCTCTTGTTAGTTGACTTGTTGTTACAAGAAATGCCTTAGTTGCTCTATATCTGTCAGCTACTCCAGACAATTCACGTGCATGATGTACTTCTACTTTATGTGTACTTTTATATTTTTTTGCCTGCCATAATGATATAATTTCACCTAAAGTATCATCACTAAATTTTGCTTCAATATCAACTCCATTGTCATGTGGTTTTCCAATATGCTGAACTTGCCAATTTTCAGCTGTAAGCAAATTGCATATAAGTTTTTCAAAATCTTTCCAGTGTAAAATGCTTAAGTGTTTATCCTGTTTAAGTATATCTAAGACTTTTAGTATAATTGAATTCTCAATATTATAATTAATGATGTTTGAATATGTAACAAAGTCATTTATATTTATATTGCTGGCGATTTTCCATATATAAAAATATTCTGAAGGATCAAAACGGTGTACATCAGACTTGAAATGAAGTATTCCATTATCTTTGAGGGAATGAAGAATTTTTATAACTTCATGTTCTTGAATTCCTAATTTTGAAATTATATCAAATGATTCGACATGTACTCCTTCATGTGTCCCTGTCGATCTTTCACGTAGATCAGTTTTTATTATTCCTCTTTGTTGTATATATTTTAGAATTTCGTATTCTATTGCGGTTAGAATTATTTTCATTAATCACTCATAATGGATAGTTTACTATATTTTTATTATTAACTTTTAAATAGCGCCTTATATTCCGGAAGATCCTTGAATTTTTCTTCATTGCTCAAGAGCACCAATTTGGCTACTTCAAGAAATGCTTTTTTTATCTGGATTCTCTCTTCAATACTCATTCTGGTATTAATAAGTTTCAACAATGCTGCATCTTCGGTTTCAATGAAGTCCTGAATATATTCTTTTAGTTCATCATAATCATCCAGGAAAAATTGCCATAAGGTAATTTTGTAATAATCACAAATTTTTTTTACTCCGTCGAGTGGCGGATATTCCAGGTTATACCAGGAAGCTATTGTTGATGATGGTACATTAATAGCTTCTGAAACTTCTTTCAGTTTATCACCTGAATCTTTTATAAGCTTTTTTATTTTTAGTCCATGTATAATCATATAGAGCTTTTCCTTCGGTATAATCGAAGAATCAAACGTTTTTTTGAAAATAGTATAAAAATATTTGACTTTTTATAATTATATTCGATTCTGACGAATAAATAATAAAAAATTCGATTTAAGCAAACAATAACATTTATGAAGCCCATATCCAATCATAAAACAGTCATTCAAGAAACCTTTAACCCCTCCGGAACTCCGGATGTGGCAAGGATATCTGCACTTCTTCACGAAACAGGTTTAACCCCTTACATCTTTGTACGCAGGGGCCTTAGATACCTTGTAAACGGGTATCACAGTGAAGCACGCAGGTATATAGACTTTGCAATGGAGTTCCGGGGGATCTTTTTTGAAGAAGGTTCAGCAGAGGACAGGGAGTACTGTGTGGAGATACAGCTTTTAAACGCGGCGTTTATCTTCTTAACAGAGAAGTTTAACAGCCTGCCGGCTGACATAGAGACAGTGGGGGTAAAGAGGAGGTTGTGAGTGGTGTGGATTCCCGCATACGCGGGAAAGACAGATGATGGCGAGGGAATGACAGGAGGATGTCACAAGAATGACAGAGGGTAAGCGGTAATGACATGGGGAAGGGGCGGGAATGATAGTGGGGGAGGGGTGGGGATTTGAGAAGAGCCCTGTAGAAGCAAAGGTCACCCTTGCCCCCTCCGGGGGTGCGGGGGCCGTTAAGTATGTGAGTCAATTGGTTAATACGGTTATTAAAAGACAATGAGGAAGGCAATTATGAAAACGGAAATAGAAAAAGAGAAAAGGGAGTTCGAATCATTCCCACCCTTTGACAGGGGTGAAACTGAGATCATAGCAGCAATGATGAAAGAGAGAGGTTCATCTCCATACATCTATATCGGTATCGCAAATGATCTCCTTGCTGCGGGGTGTGCCGAAAAGGCCCTGGAGGTGCTTTCATTTGCCCGCTCATTTGTCGGGGTATACTTCCCCGAAT